>NZ_CP051680.1:6010000-7210000 GCF_012849095.1 Cohnella herbarum
AAGGCGCGCGGAAGAACTCTCGTTAAGGAACTCGGCAAAATGACCCCGTAACTTCGGGAGAAGGGGTGCCCCGGTAGTGTGAATAGCACGAGGGGGCCGCAGTGAAGAGGCCCAAGCGACTGTTTAGCAAAAACACAGGTCTGTGCGAAGCCGTAAGGCGAAGTATACGGGCTGACGCCTGCCCGGTGCTGGAAGGTTAAGAGGAGTGGTTAGGGGCAACCCGAAGCTATGAATTGAAGCCCCAGTAAACGGCGGCCGTAACTATAACGGTCCTAAGGTAGCGAAATTCCTTGTCAGGTAAATTCTGACCCGCACGAATGGCGTAACGACTTGGGCGCTGTCTCAACGAGAGATCCGGTGAAATTTTAGTACCTGTGAAGATGCAGGTTACCCGCGACGTGACGGAAAGACCCCATGGAGCTTTACTGTAGCTTGATATTGAACTTTGGTACGGTCTGTACAGGATAGGTGGGAGCCTATGAAGCAGGAGCGCAAGCTTCTGTGGAGGCGCCGTTGGGATACCACCCTGATCGTATCGGAGTTCTAACCTACTACCGTTAACCGGTAGAGGGACCGTGTCAGGCGGACAGTTTGACTGGGGCGGTCGCCTCCTAAAGAGTAACGGAGGCGCTCTAAGGTTCCCTCAGCGCGGTTGGAAATCGCGCGCAGAGTGCAAAGGCATAAGGGAGCTTGACTGCGAGACCTACAAGTCGAGCAGGGACGAAAGTCGGACTTAGTGATCCGGTGGTACCGAATGGAAGGGCCATCGCTCAACGGATAAAAGCTACCCTGGGGATAACAGGCTTATCTCCCCCAAGAGTCCACATCGACGGGGAGGTTTGGCACCTCGATGTCGGCTCATCGCATCCTGGGGCTGAAGTAGGTCCCAAGGGTTGGGCTGTTCGCCCATTAAAGCGGTACGCGAGCTGGGTTCAGAACGTCGTGAGACAGTTCGGTCCCTATCTGTCGCGGGCGTAGGAAATTTGAGAGGGGCTGTCCTTAGTACGAGAGGACCGGGATGGACGCACCGCTGGTGTACCAGTTGTTCCGCCAGGAGCACCGCTGGGTAGCCAAGTGCGGAAGGGATAAGCGCTGAAAGCATCTAAGCGCGAAGCCTGCCTCAAGATGAGATTTCCCAATTCGTAAGACCCCTGGAAGAACACCAGGTTGATAGGCTCGGGGTGGAAGCGCAGCAATGTGTGGAGCTGACGGGTACTAATCGGTCGAGGGCTTATCCTAAACGAAGTCGTGCGACTTTAGTCGTCACGAAAGACACTGTAAGACAACGATACTCACCTTCTTCTGATCGCTTTACTTCGCATCCAGTTTTCAAGGCGCAAGCCTTGGTTTCATGTTCTTTGGTATGACGGTTCAGGTCTTGTACCGAATCGCGTTACGCAATGTGGCGGTGTAGCTCAGCTGGCTAGAGCATTCGGTTCATACCCGGAGGGTCGGGGGTTCGAGTCCCTTCGCCGCTACCAAGAATTTCTTATATCCCATGGAGGCTTAGCTCAGCTGGGAGAGCATCTGCCTTACAAGCAGAGGGTCGGCGGTTCGATCCCGTCAGCCTCCACCATAAAGTTCACCCCAAAAAGTGAAGAAAGCCTTCGTAGCTTATTCCGATTACTTTTCGGGGCCCCCTTAACAGCATGGAGCTGTGGTGTAGTGGCCTAACATGCCTGCCTGTCACGCAGGAGACCGCGGGTTCGAATCCCGTCAGCTCCGCCATTATTTTATTGGCAAGATTAAGGCTCGATAGCTCAGCTGGTAGAGCAGAGGACTGAAAATCCTCGTGTCGGCGGTTCGATTCCGTCTCGAGCCACCATTTCTTTATCCGGTTACCAGACCGGCTTGTATTGTGGAGGATTAGCGAAGTGGCCAAACGCGGGAGACTGTAAATCTCTTCCTTCGGGTTCGGTGGTTCAAATCCATCATCCTCCACCATTTTTTACCCTAGTAAGTGACGTAAAGCGTTGTAGCGAAATCCGATTACTTCTCGGGGGACCACTCGCAATACGAGCCATTAGCTCAGTTGGTAGAGCACCTGACTTTTAATCAGGGTGTCGAAGGTTCGAGTCCTTCATGGCTCACCATTTTATCAAACGCGCAGACGTGCAAACGTCTGTTTTTTTGTTGTAGGGAACAGACCAACAATATCTTCAATTAATAACGCTGTCACATACCGTTATTCGTCTACAAAGTTACCCAAAAAGAAGCAATAACGTTATGCCATAACGCTAACCCCTATCTCAAGAAGAAAACTGGACAATAATAAATAATTAACGATATGCGATAACGCTAATTGATCTCACAGTTATCTGCAAAACCGAAATAACGTTACATGATAACGTTATCTTACCTCGTAAGCGGAAGCACCGGCACGAATGAAGCCACATTGCCAAAAAGTAACGTTACAGCACCGACTCCGAGCACAAATGAATCCATAGCGCCAAAAAGTAACGCTACAGCACCGACTCCGAGTACAAATGAATCCATAGCGCCAAAAAGTAACGTTACAGCACCGACTCCGAGCACAAATGAATCCATAGCGCCAAAAAGTAACACTACAGTACCGATTTAAAACGCAACTCCAAACGCAGATGGTGCCAAGGCGCGCGGTAGTGTGCCTACGGATAAATCGAGCCACCCCAAGGGGTGATTTTTCTTTTTTAGGGAAAAGTAAAGAAGCTCGCGGATATTGCCGACCAGGAGGGGCTGCCAGTTGATCTACCTATATGCGCTCGGATTTTCCTTTCTCCTCGTACTCCTGCTGGTCCCCATCGTACGGGCGTTCGCCCTCAAAATCGGTTTCGTCGATCGCCCCACTAAACGTAAAGTTCATTCGGCGCCTATTCCGCTTAGCGGAGGTCTTGCGATATACGGCGGCGTGATCGCCACCACTTGGATCTTCCTAGGCAATACTCCGATTTTGCGCGTACTGGCTCTAGGAGGCGGTTTGCTAGTCGCTATCGGCCTGATCGATGATGCGTATAAATCATACGGGCGGGAATTCCCGATATGGCCAAGATTAATCGTCTACATAGGCGTATCCTTGATCCCGTCAGCATTCGGGATCTCGATCGCCGGTATTTCCGCGCCTTCCCGTTCGGCCATGATTCTGTTCTCTCCGGGCTGGGCCGCTTTTTTTACATTGCTGTGGGTATTCGCTTTGATTAACATGCTGAATTTCATCGACGGGATCGACGGGCTGGCTTCGGGAGTATGCGTAATCTCGGCCTTCACGTTGTTCGCAGCTTCGTTAATCGGCGCCCAGAACGTAACTGCGCTGATCGGCGTTGCGCTAGCGGGAGCTTGCCTTGCTTTCCTCGTCTATAATTTCCATCCCGCGCGTATTTTCATGGGCGACGCCGGAGCGACATTCCTGGGCTTTACGCTTGCGGTTACAGCAATCGAAGGAACGCTTAAAGGTGCGACGTTATTATCGTTGTCCGTTCCTATGTTGGCGCTTGGCGTGCCTATCCTAGACACGATTATCGTCTTCGCCAGAAGGCTGTTGGAAGGCAAAGGCTTACATCGGGCGGACAATTTGCATACTCATCACAGTTTAATGAAGTGGGGACTGACGCAGGTGCAGACGGTTACTTTTCTGTATTTGATTGCAGCCGTCTTCTCTCTACTGTCCATCGTCGTATTGCTTGTCCTTCGCTGATTCATCCCTTGCATGTGTCAAATATGGTACAATGACGCATATATATCGCTTATCTTCGCGGACAAGGGGCTTCAACGATGAATAAAACCAGACTGCAGCAATTGGGCCAACTATTGAATGCGTCGGTAGTCTCTAAAGTACTGACGGGACCCGAATGGGAAAAAGAAGGCGGAAAGAAACATCCCGAGGTCGGAGATGCGATCCAACTGAAAAAGGTTTGTCTCATGGTCGTCCGAGTGAACGGTGCGGAACTGCATTGCATCGAGATCGCGGCCACGCTGACGCCGGTCGAGAAACAATTATTGGGTTGGGCCGTCCAGCAAGGCGGGGCGAGACCCGTTTCCGGAGCATCGGACTTGGAGCGTCAAGCCAGGAAATTCGGCGATTGGGTTCAGCAATCCGTTACCGCCGGTGAATGGCGAGCCGAGGTACCCGATCGAATGGAGCTTCGCAATCGGTTATTCGACGGGATGGTCCCGTTTCTTCTTCTATGCGAGCAACTCGAGGAAAAAGAGCCTTCCTATGGAGAACTTGAGAAGACGATTCGTTCCTTTATCTCCGATGAAACGTTATTAATCCCGCTGCGCGAGCATGAATGGCTTATTCTGAGCAGCGATCGGGTACTAACGGAAGCGGACGGCGATGGAGACGAAGTACTAGGCCACGAGGAAACGAAGGAGCTCTTATCCACGCTGGCGGAAGGTCTCCATCAGTTGATTACGGGGGAATGGGGCGGAGAATGCCATATCGCGGTAGGAGAGCCGATCGTCCCATCGGAAAGCGTTGTCCGCATCGTCGGTACTCTTAGGGAAACGATATTTTTAGGGCGTAAATTCCATGTCGGCATGCAGATCCATCTGCCTTGGCTCGTTCACCTTGAGAGATTGTTAAGCGGAATACCGGAAATGGTCCGTTCGAGATTCGTCGAGGAAATGATGGGCAGGCCCGATTTGTTTACGGATTCGGAAACGGTGTCGACGTTGGATGCCTTTTTCTCGATGGATTGCAACGTCAGCGAAACCGCTAAGAAATTATTTATACATCGCAATACTTTATTGTATAGATTGGATAAAATTAAGCACGAAGCAGGCTTGGACGTACGATCGTTCAACGATGCGGTATTGGTCAGGATATTATTGCTATTGTACAAAGTCACGAAAAGGAAATGAATTTTTTGTACGCTTTGTGCATAGTCATTTGGCCTGTGCGTGAGTTAAGATAATCATGTACCTTCAAACGAAGTTTAGGGGGAAATGAACAATGGCAGGCGTTCGCTTAGAAAATGTGTACAAAAAATATGCAGGTACCGACAAAGCATCGGTAACCGACTTTAATCTGGATATCCAGGACAAGGAATTTCTCGTTCTCGTTGGTCCTTCCGGTTGCGGAAAATCGACCACGCTGCGTATGATCGCAGGTCTTGAAGAAATTTCCGAAGGCAAGCTGTACATCGGCGATCGCGTCGTGAACGACGTAGCACCGAAAGATCGCGACATCGCAATGGTCTTCCAATCGTACGCTTTGTACCCACATATGAACGTGTATCAAAACATGGCATTCGGTCTGAAATTGCGTAAATTCCGCAAAGACGAAATCGATCGCCGCGTTCGCGAAGCAGCTCGCACGCTCGAAATCGAGCACTTGCTTGATCGCAAACCGAAAGCATTGTCCGGGGGCCAACGCCAACGTGTTGCCTTGGGTCGCGCAATCGTTCGTGAACCGCAAGTCTTCTTGATGGATGAGCCTCTTTCCAACTTGGATGCTAAACTGCGTACTCAAATGCGCGCTAACATCAGTAAATTGATGAAACGTCTTGAAACGACTTGCATCTACGTAACCCATGACCAAACGGAAGCAATGACAATGGGAGATCGTATCGTCGTTATGAAAGACGGCTTTATTCAACAAGCTGCAACTCCTGACGTTCTTTACAACCACCCGGTTAACCTGTTCGTTGCAGGCTTCATCGGAGCTCCTGCGATGAACTTCATCACGGGTCAATTGGTTGAAGACGGCGGATCGGTTCGCTTCCGTGCTACAGGCTTTAACGTTGAAGTTCCTGAAGGCAAAGCAAAAGCGCTTCGCGCTAAAGGCTACATCGGCAAAGAAATCATTCTCGGAATTCGTCCGGAAGATTTCCACGAAGAGCCAGTGTTCATCGAAGCTTCTCCGAACAGCATCGTGAACGCAACGATCGAAGTTTCCGAGAACTTGGGTCATGAAATGTTCCTCTACCTGAACGGTTTGGGTAAAGACAACGTTATCGCGCGCGTTGACGGACGTTCCGGCCTTCGCGAGAACCAAAACATCAAACTCGCGATCGACATGAACAAAATCCACGTATTCGACAAAGACTCGGAATTGAACATTTTCGAGAACTAATATACTTTTAGAACGTTTACCGTTCGGCCGATGGCCGGACGGTTTTCATTTTTACATATTCGAAAGTATAAATTGCTTTGTGCGTTTATTTTCGTTACGATAAATAGGGGAAATTAGGAAAGGAGCTGTACGATGGCTAAAAAAGTGAGAGTATCCGAACTCGTGCAGCAATTTCACCTCGAAATTGTCGCCGGCGAAGACGGACTGAGAAGAACGATCGTTACGGACGACTTGAATCGGCCTGGACTAGAGATGGCTGGTTATTTCAACTATTACCCGGCAGATCGGGCGCAAATGCTTGGACGTACGGAGCTTGCATTCCTTGAGACTTTAACGACCGAGGAACGTCGCGATCGGATGGAACGGTTATGTCACGAGGAAACGCCGTGCATTATCATTACGCGCGGGTTGGATATTCCGACGGAATTGATTGAAATCGCGAACGAGAGAAATTTTCCGGTATTAAGAAGCTCGGTGGCGACAACGATTCTTCTGAGCCGGATTACGAACTTTCTGGAGAAGAAGCTTGCGCCCTCGGCAACGATTCACGGAGTACTCGTGGACGTATATGGCGTGGGGATGCTTATTACCGGAGGCAGCGGGATCGGAAAAAGCGAGACTGCCCTGGAGTTAGTTAAACGCGGACATCGTCTGATAGCGGATGATGCGGTAGAAATCCGTCAGACTGCCGACAATAACTTGTTCGGAACAGCGCCGGACCTCATCCGGCACCTGCTTGAAATTCGCGGTCTGGGGATATTGAACGTCATGACGTTATTCGGAGCCGGCGCGGTTCGTAACCAGACAAGCATTAGCTTGGTCGTTAAGCTGGAGAACTGGCAGCAGGACAAGCAATACGACCGCCTTGGCTTGGACGAAGAGACGACCAAGATCATCGAGACGGAAGTACCGTTGTTGACCGTGCCGGTTAGACCGGGCCGGAACTTAGCGGTTATTCTGGAAGTCGCGGCGATGAATTTCCGTCTGAAACGGATGGGTTATAATGCTGCGCTGCAATTTACGAATAAGTTGACCGAAGCGATCTCCGAAGACGATTACGAATAAATATATGGAGGATGAGCATGTATACTCTACTCTTGGATCCGATCGCGTTTACGCTTGGACCCTTATCGGTACATTGGTATGGCATCATTCTTGGGCTGGCTGCCCTGTCCGGGTTGCTAATCGCGGTTCAGGAAGGTAAGCGGTTCGGAATAAGCCCCGATTTTTTCCTGGATTTAATGCTCTATGGAGTACCCTCGTCTATTATTGCCGCGCGGTTGTATTACGTTGCTTTCAAATGGGATTATTACCAAGACCACCCAGGCGAAATCATTCAGATATGGAATGGCGGTATTGCCATATACGGAGCCTTAATCGGAGCGCTAATCTGCGGATTCTTCTACATCCGAGCCAAGGGCTACGATTTCTGGCGGATCGTCGATATTTGCGCGCCTTCTTTGCTGATTGGCCAAATGATCGGGCGTTGGGGCAATTTCGTGAACCAGGAAGCTTACGGCGGCGAGGTTGAACGTTCGTTCTTAAGCGATACGTTACATATTCCTAAATTCATAGTCGATCAAATGAACGTGCAAGGGGTTTACCATCACCCTACGTTCTTATACGAATCGTTGTGGAGCTTGGTCGGATTAATGATATTGTTCGTAATCCGCCGTCGGAACTTTCTTCGCGAGGGTGAGCTGTTTTTCTCGTACTTTATCTGGTATTCGATCGGTCGTTTCTTCATTGAGCCGCTGCGTACGGACAGCTTGGCGTTTAAAGGTCCGGACTGGCTGGTGTCGTTCGTGGATGCGTTATGGTCGCCAATGAAACCGGTATTTGAATATGGTTATCTGAATCCGGCGGAAGGCAACATTCGTATTTCTCAATTGTTGGCCTTACTGATCGTCGTGGCCGGCATCGTCCTGATTATTACGCGCCGTAAGCTTGGCGTAGCCAAGCAGAAATACAACGATCCGCTGATCAATCATAAAAAGAAAGCCGCGGATGCCGACGTTGCGCAAGTAGAAACGGAGACTAACAAGAATGACGCAAGCAACGAGGAAAATAACGACCGTCCTGTTTGATCTAGACGGGACGATTATCGATACGAACGAATTAATCATCGAGTCTTGCATGCATGCGCTTCGCGGGCACGTCCGCGAGGATTTCGGCAGAGAGCATATTATCCCTTTAATGGGACAGCCGCTTACGATGCAGATGCAGCAATTCTTGAAGTGGAAACAAAACGAGAACGATGTTGATGTAGCTACTGTGGTGCAGGCTTACAGGGATTACAATTTGTTAAAGCACGATGAGATGGTTTCGTTGTTTCCCGGTGTTGCGGATGTCATTCCGAAGCTTCGTCAAGCGGGAATCCGCGTCGGGATCGTGACGACTAAGATGAGGGCGACGACCATTCGCGCTTTAGAATTGCTAGGTCTTCATCAACACATGGAAACGATCGTTTCCATAGATGACGTAGAGAATGCTAAGCCGCATCCGGAGCCGGTAGCCAAAGCGATCCAAGCTTTGGGCGCGGAGCCGTCCGAAACGCTTATGGTCGGTGACAGCTCAGTCGACATGAAGTCGGCTATCGCCGCCGGAGCGATTCCGGTAGGCGTGGCCTGGTCGCTTAAGGGCGAAGAGCATCTTATAGAAAACGGCGCGTTACATATGCTTCATAGCATGAACGAGCTCTTAATCCTGTGCGGTATCGAGACAGAGGGTGTCGAAGGTTGAGAAACGTAGAGCGGTATCCGGTGGAAGGACCGAATGCGCTTTGGCAAATGTATCGAACGATATCGCGGTTCAAGGCGGTCCGTAATTTCGTGTTCATCCAGATCACGCGTTATTGTCCGAGCTTGCCCGTGAAAAATTGGATCTACAGACGTGTCCTCGGTATGAAGGTCGGACGCCATACGGCGTTCGCCCTCATGGTGATGGTAGACGTCTTTTTTCCAGAGCGGATATCGATTGGAGACAACTCCATCATCGGCTATAACTCGACGCTGCTCACGCATGAATATTTAATTAAGGAATATCGTCTTGGAGATATCCGAATCGGAGCGAACGTCATGATCGGAGCTAACGTTACGATCTTGCCTGGAGTGACGATAGGGGACGGAGCCGTCGTGGCTGCCGGATCGGTCGTGCATAAGGATGTAGCGCCTCATGCCAGAGTGGGCGGAAATCCCTTGCGGGAACTAGGATAGGAAAAGCCGCTGCAAGCGGAGTTAGCTGAGGAGAGAAGTTCACCATGGCATTAAATCATTATAAAAAAGCGATCTTGTGTTTGATTCTAATCCTGGTGTTCTTTACTTTCACCTACTCTAATCGGATCAATGAATCCTCCTATAAGCCGGTACAAGAGAAACTCGATATCGTGACTTCGACCGCGAATCTAGCCCCCGCTTACGATGTCATCGTGACCGGCACGGATCCGGAAGGAATCATGGCGGCGATTTCCGCGGCGCGCAACGATCTGAAAGTTCTCTTGATCGACAATAGAGATCGTTCTATTCTAGGCGGACTAATGACGCTGGGCTGGCTGAATTCTTTGGATCTGAACAAAGCTCCGGTGTCGTATCGTTTCTGGAATAAGCCGGTTTATTTGGACAAAGGCCTATTTCAGGAATGGCACGAAGGGATAAGAGGGACATCTTTCGATGTCAATCATGCCGCGAATCTGTTTCATCGTATGGTAGCGGCGGAACCGAATATCGATCTGTTGCTTAAGGTTCGGAAAATGGTTCCCGAGATGGCGGATAATCGAGTGATCGGGATGCGTATTATCAAAGAGGATGGCACGGAGGCAAGAATAAGCTCGAATGCCATTATCGACGCGACTCAGGATGCCGACGTAGCGGTTGCCGCAGGCGCTGATTATACGACCGGACGCGAGGATATCGGAGAACCGAACGCCCAGATGGCCGTTACGCTGGTCATTAAGCTTAGCGGAGTAACCGATAAAATATGGAACGAATTGAAGCACCATAAAAACACGGGGTTTGACGATCGTAGCATATGGGGTTACCAGGAAGCGCGGGAATACGAGTCCTCCAATCCGTCCCGGGTGAAAATCCGCAGCTTGAACATGGGGCGTCAAGATGGCGATACTTTGCTCATCAATTCGATGCAAATCTATGGGGTGAATCCTCTGGAACCGGTATCGGTACAAGAGGGAATACGGATCGGGAGCACGGAAGCGCCGCTTATCGTCGATTATTTGAAGAAAAAGTTCAAGGAATTTCGAGAGCTGGAATTCGCGGGTACCGCTCCCGAACTGTACGTGAGAGAGACGCGGCATATCGTTGGCGAGTATCGGTTGCGAATGGCGGATCTAATGGAAAACCGCGACCACTGGGACGCGATTGCCTATGGAGCATATGAAGTCGACATTCAAAGTCTGGACGCGAGCAACAAAGGCTCCATCATGATGGTTCCAGAGCAATATGGAATTCCGTTCCGATCTTTGGTTCCTCTTAAAGTGGACGGGCTGCTAGTCGTCGGCAGGTCGGCGAGCTTCGATACGTTGCCTCATGGAAGCGCTCGGGTGATGCCGCTGGGCATGGCGACAGGTGAAGCGGCGGGAGCGGCCGTCAAGCTAGCTATCGACCGCGGGATCACGCTGCGCGAGCTGTCTCGCTCCAAGCTGGATATCGCCGAGCTGCGCAACAGGTTAACGAATCAAGGCATGGATTTACGGATGAGGAATTTCGCTACTCCCGCTTACGCGAAGCATAAGGATTATAAGGGGCTTATAACGGCTACCAGTCTGTTCCTCACGATCGGAGGGTATGCCAATGACGGATGGAAACTGGACGGTGCTTCTAGCGCCAAACGGTTCGCGAACGGAATTCGTACGCTGCAGAAAAGATATCCGGATTCTTTGCCGAATAAGTTACAGGCTTCGTTCATAACAGAGCAGTCACCGAACGAGCCCCTGACATTGGAGAAGGCATGCTCTATTATCGTTCTAGCGGCAGGACTGAAGGAAGAGCGCGATGCTTCGCTTCAGATGCTTATGGAGCAGGGATGGATAGAGAAGGATACCGTTAATGGGATGAATAACCCGGACAAGCTGACAAACGGAGATACATTCATGCTCATTCGCGATTTCGTAAAGAATAGAGTGGGCGTTACGTTCGAGTAAGGGGTATTCAAGCCGTCTGTTGCCAGTTTTGGCATAAGGCGGCTTTGACGTTTTCACGGGATTGACTGAGCGGGAGCGGCGTGGTAATATACGACTAACTCTTTATTTTGGCAGTATGGTAACTTGGTAGCACTTTAACGTATTGAAGTGTATATTGTTCGATAGAAATGAGGGCAAACCGCTATGACGAAACCAAAAGTATTCGAGAAACCGACAGGGGTAAAGGATTATTTGCCGCACGCCGTTACCAAGCTCAGGAAGATCGAGCAAAGCGTATTGGAGTGCATGCGCCTCTGGGGATACGATCAAATCATAACGCCGACGATCGAATATTACGATACGGTAGGGGTGGCAAGCTCCACTTCCGATCAGAAGCTGTTCAAGCTGCTTAACCAACGGGGCACGACGATCGTTCTGCGATCGGACATGACGGCTCCGATTGCGCGGGTCGTCGGGTCGTTGCTTAAGGATGAGCCGTTCCCGATTCGGCTTAGCTATCACGGCAACGTGTTTCGGGCATTCGAAGAAGAGGGGGGAAGGGATGCCGAGTTCTACCAAACCGGGGTCGAGCTCGTCGGAGATTCGTCGCCCGAAGCGGATGCGGAAGTGATCGCGCTGGCGATTGCTTCCTTGAAGGCAGCCGGCGTTCCGTCCTTCAAGATCGCCATGGGTCACGTTGGTTTCCTGAACGGGTTATTCGAGGAAACGTTGCCGGGTCTTGAGAGCGAGCAGGAGGCGTTAAAAGCGTGTCTGCTGCAACGGGATCATGTCGGTTACCGGGACATTATCCGCAAGTTGTCGCTCGATGCCGCGTGGAAGCGGGAGCTCGAGGATATTTTGCGACTTCGCGGCGGACAGGAAGTGTGTGCCCAGGCGCTGGAGCTTAGCGCGAATGAGAGAGCGCAATCGGCGATCAAGCATCTGTGCGAAGTATGGGACGTTCTGGAGGCTTACGGAATACAGGAGCACGTGCTGATCGATTTGACCATGATCGGAGACTTCTCCTACTATACGGGAATGACTTTCGAAGGATATGCGTCCCATTTGGGTTTTCCGGTATGCAGCGGGGGCAGATACGACAATCTGCTGGCTCAATTCGGCCGTCCGGCGCATGCGACGGGGTTCGCTTTGAAAACAACCCGAATTCTCGAAGTCGTGGAGGATACTGCGGAAGAACAGGAGAGATTGTTGATCCTATACGACGCAGCGGAGCGAAAACAAGCTTTGCAAGAAGCGGAACGCCGGCGGGCATTGGGGCAGACGGTCGTGACGGTCGTCTATTCGCCCGACGATAAGGAGCAGTTAGCCGTAAAGCAATGGAACGGCGCCGGAACGATCGCATATCGGGGGACGGAGTACCGGTATACGGTGAGGATCGGCAAGGAAGCGGAGGGTTTGGCGTGACGGACAACGGCGTATTAAAGGTTGCGATGCCCAAAGGGCGTATCTATAAGCAGGCGAGTAAGCTATTTCGGCAAGCGGGGCTTCCGATCCCCGAGGATTTCGACGATTCCCGGCGTCTGATCATTCCGGTTCCCGAAGCGAACATGGAATTCATTATGGCGAAGCCGGTCGACGTCCCTACTTACGTGGAATACGGTGTAGCCGACATCGGAATCGTGGGCAAAGACGTGCTGATGGAAGAAAACAAAGACGTGTACGAATTGCTGGATCTCGGGATCGCGAAATGCAGAATGTCGGTCATCGGGCTGCCGGATTGGAAGCCGGTCATTAACCCTCGGGTAGCTTCGAAATACGCGAACGTGGCTTCGCAATATTTTCGCGAGCAGGGACAACAGGTGGAAGTGATCAAGCTAAACGGTTCGATCGAGTTAGCGCCGCTGATCGGCTTGGCGGATCGGATCGTCGATATGGTGGAGACGGGACAGACGCTGAAGGAGAACGGTCTCGTCGAGATGGAGACGCTGTTCCAGGTGACGAGCCGACTGATAGCGAACCGGGTGAGTTACAGGTTAAAAAATACGGCGATTCAAGAACTGTGCGATCGCCTGGGGACGACGATTGCCGCTCGGGCGTAAGCAAGTTGAGCTGCTGTAAGGAATCGGCAGGAACTTGGAAAGACACGATTTAAGTTCGGGACCAGAAGGTCAATTAAGAGCTGATCTTTGTGATAGGGTTAGGAGGGGTAGAGATGTTTATCGGTAAAGCGTCGGATTTCCGGTTGGAGCGGGAAAGCGAGTATGGTTCCCCGGAGCAGAACGCCGCGGTTAAGGAGATCGTGGAGGCCGTACAACGCGAAGGCGACGATGCGCTACTTCGTTATACGGCCGAGCATGATAAAGTCGTTTTGAAGCCGGAGCAATTGCGGGTCACGGATGAGGAGATTCAGAGCGCATACGCCAAAGTAGAGCCGGAGTTTCTTGACGTGCTGCGCCAAGCCGCGGCGAACATAACGGCTTTCCATGAGAAACAGAAACGCGGGACATGGATGGACGTATCGCCGGACGGAACGATGTTAGGCATGGTTATTCGACCGCTACGGCGCGTAGGGCTCTACGTACCTGGCGGTAAGGCGGCTTATCCGTCGTCGGTGCTCATGAACGTGCTTCCGGCCAAGGTAGCCGGCGTGCCGGAGATCGTGCTTGTGACGCCCCCGGCGACCGGTGGCCGGGAAGGCATCGATCCGTACATCCTAGTAGCGGCCGCGGAAGCGGGCGTGACGGAGATGTACCGGGTCGGAGGCGCGCAGGCGGTAGCGGCGCTCGCTTATGGGACGGCGAGCATTCCCGCCGTCGATAAGATTTGCGGGCCCGGCAACATCTACGTGGCGCTGGCGAAGCGCGCCGTATACGGTGCTGTCGATATCGACAGCATCGCGGGCCCGAGCGAGATTGTCGTGCTGGCTGACGACGGCGCCGATCCGCGGTATATTGCCGCGGATATGCTGTCGCAAGCGGAGCACGACGAAATGGCGTCGGCGGTGCTCGTGACGCCGTCGCAGGGGCTTGCCGACGCGGTCGCGGCGGAGTTGGAGCGGCAGGTGGCTACGCTGCCGCGGGTCGAGATTGCTCGGCGCTCGCTCGAGCAATACGGCGCGATCTTGGTCGTGGACAGCCTGGACGAAGGCCTAGATGTCGTGAACAAGCTGGCGCCGGAGCATCTGGAAGTGATGACGGCGGATCCGCTCGATCTGCTCGGACGGATCGAGACCGCGGGTGCCATCTTCTTGGGACCTTACAGTTCCGAGCCGGTGGGAGATTATTTCGCGGGTCCGAACCACATTTTGCCGACGAATGGAACTGCTCGCTTTTCCTCGCCGCTTAATGTAGATGATTTTCTGAAGAAATCCAGCTTGATCCGATACAGTAAAGAAGCATTACTAAGAGATGCGGCAGGAATTGCAACGTTAGCCCGCCATGAAGGGCTGGAAGGTCACGCCCGCGCGGTGGAAATTCGATTAGAAGGCAGGGAATCCAAATGAGTGAAGATCAAGTAAAAGCAGGCCGCGCGTCGGCCGTATCCCGCAAGACGAACGAGACGGACATTCAATTGTCCTTGGGAGTGGACGGCAGCGGCGAGGTGTCCCTCGAGACGGACGTGCCTTTCCTGAACCACATGCTGGACCTGTTCGCCAAACACGGTCAATTCGATCTGAAAGTCGACGCTCGCGGCGATGTAGACATCGACGACCACCACACGGTCGAAGACATCGGCATCTGCCTCGGGCAAGCGCTGCGCGAAGCGCTCGGCGACAAGAAGGGCATCAAGCGGTACGCCAGCGTGTTCGTGCCGATGGACGAGGCGCTCGCGCAGGTCGTCGTCGACGTAAGCAACCGCCCGCACTTCGAGTTGCGCGGGGAATTCCCGGCTGCGACCGTGGGTAGCTTTACGACCGAACTCGTTCACGAGTTCTTGTGGAAGCTTGCGTTGGAAGCTCGTATTACGCTGCATGTCATCGTTCACTACGGTCGCAATACGCACCATATGATCGAAGCGGTATTTAAGGCGCTTGGACGCGCGCTTGACGAAGCGACTTTGATCGATCCGCGGGTGAAGGGCGTGCCTTCCACCAAAGGGGTGCTGTAAGTGATCGCCATTATCGACTACGGCATGGGAAATTTGCACAGCGTCAGCAATGCCGTAGAGAGACTAGGTTGCGAGATGATCGTGACCTCCGATCCGGAGCGAATTCTCGCCGCGGACGGCGCGATATTGCCCGGCGTCGGCGCCTTCGGCGATGCGATGGTCAATCTGCGGGACACGGGGCTGGCGGACGTGGTTAAAGCCTACGCGGCCTCGGGTAAGCCGCTTCTCGGAATTTGCCTGGGGATGCAGCTGCTGTTCACGGAGAGCGAAGAGCACGGCGTTCACCAAGGCTTGGATTTGCTTCCGGGCCGCGTCGTCCGATTCGCAGGCGAAGGGGACTACAAGATACCCCATATGGGCTGGAACGATCTTGCATTTAAGCAAGAGAGCCCTCTGTTCGAGGGAGTCGAACCCGGCCATGTGTATTTCGTCCACTCCTATCATGCTTTGCCCGAGCGGGAGTCGGATTTGCTCGCGGTAACGGACTATCATCAGCCGGTAACCGCGATCGTGGGACGGGGCTCCCTGTTCGGGATGCAATTCCACCCGGAGAAAAGCGGCGAGCTTGGCATGGCGCTGCTCCGCAAGTTCACGGATATGACGTTCGGGAAAACTACAATAAAGGACTGAGAGCTTTGAAATTCAGACCTTGTATCGATATTCACCAAGGCAAGGTGAAGCAGATCGTCGGGGAGACGCTTCAAGCGGACACCTCGAAGGTCGTGGAGAACTTCGTCTCCGAACGCGGGGCGGACTACTATGCTTCGCTGTATAAACAAGACGGGTTAACTGGCGGGCATATCATCATGCTCGGCGGCGGCAACCGGGAGGCGGCCTTGTCCGCGCTAAGGGCATATCCAGGCGGCTTGCAGATCGGCGGAGGGATCACGGCGGAGAACGCGGCAGCTTACTTAAGCGAAGGGGCTTCGCACGTCATCGTCACTTCTTACGTTTTCCGAAACGCTCGCCTTCAGATGGACAACCTGCGGAGAATCGTTTCGGAGGTCGGCCGGGAACGACTTGTACTTGATCTCAGTTGTAAGGAACGGGATGACAAATGGTACGTGGTGACAGACCAGTGGACGACGTTCAGCGATCTGGAAGTAAATGAAGCAAATGTCCGAGAGCTCGAAAGCTACTGCGACGAGTTCCTGATCCACGCGGTCGACGTTGAAGGGAAGCGGGAGGGCGTCCAAGAGAAGCTTGCTGCTAAGCTCTCCGAATGGGCAACAATTCCGACCACTTACGCAGGCGGGGCGCGATCGATCGAGGATTTGGCGCGATTCCGTGAGTTGACGTGCGGTAAGCTGGACATTACGATAGGCAGCGCTCTCGATATTTTCGGAGGGACTCTGCCCTATAGCGAAGTCGTGGCCTATTGCGATCCGTCGCGGTCGCGATAACGGATAACGCGATAAAAGGGGGAACGCCACTTGTTAGCAAAAAGGATTATTCCGTGCCTCGACGTGAAGGACGGACGAGTCGTTAAGGGAGTTAACTTCGTGAATTTGCGCGATGCCGGAGATCCGGTGGAACTTGCGGCGATCTACGATCGGGAGGGCGCGGACGAGCTTGTATTCCTGGACATCTCCGCATCGGTGGAAGGCAGGGCTACGATGGTGGAAGTCGTACGCCGGACGGCCGGGGAAATCACGATTCCCTTTACGGTAGGAGGAGGCATCTCCGCGGTTGAAGATATGAAACGTTTGCTTCGCGCGGGTGCCGATAAGATCGGCATCAACACGGCGGCGATTCGCAATCCGGGCTTGATTACGGACGGTTCGAGGACGTTCGGGGCGCAATGCATCGTGGTGGCGATCGACGCGAAGTATAACGCGGAGTGGGAAGAATGGGAAGTGTTCACCCACGGAGGACGCAACGCGACAGGCATTCGCGCGCTCGCTTGGGCTCAAGAAGCCGAACGCAGGGGGGCTGGAGAGTTGCTCCTGACAAGCATGGATGCGGACGGAACGAAGGACGGATTCGATATCGCGCTCACAAAGGCGGTTTCGAGCAGCGTAGGCATTCCGGTCATCGCATCGGGCGGAGCGGGCAATGCGGAGCACTTCGCGAACGTATTCGCGGAAGGCCAAGCGGATGCGGCGCTGGCGGCAAGCATTTTCCACTACAAAGAAGTATCGGTGCAAGAGGTCAAGGCGAACTTGCGCGGTAAAGGAGTGAACGTACGATGACATTGCAACAACAATCGCCGGAATGGGCGGATCAAATCAAATGGAGCGAGGATGGACTTGTTCCGGCCGTCGTGCAGGACTCGCTTAGCAAAGAAGTTCTCATGCTGGCATACATGAATGAAGAATCGCTAAAGAAGTCGCTGGAAAGCGGCCAAACCTGGTTTTGGAGCCGTTCGCGGAACGAGCTGTGGAACAAGGGCGCGACAAGCGGACATACGCAGCAAATCGTCTCCCTTCACTATGATTGCGATGGGGATACGTTGCTCGTGAAGGTGCAACAAAAAGGTCCGGCGTGTCACACGGGCGCTTACAGTTGCTTCTATCGCGAAGGAGCAAGCGCGGAGGAGAATGCAACCTCGACGGGGCAACAGGAAGACCGATTCGGACCGTTAAGCCGCCTGGAGGCGACAATCGCCCAGAGAGATGCGGAACGTCCGGAGGGCGCGTATACGACTTACCTATTCGAGAAGGGCGTCGACAAGATCCTCAAGAAAGTCGGGGAGGAAACGGCGGAGGTCATCATTGCCGCGAAAAATCGCGACCAGGTAGAGTTGCGCGCCGAAGCGGCCGATTTGATTTTCCACTTGATGGTTCTGTTGCGCGAGCAAGGCATTCCGTTCGACGGAGTTCTGCAAGAGCTTGAATTCCGGCACCGGAAGCCGGTTAAGAAAGATTAGGTGACGGTGATGAGCGGCATGCGGATCGACTATCATACCCATAACTACCGATGCGGACATGCGGTCGGAACGTTGGAAGAATATATTCTGAGCGCCATAGACAAAGGCATGGACGAAATCGGCTTGTCCGATCACATGCCTTTGCTTCACTTGAGCCAGGAGGAGCACCCCGACATCGCGATGTCGATGGAGGAACTCCCGCGCTACGTGGAGGAATGCCTGAGTCTGCAAGAAAAATACAAGGACCAAATCGCGGTGCGAGTCGGGCTTGAGGGAGATTATATCGAAGGTTGCGAGGAGAAGATCGAAGCGATCGTAAACGGATATCCATGGGATTACGTGATCGGCTCGGTCCATTTTCTCGGCAAATGGGACGTAACGGATTTCAGGCAGGTTCACCAGTGGGAAGGCCGCAACGTTTCGGATGCCTATGAGCGGTATTTCGATGCCATACGCAAAGCTGCCGCTACGGGATTTTACGACTACATCGGCCACATCGACGCGATCAAGCGGTTCGCTCCCAGTCGGCCGGAAGAGGATGTAACCGCCCTGGAAGATGCCGCTCTTCAAGCGGTCAAGAAACACGATCTCGCATTCGAACTTAACGCCGCCGGCATTTATGCCCCATGCAAAGAGATGTACCCGTCCCTCCAAATATTGGAACGAGCTAAGGCTTATAATATCCCGGTAACCTACGGTTCCGATGCCCATCACCCCGATAAAGTAGGACAAAAAGGGGCAGAAGCGCAAACGATGCTGAAAAACGTCGGATATACGCACCTAGCGACCTTTCTAGGGCGCAAACGGGTTATGAAACCTTTTTGAAATATAGCCGTACTCATGTATAATGAAGGTTGACTGACGGTTTTCGACACCATGAGTGTTGAAAAGCTAAATTTGGAGGGGCACATGTACAGCAGCAGCAGCAGTAAGCTACGTATTTTTTCGGGATCATCCAATCCGTTATTGGCAGGGAAAATTGCCGAGAACCTCGGTATGCCGCTTGGGAAAATTAAACTTTCCCGATTTAAGAGCGGTGAAGTGTACGTTCACTATGAGGAAACGATTCGCAATTGCGATGTCTTCCTGGTTCAGTCGTTGTCCCACCCAATCAATGACTATTTCGTTGAATTGCTGGTCATGATTGACGCTGCCAAAAGGGCATCCGCCCGTACCATTAATGTCGTGCTGCCGTATTACGGCTACGCCCGTCAAGAACGGAAAGCCGCTCCCCGCGAGCCTATTTCCGCTAAGATGGTTGCCGACGTATTAACGACGGTAGGTGCTCACCGGATTATTACGATTGATCTGCATGCCCCGGCAATACAAGGTTTCTTCAATATTCCGGTCGATCATCTGACAGCACTGGATTTAATCAGCGATTATTTGAAATCCAAGAACATTCGCAACCCTGTTGTCGTATCTCCAGATGCGGGGCGGGCTTCTACAGCCGAGAAGCTGGCGAGCCAATTGGATTGTTCCTTTGCTATCATGATCAAGAAACGTCCTGCACATAATGAGTCCGTTATTACTCATGTTATCGGAGATGTAGAAGGCTGCACGCCGATCATTATCGAAGATATGATCGATACAGGAACGACGATCGTGAACGTCGTGGAAGGCTTGAAGGAACGTGGTGCGGAAGACGTCTATGTGTGCGCGACCCATCCATTGTTCTCGGGCCCCGCCCTTCAACGGTTAGACCATCCGAACATCAAGGAAGTCGTCGTAACCGACTCCATCCTGCTGCCGGAAGATCGTTCCTCGCGCTTCAAAGTCATTACGGTTGCTCCGATGTTAGCCGAAGCCACGCGCATTATTATGGAGGGCGGCTCGATCAGTACGCTCTTTAAGAACGCAGGGGTTTAGGAACATTTTGGACCGTTCCAAGCAAATAACGATTAGTGAAGACCGTCAGGAACGTCCTGGCGGTCTTTGGTATTCATCGCGCCACCGGGAAATTGGCCAGTACGACATAAGAGACTGAATTGGGCAAAGCGAAGTCGTTATGATGGATTTATTTTATGGTTCGCTCAGGCTGTGTTATAATCTTGGTTGATGGAGTTCCAGAACAACTAGGAGGTGCCTTGCCGATGAGTCAGCGGAAGCGTGCGGCCCAGAACCGACGACCTAAAGTAATCCCGATGCGTCTGGACGCTACTTTCTTCTTTGAACGCGCCGTGCAGTCGCTGGATCGTTACCACTACGACAAGGCACTTAAATATTTTCGCCGTGCTGTGGAGTACGAACCGGAAAACCCGGTGAACCATTGCAATATGGCAGGCATTCTGTCGGAGATGGGCCGTTACGAGGAGTCGAACGTTATTCTTCGTTCCGTGTTGGATCAGATCGATCCCGCCATGACGGAGTGTTATTACTATTTAGCCAATAACTACGCCAATATGGAATTGTTCGAAGCCGCGGAAGAGGCGCTTGTCCGGTATCTGGAGAACGATGTCGAAGGGCAATTCCTCGACGAGTCGGACGAGCTGCTCGACCTGCTCAATTACGAACTGAACCGGCCGACGAAGCTGGTGACCATTAAGGCGAAAGAAAACATATACGCGCATGACAAAGCCCGCGAGCTGTTGGAAGCAGGACATTTTGCGGAAGCGGTCAAGATGCTCGAAGAAATTATCGGGAGAGAACCGGATTTTCTCGCGGCAAGGAATAACTTGGGGCTGGCATACTACTATATGGGACTGTTCGAGAAATCGGTCGTCACCATTACGGAGGTGCTCGAAGCGGAGCCGGGCAATCTGCACGCGCTGTGCAATCTGGCGATCTTCTACCAGCATTCGAACCAAGACGGTCCTCTGCAGGCGTTGATCGAGAAGCTCAATAAAACGGTGCCGTTTCATCCCGAGCACGTATTTAAGATGGCGACGACCCTCGGTATCGTGGGGGAGCACCGCGAAGCGTATAACCATTTCCGGCGCTTGTTGAGAACGGGCGAGCTATCGGGCGAACCGAGCTTGCACCATTTCGCCGCGGTGGCCGCCGTGAATCTGCAACGCTTCGACGATGCGGAGAAGCATTGGAAGCATGCGGAGAAGTTGGATAGCGAATCACCCGTGCCTTCGTTTTATTTGCGCAGGCTGGAGAAAGTAAGAACGGGCGAAGAAAGTCCGCCGACGCATTATCACTACCATCTGCCGTTCGAAGAGCAATTCCGGGAATGGGAGCACAGTCCGGGACAAGTGACGGAAGCGTTGAAGCGGGATCCGCTTATCCGTTCTTCCTTCTTCTGGGCTCTCCGTCATGGAGATCGCCATACGAAGGTTCAGGTCATTCAGGCGTTGGGACTCGTTGCGGACGAGGAAGTCATCGAAGCGCTGAAAGCTTTCCTGATCGATGCGGACGAAGAGGATGAACTGAAGCGGGTGGCCGTTCTTGTGCTGCGTTCGATCGGCGTGCAGGATTCGCTGACCGTAACGTTCAGCGGGCGAACGCTTACGCTTGAAGCTAGGCGCAAGTCGGCTAAACTGCCGGTCTGGGACAGCGCGTGGCAAACGGTGCTGGAACATGCGCTCGAAGGCATGTCCGGGCGATACGACGTCGTGCAGCAGCACGATATGATGACCTTATGGGTCGATTACTTATCGCGCGTGTACCCTGAAGTTCCGAAGCTCCATAAATCGACCGGTTGGGCGGCGGCATTGGAATATTGGACGGCTAAGATGCACCGCAGAACGGTAACGTACTCGGATTTGGTCAATCGCTATGGCGTTTCCCAGGCCAGTATCAGCCGTTATGCCAATCGGATTGACGAAGCTTGCGGTATTCGGGAGAAGCTAGACTTAACGACACCTTCATTTCACTAAATAGAAGCGCACCTAGGAGGAACGAACGATGCACAAAACGATCGTAATCGGAACAGGACCAGCCGGACTTACGGCTGCTATTTACTTGGCTCGGGCGAACTTGTCCCCGTTAGTCATCGAAGGGCCGGAGCCTGGCGGTCAACTGACGACAACGACGGAAGTCGAGAATTTCCCCGGATTTCCGGAAGGAATCATGGGTCCTGACTTAATGGCGAACATGCGCAAGCAAGCGGAACGGTTCGGCGCGGAATTCCGCACGGGCTGGATTAACAAAGTGGACACGTCGAAACGTCCGTTCACGCTCTCTCTGGAAGGCGGAGAGACGCTGCAAGCGGAAACTTTGATTATTTCCACGGGAGCTTCCGCCAAATATATGGGGATTCCTGGGGAGAAAGACAACGTAGGACGCGGCGTTAGCACGTGCGCGACTTGCGACGGATTTTTCTTCCGCGGCAAGAAAATCATCGTTGTCGGGGGCGGAGATTCGGCTATGGAGGAAGCGAACTTCCTGACTCGGTTCGCTTCGGAAGTTACCCTGGTCCATCGTCGCGATGAGATGAGAGCGTCTAAGATCATGCAGGACCGGGCTCGCGAGAACAACAAAATTTTGTGGGGTTTAAACAAAACTCCTATAGAGGTTGTCTCCGGACCGCTTGGCGTTACAGGATTAAAAGTTCGTAACAACGAAACCGGCGAGGAAGAGGTCATCGATACGCAAGGATTGTTCGTCGCTATCGGACATACGCCGAATACGAAGTTCCTCGATAATCAGATCGAGACGGATGAGCTCGGGTATATCAAAGTAAAGCCGGGCACGACGGAAACGAATATTCCGGGCATATTCGCATGCGGAGACGTTCAGGATCATAAATATCGTCAAGCGATCACCGCTGCCGGAAGCGGCTGCATGGCCGCTCTGGATTGCGAGAAGTTTATGGAAGGCTCCGCCGTTCACGACTGGAGCCAGTCGCTTTAATACGAAGTACAACGCCGTCCTATGGGCGGCGATGCCATTATAACGCTTTGATTTAACAACATTATTTTCTATGAGGTGTCGACAAAAATGTCAGAATCGTTGTTCGTAGGCGTTGATTTGGGTGGAACCGCAATTAAGGTCGGCTTGTGCAATTCGGCGGGGGAACTGCTCCGTAAGTATGAAGGACCAACGCAAGCTGCCGATGGGGCGGACGCCGTATTATCCAATATTGCGACCTATGTCAAAGAACTCGTAACTCCGGGAACGCCGGAATGGGATGCCGTCCAAGGAGTAGGGATTGGGATCGCAGGGTTTCTGAATATTCCGGAGGGGATCATCGACTTCTCGCCGAACCTTCCCTTCAAGGATGTGCCGGTCAAGCAGATCATGGAAGAGAAGATCGGCAAGCCGGTCAAGATCAATAATGACGCCAACGTGGCCGCTCTAGGGGAAGCTTGGGGAGGCGCGGGCAAGAACGTGCCCAATGTCGTGTGTTACACGTTGGGAACGGGAGTCGGCGGCGGCATTATTCTGAACGATCGGCTAATCGAAGGATCCGCGGGTATGGCAGGAGAGTTGGGCCACATTTCCATCGTGGCCGACCTCGAAGCGATCCAATGCGGTTGCGGCAAAATGGGCTGCTTGGAGACGGTGTCGTCGGCGACCGGAATTATTCGGATGGCCAACGATGCGGTAAGCAGGGGAGATCGGACGTCGCTGACGTTCGTGGAAGGCGAGATTACGGCCAAAGACGTCATCGATGCCGCGAAGGGCGGAGACGAAGTCTCTCAGCGTATCGTCAGCAGAGCGGCCTTCTATCTGGGTAAATCAATGGCGGCGGTCGCCGTAGTGGTCAATCCTCAGCGATTCATCATTGGCGGAGGGGTAAGCAAAGCCGGGGAGTTCCTCTTCTCGCAAATTCGCGAGGTGTTCGACAAACTTACGCCGGACAATGCCCGTAAGGGAGTCCAAATCGTAGCGGCTGAGTTGGGCAACGACGCTGGGGTCGTTGGAGCGGCGGGATTGTTCCTACGCGCATAATTGAAGCAGGCGCCCGGCTCCGCGCTCACAAGGCGGGTCGGGCGTTCTTGCGTTAAAGATACTGGGGGAGGGGAAAGCATGGATACGATAACGACTCAGCCGACGCTCGTGATCATCACGGGGATGTCGGGTGCGGGAAAAACCATTGCCGTGCAAAGCCTCGAGGACTTGGGTTTTTTTTGCGTCGATAATTTGCCTCCCGTACTCATACCGAAATTCGCGGAACTCATCGAACAATCGCAAGGCCGGATCGCTAAAGTGGCTTTGGTTATAGACTTGAGGGGGCGAGAGTTTTTTACGGCCTTATCCGAGTCTCTTAATCATATTCGCGAGCATTACACGTTTCAGTACGAGATTCTGTTCCTGGATGCAACGGATTCGGTACTCGTGCAGAGGTACAAGGAAAGCAGGCGCCGACATCCTCTTGCCCCAGATGGGCTACCGCTTGACGGCATACATTCGGAGCGGAAATTGCTGGAGGATCTGAAGGGCTGGGCGTCCCAGGTCATCGATACGAGCAGCCTTAAACCGGCGGCGTTAAAGGAAAAGATCATCGGGCGATTTACGAATTTGGATCGCAACAATATTAATATTAACGTCACATCGTTCGGATTTAAGTACGGGGTGCCTATCGACGCGGACTTGATCTTCGACGTACGGTTTCTGCCTAATCCGCACTATATCGAGAACCTTCGTCCGAAGACGGGGGTAGAACCGGAAGTGTACGACTATGTCATGAAATGGCCGGAAACGCAGACGTTCCTTACCAAGCTGCTCGATATGCTGCAATATTTAATTCCGTTGTACCATAAAGAAGGCAAAAGCCAAGTCGTGATCGGAATCGGGTGTACCGGGGGCAAACACCGTTCCGTTGCTTTGGCTGAGTACTTGGGTCGCAGACTGGGTTCCAGCGATACAGAATTGGTGAGAGTGAGCCATCGCGATTCCGAACGCGATCGGCAAAGCTGAGGTGCGGTGATGGCGATAAAACAGCAGCCTACCCTCTCCCGCAAGCCGCGTATCGTCGTAATCGGCGGCGGTACGGGCTTATCCGTCATGTTACGCGGGCTTAAGCAGAAGCCGCTTGATATTACGGCAATCGTAACGGTCGCGGACGACGGGGGAAGCTCCGGCATTCTGCGCGAAGAGCTGCAGATCCCTCCTCCGGGGGATATTCGTAACGTATTGTCCGCGATGGCGGATACGGAGCCCTTGCTAGCCGAGGTGCTTAAGTATCGTTTCAGCAACGGAACCGGATTGGCCGGGCATAGTTTAGGCAATCTAATCCTAGCGGCGATGACCGATATTACCGGGGATTTCGTTACGGGAATTACCGAGTTGAGCCGGATCTTCGCGGTTCGGGGACGCGTGCTTCCGGCGGCGAATCATGCGATCGTGCTGAAGGCGGAGATGGAAGACGGCTCGATCGTCGTGGGGGAATCCACGATACCTAAGTCGGGGTTGGCGATACGCAAAGTATTCATCGAGCCTGCGGACGTAGAGGCGTTGCCGGAAGCCGTTCAAGCGTTACGCGAAGCGGATGCGATCTTAATCGGTCCTGGCAGCTTATATACGAGCATTATTCCGAATTTGATCGTGCCTAAGCTTGCGGAGGCGATTATCCAATCGGACGCCGTGAAGCTCTTCGTGTGCAATGTCATGACCCAGCCGGGAGAAACCGACAATTATTCCGTCAGCGACCATTTGGCGGCGGTTCATGCCCATATCGGGCATCATTTGTTCGATTACGTGATCGTGAACGATGGGGAAATCCCACCGCAGGTTCAGAATTTATACGCGGAAAAAGGCTCAACGGCGGTACATCTCGATTTGGAAGAAGTTACGCGGCGCGGTTATAAGGTCATTGCGGATACTCTAGTTTTGTTCAGGACTTATTTACGTCATGACGCAGCCAAGTTAAGCGATCATATTTATCATCTGGTCGAAGATTGGATGTTGCGAAAGGAGGGATAAAGGCATGTCGTTCGCGGCGCTAACGAAGAAGGAATTGACTCTGCTCGAAACCGAGAACTGCTGCGAGAAAGCGGAACTGTCGGCATTGATTAGGATGAACGGAACGATAGCGTTGTCGAATAAGCGCGTCGTACTGGATATAGCCACAGAGAATGCCGCGATTTCGCGCCGGATGTACACCCTTCTTAAGCGGCATTTTACGGTCGTGACCGAACTCCTCGTTCGTAAAAAAATGCGGCTCAAAAAAAACAACGTATACGTCGTAAGAGTACCCGCGGGTGCGGAAGCGATCTTAAACGATTTGTCGATCGTCTCCGAAGGGTTCCTGTTCCATCCGAGCATCGATAAAAACTTGATTCGCAAGCCCTGCTGCAAGAAGGCTTATTTACGCGGAGCGTTCCTGGCAGGGGGCTCCGTCAACAATCCGGAAGGCTCGTCCTACCATCTAGAGATCGCATCGATGTACGAGGAGCATTGTCAGGCATTGGTGGACCTCGCAAATAAATTTCATCTGAACGCGCGGTTTATCGAGCGTAAAAAAGGCTTTATTCTGTATATTAAGGAAGGCGAGAAAATCATCGAGTTCCTTAGTATCATCGGCGCTCATCAAGCGCTGTTCAAATTCGAGGACGTCCGCATCATGCGGGATATGCGCAACTCCGTAAATCGGATCGTAAACTGCGAGACGGCCAACCTGAACAAAACGATCGGGGCGGCGGTCAGACAGATCGATAATATTAAGTTACTCGTGAAAGAGGTGGGCTTGCACAATTTGCCCGATAAGCTTCGCGAAGTGGCCGAAGTGAGGCTTCAGCACCCGGATATTAACTTGAAGGAAGTCGGTGATCTGCTTAAAGGGCAGGTCAGCAAATCCGGGGTAAACCACCGGCTGCGCAAGCTTGATGAATGGGCTGAAAAAATCCGGAATGGCGGCGCATAAAGCGTATGGCGCATTTGTTCGAATCAATGTTATAATAGACAAGAAACTGTAGCACGGGGGTCCCGATTAGCGGGACGAACAAAGATAGGGGGTATCCGGTCCATGACGAGACAGCCGGTGGTAGTTCGGCTTAAAACGGGTCTTCACGCCAGACCGGCGGCACTATTCGTGCAAGAAGCCAATAAATTCTCCTCTGACGTCTTTGTAGAGAAGGATGAGAAGAAAGTTAACGCGAAGAGCATCATGGGAATTATGAGCTTGGCGATCAGCTCGGGTACGGAAGTCGCGATCAGCGCGGAAGGTTCCGACGCAGAGCAAGCTGTAACCGCTTTAGTGCAGCTTGTAAGCAAAGAAGAGCTAGAGAACCAATAAGTGACTTTTGTAAAGAGCCCCTTTAAGGGGTTTTTTGCATTTTTAAACAAAAGGTGAAACATTTGGGTGGCGAAGTGCGTCTTAAGGTCAAACATTCGAAAGGGGTTTGGATCATGAAACAAAAAACGCTGCAAATTATGATGGTAGCGATGGCGGTAGTCGTAGTGGGTTGGATTGGATTCGGAAGAGGGGAGGGCGATGTCGTGTCTGCTGAATCATTGCCGGCGGCAACTACCCAGCCGTATACGGTTACGGTTGGGGCTAGCGGATCGATCATGGTTGAGCCCGATGTGGCGTACTTAAATTTGGCAGTAGAAACTCGCGGGGCGAAAGCGACGGAAGCGCAACAATCCAATGCGGACAAATTCGCGGGCGTTGAGAAGACTTTGTACGAGAAGTTCGGAATTGATAAGAAGGACGTGAAGACGACCGGATTTGACGTCCAACCGGAATACAATTATACGGAGAAGGACGGTCAAGTCCTTAAAGGATACATCGCCGTGCATTCCATTCAAGTGACTTACCGGAAACTTCCGGAAATCGGCAAGCTGTTCGATGCGTTAACCGCTTCCGGGGCGAACCGTCTGAACGGCGTGCAATTCTCTACGGAGAAAAAGGAGCAATACGAGCTAGACGCGCTGAAGAAGGCTATGGACAACGCTGCGGCGAAAGCTGGCGTGCTAGCGACATCGGCTAAACGTCAGCTCAAAGGCGTAATGAACATCGTTCAAGGCGACGTACAGAACAGACCCGTGATGTATGCTAATGAAATGGCGAGTGTTCAGATGAAGGCGATGGCCGATAGCGCAGGCGCTTCCTCTTCGGTACAATCCGGTCAGATCGAGATCAGCACGACGGTGTCCGTTCAATACGAGATGCAATAAGCGGGTTGAGGTTGATGTAGCGTGGCTGGTAAGAGAGGAAATGAACGTATAGTTTGTGCCAGTCGTAAGTGTTAGTGTGGAGGCGACTGGAGTGAAGAGACGGGCTTAGTCCCGTCTCTTTTGCGTGCTTGAATCGTTCCTGCAGGCAAGCTCATGCGGTATGCGATCGAAATTGTGCCAGCACCCGACGCACACGCGGCTGGGAGAGGTACGCGAACCGAAATAACCCGTCGCAGCCAGATAGAATTTGCCATTCCATCCTGTGAATAAATAAACCGTCATCCATAAAGGATAACGGTCAAGGTATGGGAATCATCGATGTGGATTAAGCTTCTCTATAATGACTTAGTTGACGAATGGAGAGCGCTTCTTCCAGCAGCTCGATGAATTCGTTGGACAAGTTCATTTTTTTGGCTTCCCTGTAAACTTCCAATAAATGTTCATCTTTTAGCGGGCGAAGCAATGACGCTTTATCGCTTAAACGTCTAGCGGCTACCATGTCCAAGTGGCCTTCGTGGACGTTCTTTACGGGCGTTTTGACTTCAGATGAATTGGCTACCAAGTACGGATAGGACCGTTCAGGCATATAGATCCCTCTCTTCCAGAGTTCCTAAGAGATAACTAGAATTGGAGGTAAATGGTATTACCTCATAAAATAGCATATCACGGATTGTCCGACTAGCAGAGAGGGCATTCAAAGAATTGAATTTTTGTTGACAGCGGACTTTCTGTATGTTAAGGGATGGAAAAACGCGTAACGTCCGTTCTTGTTGAACGGCGTTACGCGTTTTGCGTTGTCGGAAGATTATTGGACTTTGTCGATGACTTTATCGATGAGCCCGTATTCACGTGCCACTTCGGCTTCCATGAAATTGTCGCGATCCGTATCTTTCTCGATGCGCTCAAGCGGTTGACCTGTGCGTTCGGATAGAATGCCGTTGAGCTTATCTCGCAACTTAAGGATGCGTCTTGCCCGTATTTCGATATCGCTAGCTTGACCTTCCGCGCCGCCGAGCGGCTGATGAATCATGACTTCGCTGTTCGGAAGGGCGAATCGCTTGCCTTTGGCACCGGCCGCGAGCAGGAATGCTCCCATGGATGCAGCCATGCCGACGCAGATCGTGGAGACGTCCGGCTTGATGAATTGCATCGTATCGTAAATGGCCATCCCGGACGTAATGGAGCCGCCGGGACTGTTGATGTATAAGTGGATGTCTTTTTCCGGATCTTCGGCCGCCAAGAACAGCAGCTGGGCGATGATGGAGTTTGCAACCACGTCATTCACCTGAGTACCTAGAAATACGATTCGATCCTTGAGTAAGCGGGAATAAATGTCGTAGGCGCGTTCTCCTCGGTTAGTTTGCTCGACAACCATAGGTACAAAACTCATGTTTGACGTCCCTCCTCATGATTTGGTTTTTTTATCATAGCTAATCTGAGGGCAAAAGTCAAAGAAAGTCAAAGGGGTCTCGGCGATGAAAAAAGTAGTTATTCTGATATCCGCGTATGCCGAAAAGGGGTACCCCCTCCGCCGCTGGTTAAAATCGAGTTGTTTTGAATGGAATGTATGGGTTACAACTCGATTTTAAAGGCGGACGTAAACTCTCCGGTGGCACCCCTTTCCTCTATACGCTTCAGAATAACGGAAACTTTTATTAAGCTGAGAGGGGAAAAGGGGAACAAAAAAACCGACCGCGTGACCGGTCGGTTGTGCTGTAAGCTATCAAATGGGGTAAAAGTTATAAGTGGCGCGCCCGTGAGGAATCGAACCTCAATCTCAGCCTTCGGAGGGCTGCGTCATATCCGTTGGACCACGGGCGCTCATTAATGCAGCAAGAGTTATTATATGTGATAAACACTGAAAAAGCAAGGGAAGTCGCGTCTTTAAATTTGTTATTTTCGTGTACGACAAGTATTGCATCCCTTCGCGAATTTAGATAAAATAGAGGTGGGACTTAAAGTGATGTGGTGGGACGTTTTTCGTCCAACAAAACCTTATCTTCGTTGCCGACGATGACCATCCGGTCTCAGGAGGGTACGCGAAACAGAATGCGAAAAATCGTAGACATTCAGAAGCAGCTACTTCCCGATCTTCTGCAGGTTATGGAGAAACGGTACGATATTCTGCACCGGATCTATCTTGCCGGAACGATCGGACGTCGTACTCTCGCCACCGGCGTTGATATGACGGAGCGCGTGCTTCGATCGGAATTGGAGATCCTACGAGCGCAAGGCTTGTTGGATACGGCAGCATCCGGTATGACGCTCAGCGCGAGCGGTAGACAGCTCGTGGAAGAGATGGAACCGATCGTCAAGGAGTTGTTCGGTTTATCCGATCTGGAAGAGACGGTTCGTACCGCTTTCGGATTGAAACGGGTGATTATCGTGCCTGGCGATTCCGATGACTCCGACCATGTCAAGATGGAACTGGGCAGGGCAGGAAGCCGAGTGTTAAGAGACAGTCTTTCCTCGGGCGACGTCGTTGCGGTCATGGGAGGATCAACAATGGCCCGTATGGCTTCGCAATTCACGACGCCAACGCAGCTTAAAGACAACTGGTTCGTTCCTGCCAGAGGCGGCCTGGGCGAAAGCGTCGATTATCAAGCGAACACGATCGCGTCGGAATTAGCCAAGCGAACGGGAGCGAGGTATCGCATGCTTCATGTGCCCGATCATCTGAGCGAGGAAGCTTACCAGACGATCATGCAGGAGCCTAATGTTCGCGAAGTGGTCGATATGATCCGCGGCGCTAGGATCGTCGTTCACGGGATCGGAGACGCGGTGACGATGGCCAGGCGCCGGAAACTCAAAGACGAGACGAAGGAAGAACTGGTTAAGGACGGCGCGCTTGCGGAAGCTTTCGGATATTATTTCGATCGCGACGGCAAAGTCGTTCACCGAATGGCTACGGCGGGCTTACGATTGGACGATATCGAAGCGGCGGGTATGGTAATCGGAATCGCTGGCGGCAGCAGCAAGGGCGAAGCGATCGCATCGGTCATGAGATTCGGCCACGACGACGTCTTGGTAACGGATGAAGCGGCAGCGACGGTTGCTCTGCGGCATGTTTAATCAGGCTAGAAGTTTTAAGCTCGATAATACGGTAATCCTAATTACAGTGGTCTCGGCGCTATAGGCGCCTGACATATAGATCAAAAAATCTTTCTCATTCCAAGGAGGAACCAATCATGGCAGTAGTAAAAGTTGGTATTAACGGATTTGGACGTATCGGACGTAACGTATTCCGCGCTTCCCTGAACAACCCGAATGTAGAGATCGTTGCAATCAACGATCTGACGGACGTTAACACGCTTGCTCACCTTCTGAAATATGATACGACTCACGGAAAATTGGACGGTACGGTTGAAGTGGGCGAAGGCGCGCTTATCGTAAACGGCAGAACGGTTAAAGTATTCGCCGAGCGCGATCCTGGCAACTTGCCTTGGGCTTCCGTAGGCGCTGAAATCGTTGTTGAATCCACGGGTATCTTTACTGCGAAAGAAAAAGCGGAGCTTCACTTGAAAGGCGGAGCTAAGAAGGTTATCATCTCTGCTCCCGCTACGAACGAAGACATCACGATCGTTATGGGCGTTAACCAAGACAAATACGATCCATCCGCTCATACGATCATCTCCAATGCATCTTGTACGACGAACTGTCTTGCTCCGTTCGCTAAAGTATTGAACGATCAATTCGGAATCGTTAAAGGCATGATGAACACGATCCACTCGTACACGAACGACCAAAGCGTATTGGATCTTCCGCATAAAGACCTTCGTCGCGCGCGTGCAGCGGCTGAAAACATCATTCCTTCTTCGACTGGCGCCGCTAAAGCCGTTTCCCTCGTATTGCCTGAACTGAAAGGCAAATTGAACGGTATGTCCATGCGCGTGCCTACTCCTAACGTTTCCATTACGGATCTCGTTGCCGAGCTGAAAGTTAACGTTACGGTTGAAGAAGTTAACGCGGCTCTGAAAGCTGCTGCCGACGGTCCTTTGAAAGGCATCTTGAACTACTCCGAAGAGCCGCTTGTTTCCAGCGACTACAACGGCGATCCTGCTTCTTCCACAATCGATGCGTTGAACACGATGGTTGTTGAAGGCAACATGGTTAAAGTTCTTTCCTGGTACGACAACGAGTGGGGCTATTCCAACCGCGTCGTTGACTTGGCTGCTTTCATCGCGTCTAAAGGACTTTAAGTTTCTTCTCCGAAGAAATTTTCGACTATTTTTCGACTATCCCCCTAAATCCCCCTTCCTCCAGGAAGGGGGACCCCAAAGGGCTCTGCCCTCTGGACACCCGGCGGTTATCGTGGGAGCTTCCGAAGACGGCGGGGGGATACATTGTGCATAGATCGCTCCGTCCCGGATTTGCCTTGCAAACCGGGACTACGCTTTACTATTGGAGCAAACGGGGTGACACCGCTCGCGCTATCGGCGCTTCGGGTCATCAGTAGAGCGTAACTCCCCCGCGCATGACTGCGCTTCTAGGGGAGTTAAGGGCAAGAGCGTAACTCCCCCGCGCATGACTGCGCTTCTTGGGGAGTTTGCAGGATAAAGCGTAATACGGACACAAAGGCGGGCTCCCTCATTGGAGCCTAGCTTTGCGCCCGGAGATTGACAGCCACCCGAGGAGGTTTGACTCTTGAACAAGAAAAGCGTAAGAGACGTCGATGTTGCAGGGAAAAAGGTGTTTGTCCGCGTTGATTTTAACGTACCTCTAGAGAATGGCGCCATCACGGACGATACTCGTATCCGCGAGACGCTTCCGACGATCAAGTATTTGATCGAGAAAGGCGCGAAAGTCATTTTGGCTAGCCACTTAGGCCGTCCGAAAGGCGAAGTCGTAGAAGAATTGCGGTTGACGCCCGTTGCGGCTCGATTGTCCGATCTGCTCGGCAAACAAGTGAACAAAGCGGACGAAGTCGTCGGAGCAAGCGTGCAAGCGAAAGCGGACGCGCTGAAAGACGGAGAAGTTCTATTGCTCGAGAACGTTCGGTTTCACCCGGGCGAAGAAAGCAACGATGCCGAATTGGCCAAAGCTTTCGCCGCATTGGCGGATCTGTTCGTGAACGACGCGTTCGGGGCGGCTCACCGCGCTCACGCTTCTACGGAAGGCATCGCACACCATATCCCGGCTGTATCCGGATTGCTGATGGAGAAAGAGCTGGACGTACTCGGCAAAGCTTTGAACAATCCCGAGCGTCCGTTCACGGCGATCGTGGGAGGTTCCAAGGTTAAAGATAAAATCGACGTTATCAATAAAATGATCGAGATCGCGGACAATATCATCATCGGCGGCGGTCTTTCCTACACGTTCCTTAAAGCGCAAGGCAAAGAAATCGGCCAATCCCTCCTCGACAATTCCAAGCTGGAGCAATCCCTCGGATTCATCGAGAAAGCGAAACAACTCGGCAAAAACTTTTACCTTCCAGTCGATATCGTCGTAGCGGACGGATTCAGCGCTACCGCGAACACTCGGATCGTGGATACCGACGGTATTCCGGCTGATTGGGAAGGCATCGACATCGGACCGAAAACACGCGAAATCTACGCGGATGTTATCAAAAACTCCAAGTTGGTCGTATGGAACGGACCGATGGGCGTATTCGAGATCGAGCCTTTCTCCCATGGAACGCGTGCGGTTGCTCAAGCTTGCGCAACGACGGATGCATATACGGTAATCGGCGGCGGAGATTCCGCGGCAGCGGCGGAGAAGTTCAAGCTGGCTGACCAAATGAATCACATTTCCACGGGCGGCGGAGCTTCGCTGGAATTCATGGAAGGCAAAGTACTTCCGGGCGTAGTAGCACTTAACGACAAATAAGAGGTGACAGAGATGAGCAGAACACCGATTATCGCGGGTAACTGGAAAATGTTCAAGACGGCTGGAGAAGCTACGGCTTTCGTTGCCGAAGTGAAAGGCAAGGCTGAAGTCGCAGGCGTGGAGAGCGTCATCTGCGCTCCGTTCACGGCGCTTCCGGCGTTGGTAGAAGCGGTTAAAGGCACATCGATCAAAGTCGGCGCGCAAAACCTGCATTTCGAAGACAACGGCGCGTTCACGGGCGAGATTAGCGGAGTTATGCTGAAGGACCTTGGCGTTCACTACGTCATCATCGGTCACTCGGAGCGTCGTCAATATTTTGCCGAGACGGACGAGATCGTCAACAAGAAAGCCCACGCGGCGTTCCGCCACGGCTTGACTCCGATCGTATGCGTAGGCGAGAAGCTCGAAGAGCGCGAAGCCGGTCAAACGAAAGAAGTCGTTCGCGTTCAAACGGAAGGCGGTTTGGTGGGATTGTCTGCCGAGCAAGTCGCTGCAACCGTAATCGCGTATGAGCCGATCTGGGCGATCGGAACGGGCAAATCTTCGACTTCCGAAGACGCGAACGAAGTTACTAGCTATATCCGTGGCGTAGTTGCAGCTCAATTCGGCGCCGAAGTCGCCGACAAGGTTCGCATTCAATACGGCGGAAGCGTTAAGCCGAATACGGTTGCCGAGTACATGGGCCAATCCGATATCGACGGCGCTTTGGTCGGCGGAGCAAGCCTTGAACCGGCTTCGTACGTGGCGTTAGTCGAAGGGGCGAAGTAAGATGGCGGCTCCTAAACCGGTTGCGCTTATTATCCTCGATGGCTTCGGTCTCCGCGAAAGCTCTCACGGCAATGCCGTAGCGCAAGCGAAGAAACCGAACTTCGACAAGTACTGGAGCACGTTTCCGCACACGACCTTAACGGCGAGCGGGGAAGCGGTCGGACTTCCGGAAGGCCAGATGGGCAACTCCGAAGTCGGACATCTGAACATCGGCGCGGGACGTATCGTCTATCAGGATTTGACTCGGATTTCAAAATCGATCCGCGATCAGGAATTTTACGAGAATTCTACTCTAGTCGGTGCGGTAAAGCATGCGAAAACGAACAACAAGAAGCTCCATCTGTACGGTCTGCTGTCCGATGGGGGCGTGCATAGCCACATCGCGCATTTGTACGCGTTGCTCGAGTTGGCTAAGAAGGAAGAGCTGGATCAGGTTTATATCCATGCTTTCCTCGATGGCCGCGACGTATCGCCGGATAGCGCGGTCGGCTATCTGACCGAACTTCAAGCGAAGATCGAAGAGCTCGGCGTCGGCCAAGTCGCGACGATACAAGGCCGTTACTACGCCATGGATCGGGACAAACGCTGGGAGCGTACGGAGAAATCCTACCGCGCGATGGTATACGGAGACGGACCGACGGCTGTCGACCCGATTTCGGCGGTTAAAGAATCTTACGAGAAATCGGTATACGACGAGTTCGTCATGCCGACAGTAATCGTGGGTGCGGACGGCAAGCCGGTCGGACTTGTGGAATCGGAGGATGCGGTTATTTTCTTCAACTTCCGTCCCGACCGCGCGATTCAACTGTCCAACGTGTTCACGAACGAGGATTTCCGCGGATTCGACCGCGGAGCGGCTTTTCCGAAAAATCTGTATTTCGTGTGCATGACGCTATTCGCGGAAACCGTTGGCGGGTTCGTTGCGTATAAGCCTAAGGAGTTAGATAACACGCTGGGAGAAGTTCTCGTTCAACACGGGAAAAAACAGCTCAGAATCGCCGAAACGGAGAAGTATCCTCACGTAACGTTCTTCTTCAGCGGCGGTCGCGATCATGTCCTTGAAGGCGAGACGCGCATACTCATTAATTCCCCTAAGGTCGCTACTTATGACCTGCAGCCGGAGATGAGTATTTACGAGGTCACGGAAACGCTGGTGAAGGAAATCGAAGCGGACAATCACGATGCCATCATTCTGAACTTCGCTAACGCGGATATGGTGGGGCATTCCGGGATTCTGGAGCCGACGATCAAAGCGGTGGAAGCAACGGACGAGTGTCTGGGCAAAGTGGTCGATGCGGTTACGGCCAAAGGCGGAGTTTGCGTGATCATCGCCGATCACGGCAACGCGGACATGGTCATTGACGATAACGAGCGTCCTTTCACGGCACATACGACGAATCCGGTTCCTTGCATCGTGACTCAGGCGGGACATGCGCTTCGCGAAGGCGGTATTCTAGCCGATGTGGCACCGACTCTTCTGACGTTGTTGCAGCTTCCTCAGCCGGTGCAAATGACGGGCAAGACGTTGTTATCTAACTAAGTCTAAACGGCGGATGTTATCCTCTGATAGCGGAAATCGTTTATGTCGTTAAAATATGAACCCATTAAAGGAGTGTTACTCATGACGATGATTACTGATGTATACGCACGCGAGGTATTAGACTCCCGTGGAAATCCGACTGTCGAAGTTGAAGTTCGTTTGGAATCCGGCGCGCTGGGCTCCGCGATCGTGCCTTCCGGTGCTTCTACCGGTGCTTACGAAGCGGTTGAGCTTCGCGATGGCGACAAGAGCCGTTACCTGGGTAAAGGCGTATTGAAAGCCGTAGAAAATGTTAACATGATTATCGCTCCTGAAATCATCGGTTATGATGCCCTTGATCAAGTCGAAATCGATCAAAAAATGATCGAGCTCGATGGGACTCCGAACAAAGCCAAGCTGGGAGCTAACGCTATCCTTGCCGTATCGATGGCTGTCGCTCGCGCGGCTGCAGAAGCTTTGGACGTGCCTTTGTATACTTACCTTGGCGGATTCAACGCTAAGACGCTTCCGGTACCGATGATGAACATCGTTAACGGCGGCGAGCACGCCGACAACAACATCGACGTTCAAGAATTCATGGTTCTTCCGATCGGCGCAGCTACGTTCTCCGAAGCTCTTCGTATGGGAACCGAAATTTTCCACGCGTTGAAAGGCGTATTGAAAGCAAAAGGCTTGAACACTGCGGTTGGCGACGAAGGCGGCTTCGCTCCGAACCTTGGTTCGAACGAAGAGGCTCTTTCCACAATCATGGAAGCTATCGAAAAAGCAGGCTACAAAGCCGGCGTTGACGTATTCTTGGGTATGGATGTTGCTTCTACCGAGTTTTTCAAAGACGGCAAATACCACCTTTCAGGCGAAGGCAAGTCTTACACTTCTGCTGAATTCGTTGACCTGCTTGCTAGCTGGGCGGATAAATACCCGATCATCTCCATCGAAGACGGTTGTTCCGAAGACGATTGGGAAGGTTGGAAATTGCTTACCGAGAAATTGGGCGGCAAAGTACAACTCGTTGGCGACGATCTGTTCGTAACGAACACCGAGCGTCTGTCCGACGGAATCAAACAAGGCGTGGGTAACTCCATCCTCGTTAAAGTTAACCAAATCGGATCGCTTACCGAAACTTTCGATGCGATCGAAATGGCGAAACGCGCCGGTTACACGGCTGTTATCTCTCACCGTTCCGGTGAGTCCGAAGACAGCACGATCGCGGACATCGCAGTAGCGACGAACGCCGGTCAAATCAAAACAGGCGCTCCGTCCCGTACGGACCGCGTTGCGAAATACAACCAATTGCTTCGTATCGAAGATCGCTTAGGTTCCACTGCGAAATACGGCGGCAAAGCGGCGTTCTACAACCTTAGCAACCTGAAATAATTCAGGCTGCTCGTTATACTCGGCAATCGCATCAAGATCGTACAACTAGAGCATCAAAACCACGACAACTTAGTCAGTCATCGCGACAACAAGAAGGACGGATCCTTGCGCTTATGCGCGATCCGTCCTTTTTATCGTTTTAAATGAAATAATTCCCGCTATTTCTTCCGCCCATCTCAAGAACCCAATTGCTCCTGAACATAGCTCTTAATCTTCCCGATATCGGGAACGAGTACGTCCATGCCGTTAATTCTCTCTTCCGTGAAAGCGCCCGATTGAGGAATCTGGATTCCCGTCAGTTTGCTCGTGTCGAGCTTCATTCCTAGTCGCGCCAGCTTGATCAGATCGCTGGGAGGAATGTTCGTCTCGATATAGGGAGCGACGCCGTTCAACAATTGAGGCAGCTTCAGCAGCGAGGTCGTGCTCTGAAGTTTATTGGCGATGGCGCTTAGAAACTTCCGTTGCCGATCCGAGCGCGCGAAGTCGGATAAGGCGTCGCTGCGGTAACGCACATACTGTAGAGCGGTTAAGCCGTCGAGGTGCTGCAAGCCCTTTTCCAGTTTGATGTTATATCTCGGATCGTCGCGATTGTCGGTTCGGTTCATTGCTTTGTCGACTTCGAAATCGATGCCCCCGAGCTCGTCGATCAGGGAGATAAACCCTTCGAAATCGGTATACACGTAATAGTGGATCGGTAAATCGAGCAAGGTATTCACCGTCTCCATCGCAAGCAACGGTCCGCCCATCGTAATCGCGGCATTCAGTCGGTTGGAGCCGCGCTGCGGGATTTCTAAATAGGTGTCTCTCAGTAACGAGAACATATGCGAGCTCTTGTCGACGGGATCTATGGAAACGACCATCATCGTGTCCGAACGAGGCTTGGAGGTGGCCTTGACGCCGCGCGAATCTCCGCCGAGCAGGAGAATGTTGATTCGTTCGTCTCCGACCCATTCGGGCGGTTCGATGACGGCGACCGGCAAAGGACTGCTGCCATCCGTCGGAATGACCGCGGTCGGTTGGCTGTCTTCCGGCTTGACGTAGATTTTATCGGCGAAAGAGTAGAGAGAATAAATATAATAGGCAGCGATGGACGCGAGAATAAGAACTACGCCTAAGGCGCTGTAGAGAATCATTCGTCGTTTGCCGATCCTTGCGAGCATCTTTTTGAGTAGCGGTGGAGCGGAGGGCGGGGTCGATTCGGTAGATTGATCCATTCGGTCGTTCATCCTTTCCGAGTCCATGTCATCAATAATACGATGTAAAGGCGTGGAAAGTTGTTCCAGTATACAGAAATTTCTTCTAATTAATTGAGAGGCTTGGCATCCGTATTCATGTCGAAGGGTCTATGATAATCTAGGAAGTATCGGTGAAGCGTTTTGGGAGATTTTTGTGAGCGGGTGGGTTTATGCTGGTCACTGGATAGAAAAGAGGAGGACGGCGGTGAAGAGCTTGAAGGGCGGCGTTACGTTACTGAACAGAATATTGGCCATTACGGTGATCCCGCTCTTGGCGATCGCGCTTCTGCTGGGCATCTACAAATTCACGGTTCCGAATAGCGATGCTCCTGTCGCCGTCCAAGGCGTGCTGGATCTGAGCAAATGGGATTTGCGCGAACAAGGGATCATGAGACTGGACGGGGAATGGGAGCTATATCCGGACAAGCTGCTCTCTCCGGAAGATTTTCGCGCGGGAAATGCAGGCGCAAGCGTCAAGGTCGAAATTCCGAACGCCTGGTACGGAATAAATCCGTTAGATTCATCGGAGGAGCCGGACATCGGGACGTACCGCCTAACGGTGAAGCTGAAGGAAAAAAAAGGAAGCTTCGGGATTAAAACTATGAACATTCTTAACTCCCACAAGTTGTTCGTTAACGGCGACCCGAAGGGTCACAGCGGCAATCCGGCGATCGACAAGGCCGATTACGAGCCGGGGAACACGCCTTACACGGCTTTTTTCGATTCCGATGACCGGGAAATCGAGATTGTTATCCAGGTCGCCGACCATACTTATCCAACTGGCGGCGGCTTCGAAGATGTTCTGTTCGGTACGCAAGCAAACATGCTTCGTTCGGCTAATGTCATCTACGGTACGGAACTGTCGGGCATATTCATCCTGCTGTTATTCGGCGGTTACCATATTAGCATTTATACGATGCGAAGGAAGGATAAGTCGTACTTATACAGCGGCCTCTTTTTTTTGACGATGTTGGTGATGTTGGCCTTGCTCGGGGATAAGCTGCTGCTTCAGCTTTGGCCGTGGGTTCCTTACGATGCGAGCTATAGGATATACGATTTCGTAGGTTTGTCCAACATGGCGATTCTCGGCTTTTTCCTCCATCATCTTGATGGAAAACTGCTCGGCAAATGGCACCTGCGCTTGCTGCTCTCGCCTATCGCCCTTTTTATGTTGGCGGCCGTTGCTTTACCTACCGGTATATATAAAGCGCTTGGAGATTGGAATTGGAATTATGTGTTGCTAGTCGTTGCCTTCTACTTCTATAGGGCTGTTCGCCTCTACTTTAAACAGGATGGGGAATTGCTCAATCGCAAGGAGATCGCGCTGCTGTGCGGTATGCTGCTGTCCATCGTCATGATCTTCGTTTTCGGGTTGTTTTACTATTATGGTTGGGTGGAGACCGACGTCGGGCGTAGGGTCGCGATGCTCGCGGTCATCGCCTTCATGAACACGCTTCTTGCGTTACGGCTTAACAACGCGACGGATCAGACCGAGAAACTGACGGAGCAGCTCATTCTCAGGGATCAGCTCAAGGACGAATTCCTCGCGAATACGTCCCACGAGCTGAAGACGCCGCTTCACGGAATCCAGAATATCGCCTCCTATCTGCTGGAGGAGAAGGCCGGGGAGTTAACGGGCAAGCAACGCAGCGAGCTAACGCTCATTCAAGATACGTCGACGAAGCTTTCGGCGCTCGTGAACGATCTGGTGGACGTCGTGCAGTTGAAGCATGGGGAGCTTCGGCTTCAGGAAACGGTGCTTGACGTCTTCGTCGTCGCTCAAACGGCATTCCAGGTGCTCGAATTCGAACTCGCGGGCAAGGACGTACGCTGGATTAACCGGATCGAGCCCAATACGCTCGTGAAAGGCGACGAGAATCGGGTTCGTCAGGTGCTGTACAACTTGATTCATAACGCGATCAAGCATACGAAGAGCGGCCGGATCGAAATCTCCGCCCGGCAAACCGGGGGTCACGCGGCAATTTCCGTCGAAGATACCGGAATCGGCATCCCGGAAACGAGCCGCGAAGCGATATTCGGCTATTTCGAGCAAGCGGACCGTTCATTGCCGCAAGACGGTTATACGGGTATGGGGTTGGGGTTGTTCATCAGCCGCCAGCTCGTGGAAAGAATGGGCGGGACGATCGGAGTGGAATGGTCGGAGCCGGGGCAAGGGACGAGAATGACGTTTACGTTGCCTGCAGCTTATGAAGGCGAAGCCGTTCGGAGGGAACGGGAAGCGGCGTCACAAGCTCGGAGAGAGGTTGCTGCCTCGCTATCCGGCTTGGACATCGTGGATGAGCGTCGCGAGCATACGGTGCTTATCGTCGACGACGAAGCGTCCAACATTCGCATCTTATTGAATTTGCTTGGCGAGGATTACAACGTGCTGACGGCGTTCTCGGCTAGGGAAGCGCTGCGGAAGCTGGAAGATCACCCGCGCATCGATCTGATGATTCTGGACGTCATGATGCCGGAGATGTCGGGAATCGATCTGTGCCGGAACGTCAGGGAAACGCGTTCGGTGATCGACCTGCCGATCTTGTTCGCAACCGTCAAGGATTCGCTGCATGACATCGAATTATGTTTCCGTTCCGGCGGCAACGACTTTATCGCCAAGCCGTTCGATCCGAAGACTCTAACGGCACGGGTACGCACGCTCTTGTCGATGAAGACGTCGATGGATCAAGCGCTCAAGAGCGAAATGGCTTTCCTGCAAGCTCAGATTAAGCCCCATTTTCTATATAACGCGATTAGCAGCATTATTTCTTTTTGTTACACCGATGGGGAAAAGGCGGCGTACTTGCTATCGATGTTGAGTCGCTATTTAAGGTTCGTGTTCGAGCGGGACTTGCATTCCATGCATGTGCCTCTGAGCATGGAGTTGGAGCTGATTCAAGCTTACGTAGAGATCGAGAAAGCCCGTTTTGGGGATCGCTTCGAGTTCAGACTCCTGTCCGACCCCGGGTTGGACGACTTACGGATTCCTTCGCTCAGCATTCAGCCGTTCGTGGAGAACGCGATCCGGCATGGCCTGTTCGAGAAGGAAGGACAAGGAACGGTCACGCTGACGATTACGGACGGAAACGGCTACGTTCGATTCGATATCGCCGATGACGGCGTGGGCATGGCGGACGATATGCTGTATCGGCTTAATACGGGCGATCGGCCCGACGATTCGGGCATCGGCATGACGAACGTGAGAAGGCGGCTTCTGGCGATCCCCGGCGCGAGCGTGACCGTTGACTCCGCTCTGGAACAGGGGACGAAGGTCATTGTTTTTTTGCCGAAGATGGAACACGGGGATCAAACTGCGGGGTAGGAGCTAGCATAGGAAGGAGGGGGCGCCATGCGCGTCATGATCGTGGAAGACGAGAAACCGATACTGGATTTAATGGCAAGACTGGTCGGACAACATCCTTCGCTAACGATTGTTGGAACTTTCACGAGCTCTGCGGCGGCGTTGGCGGCTTATGAGGAGATTAAGCCGGATGCCGCCTTTCTTGATGTGGAGATGCCACGGATGGGAGGCATCGAGCTTGCGGACAAACTGAAAGCAATAGACGAGCGGGTACAGATCGTATTTACGACTGCCTATCCCCAGTATGCGGTCGAGGCATTCCGGGTAAGCGCGGTCGATTATTTGCTGAAACCCGTCACTCCGGATGCGATCGAGCGGGTGGTATCCCGATTAAGTAAAAATCATGCGCTTCACTCCATGCCCCCGCCTCATGCCGCCGCGACGGAGGAACCGACCGTTCGTTGCTTGGGTACGTTCGAGACGAGGCTGTCGGACGGTAGCCTGATGAGCTGGCCTACGCGAAAGACGGAGGAACTGTTCGCTTATTTGTTGGTTTACCCGAACCGGATTGCGGGCAAGTGGCATTTGGCAGACCTCCTTTGGCCGGATCTGGACGAGAGCAGGGCGTTGCATAACGTGCATAATACGGTCTATCGTCTGAAGAAGGCGTTAAGGGAAGCGGGAATAGCGGTAGAATTGACGCATTCCGGCGAAGGCTACGATCTGCGAAAGCCTCCTATCTTCACGGATTTGGAGCTCTTTCGGGATTTTATGAAGGGCGCGGCTTCGATTGACGAAGAAAAAGCGGTTGAAGGTACGAAGCTGCTTATATCTTCAAGGGGCGCATTGTTTGCCGGCAAAGACTATGCGTGGAGCGCGGGCTTAGAAGCGGAGATCTTCCAGCAACAAGCTTCCCTTGCCAGCAAGCTATCGGATTATTACCGCCGATCGGGGGACGAAACCGCCGCGAAGGAAATGCTGCGAGCGTATTTGTCCTATGCGCCGCTGGACGAGAAGATGAACGCTGAGCTTCTCCGTTTGTATTCGAAGAGCGGGGAACTGGGGTTGTTTCGAAGCCATTACGACAAGTATGCCGGGCTGTTGTCGGAAGAGCTTGGTCTCGCGCCGTCAGATCAGATTCGAGAGATGATGAAGGAGCTTTCTATTAACTAAGCGAATTAAGTTAGAATGGGGGGGGACTGTTGTATTGAGAAGCGAACAAGAAATGATGAATTTGTTTATAGATTTTGCTATGAATGACAGTAGAATCCGATTGGTTACTTTGGAAGGGTCGCGTACGAACAAAAACATTTCCCCTGACGAATTCCAAGATTACGACGTTTCTTATTTCGTGACGGATATGGATTCCTTCAAAGAAACCGATCAATGGCTCGATATTTTCGGCACGCGTGCGATGATGCAAAAGCCCGAGGACATGGAACTTTTTCCGTCGGAATTAGGAAATTGGTTTTCGTATATCATTCTTTTTGAAGATGGAAATAAATTAGACCTGACCCTTATTCCGATTAACGAAGTTGAGGATTACTTCAGTAATAGCGACGGATTAGTCGAAGTTTTGCTTGATAAAGATGCTCTCATCCCGAACGAAGTGTCCGCAGACGACCGCCAGTATTGGATTAAACAGCCGACCGCAAGACAATTCGACGATTGTTGCAATGAGTTCTGGATGGTTTCTACTTACGTAGTTAAAGGGTTAGCGAGAAAAGAAATCCTGTTTGCGATCGACCACTTAAATGAGGTTGCCCGGCCTAATTTGTTGAGAATGATGGCTTGGCAGATCGGATCGGAGCAAGGTTACGCCTTCAGCGTGGGGAAAAACTATAAATTTATTAATCGTTACCTGCCAAAAGCGGATTGGGACGATCTGCTTTCGACTTTTTCCGAGAATGGCTACCCGAACATGTGGCAGTCTTTGTTCGCGTGTTACGAGCTATTCAGAAAATATTCTAAAGCCGTGGCGGAAAGTCTTGAATATAAGTACCCTTCTTACGATGAAGCTATCACCAAGTATACGAATCATATTTATCATTCAATAAAGGCGCTATAAATTGACTTAAGGGCAAGAGGATGCGATTCGGAAAGTCATACGGATGGCTATGCGGACCCGAAATCTCCAAAATGCATATAAAGAGGACAAAAACCCTTATCGTGATAACGCATTCAACGGGCTATAATAGAAAGCAGTAGGCGAAGACCCAATATATAGGGATGGTGGGAATAAGATGAGCAAACCGCAAGTAGGCATTCAATTATACTCCGTTCGCGATCGCAGCGAGAAGGATTTCCTAGGCACGATCAAGGAGATTGGAGCAATCGGTTATAAGAATGTCGAGTTGGCAGGTTACTACGGCCATTCGGCGAAGGAAGTTCGTCAAGCTCTGGACGATGCCGGTTTGAACGCTCCGTCCGCGCACATCGGGTTAAGCGTTAACGATGCCGCGATCTGGGATAATCTGAAGAAACAAATCGAATACAGCTTGGAGTTGGGCTTGAAGCGGTTTATCGTGCCTTATTACCCTCTTGGCGACAATCCGACGTTGGACGACGTTTACAAAATGGCGGACACGCTTGAGCAAGCGGCTAAAATCGTTACGGATTCCGGCCTGCAATTCGGTTATCATAACCATGCGTTCGAATTCAAGCCCGTAGAAGGCAAACTCGTCATCGATCATATTTTCGAAAGAGTTTCAGCGGATTTGTTATTCGCGGAATTCGATCTCGGTTGGGTGAAGGTAGCGGGTCAAGACCCTGCGGCATACGTGAAAAAATACGCAGGACGTCTTCCGGTCGTCCACGCGAAAGATTTCAAAGAAGACGGCACGGATACGGAAATCGGCAAAGGATCGGTCGATTGGGATTCGGCGTTGTCGGCTTGCGAAGCGGCTGGCGTAGAGTACGTGATCATCGAGCAGGAGAGATACGACGTATCCTCGTTAGAGAGCGCGAAATTGAACTACGTTTGGTTCAAAGAACGCGGCTGGATTTAAGGAGCGACGGCTCTGGAGACCCGGAACGGAAAGTTATTCCGCAACAAGAAAGCCAGCCCTCGTCGGCTGGCTTTCTTGCTTTTCGAATCTTTTAACGCGGTTTAATGTTTATGGCCTTTAACGATGACGCGCTTAATGAACAGCGATAGCGCGAGGCCTGCCAAGGCGACGATCATGCCGAACAGGAACGCGTTCTGCACGCCGGAAGTCAGGGCGTCGATCGGATTCGGATTGTTCGCCGTCTTCATGTAGCTCGAGGTACCGGCCGACATGATGCTTACGGCGAGTGCCGTACCGATTGCTCCTGCGACCTGTTGCAACGTGTTCATGATGGCCGTGCCGTCCGGATAGAACTCGCGCGGAAGCTCGTTCAATCCATTCGTCTGCGCCGGCATCATAATCATGGAAATCCCGATCATGAGGCAAGAATGCAGAACGATGATTAGCGCCGAAGTCGAAGCCGGCGTAACGTCCGAGAAGAACCAGAGCGCGGACGCCGCGATAAGGAAACCCGGAAGGACAAGCCATTTGGGACCGTATTTGTCGAAGAGCCTGCCCATGATCGGGGACAAGATCCCGTTGACGATACCGCCCGGGAGCATAAGCAGACCCGCCGAGAAGGCGGTCATGCCGAAGCCGGACTGCAAGTAGATCGGCAGCACGAGCATGGAGGACAGAATGATCATCATACAGATGAAAACGGTGGCGACGCCAATGACGAACATAGGGAACTTGAATGCCCTCAGGTTGATCATCGGATTCTTCATCCTAAGCTGACGCACGGAGAAGAGAATCAGGGCGACGATACCGATCGCTAAGGAAACGATAACTTTGGCGCTGGACCAGCCGCCTTCTCCTTCTCCGGCGCTGCTGAAGCCGAACACGATTCCGCCGAAGCCGAGCGTGGAAAGCACGATCGATAAGAGATCGATCTTCGGCTTCGTGATTTTAGAGACGTTCTGCATGAAGAGGATGCCGCACAGCAAGGAGATCGCGAGAAACGGAAGCGACAACCAGAAGATCCAGTGCCAGCTAAGCTTCTCGATGAGAAGTCCGGCCATCGTAGGTCCGATAGCCGGAGCGAACATAATGACGAGGCCGATAATCCCCATGGCGGCGCCGCGTTTCTCCGCCGGGAAGATGACGAGTATCGTATTGAACATAAGCGGCAGCATAATCGCCGTTCCGATCGCTTGAATGACCCGCGCGATCAGAAGAACCTCGAAGCTCGGAGCGAGCGCGGCCGTGAGGGTGCCGAGAATAGAGAAAGCTAGCGACGCAACGAATAATTGCTTAGTCGTGAACCACTGCAGAAGAAAACCCGACACGGGAACGAGAATGCCGAGCGTCAGCAAATAACCCGTGGTCAACCACTGCGCGGTAGCAGGGGTAATGCTCAGTAATTCCATGAGATCGGTTAGCGCTACGTTAAGCGCCGTTTCGCTGAACAGGCCGATGAAGCCGCTAATGAGCAAAGCGATCATAATGGGTACGACTTTGAAAGGTTTGCCTGCTCCGTCTTGCGCAGGCTGATGTATGGTTGCCTCCATGAAATGCTCCTACCTCCGAATATCTGTCTATAGTTGTTGGGCGAGCACGTTGTCGAGATATAACCGCACATGTTTCGAAGCGTTCAGGATCGGCCGAGTGTCTCTCGCGGTCAGCGCCAAGTGGAGCGAACCTTCGAGCAGGGAAATGACCGTCATGGCCGTCTCGTCCGCTTGGGATTCGGCGATGCCGATCCGTTGCAGCGCCTCGGATACGATCGATTGCCACGTTAAGAACACGTCCTGCCAAGCCTCTCGAAGCCTCTCGTTAATGTAAGAAGCTTCTACCGCCGTCCAGAAGCTGAGCGGGAGGAAGCATTCGAAGTTTGTTTGATCCGCCTCTTGCGCCGTCTCTTCTACGAACAGTTGGATCGCTTGCGCAGGGTGCTCGTGGGCCGCGAACAAGCGATTCCATTTTGCGGCGACGAGGCTTTTCGTATGGCGGATGCACTCCAAAGCCAATTCCACTTTGCCTTCCGGAAAATAGTAATACAAGGAGCCCTTCGGGCATTGGCTTTCCTTGATGATCTGGTTTAGTCCCGTTCCGTGAAATCCTTGTTTGTTGAACAATCCCGCGGCCGTCTCGACGATCACTTCGCGAGAATTCGTTTTCTCCCGCAAGGGAAACCCTCCTTTTTTAGAAATTATAGCGATCGGTCTATATAATAAAACCAGAAAAACGCGGATAAAGTCAACTGGAATTTATTCATAAGAGTATTAAGAATAGGATGACCCCGTAGCATTGGGCAGTTACATGTAGATCGACGTTTTGTTAATATAGAGGGAGCGAACGAATAGGATTGGGGGCAAGGCGCAATGGAAATCAGACAGTTAAGATCGGAAGAATTCGAGGATAGGACGGCGTTATCGCAATTCGCGTTTCAATATCATTTAACGCCGGAAGAGAAGGAGTCCAAGCGACTTAACTATCGTCCGGAGCAGGACTGGGGCGCATTCGACGAACGGGGAGAGCTGCTGTCCGCAATGCTGATCATTCCTTTGGAAGCATGGGTTCAAGGACGGAAGCTGGCCATGGGCGGGGTAGCGGGCGTTGCGACCTGGCCGGAAGCGAGAAGGCGGGGATGCGTAAGCAAGCTTCTCGTGCACGGATTCGATACGATGAGAAAGAACGGCCAAACGATCAGTATGCTGCACCCTTTCGCTTTTCCTTTTTACCGCAAATATGGATACGAAATGACCGTCGAACGGAAGAAATATTCGATCGAAACGAAACAACTGCCAGCGCGCCAAGAAACGCCGGGACAAGTGAAGCGGATGATGAAACCGGACATCGAGATTCTGAACGCCGTCTACTCATCGTACGCCTCGCGTTATAGCGGAAACCTGGTTCGGACGCAGGATTGGTGGGAGAATCGGATTTTGAAGAAATCGGGCGCTTTTGCCGTCTATTCCAACGAGAACGGTCAACCGGAAGGGTATGTTTTCTACCAGATCGCGGACGGTAAAATGACGATTCACGAGTGGGTAAGCACGAATGAAGCTTCGCGCACGGCGTTGTGGACTTTTGTCGCCAATCACGATTCAATGATCGACGAGGTCACGTTAATCGCGCCGATCGATGATCCGCTGCCGTTCCTATTATCCGACCCCCGGATCAAGCAGGAGGTGATTCCGTATTTCATGTCGCGGATCGTGGATGCGGAAGCTTTTGTACGGGAATATGCTTGGGATGAGAGTGCCGGAGGCGAACGGGAGGAAGAGGTCGCGATAAACTTATCGGATGCTCATGCGCCGTGGAACAATGGTATTTTCCGCTTGGTTTGGAGCGCTGGAGGTTCGGCAAGGTTGGAGAGGCTTGAAGGCCAATCGTACGAGCAAGCAGCATCAAGCGGGGAAGCGGTGTCTTGCGATATTCAAGCGTTGACGGCGATGCTGCTGGGCAATCGGAAGCCGTCGTTCTTGCGGGAAGTCGGGCGAATAAGCGGACCTGTGGCTAAAGTGAAGTTGCTGGAACGACATATTTCCGAACGGACGACGCATCTGATGGATTTCTTCTAAAGACGGCTTAGTCGGGGGAAAATGGGGAAGCTGGGCGGAACCTGGCGATTTATCTTAGAATAGGGGAACAATGTAAGTTGTTGTCTTTTAAAGCGATGGTTGTCAACCCGATGGGCATTGTGATAAAATGAAAATACTGTTTTTGTAACGGGATTTGGGAGGTGTAAACGATGGACGTCGTTCTTAAAATAATTTTGGTTATTTTCTCGTTAGGACTTATTGCAGTCGTTCTGCTGCAACGCGGTAAGAGCGCAGGCTTGTCGGGCGCAATCTCCGGCGGAGCAGAGCAGCTGTTCGGCAAACAGAAGGCCCGCGGTATCGATTTGTTCTTGCAACGCTTGACGATCGGATTGGCGGTCGGTTTCTTCATCCTTTCTTTGGTGGTTGCTTATTTCGTGAAAAACTAACGGGATGAGATCAGGCAGGGAGCGCGAGCTTCCTGCTTTTTTTGTGCGAATGCGCATGAGGCGGGCAGGTACATCCGGTTGCCGAGGACGCAAAGTGTGTATACTATACGTAGGACGAGGTGATACGGATGCCGATGTGCACAGAGCAGGAGCTGCTCGATTTCATGCGGGAAACCGCCTATAAACCGTTAACTTATAAAGAATTGGAAAAGCATTTCGGCATAGAGGATGCCGTTGAATTCAAAGCTTTCCTTCGCTTGCTGACCGAGATGGAGCAAGACGGCAAGATTCTGCTAACCCGTACGGATCGCTATGGCGTTCCGGAACGGATGAATTTGCTGCGGGGACGAATTCAATCCCATCCGAAAGGTTTTGCGTTCTTGATTCCGGATGACAAAGAGCATCCCGATCTCTACATTCATGCCAACGACATGAAGGGGACGATGAACGGGGATATCGTGCTGGCGCGTGTGTCCGCCAAGAACGAGAACGGCAAGCTGGAAGGCGAGATCGTTCGCATCGTGAAGCGGGCGGTGACGCAGGTCGTCGGCGTTTTCCAGAATCACGAGAGCTACGGCTTCGTTGTACCGGACGACAAACGGATTAATAAGGATATTTTTATCCGCAGCGAAGGTTTCAAGGGCGCGGTGACCGGACAGAAGGTCGTCGTTAACATCCTTACATATCCGGAAGGACGTTCCGCGGCGGAAGGCGAGATCGTCGAAGTTCTCGGCCACAAAGATGATCCGGGAGTCGATATCCTCAGCATCATCCGCAAGCATGGCTTGCCTGAAAGTTTCCCGGGCGACGTGCTCGAGGAAGCGGATGCGGCACCCGATACGATTACCGAAGAGGAGATCGTGCAACAAGGGCGTCGCGACTTACGCGATAAAGTCATCGTAACGATTGACGGCGAAGATGCCAAAGATCTGGACGATGCGGTTAACGTGGAAAGATTGGCTAACGGAAATCTTGTGCTGGGCGTTCATATCGCCGACGTGAGCTATTACGTGCGCGAGAAATCGAAGCTGGATGAAGAAGCTTACAATCGGGGCTGCAGCGTCTACCTGGTGGACAGGGTAATTCCGATGCTTCCGCACCGGTTATCCAACGGAATTTGTTCCTTGAATCCGCAGGTGGATCGACTGACGATGTCTTGCGAGATGGAATTCGAGCCGGGGACGATGAAGCAGGTTCGCCATGATATTTTCACGAGCGTTATACGGACGACGGAGAGAATGACTTATACGAACGTCCGTAAAATATTGAACGACGAGGATCCGGAAGTGACGGAGCGATACTCCGAGCTGGTGGATACTTTTAAGCTGATGCGCGAGCTGGCAATGGGGCTTCGCGATATGCGGATGCGCCGCGGCGCGATCGATTTCGAATTCCAGGAAGCGAAGGTTATCGTCGACGAACAGGGCAAGCCGATCGAGATCGTGAAGCGGGAGCGTTCGATCGCGGAGCAGATCATCGAAGAATTCATGCTCGTGGCGAACGAGACGGTAGCGGAGCATTTTCACTGGTTGAAGGTTCCGTTTATTTATCGGATTCATGAGGAGCCTTCTAACGAGAAACTGATGACGTTCATGCAGTTCGCGGGCAATTTCGGTTATGCCGTGCGCGGCAAAGGAAATACCGTGCATCCGCGGGCGCTTCAGACGTTGCTCGAAGAGATTCAAGGCACGAAGGAAGAAACCGTGCTCAGCACGATGATGCTGCGTTCGATGAAACAAGCGAAGTACGACGCGGAAAGTCTCGGACATTTCGGATTGGCTGCGGAATATTACTCTCACTTTACTTCGCCGATTCGTCGTTACCCGGATTTGGCTATCCATCGCGTTATGCGCGAGGTGCTGGAGAACGGCGGCACTTTGCCGGATAATCGCTTCGATTCATTGAACGCGCGGATGCCGGATATCGCTTCCCAATCTTCGGAGCGCGAACGCGTAGCGGTCGATGCCGAGCGGGATACCGAGAAGCTGAAGAAGGCCGAGTTCATGCTCGACAAGATCGGCGAAGAGTTCGTCGGCATTATTAGCGGCGTAACAAGCTTCGGCATGTTCATCGAGCTGGAAAATACAGTGGAAGGCTTAATTCGTCTAAGCGATATGACGGACGATTACTACCATTTCCATGAGCTTCATATGGCATTGATCGGCGAGCGCACGTCGAAGATATACCGGATCGGCGACGAGGTGAAAATCCGCGTCGGCCGCGTGAACATGAGCGACCATACGATCGATTTCGAGATGGTCGACATGAAGTCGCGTAGCGGCAGCCGCGTGAGTTTCGTCGACGCGCGCGGACCGGGCGGTTTCGACCGGAAGCGGAAGAAGCTGAACGCGGCGGGTCGGTTCGTTGGCGTCGGCGGTGGCGGCGACGGAGGCCGCGGTCGCGGCGGGCGCGGCGGTAAGCCGGGCGGCGGCGCTAAAGGCGTGCGGCCGGACGATCGGGGCGCGAGCGCCGGCGATGGCGGCAAGTTCGGCGGCAACGCGCCGTCGGGCAAGGGAGGCAAGCGGAAGAAGAAGCCGATCGGCAATGGAACGTTGCCGGTGCGGGAGCCTTCTGCGGAGTCGATTGGCATACAGGCGACGCCTGTAAGTGCGGTTGTGGAAGCGGCGGGTAATGCTGCCGGACGAACTTCGAAGCGCAAAGGTCGCGACGGAGATCGCGAGGGTATCGTTGCGGAAGCGAACGGTTCGTCGACCTCTTCGGGCGCGAATAGATCGACAGGCGGTAGAGCCCCGGGTTCGAATCCGAGATCGGAATCGAGACCGGATTCTAGAGCAGAAACAAGATCAGATGCAAGATCGGATTCGGGTACTGGTACTAGCGCGAACGGTTCTGGTGGTTCCGCATCGGCTCCGGCTAGACGCGGCAAGCTCGATATGTGGGGACTTCCACGTTCCGGTAACTATAAGCCAATCGACGATGGTACGGATGGCGGCATGTCATCCGGGTTGCGCAAAGGTCGCGGAGGCAATGGCGCCGGCGGCGCTAGCGGAGGAAACAAACGTCCTCCAAGACCGTTCACCAAAGCGGAAGCTTCGGTACCGAGATCGGGCGGAGAGAATAAGCCGAGCAAGCGTAAAAAGCCCAAAGAATAAGCAGGACAGAGTCTTCCGGACGAAATTGCCGGGAGGCTCTTTTTTCGTCGAAAGATTGGCCCGAAATGACCGCGCAAACCATTTTACAAACTTCGCCGTATCTTATAGGATAGTACTTAGTGTGTACGGAGTGACGTCGGGGAGGCAAACGAATATGAAGCAGTATTATCATGTGCTTGGAGCCAAACAGTTCGAGAAAGACGAGCTGGAAAGACTATTCGACGCGGCGCGGGAGATGGAAGGAATCGTCGCGCGCGGCGGGGATAGAAGACATGAAGGTCGAATTATGACGACGTTGTTCTTCGAAGCGAGCACGCGGACGCGGCTGTCGTTCGAGTCGGCGATGCACCGGCTTGGCGGTAACGTCATCGGCACGGAGAACGCCGCTCAATTCTCCTCCGCGATCAAGGGCGAGACGTTGGAGGACACGATTCGGATTATCAGCGGCTATAGCGACATCATCGTTATGCGCCACACCGAGATCGGCGCGGCGAAGCGGGCAGCTCAAGTCGCGACCGTACCGGTTATCAACGCGGGCGACGGAGCAGGCGAGCATCCGACTCAGGCGCTGCTGGACGCTTACACGATTCGCAAGGAATTCGGCAAAATCGACGGCCTGAAGATCGCGATGGTCGGAGATCTCGCGTACGGGCGGACGGTTCACTCTCTGAGCTACATTCTGGCGAATTATCAGGATGTTATGGTGTACTACATCTCTCCGGATAATGTACGGATTCCGGACAACGTGAAGAAGTACATGGACGAGAAGGGCATCCGCTACGCGGAGACGAACGATCTGGATTCGGTCGCGGGCTCCATCGACGTGCTGTACCAGACGCGGATTCAGAAGGAGCGGTTCCCATCGGTCGAGGAGTACGAGAAGGCGTCCGGCCAATTCATCGTCGATGCCGATCTGATGAGCCGGATGAACAAGGACGCGATCGTGCTGCATCCGCTTCCTCGCGCTGGCGAGATTACGGAAGAAGTAGACTCCGATCCGCGTGCCGCGTACTTCCGCCAAGCGGTTAACGGCTTGTACATCCGGATGGCGCTGATCGACAAGAGCATTACGGAGTCTCAGGGGAAATAATGCGAATAGGTACGGTGGTATCAAGGGCAACGGCGGATGAGAATATCCGTCGTTGTTCTTTGTATTTTTGGGATGCGCATCACAGAACTGTGGTATTTGCATCGATAGCGGAACTGCGTGCCGTTAAACTCATCGTCTCGCCACTTCCGGCGCCGCATAGCGGCAGGGATTTCCGCTAATCCATTGCACATTGCTCGAATGGGGTAGCGTCAAGTAGTCTGTGTAGTAGGTTTTTCCATCGGGACGATGGATAGAAAAAATCAATTTGTTTAAGGTCGTGTGACTTGAGGCGCGTAGCTCAAGCGAAGGCGCGGGAGCTACCGCTTTATGTCCTTTGTCTTGAATATTTCTCAGTGTACATCTTCTCAAATGCTGCTTTGGTGTCCGGGTCTACAAAGCCTCGAATTGCTCTTCCGCACCATTTCTCATTGTAGTCTAGGGATTGGAGGTAGATGATTTTCTCTGCTGCTTCAATGTTAGTTAGACTATTCATTGGCTTCAGGCGCTTGCGTAACTCTTTGTTCGTCCGTTCAATGGGGTTCGAAGTGTAAATCGCAGGTCGTGTGAGTGCTGGGAACTTGTAGAAGGTCAGTAACGTCGGGAGTTGTTCCTCCCACGACTTCACTTCCTTCGGATATTGCTTGCTCCATTTGGCTTTGAACCCATCGAAGACCGCCAAAGCTACATCGCCATCGAATGCCGTGTATACACCCTTCAAATCTTCGAGAAACTCGGTTTTATCGTTGACTCGAATTTTTGGAAAGGTACTTCTCACTTTATGGACGATACAATGCTGCACATCGGCTTGAGGATACACTGCTCGAAAAGCTTCCTCAAGTCCAGGTAGTCCGTCAAAAACGCCAACTAGTACTTCGGTTGCTCCGCGGTTCTTTAAGTCAATTAAGACCTCTTTCCAAACGTTAGAACTCTCTTGGCCACCGACGTAAAATCCTAGAATTTGACGTATCCCTTTCTCGTCGATACCCATGACCAAGTAAACAGCCTCGCTACTGACTGTATTACGTTTGAGCTTAACATAGAGGCCGTCCAAATAGATAACGGAGTAGCGTTTCTCTAGCGGGCGCTTCTGCCACTGTTCGATGTCCTCCATAACCGTCTGAGTAATGTTACTGATGGTGGTCGGAGAATACTGAGTACCGAACATGCTCTCGATGAACTTGGCAACTTCGCGTGTGCTCATTCCGCCTTTGTACATATGAATGATGGCCTCTTCCAGCCAGCCTTCCCTACGTTGGTAGGGTTGGAACAAACGTGTTTGAAAAGTCCCTTTACGGTCGCGAGGAACTTGGAGTTCGTTTATGGTTCCGTAACGGGTTTGGAACGTACGCTTGTAGTGACCATTACGACTGTTTCGCTGATCCTGTTGCTCGTTAAGCATGTAGTTCTTAATTTCTTCACGCATGAGCAGTTCTAGTTTCTCCTGCAACAGCTTTTTTACAGCATTTTCAAGTAGATTGTCGTACGCATTTTCGGATATAGTAGTCATCGAGTAGGGCTCCTTCTTGGTGATGTCGTAATCCCGAGGATACCCTACTTTTTTGTTGCCTGTTAAGGCTCCAAATGTTGGTACACAGACTACTTTACATCATCTCGAATGGAGACTGGGGACACGGAATAACGGAAATCCGTTCCGCTACCTTTTTAGAAAACCAACTTTCCTCATGAATAACGGCAGAGAATTCCGCTATGATAAAACTTGTTGGAAACTGCGGGTATGAGGGCCACTTCGGCCTAACTTTTGTCGGTAATACTCAGTTTCTGTACTGTGGAGTTTGTTCGGATTTGTGAAGAAAATCAATTGATATTCGTATGTGCGTATATGCTGATGTTCTTTTGAATGTTGTTCGGGTTCAATGCGACTTGTTCAATTCACGCCGTTGTTGAAGGTGCTACGGGCAGCGTGCTATAATGAAGATCCGGCAATTTCGGGTATCCTAATGAAACGTGGTGAAGGAAAATGGGCAAGAAAGACCAATTCGACAAGCCGTTAGCTCAGAATAAGAAGGCGTCCCATGACTACTTCATCGAGGAAGCCATTGAAGCCGGTATGGTTCTGACAGGTACGGAGATTAAATCTCTTCGCACCGGCCGCGCGACGTTAGGCGATGCGTTCGCAACGATCCGCAACGGCGAGATGTTCCTTCATAACATGCACATCAGCCCTTTCGAGCAAGGCAATCGTCACAATCCGGTCGATCCGACTCGGGCTCGCAAGCTCTTACTGCATAAGACCCAGATCCATAAGATGCTCGGCTCCGTTAAGCGGGACGGTTACACCCTCGTACCTCTTCGCGTCTACATCAAGAACGGCTACGCCAAATGTCTGATCGGCCTCGGTAAAGGAAAGAAGCAGTTCGACAAGCGCGAAGCCGACGCCAAGCGGGATTCTCAGCGAGACATTCAGCGTATTCTTCGCGAGAAGCAGAAGGTTAGCCGTTAGCGTTGTTGCTTGATCGGTATTCGTTGTAATCAAGTTTGTACCAAGACTGCCAGTAACACTTTAGGTAATAGCAAGTCGCACGTGTTATAATAGATGAGTAAGCTAAGCAAGCTTGATCTATAATCATCCTTCGGGGTGATTCCTGGAAGTCCGACCGCTTTAGCGGTGGCGACCAACTTTTTGGGGGCGTTTATGGATTCGACGGGGATAGAACGAGCGTGGGTAGCGGGTAGTAGGGCTGCGTCTGCTTCACTAACGCGGAAAGCCATTTAAACGGCAAACAACAAAACAACTACGCTTTAGCAGCCTAAGAAACTGCTTGCGTGCTTCTACCTTCCATCGCCCATGTGGCAGGATAGGGGCTAACCTATAGTGGGATACGCTAACTAGTCTCCGCCTGGGGCTGATTAGAAGAAGACAATCAGGCTGACCCGAAGGGAATCCGGTGACGGGGAGTCTCTAGGGTGACATCAAATCTGTCACTACACCCGTAGAAGCACATGTGGCGTTGTCTTCGGACAGGGGTTCGACTCCCCTCGCCTCCACCACGAAAAACCCGACCGCATGAGGTCGGGTTTTTGTGTGGGCAAAATTGGGGAGTCGCCAGTCCGAAGGAGGACATTGGGGTTCGATCGCGCGGAAGGCAGCGGAGCGGACTGAGCACGCAATTCAATTCTACCGCTAAGATTGTCATCGTCGAGTTCACTTCGTCAGCCATTTCAATCAAGAATTGAATACTCTCCTTAAGCCGCCACCATAAAAATGCGACACAAGAAACCGACACGAAGTAGTCGCGTTTCGTTTGGGGAGCCAAAAGGAACTTGACCCTTAGGAGTGTAATGTGGTTCGTACACTTGGAGATAGCGGGTATGTATTTTCAATGAATAGGTTCTTTAATTGTTGGGAATGAATATATTGCAATTAGAGTGCGAGCAATCTGTACAGATTGCTCATAATTAGATATAATGGGAGGCAGGGAGGCGATGACGATGTTTATGGAATATGGCTTCACAGAGGCAAGAAAAGACTTTACTAGTGTTATAGATCGCGTTCAGCATCTACTTCCAGTTGTGATTCAGCCTCGCAAGAAATCCGAAGAACCTACTTTTCTGTTTAAGCAAGCGGTAGTCCATCAATTATTGTCTGAGTATAAGTTTCAATGTACACTTGTGGATGAAGAAGAAGGCAGTTATGCTTATTGGCTCGACCCACTTGATATTTATGGCTATGGTGAGACTAAGGAAGATGCGATTAATTCACTCATTGATGACCTTCTCCTCTACTGTAAGGAATATACCCAAAACCCAGAACGCTATATAAGTGCCCCTAATCGCAAACATCACTTACCATATGTGTTTAAAGTGATGTGCTGCAATGATCCTAAAGAAGTAAAGCAAATGCTAATTCCAGATGCCTCCTAGATTTCGAGATTTAAAATCTTATTGCGATAAAAATGGGTGGGTTTTGATCGGTAATACCGATCATTGGTATTACGAGAAGGTGCTACAGAATGGGGACATATTGAAAACGAAGGTAAGCCTTGCTGTTCATAAGGAGATACCTCGGAATATCTGGAAGAATATCCTTAAGCACCAGTTGAAAATTACTGAAAATGAGTTTAATGATAACAAATGATGTATGAGTTTCAGCAGCTTTAAGGATGCTAATCAATGCCTTACAACGACTTTCAGGTGACATCAAATCTGTCACTACACCCACGGCGAAGCCCAGCACATGTGGCGTTGTCTTCGGACAGGGGTTCGACTCCCTTCGCCTCCACCATCATCAAAGCCAGCCGCAAAGAGGCTGGCTTTTTTGCGTGGAAAAAAAGGGGGGGGGGGGGGGGGCGTCACAGTCCGAAGGAGGACATCCAGCTTGCCAGTCAGGGTCGTGTAGGACGGTAATCGCAACAACTGGCTCAATTAAGATTTGCTCCGGTTAAACTGCCCCTGAATGAATTTTTCTCCCCACTCGCATAGCTGATCTAAGATCGCTTTGAGCGACTCTCCTATTTCAGTCATTTCATAGACTACTTTTGGCGGTACTTGATTGTAGACCGTCCTGAAGATGATTCCGTCGTCCTCCAACTCTCTAAGTTGTTGAGTTAACATTTTTTGAGTAATACCGGGCATTGCTTTCTTAAGCTCGCTCGTTCGTTTGGGTCCGTAGGCCAAGTGGCACAGGATCAGTGTTTTCCACTTCCCTCCGAGGACATCGAGCGTGGCTTCCGCGGGGATATTGTACGAGTGCTTCGGTTGTGCTTCCATGGGATCTCTCCTCTTGTCGATGAACGTAATCTCAATAAAAATGCAAGTACTTTTCGGTACCTATATAACTAATTAGTGCTATTAGCACAATAAAGTGCGTTCTTCCCTAATGTTATTATATGGAACATAATCTCCACATACCAGAATTCAAATCTAAATAGTGGAGGAAACAATATGACTCAACGCCTATTAATCGCCGGAGGATACGGGATTGTCGGCAGCACCATCGCCCAGCATGTTCGTAAAATCAACAAGGATGTAGAAATCGTGCTTGCAGGACGTAATCCGGATCGCGGCACCGCGCAGGCTATAGAACTGAGCAATGCCACCTCGGCTTACTTGGATTTGGAGAATAATTTTGGATTAGACAATCTGGGCGACATTAACGCTCGTTGCCTTGAAATCCGCCGAATCCTTCAGCCGGATCAATTCGATTGAAACAGCAGGTCTCTACGATGAGCGTGAAGAGATGGGACCTATGACGGTTGGCGATTCGGAGGGCTTCATTGGCGGCGCGCTCGTTCGGGATGGAGGCCAATGGGTCTGGATCGACGCGAGTCAGCACCCGAGAAATGTCCAGCTTACCGACGGAAGCACGTTGGAGGGGCTTCCGATGGGACTGCTCGATGTACCTAGCTTAACGGCTGCTACTGGCTCGCCGAATGTTTGATTTGATTTTTTACAAGGCGAGTCCATCGGGATTTGACCATTCATGAAATAAAAGGGGATGTTTCAAATGCAAAGAAGCGCAAGCAATAAAGTGTCGTGGGGGCTGTTGCTCGTGCTATGCGGGGCGATCTTCCTCGAAGGAATCGACGTGTCGATGATGGGAGTGGCCTTGCCGTCGATTCGCGCGGAACTAGGCATGTCCACCAGCGAACTGAGTTGGGTAGTGAGCGCCTATGTTCTCGGTTATGGCGGATTTATGCTGCTGGGAGGGCGAGCAGCAGATTTGCTCGGCCGTCGGCGAATGTTTCTTATCTGGCTTTTCATTTTCCTCCTTTTCTCCGGTATAGGCGGATTTGCTACCGAGGGGTGGGTCCTAATTATCGCCCGTTTCGTGACAGGGGTCGCCGCTGCATTCATGACACCCGCCGGTCTCTCCATCATAACGACGAGTTTCCCCGAAGGCCCGCTGCGCAATAAGGCACTCTTGGTCTACGCGGGAACGGCGGCCGCGGGTTTCTCTCTTGGCCTTGTCGTTGGCGGATTGTTGACGGCGATTGACTGGAGATGGGTATTCTTCGCTCCGGTCGTACTGGCACTGATCATTCTCCTGGCCGCGATTCGTCTTATTCCGGTCTCGGTCCGCCCGAAGCGCTCATCCCCTGGTTTTGACTTCGCCGGAGCAATCAGCGTGACGGGGGCGATGCTCCTTCTCGTCTCGACGGTGGTCAATGCGCCGGAAGTGGAATTGGCTTGGACAATCGGCACGCTTGCTGCAGGGCTCTTGTCCCTGGTCGCCTTCATTGTAATTGAGAGGCGGTCGGCAGCGCCGCTAATGCGACTTGGCATTCTCCGTTCGGGCGCGCTCGTGCGTGCTAACCTTGGAGCAATCTTGTTCGCTGGCGCTTTCTTCGGCTTCCAGTTCGTCGCCGTCCTATATCTTCAGGAGCTGCGCGGCTGGTCAGCGCTTGAGACCGGTCTTGCGCTCTTGGCCGTTGGCGTCGATGCCGTACTCGCACCGACGCTCACACCCCGACTCGTTGACCGATTCGGCAACGTGCGGGTTGTATTCGGAGGCTTATGTCTGGCTGCTTTGTCTTACGCCCTGTTCCTGCCGGTTGGCCTCGACTGGAGCTATGCGGCAATGTTTCCTACCATGATTCTTACCGGCATCGCTTTTGCGCTAACCTATGGTCCGCTTACCATCGCGGCTACGGACGGCATTGCCGAAGAAGAGCAAGGGATTGCCGGCGGCCTTCTGAGCACGTCTCTCCAATTCGGTGCGGCTCTCGGCCTCTCGGTGGTGACCGCCGTCAGTATCATTGCCACGGGAGATAATGAATCGCCGCAGGCCATCTTGGAAGGCTTTCGAACCGCTCTGCTCGTTCCGGTTGGCGCGGCTGTCCTCGGTGCCGCAATTACTGCGATCGGTTTCCGGAAGCGCAAAATACTTCAACGGATCCATTAATACCAATTGTCAGATCCCGAACCCTTTATTTAATCTTATCCACGAGACCTTGATCAATGAGGAGGCCGAACGAAAAGCTAGCCGGAAGAGGCTGGCTTTTTTGCGTGGCAAAGGGGGTTCGTTCCGCGCAGGTAGCGATGCGGACGAGCACGACATTACGCTTGAATCGACTTTCTATATTCAATAGGATAAACGCCCGTGAGCTTCTTGAACACGTTTGAAAAGTAGTTCACATTGACAAAGCCCACGGCGGTTGCAATCTGGTTCGATTTCAGCTGAGTGGCGGCCAGCAGTTCTTTGGATTTCTGGATTCTCACATTATTCAAATAGTTGGAGAATATTTCGCCGGTTGTTTTTTTGAATAATTGACCGAGGTAGGCCGCATTGATGTTAAAGGTGGCGGAAAGCGTCTTAAGCGACATTTCCTGTGCATAGTTTTTGTCTATATATTGAAGGACGGTCTTGACTAGAGGGTGAATATTGTCATAAGCGTGTTCAAGACTATCCATATAATCTGTAATAAGGGACTTCAGCCAGACGGTCATATCGGCGATTCGATGCATGCGCAGGATATCAAACAGAGCATGGTCGGAGTGCTTTCGAAAGACGTCCAAGTGATGGTTGGGAACGTGTAAAGTGCCGAAGATGTGAAATAAAATTTCCATAGTCAAACCCTGAACATATTCAGGCGTGACCCCCTCGCCAGTCTCCAGGCGATTAAAGGTATGGTCGATATATCGTATGGCTTCGTCCTTATCCTTGGAAACAATCAAGCTTTTTAAATGTCCGAAATCAAGCTCGAAATCAGGATTGTATTTTGCGTTATTCTCATGCAAATTTTCGAAATTAAGGAGCGTATTGGAAGGCAGCAATCGGTAATCCTTGATCCGGCAAGCGTGTTGGTAACTTCTATGAACGGATCGGTATCCGTTTTCGATGGGGCCCAGCGAAACGATCACGTCGATTTTCAAATTTTCAGTAATTTCTTGAATGCACAGCTCCAGCAGGCGATTTAGCTTCTGAATATCCATCCGACCCTGGTCCCATGAAAATATAATGATCAAATCGCCGTTTAAGCTGTTGAAGGGTAAGAAGTTCTCGTAACCGTCAAGAACTTCTGAACAAATGTTAAGAAGGGCAATCGACAGCGGACCGAGCTGGATATCCCGAACGACTGGGATTTGGTATTTTTTAAAATGCTGACGATACCAACCATATAGGATTCGCGGCTCAGATCGATCTGCAAAAATTCGGCGCGGTTTTCGAGTTCATCGTACCCGATGTTGCGGGTGACCCATCGATAAAGAATATTCTCCCGGACGATGTTGAGATTGTCGTGGTTCTGAACCGTAGCGTTTGCTTCGTTTTCAAGCTTTTCAACCGTATTCAAGATCGTGTTGGACAACTCGTCTTCTTCGATCGGCTTTAGCAAGTAATTTTCAATCCCGCTCTTGGAGGCTTCTTTTACAAACTTAAAATCATCGTGACTGCTCAAAATAATGATTTTAACGTTCCAGCCCCTGTCGCGAATCTGCTTAATCAGTTCCAAGCCGTCCATTGCCGGCATCATAATATCGGTAACTAAAATATGGATGTCATGATTCTGCATAATCTCCAACGCTTCCAGTCCGTTCCTCGCCCTGGCGACGATTTCGGTGCCGTGCTCTTCCCAGTTGATGACATGAGGCAAGCCGTTCAAAATAAAGAGCTCGTCGTCAACGATCAATACTTTGTACATTTCTACGCAGCTCCTCCTTAGTCATAGCGCTAAGCGTCAAGGTGATCTTGGTCCCCCCGTTGCCGCTTTGAATGTGAATCCCGCACTCGTTTCCGTAAATGAGCTTGATCCGCGATTCGACGTTGACTAACCCGATATTTTCCTGGCCGAACATGTGCAGGTTTTGCAACTGATTGTTGATCAAGCCGAGCCGAGCGGGTTCGATTCCATTGCCATTATCGTAGACGGAGATTTGAATCAAATTGCCCGCGCGGCGTCCATTGATCGTGATCACGTTATTGTCTCTGCTCATATCGATTCCGTGGACAATGGAATTTTCGACTATCGGCTGAAGCAGATGCTTGGGAATGCCGTAAGTAAGAATTTCTTCCTCCACGTCGACGACAACCTCGAACAGTTCTTCGAACCGTAAATTGTATAGCTCGAGGAAGGAACGGCAATAACGGATTTCATTATCGATGGAAATGACCATTTCATCCTTGATGCTGCTTCGGAAGAGATTAGCCAACATCTTGATCATTTGACTTACCGTATAGTCTTGCATGCTCAATGCTTTCATTCGAATGGCCTCAAGCGTGTTATAGAGAAAATGAGGGTTAATCTGCGATTGCAGCGCATATAATTCGGCGGTTTTCTGTTTCAGTTCGGCATCTTTCCGCTGAAGCTCCCAAATATATTCCCTTTTGATATATTCCTCCAGTCTTTCGCTCATCAGATTCAGGTTATAGGCAATGAGCCCTACTTCGTCCTTACGGTCTTGCGTGAGCGCCCTTGCGGAGAGATTCCCTTTTTGAATTTCCTTAATCGTACGAAGAACGTCGCCCAACCGTTTAGAAAATACGGAAGTGCCGAGGAAAGTCAAAGCGAGCGTAAGGAGAAGGCACACGAGAGCCGTATACGAAATGACTCTGGTTATCGAACGAACGTCGCTGAACAATTCGGATTGCGGAATCATCCCTACAACCAGAAAACCGTACTCTTCGTTTTCGTTGATGTTTATGATGGAATTTCGAATCGTCATTGTACTGCCGGAAGATTCAAGAATAGCTGAGGAATAAGGAAAGGGCTTGTCGTAATATTGGCCGGACGAATCGAAAATGATGCCGCCGTCCTGCGAAAGGATCAAAATCGTGCCGACCAAATATTTTTGATATCGCTCATAGGCTTTTTTTAGCATGTCCGATCTGTACGTCATAATCAAGTAGCCTATAGACACCGAGGGATCCTCCGGATCTCTCAAGTAGTCATAGATGGAATAAACTCTGGGGGAACTATCATCGCGGGTTTCAGCAAATGCGGGTATTAGATACGTTTTATTCCGATTGATGTTCGAATCTTTACTGTTCTCCGTAATGGCCGCGCTCAGCTTGGGGAAGTATTGTTCCGTCTTCATCAAGCCGTTACGGGTACCCATCAACTTAAAATCGAACGTTGCGTTAACCAATAGGGTATCCAATAGATTCGGATCGCTAGGCAAAGCTCTTTCATCCAAAAAGCTGTAGACGGACTCCGCATTTTTTCTAGTCTCGTTGGAGATCGAGAGATTGGACGATTTGGGGGAATGGGAATTTAAGTATTGAAAGGATGAAATGATCGCGTTTCCCCGTCCGTTTTCCATCGTTTCCCCATAATAGATGTAATTCATCGTCTTTTTCAGATTTGCGTTTTGATCCGCGAAGAAGGAGCTGACCGATTGCAACACTTCTTCGTTGTAGCTCAGGGCCTGTTCTTTCAAAATATTCGTAATTCTATTAACGATTAATAACGTTAAAATACTTAACGAAATTAGGATAATAAGCGAATTCATAAGCAACAATTTGTTAAAAAAGCGCTTTCGGATGTGTTTGGCGTACATCAAGCGAATCATGGCTGTTCACCCGTTTCCTGCTCTATGATCTTAAAATTCACTATAACATGCTCGGCCATAAAACTTCACGAGAACCATAATTTTTATATAAAATCTCATAATCATTGCAATTGTTACACGACCTTCATGGGCTCTATACTTAGTGGCAGGAGGTAGAGAATGACAATGGAAACCTTGCAGACCAAGACACCGCCCCATCTCCCGGCCCAGGCAGGAGGGTTAACCGGCAAGCAAAAACAAAAGATCAAACTGTTATTGATGATCTCTCCTTTTTTGGTAGTTACGTTCGTTTTTTATTACTTGCCATTATTGGGTTGGTCATTCGCGTTTATGGATTATATTCCGGGAGTGCCCATTTTCGAGCAACAATTTGTCGGTTTGAAGTATTTCAGAATCATTTTTTCCGGAGGCAACGATTTTTTGCTCGTTATGAAAAATACGCTGAGTCTCAGCTTCCTTGGCTTGGCGACAGCCCCGATTCCGGTCATTTTCGCCATTATGCTGTCCGAAGTACGGCATAGCAAGTTATCGAAAACGATTCAGACCCTCACTTCAATCCCGAACTTCATTTCTTGGATTCTCGTTTATGCAATCGCTTTCGCCCTGTTTTCTTCCCAGGAAGGAATGATCAATAAAATTCTGCTGGATTGGCATGTGATCGATAAACCGCTAGAACCGTTAATTAGCAGCACCTATGCATGGTACTTTCAGATCTTGATAGGACTTTGGAAGGGAACCGGCTGGGGAGCGATCATCTATATTGCGGCAATCGCCGGCATTGATCAGGAGCAGTACGAAGCGGCCGAGATCGATGGCGCCGGGCGGTTCAGGAAAATATGGCATGTGACGATTCCGGGTATTCTTCCCACGTTTTTCGTTCTGCTGCTGCTTGCCATTTCGAATATTCTGAGCAACGGCTTCGAGCAGTATTATGTCTTCCAGAACGCCATGAACAGCAACAAGCTTGAGGTGTTCGACACCTACATCTATCGAATGGGGATCGCCAACGCGGAATATGCCTTTTCGACGGCAATGGGTATTTTCAAATCGGTAATCAGCATCATTCTGCTTCTATCTGCCAATTCTTTGTCCAAAGCCGTTCGCAAGGAAAGCATCATCTAAGGGGAGGGGAGGAACCGCCGGTGCGAATCAAACAAAGAGATTTTCTGTTTCAGTTTATAAATTCCGGAATCTTGATTGTGTTTGCCTTTAGCTGCATTTATCCGTTCTACTATTTGATTATTAACTCTCTGAGCAATCCCGCGGATGCCGCTAATGGCATTTACCTGTTTCCCAAAAATATTACGCTTGTCTCGTACGAGCATCTTGCGCAAATTCCGTCGATTTATCAAAGCGTTTTCATATCGCTCTCAAGAACGGTCGTGGGAACCGTGCTGACGGTTTTCAGCTGCGCCTTCGTCGGTTTCCTGGTTTCGAAAAAGACGATGCCCGGACGGAAATGGATATACAGATCGATCATATTCACCATGTTCTTTAATTCGGGACTTATTCCCTGGTATATGCTCATGAAGGAGCTTCACCTGAAGAACAGCTTCCTGCTATACGTGTTGCCCAGCATGATTTCGGCATTCTACATTATTCTGGTCAAAACCTATATCGAGTCGCTTCCTGCCGCATTGGAAGAATCCGCCGAGATGGACGGCGCGGGACTGACTACGGTCTTCTTCAAAATTATCATGCCGCTGTCCATGCCGATCATCGCTTGCGTTGCCGTATTCAGCGCGGTGAATCAATGGAATTCGTGGGCGGATAACTATTACCTGGTATCCGACAGCAACCTGAATACGCTTCAATATTTGCTCTATACGAATCTACAAACCAATATGGCCAATATGATGAATGCGACTTCCGGAGGCAGTTCCGTGACATCCATGGCCAGTTCCGTGCAGGTGACTGCGGCATCGATTAAGCAGTCGATGACGGTCGTTACGGTGCTGCCGATCTTGTTGGTCTATCCGTTAATGCAAAGATATTTTGTCAGGGGACTCATGCTTGGAGCAATTAAAGGTTAAGCGATTGCTGGTAAAACTGCCCGCAAGGGTATTTTTATAAAACAAAAAGTGAGGGGATTGTCATGAGTAAAAAAGCGGCGTCTTGTCTTCTATCCCTATTGTTGATCGGTACCCTTTTCGGTTGTTCGAGCGAAAACAAGAATGAGACGAGCGTGCCTGCCACAACGTCGTCGCCGAGCGCGACTTCGCAAGGACAAGCGTCGGCGGAGGCCAAACCGCCAATTACGTTGAAGATTTCCGCCTTCGTTTCCAAGGCTGAGCCGAATGGCGTTGGGCAAAACCCGGTCGCGAAATATATTGAGGAGAAGCTCGGGATTACGATGAACATGACTTCGGTGGGCGGCGGCGACGATTGGCCCCAGAAACTGAACGCTTTAATCGCGAGCAACGACCTTCCGGATATTTTCCTGGTCACGGATCCGGTGAAACAAATTCCGCAGATGATCAAAGCAAAACAAATCGTTGAGCTCGGTCCGCTGCTGGAGAAGAACGGCAAAAATATACTGTCCCATAATCTCGGCAAAGCGATGGTCGAACTGCAAACGAAATATAGTCCAAGCGGCGACAAGCTGTATTCCATCGGCATGAACATGGGGACGTGGGATACGGGAACAGCGCCGATCGCGGGACATTTTATCCGATGGGATCTCTACAAAAAGCTCGGTTACCCTAAGCTCGAGAATTACGATACCGATCTTCTGAACGTGCTCAAGCAGATGCAAGAAGCAGAGCCGACGACGAAAGACGGCAAAAAAGTGTACGCCTTAGGCGGATGGTTCGCCGACGCGCAAGGCTGGGGAGACTGGGGAATCACTTATCCGCTTTCGTTTTCGGAAGGTCAAAGCTATGTGACTTTGGATAAAACGGTGGTAGCCGACATCGAAACGAACACCGTCAATCCGAATAACGCGTTGACCGATAAAAACAGTATTTTCTGGCGTGCCATCAAATTCTATAACAAGGCCAATCAGATGGGCATTCTGGATCCGGAGTCGTTCTCGCAAAAGTCGGACGGCTATGTCGCCAAGATGAATACCGGGAGATATCTGTATGAAAGCGAAGGCTGGTATGTAGACGGCATTAACAACTTCTTCGAAAAAGAGGGAACGCCGGAAAAAGGAATGGTAGCGCTGCCTGCGCTCGGTACGGACAAATATACGTTGATTAATATGTTGCCGGCCGGCGAAAGGACGTATGTAATCTCATCGAAATGCAAGGATCCGGAGAGGGCTTTGGAGCTGCTGGACTTCCTTTCCTCGTATGAAGCTTCCAGAATCGTATGGAACGGATTGGAAGGGACGAATTGGAACATGGAAGACGGCAAGCCCGTGCCGACGGATGACTTCCTGAACCAGGACGGCAACGATTTCGAATTCATGAAGAAAACCGGAGCATTGATCTACCAGCATTTCGTCGGCTTTGCAAGCGGCACAATCGATCCTGCAACGGATACTCCGGTTAATCTGTTCGCGAATTCGGAGAAAGCCATCGCCAAGAAGCTGAAGCCGGTTCACCAAGATATGCTGGAGCATTATGGCGCGAAGTCGTTGTTCGATCTTTATACTTCTAATATGAAAGCCTATAAGTCCAACGCGCTCTTTAGCTTGGGAGAACTGCCGGACGATCTGAAGACTTATGAAACGAATCTGCAAGCCTATACCTTTAAGCAGCAATTCCCGCTGATCCTGGCCAAGGACGATGCGGAATTTAATAAGATGCAAGACGAATTCATTGCGGGCTTGAAGGAATTTAAGGTGGACGAGATCTTCGCCTACTGGAAATCGAAGGCCGATCAATCGGCTCAAGAGCTGGCGCCTATTTACGACTTGCTGAAATAATCAGTGAAGGAAGGGATAAGGTATGGAAGCCGTTCAAATTCGACTGCTATTTCAGAAGAAATCGTTAAAGCTTGCCATGATCGTTATGACCGCAATTTTGTGTATGTTGCCATCTTTCCCTCAACGCATTCACGCAACGGGCACGACTTATTATGTGAGCTCTTCCGGAGGCAACGATTCGAATGACGGATTAAGCAGCGCCACACCGTGGCGAACGCTGACGAAGATCTCGTCGATCACGTTTAACCCCGGCGATACGATTTTGCTCAAAGCGGGCGATCAATGGACTGGGGAAATCCTGTATCCGCACGGAGAAGGCACTTCGACGAACTGGATTACGGTCTCTTCCTACGGAACCGGCGCCAAGCCGAAACTGTTGCCCGGCGCGAGCACGAATTGGGCGATCTATATCAACAAGTACGGAGGGTGGAAATTCGTCGGACTAGAGATCGGGAACGCGCGCAACGGCATCGTCTACATGAATGACGATACCTCCAGCGCGCAGCGAGACGGGCTGTGGATCGAGGACTGTTCTTTCCATGACTTGAAGGACGGTCCGGTATATCCCGCTCCCTTGCTGCTTCCGTTTCTGAACTACTCTCAAGCCATTATGATTTTGAATAACGAGGGCGTACCGCTCCTGAAAAACGTGACGATCAAGGATAGCGATTTTCTAAACAACGACTCTCCTTTTTGGATCGATTTCGTCGAAAATTTGACAGTGGACAACGTCGAGACCAAGAACTCCCTCATTATGGGGCCGGTGCTGTACGGAGTCGAGAACGGAGTCGTTCAGAACTCGAGGTTTTTGAACAATTCCATTACGAAAGGCATGTATTGGGGAACGGCGGGGTTTACGTTGAGGCATTGCGTGAACGTCGTCGTTCAAGATAGCGAAATTGCCTTTACGTACCGTCCCAACGGGCAGCCTGACGGGGTCGGATTCGACTTCGAAGGAGGCAACGTGAACAGCAGCGCCGTACGGTTAAATATTCATGATAATGCGGGATCGGCGTTTCTGATCTACAACAATTCGGGCGAAACGAATCCCGGAACGTCGATTCTGGATATTACCGCAACCAATAACGGCACTCAGGATCCTGTCAACTTGCCCGCATTCATTCGGTCGTATGGCAATCCGAACAATGCCGGGACGATTTCCGGGAATACCGTCACCAAGATTCATTCTGCCCAAAGATTGAATTATGTCAACGGTATCGGTTTGACCGAAACATGGCCTGCGGGGTACGCCGTCTCGAACAATAGCATGTATGTCTCTTCTCCTGCCGGCATTGTCGGCAACCCCGGATTCGAGTCCGGCGTGGCCAATCCGTGGACGGGATCGGGTACGGCGAACGTGACCGCTTCGAACGTGCACAGCGGATCTTACGCGGCCCAAGTCGGAGGAGCGGGCTCCGCTTTCGAGCAGGCCATCGCGGTTAGTCCGAATACTACGTATGCAATGAGCGGCTTTGCCAAGGTGGCGGCGTCGGGTGAACAAGTATCGATCGGCGTGAAAAACCACGGCGGAGCACAGCAGGCTGTTCCCCTGTCTAGTACAAGTTACGCGAAAGGTTCGCTTACGTTTACAACGGGACCTACGAATACGACCGCGACGATCTTTTTGTCCAAGGATTCGGGCACCGGCAATGCATTCGGCGACGACTTCAGCGTCGTTCCGCTCTCGACCAATCATATCGGGCTCGATACGCCCGGTAGTCATACGGAAGTCGTAGCGAACAACTATTTCGTCGCCACGAAAGCGACCGCGGGCGCGAACATGGACGTGACGAAACTTCAACTGTATGTATTATCGGGCGCTACAGGAAACGTAAAGATGGGGATTTACAGCGACAACGCCGGAAGCCCTGGCGCCAAGCTGGCGGAAACGACGGCCATTACGCTTGCCAATGGGTGGAATACCGGTCTGATCCCCACGACTAGCCTGACATCGGGAACCTCGTATTGGCTGGTGTATGATTTAAGTTCGAAGGGGAGCGTGATAACGTATAATCCTTCCTCGTACGAGTTGAAATATGCGCCTTATGCCTATTCCTCGGCGCTGCCTTCATCTGCGCCTACAAGCATGATCTACGGTGGCGGAACTTATGCATTCTATGCTTCGTAATGCGATCATTCGCGAACGATCCCTTCCTTGATGGAGGAAGGGATCGTTATTAAGGGGTCATTATGACGAACAGGAGCACATGACTATGCGCAAATTTGCCGGTATAAGCCGGTTTCCGTTAGGATTCTGGAATTACATGGATATCCGGGAGTTGGATGACCAGGTGCTTGCCGATTGGGAAGAGGCCGCATTTTCCTGCATCTTGTCCCCCTTCTTTACGCTCGAAGAGGAGGACCGGGGGAAGCTGGATATCCTCCTGCGCTGGTGCGCGGAACATAAGGTGAACATCATTTTACGCGACCCGCGCGTATCCCTTCGTCATACTGAGCCCGGCTCATCCGAGAAAATGCGACTTGCCGCGGACTACGACAGCCTCGTGGCCGAGGCGGTGGCGGAATTTGCGGATCATCCTCAGGTTTACGGCTTCTTTATTCTCGACGAGCCTCATTGGAATTACTATGAAGCCGTGGTACAAGCCGTGCAAACGGTGAAGAAGCATTCGGATCGACTCTTGCCTTTCGTTAATTTGCTGCCGGCTATGCCGTCGACCGTGGATTTGCTGCAATTCCGCCATTATGATCGTTATCTGGCCGACTTTGCCGAACGAACGGGAGCTCAACAAGTTTGCTACGACTACTATGGTCAGATGATGGAGAGGAACGAGGAAAGTTCGCAGTATTACGTCAATCTGAATCATTATCGCAATTTGTCGCGGCAAGGCGTCGAGTTTTGGACGACCCTCTTGTCTACGCCTCATTTTAATTATCGACGTCCTTCTTATGAAGATATGAGGTGGCAAGTGAATACGTCGCTTGCCTATGGCGCCAAAGGCATCTTGTATTTTACTTTTTATACGCCGGATAACGCGTATAACAGCGAGACGAACTACAGACAGGGACCGATCGATTGGTGGGGAGAACGTACGGACACCTTTTACGGAATCCGAAATGCGAATCGGGAGCTTCATCAACGCTGGGGAGACTTGTTTCTCGAGCTGCAGTTGTTGCAGGTCGGGCATTATCCGGAAGTTCCGGCGAAAGAACTGAATACGGTTGATTACAATGGCCCCGTGAAGGAAATCGAGATCTTGACGGGACGCGAGCCGAAACTGATCCTCTCGGAGTTCCGGCACAGAACTTCCGGGCAATCTTATGCGTTTATCGTCAATGCCAATCCGCGAGATTCCGTGCAGGTTCAGGTTCAACTGGAGGGCGTCCTGCGATTGAGGCGGTTCAACGCCTACGGCGAGGCTTACGACGTGGTCAATTCGGCCCCATATGCCGATATTTTTCAATCGAAGATCTGGTTGGCTCCAGGACAAGGGGAATTAATGGAGCTTGTCAGGACGGAGCCGACGGAGCTTTAATCATCAGGGCGGTGACATATCTTTGAACAAAGTACAGGTTTTCCAGGAGATGCTGCGGATTCCAACCTATCCGCTGTTGCAGGACGATATTAACCCGATTTTCGATAAGGCGCTCGATCCTTATCCCTATTCCATGCAGAACTATCGAGATAATGCGATCCAATTGACGGAATACGAGACCGTTGTCCTTGAGAACGAATACTTGCGCCTGGTGCTGCTGCCTTCTTTGGGCGGACGTTTGTACAGTGCATTGGACAGGCGGACCGGCAAGGAAATGTTTTATAAAAACAACGTCATTAAACCCAGAATGATCGGCACACGGGGGGGATGGTTCTCGGGCGGCGTCGAATTCAATTTTCCGATCAGCCATTCTCCCAATACGATGGAACGGGTCAACTACGCGATCCGCGAGCATGAGGACGGCAGCGGTTCGGTCGAATTCGGCAACATCGAGCGCATCTCGGGGATGAATTGGAAGGTGGAATTAAAGCTGATGCCGGGGAAAGCCCGAATCGAGCAAAATGTCACCTTGTACAACCCGACCTCCTGCGACCAAAGGTTTTACTTCTGGACCAATGCGGCGGTGGCGTACGATCCGGGCTTGGAACTGATCTATCCCTTTGACTGGTGCGTCAACAATTTGACGCCGAATTACGTGAAATGGCCCTATTTCAGAGAATTCGATTGCAGGAATGCCGACGACATTCCGTACGCGTTCGAGACATTCGGCAAGTTGACGACGGACAACTTCTTCGGGTCCTACAACCATGCGGCCGGCCATGGCGTTGCCCATTATGCCGACCGCAAGGCGTTGAAGGGAGCCAAATTTTTCTCTTGGGGCAACGACGAATTAAGCAAGGCGTGGAACAAGTCGTTGACGGACGACGAATCGCAGTATTTAGAAATTCAAAGCGGACCTTTTGAAACCCAGATGGTTTACAAATTCATGAAGCCATATCAGCAGATGAAGTGGAGCGAATACTGGTATCCGATCCCGGAGCTGGGCGGATTGAAATACGCCAATAAGTCGATCGCGGTGAACTATCGTCCGGAGGGCAGTCGGCTGGAACTCAAGCTTCGCGCCGTGGAACATCTGGACGACTGCCGCATCCGGTTGAAGTCGGGCGATAAGGTATATTCGGATCGGCGCAGCCTGTCGCCCGAACGGATGGAATCGATCGTCTGGACGACCGAACAATCGCTTGACTTGGACAGTCGAATAGAACTGGACATCTATTCCGGGGATGATCTCGTCTTGCAATGGCGAGGAAATCAACCATCCGATGAAGACTACGCGGATGCGAATGTATATGGGGACGCGAGAATCGTTCTTGAGGAACGGGATCGGCAGCGGCTTTATGATTACGCCGTCAGGCAGGAATCCCTGGGCGAAACGGATCAGGCATTCGAATTGTATATGCGCAACCTGGAGACGTTCCCTCAATGCGTCCTGACCCTGAACAGGGTCGGGGGGATTCATCTGAAACGCTTGGAGCTGGAACGGGCGGAACAAATTTTTCGGAAAGCGTTGGCCTATGACAATCGGAACGATGAAGCGAGATTTCAGCTTGGGGTCGTTTTCAAGGAAAAAGGCCAACTGACCAAAGCGAAAAGCCTCATGCTCGATATTGCGCTGGATGCTTCTCAATACGAGGCATCGGTCATCGAGCTGATCAAACTGGATATTATGCTCGGCGACTATAAGGAGGCCGAATCGCTCTTCGAGTCGATCCGTCTTCCCAATCGATATACGGACTTTCTGCAAGCTATCGCAAGCAGAAAATCCGCGAGAAGCCGGAGTGCGGCTGAGGTCGATCCGACGGAGCCTGCGGCCGATGAACTGTTGCTTGCCGAACGATATTTATCGGCCTTCAACGGCGGACATAAGGAAAGTCTGATGCGATTCACGGGCGGCGACGAGCAAGTCTTGCTGCGCATTGCGCTGGAATACACGGGCTTGCTGCTGTTCGAGGAAGCTCGTAACATCTTGGAACTGATCGGCAAACCCGGGATGGGGATGAAGAGCCGGCTGCTCTATTATGACGTCTGCCGGCAGAACGGCAAGACTGAAGGATCGATCCAGGAGGCGCTGGCAGGCAGCCTGGATTATGTGTTCATCAATGAAAGCCGTCTGGCCAAGATCTTGCAGGAGCATGCCGGTCAGGACGATAAGGGACGGGCGGATTATTTGCTCGGCACATATTTATACGCCGGTGGCAGGAAGGAAGAAGCGCTGCGGCACTTGACGAGCGCTTATGAGAAAGGACTTAAATATACGGTGCTGTTGTACAGTATCGGTTATATCTATCGCCATGGCATGAACGATAACGCTATGGCCGTCGAATACTGGTCTGAGGATCTGCGGATCAATGGCGGAAGCAACGCGCTTGTGCTCATCGGTCTGGATGCGATCTTTAAGCAAACGAGTCAATTGGAGAGGCGAACGAATCTGCTGCCTTATTTGGGCAACATCCGGAATCGCAGCCTGGTCCTGTTGACGATGATTGGAATTCTCCAAGATTCGGGGTTATACGAGCAGGCGCTGTCGATGCTGCAAACCGAAGAGTTCGAAAACTGGGAGGGTCAGGAATTAAGCGGCTCCTGCTATAGAGAGGTCATCCAAAGCCTGGCATTCCATGAAGCCGAGCAAGGGAATATGGGCAAAGCAAGGGAATGGATCGAACGAATCGATCGCTATCCCCCCAATTTGAATTACGGAGACTCGGCGCGCGCGCCATTGGCCGAAGTCCATTATACCAAAGGAATCATCTTTGACATGACCGGCGATCCGGCGGCGGCTTGGCGTGAATTTGATCAAGGCGCTTGGGAATTGCATAACGGCGTAATCGCCCACACGGAACGCAGCAAAGCGTTCAGCCGCAAGTGCTATGAGCGGAGAAACGGACATCAGATCCAATCAAGAGGAGGTAATCTCAAATGAGAGTATTGGCCATCGGGGCGCATCCGGATGACGTGGAGGCGCTATGCGGAGGAACGCTGGCGAAATGCGCGGCAAGAGGCGATCGAATCACGATCATGATTGCCACGAACGGCAACGTAGGCTCTTCTACGCTATCCCGCGAAGAGATTGCGGCAGTTAGAAAGAAAGAGGCGGAGGACGCCGCCGCGTTAATAGGAGCGGATCTGATTTGGATGGGATTCGACGACGAGTTTTTGTTTCACGATCGTCAGACCCGGCTTGCCTTTATCAACGCGATTCGGAAAGCCGACCCGGACTTCATGTTCGTCACCAGTCCCAACGATTATCATCCCGATCATCGGATATGCGGAGAGATCGCCATTGACTGCCGCATTCCGGTGACGGTGCCCTTAATCGAAACGGAATATCCGCCGATGAGCAAAATCCCTCACGTATTCCTAATGGATACGGTCGGCTCCGTCGGTTTTGAGCCTGATGCGTACGTGGACATTACCGACACCTATGAGCTGAGAGGCCGTATGTTGCAATGTCATGAGAGCCAGGGGGCATGGCTGCAATATGTTTACGGAATGGATTACGCCGAATTTTTGGCCAGACCGACTGCCATGCGGGGAATGGCGATCGGCGTCAAGTACGCCGAAGCGTTTCGCAGCCTCCCGATGTATCCGATAAGCGGCGGATCATATATGCTGCCTTAAAGCATGGGCGAATTAAAGGGGCGACGGATACCTATGGATTCGTATAAAAAAATATGGGAGTGGACGGGATACAACGAGTTGGCGTCCCGTCTCGTCGAACGCAATGCGCCAGGTCCCGGCGAGGTGGAAGTCCGAGTTCAGGCAATCGGCATTTGCGGAACCGATCTGCACATAATGAGCGGCCGTGTCCGGTTTGCCGAGCAGCCGCTGCCCCTTGGCCACGAGCTGGCGGGAGTGGTGGAGCGGGTCGGCGAAGGGGTTAGTCAATGGAAAGCCGGCGATCGCGTATGCATGGATCCTTTGATCGGATGCGGCGGATGTCCGGCCTGTTTAACGGGGAACAAACATCGTTGTCCTGCTGCGGGAGAGATAGGGCTCCAGTTCCCGGGGGTTGGCAACAGTTCTTAACGATTCCGGCTGCGAACCTGTATTTGCTTCCGAAATCCATAAGCTACGAAGAGGCCAGTCAAGCCGAAACGCTGCACTGCTGTTTAGGCGGGGTCGATATTTTGGAAATCCGTTTAGGCATGAATGCGACGGTGCTAGGGGACGGTCCGACGGGATTGTTTTATGTGCAGCTGTTAAAAAAAGCGGGTACAGGTAAGATCCGTTTAGTCGGCATGCGAGAAAACCGACTCGAGCTTGGACGCCGTTTAGGTGCGGACGAAACGACGAATTTACGGACTCAGACCCTCCAATCCTTGGCTGAAACCCAGGATATCGTGATCGAAGCGGCAGGTACGGAGGCATCGCTCCAAAGCGGCATACAATTGTTGAAAAAAGGCGGACAGCTTTTGTTGTTCGGGTTGCCCGGCCAACCGATTGTAACGGACATTCAATCCGTGGTGTTAAAAGAACTTCGATTGTACGGCTCGACGAATGCGCCTGGCGTGTGGCCCCGGGTTATTGAAATGATCGCCTCGGGCGGAGTGAAGGTGTATCCGTTAATTACGCACCGTTATGCTTTTGATGAGCTGGATAAAGCCGTTGAAACCGCACGCAGCCAGTCCGATGAAGCGATCAAAATCATCGTCCACAATCCATAAAGCCTGGAGGAATCATCATGAGAATTACCGCAGTAAAAACCAAAGCCATCAAAATCCCCTTTTTTAAAGGAGAAAAATGGTCCGGAGGCACAAGGTACAGCGCTCCGTCCCTGATCGTCCAGATCGAGACCGACGAAGGGCTGATCGGAATCGGAGAGTCGGTGGGGCCGACCATTCCCGTCATTCAGACTGTGGTCGACAAAGAGTTTGGGCCTTTTCTGATCGGGCGCGACCCGATGGAATTGGAATCGATTCTTCATCAGTTGGATGAATACTGCGTGAATTGGCAACAAATCGGTAATTACGGCATGGCCGGAATCGAGATGGCGCTTCTCGACTTGCGGGGTAAAATCTTAAATACGCCAGTGTACAATCTCCTGGGCGGCAAGTGCAAATCCGAAGTGGCATTCGCCGGTTATATATTTATCGACACGCCCGAAAACAATGCGGAAGAAGCACGGAAATTCGTCGCTGCGGGGTATAGCGAACTCAAATTAAAGGTCGGCAGGGATATCGACTTCGACGAGAAGCGCGTGAAAGCCGTGCGCGCAGCGGTAGGCCCCGCAATCAAAATCCGCATTGACGCCAATCAAAACTGGAGCATACCCACCGCGATCAAAGCCATACGAAAAATGGAAAAATACGATTTGCAAATGGTGGAGCAACCTACCCGGTATGATGACGTTGACGGTATGGCGACCGTGGCTCGCGCGGTTGATGTGCCGATCATCGCGGATGAAGGATGCGCCACCTATGAAGATGCTTTGCGTTTGATCGATAAACGAGCTTGCGCGTGTTTTCTTGTCTATCCGTCCGAGGCCGGAGGAATCTTGAAAGCGAAGCAAATTGTCGATCTGGCAAACCACGCCGGTATCTGGTGCGTAACCGGAAGCTGGGCGGAAACCGGTATTGGCACTATGGGCAATGTCCATTTCATTTCGTCTTCACGCAACTTCCCGTTTGCCAACGATACGCATTTAAATTTCATGACCGGCGATCTGCTGCGGGAGCCGATCATCTTTAATCGGGGGACAATCACGGTTCCCGACCGTCCCGGGTTCGGCATCGATTTGGATATCGCCAAGCTGGACCATTTCGGCAATCATTTTAAGAGGGAAATGGTTTTCTATGACCCGGAGGATCCCCAATTCCAGCCTCGAATTGGGCAGATTTTGTAGCTTTCTCTACCAGCTTATAAACAAAGCCCCGTCCTCATTCGGACGGGGCTTTACTATCCCCCCAAAAATGCAGCCAGATTGCAGCCGACGGCTTTTTTGGAGGTCACCTTATTGTGCTGCCTGATTATTGAGGTTAAATTCTGCTGTTACCGATGCAAGAAGCTCGGGATCGATAATGAGCTCCAACCCTGTTAAGGCCAAAGCTTTAGCGCCGATAAGCAACGCTTCATCCCCTCTGCTTGATCCTGCCGCTTCACGGAAATCAGGCGTGTGAGGAGTCAGATCGTCGGGACCGATCTTGATATAAGGATGGGCTGTCGGAACGACTCGGCTGACGTTTCCGGCGTCGGTCGAGCCCACGCCCGATTTCTGCTCATAGACGATGGTTTCGCCTAACGATTCGAGATGTTTGCCGACGATTTCGTCCAGCGGGCGGTTCAAAACAAAGTCGTGCACTTCATTTTGGAACCTTTCGATCTTTACCGTACTTCCGGTTGCCAGAGCGGCGGCTTCAGCGATATTACGTACCTTCTCGGAGACGGCTTCCGTACGTTCCCACGTGCTTGCCCGGATGAAGAATCGCGCAGAGGCATACTCCGGAATAATGTTCGGCGCATCTCCGCCGTGAGTAATGATGCCGTGAATCCGGACATCGGTAGGCAACTGCTGCCGTAAAGCGTTAATGCCGTTGAACAATTGGATAACCGCATCCAGCGCGTTAATCCCTTGTTCCGGCGCTCCCGCGGCATGGGACGCTTTTCCGAAAAATCGAAAATCGAGCGGTTCTAATGCCAAGCTTGATGACGACAGGCGCGTTGTACCGAGCGGATGGATCATCAACGCCGCGTCGATCCCTTCAAACAAGCCGTGTTTGACAAAGCTCCCCTTTGCGCTGCCGTTCGGACCGCCCTCCTCGGCGGGCGTTCCGAATACAAACACTTCACCGCCGGTTACGTCAATTACGCGTGAAAGCGCAATGGCGGCCGCTGTGCTTGTTGTGCCGATGATGTTATGGCCGCAAGCGTGTCCAAGACCGGGGAGAGCGTCGTATTCAGCGAGAAAACCGATTTTAGGTCCTTGTTTTGACGATGCTTTACGGGCAACAAACCCTGTTTCATGGCCGGCAACATCGCGGGTTACTTCGAAGCCCGCGTTCTGCAAAATGTCCGTTAATGTCTTAGAGGCGAAATATTCCTGATTGCCAATCTCCGGATTCGCATGGATACGATGGCTAGTGTCGATATAAAGTGATTTTGCGTCGTCGATGTGCTGTAAGATTTGGGTTTTCCATGTCTCTAGGGCAGTGCTCATCTAAACCGGCCTCCTTGAATTCATGCACTGAATAAAAAAAAGAACCCTATACGCAGCGAATTCGCTCGAATAAGATACCTTCAGTGGTCTGATGGGTAAAATGTATTAAAACCAAGTAATTACATGGGATATATGAGGATAATAACGGTTATTTGTGCTGCCGTCAACCGTCTTGCGAAATTCCCCTCCTAAGATTCGCGCCCGGGTGACCGGCCGGAAGCAAGCGTTGGCCTTCTCCGAACAGCTTTTCACGGAAGGTTCCCGGCTCGTACTCGGTTTTGTACACCCCTCGTTTCTGAAGCTCGGGCACGACCAGATCGACGAAATCGATCAAGCTGCCAGGAGTAATCATATGCGTCAAGTTAAACCCGTCGACACCCGCCGCCTCGAAATAACTTTGAATGCCGTCCGCCACTTCTTGCGGATTACCGACGATCGACATCTTGCGTCCGGGCCGTTCGAATCCGTTCAGCACCTCGCGAACGGTTAATTTCTTCGGATTGTCTTTCGTCAAGGATGCCGCTCTGGACTGTCCGTGTTCCGTGTGCTTGTATTCAAAAGAGGTGTCCAAATCGGAGTATTGGGAAAGATCGTATCCGGTAGATCCTCCGTATTGCGCCTTGGCCGCTTCCGAGCTCCACAGGCTCGCATACTCCTCGTACTTCGCCTCGGCCTCCTTGGTCGTTTCCGCTACGACAACGTTCAGGAACGTAAAAGCTTTAATGTGATCCGGATTGCGTCCGAAAGATTCCGCGCGGTTCTTAATATCCTGAATATATTGCTTGGTCTGTGCCGGTGTCGGTCCCCCGACGAATATGCATTCCGCATGACGAGCCGCGAAGTCGCTTCCGCGCGGGGAGCCTCCGGCTTGATAAATAACAGGAGTCCGCTGAAGCGAGGGCTCGCTGAGATGGGGGCCGGGAACCCGGTAATACTTGCCTGCATGATTGATCTCATGAACCTTGGCCGGATCCGTGAACATGCGATTCTCCACATCGTGGACGATCGCATGATCTTCCCAGCTTGCCTCCCATAGCTTATATACGACATCAAGAAATTCGTCCGCCATTTCGTAACGATCATCGTGCTTCATCATCTCCTGCAACCCGAAATTTCGAGCGGCGCTTGGCAGATAGGACGTCACCACATTCCAGGCCAACCGCCCTTTTGTTAAATGATCCAGCGTACTCATTCTTCGGGCGTGTGCGTATGGATGCTCATAGGTTGTACTGACGGTTAGGGCAAACGACAAGTGTTTCGTTGCCTGCGCCATGATGGGAATAGCGAAGGCCGGATCATTGAGCGGAACTTGCACGGCATCGCGGACGGCGGCATCTCTGCTCTGCCCGTAGATATCGTAAATCCCGACGACATCCGCCAAAAAAACAGCATCGAACTTGCCGCGCTCAAGCAGCTGAGCCAGCTCCGTCCAATAGTCCAAATCTTTGTACCGGGATGTTCGAACATTGAGCGGGTGTTTCCATAGCCCATGCGAGTTGTGCATTGCGCTTGTCATGTCAAATGCGTTCATACGGATTTGTTTACTCATATCGATTCCCCTCAATGTTGAAATTGACGATACTCTATCATTTTTCCTTTTTGGGTGTCAAGAGAGGTAAAGACGCTCGCTTTTGCCCGTGAAAAAAAGGATTGACAACATCGTCCGGTTAGACTTAAAGTTTATTCCTAGACAGGTGACTGAACACTCAGAACTGTATTCCACTTCCAAGTGGCTCTGTTTTTCGGAGCGGAGGAGGCCAGTTCTGTGGGCGAAACCTCTTCCGAACGCGGGGGAGGTTTCTTTTATTTTTTATATCCGACTATTTGCATCTGTTTTATGAGTTTAATCTACGCATTCATTTGGTTGCATGCAGCAAAGGAGAGATCATCATTGATCAAATTTGAATCCGTCGGCAAAACGTTCGGTTCCAAGAACAAACCTATCCGCGCTGTCGAAGATGTCTCCTTAACGGTTGCGAAAGGAGAAATCTACGGTGTAATCGGTTATAGCGGAGCCGGGAAAAGCACTCTTCTTCGGCTCGTGAATTTGTTGGAGCGGCCTACGGAAGGCAGAATTCTCGTTAACGATCGCGACGTTACCGAAATTTCATCCAAGGAGCTTCGTCATCTGCGCAGGCGAATCGGGATGATCTTTCAGACGTTTAATCTTTTTAACTCCCGAACCGTATTCGGCAATGTAGCTTATCCGTTAAAACTGGGGCGTTATCCAAAGCATCAGCTCAAGCAAAGAGTCGAAGAGCTGCTTCGATTTGTCGGATTGGAGGACAAAGCGGATCAATATCCGGAACAGTTGTCCGGAGGGCAAAAGCAGCGGGTTGGCATCGCGAGAGCGTTGGCGACATCGCCTGACATTCTGATCTGCGATGAGGCGACCTCATCCCTTGATCCGGAGACGACCCAAGAGATTCTCAAACTGCTTAAAAAAGTAAACGAGGAGTACAGCATTACCATTCTCTTAATCACTCACGAAATGCACGTCATTCGAAGCATATGCGATCGTGTCGCGGTTATGGAGCAGGGGAGAGTCATCGAGGAGGGGAACGTATTCGATATATTCGCCCATCCGCAAAAACTAACGACCCGGAACTTCATCGGTTCCGTTCAGAACGACAAGCTTTCCCCTAAGTTGCTGGAAACGTTAAGAAGAGACCACAAAGGACGATTGTTTCGAATCATTTTCAAAGACGACACGGCTAGCGAGCCGATCTTGTCGAAAGCTACGAGAAAACACGATGTCGATTTTAACATCGTTTATGGCAGCATCAATGAGCTGCAAGGCAAATTGTTCGGCAGCCTGATCGTAGAGTTTATCGCGGAGAACGGCAAAATCGACGAAGTGATCAGCGAACTGGGAAGGACAGTCGAGCTCGGGGAGGTTATCGATCATGAAAGTTGATTGGAATACATTCTGGCCGCGCGTAGTCGAGGCGACCGGCCAAACCATCACAATGGTGTCGATCACTCTTGTTATTTCGAGTTTGTTCGGTTTGCTCATCGGGCTTCTGCTGTTCGTTACGCGCAAAGGCAACATTTTGGAAAACCGATTTGTTTTTATGGTATTGAATTTGTTTATTAATATCATCCGTCCGATTCCATTCATTATTTTCCTGGTGACGATCAGTCCCGTAACGCGATTCGTAATCGGTACGACCATTGGAACATGGGCGGCTATCTTCCCGATGGCTATCGTGGCTTCATTCGTCATTGCCAGAGTGGTCGAGAATAACCTGGTTTCTATTGATCCGGGCATTATCGAAGCGGCCAAAGCGATGGGGGCCAATTCGTTCCAGATTATATTCGGCGTTCTTGTCCTTGAAGCGCTGGGACCCCTGATCCTTGGTTTAACGTTCATAACCGTTGCGCTTATTGATTTCTCGGCAATGGCAGGAACGGTTGGGGGAGGTGGTTTAGGCAACTTGTCGATGACATACGGCTATCAGCGCTTCGATGGCTCGGTTATGCTAGTCACCATCGTTATCCTTATTCTTCTTGTACAGATTGCTCAGTTCCTGGGAAACCGAATCTCGCGCAAGTTTTTACGCCGGTAACCCGTGATCTTGTTTTCCAAACTAAAAAATATACGAAATGGAGCTGTATCTCAATGAAAAAACAAGCATGGCTTAGCTTAGTACTTGTCCTCGCATTCTTGGCGGTTACCGCTTGCGGCAACAAAAATTCCGGAAATAGCAATCCAGCCGCGGCACCGGAGAGCTCGGCGCCGGCATCCTCCGCCGCCGCGGAATCGCCTTCCCCGTCACCGTCTCCCGAACCCTCCAAAGAACCGATCAAAGTCAAGATCGGCGTAACCGGATCGGACGGACCGCAATGGCCGTTGTTTAAGGAAAAAGCGAAAGCGGAACTGAATATCGATATCGAGTTGATCGAGTTTTCCGATTACACCTTGCCTAACTTGGCATTGGCGAATAAAGAAGTCGACATTAACTCGTTTCAGCATTTGGCTTTCTTGAGCCAATTTAACGTGGAGCATAAGCTGGACATCGTACCGATCGGCTCAACCGTTGTAGCGCCGCTCGGTCTGTATTCCCAAAAATACAAAGCGGTGACCGAGATTCCGGATGGCTCCGAGATCGCCGTTCCCGACGATCCGTCCAATCAAGGACGCGGGTTGCTCGTGCTTCAACAAGCAGGACTGATCAAGCTGAAGGATAACCCTGGTTTGTTCGCTACTCCCGACGACATTGTCGAGAACCCGCACAAAATCAAGATTGTTTCGGTCGTCGCCCAACAAACTCCTCGCGTACTGCCGGACGTTGCAGCTTCTATTATTAACGGGGGGATTGCGGGGCAGGCAGGACTGAAATTAGCGGATGCGATTTTCCATGATGATCCTGAAGCCGAATCGACAAGACCCTATATCAATGTCTTTGCCGTTCGTAAGGAAGACAAAGATAACGCTAGTTACCTTGAACTTGCCAAACTCTATCAGCAGCCGGATATCGCGGAAGCCGTATTGAAGGATACGAACGGAGCTAGCTTCGTTACGAACATTCCGGTCGATCAGCTTCAACAAACGTTAGATCAATTGATCGAGAATATTAAAGCGTCGAATGCGAAGTAATTGAAACATCTGCAACTGGATTGAAGGCAATTACGGAGCCATAATTCACGCCAATTCCGACTCTCCTGCGGCTGCTTACCGGTAATTCTGCCGGAGAGCAGTCGCTTAGAGTCTATTTATTTGAAGGCAAACCGTCGAGTTGTGAAATCAGCAAGGAGGAGCAGAATGGGACATACCAAAGGCGTATGGGGCAGCAGCCCTTCGGACAGCTACGAACGGCTTGCGGATCGATTTAGGCACACTTTTCATCGAATCCGGGAAGGCTCCGTTCAGAGAGAGTTAAACCGTAAACTGCTTTACGAAGAAATCGGATGGTTGAAGGATATCGGCTTCGGAGCCGTACGGATTCCGAAGGAAAAAGGCGGGTTCGGCGCTACGCTTCCCGAATTCTTCAACCTGCTGATCGAATTGGCGGAGGCGGATTCAAACCTGCCGCAGGCGTTGCGAATTCATTTCGGCTTCGTTGAGAGAATCTTGGGTTTGCCGGACGGCGGGCAGCGGGATAGATGGCTAAAGCGGTTGGCGGACGGGGCTCTCATTGGCAACGCCCAGACGGAGACAGGAGAGTCGATAGTGGGCAGCTACGCCACAACATTATCCACGAGAGAGGAGCGCTTGAAGCTAACCGGAGTGAAGTATTATTCGACGGGTACGATTTATGCCGATTGGATCGTCGTGGGAGCGACTAACGAAGAAGACGAAATCGTGACGGCGATCGTACCGGCGACGGCGGAAGGAGTCGACATTGCGGACGATTGGGCAGGATTCGGCCAGACGCTTACGGGCAGCGGTACGACGACGTTTTCGGATACGCCGGTAGACAAGGACGAAGTGCTGAGCCGCGAATCGTATCCGAAATACGGGACGGCATTCGTCCAGATGGTTCATCTCGCGACATTGGCGGGTATTGCCAGAGCGGCCGCGAGGGATGTCTCGGCGGCGGTTGCGGAGCGCCGGAGAACGTTCTCGCATGCGTCAGCGGCCCGTTCTGCCGAAGATCCGCAAGTGCTTCAGGTCGTTGGGCGAGTGCACAGCCAAGCGTATGCCGCGGGAGCGATTGTATTGAAGGCGGCAGAAGCCCTGCAGAGAGTATGCGACTTAGAAGAGACGGCCGGCGATACGGAGTATGAGGATAAGGTGAAAGACGAGGCCGATGTCGAAGTATCGCAAGCGCAGACTGTCGTTACTGGACTAACGCTGGAGGCCGTTTCCTCCATCTTCGACGCGCTCGGCGCCTCGGCCACCGCCCGTTCGAAGGGAATGGATCGCTATTGGCGCAACGCCCGGACGATCGCTTCGCACAATCCTCTAATCTACAAAGAGAGAATCGTGGGCGATTACACGGTGAATGGAACTCGGCCGTCCATCGGCTGGCAGACCGGAATTGCAAATAAATAACGCAAGCGATTCCTTCCGATACGAGGTATGTTTCGATCAACTAAAAAGGAGGGAAGGCATGTCGGTTAAGATAGAAGCTCAGACCGTGACGGAACCGGAAGTTGCAGACGCGATCGGTCTTGCCTACAAGCTTGGGGAATTGCCGCTCGATCTTCGGCGGAGAGGCATCCCGGCGATTCGATATGCCGGTGCCGAAGGAAACGGCGGCTTGAAGTTTAGAACCAACACTGCGACCGAATATACGCTTCAATTCGAAAGTCCAGTGCGGGCGCTGCGGCGTTTGTCCTCCGGGGAAGACATTCGCATCGTCGGAATTACGCTTCAGTATCGGCGCGAGGCGATTCTCGTGCGTTCGGAATCGCCTTTGAGGACTTTGGCAGACTTGAAGAATACGAAACTCGGGATCGCCTCTTGCGGCAACCCCGAGGATGCTATTCGCATTCGCGAAGCGGAAAAGAATCTTGATGTCGCGCTCGCGAGAACCGGGATCTCGTCGGAAAGGCCGAATTGGATAGAACTCCATCGTGAGGGAGCGGACGGTTTGCATGCCGGGAGGCGGGAATTGCAAGCTCTGCTGCTCGGAAAGGTGGAAGCCGTCTACGAAGGCAGAGCCCTCGCTGCGAAGACTCGTCGGTTGCTCGGCGTTCGGGAACTGGAGGATTACATTTCCTATAAACCCGCCGTGGCAGTGCTGACTGCTTCCGCTGGCTTGATTGCAGAACATCCCGAATGGGTTGAACGCACTCTGGCCCATATCTCCCTCGCATCCGATTGGGCTTCCGAGAACCGCGACGAAGTGAACAGATTCGCGGCCAAACAACTCGGATTGCCCGAAGACGCCGTGGAGTCGGTCTTTTCGGAGTGCCTATATGAGCAATTCGGTACAACCGTCACGAACGACAAGTGGAGTCATCTCGTCCGCCTCAAGAGGGAGCTGCAAGAGATCGGTTTGCTGAAACCGGATTTCTCTCTGGACGATGCGCTGGATCAGGCAACAACTCAGAGGGCACAATCGCTCATAGACGGCGGGCAGATCGAGATTCCCCAGAGCGAGCCAATCTCTCTATACGCGGAGAGCGATCTGGCGCGTTCGTTCTTTACGGATCGTCGACCGGCCCGGCTGCTTGCCGGGGACGAGGATGCGCTCGAGGCGGCACGAACGTTCGCGGCGGAGATCCGGCCGGGCGCTTCGGACCGGGATCGTCGGCGTAAGTTGCCGCTCGGGGAAATGAAGCGACTCGCCGAGCTCGGACTGCTTGGACTCGTTGTGCCGAAGGCTTACGGCGGACCTGACGTGAGCACCCGCACGCTCGTGGAAATCTTCAAGCTGATCTCTCACGCCGACGGATCGATCGGGCAAATCCCGCAAAACCACCATTTCTTTTTAAAGTCGATCGAGCTCATCGGCAGCGAGGATCAGAAAAGCTTTTTCTTCGGCGAAGTGCTGAAGGGAGCTCAATTCGGCAACGCTTTGGCTGAGCGAAGCGGCGGCAAACGCGAGAAGCGAATATCGACCACGATTAGGAAATCGGATGGCGAGGAAATCTACGAACTTTCCGGCAGTAAGTATTATTCGACCGGGGCGCTCTATTCCCATTGGATTCCCGTCACTGCGCTGGACGAAGAGGAGAAGCGGGTGACCGCATTCGTCCCGAGACATGCTCCGGGAGTGACGGTACTGGACGATTGGTCCGGCATCGGCCAGCGTACGACGGCTAGCGGCACCGTCGTGCTCCGGGAAGTGAAAGTGCCGGAACGTCATCGGTTCCAACATTGGAAAATCTTCGAGGGACCGCAATATTTCTCGGCATTCGGTCAAATCATGCATGCGGCGATCGACGTCGGCATCGCAAGGGCCGCTTTGGAGGATGCTGCTTCGTTCGTTCGAGAGCACTCGCGTCCTTCTTTCGGCAGCGGAGCGGCCAGCGCGTCGGAGGAGCCGGATCTGATCCGCCGGTTCGGAGAGCTAGGCATTCGCCTGCAAGCGGCGGAAGCTTTGCTGGACCGGGCCGCGGATGCCATCGACGCAGCGCGGAAGGTTCTCAACCCGGAGACGGCAGGCCATGCCGCGTTGACGGTGGACTCGGCGAAATGGCTGGTTACGGAGACCGCGATCGAAATTACGAACGCCCTATTCGAGGTCGCGGGCACATCCTCGATGGATCGCAAGCACAACTACGACCGTCATTGGCGCAACGTCCGCATCCATACGCTCCACGATCCGGCGCGTCTCAAACTTCATAACGTAGGCAAGTGGTTCCTCAATGGAATTTATCATGAATACAAAGTTTAGCGGAATTAGCACGTAGCTTGACAAACCGTCCTGGTAAAAAGATACTTATTCGGAGTGCGAGCTGCTACCTTGTTGAATTCGTCGAATAGCGAGAGGGGAAGAAGGTATGGATTGGGAAGCCCACATCGAACGGTGGAGCCGAACCGCCGTTCGATTGCTGGATATTCGACAGTATCGCGTGGAGAACGGAACTTTACCTGATCGCTATTTGGCGCATACGAGCTTTTTCGTAGTTACGACCCAGGGAGAGGCGAAGGTGAGTCTGTCGGGGAAGGACTATCAAACCCGTTCCCTCCACATTCTACACGGAGGAAAGGGTGCGGAGCTAGGCTTTATGCCGCTGGGAAACGACTTTGCCTGCTATTTGATTCTGTATAACGCAGAATGCGCCTTGCCGGAGGATCGGGAGAGCTTCCGTATGTCTTATGAATTTATTCCTTATGCGGTTTTGCCTCTGAAGGAACAGTGTCAAGCGATGGATCGCCTGTGGCAGCAATCAACTCCATTGGACAAGTTGCAGGCGCAGTCCGCCTTTCTTCCGTTCGTACATGAAGTCATGCGACAAATCCGCACATCGGCAACGGAAAGCGGCAAACATAATTTGGTAACCGAAGCGATTCACTATATTCATGAGAATTACAGGAAGCCGATTACGGCCGAGGAATTGGCCGGGATTTACGGCTGCAGCGCGAGCTACTTGTCTCGCTTGTTCAAAAGCCATTTAGGACTAGGTCCGATTGAATACTTGATTCATGTACGCGTTCATAAATCGAAGCAGTTCCTGCTGAGATCGGAGGCTCGTGTCCAGGAAATAGCGAGCAGCGTTGGCTACTCGGATGTCTATTATTTCAGTCGCTTGTTCAAGAAGCATACCGGTTGCTCTCCGCTTCAATTCCGGGAGGACAATAGGCAGACTGTTCAGCATAATCCATCACGTCCGTTAAAATCGTCCATTGTATCTCAAAAGCATGTTCTCCATAATGATAATGATAATTATTATCATTTGATTAGAGAAGGGGATACATCGATGTTCAGATTTTCAAGACCGGCGTTCGGAGCAATGATGCTATTATGCACAACTTTGCTTCTGAATGCATGTCAGTCGAACGGCAATACAGGGACGCCTGCCTCCCAACCTGCTTCAGTAGAAGCCGCTACGGACAGCACGGCTGGAGAAACGCGGATTTACGAGCATTTGAAAGGCCAAACGGAAATTCCCGTGAAGCCTCGGCGCGTGGTCAGCCTCTTCCATCTGGGCGAACTGATAGCGCTTGGAGTAAAGCCGGTAGGCTCGACTACCTTCATTCTGAAAAATCCGCTCCTAAGCGATACTTCCGATATTGCGGATGTCGGAGTTCCGCCTAACGCGGAAAAGATTATGTCGCTGGAGCCTGATCTGATTGTAACAACGGCACCGTTTGCAGAGGCATTCGAGGGCGGGTACGAAGCATTGAGCAAAATCGCGCCAACGATTGTAGTGGAGCAGTACAACGATCCGATTAAGGATGTTGAAATGTTCGGCGATATTCTCGGTAAGCAAGAGGAAGCGCGGAAATGGAATGAGACATTCGCGACAAAAATAGCGGAATACAAGGAGAAGATTAGCCCGTTCATTGGTGCCGATGAAACCTTCTCGATTTTGAACGTGCGTCCCGGTGCGTATTATATTTACGGCGATACCAATATGGGAGGCAACATTCTCTACAAGTATCTAGGTTTGAAGCCGACGGATAAAGTAGAGACTGACGTCATTAAGGGAGAAACATGGGAAATATCCGCCGAGGTAATCCCCGATTTCATAGGCGATCGGTTATTTCTGGCCGTGAATGAAGGGGCAGAGAAAGAATTGAAGGAAGCGGAGAAGCTTATTCAAAATTCGCCGGCAGGGAAGACCGGAAGGATCTACAATATCGATTTCAATCAATTTCTTCCCAGCGATCCGATTTCAGTAGAACAACAGTTGGATATCATCGTCAGTTTAATGGTTGATAGCAATAAATAATAGAACAAATCTCGTCTCAAAACAAATTGAATGTCAACGCTAGTCAGTCCCTAGTCTCTTTCGCAGATGCGAACAAAATTTCGACTTGGGCAGTCGATGCGATGAAGTGGTCCGTAAGCAACGGTTTGCTTTCTGGAAAAGGTAAAGGTACGCTGGATCCCGCGGGGGTTGTATCGCGTGCCGAAGTTGCGGCGATTATTAATCGGTTTGTGACTACCTTCAACACGTAATCATAGGTTCGGAATTACAAAAGCGCACCTTCTAGAATAATCATTCGATAAAGCCCATTCGGGTTAGCCGGTGAACTCTAGGAGGTGCGCTTTTGTTGTTTTTCTTTATTTCATTTTGGATACTTGTTAAAATATATGTACGTTATAAAGTTATAACTGTAAGAAGGTATAACTTATTAACTGGTGATCATACTATAGAAAGGAGAATGTAAAAATGAATGGTGTGGTCCGATTGAAGAAAGACAAAAGGGATGTATCTCGTTATTCTCGCAAAATAGGGCGGATGGGAAACAGTCTGGGCATAAGCTTGCCTAAAAAACTTGCTGAAAAATTAAAAATATCGCTTGGCGATGAGATTGAATTCATCGAAAATGAACGTGGTGAAATCGTGTTAAAAAAAGCGCGGCAAAATAAATTGCCCGATAATGTTCGCCCTGAAGTTCTAGAAGCTTTCTTTGATGTGTTTGAAGAGGATGCAGGTATTCTTGAGGATTTAAGGGACCGATAATATGACGTACTATTTAACTAAAGAAGAAGTTGTCACGGCGCATTATTTCATGATGAGGAAAATGAACGATGCAGATCAAGCAGGTGTCAAGGATCATTCGCTGTTGGACTCTACGGTACAAAGGGCTCGGCAGAGTGTATTCGGAGAAGATGCATATCCATCTTTGTTTGATAAGGCTGCGGCATTATTGGAATCGTTAGTCAAAAATCTTTGTTTTCATAATGGGAATAAGCGGACAGCCTATCTTGTTACAAAGTCGTTCTTGTTGTTGAATGGGTATCATTTAAGAATGGAAAGAAAGCACGCAGTGGAGTTCATTGTCGATATTGCAACAGGGATGCATACGTTGGAGACGATTATTCAAATGCTCGAAGAACATTCTGATTCAAGATGATTCAATTTATCGCCACCGGCCTCTTCTCGCGAAATAATAGTAAGAAGAGTGTCGACGCGGTGACATACAACATGCCTGTAATGCTGAACGTTAGGGCATATCCCCAATAATAACCGTAAGTAGCGATGAGGTAAGAATGAACAGGTCCCATCGTTGCCCAGCCAAGCATAAAAGCCGTCTGCATGCAGGAATTCGCGAGGCTTTGTTTTTTGGTGGAGACTCGATCGATAAGAATCGCGGATTGAAGCGGATTAGCCGCATTCATGAGCGCTTGTCTGAATAAAAAGCTAACGGAGGCAACGATCAGCAAATTCGTGAAACCCGTTATTAGTAAGAATGGCAGCGACAGGGTTTGGAAAATAACGATCGCTTTCACCGACCCGATTCGATTGGCCAGCGACGGACCAATGAGCATGGAAATAATGGTCATCACTTGACCTAACGATATTAATAAACTCATAGCGCTAAGAGAGGTCGAGAATCGATTCGTGAAATATAAATTCAAATAGGGAACGACAAGTCCGGACCCGATGCCGATCAAGAGCTGAACGGAGGCAAACTTGGCTATAAAGGACATTTCGCCCTTCGGTTGAGCTGCTGGCTTAACGGTGGGTTTTTTGTCGAGTGGTTTAGTATTTTGATTCCGGCTACGTGCTGATTCCCTTATCGCTAGCAAGGGGAGAAACGCGGCTATCGTCGCTAGACTGCCCGCGAGCAAAACGATTTTAAACGAGAGAAGCGCATTTAATCCCGCAGCTTGCATAACATCCGCAATTACTCCGCCGCCAAGGCTGCCAGCAACTTGAGAGGCAAGCACGAACGCGGAATAGATGCTGAATATTCGTATTCGATCCGCTTTGGCTATATTTTCGGCGAGGAAAGGAATCGCGAGTACTTGAAAGATAGCGGCGAATAAGCCTGTGAGAACAGCCATCGTTAGCAGACTGCTCTCCGACTCGAATATTGAACGGCCAGCCAGAATTATTCCGCTACACAGAGCGCCGATAACGAGGAATCTCCTGCGGCTGACGCGATCGCCGAACAAACCGATCGGAATAAAACATATCGCCGTCGCGAGCGACTGCATACTGACGATTTTACCGCTCATCGCATCAGGGTAGCCGAGTTCGTGGATGTACAAATTATATAAAACGGAGAACATGCCCGTACCGATCTGATATAACATGTTCGCTAGGAAGAATAGACGAATATTTCTGGACCAGCCTTGCAACTCCGTTGCGGTAGATTGGATAAACTTCATAGATACGCCTCCGGAATGCTATTCCAAACAACCTTACTCTTCTAGTAGGCGTAAATCAATCGAAGACTGCCCCGCCATCCCCATGTCGTACGAATGCCACCTTTAATTGAGGGTAAAACCAAAATTTCAGGAGGTAAACAGGTGAAAAAGTATTTGTGCTCATTAATTAGTTTTACATTGTTGTTCGGTCTATTCATTTCCGTACCGCAAACCGAAGCCGCGCCGGGCGGGCTGTTAAACGGCAAATCGGGTTATTACCCGTCGTGGCAGTGGCAAACTGAGAGTCGAGCAACGGATAACGATCTTCAGACCTCCGCCGATATTTATTGGGGCTCTGCCCTAGAGTGGGGATCGTCGCCGGTCACGGTTTCGAGCTACGAATCGTATTTGACGGAGGGGAGAGCGAGAGTAACCTTTTATAACGGGATGAGGCAATTCTTGTATTCGGAAGAGATAGAGCGCGCATCTTCCGTTCAAACGGTTAATTTACAGGTGCCAGTCAGGAATGTCGTGTATATTCATATCGAAAATATCGATTCCAACGCTTCCGTATCCAGACTGCATGAGTTTGATATTTTCGGCGCGTTGACCCAACCTCCGATCACGGATCTTGCAGCCATTTCCGAGGATAGAAAAGTAAAGTTGCAATGGACTACGCCGAGCGTTACGGAAGCAACTTATTCTTATATCAAGCGCTCAAGAATGCCGGAGGGTCCCTATTCTCTTATCGGCGTATCTACAAACGATTCCTTCGAAGATAACGATGTCGTCAACGGGACGACTTATTACTATAACGTAACTTATCTTATGGAGGGCAGAGAAAGCGATAGGTCGAACGAGGTATCGGCTGTACCGAAGATAAGCTCTCCAACCCATCTGCGGGCTGTCGCTAATAATGAGGATAAATCCATTTCATTGGATTGGACCACTGTGACGGGTGCGACGTATTACAAAGTGAAACGATCGATCTTCGAAGAGGGACCGTATATAACCGTTGCCAAAAGCGTATACGAAACTTCGTACACGGACAGGAATGCCGCCCTGAACACGGAGTATTATTACGTAGTAACCGCAACGAATAATCTAGGTCAAGAAAGCGGATATTCGAACGAAGCTTCTGCTGCAATAGGCGGGGCCGATCCGATGCGATCGCTTCTTACGATATACTTATCCGGCGGTCAAATTAAAGAATACGACATTTCCGCATCCGAACTTGACGCCTTCCTCGCATGGTACGATGCCAAAGATGCAGGGGCCGGATCGGCAAAATACAAGCTTACGAAGACGGGTAACAAAGGACCGTTCAAAGCTCGCAGCGAATACGTGATCTTTGATAAGATCCTCACGTTCGACGTGGATGAGTACGATGAGATAACGATGCCATAAGAGAAAGCCCGGGAGCTTCGGCTCTCGGGCTTTCTCTATTTTAAAGTTGAAAAAAATTAGTTTGGGAGAATTTTGTGAGCGGAGTCTAGTAGAATTTTGCAGAGTAAAATTTACTAGCTTACTAGACGATAGGAGGTCCCATTCTATGGGCAGGCTGCGCAAACGTATCCCTTATTTTGCAATAATTATTGCATTTTTGATGATCTTTCAGACCTTCTCTGGCATGCCAAAGGCAAGCGCTGCCGATGCGGCGCCCGCACAGCCGGCTTCAAGCTCGAAGATATCCGGCTTAGGACAGGCCCTGATCGGCGAGGTCGTGTCGATTAACGGCACGGAGCTCGTGCTGAAGCAGGAAGCGATTCGCCCCGATCAACAGGCGGACGAGGAGATTCAAGCTTCGGAGCTTCCCATGGGGCTGGCGGAATATGTTGCCGTCCAGTTGACGTCGAAAACCGTATTCCAGAAAAATTCGGCCGGGGTTCCGATTCGGGTCGGCAGCGGCTTGCTCGTGGCGGGGCAGCTTGCGGACGGCAAGCTGGTTGCCGACTTCGTCAGCGACATGTCCAAGGTTGCGCCGATAGAGCAGCCCGTGCTGCCAAATTCGATGACGGAGTCGTCTGCCGCAAGGGTAGAGAGCACTCCGGAGCTCGCCGATGCGGGTGCCGAAGCATTATCGGAAGCAGGGGTTCCTTTGCTCGGGGATTCCGAGCCAAGGATGCAAAAGACGGCCGCCGCAACCGCCAGCACTGCTAACTCGACGGTCGAATATAAGCTCCAGGGACAATGGGGATTCCCCGGCATTCATTGGAATTGGCCGATCGTCGATATCGTCGATCTGGGAGACTTGGTGAAAATCGGAGTTTGGTTTGAATTCAACGCAGGGATGGGAGCTTCCTGGGAGTGGCCTGTCGACGCGAATTTCAAGCTTCCGAAGCTGGAGGTCGGACAGACTTCCAAGTTTACCGTTCAGATGACGCCTAAGGGAGTAGGCGCGAACGAGCATACGATGTACTCGACTTTCGGCGTCGGATTTTACGTTCATTTCATCCTCCAAGCGTTAGGAAAGCAATATAATCTTGGCGTCCCTATTCTCAATTTCGGATTCGGCAACTCGACGAACAAGGCGGCGCCGTTTAATGGCAGTTATTTCTGGATGGACCGCACGACGAATATCACCATTCCGATCCCCATCCCGAAAACGCCGCTGAAAATCAAAATTTCGTTGCTGCTGGATTATATGCTCCACGGAAACGATCCGTTTATTATGGATTCGACTCGGCCTAGCGCCGCGGGGGCGGTCGTTAAGGATCGTTTCAATTATACGGCGGATAGGCATGTGGTCAAATTCTCTACTTGGGATATCACGCCTACGGCGACATCCGGTACGATCCAATTTCCGGAGGTTCAATATGCCCCCTCGGTGAATTACGCTCAACTGCAGATCAAGGTGGGGGGATCGGTGGGCATGATCCCGGTTCCCGCATTCCCCTACCCTCCGATATCCATATACACGAATTATACACTCGGAGCCGCAGGGACGCCGCCCACGGTATCTTTTACGGCTGCGCCGGAGATGACGATGGAGCCTTACCTCCCTGGCGGCAGGGTCGGAGATCCGTACCGCGTCCACTTGAAGCCGGCCGGAGGGTACCCGTTCACGGCCGAGCAGCAGAAGCTGAACGGGCACGGCGATTACAAGCTATCGATCGTATCCGGGAAGCTGCCGAAAGGTTTGGCGCTGGATCCGATAACGGGCGTCATCGAAGGCACGCCTCTCGCGCCTAACGCGGATGAAGAAGTCGTGCTCCGCATGACGGATTCCGAGAATTATTCCAAGGATTTTACTTTCAAGATCCCGATCATACAGACGGCAACGAGCCGCATTCAGATCGGGCAGTTCGTGAATCAGCCGTATAGCTATCCATTAGGAGTCAAGGGCGGTACGGCTCCATTCTCATGGACGCTCGAATCGGGACAGCTTCCGCCGGGCATATCGCTTAACCCGGCGACCGGCATCCTGTCGGGCACGCCAACGACGGTAGGGACTTACCCGATGACCTTCGGCGTCGTCGATTCTACAGGCACGGCAACGAAAGGCCGTTGGGCCAATCTGAAGGATAAGGTTGAAATCACCGCCGCGATCGTACCGCCAAGCGCGAAGGGAAATTACCGATGGAAGGCGGAAGGAACGATAGCGGACGATCCCGGCAACGGCAACGGGATGGTCTATAACACGGAGACGGGAGAGTTGATGCGCTTTACAAGCGACGGCAAGACGATGCTGTACGCGAATGGCGGCTGGCAGGAAGCGAAGGGCTTGTCGACCGCTCCTAAAGCGAGAGAGTTCGCGTCGATGGCGTATTCGCCTAAGCTTGGGGGCATCGTTCTGTTCGGGGGCTCCGCGAATAAGTGGTCGGGTTCCGTCAGCTACAACGTTTTCGGAGATACGTGGCTCTGGAAAGAGGGAGCGTGGACGAAAATCAGCGACGGCGTATTTTGGAAAGTGGAGCTGGTGAACGGGAAGCCGGTAAGGACGATTTCCGGTACGGAAGCTCCTCCGCCGCGCCTCAACGCGGCCCTTACGCAGGATCGGGATGGCAATCTGATTCTATACGGCGGCAACGAGGAAATGCTTCCTGCCTTTGGAGATACGTGGGTGCTATCGGGAACGACATGGGGGCAGAAAACGACCGCGACCCAGCCGCCGATGACCCTTGATCCGCTTATGGCCTTCCATAAAGGAGTCGGGAAGCCGGTGCTGATCGCACGTCATCTGATGAATAGAAATACCGAAGTGTATGAATGGAACGGAATCGATTGGGTGGACAAGACCAACCAAGTCTATCAGGCAGGGGTCGGTCCGCAAGATTTATATTTATCCGGCGCAGCCTATCATCAGGCTTCGCGCCAGCTTGTCTTGTACGGCGGCTATGAAAAGCAAGCCGGAAGCTATGGCATCGGCCCGATGAAGCAAGATTTTTGGGGCCTTGGCACGCTTGGGGGCTCCGGCAACGGAGACGGCATGTTGTCCTCCTGGACACGAATCGAAGCCGTCGGTCAGCCAACGTTTCGCAATCCGGAGCTGTCGGTTTCTCACTCTTATCCGGTCATGCTGACGTACGACGATAAGCGGGGAACGCTGATGGCGTTCGCCAAAGAATTCGCGGGCACGGACAATCAATACAGCTTGAGCTTGAGCGGCTTGGTCGCCAATCCAGCCGTTCTGCCGGCCGATGGCGTGGCGAGCGCGGAACTGACGTTCCAAGTGACGGACGGAAACGGAAATCCGATGCCGGGACGTTCGGTGAAGCTAGTCGGTACAGGCAGCGCGTCGGGAGCATTGCCGGTGCAAACGGCGGTTTCGAACAGCTCCGGCATCGTTAATTTCGAATATACAGGAACGCAAGCGGAAACTCTCGTCCTGCGTATTGACGACATCTCGACGGGCGAGACGCTCGGCGGGACGACGGTTGCGCTCACCGAACCGGTTCCCGACGCCGACCGATCCTCCTTGTCGTTATCCGAGACGGAAATCCTAGGAGACGGCGCGACGCCGGCTACGCTCGAAGTCATCGTCAATAATATCAACGGAGTACCCGTTCCGGGATACGAAGTTTCCGTAGCTGCTATTCATTCTTCCACGGCGCAAGTTACGGGTGCGGGAACAGGACTCGGTACGACCGGTCCTGACGGAAAGGCGGCGTTCACGATTACGGACACGACGGCCGGGACGCTCCAACTGGCAGTATCGGCCCGTAAAGCGGCAGAACCGTCATCAGTCAGCTTCCCGCTGGGAGAAATCTCGCTCCGGGTCCTGCAGCATCGCCCGTTGACGATTACGACCGGCAGTCTGGCCGATGGGCAGACGGGCGTTCCATATTATCGTGTGCTCGAGGGAAGCGGCGGAAACGGGTCTTACCAGTGGAGCCTAATCGACGGTGACCTTCCTCCCGGATTGACTCTTGGCAGCCAGGGACAATTGACGGGCACGCCGGTTCCGGGAAGTTACGGAAAGTATGCCATTACCGTGAGGGCGACGGATGAATCTGTTCCGGTTCAAACGACGACCGCAAATCTCGAGCTAAAAGTACTTCCGCCTCAGCTTGTCTTGCTTGCTCCGTCTATCCACGAAGACAGCGACATGAAGGTCGGCGACTATGCCAACATTCAACTGAAGGCGGAAGGCGGAAGCGGAAGCTACGATTGGACGGTCGTCTCCGGCTTCCTACCGAAAGGAATGCAGCTTAACGCGCGAAACGGCATTATCGACGGCGTGCCGATCGAATCCGGCGATTACGAGGTCACCGTTCAGGTGAAGGACAGCGTCGGAGCGACTGCGCAATCCGCCGTGGGCTTTACCGTCCTGCCGGTCCAATCCGCTTACGTTGGCATCGGAACCAGCACGACCGAAGATGGAACCTTGGAAGTCGTCTCAGGCGACGTGACTGCGATCGCGACCGGCGTAGGCACGATGGAGGTTTCCATCTTCCAGCGGAATCCCGGCGGCGATACGAGCGGAACTTTCCGTACGGCGAATAAATATTTCCAGATCAGAAATGACGGCAGCTTCTCGGATATTCAGTTTAACGTAGAGAACGTTGAGCCATCGGCGGTTCACATTTATCGTTGGAACGCAGCAAGCTCGTCATGGAGCCTGCTGCCCAATCAGACGTTCGATGCGGCGCTGGGCGTAACGACGGTGACATTGGATGCCGATACAATCGCCGGCTTGTCCGGGGGTACCGTCTTCGCGGTCGGATCGCCGATTGAACCGCCGCCGGCGTTGACGGGACTCGACGTCAATACGGGACCGGCCGTCGGAGGTACCGCCGTCTCGGTGGCAGGCGATCGGTTTACGCCGGACTCCGTCGTTCTGTTCGGTGGCGAACCTGCCGCATCGACCGAATTCGTGGACGAGCATACGCTCCGCGCGCTAACGCCGCCTGGAAACGGCACCGTCGATGTCCGGGTGCAGAACGCATTAGGGATCAGTGAGCGGGTGGAAGCTGCGAATTTTACCTATACCGGAGAGTCTGCCGAACTGGTCATTACAAGCCCGGAGAAATTACCGGATGCCGGAATGGGTCCGTACGAGGTTCCAATAACGGCGGCAGGGGGAGTGCGTCCGTATAAGTGGACGCTTGCGGAGGGACAATTGCCTCCGGGACTGTCGCTCGGTTCGGAAGGCGTCATCTACGGAAAACCGACTGCCCCCGGCACGTATGCTTTCGGATTGCAAGTGAGCGGGACAGGCGGCACAGGGCTAGACAGCCGACAGTTCGAATTGACCGTAATCGATACGCCGGCGATCGAGACAACCTCGCTTCCGGTCGGACAAGTCGGCAAGCCGTATCAATTCGGACTGACGTTCCAAGGGAGTCAAACCGACGCAGAATGGCACATCGCGGGGGAGCTCCCGCCAGGATTATCGGTCGACGCGAACGGGGTCATTCAAGGCGTTCCCGCGAAAAGCGGTGCCTACGTACTCCAAGCGGAAGTCGTAGATGAATTCGGCGTTCGTTCGGCGGTAACCGCGCTGCCCTTGGTCGTGTATGAGCAGTTGGCTCAGCCGCAGCATCTCTTGATAGGTAGTAAGGGGGTACAAATTCCCGCAAGCGGCCTGGCTTCCATTGACGGATTGCCGGAGCTAACGATCGTAAGCATTGCGCTCGATCCCGACGGCATTGTTGCCGCACGGATCGCAGACGGACAACTGCAGCTTACGCCCGTTGCGGCGGGCGCCGCGGACGTTACGGTTACTGTCACGGAATCCGTATACGGCACCAGCACGAACATTCTGCTGCCGGTGACGGTGGCTACGCCTTTATCGCCGATCCCTAAGGCGATCGCAGCTTCCGACTTGAATGAAGGCGGCGTCGGCGCCGTGTTTAAGGCTAACGATCTGGCGACTCCGGCTTATCCGGACGGATTGCTCGCGATCGGCTCCGCGCAATCGGAGAACACGGCAATTGTGCAGGTGCAGCTCGTAAACGGACAATTGGCCATGAGCCCGGTTGGTCCCGGGAGCACCCGAGTGCTGGTAACGGTTAAGGACGAGGTGTACGGAGCATTCGTCCAAATGTATGTTCCGGTCACGGTACATGCCGCCGCGAAGCTGCCTCCCGTGGCCAAGGCGATACAAACCTTGATTATGCAAACCGGCGGCTCAGCGGTAGCCATGACGGCGGATCAATTGGCTACGTCGGCTTACGCCGAAAGTGCGCTGCGGATCGACGGCGCCAGCTCAAGCAATTCGGGCGTGGTCGTTGTTCAGTCAGCCGACGGCGGCCTGATCTTATCGCCTGTTGGTTCGGGCGCCGCGAACGTGACGGCGACCGTCACGGATGCGGTGTATGGAACGAGAGTTAACGTCGTCGTTCCCGTTCAGGTTCAACAGGGCACGCCGAATCCAACAACCGACCCTGGACCTACTCCGCAGCCGGTGCCGACGGCGCCGACAAGCAAACCGAACGTCGCAAAGATCACGCTGACGGACGGACGAACGGTTAATGTGGACATTATCGAGACGGCTGCCGGAAAGTATGAATTGAGTTTTCCTTCTTCAGCATCCGGCGGAGACGTGCGATTGGAATCCGCGTTGCTGAAGAAGCTGCTAGAAGCGAGCGAACAAGCCAAGCTGCGAATTCGTTCAACGGAGGGGTGGCTGATCTTGCCGCTTCGGGACTTGGCGGATTCCTTGCAAGCTTATGCCGGCAGCCAAGGCTCTGTAACGGCAAGCTTCGAAAAGCTGAGCGGCGACGCGAGTGATCGAATGCTGTCCGAGCTACAACAGGCCGGCTTTACGGCGGCGTCTCCGCCATTCGAATTCAGCGTCGCTTTGAATGACGGACAGAATCGGTCGATAAAGCTGGATTCGTTCGATAGATTTTTGAACAGGGCGATTTACATGGATTCTTCTCCAGAGGCGAGCCGCACAACGGTCGTATGGTTCGACGAAAAAGCGGGCAAATGGCGGCCCGTTCTCTCTCGTCTAGAGAAAGAGGCCGGTCGGAGCATGGCCGTATTCAAACGAAAAGGCAACAGCGTGTATGCTGCGGTTACTTCGCATGTGACGTTCGGAGATGTGAGAACGCATTGGTCTCGCGAAGCGGTTGAGGAAATGGCATCGAAGCAAATCGTTAGCGGTGTCGCCGCCGGGAAGTTTTCTCCGGAAGGAAAAGTCACCCGTGCTCAGTTCGCAACCATGCTCGTGCGTGCGCTAGGCGTATCGGAAGTGGAGGACGGGCTCGCATTCAAAGACGTAGACGGCGGGGAATGGTATGCTTCCTCGGTCAAGGCAGCAGCCAAAGCCGGGTTAGCAAGCGGCTATTCCGACGGATCTTTCCGTCCGAATCAAACGATTTCGCGGGTGGAAATGGCGGTCATGCTCGTCAATTCGCTTAATTATCTTGGCGAAGACATTGAAGGCCAAGCGTTATCGCTTGACGCTTATAAAGTTAAGGATTCAGTTGCCGGATGGGCTAGAAAAGCGTTTGCGGTGATGCTGGCAAAGGGCATTCTGACTGGCCAAACCGACGGGCAGCTCGCGCCAGAGCGATCGGCAACGAGAGCGGAGGCGGTTGCCGTGCTGCAGAGGCTGCTGAACCTCGTGACTTTTGCATCATAAAGCGTTCCGAAAGGGACGCCTGCAATAAGGAAGAAGCCTTCGCAATTGCGGTTGCGAAGGCTTCTTTTTTTCGGAGCGGCGATAGATTTCAAGATTTTTCACTTGTGAGGATTTTGGGGGAATGCCGTAATACGTGAATAAATGGATACCTTGCATGTTACTTAGATGCCGCTTGGATGTCGCCGAACGCCCAATGCGAGGCCGGAACGTCCGACCAGCGAGGCTCGGATCGAACCGCCGGGGCGATACCCAGCAGTCTGTTTATGATGACGACCGCTTCTGCTCGATGGAGCGGTTGACCCGGGCGGAATGTTCCGTCTGTAAAGCCTTTCATTATCCTCGCAGCCGACACTGTATCGATTGCTTTTTGTGCCCAATGTCCGTTAGTATCCTTGAACGTCGTCCCCATGCCAATATCCCCTTCGATCAGTTGAGCGACGATGACTGCTATTTCTCCTCTTGTAATCGTCTTATCGGGGTAGAACTTGCCATCCGGGCTTCCGCGCATTACGCCCATGGACACCGCTTTGTCGATCGCCGGTCCAGCCCAATATGGACTTGTCATATCCGCGAACGCAACGCTCTCGCGAACGATTGGACGTTGAACGACGCGACTAACGATCGTCGCGATCTCCGCTCGCGTCAGCTCGGCTTCAGGGCGGAATGTCCCATTGTCAAAACCGTTCATGTAGGCCATAGACGGTGCCTTGGGCTGCGGCTTGGCTTCTTCTTTCCAACCTTTAACTTGAACTAAGGCGAACGTACCGGGTTTGCTCGCGGAGAACTTGACGCCCTGGGACCCCAGTTTGCCGCTTACAAGCTCAGTAGTTCCATCGTTATATTCAAGATAGATGCCCATCTCTTCGCCGGATGCTTTCTTCGTTTCATCCGCCCCGATCGGCAGCGTAAACTCGATTGAGTGTCCTTGGGCGGTTGTTTCCATTTTCACCGGAGTGCCGAATAGGGCGACGGCGCCGTTCGAAGCGCTGGCGCGCTTAACTAACGCATCGCGGGCAGCAGAATCTTGCAACGATTCCATATGGAAACTGACTTCTTTCGCAGATCCTTGAAAAGTCTCGTTCGAAATCGCGGCTTGTACGAACTTTGTTTCTAGATTCAACGCGACTCCAGCGATGGCTAATGCTTGCACGGCTTCCTTGCTCATCTTTAAGTCCGCCAGGTCCGCACCGCCGTTATTTGTCGGCCAGCTTAAGGTTACCCTTTTAACGCCTTTGTCCTCTAGTTTCTTTAGAACGGATTGTATCCAATCTGTCGTAAAAGTAGCCGAATCGAGAAAACGTCCGGAAGGATCGGCAGTCCTTCGAACGACAAATTCTGCCATAACGCCATCTGTTCCATCGCTCTTGACTTGGCCAAACAACGTTTGTTCGGAGGAACCCCCACCGCCGCCTCCGATTGGAGCAGGCCTTATTTTCGTCGTAAACGTCCAGTCGCCCATCGCATTTAATCCCGTTATGCCGTTACCCGCCAAATCTTGAAACGCCCCCGCAGAAAATAGCAGCGCGTATTCCGTCGAGTAAGCCAATGGTGAGCTTGGGTGAATGCGAACGGTCGCTCCGTTCACAGTCACTTTCGCCGTATCCGTTGCCGGGAAGCTTTCAACAGGTTGCGCGCCTGCTACCTTAACGAGTGTAATCGTTCCCCCCGCAGCCGGTTGAACAGGCTCGTTAAACGTCACCGCCAGCTCAGAATTTAGCTCAACCCCGACAGTTCCATCCGCAGGAGACAATGAGATTGCCGAAGGACCGACAACATCCGGAGCCGCTCCGATGGTAAAGCGCCATTCCGAAATGCCGGTCAAGCCGGCGTACGGATTGCCTGCGGCATCGACGAAAGCTCCATCTTCTATTTCCACGTAATAAGTCTTGCCGAATTCGAAATCGTCGAACGGTTTAATCGTAACGTCGCTGCCCGCCACCGTGACGGCTTCGATGTTATTGGCGTAGATCGTCGCGAACCGATTGCCGGTATCGGCATCCGTGATGAAAATCTCTTTACCTGCTACGGCCGTCACATTCTCGTCAAAAGCAATACGTAACGGAGCATTCGCCGCCACATTCGCTTGTCCGTTCGTCGGTGACGAAGCGGTCAGCGTCGGCGCGACGGTATCGGGAAGTACCGTCGTAAACGTCCAGCCCATCGGCATGATGCCCGCGAAGGCGTTACCCGCTAGATCCGTTATCACGCCTGGCATAACGGAAATGCCATACTTCGTACCGAAGTCCAAAGACCTTGAAGGCTGTATGGTGACCGTGTCCGCGTTGAACGAAACTTTGGACGTCTCCAGAATCGATATCGTGTCTACGATCTCTAATGCATCCCTATTTACGATTAGGATATTTCCGATTCCCGCCTTGACGGGCTCGTCAAACTTCATCGTCAGAGCACTGTCGACGGGAACGGAAGTCGCACCATTCGCCGGCGCCACTTCGCTGACGCTTGGCTGCCGCGTATCCGGCTCCGCTCCGGTCGTAAAGCGCCATTGCGTACCGACGATTGCCCCGAACAGCTTGCCTGACCAATCCCGAATCGTTCCTTCGGGGATATCGATCTGGTATTCGGTTTCGTATGCCAACGGTTCCGAAGGTTCGATCACGATCGTTTTTCCTTGAGCTTTCAATCGGGTGCTGCTGCTCGTATCGAACGATTCCACGACCGATTGGTCGGACACGTTGCGTATGACGATTGTTTTGCCGAATTCCAGCGTTACGCTTTCGCTGAAAGTCAGGCTTGGTTTGACGTGTACGGATGCGCCGGACGAACCGTTAGCCGGATTTAAGGACTCCAACGCGGGGTCGAGCGTATCCTCAACCGTAAAGTACCAATCCGTCCTCTGCAGTCCGGCAAAACCATTGCCCGCCAAATCTTGGATACCGTCTGCCTCTACTACAACATAATAAGAGACTCCGTCTTCTAAAGGCTCGGAAGGCTGGAAAGTGACCGAGCGGCCGTTTACCGTAGCGTCTGCGGCGTCGAACGACTCCACGAGCATATCGCTGGCGGTTCGATATAGTCCGGCTACATCGGTGCCGTCGACCGCGACTTCTTCGGTGAACGTCATCGTTAACGAAGCGTTGTGAGCCGCGTTCGTTGCGCCTATCGCCGGGGAAAAGGATTGAACGGTCGGCTCGATTTCGTCCCATAAATATCCCATCACCTTCAGCTTGTTCCCATCATCCATATCGTTATAAGCGATATAAAGACTATCGTCCGCATCGACGGCGATCGACAAACCGTTTGGACGACCGCTTGAGAAGCCTGTCGGGCCTATCGTATCCCATGTGTCCCCGTCATAATACCGTACCGTAACTTTATCCCCGTTGTCCGCGTCGCTATAGGCCAAGTAAGGGTTGCTGTTGATGTCGAGAGCCAATGCAGGGCGATTGCTTTCATCGGCATTCCAGGAACCGATTGTATTCCAGGACGTGCCGTCGAACTGCTCGACATACACTTTAGCAGCGATCTCGTTACCTGATAGATAAACAACATAGAGTTTCCCGTTCTGAGCGGCTACGATTTGCGGCAAGTTGGAACTTACTTCAGCGATCGATCTATTCCCTCCAACGTACTCCCAAGCCGTTCCGTTGTAGAAGCGTACGCTAGGAAGATAATTATTCGCCGCATCCGCGTATACGACGTAGGGCCGATTGTCCGCACCTATGGATATATCTCCGAACCAAGCTGCCCCTTCCGACACGGGACCGCCTTCGACGGACCAACCGTTCCCTCCGTCCGGAATTTTAGAAACGTACATTTTATTTCCATCGTCTACATTGAGATACGACATATAGACGTTTTTCGCGCTATCCACCGCAATGCTCGGCCAGTCCGATCTCACTGCCGCGGCTTCAGCTCCGCCGAGCGTCGTCCAATTCTCCCCGGCTTCATAGGTCATTGCTTTCGGGCGTTGGTTGTTGATTTGATCCCAGTACCCAAAGTACAACGTGCCATCCGGAGCACCCTGAAAAGAAGTTTTCGAAGTCGGGGCTATTACGAATTTCGGTTCGCCGACGCCATGCCATCCGCTTCCATCCCAACGCTTTACCGTAGGAAACGTTCCATAAGAAACGAACAAGCTGTTTCCTTGAGCGAGTAATTCCGGTTCATAGTCCTCGAATCCCCCAAATCCCCCAGGCCCGGAACGCGTTTCCTCCCCTATAACCTGCCATCTGAATCCCGCCGCATCTGCGCGTTCCACCCCCAGAGCCAGCATTGCCTGCAGAGCGATCAGTACGGCAAGAACCGTCAGTTTCGCTTGTTTCCAAGATCGAATTATCATTCTTATTCCTCTCCTTGTCCTGTGGAGCTTCTGAATTTCGCTCATTCTGTCGAATGATAGCAACTCGCGCTCACAAAATACTCACAAGGTCAAAGGCCGACTGTTTCGATTCGCGGGCACAACTTATTCCAGAGAGCTTCCAATGCTAATTAAGTTATAATAGGAAAAATAGCTAAGAAACTTCTCGCGGTAAGGAGACGGGTTATGGATAGTAAGCAACTGCTGGACATATCGAATACGCTGATCGAGATCGGGGAAGTCTCGTATTCGTTCGAAGCCGACGGTTGGCGGTTGGAGTCTCAGACGATGACGAAGCTGACCTTTCTCTATTTTGAGAAAATACAAGGAACTTTCGTATTGAACGGAATCCCAATCCAATTGAACCGCAAGAGCTCGTTTATGCTCGAACCCGGCATGACCGTAGAGGCTAGAAGCGTAAGCGGCCATGAAACGAAACTTTATATGATTACCTTTGATATGTACCGGTTATCGGAAAAATCGGCATCGAGAAGAGTGTTCGATCAGGTCGATTCTTTTCCGATTACGGGCAGTATCCAGCAGGATCAGTACAGGATTCAAAGGCTAGTGCTAATGATTGCGGAGGAATTCAATGAAGAAAATAACGGCTTAATCTCAGATCAATCGGGAAAAAATCGCGCTTGTTTGCATATGTACGAATTGCTGGAACTGCTACTGGGGAGTACGCCGGCCGTGTTGCCTGGCGGGGAGAAGCGAGCGATTCTCATGACGATTCCCTATATGCACCGGGCTTATGATTCCGACTTGACGCTGGAGAGATTGGCGGAGCTGGCCGGGATGCATCCGTCTTATTATTCTCAGATGTTCAAGCAAGAGATGAACAGGTCCCCGATTACGTTTCTTACCGAGATTCGGATGAACCGTGCCAAGGAAGAGCTGCTGATGACCGGTCGGAAAATGAGCGAAGTGGCAAAGCGGGTCGGTTATCAGGATTCGTTCTATTTCAGCCGCCGCTTCAAGGAGTATACGGGCTGCGCGCCAACGCTATACAGGGAGCAACCGAAGCCGAACGTGATTTCCTTATCGTATGCGTATACGGACCACTTGCTGACGCTCGGCATTACTCCCGTCGCCGCGCAAACGTACAAGGAAATCCCGAAGACGACTCGAATGCTCGCGCTGCCCTTTCACGGATCGGAAGTATGGCAGGTCAGCCGCCAAACCTTCCTCGAAGCTAAGGCTGATCTCGTGATCGGCAAAGACAACGTGTCTGCGACGGCTCGTGAGCTCATCGGCGATCTAGCCCCGATTATCACGATTCCATGGGGGACGCTGACTGTATTCGAGCATCTTCGAGAGGTCGCGCGAATCGTTCAGCGGACCGAGGAAGCCAAGGAATGGATAGCGCGGCATGAGCGTACAACGGAAGCTGCGCGTCGGCGAGTGCAAGCCGCCATCGGACAAGCTACCGTGACTCTATGCGTGATCGGCCATTATGGAATGCGCATTTACGGTAATCGGAACATTGGCCATGTTTTCTATCAATCTCTCGGCTTACTGCCGCCTAACCGGCTTCTGCAAGATATGGAGGAGCATACGGGTGCTAAATTATTCAATTGGAAAGCAATCGAGATCGAGCAGCTTACCGAATACGATTCGGATTATTTGTTCGTCGCCGTTCGTTCGGACGGGAATGAGCAACAATATTTGCACCGCCTTCAGACGAGCGAGGCGTATGTTCGGCATTCAGCCGTTCGCCGAAATCGCGTTCATTTCTTGGATTGGGAGAAGTGGATCGTATATGCTCCGATGTCCATCGAGAGCCAACTGGATGAAGCGGTTGACTACTACACGGATGTGCATTAAACCGACAATCTAATAATATTCCATCGGGAAACTCTTAAAATAGACCATGGACGGCTTCTCGTCGTCTTCTTATAATTGATAATGATTATCAGTATTAATGCGAGGTGGGATCGCCTATCGATACAGGCAGCGGGGGAATGAAGCGGAGCGCCAAGCTGTCTTTGCGAATAGCTATCTATATGATAGCGCTGCTGGCCTTACTTGCTTCTATGTTCCTAGCGATATCCTACGGTGCGAAGGAGCTGTCGATGTTCGTTGTATGGGCAGCCGTATTTCAGTATGACGAGACGTTGACTACCCATCAAGTGATTCATGAATTACGCCTTCCGAGGGTGATCGGCGCGGCCGTAGTGGGGGCTGCATTCGCAGTTGCCGGTGCTCTCATGCAAGGAGTAACTCGTAATCCTCTGGCGGATACAGGGATTCTCGGCGTGAATGCGGGGGCTACCTGCGTTGTCGCGTTATGTTTTGCTTTTGTTCCGAGCATGCCATATCTAGGATTAATCGGATGCTCATTCGTTGGAGCCGCGCTCAGCACACTCTTCATATTTGCATTAGGTTCTAAAGTACCCGGTGGCTTAACGCCTTTGCGGCTTATTATCGCGGGCTCCGTAATCGCGGCTATGCTCGGTGCAATAAGCACGGGCATCGCCATCTACTATGATCTTAGCCAGGATTTAGCGTTCTGGTTTTCCGGCGGAGTAGCGGGAATCAAGTGGCTGCATTTGAAGTTTCTTGTGCCGATTATCGTGGCGACGTTGCTATTAACGATGGTGCTCAGCAGGACTATCTCGTTGCTCTCGCTTGGAGAAGAGGTCGCGGTGAACTTAGGGGGACGAATCAAGCTGGCGAGAATATTGGCCGTTACAGCCGGAGTTATTCTGGCTGGCGTATCGGTATCGGCTGCGGGCTCGATTTCATTCGTCGGGCTCGTCATCCCTCATATTTCTCGCAAGCTAGTCGGCGTGGACTATCGAGCCATCATTCCATTGTCCGCGATATTAGGCGCCGTTTTACTCGTGTTAGCCGATCTGGCGGCAAGGATGGTCAATCCTCCTAGAGAGTTTGCTCTGAGTGCTATGGTGGCGCTTATCGGCGTTCCGTTCTTTCTCTATTTGGCACGGAAAGAGAAGAGGAATCTGTAATGGGCTTGAAAGATTTACAACCCGGTAACAACCGGGCTCGCGGAGCGATGTTCGTCGGCGTTGTCTTGATGGTTATCTGTCTAGGGGTTCTGATATTCAGTCTGAATACAGGAACGATTAAGCTGTCGCCTATGCAGGTGCTGCAAACATTGTTTGGATTCGGCACGGCGAAAGAGGAAACGGTATTGTTCGATTATCGAATGCCCCGCATACTGATTACGATGCTGGCGGGGATCGGACTCGGCGTTTCCGGCGCCATTTTGCAGGGAGTATTCCGCAATCCGCTCGCCGATCCGGGAGTCGTTGGGCTTAATGCAGGCTCGGCGGTCGGGCTTATCGTATTTGTCAGCTTCTTTCAATCGATGGAGCAGATGTCCGCGCTTTTGATCCCGCTATTCACTTTCTGCGGCGCGATGCTTACGGCACTGCTTATCGGCGTACTGGCTTATGAGCGCGGTCAGAATTTGCAGCCCACCCGCGTGATTCTCGTAGGTATCGCGGTAGCGGCGGGATTCAGCGCCCTGACCTTGTATCTCTCGCTCCGGCTCGATTCGGAAACCTATACCTTCGCGGCAAGATGGCTTGTCGGCAACATATGGGGGAGAGATTGGATCCATGTGTTCGCGTTGCTTCCTTGGATTATCGGCTTCGGTACGTATGCCTTGCTGCAAGCGAGAACGTTGAACGCGCTCGGGTTAGGAGACGGAACGATCGTAAGCATAGGCGTGTCGCTTAATCGTAAACGAATCGGGCTGCTCGTTGCGGCGGTTTCCCTCTCAAGCGCAAGCGTAGCGATGGCCGGGGGAATCGGGTTTATCGGATTTGTTGCTCCCCATCTCGCGCGGAGGCTTGTAGGTTCGTCGCATCGGCATGTGATTCCGATCTCCGGAATGATTGGCGTTGTTATTCTTGTGCTGGCCGATACGGCGGGACGCTCCTTATTTCTGCCTAGCCTGATTCCTGCCGGAGTTCTGGTTGCGGGTATCGGAGCCCCGTATTTTCTCTATTTGTTACTAAGATCATCTAAATAAACGAACCGAGGTCGATGAATAAGATGTTTAAGAAAACAATGCTTAAGAAAACGAACGCTTTGATGCTGTTAGGTCTGGCGATGATCCTATTGCTCGGCGCATGCGGCCAGAGCAACAATAACGAATCGAGCGCAACGGCTTCCCCGACTGCGGGGACGAGCCCGGCAGCGGAGCAAAGCGCGGACCCGGCTTCTCCCGAGGCGCAGGCAGCGCCGAAAATCGCTTCCTTGTCGATTCATATTACGAACAATTTGCTTGCGCTTGACGTTACGGCCGCGGGCGGCGTGATGGGCGGCAAAGCGAAGGATTTCCTTTCTCATGTAGCCGGTCGCTTGAAAGATACAGTGAAGCTCGGCGTTGCAAAGGAAGTGGACATGGAGGCATTGCTGCAGCTTGAACCGGACGTGATCTATGCCGATAAGGAGTTCGCGGGTCAAGATACGTCTAAACTAGAAGCGATTGCCCCGGTTAAGATGTTCGATCTCGATCAAGGAACATGGAGAGATCATCTGAAGCTCCTAGCCGCGGAGTTGGGTCGGGAGCAGCAAGCGGAAAAGTTCATTGCCGATTATGAAGATCAACTTAAGCGCGTTAAAGGTTTGATTCAAACGAAGTTCGGCGACAACCCGAAAGCGATGGCTATTCGCGTCACGGCGAAGGAACTGCGGGTATTCGGAACGCCTCGTCCAATGGGGCCGATTTTGTTCGAAGATTTGGGCTTCCAGCCTGCGAGCGGCGTAGAGAAGATTACGGATGCGCCTTACGAGGTCATCTCCCAGGAAGTGTTGCCCGACTTTAACGCGGATGCGATCTTCGTCGTCGTTAACGTAGAGGACGATGCGAAGAAGATTTATGAAGAAATGCAGAACAGTCCGATCTGGAAAGGCTTGAAGGCGGTTCAGAACGGGCATGTGTACGTGATCGGCGAGCAGCCTTGGTTGGACTATTCCTCGATCGGCAACAAGATGGCGCTGGATGAAGCGGAAGACTTCTTCGGCAAATAAGCGGAGTAGGTATCATGTAGCATAACGGAATAGAAGAAGCGCAATCCACCGGGATTGCGCTTCTTCTATCTTTATTGCTGATCCGAAGGATACTCCTTCACCTTGACTTTTCCGTCTCCCCATTCGCTTCGCGTTTCCACAAACTGCATCGCTTTGTCTATCGCGTTGTTCTCGGCAGCATCCGCTTTAGGCTGCATGTCCTTCAGCCAGCCGTTATATTCCACCGACAGCAGCTCCTTGTTATAACGGGAGAACGTCAACTGAGCGCGTTCGCCGTCTTCCGAATTCACCATAAAGGTAATATCGGGATTGCTGCCGTAGTTCGAACTGCTGTGCCCTTGCGAGACGTATTCAACCGAAGCGATCTTGCCCGCAAGGAGCTTGTGATTTTCAGCCGTTTCCTTCACGAGCTTCGAGAAATCGTCGTGTTGCTTCAGCAGTTTTTTGTCCAATCCAAGCGATCCGGCATCTTTCCAATACTTTCCTTGCAACGCGGTTCGGGGATCTCCGGTAATGGCGTCCACTTCGAACGTATAGCTCTGCCCGGCCGCTTCGGCGACTTCGCCGTACCATACGGCCCGGGGATCGAGCTCGGTTGCCGGATGGTAAGACATGACGATTGTTTTGCCCTTCAGGTTCGCGTGAAACAGCATCCATAGATTTTGCGCTCCGAGTTCGGCGGCCTCGCTCATGTTCAGGTCCTTAGCCGTTCCTTTCCCGCTGAGCTCGTGAAGCTTGACTTGATAATCGGCCTTGACATAATCGCTTGGCAAGCTGGTTTTCGCCGTTTGAGCAATCGGCGCGCTGTAGCTGGTAGGCACTTTGGCCGTCTTGCCCAGCTCGGCGGCTTTCGCCGCTTGCGACAAGCCGCCGAACGCTAGCGTGCACGCCGTAATTGCCGCTGCCGCTCCGAGTACGAGCAGCTTGAGCTCTTTTCTTTTTACCGTTGTTTCCTTCATGTTCAGCTCTCCTTTGCGTTACCGCGTATTGGTGTTTGCAAGTGCAAGTATAAGAACGCCAGGTTAGCAAACGATCACCGAGTTATCATGAAGTTGTAAAAGTAATTTTGCTGATCGTGCCTCTGCCGATTTGGGAAGCGAAAGATAACTCCGCGCCATGGCTGGCAGCAATCTGCTCGCACAGCGACAGTCCCAGGCCGGCTCCGCCGTCCGCTCTGCTGCGAGCTTGATCGACGCGGTAGAAAGCTTCCGTTATTCGCCCTAATTGCTCTTTGGTCATTCCTTTGCCGTCATCGCTCACGACAATGACGGGGCGTTCCGACTCCACGTAAGCTTCCAGCCGTACTTGTCCTCCCGGCGAACAAGCCTTCACGGCGTTATCCGCCAAGTTGACGACGAGACTTTCCAGCAAATTGCGGTCGCCCCGTACCGAATCCAATCGGCATTTCCAAGACAATCGGACCTCGCGGTCTTCCAGCTTGAGCTTAAGGGTCTCCGCCGTTTTACGGAACAGATCTTCCAGCTCGACCGTTTCAAGCACAATATCGCTGCGGCCGAGCGTCGCCAGTTCCAGCAGCTGATGGGCTAGATTTTGCAATCTGCGGCTCTCGGACATAATATAATCGGTCGCCTCCAGCTTATCGTCCTCCGTTAACGCGACCTTCTGAATATACTCCGCATAGCCGTATATCGAGGTTAAAGGCGTTCGAAGCTCATGAGCGAAGTTATCGATAAAACGCTGCTTTTGTTCGGCCGCCAGCTTCAACTGCTCCATCTGCTGCTGAATTTCCTCGGCCATATGATTAAAGCTGTCGGCCATTTCCGATAGCTCGTCATGGCGGGTCACCCGAATTCGGTTACCGTATTCGCCTTGCGCGATGCTCTTGGACGCCTCCGAAATTTGGCGAAGCGGCTTGAATACGCGGCCGAGCACGAAATGCAGACAAAGGGCCAGCAAGGTGCAAAATACGATACCTAGCAGGAAGAGCATGCCGGTCATTCGGCTCCACGCGGATAAGTTGCCCGTGACGTCGTAGAGGTAGTTTAGCGTATAGGACTCGTAAGGCGCTGGAAGATTACCGGTTACGAGGACGTAAGTCCGGTCGTTCTGTTTCGTAGTCGTTACCGTGCGTTCTCCCGGGATTGCCGTTGGAGAATCGCCTGAGAGTTGCAAGTTTTTCGGGAGACTAGAGTAAAGCGTGCCGACTCTATCGGATAGCTCGAGGGCCACTCCCTGCTTGCCGTAATAAGTCGAGTAAGACCGGAATAGCGAGCCCAGCGCCTCCTCACCGACTGTCCCCCTGCTTTCCAAAGCGTACAAGTCCTTCCCGTATGTGGAAGCGATAAAATAATGCTCGCCAAGGCTGCGCTCGCGCGAACTGTCGAGATTCGTTCTGAGCGTAATCGCCGAGAACAGAAAGATGGCCAGGTTGAAAAAAAGAAGGAATAGCAGTAAAGTAACAAGAAACGTTCTTGCTTTCATCTTTACACCTCTAACCGGTAGCCTAGCTTATAGACCGTTTTGATCCGATTTTCCAGGCCGAACTTTTTCCGAATTTTTTGTATATGGACATCGACTGTCCGGGTATCTCCTTCATAGTCGTAGCCCCAAGCCAACTCTAGCAGCTTCTCCCGCGAAAGCGCGATGTTGCGGTTTCTAACCAGCGCCTCCAATAGCTCGAATTCTCTTGGCGTATATTCCACCGATTGATGATCGCAATAGATGATACGGCTACCGAAATCGATTCGCACGTCGTCCAGCTCGAAGCTCTCGTTCGCGCTTGCTTTCATCGTTCGGCGCAGCACGGCGTCCACGCGGGCGAGCAATTCCAGCATTTCGAACGGCTTGATCATGTAATCGTCGGCGCCCATCGTCAGTCCTTTCACCCGGTCGGACAACCCGTCCCTCGCAGTTAGGAAGATAGTCGGGGTTCTCGTGTTTTTTTCAAATACTTCATAACCTCCCAATTCAGGGAGCATAATATCAAGCAGCAAGAGATCATATTCATTCCGCGCGAGCTCATCGACCGCCGCTTGTCCGTCGTAAACGGAGATGCAACGATGCCCGACGGTTTGCAGGCTTCTTCGGATCAATTCGTTAATCGGTTTTTCGTCTTCGACGATAAGAATGGTCGCCACTGCTATCACCTCTGCACGCAATATATCACAGAAATGTAATAGAGTTGTAAAGTCATGATTTCTGTCCATAAGCATGTATAATAAGAAAATAAATTACGGGATCGAGGGTTAAAGATGTACGATTTTTCAGCACATTTTAAACAGAGGAACAAAGAGCTTGCCATACAGGGAGCAGTAAAAGTTCATCTTGGGGAAATCCTCCCGCTACTGGGTAAAGGTCGCTTAACCGAAATCGCTTCATCGGTCAATTTGCCTGGACGTTCTAAGATGAATAAGGCAGAGCTTGCGGCTGAGCTGACGCGCAGTATTCCGGAACCTTCCGCATTGGATTTCACCTTGCGATTGTCTACCGAAGAGGAGTTTCTGTTTTATCAACAATTGTTGCGTCAGCCTTACGTGCAAAATAACGAAATTACGCCTGGGACCTATCTGCACTTCAACGAGCGTGGCGTCTTATTTACGTTTTTCGATGAGGACAAGCTTTATTTGGTAATTCCCGAAGAAGTGAAAGAGGCTATTCGGGAGTTGGATTGGGATGCGGTGCTGCGAACTCGGTCATCGGAGCAAATGGTGCTGAAGTATGTAGATGCGGCGGTTAATCTCTATGGGGTGTGTACGCCGGAGCAGCTTCTCAACATCTATAACGATCAGAACGGGCAGAGTTTGACCATGGCGGAGCTTGAGGAGATCACCCATTTTCATCTGAACAGAATGCAGCTTTACGAACGTATCGATGGGTATTTCGCGAGTCATTATTTTGATTCAGACAGTATTGACGAGCTGCAGGGTCTGTTGAAACGTATTCGGAATAAGCCTCTGTATATTCCCGGTAAAGAGGAGTTTCTAAAGCATTCGGAAAATCACTATTATGAGAAAACGCCGCAGCTATTGCAGCTGAGACTGTTTATTTTGAATCAGTTGTGCAATAATGCTAAGCTCGTGGATGAACTCCTAGATGATATTCAGCTTGCTTGTTCTATGGAAGCGCCTTTGCAAGAGATCGTGAACGAGTTGGAAAGAAGAGATATCAATTTCGATAACATGGAGCAAGTTAAGCGGTTTGCTTCTCTAGTTACGGAGGTATACAATCATACCAGGCTTTGGTCTAACTGCGGTCATACGCCTGCCGAGTTGGGTGCTTTGTCGGGAGGCCGTGCTACCCGGGTGATTCCGGGGCAACGCATCGCTCCTGATAAGGTCGGGAGAAATGACCCTTGCCCGTGCGGAAGCGGCAAGAAGTTCAAGAAGTGTTGCGGAAATTAATGAAATCGCAGTCAGAAGAGAAACTGCAAAAGTAGTAAAAACTCTTTTCAATGTTTTTTTTAGCGGTGTATAATGTGTAATAAGAAATAAAGAAATAAAGAAATAAAGAAATAAAGAAATAAAGAAATGAAAAATAATGATCACAGAGCGTAAAGGAAAGGAATATACAAGAAAAAGGAGGGTATACTTTATGGCAATAGCTGATGAGGTGGTGAAGCATGTGGAGTGGAAGCGTGCTCGTGTTTCGAAACAGCGTCAGGTGACGATACCTCTAAAGTTCTTCGAGCAAGTTGGAATAAAAGATGAAGTAGAGGTTGGATTGCAAGGCCAAAATATTATTATTCGTCCAATTCGCCAGAGTACTGGAAGCGATCACTTCGCCGAGCAAATCTTGGCTGAATTGATTGCAAATGGTTGCCCTCAAGAAGAATTGTTGGAGAAGTTTCGAGAGAGACAGACTGAAATTCGTCATGCGGCTAAGGATTTGCTTGCAGAAGCCCAAGTAGCTGCGCGCCAATTCAAGGGAACTGGTGACGAGCAAATGAAAGAACTGTTTGGCGATGTAATGGGAGGTTAGTCTGTGCTCCCAATATTAATAGAGAAAGCTGCTGAGCGGTTCTTAAAAAAATTGTTGAGAAGCCGCTCCAAAAAGCTTTTTATGAATCAATTATCAAGATTCGAATAGATCCCTACATTGGTGAGCTTAAGACCGGGGATTTAGCTGGATACTATTGTTATGACGTTTATTACGGTAAGACAAATTATGAAATCGCCTATATTATCGAAGAAAATGATAGCGGTGAATTGGTGGTTGTTATCTTAGCCGTTACTAGAGAGAATTTTTATGCGGAATTGAAAAGACGTGTAAGAAAGCGCCCTAAGTAAGCCAAGGGGGCGTTTTTCTTTTTTCGAATAACGTTATGCAATAACGTTAACTCTCATCCTCTCGCCAAAGTATGAAGAAAGACGCAAATCCCATGAAACAAGAGAAGAAGTTTTCTCCAACGAGGACTTCGTTTTTTCAGGAAACTATTTACAATATCACCGCGTCAATATAGGGGGCAAGAATTAAAAAAGGAATAACTTTATCCAGGGGGGCGACTGTGCCTAATGAAATCCGGTCTAAGTAAACGGCTTGGCAAGCTCTTCATTGAGATTACGGTGATCGTTTGTTTGCTTATTCAAACCGTACTATTCGTAGGCAGTAATCCATCGACACATGCGGCGGAGTCAACGGCTAATCTCCCTAATCCTCGCTTTCCGTCGGAGATGCAAAAGGCGATGAAAGAAGCGGAGGCTATTTTGCTTAAGGGCGAGGGGTTCTCGGATTGGGCGGCTTTAGCTTTCGTGCGGAACGGCACCCCTTTGCCCGAAGGCTACTTGGAAAGCAAGGGGAATGAAATATTAGAACGCAAAGGCAAATACGATTCGGCGTCCGAGCTTTCCTTAGCGATTATGGCCTATTCCGCCGCCGGGGGAAAAGCGCATCAAGTCGCGGGCATTAATCTGATGCAGAAGCTAGTTAATCGTACCGATATGGAGGACGAAGGGAGTTACGGAGTATCTCTGGCCTACTTAGCGTATTTATTTTACTCGACTAATAATTACTATAGGCCACTGTGGTATTCCGATCTGTTTTTCAATCGTCTCAACGAAACCCGCTTGGCGAGTGGAAGTTGGCCGAGTTCCGGCGATCGGTTCGATGAAGTCTCGACGACCCTCGTGGCCGTTTCCGCGCTGAAGGCTTCCGGCGATATACCTAAGTCATACGATGGGGAAAAGATTGCCGCATGGTTAAAAACCTTGATCAAAGGTAACGGAAGCATCAATCAAAGCACTGCCGATACTGCCAACGCGATTATGCTGCTATCTGCCGTAGACGCTGATGCCGCCGATTTTCATCTGACCGATGGGGATAACCCTTTACGATTTATAATGTCTAACCGACTATCGGAAGGCGGTTTTTCCGAGACGCTAGGCGGGGAGCTAGACCCGAACGCTACGCTTCAAGCGTATTTAGCGCTTACGAATTACAAGCTGATCTTGGAAGGAAAGCCCGGTCTGCTGAGCGGTTGGAGGCATTCCGATCCGAAGACGGTTACCGTACGCGTAGAAGGACCGAAGGGAACGATCGCAAGCGGATCATCCACGGGGGTTACGGCGCATGACGCCGTTAAGTCGTTTTTGGAACGCGATAATATCGCCTATGCGATGACCAAGAAAAAAATCGTTTCGGTTAACGGGATTAAAGAACATCAATACGGGGGAGACGAAGCATGGAGGTTTGCCGTCGAAGCCAACGCGTACTATGATTTCCAGCCCGAATGCTCTAACGGCGAGGAGAGGTTGAATGATGGCGATTTGATCATATTGTACTATGGGGCAAGCAATATGCCTTGTAACGTGGGATTCCAAGTAGAGTACATAGCCGGCGATGGCACGTTGCGTGATACGAATAGTATTCCTCACCATACGCCAATGATCTTGCACGTCAAGAAACCTAAAATAACTTCCGAAGGTACCTCTACAGAGAATGGATCTTTCATTACCGTTGATATTAATGGGAAGAAGGTTGCGACAGATGCGGAAGGCAAAGTCGAAGTCGGGGGCTTAAAGGCTGGCGCGTACGATTTCGTTTTTACGGGATACCAAGCGGGCGGAGTACCGACGATTCTGAAAACGATTATCCATGTTAGAGTCGTTTCTACATTAGACGAATTCAAAGACCGCGATGAAGTTTCGAGCTGGGCTGCGAACGAGGTGGCAAGCGCGCTTAGCAACGGCTATTTGCAAGGAATAAATTCTGCCGGGGATCTATTAGCTCCGAAAAAAGGGTTAACCCGTGCCGAATTTGTCGCGATGCTGTTGCGCGTAAGGAAACAAACGACGTCGACCGAGCAGGGCCGTGTTTTTACGGACGTCCCGTCTAAGAAGTGGTACAGCGACGTTGTGAATAAGGCTGCGGAGTTAGGCATTACGGATCGAGTCCGAGGCGAATTCGAACCGAACCGAAATATCACTAGAGAAGAAGCGGCGATTATGCTAGCCAATGCAGGCGCGTTGAACACTTACGGCACCTTGGATCGCCTTCATCTGTCGGATATCGAGGATTTACCGGGTAACAGCTTGAAGGCGATCCAAGCCGTCAACGAACACGGAATCATGACGGGGAGCGAGGGGGAATTTATGCCGAAGGAAACGTTGATTCGCGAGCAAGCGGCTGCCGTTCTCGCTAGACTTGAAATATTTTTATACCGGGATAAATTTTTCGGTTATTATGATTATTTCAAGTAGCGTTACGAAGCCAAAGCTTCATCCGTAATTTTAGCAATATCGATGTGAGATTTGGATCCTTCCATGACCAGATCAGGCAAAATATTTTGCAGAAAATAATTAACGCAATGAAGCTTAATGCCTTTAATTTTGATCAGGGCACTGCGATACATGACGATAAATTCTTTTTCCGTGTTTCCCCGTTGCAGTTCCGTAAAGGCTTCATAGACTTGGTCCAGCTTGTCGGCGACTTCTAGGATTAGACCTTCGACCGAATCGTCTTTACCTTCGCGTAACTGTCTGCGGAAGATAGGCTGAAATTCCTCGGGAATGTGCTCGTCAATGAAATGGGCGACCATTCCTTCTTCTACTTTTTGCAGCATGGACCGAAGCTCCAACGAATAATGCTTCACGGGCGTCTTGATATCGCCGATGAAGATTTCTCCGTAGTCATGACTGCTTGTGATTTCGTATAGCTTCTTCCAATCTATCGCGACGCCGTTGCTTTCTTCGATATCCGCCAAAGTTTTGGCATACTGAACGACTTTCCAAGAATGAGCCGATACGCTGTGCTCCTCGAACTTGAATCTGCCGGGGCAACGAATAATGCGCTCTAGATCGTTTAGCGATTGAAAATACGTATGAATGCCCATCATTTGAAACCCCCTTCGTTGGTATATTGCGCTACTTTACGTTCAGTATACATTCGGTTTGTTAATGGAGGATTAACTGGGGCGGGAACTTGGCGGAGGAAGGTTAAAAAGCTGTTTTCCAGAGCATTATGATATAATAATGAACAACGATTCGATGATCGAAATCAAGACGTTTGGAGTGAGGGGATTGTTCGAACAGATCGATAAGAAGAAAAGCTTGCTTGATCAAAAAAGACCCTTGCCTGTCCATACGGTCAGGAGTATACGAGAGCACCTGATCGTCAATTGGACTTACCACTCCAACGCTATTGAGGGAAATACATTAACTCTTTCCGAAACGAAAGTCGCTCTCGAAGGAATAACGGTTGGCGGCAAAACGATAAAAGAGCATTTGGAAGCTATTAACCACCGAGATGCGATTTTATATGTCGAGGAGATCGTCGGCAATCAAGAGAGTTTATCGGAATGGCAGATTAAGAGCATCCATCGACTCATTCTTAAAGGGATCGAAGACGAGAGTGCAGGTATCTATCGTAAAGAAAACGTGATCATTAGCGGTGCGCTTCAGATCCCCCCCGATGCCACGCAGATCCAGTCCGAAATGGAACGATTTATCGATTGGGTTAAGCATGAGGGTCAGCTATTGCATCCTATTGAGAGGGCGGCTGTTATTCACCTTGATTTTGTTGGTATCCATCCTTTTATTGACGGGAATGGGAGAACGGCGCGATTGTTGCTGAATTTCGAACTGATAAAAAGCGGGTACCCTCCGATTGTCATTCAAAAAGAGAATCGAAGCGAGTATTACTCGGCATTGGATCACGCTCATACGAGCAAGGATAATACGAAGTTTATCGCGCTAGTTTCGGAGATTATGGATCAAACCTTTGCTATGTATTTGAGACTTGTTTAGGTTCCCCAATAGGAATGCCAAACCACAGCCGTAAGAGGTTGTGGTTTTTTGCCATATTTTAGCTATATACGTCGACTAATCATGTGAAAATACTTTTTTTTGTGGAAATTAATAATTTTTTGCATAAATATGTCATGTCTTTTTGATGAAGTGATATAATAGTTGCTGCTACGAGAATCAGGGACTATTTTCTAAAACAGCACAAGAAGTAAGTAAGACCGCAAATTATACTTAGGAGGCGGTAAAATGTTTAAGAAGAAATGGATGGTACTTGCAACAGTATTTACGCTTGCCGCGACATTGATCTCGGTACCGGTAACTCAAGCAGCAGGCATTTCACTGAATATTAATGGGAGCAACGTACAGAATGATGTTCAACCAGCTGTGATTAACGGGACAGTATTCGTGCCTATTAAGCATGTCGCGAATACATTCGGAATAACGATAAATTGGGATAAAGAAACTCAAACAGTGACGGCTGTAAAAGGCGGAAATTCAGTTTCTTTTGTTCTCGGAAAATCAGACGTAACTGTAACAAATGGATCAGAAACAACAAAAGAGACACTTGAGCAGCCTGCTCAGATTATTGATAACAGGATTATGGTGCCAGTCCGCGTTCTAGCGAATCATTTTGATGCTCAGGCATCTTGGAATGGGAAGCTGCAGTCCGTTATTATCACGACAGCAGATAAAGCCCCGACGGCTACGCAAGGTGCGAAAGGCGACAAAGGCGACAAAGGCGACAAAGGCGATAAGGGTGACAAAGGGGATAAAGGGGATAAAGGAGACAATGGGTCTTCAGGATCTTCAGGTGCAACAGGCCCGGCAGGTGCGACAGGCCCGGCAGGTGCAACAGGCCCGGCAGGTGCAACAGGCCCGGCAGGTGCGACAGGTGCAAAAGGCGACAAAGGCGACAATGGTACACCAGGTGCAAATGGTCAGGATGGTGCAGCAGGTACACAAGGTGCAATAGGTCCGCAAGGTCCAATAGGTCCGCAAGGCCCGGCAGGACCTGTAGGACCTGCTGGATCGACCACCATTATTCCGTTTGCTTCCGGCAAACCGATCATTATGACCACTATTATGGGTGGACTTAGTGGAACAAGCAGTGTGATTGGTTTCGGTAACTCCGCTACAGGCGTGTCGCCTATTGGTGGAACGATAGATCTTACAGGTGGTGGCAGTGGATCCGACATCAATTATGCCTTTTCGGTACCGCGTGATGGAACTCTGAAGTCAATATCGGCTTTTTTCAGCACAGATATGGCGTTATCGCTAGTTGGCACGACAGTCACAATTACAGCACAGTTGTATAGCTCTTCAACTCCTAATAATACGTTTACACCAGTTTTAGGCGCTAATGTCACGCTTGCTCCGGCATTTACTGGAGTATTAGCAATAGGAAGTATTGCAAATGGTATCACCACTGGGCTGGATATTCCTGTAAGCGCGCAGACGCGATATTTACTTGTGTTCTCTACAACGGCAACGGGGCTATCTCTTGTGAACACAGTTTCAGGCTACGCAAGCGCGGGAATTGAAATAGAATGACGTTGGTTGGTGTTGGTAGTCATTCCGTCGGATGTTCCTCTCCAGAAGGTGAATCGTATGGGCAAAGTTGCGACTCCACGCATCGTTGCTAGTTTCGGAGATTATGGATCAAACTTTTGATATGTATTTGAGACTTGTGTAGGTTCCCCAATAGGAATGCCAAAACCACAGCCTTAAGAGGTTGTGGTTTTTTACTACATACGTCGCCTTGCAATGTAACAAAGTTTACTGAAGTCGCTCGTAGAGAGGGTTACAATATATACTATCCTTATCAATACTGCGATCACGATAGAAAGGGGCTACGTACGTGAACGGTCCGATGATCCTCACCTTAGTCGTATTAGCTCTGGCTTCCGCTTTGTTCATCTCCGGTAAGGTTCGTTCCGATTTGGTTGCCATAGGGGCGTTAATTGTTTTAATGCTGTTTAATATTCTAACCCCGGCAGAGGCGTTGTCGGGATTCGCGAATTCAGTTGTCATCATGATGGTTGGCTTATTCGTCGTAGGCGGAGGTATTTTTCAGACGGGGTTAGCGAAAATGGTCAGCCGAAAGATGCTGAAGCTGGCAGGTTCGAATGAGACTCGGATGCTCGTCATGATCATGGTCGTCACTGCGGCGATTGGCGCATTCGTTAGCAATACGGGAACGATCGCGGTGATGATGCCGGTCGTCGTGAGTTTGGCGATGAGCGCGAAGACGAACCCGGGGCGACTACTCATGCCGCTTGCCTTTGCAAGCAGTATGGGGGAATGCTGACTTTAATCGGAACGCCGCCCAACATGGTCATTCAGGAGGTATTATTTGAGGCAGGGTATGAGGGAGTTTCATTTTTTACGTTTACGCCGATCGGTCTTGTCTGCATAGTCGTCGGGGTTGTAGCGATGCTCTTCCTTCGCAGATTTCTGCCGCAGAACGAGAGAGAGGAAGATAAACAACGCAATGGACGCTCGCTTCAGGATCTGGCGAAGCAATACCGGCTCTCGCAGAATCTGTATCGGGTGCAAGTAGGCGCGAATTCTCCGATCCTATCGAAGACGCTGCACGAGCTCGAAATCACCGCGCAATATGCGTTGAACGTCATTGAAATTCGACGGAAGATTTCGGCTAAGAACCAGTTCTTCAAAACGATCAATCAGGAAATCGCAAGATCGAATACGATCATTCAAGATGAAGATATTATGTACGTTCATGGCCCCTTCGAGAATGTTCAAGTATTCGTTAATGATTTCGGTTTAGCTATGCTGGACCATCAAGTTCCGGAGAACAAGCGATCGTCGAGCGAGGAGCAATATGCGACCGAAGACGTGGGGATTGCCGAAGTGATGCTCACCCCTACTTCTCGGCTTATTCATAGACTGGTTAAGGAGTCCGGCTTTCGCGAGAAGTATCGCGTTAATATTCTTGGGATACATAGGAAGGATCAATATATTCTGCATCATCTGAAGGAAGAGAAGATGCGCTTCGGCGACGCGATGCTCGTGCAGGGGACTTGGAAAGATATCGCTCATCTGGCGAATGAACCGGACGTCGTAGTGGTCGGGCAACCGATCGAGGAATCGCGCAAAGTAACGATGGACAACAAAGCGCCGATCGCCGCGGGAATAATGCTGCTTATGGTCGGGTTGCTGATCGCGGACTTCATCCCCGCGGTGGCTTCGGTTATGATCGCTGCCGTGCTGATGGTCTTGTTCGGTTGCGTACGAAGCATGGAGGATGGATATAAGACGATCAATTGGGAAAGCGTCGTGCTGATCGGCGGCATGATTCCGATGTCGATCGCGATCGAGAAGACCGGGGCTGCCGCGCTTCTGTCCGAAGGAATGGTCGATTTGTTGGGAGGCTACGGACCGATGGTTTTGCTGGCCGGCGTGTACTTTACGACTTCGATTCTCACTTTGTTCATTAGCAATACGGCTTGTGCCGTGTTGTTAGCTCCTATTGCGCTTGCGTCTGCGATTCAGCTCGGCGTCAATCCTTATCCGTTCTTGTTCGCCGTATCCATCGGAGCGAGCATGTGTTTCGCTTCGCCATTCTCAACGCCGCCGAACGCGCTAGTCATGTCGGCCGGCCGCTATAGGTTTTCCCACTACCTCAAGGTTGGATTACCTCTTCAGCTTATTATGGGCATTGTGATGGTGGCGGTACTTCCTTTGTTTTTTCGGTTCTAAGTTAGCATGCACTCTCGAATCCACAACCTCGCGCGGTTGTGGATTTTTACTAGGTCGCAGGCTTCTTATTGCGAACTAGAGATGACAATTTCGCGCATAGAGAGGACGTATTTCTATGCCGGTTGCCGGATTTCATTTTGTATAATAGATTAGGAGGTGCTAAACAATGAAACCCATTTATTTATTGACCCAAGGCGATGATTTTGCCAGCACGGAAGCGGCCACAACGGCAATTATGGAAGCGCACGAACGGGGGATTCTCAGAAATGCGTCGGTCATGGTTAATTGTCCGTACTTCGAAGAAGCCGCGCGGAGATATGCGAATACGACGTCGCTTTGTTTCGGACTGCATGGCGTCATGAATTCCGAATGGTCCAACATTCGTTGGGGCCCGGTTACGCCTAGCGAAGAAGTCCCCTCGTTAGTAGATGATGGAGGGAACTTCTTGGAGACCCCGATGGAGCTCTACCGAAGACGGCCCGTATTAGGCGAAATCATGGTAGAGCTAAAGAATCAGTTAGCCAAAGCTAGAAATGCGGGATTCGATATCAAGTACGTAGACACCCACATGAGGTTTGAATGGATAAGGGAAGATTTAACCGCTTCGATAGAAGCGTGGTGCCAAGAGGAAGGCTTGATTTTCTACAAGCCCTACGAACGTTATCTTCCTCTCGACGAGAACATAAAGAATCCAATCGATAGACTAAAAAAGGCGCTTCATTCAGAGCTTAACGGTCAATATCTTCTCATCGGCCACCCGGCATACGATATTGCCGAGATGCATAATTTAGACGTCAACGGATCGCATATCGCCAGGGAAAGAAACCTAGAACGATTAATGTTCATGGATAACGAAGTTATTGAACGAATGCGAGAACTAAGCATCCTTCCGATCTCCTACGATGAATTGGAGCGGCTTAAATAGTCGCGCTCTTCGTACTCGCGCTCTTCGAGCTCGTGCTCTCTCCCCAAATCACCTCGGTGGCCAGCCGGACCGTCTCATGCGGTCGATTCGGATTGTCGAGCCGTTGCAGCAATTGTTCCGCAGCCCGAACCCCTAACTGATAGTCGTCGTTGGAGACGGTCGTTAACGTATACCCCAGAAATTCAGCCTCGTCGACCTGATCAAACCCGGAGATCGCGATGTCTTCGGGAACCTTCTTGCCGATCCCGTTCAAATATTTAATGACGTGAAGCGCGATTCTATCGTTCGCGCATACGAATGCCGTAGGCAGCGCATTAAGCGCTGCAAGCGCTTGGGAAATGTCCTCATAGCTCTGAAAGTTGTCGGGGGTTTCCGAGATGAGGTAATGCTCGGGAACGGCCGGCAATTTCGCTTCGAGAACGGCTCTTTGAAAGCCGAGCCAACGCTCCATGAAGCTTCTGCACGAGCCGATATCGCCGATAAAGCCGATGTCCTCGTGTCCGGACTGAACCAATTGCCGGGTTATCCGGTACGTGCTGTCCTCGTTCTCCATCAGCACGACGTCGGCGTTAAGATTCGATAGGGGAATATCGGGATTAATGCTAATGCAAACCGTGGGCAAAGGCAATTCTAGCAATTTCTCGGTATATTCCTTGCTTATGCTTCCGGCGACGATTACCCCTTTAATATCCGGTCCCGTAATCGGAGGCAGCGTAAGCGAATGAATATCCTCGGGTTTAACGAAATTAAGCTTCATTTCATAGCCGTGCTGGCTGACGATTTCTTCGACGCCGCGCATGACGTGCATCCAGAAGCTCGTAACATGGAGATGGCCTTTGGTTAAATAGACGATGCTTTTCGTTTGGCCCGCTGGAGAGGTTGCAGGATAAGATGCGCCGGGAAGCTTCACTTTCTTATAGCCCATGGCCAGAGCTTGCTCGATCACTTTTCTCTTGGTAGCATCCGTGATGCTCGGGTGATCGTTAAGCGCCTTGGAGACGGTGTTTCTGGATAGGCCTAATTTATCGGAGATGTCTGATGTTGTAATTTTTTTGGTCACGATTATTCAATCCTTCTTAGTGCCGTTATAAGCTCATCTCTCATTGTTAGCGTTGTTAAGATTTTTGTCAACAAACATGCCGGTGAATTGCAAGCTTTATCTAGTTTACAAATTGCACAAAATAAAAAGAATCAAAGCTAATAAACAATGTGTTTACGGATTTGGGGACGGGATGTATAATGAAATGCAACAAAACAATTCAATTTTAAGTAAAATGTAAACTTACAATCTTACAAAACTTACATCATGACATCATGGGAAAGAAGGCGCTTGAAACATGGACCACAGAATTTTAAACGTAGGATTAATTGGTCTCGGAGAAGTCGCGCAAGTCGTTCATTTGCCCGTCTTGCAGTCGCTGCCGAATGATTATCGGATCGCCGCCATATGCGACGTGTCGCCGAAGCTATTGCAACATATCGGTCAACAATATCGCGTGGAAACCCAAAACCAATACACCGATATGAACGAACTGGTGAAGCAGGAAGATCTGGATGTCGTCTTCGTATTGAACAGCGACGAATATCACGCGGAATGCGCCATCGCGGCGGCGAATAGTAAGAAACACGTGCTGATCGAGAAACCGATGTGCTTGACGTTCGCCGAAGCGGACGCGATTATCGAGGCGAGAGATCGCAATGGCGTTCACATTATGATCGGGTACATGAGACGATATGCCGCTTCGTTCGTCGAGGCGGTCAAAGAAATCGGCGGTTTGGACAACATTACATATGCCAGAGTCAGAGATATTATCGGTCCCAACCACTACTTCATTCGTCCGACTAGCCATACGGTGAACTTCAACGATATCCCGGAGAGCAGCAAGGAAGATCGTAAGCTTCGGGCCGAACGATTGGGCATAGAGGCGACGGGGCTTCAGCCGGACTCGCCGTTGTTCGGATTTTACCGATTGCTGGCCGGTCTGGGAAGCCATGATCTATCGGCGATGAGGGAAGCATTGGGGATGCCGAAAGCGGTATTGGGCGCGAAGTTGTCGATCCATAAGGACAGCATTTTCCTGAATGCGATCTTCGATTACGGCAGCTACTCGGTCACCTATGAAACCGGAATGGATCAACAAGGGCGTTTCGACGCTCACGTGGAGGTGTACTCGAGCCGCAAATCGGTGAAAGTGCAGTACGATACGCCGTATATCCGCCATCTTCCTACGAAGCTGCACGTCAGCGAAACCGAGGGCGAAGCGTATAAGGAAACAGTCATTCGACCTACGTTAACGGACCCGTACACGCTGGAGCTCAAATATTTGCACGATGTCATTATCCGGGACGTAGCCCCGAAAACAACGCCGGAAGACTCCAAGGACGATCTGCGGGTGTTCGAAATGATCATGGAAGCGCTTCAGGCAAAATGACGGCAAATCTCGGAGGTGTAGATGTGAATCCGGACATTTATCAAATACGAAGCTCCCGTTCCAGACAATTCACGACTTTCGATCCCGTTACGAGAAGCAAGACGAAACGGATCATGCCCGGAGCGCCGGCCAGCACGATCGTGGAAAGCGACACGCCGGGTATCATCAACCGGATGTGGCTAACGTTCCCCGGTTGGTTCTGGAGACATTGGGAAACGGGGGCGGGGAACGATCCGTCCACGTTGAAGAAACTCATCATTCGTATCTACTGGGACGGAGAAGCTTACCCGTCCGTCGAATGCCCGGTCGGCGATTTTTTCGGCATTGGACACTGCGAATACAAGCATTATGTATCGAGATATTTGGGGATGTCGAGCGGCGGAGCTTCCTTACAAGCTGCCGACCGACAGCCTAATGAGCATGTACAGAGTGCGCGATACGGATCATCAATCTATGCCATGAATGGAGGGGTACGCGTGAACCGAAAGTCGTACAACGGAACTTACGAAGGCGAACGCAATGCGTATATCGCGTTTCCGCTTGGGGGCATGGGAGCGGGAATGTTCGCTCTGGAAGGCACCGGGGCGATGTCTCATTTTTCGTTGCATAACCACCCGGGCTTATTAAATGAACCGCTCGTATTCTCTGCGATCTATGTGAAGGGGTCAAGCGGCAGCGTCGCCAGAGTACTGGAAGGGGCGGTTCCGATGCGGAAGGTGTTGGGGACCCGCACGATCCGCACGCCCGGTCCGGGGAGCGGACTGTACGGCAGGCATTACGGGCTGCCGCGATTCGCGGAGAGTACGTTCCAGGCACGGTTCCCGTTCGGAACGATAGAGCTACGCGATCCTAATGTGCCGGCGAACGTGACTATTACGGGCTGGAGCCCGTTCATTCCGCTAGCTGCCGATGATTCCAGCTTGCCGGCGGCGGGCTTGGAATTTACTTTCACGAATCCGACGGATGAGCCGCTGGAGCTTGTCTATTCCTTTAATGCGGCACAATTCATGGCGGCGCAGGGCGCGGACAATCATCGCGTTCTGCGAGCGGAAGCGGGGACGGGTTTCGTGCTCGATCAGCCGGCCGTCGACGGACGGCCGTGGGAGCGGGGGGCCTTCAGCGCGGCGACCGATCATCCGAACGCGACGGTGGATTGCTCTTGGTTCAGGGGAGGCTGGTTCGACCCGCTAACGATGATCTGGGAAGCGATCGAAACCGGACAATGTCTGGAGAAGCCGCCTGTAACCGAAGGCGCGCCGAGTCCGGGGGCCAGCCTGTTCGTCCCGCTGGAGCTGCAACCGAAGGAGAGTCGGACTGTTCGCTTGATGCTGTCTTGGTTCGTTCCGGAGACGAATTTCACGATCGGGGTACCTGCCACCGCTCAGGAAGCGGAAGCAGACATGACCAACCCGGAACTCCGCTTCCATAAGCCTTGGTACGCGGGGAAGTTCGCGGATCTATCGGACCTGTCCGCCTACTGGAGTCGGAACTATACGCGATTGCGCGAAGAGAGCTTACGGTTCGCGGACAGCTTATACGGGACGACGATGCCTGCCGAAGCGGTAGAAGCGATCGCCGCGAATCTGTGCATTTTGAAATCGCCGACCGTTCTAAGGCAAGCGGATGGACGATTGTGGGGATGGGAAGGTGCCGGGGACGAGATCGGCAGTTGTCACGGCACGTGCACCCACGTATGGAACTACGCTCAGGCGGTTCCGCATTTGTTCCCGGAATTGGAACGGGGAATCCGCGAGTCTGAATTCAACGAAGGTCAAGACGCGCAAGGGCATCAGAACTTCCGCATGCCGCTGCCGATTCAACCGGCGGATCACGATTTCCACGCGGCCAGCGACGGTCAGCTCGGGGGAATCATGAAGGCCTATCGGGAATGGCGGATCGGCGGCGATACGGAATGGCTGCGGACGATATGGCCTAACGTGAAGGCGAGCTTGCATTATTGCATGGAGAAGTGGGATCCGGACGAAACCGGCGTGCTTTCCGAGCCGCATCACAATACCTACGACATCGAGTTCTGGGGTCCGAACGGCATGTGTTCGTCGATCTATATCGGCGCTCTGAAGGCGGCTTATCTCATGGCCGAGGCTCTTGGGGACGATCAAGCCGATAAGTATAAGGCTCTCTATAGAAAAGGCAGAGTTTATTTGGAACTGGAGCTGTTCAACGGACGGTATTTCGAGCAGAAGATACTCTGGGAAGGGCTGCGGACACCCGCGCCTACGAGCGGCGAACACGCCTGGAACGTCAATTATTCCTCCGAAGCCTTAGCGCTTATGGAGTCGGAAGGGCCGAAATATCAATACGGCAAAGGCTGTTTATCCGACGGAGTTATCGGAGCATGGTTCGCCGAAATGTGCGGCCTAGGCGATATTCTGGATCGCGAAATGGTGACTCTCCATCTCCTTAGCGTATACGAACACAATCTGAAACGCGATTTATCCGCGCACGTGAATCCTCAACGCTCCGGCTATGCGCTTGGCAACGAGGGCGGACTGCTGCTGTGCACTTGGCCTAACGGCGGTCGGCTATCTTTGCCCTTCGTATATAGCAATGAAGTATGGACGGGGGTGGAATATCAAGTCGCGTCTCACCTGCTCTCTCTCGGCCGTGTCGAAGAAGGGCTGGATATCGTACGGACTTGCCGCGATCGTTACGACGGCCGAACCCGCAATCCGTTTAACGAGTACGAATGCGGGTTCTGGTATGCGCGGGCGATGGCTTCCTATGGCCTCATTCAAGGGTGGAGCGGCATCCGGTACGATGCATGCGATCGAACGTTGTACGTGTCGCCTAAGGTTTCCGGCGATTACAGCAGTTTCCTGTGCACGGCGGGAGGCTACGGCATCGCCGGAATGAAAGACGGCAAGCCTTACGTGGACGTGAAAGCCGGCCGGATCGAGATCGAACGCGTAGTCATGGAATAATCAAGGATTAACGAACAATGAGGTCGGCTTCGTAATCTTCGGATTCCGGGGCCGGCTTTCGAGGGATACAGATGCGCGGAGGGAAAGCCATGCGTCAGATGAAAACATCTTATTCTCTTAAGAAAAGGGCTTACTTTTTTTTATTTTTAAGTTGTCTGATTCCTCTGACCCTCATCGGCTATATTTCTTATTTCTCGATGTATTCTTTGCTGAACAACAATATAGACGGCGGAATACGCAGCAATATCAAACAAATGCAGATCAGCCTTAACCATGTGTTCGACAATCTCGAGAATGCGGCCCTGCAGCTTGCCATGTATAACGGCAGAGTATCGGACGACATCGAAACCTTCATCGAGACGGACGATTTTCTGACGAAGTACGAGAAGAAGAAAGCGGTCATCGAGAGCATTTCCCTGATTAATGCGGCGAAGCCGGATATCGGACTTATTTTTTTCTATCACGCGAACACGAATCAGGTCATGTTCGAGAATCAGAGCGTAGAGAGCGACTTTCGCTTTGACAAGCTGCCTATTCTAGCTACGGGAATCAATGCGACGTACTACGGTCCGCATGTCACGGTACGTTCTATTCACGATAGCTCGGTCTTTTCCGTCGCGAGGAAGGTCAACTTGATTCAGGGAGCGGATTTGTACGTCTATATGGAGACGGGCATCAAGCTGTTCGAGGATCTGCTGAAGTCCCAGCAATACAAGCTTACGGTTTCTTGCATTCTATTGAACGATCAAGGCAAGGTCATGTACAGCCAGAACGAAGAGGAATTTCCCGTCGGCTCGGGCATCGATGTCGGCTTGCTGGACGCAACGAAGAAATCCAATGAAATCAACGACGACTATTACGTGTTTACGGAGAAGGGCGATCGGGGCTGGTACATTTTGGCTGCGGTGGATCAGGACTCTTACAACTACGACTTGCGCAAATGGATCGCGAAGTTCGCTTTGTTTTCGCTGCTATCGATCGTGGTCAGTCTATTCCTGGGCTTGTCGATCTGGAAAATCGTCTATAAGCGATTAAAAACGATAAACAAAGAAATTCATCTTCTGGCCCAATCCAAATTCAACTCGGAAATGAAAATGACCGGGATACAGGAGTTCGACGGACTGCTTCTGCAATTTCATATTATGAAGGATACGTTATCCGAGCTATTCAAGGAACTGGAAGAGAAAGAGCGCAAGAAGAGAGTCGTGGAAGTCGAAAAGCTGATGCATCAGATTAATCCCCATTTTCTGCATAACACGTTGAATACGGTGCAGTGGCTGGCGCGGATGAACGGTCAGGACGAGATCGATCGGCTCGTGGCGCTGTTTACGCGGGTGCTGCATTACAATCTGGGGAAGGAAGGCGGCGTCGTATCTTTAGCGGATGAAGTGGCGGTTCTTCAAGACTACGTGGATCTGCAACGGATAAGGTACGCGTATCACTTCGATGTCCAAATCAAGGTCGATCCCGGGCTGGAAAACGTTCAAGTGCCAAGGTTCATTATGCAGCCGATCGTCGAAAATGCCATCTATCATGGATTGAAAGACGAAAGCGGTTACATTCAAATCGACGTTTACGCGGAGGGGAGCTTCCTGATCATAACGGTGAGGGATAACGGCGCGGGATTGACGGAGCAGGACATTTCCAGGCTGTTGGGAGAGCAGGCCTCCGAGCATAAGAAAGTGGGCATGGGAATCGGATTGAGTTACGTCAAACATATGATCGAGGTCTATTACGACGGTAGGGCTTCTATGGAGATTATCGGGGAAAAAGGGGAAGGGACGACGTTTAAGCTTCGGTTTCCTATCCTCAGAGCAGTCCATAAGGAGGGCGCGCAATGATTCATACGATCATCGTGGACGACGAAATTTACGTGAGAAAAGGACTCATATCGGTGTTGCCGTGGGAGAAGGTCGGGTTTAAGATCGTCGGCGAAGCCAGCAGCGGGGAGAAGGCTCTCGAATTTCTGAGAGACAACAGAGCGGACGTCGCTTTCACGGATTTGACGATGCCGGGGATGTCGGGGTTCGATCTCATGAAGGAGCTCCGGAGCGAATATCCCGAGATGAAGACCGTCGTTCTGACGTGCCATCAGGACTTCGGTTTTATCCAAGAAGCGATGCGGCTCGGCGCGATCGACTATATCGTCAAAACCCAACTGGAGAAGGAAAAGCTCGAAGAGGTGCTAGAGAGAATCGCCAACCGGATTAAGCATGATCATAAAATGAAAAGCGAATATCCTCCGATGTTCGAGAACGACCAAGGAAAACGATATTCTGAGGAAGTCGTGTCGAGTATCCGCCAAGCGGTCAAGCTCATTCAGGATAAGCTGCTGACGGGGATCCATCAAGAGGAAATCGCCAAGTCGGTCAATATGAGCAGAGGCTATTTCAGCATCTGTTTTAAGGATATCGTCGGCACGCCGTTCGGCGATTACGTCAGAAATCTGAAAATACATAAAGCGGAAGAGCTGCTGCGAATGACGAACAAACCGATCTATTGGATTGCCGATCATTTAGGATTTCAAGACGACAAATATTTCAGCAAAATTTTTCGCGAGCAGATCGGGAAGACCCCGTCCGACTATCGGGAGCAAAGCGGCAGGACGCGCGCGCAGTAGAACGATCGGCCGTAAACAACCCTCGCGTGCGAAGGGAGAAACTTGTTCGTTAAGAGGATGAAATTCGTCATCAAGAGGAGCCGAACCGATAACTTTTTTCCTATCAACTGATGATTTCCGTCTGTCCCCCCGCATGTATGAAAGCGCTTATCATTGAGATATGAAATTCACATCTACTCAAGGGGGATTCAAGTGAAACCTACGCTAAAAGCAGGGCTGTCTATCACGTTAGTGAGCGCGCTTATGTTTACGGCCGTCGCTTGCAGCGGCGGGAATAAGAACGGCGGCAACAACGCGGCACCTTCCGCGAGCTCCGTGGCTACGGAGTCCGGTTCATCCGCATCTGCATCCGCACCTGCCGCCGAGAAGCCGGATCCGTTCGGCAAAGAGCCCGAATTGGTCGAGTTCACGACGGGCATTGCCGTTTCCGCAGAAGCCAACATGCCGGCAGGGGAAAGCTTCGAGAACAACGACGTGCAGAAGTGGTTTCTGGACAACTTGAACGTGAAACCGAAAGTCGAATGGACGACCAGCGATCAGAACTTCGCGTTCGATCAGAAAGTGAATCTTCTGATCGCGGCCAACAATATTCCGGACGTCATCGGCCTATCCGTTGAACCGAACGGCTTAAATATTCTAAGCAAGCTAGTCAAAGCGGGCATGATCGAAGACCTGACGCAAGTATTCGAGGACTATGCCTCCCCGTCCTTAAAGTCAGCTTATGCGCTGGGCGGGCCGGATATCATGAAGTCGGTTACGTTCGACGGCAAGCTCTACGCCATTCCGTCCATTTCCGACGTCGAGACGGCGATTCCCGTCGTCTGGACGCGCAAAGACTGGCTGGACAAGGTGGGTCTGCAAGAACCGCAAACGCTGGAGGACGTCGAGAACGTGCTGAAGACGTTCAAAGCCGAGTTTAACGCAGGCGCGTTGCCGTCCCAACAAAACATTTATAACACGGATACGGCATCGTTCGACTTCGTCTTCGGCGCGTACAATTCTTACCCGGCCCAATGGATTACGGGAGCGGACGGCAGCATCGTGTACGGATCGGTCCAGCCCGAGGCGAAAGCCGCGCTGCAGCGATTGGCGAATTGGTATAAAGACGGTTTGATTCCGAAAGATTTCATGATGAACGACGGCACAAAGGCGGTTGAAGCCATTGCCAAAGGCTCCGCCGGAATATTCCAGGGCGCTTGGTGGGCCACGTGGTTCCCGCTGCCGGATTCCGTGAAGAACGATCCGAAGGCGGAGTGGACCGCCACCGTGTTGAAGGGCGTCGACGGAATCGCGCATGCGAGAGGCTACGGGAACGTTCGATCGTTCGTCGTCGTGAAGAAAGGCTTCAAAAATCCGGGAGCGATCATGAAGGCGATTAACGTCTCCCAAGAAGCCAATACGAAGAAGCTGGATTGGTACAACAAGCTTACGTTCGACGAAGGATCCAAATACATCAACGCCAAGATGGGACTTTTGCCGGTCGGGGTAAGCGCGAAGGATCCGTTTGAAATCTCCAAACGGTATAAAGACATTATGGAAGTGGTGGACGGCAAGAAGGACTTGGCTACCGCGGACCCTGAAACGCAAGTTCAAGTGAAATCCATTCAATCGTACGAGAAGGCAACCGACAAGCTTGCGGATATGGGCTTGTGGAGCTTGGCGAATCAGTTCGCCGTAGGCGCGGCGGCTTTTACCAAAAACCCGGTCCAAATGACGCTTCCCGCCTTCATCGGAACGACCGATCTGATGCAGAAGAAGAAAGCTTCGCTAGACGATCTGGAGAAGCGGACGTACCTGGAAATCATTACGGGCAAGAAGCCGATCGACGAGTTCGACAAGTTCGTGGCCCAATGGAAGAGCATGGGCGGAGACGACATCACCGCCGAAGTGAACGATATTGCCGGTAAATAACAGAGAAGCGTAACTTTCCGCATCAAGTGCCGGGGCGGCGCTATGACCGACTCGGCGCTTGTTCTCTAAGACAGAGGTGAAATGATTGAAACCATACAAAATGAGAAATAACGAAGTCATCCACTATCATTTCATGTTATTGCCGACGATTGCCCTTCTTGCCGTATTCAGCATCTATCCGACTCTCGGTTCCGTGATGGCGTTCAAATATTTCGACCCGGTTGCGGGAATATGGGGATCGCCTTGGGCAGGACTCGATCATTTCAAAATGCTGTTCCAAATTCCCGAGTTCAAGCAAATTACGATCAACACGATTACGATTTCCCTAATCAAAATCATATTAAACGTTTCGTGCGCGTTAGCGTTTGCGCTGCTGCTCAACGAAATCAGAAAAAAATGGTTCAAGAAGTCCGTCCAGACGATCGTCTATCTTCCATTCTTCCTATCATGGGTCATTATGGCGGGTATTTTCAAAGATTTCTTTTCCGTGGACGGATTAATCAACGGCGCGCTGCAAAGGTTGACCGGCGGCGAACCGGTTATGTTCTTTACTAGCCAATTCTGGTTCATGATCATTATTTATTTGACGGACGTATGGAAAGGGTTCGGATTTAACGCCATCGTATTTCTTGCCGCTTTGACTAGCATTAACCCGAACCTATACGAAGCCGCGGAAGTGGACGGAGCTTCGAGATGGAACAAGTTAATTCACATCACGTTGCCGAGCATTAAGCCGACGATCGTATTGATCTTGATTTTGAGCCTTCAAGGGATATTAAGCGGAGGATTCGATCAGATCTTCAACCTCTACAATCCTTTGGTGTATCCTGTTGCCGATATTTACGACACTTACATTTACAGGATGGGATTTCAGAATAACCAATATGAATTCGCTACCGCGGTAGGTCTGTTCCGTTCGGCGGTTGCCTTCCTTTTCATCTGGGTATCGCACTGGCTGGCGGAGAAATACGGCGACTATAGGTTGTTCTAGACAACGGGGTGAATGAGATGAAAATTAGAGCGACTAGGCAGGACTTCGCGATAGACGCAGTGATCTATACCGTATTGGCTCTGTTGGCTATTATTACGATGATTCCGCTACTTAATATAATGGCCGTCTCCTTAAGCGATAGCGCCAAGGCGACGGCAGGTCTCGTGACGATCTATCCGCTCGGGCTAAGCTTCAAGACTTACGAGACGATCTTCAAGGACCAGGCCATTCTAACGGCTGCCGGAGTTTCGTTGCAGCGGGTTTTCTGGGCGTTGCTGATCAACATGGCGATCGTTATTCTTGCCTCGTATCCGTTATCCAAAACCAACAAAGCGTTTCGTTCCCGGGGCGTGTATATGTGGATCGTAATCGGGACGATGCTGTTCTCGCCGGCCATTATTCCTCTGTTCTTCACCGTTAGGGACCTGGATATGCTAGGAACGGTGTGGGCGCTCGTCATTCCCGGGGCCGTCGGACAATTCTACATTATTCTGATGCTCAATTATTTCAGATCGATACCCGCGGAGCTGGAGGAGTCCGCTAGCATCGACGGAGCCAGTCCATGGCGAAGGTTATTTCAAATTTACGTACCGCTCTCCAAACCGATTATTGCCACGATAGCGTTATTCGTCGTCGTCGGTCACTGGAACGCGTATTATGACGGACTGATCTTCGCTATCCGCACGGAAGATTATCCGCTCCAAACTTATATCCAGCAGCTTGTCGTCAATTACGATACGACGATCCGCGACCTTGAACAGGTGAAGAGCTTGCTGGCCGTATCCAACAGAAGCTTAACGGCGGCTAAGCTGGTCGTCACGATGATTCCGATCTTGGTCATCTACCCTTTTATGCAGAAATATTTCATCAGCGGAATTATGCTTGGTTCCGTTAAAGAATAGAACATCAGAACGGGAGTGTTTCAGAATGGCAAAAGTGCTAACGGAAGAACAAGTGCGGCATTTCAAGGAAAAGGGTTGGGTAAAGGTAGAGCAAGCTTATCCGAGGGAAGAGGCGCTGAAGGTTCAAGAGTTCCTGTGGAGCGAATTGGCCAAGCGAGGCGTTCATAAAGACGATCCGAGCAGTTGGACGGAGCCGGTCGTTCGGCTCGGGGACTACGTCGATCCGGTTACGGACGGGCTGAATTCCGATCGGCTCACGGGGGCGATCGAGGATTTGCTCGGCGATGGCCGGTGGCAGCTCGGGCACCAGCGCGAGAACGCCATGTGGGGCGGCTTCATCATTAATTTCGGGCCGGAGGTTCCGGGCGGCTGGCATTACGACGGAAGCCATTTCCGGCATTATCTGGATAGCTGGGAGCAAGGGCTGCTGCTCGTGTGCCTGTTCTCCGAGGTCCGCCCGGGCGGATCGGGAACGCTTGTCGCCGAAGGCTCCCACCGCATCGTCGCCAAGATGCTGGAGAAGCATCCGGAAGGCATCGGACTTGGCGAAGCGATTCGCGAATGTAACCAGCATCCATGGCTTGCGGAGCTCGTTAGCCGGAACAAACCCTCGTCTAACGATATTTATAGCGACGCGCCTTCGGATGACCGGACCGCGAAGAAGCAGCATCTCGCTAAATTCATGAATACGACGTACGAAGATCCGGACGGTTACTCGCTGCGAGTCGTGGAAACGACAGGGGGACCCGGAGATTTGGTGCTGTGCCATCCTTTCCTGTACCACGCACCTTCCGATAATGAGCTTGGAGTTCCGCGGTTCATGTGCAATCGGGTAGCGCCTACGCGGGAGAGGATGAACTTCAATCGCGATAATCCCGAAGACTACTCTGTCGTGGAACAGATGATTCGCGAGTCGCTGGGACTGAAGGACGGCGAGAAGTGCGATTGGGCGAGGAAAGAAGCTTAAGATTAGGCGAAACATTTTACCTAAAATCGAAATTTTGTTGGATTCATTCCTTCGACACGTCTAGCTATAATAGACGTGTTTCTTCCTTTTTATGGGGAGGTTTACTATGCCGGCTCAAGAAAGGAGTATCTTTTTGTCAAATCATACGATGAAGGGATGGTATCCGTGATGAAAAGAACGTTATCCGTTTTGCTGGTCTTTGCTTTTGCAGTCTCCTTTTTTTCGATTTCCGGTTCTCCCCGGGCCTATGCGGCCGATGCGACCGTTACGGTCGACGGCAACGTAGAGTATCAGACGATCGACGGCTTCGGGGGGCAGTGGTTGCCGTGGACAGCCGACGATATTCCGCCAGTGAACCATGTGCATCGGGAATATTTGGGCAGCGCCGTCACCGCCGAGACGGGGATGAAGTTTTTCCGCACGAACATTAGAACGCCGTCGGACTCGGTCAATACGCCGAGAGACTACGCATGGTACGTTAACGCCTTCCAGCAGCCGGAGTTCGACCATTTATGGTCGTTCCTTCAGGATTTGCAGCGGCATAACGCGGAGCCTATCTTTTCAAGGTTTTCCGCGCCGCGAAGAATGTTGGACAGCTACAAGGGTTTTCTTGAAACGGATGACAACTACAATGAAGTCGCAGACTTTTACGCGGCGCTCTGCTATGTCGCCATTCAGATCAAAGGGGTCGACGTCAGCAAAATCATTTTCTTTAACGAACCCGACGGAAACTGGGACACCTATATGACGCCCGCGCAGTATGTGAGATTGGTTAAGACGGCCGGCCAGAAGCTGGATTCCGTAGGCTTAAGCGGAATCAAGATCATAGGTCCCGGCACGTATAACTCCGTAGGCTTGAACAGTTATGTGGACGCATTGACGAACGATGCTGCCGCGATGACTTACATGGCGGCGTTCGATACCCACGGCTGGGACAATCGGACAGCCAATCCGCCACTCGATCCTCATCAGATGATTCCCTATCTGGAGACTGCCGCCCAGACGGCGAGCAACAAAGGGTACGGACATATTCCTTTCTACGTGACGGAGATGGGGACATCGGTATTTGGAGGAGACAATACTTGGGTAGAGCCCGGGGTTGCGGGATCTAACGACAGCTACGATTACGGGTTCTATACGGCGCTGGCCACGCATGAGTGGCTGACGGCGAATGCGCCTTTGCAGTCCATGTTCATATGGGACTCCTACTCCTATATCAGCGGAGGCACGCTGATGGGGAAAACCTCGAACTTCGGCACGAGGAAGAGCCCGACCGAAAATTACGAAGCAAGGCCGACATATAATACGATGTACAATTTCTATAAATACATCAAACCGGGTTCGATTAGGATAAGCGCCGGCAGCAATCATAACGATATTATTGGTAGCGCTTACAAGAATGGCGGGAAATCGACCGTCGTTCTGCTGAACAAGAGCGACACCGCGGACAGAACCGTTACCGTTCAGCTCTCGAATTTAAGCTCTTCCGGCATGGCTGTTATTTCCACCTCCAAAAACGCGCTGAATAAGGATCTGGGAGACCAGCCGGTCGTCAACGGCAAAATCACGGTTAAAGTTCCCGCGCGAGGGATCGTGACTCTGACCGACATGGGGCAAGTTACCGTAAGGAAGGTCGGCGATTCTACCTATAAGGATTATTACTGGGCTACTCCAGGGCAGTCGATTCAGCTTGCGGCCAATGTGGCCGGAGCCGCCGACAGCGTCACATGGAGCGTATATGGAGGAAGCGCCAACGGAACCGTATCTCCGACAGGGCTTTATACCACGCCTCCATACGATGTCAGCGATATCGTTGCGGTGAAGGCGGTCAGCACAGCCGATCCGACCCACGTAGGCTATGCTTATATTAAAGCTAACAGCGTGAATATTCTCTCCAGAGGAAAACCTTATTTCGTAGATTCCTATTTAAATGTCCCTAATTCCGATCCTAGCCATGCGCTGGACGGAAATTCGAGCACGAAGTGGAATTCAAAGCCGGGGCCGGAGCATTGGATGCAGGTTGATTTAGGCGGCTATTACGATCTTACCGGGTACAGGATCAAGCATGCCGGGGCGGGGAAGGAAGGCTGGCCTAACAAAGATACGCAGACCTCCGATTACAACACCCGAGACTGGCATATTAAGACGAGCTCTGACGGCGTGAATTGGAACTACGCGGAATATGTCTGGAACAACACCGCCAATATATCGGACCGTACGATACAAGGCATGGCGGGAACCGAGAACGTCCGGTATGTTTCCATGTATATCACGAAGTCTACCAGCGTGCTGGGAGACGATATGGCCAGAATCTATGAATTCGAGGTTTACGGCAAACCGGCCGACAAAATTTCGTTGATAGACGAGATGGTCGATTTCAGCAAGGTCTATTCCCGCACGAGCGGCTGGGAGTTCGATAACACCCACTCCGAATTCATGGAGGGCGATACGTCCAGGGTAGGAAGGATCGGCGACGACAGTCTGAACATCGTCTACAAGCTGAACGACGTTTACGACTTTTCGGTCAAGATCAATAGCTTCGGTTCGGATCTCGCGGGCAAGGTGAAGTTTTACGCCTCCCAGGACAATCGCGCCTACTCGGAAGTAGCGGCCGCGCACGATGCGCTTGTCGGAACGGGCGGGGGTTGGTACAGAACTTATTTTAAGCCATCGGCTGCCGTTCCTTCGGGGACAAAGTATTTGAAGATCGAGCTGCGGAACGATCCGCTGATCTTCACGCCGCAGATCGGCCGCGTGCAGCTATTCGGCGATTTGCCTGACGCAGGAGGGCGAATGATCGACGAACTGACTGACTTCGCGAAGGTGCATTCGTACAGCGCCAGCGACTTGGCGATCTCCCTGAATCCGTCCGAAAACATAGGCGGAGATATCGGCCGAGTGTATCGAAACAAACAGATCCTTGCCAATCTCGTTTACGAGGTGCCTGCCGATCTGGATAGTTTTGCCGTAGACACTTACGCCTTGGGCGGCGAAACGGTGGAGGATTTCAAATTCTATACTTCGCCGAACAATTCTTCGTATACGTTGTACAACAGCAACCTTTTGGAAAAAGTCTTGCAGCCGGGGAACTGGGACAGGGTTCTCTATAGGGCTACTGCGCTTCCGGCAGGTACGAGGTATTTGAAGATCGAATTCGCAGCTTCGTCCACGAACGCTTGGAATCCGCAGATCGGTCGGGTAACGCTCGATTACGGCGGGGGACCGGTGCCGTTGTCCGATTTCGCGGATTACTCTAGACTGGAAAGAGTGATGGCCAAAGCGCGAAGCGGACAAAACATCACGATAGGCTTTATCGGCGGTTCGATCACTCAGGGCTTTAACTCCAGCAATTGGGGTTCGACGAGCTGGACGGCCAAGGTTAAGCAATGGTGGGAGAGCAAATACCCCGGCAAAATCAACTATGTCAATGCGGGAATCGGCGGGACCCCTTCCGTGCTTGGAGCGCACAGAGCCTATATGAATTTGCTGCAAAGCAATCCGGACTTCGTCGTGGTCGAATTCGCGGTCAACGACGGCGCGGATAGCTTGTATACGCGGGCCTATGAGGGTCTTGTCCGCCAAATCCTGAAGTCGCCTAACAGTCCGGCCGTGATGAGCTTGTACATCAGCGATCAGGCCGGAGCGAACAGGCAGGAGGCGCATATCCCCGTAGCCGATTATTACGGTCTGCCGCAGATTCACTACAAGGACCGCATTCAGAATTTAATCGCCAACAGGACGAACACTTGGCTGGATTTCTACGGAACGACCTATGTCCCGCAATACAAAACCGGGCCGTACCCATCCGGAGACGGGACGCACCCGAATGATACGGCTCAGGCCAAAGCAGGCCTCTATATCATCGAGAAGCTGGAGAACGTATACAACACGCTGAAGCCCGACGTGCAAATTCCGGGCGTGCCCGCGATCCCTTCGGCCATGACCGACGATACGTACGAATTCGCCGCCTTGTATCACCGCGGGAATCTGACGCCGTCGCCGGAAACGGCGGGCAGTTGGACGCAGGGAGCTCACAACGTAGGCACGGGTTACGGATGGCAGTCGAGCACGGTCGGCAACGAGCTGGTGTTTGACGTAAGCGGCTCTACGATCGCCTTTGGGTTCTACACCCGTAACGGGCCGGACGCCGGAATGGTCGAAGCGTGGGTCGACGACGGCCCCCGCACGGTATTCGATTCGTACACCCCCGAGCCTTGGGAGACGATAAAATACGCCGTCGTGCAGTCCGGCCTTACGAAAGGGCCTCACAAGCTGCACATCAAAATCAAGCAGGAAACTAACCCGAACAGCTCCGGACATCTGTTCGAGGTGGTGAACGTGCTGCCCGCCGGTATGCAGTAAGCGAGAAAGAAAGGAACAGCCTGCCGTCTCGAATAGAGACGGCAGGCTGTTTCTCTTAGGCGGCGATTTACATCCGAAGTAGGGAAAAGGATATTACCTATTATCGAAATTTAGTGATATTAAATCGCGAAAGTCGGCTTGCTATACTAGGTTCAAGTTCATTGCGTAGGATTTCAATTAAAGGGAAGGACAGAGTTATGCTTAAATCCAATACCGGGTTTATCAAGGAATTCGGCAAAAACAAAGTTTTATTTTTGATGCTAATGCCGACGGTTCTCTATTTTATCGTTTTTGCTTATCTTCCTATGGCCGGCCTGATCGTGGCATTCAAGAGCTACAACTATTCGCAGGGGATTTTCTTCAGTCCGTGGAGCGGGTTCGAGAACTTCGGTTATTTCTTTAAATCCGGCGTAGCCTTCCAAGTGACCCGGAACACGATCGTTTTCAACCTTATTTTTATTGTGACCAGCGTAATTGCCAGCGTTGCCATTGCCGTGTTTCTCTCCGAAATGAGAAACAGATATTTTAAGAAAGTGTCCCAATCTTTTCTGATTTTCCCTTATTTTATTTCCTGGGTCGTCGTTGCCGCCTTTGTGTATAACGTCTTCAATTACGACTACGGCGTATTCAACGAAATTTTGAGGTCGCTGGGGTTCGAGCCTATTAACATCTACAGCAAAACCTCGTACTGGTACGTCCTGCTGCCCCTGCTCCATATCTGGAAAAACGTCGGATATTCCAGCGCGATTTACTTTGCTTCCATAGCCGGAATAAATACGGAGTACTATGAAGCCGCAAGGGTGGATGGCGCGAATACGTTTCAGCGGATACGGCATATTACTTTACCGTTTCTTAAGCCAACCGTTATCGTGTTAGTTCTGCTTTCGGTGGGACAGATTCTCAGAGGAAACATGGATATGTTCTACCAGCTGATCGGAAACAACGGGATGCTGTTCAACGGCACGGACGTCATCGATACCTATGTGTTCAGGTCGCTTACCGGGGGAGCCGATCTGGGGCTTACGTCGGCGGCTACCTTTTATCAGTCGGTCATGTGCTTTGCGGTTATCTATGTCACCAACATGATCGTGAAGAGAGCGGACAAGGATTATGCGTTGTTTTAACGATTCGGAAGGCGTTCTTGCTTAACCTATTCCATACAGAAGGATTGAAGGCTCCATGAAACCAGCGGTCAAATCCGACGAATTGTTGTTTTCGATAGGCTCTTATTTTATCGTGTCCGTCTTTACGATTTTAAGCGTGATCCCTTTCCTCTTGGTGCTGTCCGGTTCCCTCACCGATGAAGGAGCGATCATCTCCAACGGCTACGGTTTCCTGCCGGTTCCGTTTAGCTTGGACGCGTACTCGTACATCCTAAGCGACTTTAGCCAAATTTTGCGCTCCTACGGAGTCAGCATCGTCGTCACTCTGACCGGAACGGCGGCCGGCCTGTATTTCTGTACGATGACGGCGTTCGTGCTATCCAGACAAGACTTCAGATATCGCAACCGGTTCTCCTTCTTCTTTTACTTCACGACGCTTTTCAACGGAGGACTGGTGTCGACCTACATTTTGTTCGTCCAATATTTGAAGCTCAAGAACAATCTGCTTTCGTTGATTCTGCCCGGGCTGCTTCCCGTGTTTTACATTCTGATCATGCGCAGCTTCATTAGAAGCATGATCCCGGCTTCGCTGATCGAGGCCGCCAAAATAGACGGGGCAGGCGAATTCCGCATTTTCATGGGAATCGTGCTTCCGCTTGTTAAGCCGGCGCTGGCCTGCATCGGTTTGTTCTATGCGATCGGCTACTGGAACGATTGGTATAACGCGATGCTGTACATCACGGATATTAAAAAGTATTCCTTGCAGTATTTGTTGACTTCGGTCATTAACAAAGCGGATTTCCTGACCAAGTCGAGCATGAGCTCCGCGACGGTCGCCGAAGCGCGCGAAAGCCTGCCGAGCGAAAGCCTGAAGCTGGCAATGACCATCGTTTCCATCGGTCCGATCGTATTTGTATATCCTTTCGTGCAAAAGTACTTCGTGACCGGACTGACGATAGGCGCTGTGAAAGGATAACGCCGATACCACTCGGTTTATCATATAATGGGTTTCAAGGGAGGATACACACAGATGAAGAAAGGCGTTAAGTGGATCAGTTTGACCCTGGCATTGGGATTGACGGCGTCCGCGGTTCTCGGCGGATGCGCGAAGTCGGATGAGCCCGGCGCGGCAACCGCGGGCCCGAGCGGCAGCGCCGTATCCGCGGAGAAAACGTATAACGGCGTCGATATTTCCAAAGAGGTCAAGATCAAATGGATGGGGGTCGGCGGCAATCAACAGGATAAGGATGCGGTTCTGGCCGAAATCAACAAAAGACTGAAAGAAAAGGTCAACGTAACGCTGGAGTTGGATTCCATCGATTGGGCCGACTGGTATAATAAATACAACCTGGTGCTTTCCTCGGGCGAAGATTACGATGTCATCTATGCGGCCTCATGGACGGACGTCGCGGTGCAAACCCGCAAAGGCGCTTTCAAGGATCTTACGGGGATGCTGGAGAAGAACGCTCCGACCATCTCCAAAAACTGGACGGAGGATACGTGGAACGAGAGCAAAATCGACGGCAGCGTCTACATGATTCCTTCTTTTTCGGACGAGTATAACTGGAACGGTTTCTTATATCGGGAAGACTTGAGAAAGAAGTATAACGTTCCGGAGATCAAGACGATGGCGGATATGGAGGCGTACTTCGAGGCCATCAAGCAGAACGAAAAAGAGATGGTCCCTTTTAAGCCGGCTACGGACGAATCCTGGACCGTACTCGCGCCTTACGTCCAAGAGAAAGGAGATCAGCCGGATGTTACGCCGCCGGGCATTCTGTCGATGCAAGTAGACGATCAGGACGGCTCCACGTTAGCCTTCTTAAGCCAAAGTCCGATCTATGCCGAAGCTTTCAAAAAGATGAAATCATGGGCGGATAAAGGCTACTGGCCCAAGGATTCCCTGGCCAACAAGACGGAATCCTGCAGCGCCTTTAAGGAAGGCAAGGCCGCGGCCTGCCAGGGCGGCTATTGGGCGATCGAGCTAAACTATAAGGAAATCATGAAAGCGCATCCGGATTGGGAGATCGGATCGTACGCCGCCAAAGTCGGCGGTAAATACTTTCCGAAGCCGCCAAGCATCAAAAACGGCGTCGCCATTCTGAATTCGTCCAAAAACGCCGAAAGAGCGTTAATGACGATCGACGCTATCTATTCCGATCCGGAATTGTGGACGCTCTGCATGTATGGAATTCAGGGCAGAAATTACGATATCGACGCCAACGGCGCGAAAACACTGCCCGAAGGCGCCAAAAGTACGGATTACGAAGGCACGTATTTCAGCGGTATGAGGTATAAGCTGGTGAATCCGTTCAAGGGCGATCCTTCGAGTCCAAACGCTGCATTAAAGGAAGAATATTCGAAAATCGCGTATTTCCCTAAACTCGGTTCCTTCGTTTTCAATTCCGAACCGGTCAAAAACGAATATGCGGCGATAAGTGCCGTCAAGGAGAAATATAACCCTTCATTAAGTCTCGGACTCGTGTCCGACGTGGACAAGGTGCTAGCCGATTACGACAAGGAAATGAAGGCGGCGGGGTCCGAGAAGGTGTTGGAGGAGTATAAAAAGCAGATGCAGGAATGGTTGGCCAAGAACTAGGCGTTGCATAGCAAAAAAGAGGCTTAACTTAGCCTCTTTTTTGCAATCCGTACAGGCCCGACCTCTTCAAGGATGCAGCTTCTGAGTGCCACACTAAGCAGGGAGGAAGGAAGATCCGTGATCAAGCTGATTCTGGTCGAGGACGAGAGAGCTACAAGAGAAGGTTTGATGAAGCATACCCCCTGGAATCGGATTGGAATAGATCGCGTAGAGGACGCCAGAAACGGAGTCGAAGCGCTGGAGAAGGCAGAATGGCTGGAGCCCGACATTGTATTGACCGACGTTTCCATGCCCAAGATGGACGGCATCCAGCTGGCCACCCGTCTGCGCGAGAAGTATCCGCAATGCAAAATCATTTTCTTAAGCGGTTATAGCGACAAGGAGTATTTGAAGTCGGCGATTAAGCTGAACGCGCTCAACTACATCGAGAAGCCGATAGACGAGAACGAGCTGATCGCCACTCTCTCCAAAGCGGTCGTCCAATACAAGTCCGAGAGCGATCAGAAGGCCAAGGACGAGAGGTTGCAAGACAATATTAGAAGAAATACGGATCTCGTTCGGCAGAAGCTGGCTGTGGAATTAATCAAATCCGATGCAGATCCTGCCGAGTTGAAAGGGATATTCGAGGACGCCGGAGTCGAGTATCGAGCGGATCGCTATTATACGACGGCGGTCGTGAAATTCAACTGGAACGGAGCGCTGACGCATAACGAAAAGGAAAGCTGCCGAAGCCTGCTCTCTTCGAACATGTCCGATTTCCTGTACGGGCTGTCCGATTGGTTCGTATCCGGCTATTTGGATAGCGAGCTGTATCTTATTCATTTCAAAGAAAGAATTCAAGCCGTTCAACATTGGGAAAAAAAGCTTAACGTCCTGCGGGAGAAAATCACGGCGGAATGCCAAGGAAACTACGCGGTGACGATCGGGGTCGGCTTGCCCGTATACGGCCTGGCCGGACTGAAGAACTCTTTTAACCTAGCTATGAAGGCGGTCCGTATGCAGTTTTACGAGGGCGTGGATACGATTATCTTTTCCAGCGGCCTGAACGCTCAAGGGAGCGGAAATCCGATTATGGATGATGAATTTCTGTCGGCTTTCGGCGAGTATCTAGGCAGCGACAAGAGAAGAGAATCGATGCTGCTGCTTAACGAATACTATTCCGGGCTCGCGGCCTCTAAGGTTTCCGATAGCGGCATCATCCGCAACCGGTATTTAAAGCTCCTGTTCGACCTGCATTCCATTGCCAAGAAAAGGGGAATCAGATTAACCGAAGAGGAGGATCTGTACGGCTATTTGTGGAGGTCCGTATCCGGCATGGATACGCTGGAGAAGATTCATCTGTACCTGGTCGACCAGGTGAAGGTCTTCTTTAAGCTTGTAGAGGATAAGGAGGCCTACGGAAGAAACGTCTACGAGATTATGAAATTCATCCAAAATCAGTACCACGATCAGAAGCTGTCGGTCAAGCGGATCGCGGAAAGCCATAATTTCTCGGAAAGCTATTTGTGTACCTTTTTCAAGAAAATAACGGGAAAAACCTTGAACGACTACATCACGGAAGTGCGAATCGAAAAGTCGAAGGAGTTGCTGAAGGATAGAACGATTAAAATCTATGAAGTCGCCAAAAAAGTAGGGTACGATAACGATAACTATTTCGCGAAAGTGTTCAGAAAATATGAAAGCGCTTCCCCATCCGAGTTCAGAGAAAGGTTTTTCCTATGAGGAACGCGGTGTTTAAGGGTATTGTAGGCGCGGTGAATAATATCGGGCTAAGAAAAAAGCTCTATACCTCTCTTTTGGTGTTTATTTTTATCCCTTTGCTCGTGTTCGGCTATTATCTTTACGATAAATTTTCCGCCAAGCTAATCGATCAGTTCGAATATACGGCCGGCCAAGCGTTCGAGCAGACCGCCGGGTATTTGGAATACAAAATCTTCAATGTTTCAAGCATAGCCAACATCGCAATGATGGATAACAAAATTCAGGAGCTGTTCAAGTATACGCCCTCCGACAGATACAATGAGAGTATTATCCAAGACGAATACTATAGGGATAATCTTAATTTCTTATATAGCTTGGAAAGAAGCAAGGACATTTATCGAATCGGCTTATACGTTCCAAGCGAGCTGATTTTCGCGAACGAGCGGGAGCATTTCTTTAATTGGAGCAGCCTGGCGGAGAGTGGAATAAGCGAACGGATGGAGGAAAACCGAGGGAAGCTCATCTGGCTGCCGAGCGGGGTTCTGGACCCGGGACACGGAGGGCAGACGAAATTGATCTCGGCGTTATGCCGAATCCGAAATCTCGGAAATTATCATCAGACGTTGGGCGCTTGCAGGATCGACTTATTGGAAAGCGACGTTCACGATATTATCGCAAGAGCAAGGGCGACCCCTTCGTCGCTTGTCGCTCTCGTTAACGAAAACGGGCAAACCATTACGAGCGTCGGCGATCCTCGGTTGTTGGAGGCGGGCCTGCGGCAGCAGGAAATAAGCGATATTCTGAAGGAACCGGAAGAAGCGCAGGCGAGCGCCAAAATCAAAATCGATAACCGGCACGGCGTGCTGCTGTACAAAGACGTTAAAGGAACGGATTGGAAGCTGCTGTCGTTCATCCCTGATGAAGAGATGTTAAGAACGACGGAGTCGGTCAAGAAGGAAACGGCCGTGTTCGTGCTTATCTTGTGCGTGCTTGCGTATGGCTTTGCCATTTTCATATCCAGTACGATCACAAGCCGAATCAAGAAGCTCGTCGTACAATTGAAGCAGACGGAGAGAGGGGATTTCAAGCAGCCTGTTTTTCGGGGCGGCCATGACGAGATCGGACAGTTGGGCATGAAGTTCAACCATATGCTGGGCAGAATTTCCGACCTGATCGAGGAGAAGTACAACCTGGGGAAATCCGTCAAAGGCGCGGAGCTCAAAGCATTGCAGGCGCAGATCAATCCGCATTTTCTGTACAATACGCTGGAATGCATACGCTGGATGACGAAAGAGAACAAGAGCGAGGAGATCAACCGGCTGCTCTATTTGTTGGCCAAATTCTACAGGCTTAGCCTTAGCAAAGGCGAGGAAGTGATTTCGTTAAAGGACGAAATCGAACATATTAAGGCCTACGTTGAAATTCAAAATATTCGATTCGATGACGCCATTCATCTTGAAATCGACGTCCCGGAGGAGCTGCTTGAGTTCGCTCTGATCAAGCTGGTTTTACAGCCGATCGTCGAAAATTCGATTTTGCACGGGATATTGGAAAAGACGGACGGAACGGGCCGTATTCAAGTGAAGGCGGAAATCCTTGGAGAGGAGCTTGTCCTAACCGTAGCCGATGACGGAGCGGGTATCGAGGAGAAGGTGTTGGAGAACATCCTGAATTCCGATAGAAGGTCAAGGAATAGCGGGTACGGCATTAAAAACGTGAACGAAAGAATCAAGCTGTATTACGGCAGCGAGTATGGATTGGAATATCGCAGCATTTATGGCGAAGGTACGTCGGTTCGGATTAGGATACCAGCAATTGGACGATTGAATGAAGCGTGAGGATTTATAGTCAAGCGCGCTCTTGAGGTGCACCCCTTAGAATGGATATTGGAAAAGCCCCCGCGGCTTAATCCAATGTCCATTCTAAGGGGTGCATTTTTGCGATGGAGGTTAAAGGTCAAAAGTTCATGCCAAGAGGGTACATCTAGCGCGTCATTCCAAGAACTTCGCAAACAGAACCCGCTAATCTGCGCATCGAGAACTCCACTTGCGGATTGAGAACTATAAGCAGCCAATCATTGGTGTTATGTTGACTAGGGAATCGGATGAACACGAGGCAGAGGAGGCGCTTCATGGGATTGATCAGAGAGATATCGAGGAATCGTAGCTTATATACGTTGGCGCTTCCGGGATTGTTATTTTTGTTGATTTTCGCTTATACACCCATGTTCGGCCACTTGATCGCATTCAAGAAATTTAACGCGATCCAGGGATTCTGGAAGAGCGAGTGGGTTGGGTTTAAGAACTTCGAGTTTTTCTTCTCCACGGGCGAGTGGCTCAAGGTCACTTGGAATACGGTGTTACTCAACGGTTTGTTTATCGTATTCGGTCTGGGACTGGCGGTCGTCATGGCTATCTTGTTGAACGAGATTCGGATCGTTCTTATGAAGAGGATCGCGCAGACGGTCATCTTCATGCCCTATTTTATATCGTGGATGGTCGTCAGTCTCATGGTGTATTCGCTTCTTAATACCAAAGACGGGCTCCTGAATAGAACGCTCACCAGCTTAGGCTTAGATTCGGTGTCTTGGTATAACAGTCCCGAATATTGGCCTACGATACTGTCGCTCGTCTATGTGTGGAAAATGTCCGGGTATTTCTCGATCATTTTCTTAGCGGCGATCATTCGCCAAAAATCTACATAACACTTCACGACTCACCCCGAATTTAATCGCTGTCTAGTCGTAGCCGGGATCGTTATCGCTATCGTGGTGCCGCCGCCGATCTTGCTCTGGATGGATACTCCGTAATCGTTGCCGAAATACAGTTTGATCCGCTGTTCGACGTTACGAATTCCATAACCTAGATATACTCCGTCGTTCGGTTTGAAAATCTGGGCAATCGTTTCCTCGCTCATCCCGGATCCGTCGTCTATGATGCGGAACTTGATATGACCCTCGTCCATGACGGTATGAATCTTGACGCGGATGATTCCTTCTCCGCTCCAGCCGTGTTCGATGACGTTCTCGACGAAAGGCTGCAAGATCAACTTAACCGTGTCGTAGGTCAGGACGGAAGGGTCCACCTCGAATTCGGCGACCAACCGGTCCGTGTACTTGATTTTTTGAATCTCGATATAGGCTTTGACCTGTTCGAGCTCCTTGGCGATCGAGATGAGCGTCTCGCCGTTGTTCAACGAGTATCTATAGAACTTGGACAGCTCCATAACCATCAATTGAAGCTTCTCCAGCTCCCCGAATTTGGCCAACCGGCTGATGGAAGAGAGCGTATTGTATAGAAAATGGGGGTTGATCTGCGCTTGCAGCGATTCCAGTTCGAGCTCCTGTTTTTCTATCTTGGTCAGGTACGTTTCTTTAATCAGCCGGTTCATATGCTCGCCCAACTGATTCAGCCCGGACGCAATGTACGTGAATTCGTCGCCGCCCTTATATCGGATCCGTTTATCGAAATCGCCTTCCTGGAACATGCGCAGTAAGGAAACAACCTTGCCGATACGTTTCGAGAACACTCGAGAAATGAAGATACTGGCTACGGCGCATACGGATATGCTGATCAGGCAGACGAGAACGGTCCAATTCGCGAGTCGTTTCGCGTTATTTTCCAAAGTCTCGATCGGAATAACCGCGGCCAAATTCATGTTGATTCCCGGCAGGTCTTGCGAGATGACCATCTTGTCGTCATTCGACGTGTAGTCGACCCAGTCGCTGTGAATCAAGGCATCCTCCGAGGCATACACGATCTTGTCCTGGGCATTAATCGCGAAGACTAACGTATCCGTTCCCAATTTACGATAATCCAAGCTTTGGAAAATCCCGGCGATCTTGGTCGTAATCCGGATAAAGCCGATTTGGCTATGGGTGAACGGGTCGCTCGAATCAACCAGCCTGCGCAGGAAGGAGATATTGCCGTGCTCGCGGTCGTCTCCGACCTGCTGCCACAACATCGTTCTCCCGTACTGTTCTTCGGGAAACCCCTTGTACCAATCTTCGTTCTCGATGCGGCTAATGTTGTACATTTCGAACGAACGCTTCTGCACCCCGAGCGGATCGATCTTCTGCTCGGATTTGCCGTAAATTTCGGGAAACGCCGGATTGTTCATGTATACGGTCAATTGAATGTCCTGTCCGGTGGCGTTAATCGTGCTTTGGAATTTGGGAATCACGTATCTAACGGTACTCTCGTAGCTGTCCCAGCCCATGTTATAGTTCTGAATATCTCCCGCGAGGGTGTTATCGTTGTACAAGAGATCGGATATACGCCGTATATCGTCAAGCTTGAAGGCGACATTGTCCCCGATCTGTTGAAGCGTTTCCATCATATTGTCGCGTTTTTGCTCTTTCATCGAACTCATGAAGGTCGTATAGGAGAATAAGCCGATCGCGATAATCGGCACAAGGCAAATAATAAGATAGGATATCAATAGCTTATAGCCGAAGGGAATGTATCTTTTCCGCTTGTCCTCCATCAATATGTCTGCCTCCCGATCAGCTTTGCCTTCTGAATTCCAATGGAGAGATCCCGAAGCTATCCTTGAATTGTTTGCTGAAATAATTCAGATTCCGGTAACCTACTTTATCCGCGATTTCATAGATTTTAAGATTCGTATCCGTCAGCAGCTCCTGGGCCTTCAATAGGCGCGCTTGGATCACATAATCGGTGAAGGCGACTCCCGTTTCTTCCCTGAACATTAAGCCGAGATAATTTGGGGTATAAGAAAAGGCGTTGGCGGCATTCCGCAAAGTAATGACTTCATGAATGTGCGCGTGAATATAGGCGATGATTTCTTGGGCTAATTTCGGGTTTTTCTTGTTTTGTTTTTTATCGTAATCCGCGAGGGTTTGTTTCACGTCGGACAATGGAGGCTTGCGATCCGTGCTCCGGGCTTGAACGATTTCCATATAGGCTCTTTCCGTTTGCTTCCGGCTTTGCTCGTGATCGAGCATTTCCTTCACTTTGGTTAAAGCTTCGTAAACCTCGTCATCGTTAACCGGCTTCAAAATATAAGAACAGGCATTAAGACTTAGGGCTTGCTTCGCGTAAGTGAAATCCTCGTACCCGCTAATGAAGACGATCCGTATGCTCTTGTTTCTCTCTTGCGCTAGCTTAGCTAGCTCCAATCCGGACATCTGGGGCATGCGAATATCGGTAACCAGGACGTCCAGCTCCGCTTGGTCGATGTATTTGGCGGCGGAAACCGCGCTGTTCAGAGCGCTTACGACTCGCATGTTCAGCTGATCCCATGGGATGAATCTTCGCAACGCCTCCAAGTCTAAATCCTCGTCATCCACAAGCAGCACGTTGTACATCCGGATTCCTCCCGTTCCTGTGTCAAGCCGAAAGAGCATACTATTTCTAGTATACTCTCTCTTAGAGGTAGCTCGATTTATTTACCGTTCATTTTCTTGAGATTTTCTTGCCACCTTGCCGTTTCGTACTCCAGCAGCTTCACGTAACCGGCTTTATTCGCGGCATTCTCGCCATCCATGATGATTTTCTCGACCTCCGCATCGCTTCCGGCATAGAGGCCTTTGGCAATGACGCTTGTTTCGATATCCGCTACTTTCTGCAAAACCTTACCTTCTTCGGATGCGGGGTCCGGAGTTAAGTTGGAAAATTGCGTCGTGTTATAGGAAGTTTTCCACGCAATCGTGAACTGGGCTTCTGCCGCCCAATCGCGCTGATCTTCCGGCAGTTTCATGTTGTTGCTTGCCTTGGACCCATCGATAAAGCTCGTATTGCCGGCCCATTGGAAGCTGTCCGTAGCGGCCATGAATTTGGTTCTCTCTTCCACGTCGGTCTTGAACTTCTCCGTCCAGATCGGGGCGCCGTTCTCGTCCGTGCCTTCCCAATACAAGCCTTCGGGTCCCCAGAAGACGATCCGTTCTCCTTCTTCTCCCGTCAACCAATCCAGGTAAGCGAATATCCCTTCCGGATTTTTGGCTTCGGTCGTAATGACGTTGACGTTCCAGCCGATGCTGTCGTAGTTGTTGGGATAGACTTTATTGGGATCCACACCTTCCTTGCGCAGAGGCCAGATCATCGTATATCCGGCGTTAGGATCGTTTTTCTTCAGCTCGACCGTCGCTTGGCTGCCCAAATCGGCCGTGTCGTAGGAGGCGTATACGGCGACTTTGCCCGTATTCAGTTTCTCGACGACTTGATCTCTCGTTTGCGTAAGGGCATCTTGGGTAATGAGCTTCTCGCGGAAAAGGGTACTGGCAAACGTAATCGTTTCCTTGAATGCCGGGTTGGCGAAGAGAGACGTCAGTTTATCTCCCGAAGGCACGAATCCGTACGAAGTGTAAGCTGCGGTGTGATCCTCTCCGAATCCGGAATAGAGGATACTGATGCCTTGCGTACCGTAGCCGATGTCGAAGGGGATGACGTCGGGGAACTTTTCCTTAACGAGCTTCAAGTAGGCGTACAGATCGTCGAACGTTTCCAGCTTAGGGGAGCCAAGCTCCTTGTAGATGGTTTTATTGATCATATATCCTCCGTTGCCCATCGGAGTAGACGTATACCAGTTCGGAAATTGATAGAGCTTGCCGTCGTCGGACCGGAGCATGTTCAGCGTTTCTTCTCCGGCGTATTTCTTCAGATTCGGATATTTATCGAGATAATCGTCAAGCGGAACGAGTTTCCCGGCTTGGCGCAGCTTTTCCACTAAAGGGCCTCGATCCATGAACATGACGTCCGGTAAATCCTTGGAAGCGACCATCGTATTAAACTTCTGGACGGATGCCCCTTGAGCGGGGACGGGAATGACGTTCACCTTTTTGTTTTCTTTGATCCATTTGGAAGCCGGGTCTTCTCCCCAAGGCTGCATGGTGTACCAGTCGTAATTGCCGTAGAAGGAAAACTCCACGGGCGTTTCGCCGAAAACGAAGGCGTTGGATTCATTGACGGGAGTGCTATTTTCTTGTTCCTTATTGGAACATCCCGACATTACGATCGCTAAGCATAACGCTGCGGACAGCATACCGACGGCAAAGCTTCTTTTTTTCACGGAGATCCCCTCGATTCATCTATTTGTTATTCTTTTAACGAGCCTACCATTACGCCTTTGACGAAATATTTTTGAACGAAAGGGTATACGAGAATGATAGGAATCGTAGCGACCATCATGGTCGCCATCGTCAGCGATTTGGTCGTAATCGTACGGGCGGATGCCATATGGCTCTGAGCAGCCGAGCTTGTCTGCATCATCTGCTCCGACATGATATTGGAGCTAAGGATCTGCTGAAGCAGCGTCTGGATAGGCAACAGCTTAGCGTTCGAGATGTACAGCGTCGCCGTAAACCAATCGTTCCAATGCGCTACGGCCGTGAATAAGGCTAACGTAGCGACGACCGGCCCGGAGATGGGCAAGACGATGCGGAACAGCGTTCTCCAATACCCGCATCCATCCATCTTAGCCGATTCTTCAAGACTATCGGGCAGCTGCTGGAAGAAAGTCCGAAATACGATCATATTCCAAATGCTGATGAGAGCCGGAATGACCATTACCCAGAACGAGTTCATTAATCCAAGCGAGCGGACCAGCATATAAGAAGGGATTAACCCCCCGTCGAAATATAAGGGAATGATGCAGAAGATCATGTAATATTTGCGGCCGACGAGCTCCTTCTTGGACATTCCGTATGCGAAAATAGCGGTTAGCACGATAGAGAGCAACGTTCCGGCTACGGTCCGCAGCACGGAGATGAGGAAGGCTTGGTTAAGCCGTTTGTCCTGAAATACAACCTCGTAGTTATCGAAGGTGAAGTCTCTCGGCCAGAAGGTAACCCCTCCGAGCGAAGTGTCCGACCCGGTGTTGAAGGAGATGACCGCCGAATTCCAGAACGGATAGAAGGTAACGAATACGAGCAACGCCAAGAGAAAATAGATGACACCGGACGACATTCGCTCACCATAGGATATTTTCATGAAGTAATCTCCGAATCGTTAGGATTTACCATAGGCTATTGCCGGATCTCCGGGCAATGGCGTTGGCGATGGTCAGCAAGGCAACGCTGATGATCGCTTTGAACAACCCGACTGCGGCGGCATAAGAGAATAGCGAATTCCGGATGCCTACTCTGTACACGTACGTATCCAAGACGTCGGACACATCCCGGACGATATCCGATTGCAGCAGCAGAATGTCCTCGAACCCGGCGCTGAGCAGATCCCCGATCGCTAGAATCAGGAAAATAGAGATAACCGGCATAATGCAAGGCAGGGTAATGGCATAGATTTTCTTGAATCGGCCTGCTCCGTCAATGGAAGCGGCTTCATACAAGTCCGGATTTACGCCGGAGATCGCGGCAAGATAGACGATGGACGCGAAACCTACGCCTTTCCATAATCCGGTGGCGATCAAGATCGTCCAGAAGTAGTTCGGAATCGTCAACCAATTGACCGGCTCGTCGATCAGATGCAATTTCTCCAAAGCGATATTCAAGCTTCCGTAATCGGCGGAGAGCATGGTAACCACGAATCCGGACACGATGACCCAGGATAAGAAATGAGGCAAGTAGCTGATCGTCTGCACGACTCTCTTGAAGAGCGGGATCTTCACCTCGTTCAGCAGCAAAGCCAGCACGATCGGAGCGGGAAAACCAACGATGAGCTTAAGGAAGCTGATGCCGAGCGTGTTGCGAATGACCGTTTTAAATTCCGGGGCGTATAGAAATTCTTTGAAGTTAGTCAATCCGACCCACGGACTGGCGTTAAAGCCCGCAAAAATGTCATACTCCTTGAACGCGATCAGAATGCCGTACATAGGAACGTAACTAAAGACGAATATAAACAAAAGCGCCGGGACCACCATCAATTGTAAATCCCATTGACGTAGGAATAATCTTCTTGTCTTCACGGAGGTCCTCCTTAAGCGGGATTGCTATGAACTTCACGTACTGCGGCAGCGGCTGGCTGCCGCAGTACGTGCCGCGTACCTACCAGGATCTGCGGTTATCGATTTTCTTGAGGTCGTTGTCCGTCCACTTGCCATACAGGAAGAAGGATAGATTCTGAATCTCGGGAAGCTGGTTGCGGATCCCCGCGTAGATCTCATGGTACTGCGCGTTGCTCCACCAGACGTCCAGTCCGGGAATGATTTCTTTGGTGCCGATCTTGGTCTTGGTTTGCGCCAAAATTCCCGTGTTATTGTAAACCCATGAAGGCTGGAAGCCCCAGTCGGCGAAATAAGCCATAGGGGAGATGAAATCCACGTAGTTCTTGAATTTCTCTACGTCTTGGCCGACTTCCACGAATTCCGGAGGCAAAATATACACTCCCGTAAAGAGGTCGGGAACGATGCCTTCGATATCCGCTTCCACGTCGCGCACATAGTTCGCGATCTGGGTCGTTCTCCAATCGTTCCATTGCGTTCTCTGAGCGTTATCGGTCGCGAAGTCGATCGTAACGGGGTCGTAGCCATAAGCGGCATTATACGCTTGTCTCGTATAGTCGCTCATATCCATGTTGTAGTCGTCGAAGCGCAGCCAATCCAATACGACCCCGTCAACGTCGTAATTGGTCACGATCTCCCTAATGATAGAGCGTTCGTACGCTTGTACGTCCGGGTGGATCGGATTAACGAAATATTCATTGTTATTCGATCCGGTGAAAGGCACGACTTGACCATTCTTAAGAGCCATCATTCTCCAAGCGGCATTGTGATCGAAAGCGGCCTTATCGTGGAACTGCGGGATCCAAGCCCTGACTTGGATGTCCCGGCTATGCGCTTCCGCAATGACGTCGGCCAACGCGTCGAATTGGGCGTACCCTTGCGCGACGGGAGCAATATCGCTGTCGTAGAACACGTAACCGGAAGGAACCGTATCGTCCTCGTCTTCCTTGACGTTCAGGTTGATGACGGAGACATGACGCTTGGCGGCGTTCTTCATGAAGGCGACGACATCCGAATGATTTTTGAAATTTTCAACGGTTCTTACGATGACTTCGGTAACGAAGGGGCCATTCGCCGCCTGCGCGAACGGGGCTTGCGGAATACCCGCGGAGCTCGCCAACAATACTGCGGCCAAGACAAAGGCAAGCTTAGAAGAATACCTCTTAGCCATGCTATCAATACCCACCTTCATGGATTATTCGACCGGTCGATGACTTTATAGTAAGCGTTCTCTTAATTCAAAACCACAGCAATATCCAACAATAAGTGCAACAAATCAATGATGGTTAATAAGCGTCTACGGCAAAAATCTATACGAGCGCATACGAACGACACCCGCAGGAACCCCCGTGGGTGTCGTTCGTATGGACAGAGAAATGACCTCGTCCTTGGCGTTATTGGTACAGCCAAATCCCCGATACCGTCATGATCGCCGGCAGCGCGGCTTCGTCCACCTCTACCCGGTCATACCAACCCCCTACGGCAAGGTTGAGCACCACGTAGAATGGCTCATCAAAGGGCATAATGCCCGGCTCTAAGCGGCGTTCGGCGTAGCAATGACCGTCTACCAGCCATCGGATGGAGCTAACATCCCATTCTAGAGTATAATCGCGGAATTCGTTGATCGTGCCCTGCTCGAGCTCATAGCTGAACTCATCGACGACTTTATGGTCCCAATCCTTCCCGTAGTGCAGCGTTCCGGATACTTGCCGGGGGAGGCGGCCTTTGGCTTCCATGATGTCGATCTCGCCGGAAGCGGGCCAAGGCCCGTAAGCCTGGTGCTGCGGAAGCAGCCAAATGGCTGGCCATAACCCTTGCCCCACAGGCAGCTTGGCACGCACGATGAGTTTGCCGTAGCAGAAGGAAAGATGGTCCCTCGTGTCCAAGCGCGCCGAGGTATACGCAAATTGCCTCCCGTCCGCTTCGACGTCTTCGCGGCGCGCACGTAGGTTCAGGCCAAGTTCGTCGATATAGAGGTTGTCGGAATGCCCCGTATAATACTGCTGTTCCCCGTTCCCCCACCCCGGCATTATCGGATTGCCGTCGTTATCGAGCAGGTCGTTGCCAAGGCGAATGTTCCATGCGCTCAAATCTGCGTTGCCGTTCGCGAAATCCTGCTGCCAGATCAACTTGTTCATCCCTTGCACGCTCCTCTCGGTTAACCACAGCATACTGATTTTCGGCGCCCAGTCAAACAAATCCAAAATAATGGGATAGGGTCGAAAATGATGGCCTTTTTTTCTTATGCTCGTTTTCTTACGATGAAAAGGAAGGAGGCGTTAAACATAAAGACGTTTTTACGGCAGTGGCAATTGCAAAGCATGGTCATTCCAGGCATCGTCTGGATGTTCATCTTTTGTTATATTCCAATGTTTTGGCTCATTATCGCATTTATGGACTACAGCATCGCGAGACCCATGCTGGAATCCCCCTTCGTCGGGCTGAAGCACTTTCAGGATTTTATGACGGATGACCGTTTTTGGCGCTCGATCCGCAATACGCTGGGGATGAGCGCCATCAAGCTGATTTTAGGTTTTCCCATTCCCATTTTGTTTGCTTTGATGCTTAATGAGATACGGAGCATTCGATTTAAGCGTTCAGTACAAACCGTTTCGTACTTGCCGCATTTTATCGCCTGGACGATATTTGGCGGAATCACGCTCAATTGGCTGGGCGAGGGCGGCGTCATTAACCAACTGATGATGGCACTGGGGCTTCAGGAGCGCGAAATTCTGTTCAATAGCGACCCGAAGTACTTTTGGTGGATTACCTATTTTACCGATACGTTGAAAGAAACAGGCTGGAGCGCCATCATCTACATCGCCGCCATAGCCGGCATCGATCCGGGGCTGTACGAAGCGGCCGAACTGGATGGCGCCAACCGCTGGCAGCGCATGTGGCATATTACCGTTCAGAGCATTCGCCCCACCATTGCTATTTTGTTCATCCTCGCCGTCAGCGGGATACTGGGCAGCAACTTCGAGCAAATCTTTATGCTTAAGAACAACATGAACATGAAGATGGCGGAAAGCCTGGACTTGTACATCTATAACATGGGGTTGGTATCCGGGCGCCATTCCTTCTCCACGGCCGTCCTGTTCGTCCGCTCTATCGTTGCGCTGGGGCTGTTGTTTCTAGCCAATTACTCATCCAAAAAACTAACCGGCGACAGCATTTTCTAAAGGGGGGAGGACGGATACATGGATAGACGGAAAAGGTTTCGGCGCATCGGAGTATTCGAGGTAGGCAATACGTTGCTGATGTTGGCGGTTTGCTTTATCACGCTGTATCCGATGTGGTTTGTATTCATCAACTCGCTTAATGCGCCTCAGCAGGCATTGCTTGGCACGGTCAACTGGTTCCCCAAGGAACTGTCGCTGGCCAGCTACAGCGTCGTGTTTAATGATAAAAACATGATGAACGGCTTCTACGTCACCACTCTGCGTACAGTGTTCGGGACGGCGGTGCATGTGCTGTTTACCGCCATCGTCGCTTACGGGATGAGCAAGACGGTTCTCATCGGCCGCAAGCTGTATCTTAAGATCGCCTTGATTACGATGCTCTTCTCGGGCGGGCTGATCCCCACTTTTCTGCTCATGACGAAGCTGGGGCTGTACGATAATTTCGGGGTATTCATCTTTCCTTCCATGTACACTTTTTTCAATATGGTTATTTTCATGAGCTTCTTCCGCACCATTCCCGACAGTCTGGAGGAATCAGCTAAGGTAGACGGCGCTTCGGATTACGGCGTTCTGTTCCGAATCGTACTGCCCAACAGCATGGCCGTCCTTGCCACCATAGCGCTTTTCTCGGCCGTCTATCATTGGAACGATTATTACCAGGGCGTCATTTACATCCGTTCGCAGGACTTGTTGCCGTTGCAAACGATCTTGTACAAGATCATTGCCGAGAACTCCATGTCATTCATACAGCAGCAAGCTATGGCGCAATTCGGCGCAAGGCTGCCCGGCAACTCCATCAAGTTCGCCTCCATGATGGTGGCTACGTTGCCTATTCTCGTGTTCTACCCCTTTATTCAGCGCTATCTCGTCAAAGGCGTAATGATCGGCGCGATTAAAGGGTAAAAAATACAGCGGTAAAATAGAAAGGATGACTACGCAATGAAGCGCAGCCTTATTAAGAAAGGGATGGTCCTGGCGCTGGCAGTAATCATGACGATAGTCATGGCCGCGTGCTCCGATTCCGGAAAAAATGAAAATACGCCGAGCTCGCAGCCAGCGGACAACACGCAGCAGCCGACGGAGAGCGCGCAGCAACCGGCGACCGGAGAAACCGCGCAGAACCCGGACGTACCGGCATGGCAGTTGGATACGAGCCCTGTCGATCTCACCTGGTTCGTAGGCGCGAACTGGTATGCTCACACCTGGGGGGAAAGCTTGACCTCCAAATATGTCACGCAGAAGACGGGCGTCAACGTAAAGTTTGAAATTCCCTCCGGAGAAGCGAACGAGCAGATCACCCTAATGATGACCTCCGGCAAGCTGCCGGACTTGATTTCGCTGGGTTCGTGGGAAAGCGCTGTCAAGAAGCTGTGGGAAGGCGACCATGTGTATGCCTTGAATGAATTGGCCGAACAGTACGATCCCTACTTCTTCAAGGTGGCGGGCGATGGCACGCTGAAGTGGTATCGTCAGGCCAACGGCAATACGTACGGCGTTCCGAATGATTCTTACAGCCCTAATCTCATGCATGAAACCGGTATGACGGCCGCCAACCAAACCTTCTTGGTACGCAAAGATCTGTACGAGGAGATGGGCAAGCCCGACTTAAGCACTCCGGATGGCTTCCTGAATGCACTGCAGTTACTGAAGGATAAGTATCCCGAGTATAAAGGCATGCCGATCAGCCCCTTCTTCGCGCAGGGGAATGTCCCTTACGGGATGACCGAGTATTTGCAAAATCTGCTCGCCGTTCCGCATGAGAAAGACGGCAAAGTCTACGACCGCATTACCGATGGGGATTATGTCGCCTGGTTGAAAACGTTCCGTACGGCTTACGAACGCGGACTCATTAACGTCGACTTCCTGGTCGATTCCGATACGCAGGTAGAGGAGAAAACGAACAACGCCCGTTATTTCATGATGATTCGCGAATGGACCGGCATGACGGCCGTCAACCCTATGCTGGCGGCGAGCGGAAACCCGGATTCCTACTACATCGCGGTGGACGGCCCGCAGAATAGCAACGGCGATAGCGCCAAGCTGTTCCCCGGCAACATGGACGGCTGGATGGTCACGATGATTAGCAAATCGACCAAGAACCCAGAACGAGCCATCCGCTTCTTGACCTATCTGGCCAGCGAAGAAGGGCAGAAGGATTTGTTCCTAGGCAAGGAAGGCGAAACGTGGGACACGACAAGCGGCAAGCCGCAGTTGAAACCGGAAATGGTGCAATTGCTGGCATCCGATATCGCGAAGATGGAGAAGGATTACGGCATTCTGGATACGTACTGGATGATGCGCAATCCTGTCATCGTCAACCAATGGAGACCGGAGAAAGCTCCCGTCATTAAGCAAATGGAGGACTTCGCCAACGCGCAAGCCGATATCGACAGCGGCATCTACAAGGGCTTGGATCCGCTCGGCGATTCCGACGTAGCGGTAGCTTGGTCACGCATCTCTCAGAATTGGGAGGAAACGCTGCCGGAGCTGATCACCGCCAAGGACGAAGCCGCCTTCGATAAAATCTTCGAGAACTTCCTTGCTCGACGCGTAAGCTACGGCTTTGACCAAGTGATGGCGCACCGCCAGACCGAGCTGGATGCTCGCAAAGCCAAAATGGCGGAGTAAATACACCGTATCATGCTTGATGCCAGCCGCCGTAATGGTGGCTGGTATTTGTCAGGGCAACCGCTTACGAAGTTGAAACAAACGCACCGCTATTTCGCTCTGTGAGCGGGTTCTTGGAGAAATAAGGGTGCTGGGCACCGCTATTTCACTCTGTGAGCGGGATCTTGGAGAAATAAGGGTGCTGGGCACCGCTATTTCGCTCTGTGAGCAGGTCCTTGGAGAAATAAGGGTGCTGGGCACCGCTATTTCGCTCCGCGAGCGGGTTCTTGGAGAAATAAGGGTGCTGAGCACCGCTATTTCGCTCTGTGAGCGGGTTCTTGGAGAAATAAGGGTGCTGGGCACCGCTATTTCGCACCGCGAGCGGGTTCTTGGAGAAATAAGGGTGCTGGGCACCGCTATTTCGCACCGCGAGCGGGATTCTGGAGAAATAAGGGTGCTGGGCACCGCTATTTCGCTCCGCGAGCGGGTTCTTGGAGAAATAAGGGTGCTGGGCACCGCTATTTCACTCCGCGAGCGGGATTCTGGAGAAATAAGGGTGCTGGGCACCGCTATTTCGCTCCGCGAGCGGGTTCTTGGAGAAATAAGGGTGCTGAGCACCGCTATTTCTCTCGTTCTCCAGCTAGGAAGGGACAGCTACAGTTGCTCTTCAGGATAACTCATCCTTGAATCGTTTCGTAAGCGATTGCCCTGGTAGATAGACGGCAGATATCATTCTGGGAATTTTTTTTCAAATAACAAATTCTGCGGCAAACCGAACTCGCCATAGTTTCGTCTACCAAGGACAAAATTGACACTGTTGCATCATCTGTGCCCGGAGTCGGTGCGGTAGCGTTACTTTTTGACACTATTGCATCATCAGTGCTCGGAGTCGGTGCGGTAGCGTTACTTATTGACACTATTGCATCATCAGTGCCCGGAGTCGGTGCGGTAGCGTTACCTTTTGACACTGTTGCATCATCTGTGCCCGGAGTCGGTGCGGTAGCGTTACTTTTTGACACTATTGCATCTTCCGTGCCCGGAGTCGGTGCGGTAGCGTTACTTTTTGACACTATTGCATCTTCCGTGCTCGAGAATGTACCCAAGTATCGGAATGGATTCTGTATTGCCAACGATATAGTATTGCTTGTTTCCCACCAGATGCCTAGCGACATATGGTATATTTCAGAGGTGGGGAGGGCGTTGGAATGAAGGATCTGCTGACCAGAACGAGGAAAATTTACCGTAATTCCCGCATCTCCCGAAAGTTATTTCTTGCCTTTAGCTTGGCGATTGCCATCCCTGCTATTCTAGTATCCTTGTTATTTATCCGCACTCAGGAAACCCAGCTGTACAAGGAGGCTATGGCCTCCGGCAGCAGCCATGTCTCGCGACTGAACGATCAGCTGCGCAGCCGGTTGGAGATGCTTGCAAACGCTTCCTCGACCGCGCTGACCCAGAAATCATTCGTAGACTTCATTCATTCCAATATGCGCGTTGATGGCTTGCGGCTTGTGAAATTCAGACAAAATCAATATGAGCAGATGCATAATATTATCCAAAGCAACGAGATGATCAGCGAGCTCAGCTTCTATGTCGATAATCCGAACCTGCATGAAATATGGCCCGAAATTTACCATTACGACAAGTTTTGGCCGCAGGACTACTGGGAGACCCTTCGGGATGAAGGCGGTGCTTCATACCGATTATTTGCTCTTAAGGATGGCGAGCATACGCTGTCCTACTATCGGCTAGTACGTCTTCAAGGCCAGAAGCAGAAGTTTCCGACGATTATGGAAGTTCGCGCCGAGCACGACGTGTTCTTCGGCGACATGCTGGAAGAAAACGGGGGGAGCTTCTTCTCCGTCGTGATGGACGGAACGAAACCTTCCCGATATATATACAGCGCCGAGCATGGATTTGCTCAAAGCGCCGGCGAGGATCTGGACGAAATTGTCGGCAGTATTCACGGGAAGCTGGACGTGCTGCAGCAGGAAAGCCCCGTCAAGGTTACTGTCGGAGCCCATACCTACTATGCGCTGTACCGCTACATCGCCCCGTTGAACGCTTACGTGGTGGATATTGCTTCTCATCAAGCGCTAATGAAAGGCCCGCGCAATTGGTATGCCCTTGTGGTCGGGATTACATTGAGCGTGCTGCTGCTGATCATGCTGCTCGTATCCCATACGACCCGGCGCATGTTCCGCCGATTGGATCGCGTGCTGATCTCTATGCGCAAGGTACGTAAAGGCCAACTGGACGCGAAGATCGATACGGGCCTGGATGCCAATGAAACCGGCGATGAAATCGACGAAGTCGCCGTCAGCTACAATAACATGCTGGATGAGATCCAAACGCTGATGACACAGGTGGTGGATAAGCAGTTAATTGCCAAGAACGCGCAGCTGCATTCTTTGCATTCGCAGATTAACTCGCATTTTCTATATAACGCGCTGGAATCCATCCGCATGCAGGCGGAGGTTCAGCGGCAGCCCGCTATCGCCGACGCGCTCGTGTCGTTAGGTTCGCAACTGCGATACAGCATGCAATGGCGCAGCGATACCGTTGCCCTAAGCGAGGAGCTTGCCAACATCCAAAGCTATGTCCGTTTCATCAATTTTATGGAGGGCGGCGGCATTGCGTTGACAGCGGATCTTCCTCCGGAGGTGCTTCGTTACGCCATTCCGAAAATGTGCATGCAGCCCATCGTCGAGAATGCCGTTCGTCACGCGGCTCCCCCGGGCGGCAGCTTCAGCATCCGAATTTCCGTTTCGGTGGAAAATGACAGCCTGCTGCTGATTAAGATCGAGGATGACGGTGCGGGTGTCGACCCGAAGATGCTAGCCAGCTTACAGGCAGCGCTGCAAGACGACTCGGATACGCCGATCGTCGCCAGCAAGAACGGACTTGGGTTGGAAAACGTGCATAAGCGATTGCAGCTTCATTATGGCAAGGGCTGCGGACTGTGGATCGACAGCGTGAAGGACGTCTATACTTGCGTGACCATACGCTTGCCTTGGGAAAATGTGAATCTGGGGGGATGGTAGGGCATGATCAATATTTTGATTGTGGACGATCAGAAGCACATACGCGATGGACTGCAAGCCATGCTAAGCCAATTTCCTATAGAGCTTAATACCCTATACAGCGCAGCTAGCGGAATCGAGGCGCTGCAACTCATACGGCAGCACGGCATTCAGCTCGTCATTACCGATATTAGGATGCCGGATATGGATGGACTGGCGCTTATGGCGCAAACCAAAGAGGAGCGCATCAAGGTCGAATACCTCATTATTAGCGGTTATAGCGATTTTGCTTATGCCCAGAAAGCGATAGCCCTTGGGGCGAAGGGGTACTTGCTGAAGCCGATTAAGAGGGAGGATCTGCAAGCCTCGGTGGAGCATGTATGGCAGGAAATCCAAACGCGTCAAGCGCTCTCGCGCAATATGGAGCAAATTTCCCGCCTCGCCCGGGAGACGGATCGCAAAGAGCTGTGCATGTTCATGCAAGGCGCGGCGAACGAAGAGGCGTGGATCCTTCACACCGAGCGGCAAAATCCGGCGCTGTGGAGCAACTACCGTCTGTGCCTGTTGCGGGAGGAACGATGGATTAACCAGCCGGGAGCGAGCAGTACCCATAGCATGGAATCCATTGCCTACCGCGTATACGGCAAACAGGGATGCCTATTCCTTCAGCGCAGCCCTTTCCTGATCATGGCGGTTGATGCGGCCGTGGATACGGAGGCGTTGCCTGCCGCTCTTAAGGCAGAACAGATCGATGCCATCGCGGCGATGACGGGCCGGAAGCAAGGATTGAAGGAGCTACCCGGCAGTTATACGCAAGTCATGGAGCTATACCGTCACAGTTACTTGTTTCCGGATAAGCGTTGCATTTTGCAGGCGCATATTGAGCGGTTGGAGCAGCAGTGGCAGCTTCCCCACGAGGAGCTCTATGCCCTGTTCCAGTTAATCGGTACCAATAATAGCGGCAAAATAACGCAGGGGATCTCTATGATCTTCCACAAAGATGTGCTGCAACGCTATCACATCGGCTACACGCAGCAGCTATGCCGCGCCGTGGTGCAGATGCTGGAGGAATATGAGCGAGTGATCCGCCCCTATATGGGAGAGGAAGCGCTGGATATGGATTGTTTACGCAACCTGTTCGACTACCCAGGCATTCGCGACTATATTCAGGCGCTGCAGCAGCAGTTGCTTCGGTTGAACCATTTTTATTACGAATACAAGTGCAGCTATCGCAACAAACAAGACTTGAACGAAGCCATCCGCTATATCCACGAAAGCTACCATAAGCCGTTGGACCTCGCGATGGTATCCAACCACGTGTCGCTGAATTATGCTTATTTTTCGAACCTGTTCAAGAAAAACGTAGGCAAAGGCTTCGCGGAATACTTGCGGGACGTTCGTCTGGATAAAGCCCGGAAACTGCTGGCCGAAACCGAGCATAAGATCGTCGAGGTCGCCGGCATGGTAGGGTATGATAGCTACAAAAGCTTTACGCGGGCCTTTCGGGACGTGATGAACATGCAACCGACGGAGTACCGTCAACGGATGCGACAGAAGGTCGAAAGCGAAAGGCACTATCAAGAGTCGAAACGATAGGCAAAAGCCAAAATATTGGGTTACGACAAAAACAAATGCACCTATTCACCGGATTGCCCGCTTCGATAGAATAAAGGTGTTCCTATGTAAACGGTTACCATTACTGGGGGCAAACACTATTTTATTAGAGGAGGTCAATCATGAAACGATTTTACCTTACGGAGAATCGGTTTAAGCGGAAGGCATTCAGTTTGTTCTTGGCGTTAGCGATAATGGCTAGCGTCGGTCTATTGCCAACTTCGATGATTCAGACAGCCAAGGCAGCAGGCACCACCGTTACCTCGATGGCTTACTTCTCGGCGGCAGACGGGCCTGTCATCTCCAAATCGGGTGTCGGGCAAGCCAGCTACGGATTCGTCATGCCGATTTTCAACGGAGGCGCCGCGACTTGGAACGATGTTTCCGATGACGTGGGCGTTAAAGTGAAAGTCGGCGGCAACTGGGTCGATATCGACAGCGCCGGGGGCTACGTCTATAACCAGAACTGGGGACACTGGAGCGACGGCGGCGCGAACGGCTATTGGTTCACACTCTCCGCAACGACCGAGATTCAGCTGTACTCCAAGGCTAACGGGGCTACGACGCTTAATTACACGCTTGTCTTTCAGAACATTAACAAAACAACCATCACGGCTATGACGCCTACGCAAGGGCCGCAGCTTACGGCAGGATTTACAGGCGGCTCAGGCTTTACTTATCCTATTTTCAACAACAATCCGGCCATCACCTACGAAGCCGTCGCCGACGACTTGAAGGTGTACGTCAAACCCGTAAACAGCAGCTCATGGATCGATATTAACAACAATGCAGCCAGCGGCTGGATCTATGACAGCAACTTCGGGCAATTCACCGATGGAGGCGGCGGCTACTGGTTTACCGTAACGGAATCAATCCACGTCAAATTAGAATCGAAAACCTCTCCGGCTAATATCGTGTATACGATCACCTTCAATCCACCCATCAGAAATTCGTACGTCATTACTCCCTATGACGGAACGACCTATACGGCAGATGCGAAAGGCGCCATCGGCATACCGCTGCCTAAGATCGACGGGGGTCCGCCAATAGGCACCGAACTTGGAAAGTTCGTCTACGAGATTAACGTCAACGGGCAATGGGTCGCGATGAGCGATTCCGGCCAGAGCGGATTCGTATACGCGGGCAATGGCTACAACAACATGTCCGATGCCAATCAGTGGGGGTATTGGGCCGATTACATCTACGGGCTGTGGTTCCAGCCTATCCAGGTAAATATGCAGATCCGCATCGGCTACCCCTTGAACGGGCAGACGGGCGGAAGCGTCGGCAACAATTACGTCACCTATTCCTTTATCGGCAATCCTAATGCTCCGCGTCCGGACGTAACCGATCATGAGGACATTGCCATCGGAACGCCAAGCGACCCGGCCATAGCGGGCATGAATCTCGCTTGGCAGGATGAATTTAGCGGGACCGCGCTCGATACGAACAAATGGAACTATGAACAGGGCTATTACATCGGTAACGATCCGAATAGCTGGGGATGGGGGAACGCGGAGCTGCAGCACTATACGAACAGCTCACAGAACGTATTCGTGCAGGACGGGAAACTGAATATTAAGGCGTTGAACGATCCAAGATCCTTCCCGCAAGATCCAAGCCGTTATGCGCAATACTCCTCCGGCAAGATTAACACCAAGGATCATCTGTCCTTCCAGTACGGAAGAGTAGACATCCGCGCCAAGCTGCCAACAGGCAATGGCGTCTGGCCGGCGCTCTGGATGCTTCCGGAAGATTCGGTTTACGGCGCATGGGCGGCATCCGGCGAGATCGATATTATGGAAGCGAAAGGACGGTTGCCCGGCACGACGAGCGGTGCCGTACACTTCGGCGGTCAATGGCCGGTGAACAGATATATCGCCGGCGAATATCATTTCCCGCAGGGGCAAACCTTCGCAAACGATTACCACGTGTACTCCATGATCTGGGAAGAAGACGATATCAAGTGGTACGTGGACGGCAAGTTCTTCTTCAAAGTCGCCAGAGAGCAATGGTATTCCGTAGCCGCACCGAACAATCCGAACGCGCCTTTCGATCAGCCATTCTACATCATTATGAATCTAGCGATCGGCGGACACTTCGACGGCGGCCGGACTCCGGATCCCGCCGATATCCCCGCAACGATGCTGGTGGATTATGTGCGCGTCTATAATGAAGGCAGCGTGAATCCAGGTAACGTATCGGTTACCGGCGTTACTTTGAATCAGACCGCTGCGCAAGTGGAAGTCGGACAGAGCGTGCAGTTAAATGCCAGCGTGGCACCGGCTAATGCAACGAATAAGCAGGTCACTTGGAGCGTTTCGGGCACCGGGGTTGCATCCGTGAATCAGAACGGTCTAGTGACGGGACTCGCTCCGGGCACGGCAACCGTGACGGCAACGACGGTCGACGGCAACAAAACCGCCGTCTCCGCCATAACGGTCGTGCCGGCGTCGCCTACCGTTATCATCATCGGCGACACGGTGCGGGGCCTGAAGAAGACGGGCGATAACTTGCTGTTCTATGTCAATGGCGCAACCTTCGCCGATCTACACTATAAGATAAATAACGGCGTCCAGCTCAACGTGGCCATGACCTCGACAGGTAACGGTAACTATACCTACCCCGTCAATAATGTGCAAAATGGGGATACCATCCAGTATTTCTTCACCTATAATCCGGGTCAGGGGGCATTGGATACGCCTTGGCAGACTTATGTTCATGGGGTAACCCAAGGGACTCCGGAGTAAATTTCAAGCGATGCAGTATTTAGCCGGGATCCCTGTCTTCCAGTCTTCCAGTTCATAGAGGACAAGGAGTTCGACCGTTTGGTATACCAACAGCCCTTAATCGTTCCTGATGGAACGACTAAGGGCTGTTAAGCCTAACCTATCTTTAATCCTCCGTAGGAGGATCTGCGTGCAGCTCGGCATCGGGAGCGGTCCGTACCCAACGGGTAAACGCGACCTCCAATCCGTCTCTGGTCGGCGCGCACAGGAAAGGTCCGGCCTGATTGCCGGTCGCATACGGATAACGCGCCACCCGAACCGTGCGCCAACCTTCGGAATGCGATCGGGCCCGAATAATGACCGCGTCCTTCATGCGAGAAGCGCGAATCGTCACTTCTTGGCCTACCCATTCAGGTACCGGCGCAAGCGACCAATCCGAATAACCGTCCGTCACGACGACGGCCAGGTGGGGAATACCGTCGTTCAGCTCGATTCCGGCCTTAATCCACTGTTGCTGACCTTGCCATAGCATCAGCCCGGCTTGATCGTACAATTCGGTAAGGGAATCGAGCCTGAAGCCGACTTCGATCGCCCGATCATCCTCCCAATCGGCAAGCAGCGCATGTCCATCCCTATGCTCGAACTCGTAGAGCGTTTTCTCCCAATAATCGCTCCCGTGTTTGGCCGCGACTTTCAGAATTCCGCCTTCGTCTTTCGCCGCGATCGGCTCCGTCGTCCATCTTCCCTTGCTCCATGGAATGCTTGAAGAACTCATCGCCGAAGTCACTCCTTTTTTTCATTCGTACTTCCCCTATTTTAACATAGGGGTTATCGGTAAGGGCGACGGCACCTGCGTTTGAAATGAAAATCGATTAACGAATGGGTGTTGGGATACGACGCGGGCGAGAATCTTTACACTACGATATAATGTTATATTAGAAGAACATGATAGCGAAACGCAGAGACTAGACGACAAAGGAGGCAACGACATGACCTATGCGAGACCGCCCTGTTAATCTTTAATATCGAATAGTTCGCGAGCGCCTCCTCCCCGCCGTGATTGAGATCATTTCAATCCGAGACGAGGGGAGCTCGACGATGGTTTATATGCCGAATGTATGGAAATTGTTCGCTGTCCGCTTCTTTTTCAATTTGATCCCTGCTTATGTCATTGAGAGGTTGTATTGGGAAGAGAGAGGCATGACTATCCAGATGGTCGTGTACGCGGAGATTATTTTTGCGATTACGATTGTTTTGCTTGAAGTGCCTACCGGAATCATCGCCGACAAATGGGGCCGGAAACGAATGATCGTATTATCTGCTTTAATGGGATGCTGCGAGTTTCTGATCTTAGTGTTCGCCACGGAATTCTGGCACTTCGCGCTTGTCGTTATTCTGGCGGCGATTGGCAGCTCCGCGAGCAGCGGGGCGGAAAATGCCTTGCTGTATGATTCCTTATTGGCCGCCGGTAAGGAAAAGTCGTTCGAGAAGTACTTGGGCCGTTTAAATGCGCTCGATATCGTCTCTATAATCATTGCCGCTCTATGCGGGAGTTTATTGGCTAGTCGCTGGGGATACGATCTAAACTATTGGATTTCTCTGGTTAGCATGGTTGTGGCCCTGGTCCTAACGCTTACGTTGGTTGAACCCGCAGTGAGCGGCGATAGCGAGGATGACTCCTCCATTCCGATGCGTGCCTATGTTGCGGCTTCCATACGCTTCTTTCGAGACAACCCGGGGGTGCGTATTGTAGTATTATCGGGAATGGTGATGGGGGCAGCCATAAATTTCATCGACGAATTCTGGCAGACCTACTTGGACAGGTTAGGAATTCCGGTCCTCTATTTCGGGTTGTTCTCGGCCGCGATCTTCCTGCTCAGACTGCCGGGCAATCTTCTTGCGCACTTCCTGAAAAACCTGTTCAGCTACAGAAGCTTGCTGTTAGGCGCTCTGGCCGTATTCGCTGCAGGCTTTATTTACGTCTCTGTCGTGAAAGACTACAGCGGTTTGGCGGCGATAGGTCTTATCTGTCTGTTCGCGGGCCTGATCGAACCGCTGGCTGGCGGGTATTTGCATCACCGAACGGATTCCTCCATGAGGGCGACCATCGGTTCTTTCCAGTCCTTAGGGGAAAATGCGGTTCTTAGCGCTACGGGAATAGGGTTTGGTTATTTCTCCGTCCAAATGGATATTTTCGGAGGATTCGGATTCATTGCGGTCGTTTGCTTCGCGTTCTTGGTTTATTTTGCATCCGCATCCAAGAAGGTTGTTTAAATCGCATAAAGTCTCGTGCCAAAGGAGCTGTCTCATCCCGAAACACCCGCGGAAATCTCCGCGGGTGTCTTCCGTATTTTACGACAAACTAATAGTTATCTTTTTCTCCGCAGTCTCGATCGTTTTACCTTTCCCCGATAGGAGATACACCTCGAGCTTAGCAGACTGGCCGTTGGAGAGTTGGGGCTTGATCATCGGAATCGCGAAGGAACCGTCCTGAGCGATACGATCGCGATAAGCCGTGCCGGCTTCGATCAAGTCGCCCTTGGCATCGAAGATCCGATAGCCGATCCAGATCGTCTGATTCTTCCACTTCTTCAAGCCCTTCGGATCTATCTTTCCGTGCAATAGAAATTCATTCGTATTCAGATTTTCAGTCAACTTGGCAACGAAGAGGTGTTTGCTCTTGAAGCCCTCTATCGTTTGCTCGAGCACGACGTCGCCGTCGGTCAGCTTGCCCGAGATTTTCCAGACGTCGTAAGTATACTCCGCTCTTCCGGTCAGATTCGGAGCCGCATCGCTGTCCGTAAAATACGCCTCGATCGCGTTAGGATCCGGAAGCGTGCCATGCGCGGTGCGCAGCAATCCTCCGTTATGATTCCTCGGAAAGTTCGTCGTCGAAGGGCTAAGCGTTCCTTCGATCTTCCATTGTCCGCCTCCGCCCCATACCGAACCGCCGTCGATGCTGACGATTTGCTGGCTATCGGCAATATAATTCGGGTTGCTTGTTGGGTATGGATGCAGCTCCCTGATGGCGACAAAGCGATCCCGGCTCGGATCGTACGCGATGTCGAAGTTGTTAAGGAAGTCGGGTTGGCCGCTCGCGTTGACCAAGCCTTCGTTCGTTAATCGGACAGCGGGTCCGATGACCGGATTGGCCATTTGATTCAGGTTCATATCGATACGATACGCCCCCGTCGCGGTCGGGTCTCCTTGCGTGAAGAACAGCATAATCCTTCCTTGTCCGTCTATGCTCGTCGCCGAAGGCTGGCCGACACCCCAGAAACCGTCGTTCGGATACGCCACGACCGGGTTCGGATACTTCACCCAATCTCCCGACAACTCATCGGAGAAGGCGACGCCGATCTGATTGTGGGCGCTTCCGTTCACGTCGTTGCCCAAGTAGAATAGCGCGTAATCGTACTCCGTTCCGCCATAATTGAATTTCCCCGCGACGACGCTCGGATCGCATACGTGCATGCTGTCCCATGTCCCCTCGGCTCCCGCCTGCAGGACGGATTCCGATTGCGTAACGACTCCGTTTTCGATTCGAGTATAGTAGATATGATCCTTGACGACGCCGTCGGCATCGTTATGGCAGGTCCACATATGCTCGACATCGCCGTCGCGAATGACGGAAGGGGCATACGAATACCGTTCGCCTGCCGGATCGTATACCTTGCTTAACGTAGCTTTGTTCCATTCGACGGCCGCGCTTGCGCTAGATAAAGGAATGACGGCAATTAATATCGTTAATAGGACGATCAGCGACACTTTGCTTTTTCTCACGATGGACATCCTCCCTATGGAATAACGTAGTTAACGCGATTAATAGGTTTAACGCAATAGCGGACCCGGGAACCGCATGCTTTCATCTTAGCCGTCGCGATCAGGGCCGGTCTACTTTGATCTATTGACTGTCTTTTGTTTACCTAGGCGCATGATAAGATGTAAACAAAAGATAGAGGAATTCGGCCGCAATCGTGCCATACTGAGGATAGAGAGAGTCGCGGAAAGTAGGTAGGGACAACTATGAGATGGCTGCCTTTCAAGCGGGTGCCGACATCGGGTTTCAACATTTTTCAGAAGCTGCTTGTATCTTTTCTTCTGGCTATCCTTCCGATCTTGCTCGTCAGCATGCTGATCAATCGGTCGGGAGAGTCCTCCGTGTCGAAGGAGATTACCAATTCGCTGAAATCGAACGCCCGCTTCTACTTAAGCTCCTTCGAGCTGGAGATGGAGCGGGTTATTCGAATGAAGCAGCAGTACATTCTGGACAACGAAGTCCAGGACTTGATGATGTTCCACATGATCTATTCGGATGCCGACTTCGTCTATTCGATTCAGGACATCGAGCGGAGATTGCAACAGTTTCAAGCCTCCAGCTTGTTCGTGCAAGAATTGAAGCTATACATCCCCGACTTGGGCACGACGATCCATAATCATATCGTCAACAAAGAGCTGCCCGCGGAAGAAGTGCGGGCGCTCGAACGGCTATACGAATCGGGCAAGCGAATCTATCCGCTCGGAGACCGGCTCATCCTCGGGGAGAGATACCCGAAGCCGGGACCTAACGAAATGTCGGCCAAACTCTGGCTCGAGGTTGTCCTCTCCAGGGCGAATATGGAGCGGTCCTTAAGGGAAGTAGCCACGTATAACGGCGGAGAATCGTTGATCGTCGACCATTCGGGCGCATGGTCTCTGGGTTCTCTGCCGAGGCAGGATATGCCCTTACACGAGTTGCTTTCAATGCTTCAGCTGGGCAAGGACGCGAAAGAGCCTCAACGCGGAATCGGCAGGTTCATGATCGGAGACAAGCCCTACATTTACGCTTACGAATCTTCCGAGCTGCTGGACGCTTCGTTGGTCGTCTACGTACCGGAGAACAGCTTCCTCGGTCCGATCAAATGGTATAAGCAGCTTTACTTGTTGCTAGCCGTTACTTCGCTCCTGGTCATGGTGATCTTCTCCACCTGGATCTACAAGCTGGTCCATCAACCGATGTACAGATTAACCGGGGCTTTCCGACGGCTGGAGAAGGGCGATTTCAACGCCTTGCTGACCTACGATCGCAAGGACGAGTTCAACTACTTATATCAGCAATTCAACAAGATGTCGGGCAGGCTGCAGCAGTTGATTAAGGACGTCTTCGAACAGGAGCTGCGGCTCAACCGGGCGGAGCTGAAGCAACTGCAAGCGCAAATCAATCCCCACTTCCTCTATAACATCCTGTTTCTGTTGAATCGGATCATCCAGTTGGACGATATGGACAACGCGAAGAAGCTGACTCAGCATTTAGGCCAGTTTTTCCGCTTTATTACGCGCAACAAGGAGGATGAAGTTCGCCTCAGCGAAGAGATGGCGCATATCGAGGCCTATATCGGCATTCAGAAGTTACGGTTCGGCAGTAAGTTGTCGGTGGCCCTTCATCCGCTTCCCGCCGAAGTCGAGAGCTTGGAAGTGCCGAGGCTGATCTTGCAGCCGATCGTGGAGAACGCGTTCGAATACGGGTTGGAAGATCATCTGAACATAGGAGTATTGAAAATAGATTCAGAGCTGGACGAGGGCCATCTCCTGATCCATATCAGGGATAACGGCAACGGCTTAACCGACGAGAGGCTCGCGGAGCTCGACGCGATGATGACGGAAACGAAGCGGGACATCGAGACGACGGGGATGGTCAATATCCACCGCCGGCTTCAGCTTAAATTCGGCGAATCGTCCGGCTTATCGGTCGGAAGAAGCGAGCTTGGGGGACTTCAAGTTACGATTCGACTGCCGTTCGCAAGAAGCTAACGAATGAGGAGGAAAAGACGATGTACCGATTATTGATCGTAGACAACGAAGAATACGTCGTTAACGGACTCGTGGAATTGTTCAATCCGGACAAACATCCGGACTTGGAAGCGACGGGAGTCTATTCCGCGGCGGAAGCGCTGAACGTCTTAATGACGACGAAGATGGATATCGTGATTACCGACATCCGGATGCCCGGCATGACGGGACTCGAGCTGCAGAAAATCATTGCCGCCAGATGGCCTTATTGCAAGGTCATCTTCCTGTCCGGCTATGACGAATTCAACTACGCGCAGGAAGCCATTCGAAGCGGTTCCGTGAACTATATCCTGAAGACCGAGACGGACGACGTCATTATCGGCTCGGTCTATCAAGCGATCGAGACAATCCGCGAAGAGAAAGAGATGATGAACGTCCTGGAGGACGCGAAGAAAGAGCTCAAGCAGGCATTGCCCGCGCTTCAACGGGAGTTTCTGGAAAGCCTGCTGATCGGCGATAAGCAAGCGCTCCAATCGCTGGAAAGTCAGCTGGAGCAGTTGAATATTCCTTTGTCCCAGGACAAGCCGGTATTCGTCGCCGTAGGCAAAATTGACGAGTGGCCCGCGGATTTCTCCCACTACTCCCGTTCGCTGCTGCTCTATGCGGTTCAGAATATTTCCAACGAATACTTGTCGCTGTCGACCATGCATTATTCCTTCATCCACGATCGCTTCCGGATCGTGTGGTTCATACAGTCGAAGGCGGAGCCATGGATCGAACGGCTGCGCAACGAGAACATGACGATGACTGCCCACTTCGTATACGGGACGTTCGAATGCATCCAATCCTCCTGCCTCGATCTCCTGCACCTTCCGTTATCCTTCGCGATCGGCAATCATCCCGTCGAATGGCAGGAGCTCGGCGGAGAGCTCGAGCAATTGCTCGGCCGAGTCAAATCGACTGTCAAGAAGCAGCTGCTGTACATGGAACCGGATACGTTGCCGGAAGACGACGAGACGAATCCGGTCCGCTCCCTTCAGCATGAAGTGTTCAAGCACTACGAGCATCTCGGCTATTGTTTGGATCACAAGAACAAGGAAGAGTTTTTCCGGAAGCTGGACTTCCTCATCCTCACCGGGGATAAAGCCAAACGTTCCAAGCAGCCGATGGTTTGCGTGCAGATCGCCAGCTCGGTCTTCTCCATCCTGTACGGTTATTTGGAGAAGCTACGCATCGAGAGCCTCCCGGATCCGATAGCAGAGGTCAAGGAAGGCTATGATTCGGGTCAGCTCGATCCTTGGGAACGGCAACGCGAGCAATTGCGGACGATCGCCGAATATATTTTCACAGAACACGTGCATGCCGAGGAAAGCGAAGAAAACCGGATCGTGCAGAGCATCCACGCTTATCTGGCGGCCAATCTGGGGGGAGACCTGTCTCTGAAGACGATGGCCTTCTCCATCGGGCATAACCCGTCCTATTTGTCGCGGCTGTATAAGCAGAAGGCGGGGAAGGGCTTATCCGAGACGATCATGGAATTGAAGCTGGCTAAGGCGAAGCAATTGCTCGCGGAACCGCAATACCGGATTCAGGATATCTCCCAAGCGGTCGGCTTCCTCTCCGATCATTATTTCTACCGTTTTTTCAAAAAAGCGATGAAGCTCACTCCCCAAGAGTACCGGGAACAGTTGAATGTAAACGGAAGAGAGCCGCGCAAGTAAAAAGATCGAAGTAGATCGCCCTTAAGCGACCGGCTTACAATTGGGTTACGGTTATAGGCCTAGCCGACTTCACCGATTCCATAAGGGAGGCTCACGAATGAATCCTACACAGAAATCGACGATCGTACTACTCAGTCTCATTATGGTTATCTCGATCATACTCGCCGGCTGCTCCGGCAATAACGACGGTTCAGGCAATGCAACGGGATCGCAATCCCCCGCATCCAGCGCAACTGCCGCGAATACGGGCACGGGAGAGGCGCCCAAGGAAGGTTACGACGACGTGCTCGATATCGATTGGTACGTCAACCTGTCGTGGTGGAAATATCCAGGCGACTACGGAAAAGACAAATTCTCGCAATACATCCGCGATCGCTTCGGTCTGAACATCAACTTCATCACGCCGGCCGGAGACGGTTCCGATCAGATGTCGGCGATGATCGCCACGGGAGAGATTCCCGACTTGGTGACGGTCGAATCATGGTTGGACTACAAGACCAAGCTCGCCAAAGGCGGATATTTGGTTTCGATCAACGAACTCATCGAGAAGTACGTTCCGGATTTCAAACCCTACGAGGATATCTTCAATTGGTACAAAGAATCGGACGGCAAAACCTATGCCCTGCCTAACTATGCTTACTCGAGCTTTGCGCTTAAGCCGGGGGAGCAACTGGAGCCGAACAGCGCGTTCACGCTGCGCAAGGATATCTACGAACAGCTCGGAAGACCGGATATCTCTACCGCGGATAAGTTTCTGGACGTTCTCGAACGCGTCAAGAACGAAGTGAAAACCTACGACGGCAAACCGCTGATTCCGTTGCAATTATACGAGTTCACGGCGAACGGCAACAACTCCGCGAATTGGCTGAACGAATATTTCGCCGTCCCTTACGAGAATAACGACGGCAAGCTGATCAACCGCACCTACGATCCGAAATATTGGGAAGTCATCAAATTCCTGAACGAAGCGTATCGCAGAGGTTTGGTCTCCAAAGACAATTTTACGGACAAACGGGATCAGATCGTCGAGAAAATCGCCAGCGGCCGAGTGTTCGCGAGCTTAACCGCGCCGCAAGATTTCGCCGATCCGATGAGGACGCTGTATACGGCCGACAACAACGCGCAATACGAGTCGTTCGCGTTGCGCAACTACGAAGGCGAAGATCCCGTCCTGACCGACATTCGCGGATTCGGATGGTTGGTCTCGATGGTCGGCAAAGATTCCAAAGCGCACGAACGGATCGCCAAATTGCTCGCTTTCCTGAACAGCAAAGAAGGCCAGCACATGGTTCACTTCGGTTGGGAGAACGAGACGTACACGTATAACGCGGACGGCACGATCCAATGGACGCAACAATATCAAGACGCGCTCGCCAAAGGCGACGGCTCCGAGAAGAAGTGGGGCATGGGCTTCAACCTGCTGATGGACTGGTATTCCGTTAAGGACTTGTTCCCGCTGCCGGAGAAGCCGGTCGATATCTATCTCGCGGAGAAGAACATGAAGAAATCGCTCGTTCAGTACAGCTACGACACGAGCGCAGCGGGAGGAAAGCCGAACCCGGATCACCCGAACCGCGACCGAATGCTGGAAACCGGCAACCGTCTATCTTTGTTCTGGGGCAAGGAGCTACCGAGAATCATTATGGCGGAGTCGGAAGAGAAAGCCCGCGCGGTCTACGAAGATACGCTCGCCAAGATGGACGAGATGGGCAGAGCGGAGCTCGACGAGTACAACAACGAATTGTTCCAAGGCGCCAAAGAAGCTCTCAATATCGAGCGCTCGTGGCCGCTATTCCGCAAATAATGTCTATGCTCGTTCGTGCCGACGTCGTTCCGATGTCGGCACGGACTTTCATGAAACGGAAAGGGGGCTCTTCACTTGCATTCTTCGACAGCGCTGGCAAAGCCTCGTCAAAGCTTAATCGTTCGTTTTCTTAAACAATGGCAAATCCAGGTCATGGCCTTATGCGGAATCGTCTTCGTTCTCGCGTTCAATTACGCCCCTATGTTCGGCATCGTCATCGCTTTCAAGAAGGCGGATTACTCCGTTAACCTGATGAGAAGCTTGACCGAGGCGCCATGGATCGGCTGGGATTATTTCAAAGAATTCATCCACGATTATCAATTCCGGGATATTCTGCTCAATACGATCGGCCTGAACTTGCTTCAGCTGTTGATCAACTTTCCGGCACCGATTATATTCGCGATACTCATCAGCGAGATCGCGCACAAGCGGTTCAAGAAGATCGTGCAATCTATCACCTATTTTCCGCATTTTATCTCGTGGATCGTCTTCGGCGGCATCATCATCAACATGTTGTCCGTGGAGACGGGAGTCATCGTGTCCGCTCTGCTCAAGCTCGGCATCATCAGCGAGCCGGTATCGTTGCTCGGCGAACCGAACGCGTTCTGGCCTCTGATCATCATCACGTCGATTATCAAGGGACTCGGTTGGGGATCTATCATCTATTTGGCGGCGATCACCTCCATAGACCCTACCTTATACGAAGCGGCAACCATCGACGGAGCGGGGCGGTTCAGACGAATCTGGCACATTACGCTGCCCTCGATCTCCGGTACGATTATCGTCTTCTTCCTGCTGTCCGTCAGCAATCTGCTCAACTCTTCCTTTGATCAGCTGTGGGTTTTCCAAACGCCGTTAAACCTGGAACGAAGCGAAGTGATCGACACTTTCGTCTACAAGATCGGAATTACGCAGATGCGTTATTCGTATACGACGGCGGTCGGCTTGTTCAAATCGGCGGTTGCGTTGATCCTGCTCGTGGGCGGTCATCTGATCAGCAAAAAAATCGCCGGGCGCGGTATTTTCTAGGAGGGGACGCGTATGGCAACCAAACGGTTCGATTTGTTCACGATTTGCAATTACGCCTTCCTGGCGATCTTCTGCCTTGTCACGATCTATCCCGTCTATTTCGTCCTGATAGGATCCTTCAACGACGGCAACGACTATATGCGAGGCGGCATCTTCTTGTTTCCGAGAGAGTTCAGCCTGGCTAACTACCAAGTCGTCTTGCAAGACGATCGGCTGTACACCGGGTTCAAGATCAGCATTCTGCGGACCGTCATCGGTACCGTTACGAGCGTATTTTTTACCGCCATGGTGGCTTATGCCATGTCCCGCAAGAACTTGATCGCTCGCGGTCCCTATTACTGGATTCACTTGATTACGCTTTTTTTCGGAGGCGGACTGATTCCCTATTTCTTGGTGTTGAAGAACCTGCACCTCATTAATTCCTTCTGGGTATACGTGATTCCGACCTTGTTCTCCGTCTTCAACATGATTATCTTCAGCTCCTTCTTCAGGGAAATTCCGGAGGAAATCCATGAATCGGCGACGGTGGACGGGGCGGGCGATTTCCGTATTTTCCTTGCTTTGTTCATTCCGCTGTCGGCTCCCGTACTCGCAACCGTGGCGTTATGGAACGCGGTCGGGCATTGGAACTCGTTCTTCGACGCGATGATCTTCACGACCAAGGGAGATTTAATGCCATTACAGCTGTTCTTGATGAAAATGATCCGGGAAGCGGACGTGATCTCGAATAGCCAATACGTGCCTCCCCAAGTGCAGAAGAAAATCAGCGTTCAGACGATCCGCATGGCCGCGATCATGATCAGTACCGTACCGATCTTGCTCGTGTACCCGTTCTTGCAGCGGTTTTTCGTGACCGGATTCATGGTGGGATCCCTTAAAGGTTAAGGCGATAGGGCGATTACGATTCGTTAAGAGGAGTGTGGAAAATGAAGGAGCGGAACATGACGGAACAGAATGTGACGGAACTGAATGTGCAAGAACGGAACGTGCAAGAACGGAATGTGCAGGAACGACCGGCCTATCAATTGTTCGATGACAATGACGGAATCTATAATTACTGTCCTTCTCCGGTATTGACGGACGATACGACCATGTACGTCTTCTATTGCGCCAACACGTGGCCGGGGCTCGTCATCGATGACATTTACGCGCGAAAAGGGAAGCTCGAGGACGGACGCTGGACGTTCGGAGACCGATTTCGGGTGCTTCAGCCCGACCGGCTCGGCTGGGATTGCATCCATGTATGCGACCCGGACGTGATCAAAGGCGAATTCCGCTATCGGGGCGAGACTTATAGCTGGATGATGGTCTACCTGGGCTGCGATATTCACCATTGCTACCACAACCAGATCGGCATTGCTTTCGCGAAGGAAATCGAAGGTCCATTCGTGAAATATGCTGGGAATCCGATCGTTGCGTACGACGAAATGTTCCATTGGGGAGCCGGGCAGGCGAGCGTCGTGTCGCTGGACGGCAAAGGCAAATTCCGCATGCTGTATTCGCAGACGGTTCACGAATACGAGCGACGGCTGCAAGGGTGCCGGACGTTCTGGAGGGATTTTGATCTATCCGACGCCGATCATCCGATCATGGGCGAGGAGGTCGCCATGCACGAAGGCGGCATGGACAATCGGGACGGCGAAGGGAGTATCGCCGCGTTTAATCCGACGATCGTATGGGACAAGAGCAACGATCTGTATTACCTGACCCGGGAAGGCACGCCTTTCGATAAGTCCCGTTTCCCCGACTTCATCGCTCCGTATACGCAGGTGTCGGTCATTTCCCGCGCCGATTTCGAGAACAACGAAGGCGGCTGGCAAACCGTTTACAACGTCGACGGGAAGGACACCGGTTACGAGCGGAACCATAACGCGGGCCTCGTGAAGGATGCTTATGGGTGGTTGGCTCGACAAGGCATATTGCCCGTGGCGACGACGGTGTCGGAGCTGAAGGACCGGGATTTTCTATGGACGTACCGGATTTACTATCAAGAATTGGCACTGCCTACTCTGTAAGCGTGGAGGCGAATCGCGATGTCCAGAATTTATGTTCTGCAAGCGCCCGGAATCGCCGTGGCCGCCGCAAGGATGAAAGCCGACGTGAATTTCTTGGGAGCCGTTGACGAACGGACGGCGGATTGGCTCTCGGACAATCACGTCTTCCTTCGCGAGAGATGGATGCCGGGAGAAGTGACGGTGAAACAGCTGCAAAGGTTATATCACCGGTTGTTCCCGGGAGATATGCTCGTGATGGATGGTTCGCTGCCGGACGAGCTGATAGCGAAAGCAGCTTCCTATGCCCGGGAGTTGGGAGCTAAGGTGATCATCGGGCTTAAGGGCACGGGGATTTCGGGGAGAACATTCTCCGAAGCCGATGCCTTGATGGCTGTTGGAGATTTCGCCGATATTCTCGTGCATACCCCTGACGCCCGATGGAGCGGTAACCCCGGCACGATCGTGGCGCTCGAATCCGGGGACAATCTCGAAGCGTGGGTCGGCGCCATGGCTCTATGCTTGATGAACGGCTTAAGCCTGGAACGGTCGCGCTCGTTCTGCGAGCGGGCTGCGGCTTTCGAGGGAGAATTCCCTTGGTACGACGAGGTTGCTTACGGCTGAAGTTAGGATTGAGGTTATGGTTGAGGTTCTAGCAAGTCTCACGAAGAACGAATACAACATGGATAGATAATGGAGGGTATAATCACATATGATCTCATTTCCGAAGATTCCCGCGGACCAATTGGTCCGCCGGTTGGAGCATCCCGGCCGTCAAATCCGCATGGTGCTCGATACCGACACCTTTAACGAAATCGACGATCAATTCGCGATCGCCTATGCGTTGAAGTCGGCCGAGAATATGACCGTCGAAGCCCTGTACGCCGCGCCTTTCTACAACGAGCTGTCGACGGGCCCCGCCGACGGAATGGAGAAAAGCTATCAGGAAATTCTCAAGATCCGTCGAATCCTGAATCGAGAGGACATCCCGGTGTACCGCGGTTCGACGGCTTATTTGCCTGCAGCCGATCGCCCAGTGGAGAGCGAAGCGGCACGGGATTTAGTAAAACGCGCGATGGCCAGCGATCCATCCGATCCGCTCTATGTCGTAGCCATAGGCGCGATTACGAACGTCGCATCCGCGTTGCTGATGGAGCCGCGGATCATAGAACGCATCGTCCTCGTATGGCTCGGAGGCAATGCGCTGCATTGGGCGGACACGAAAGAATTCAATCTTATGCAAGATTTGCACGCTTCCCGTCTCGTATTCGACTGCGGCGTTCCTCTCGTTCTCGTACCCTGTCTCGGAGTCGCGACCCATCTTCAAACCTCGCTGTCCGAATTGCGGGATTACGTGAAGGGCAAGAGCGAGATCGGCGATTATTTATACGAAACGTACGAGAACTGCGCGAAGGATCATTTTGGATACTCTAGAGTCATCTGGGATATTTCGGTCATCGCTTGGCTTAACAATCCGGAGTGGTGTTGGAGCTCGCTGGCGCACAGTCCGCACATCTCGGAAGATCTGAGATGGAGCACGGATCCTTACCGGCACTTGATTCGGAGCGTGAATTTCATTCGCCGGGACGAAGTGTTCCGCGATCTATTCCGCAAGATTGCGGATTAAGCAAAGATTAAGAGGTGTTCGTTATGAGAAGACCCCGCATCGCGGTCGTAGGAAGCTTGAATATGGATATGGTCGTCTCGACCGAACGGATGCCGACAATCGGCGAGACGATATCCGGGAAGACGATTCATTATATCCCCGGCGGCAAAGGCGCTAACCAAGCCTTCGGCTGCGCCAGATTAGGCGCCGAGGTGCATATGATCGGCGCTGTCGGAGACGACATGTTCGGATCTGAGATGATGTCCAACATGCAAGACAACGGCATCCGGACGGACGGAATCGGGATCATCGAGGGAACGCCTACCGGAATCGCCTCGATCCTGCATACGAGCGAGGATAATTGCATCGTCATTATTCCGGGGGCGAACGGCGCGGTGACGCCGTCGAGGGTAGAGCAGTCCGCGAGTTTCATTACGCAAGCCGATCTCCTGCTCGTCCAATTGGAGATTCCGTTGGAATCGGTCCATGCGGCGCTGCGAATTGCCAAGTCGACTGGAGTACGTACGGTATTGAATCCGGCTCCGGCACGGGATTTGCCGACAGATCTGTTGAAGCTAGCCGACTATATCACTCCGAACGAGACCGAGTTCGCCAGCCTCGGAGGGTTCAAGGAAACGGACGGACAGGAAGCTTGGCAAGAAGGGTTGGCGGATTGGGAGCAACGTTATGGCCATAAGGTCATACTGACTCGGGGTAAGCATGGTGCGTCGTATTGGAAGGATGGAAGCGCAGTAACAATCCCCGCCCCGATGGTGGAAGTTGTGGATAGTACGGGGGCTGGCGATTGCTTGAATGCCGCTTTCGGGTTCGGTCTCGCTTCAGGGTGGAGCCTCGAACAATCGCTCGCATTCGCCGTTAAGGCTGCTTCTCTGTCGGTGACTAAGTTTGGGGCTCAGGCGGGGATGCCTACAATAGAAGAGATTGATTGAATGAATAACTAAGGCAATAAAATATATAAATAAATAAATAAATAAAATTAAGGAAAGCATTGTTGCTGAAGCTTGCCGGTATATCAGCAGAATATACGCTGATATCTTCCTTATCGCTGAGGACAGGGGTTCGACTCTCCTCCACCAAGCTTACTAAAAACGAACACATTTTACTTAGTTGGTGGATTTGCAATAACAATTTGGTTTAAATATATAAGAGGACAGTTAAGATAATAATCTTAGCTGTTCTCTTATTTTAGTTTCTGATGGAGGAATTTGTTGGAATATGTAGAAAGGTTCAAGTAATAATAAATTTTGGTGGTGTTAAGATGCTCGATTTAAGTAATATGGAAAACTGGTTAGATTCACGGCCACATTGGGAACAACAAGTTTGGTTTTTTATAATTAAAGAGGGTAAGCTTGATGATAAAAAAATAGAGGAAGTTTACAAATTATTAATGGAGGACTTTGTAAGTGGGAAAAAGCATGAGCGTACCCCAATTAATTTTAAAAGTGTCTCCAAGACAAATATCTCAGAGGAGCATGATCAAGTAGTTTATCTTAAAGATGTAATTAATTTAAAGCATGTCAATGCATTGCCTTCAGATCAAAAGTTAGCATTTGGAAAAAACCTTACTTTAATATACGGTGAAAATGGGTCTGGTAAGTCTGGTTATTCACGATTACTTAGCTCTGCTTGTTTCTCACGTGGTGATAAGAGTATACTTCCAAATCTCAGAGAAACAAAGACTACAAAATCAACTAAGGCTTCAGCGGATTTTAGGGTGACTATTGGAGAAGAGCAAAAAATTATCAATTATAAAGAAGATGAGAAATACGATATCTTGAAGAGATTTTCAGTATTTGATTCTTCGAGTGTTCAAATACATATTAATAGCACATCGAATTTAACGATTACCCCAGTTCAGTTAAAGGTTTTTGAATATGTAATCGAGGCATTCAATGATTTAGAAAAGAAATTGGACAACGAAAAAACACTTCGTAGAACGCAGAACCCAACAGTAAGCCGTTTCGATAATGAAAGCGTAATATCTAAGTTTTGCAGTGAACTAGATCATAAGGTTTCAATCGAAGAAATTAATCAATGGAATTATACAGCAAGTGATGTTGAACGAACCGCAGTTATACAAGAAGAGTTACAAAAACTTCGGAAGCTAGATGTTGAAACGAAGAAAAAACAGTTAAGCCTTGAGGTTAAGGAAATCGAAGAGTTAGTTGAAAAACTAGAGAATATTAATTCGATATTAAACTTAGAGTATATAACCTCTTCAATAACGTATATTAACGAATTTAATCAAAAAACAGATCTTTCAAAAAAGATGGGAGAAAGTTCGTTCAGAGATGAAGTGTTCTTAACTACTGGATCTGAAGAGTGGAAATCGCTCATTAGTGCCGCCAAAATTTTACTCGACAATGAAAAGAAGCTCAATCCAAAATTTGCTTTGACTAAATGCCCTCTTTGTAAACAAGGCCTAAGAAATGAGGAATTATCGCTATTTGAACGTTATTGGTATTTTCTAGAAGGAAAATCTTTAACTGAGTTAAAAATTGCAAAAGAAAACTTAGAGAAACATAAAAAGCTACTCGAAAAAATTGAGTTTCCAAAATTCGATATTGATTCTCCAGGAGCAAGAATTGTTAGAGAAATGGATGAGGAGTATTTCAATCATCTAAAAGAACAGATTGAGAATTCATTCGTAATTAATGAAAAAATTAAGGAGAAAACAGAGCGTCTGGAAGTAAATGATTACCCGAGAATTGCACCGTTATTTATGGAGAAATTAAATACTATGATATCAGAAATTAAAAAGCAAATTGAAGCACTAGGCAATCCAGAGTTAGAAATTAAAAAGTTAGAAGATGAATTGAATCTAATTACGCATTGTAAAATATACTCTCAAATAAAAGAAGAAGTCATTGCGTATGTTAAAAACCAGTCTTGGCTAAAGTCATGTGAAGGAATAACATTTCCTAGACGGCAAATAACAACGAAACAAAGAGAACTATTCGATCAAATTGTTACTGAAGAATATAGACGTAAATTTGCTGAAGAAAGTGAAGCATTGGATTGTAACTTTGGAGTATCCATAACTACAAGAGGGGCAAGTGGTTCAACGGTCAAAGAATTGAGGTTGAACATTTCGGCTGAACATAAAATGGGAAAGATATTAAGTGAAGGAGAACAAAGAGTTTGTGCGCTGGCCGATTTTTTGACGGAGATTTCACTCGATAAGCGGAACAGTGGAATCATATTTGACGACCCAGTGACATCTTTGGATCATGTAAGAAAGAGACAAATTGCTCGCAGGCTAGTCATTGAAGCTTCAAGACGTCAAGTAATAATCCTCACTCATGATAAAGTCTTTTTAAGTTATCTTGCTGATATATCTTCAGAACTTGACACTTCATACGAAGCCCATTGGATTCAGCGTGTTGGAAATCGCCCAGGGAAGATATCTTCAAATAGCAGCCCTAAACTTGCTACTCTTGCAGTAATAACTCAAGAAGTTGATCGATTAATTGTTGAAGCAGGTCTTTTAGATGATCAACATCAGCACCAGCAACAAAAACTTATTGATAGTTTTAGTTTGCTTAGGAGTGGTTGCGAAGCCCTGATAGAGCAAGTTCTATTCAATAAAACTATCCAACGACATGATGACTATATACGCGTAAGTAACCTCAACGAAGTGCCATGGAACGATATGAATGCGGGAAAAATAGTAGATATGCACGGTCAACTCTCTAGATTTATTGATGCGCATAATCGTAGTGATACAATGCGTGAAGAGCCAATTACAATTGAGATTGTAAAATCGTATCGGAAAAAGTTTTATGAAATTAGAGGTGAATTAAATGCCATCAAAAAAACTAAAAAATCAGAACTAGAAAAACAAAAATCCAACTCACCATGGTAAGATAATCGACTACTTGGGGAATTGCAGTAACAGATTGGTTTAACTAATAAAAGGACAGTTAGGGCGAATAGATGCCTTACTGTCCTTTTATTTTGTTTGTAATATCAATAATATTATAAAATAGGTATTTTGATAAAAAAATCAGTGGATACCGGTATGCTGTTGGTAGCGGCTTCACATTGGCAAGGGATACATTGGGAGACTTAATAAGAAAACTTGACCATGCTTATCAAAACGGTACTTTATATCAAATGCTACAAGTTAACCAACTGTTAGCGGATATCAGATTGATTGAAGTTGACTTACAGAACAGTCATCATGGTTGTGCAGAGCGGAGAAATATAATGCAAAACGAAGTGAGAAAAGTATACAAACATATGAAAAAAGATATTCTAGATTACATTAATGCTATCAGGAGTACGCTATACCATAGAAGAGGAGTTATAACTATTGTATAATCGCGCTAATGTTTTTGTATCTTTACTATCTACCTCTAAGATCGTCATCCGCGAATCATCTTCGTCAGCAACTTCTATCATGAATGGGATACCCCTGAGCCGAATATAGAATTGCGACACAAGAAACCGACATGAAATGGTCGTGTTTCGTTTGGGGAGCTACAGAGCGAGGAATTGTCGATTACCCGAATCCGAAGGAGGACATTGGTGTTTGATCGCGCGGAAGGTAGCTGAGTGGACTGGGCACATAAATAACTCCAAAATATAAGCTCAGGTGCAACAAATATGTCCAAGAAATGTAGGTCTAAGCACCCATGTGGTGCTTTTATTATTTTCCAAAAGGCAGGGAAAAGGTCGTGTAAAGTCGAAATGTAACGAATGGTGGAAATGATGCATGAATAAGGTATCTATGGGAACTTCAACATCTACGTTTTAGCGTATAGACAAATACTAAGACGTTACAGTATATAAGGGAGGTCACATGGCGAAGACATATGCTTCGGAGGGCAAAGAAGTAGCGTACATCTTGAGGGGCTTATTCATTATTGGAGGATTGGCGCTATTTTTCAACATTCCAGGACTACATTGGGGCTTCTTCTTTGGAATATTGATAGGAGCGGTAATCATAGCGGAATTCCTTGGTGCAATGTGGGCAACGAAACGGCGTTCTTCTCAAAAGCGTGTAAAAAAGAAAGTAGCAATATCCACAGGAAGTCCTGCTAAATCTCCCAGTGTAACCAAGCTTAATGATCAACAACTAATTCAAGCAAATGTAGATACGTTATCTGGTGCCGATTTTGAAAGGCTCATGGAGATGTACTATAGGGGTCAAGGCTATTCAGTTGAACGGATCGGCGGCGCGGGAGACCATGAGGTTGATCTAATTATTAAGGGTAAAGAGGGCTACAAGATCGCTGTTCAATGCAAATGCTGGAAGAAAGATGTCGGCAATGACATCGTGCTGCGGTTAAAAGCGGGTAAACAGGTCCATGGCTGTTATGATGCTTGGATAGTGACCACTAGCAACTTTACAAAAGCGGCTAAGGAAGCGGCAGATCGACTAAATATTAAGCTGATTAATGGTTTGATCTTGCAAGATAAGTTGAATAGGTGGCGAAAAGGGTTCAAAGTTCACTGATCGATCTTACTTAAAGGAAAACTCGAGAGTAGTCACTCGTATAACTACAAAAAGGGTGGTTTAACATGACATTGGGACAAATTGAGGTAAAACTTTCCAATGAACATCTCAATAAATTTTCTAAAGCAAAATCTATTAGGGCTTTGGCGGAATTGCTTTGGAATGCTCTTGATGCAGATGCTACAGAGATTAGTGTGCAATTTGAGAGAAACCGACTTGGAGGAATTGAGCATATAGTTATTACAGACAATGGAGAAGGAATACACTATGGTCTTATTCAAGATCGTTTTGGAAAATTAGGCGGCTCTCATAAGATAAAAAATAAGAATAGTCCTAGAGGTAGAAGATATCATGGAAAGTTAGGACAAGGTCGTTACAATGGGTTTGCCTTAGGCAAAAACATAGAGTGGGTAAGTATCTTTAAGGATAACGATGAATTATATGAGTTTAATATCATAGGTCGATTGGGGAAAATGAACTACTTCCAATTGTCTAATCCAGATAAAGTAATTAGGGATGGAACAGGTGTCAGAGTCAGTGTTTCAGAGTTATATGATGAGAAGGTTAATGAGATTGCCGATAGTACCAGACTAGCTCAGGAATTGACATTGATCTTTGCGCCTTATTTACTTGCATATAGTGGAATTATCATTAATATTGATGGAATCTTTTTAGATCCTAGCAAAGTTATTGTATCACAGCAAGACTATAGTATAAGCACCACATACCAAACTAAAGTTATTAGCGGTAACTTGAAAGTAATTGAATGGAGTACTGGTGCAACTAAGAATTTATATTTGTGCAACAATGAAGGGATTGCTTATGAGGAAGAGGCATCAGGAGTTAAGACTACGGGAGGATTTCCCCATACTGCTTATCTTCAAAGTGACATTGTGGAGAGTTTGGTAAACGACAATCAAATAGAAGTTCGAGAAATGACTCCTGAGTATAATGTTCTTAGGGATGAAGCATATGAAATTCTAAAAACGATTTATCGAGACCGATTAGCAAATGAAGCATCCAAGGAGGTGAAAAAACTTAAAGAAGAAAGAGTATATCCATACATTGGAGAGGCCCACTCAATTATTGAAATTGCAGAAAGGCAGGTATTCGATATTTGTGCAGTCAAGATTAATCAATATCTGCCTGATTTCGGTAAGATGAATAAGGGTTCTAAACAGTTTACATACCGAATTCTTAAGGAAGCCTTGCAAGCAAATCCTACTAGTCTTAGCAAGATACTAAATGAAGTATTAAATCTACCAGTGGATCAACGGGAAGAATTTGCAGCCATTCTCGAGAAGACGAGTTTGGTGTCTATTATCAACACAACCAAATTAATATCAGACCGCATATCGTTTATCAACGGGCTTGAACAAATACTATTTACTGATGAATATCACAAGCGGTTAAAAGAAAGAAGTCAATTGCATAAAATTCTGTTAGGAGAGCTATGGCTTTTCGGTGAGCAGTATTCATATGCTTATGATGATATTTCCTTGAAGAATGCTCTTAAGAAGCACCTCCAACTACTCGGTAGAAGTGATCAAGCAGAAGAGGTAGATTATGCAAGGATCAAAGATTTAAATGATATTCCTGATATTGGTTTATATCGACAGTGCGTAACTGGTGGCGGCGACCACTTTGAGAATTTGGTTATTGAACTTAAAAGACCCTCTTGTGTGATAGGTCAAGATGAACTAAATCAGATTGAGAAGTACGCAGTAGCAATAGAAGAGAATGAGTATTTTGACAAGGATAAGACTAAGTGGAAAATTGTTTTGCTTGGAATCAGAATGGATAAGTTTGCTGCAAAAAAGGTTACTCAGTCAGATAGAGACCCTGGATTGCTATATCGCGGAAATAATATGGAAGTTTGGGTGAAAGAGTGGAAGCAAGTTATTCAAGATGCTAAAGGTAAGCACAGATACCTTCAGGACAAGCTAGAGCTATCTGTTAAAGATAACGAAGAAGGTATGAGGTATCTGAAGGAGAAGTATAGTAAATATTTACCTGACTAGAGGTAGTCTTTGTTCCATGTCATGCTCATTTGACGAGGGAGTTGCGTATATGTCATCAGAACAAGGTGCGGTATTATTATGCTATCATTGCGGGAACAGGACATTTATGGATTTAATAAAACATCACAAGCATGTTGATTCAGAAGAAATCGCAGATAGCTATGGATACATTCATAATAGCGCTGACTTCGTAAGGAACTGGTATATGTACTCTTGCAAAGTGTGTGGGGAAATCACGGTGCAACGAGAGAATTGGTTTTCCGAAGAAACGCATCCTGATGGCAGACCAATTATTAATTCTCAGGTAGTTTATCCGCAGGTCACCAACAAGAATTCTGATATGCCAGACGGGGTCTTTGAAGCTTTCCAAGCCGCCATTAAGGTGCGGCATATTGATGGAGCAATATGTGCTTTATCGGTGCGAAGAGCCCTAGAGAAAATGTGCAAGGATAAAGGGGCCACTCAAAATGATCTGTATAGAAAGTTAAAACATTTAGCTGATACTAAGGTTCTACCACCCATTGTTGATGAAATGGCATACATCTTGAAGCAACTCGGCAATGCTGCTGCTCATGCTGATGATATTGTGTTTGATGATGGGATTGTAACCTCGATAATAGAATTTACTCAGATAATTCTAGACTATGTATATAACTTACCTGCAAAATTGAAAAGGGTGCAAGATTTAAGGAGTGGACTCGGGACAGATAATACAAACTAATATGGAGTGGAAAATGCAATGGGGATCAATTTACCGACTGCCATGGTTGATATGCTAAAAGATGGTAATTGCGGCTTGTTTATAGGGGCTGGAATAAGCATGTCGAGTCCATCAAATCTTCCTGGTTGGGGGAAGCTACTATCTAATATGATTCAACATGGAATTGATTTGGGGAGGGTTGATTACAAAGAATCAATTGAATTAACTGAATGTGTTGAAAAAGAACTTTTATTGGAAGTAGCAGAATACCTTGCGGATAAACTACAGGGACAATATAGGGAGTATCTTGTATCTATTTTTGATGGTTCTAATTTAAGGTCTAATGATAATCATAAATATATCGCTCAAATTAATACTCCTCTTATTGTAACGACAAACTACGATAAGCTTCTAGAGGGTTCTATGGATAACCCTTTAATTTGTTTTCTAAGTCCTACAATGTTACAGCAAATTCATAAGCCAGGTAACCGCAAGAAAGTATTGAAGATACATGGAACTATATCTGAACCTGAAAGTTTGATCCTCTCTGAGAAAGATTATGTGAGATTAATGTCTCGAGAAGATCTTGCCTTAGTTACAAAAAGTTATTTTCATAGATATTCTTTTGTGTTTTTAGGGTGTAGTCTTACTGATCCAGATATTCTTATGTTCCTTAAGAATTTGAATAATGTTTTTCTGGGAAGTACATCTCCTCACTACGCACTTGTTAAACAAGGGTCATTCAACAACATTCAATCTCAATACTATAAAAATACATACAACATTTGTTTAATTCCTTTTGATGAATACTCAGAATTAACAACATTTCTGAAATCTGTTGTTGATTTACAGAAAAATTCTTTCAACACAGATGTTGTTGTTAAACGAGAGATACTGAAGAGTATTAATGATTTAATTATATTGGAATACTATATACATCAGATAGAATTTATCCATAATCGTAATTTTGATAGATTCAGTGAAGTTGGAGAAGGAAAATTGACTAAGGGGCGAATCAGTGACATCTTACAAGATTATGAGGAAGCAAAGAAGTTTTATGCGTATTTGTCAGACCAACTAACTCAAACTAAATATTATGATTTTCCATTGGATATCTATACAACGTATTATGGGAAAATAGATAGATGCATTGAATTACTAAAAGATAAGGAAATTCAAAGAAACCAATCAAAAAGAAGGGAGCTTTCAGAGCTTGATGAATATATCATGGATAACTCCGATAATTTTATCAAACTAATGATTGCTTATGTAAGAATGGAAAGAGTTCGTATTAATATGGGAGTAAATACGGGTATTGAAGAAGAAGTGATTTTAGAAAGCTACATGGAGGAATTCAACTTTTCTTATAAAGAGTTTAATTAGGATTACAATCTCGTCATCAGCAGATTTAGGGTGTTCGCCAAAAAGGATCGTATGAGGGAATCCGGTGACGGGGAGTCTCTTGGGTAACATCAAAACTGTCACTACCCCCGTAGAAGAGCACATGTGGCGTTGTCTTCGGACAGGGGTTCGATTTCCCTCGCCTCCACGATCATCAAGGCCAGCCACAAAAGGTTGGCTTTTTGCGTATAAAGACACGGCCTGCGTATAAAATGTCTTGAACTTAGTCGTCAAAAGGAAATGGAGGTTTTTACCTGCTTTATGACGAACTTAAACTAGTAACATCAAATGTCGATATTTTAGAGGTATAACAAATGAACGCTGAAGAACTGAAAAATAAAATCTCGAACTTATCGATATGGAAAAAGAATGGGCAAAGGGCGCCGCATAAACCTTTGCTTCTTTTGTATGCGCTGGGTCAGCTTCAGCAGAATGTATCACATCTGCCTTACGAAGAAGTTCGAATGAAACTAAGAAAGCTTCTATTTGAATTCGGTCCTTCGAGGAAGTCTTATCATCCGGAGGAGCCATTCGTACGATTGACGACGGATGGCATTTGGGAGCTGGATGTTCAGGTAAACAAGAGTCAGATTTCCGATAAACAATTAGTAGCTGATCATGTTAAGGGTGGCTTTTCTGAAGACGTTCTGAATCTGCTTAAGGGGAACGGTAGACTCATTCAGGAAATTGCGGATCAGTTGCTAAACGATCATTTTCCAGAGACGATACATCAGGACTTAGTGGAAGAAGTGGGTCTTCAGTTATTAATGGAAACAAAACGTAGACGAGACCCTGACTTTCGCAACAAAATATTGCGTGCCTACGAATTTAGCTGTGCCATATGCGGATTCAATGTAAGATTAGGCCATAATCTAATAGCAGTTGAAGCCGCACATATTCAATGGCATCAGGCTGGCGGACCAGATACAGAGGAAAACGGAGTTGCACTTTGCTCGTTACATCATAAGTTGTTTGACCGAGGGGTATTCACTATAACAGGTGACAGACAAATGCTTGTTGCAGAAGAGGCACATGGGACTGAAGGGTTCGAGGAGTGGCTCATGAGATTCCACAGGAAAAGGATTCGCTCTCCGATACGCCCGGTTTATCAGCCCAAAGATACCTTCATTGAATGGCATATTCGAGAAGTATTCAGAGGACCTGCTAGATATAAAGTTAACGAAGGATAAATCAAACGTCGTAATTAGCGAGAGAAGATGGAAGGGAAATATACCAATGAAACAAGGCCTCTACGAGCAAGTCATTAACCAACTAACGGCGAAGCAACTAACTGCCTTAGATACATCCGCATTCGAGATCGGCAAAGAAAAGCTTGACGTTGAAGAAGCGCGCAAGCTGCTTTCCAGCTATATCGCTCTGGTGACTCGTAGAGCCTTGAAGATGGTGCGGGAGCAGACGAGTAATGACGAGGAACTTATTCTTGCCCAGGTGCAGACCTGCAACGAGATGATCGCGACGCTGAAGAACAGTCTTGGACAGGAAGAGTGCGAGCTGTTGAAATTGGATGAGCAGGGTGAAGTACTTACATATATCTACTCCAAGATTAATCATATCCGTTCGTTCAAGGATGAGAAAGTCATCCGTCCAGCGACTCCGTTATCCCAGAGTTCCTTGTTTACTGGCTCTCACTCCGAGCCGAACATGTTGCACGAACTGAAACATGAGATAGTGACTTCCGATCGAATCGACTTTCTCGTGTCGTTCATCAAGTGGAGTGGTCTTCGTATTCTTATGGAGCAGCTGGAAGCTTTCACTTCAAACGGAGGCCAGCTTAGAGTCATTACTACGACGTACATGGAAGCGACGGATTATAAAGCGATTGTAGAGTTGAGCAAGCTCCCTAACACCGAAATAAAAATTTCCTACGATACGGAACGGACACGGCTGCACGCTAAAGCTTACGTTTTCAAGCGTGACACCGGATTTACAACCGCATATGTTGGCTCCTCCAACCTGTCTAATCCTGCGCTCACAAGTGGACTCGAATGGAATCTAAAAGTCACAGAGAAAGATTCTTACGACGTCCTCAAGAAAATCGAGGCGACTTTCGAAAGCTATTGGAACGATAGGGAATTCCGCAGCTTTATACCGTCCGATACGGAGCACGAACAATTGCTGCAGCAAGCCCTCCGCCCCAATAAATCGGGTGAGCAAGGCTCGCTTTATTTTCCGTTCGAGATTACCCCCTACGATTACCAGAAAGAGATACTAGAGAAGCTCGATGCTCAGAGAACGTTATATGGACGTACTTACAACCTCGTCGTTGCAGCAACAGGTGTAGGTAAGACCGTTGTATCGGCTTTCGATTACAAGAGATTCGCCGAGAAACGACCGCAAGCCAGATTGCTGTTTGTCGCCCACCGGGAAGAAATTCTGAGACAGAGCCGAGATACTTTCCGCTATATCATTAAGGATTTTAACTTCGGCGAGCTGCACGTGGGCAGCAATCAAGCGCAAGCTCTGGATCATCTCTTTATCAGTATTCAAAGTTTTAATTCCATGCTGTTAACGGAACGCACGACGCTTGACTTCTACGATTACATCGTCGTGGATGAATTTCACCACGCTGCGGCACCTTCTTATCAGAAGCTGCTATCTTACTACAAACCGCAAATTCTGCTCGGACTAACCGCGACGCCGGAACGGATGGACGGTAAAGACATTCTTGGATATTTCGGGGATACGATTGCCGCCGAGATCCGCCTAACGGATGCGATCGATCGGAAGCTGTTGAGTCCATTTCAATATTTTGGCGTGACTGATCAAGTCGATCTGACTCAGGTAAAATGGTCGCGACGCGGTTACGATCTTGCTGAGCTTGAGAACTTGTATACGAACAATAAGATTCGGGCGATGCAGATCCTTAATAGCATGAAGAAATACGTCACTGACATGGATCAGGTGAAAGGGCTTGGATTCTGCGTCGGTGTCGATCATGCGATCTATATGGCTAAAGTGTTTGAAGAGGCTGGATTGCCTGCCATCGCGCTACATGGTCAATCGAGTGACGAGGAACGACGGCAAGCGAAAGCCCGACTTTCGGGCGGAGAGATCAAGATGATCTTCGTCGTGGACCTCTATAACGAAGGAGTAGATATCCCTGCGGTCAATACCATTCTGTTCCTACGTCCTACAGAGAGTCTGACAGTATTCCTCCAACAATTGGGTCGAGGCTTAAGGTTGGCTGAAGGGAAGGAATGCCTGACCGTGCTTGATTTTATCGGACAAGCCCATCAAGATTACAATTTCCAGGATAAGTTTCGCGCACTGATCGGACATACGAAGCATTCAGTACAGCATTACGTCGAGAACGGGTTCTCCAGTCTCCCGAGGGGAAGCTTCATTCAGTTGGAGAAACAGGCCAAGGCGTACATCCTTCGAAACCTTAAACAAGCGATACTGAATCGTAGAAGCTTGATTCACAAGATGAAATATTTTGAGGGCGATACCGGATTAGAGCTCTCCATCGAGAATTTTGTACGATATCATGGGCTTAGCTTGTACGAGCTATATGGGGGCAGAACTGGGAATCGCACGTTTAATGGGCTTAAGGAAGAAGCCGGGGTCGCGGAAACCTGTGAGGGATACACTTGGAGTAATTCGGAATTCGTCGCCAAGAGGGTGCCCGCCTTGCTTAACCTAAATTCTCGAAAGCTGCTGAAATTTTTGTTGGCTTATCTGGAAGAGGGCATGACACCGCGGTCAGAAGAAGATCAGCTCATGCTGAACATGTTCTACTATACGTTCTACCGTTCTGAACCAACAAAGAATGGGTTCATCGGCGTGGATCAAGCGATTCAAGAAACGCTTGCCTATCCCGCATTTCGCGAAGAGGTCATCGAGGTACTGAAGTTCAAGCTGTCGCATCTCGATTTTGTGGACAAGCCGAACGAGTTCCCTTATGCTTGCCCGTTGGACATTCATTGCAGCTATTCCATGGATCAGATCTTGGCTGCATTCGGTTATTGGAACGAGGAGAAGGCTCCAAGCTTCAGGGAGGGCGTAAAGTATTTCGAGGAGAAGACGACGGATATCTTCTTCATTACGCTCAATAAGTCGGACAAGGATTTCTCGCCTTCCACTCTATACGAGGATTATGCGATTAACGAGCGGCTGTTCCATTGGCAAACTCAAAGCCGGACGTCCGAGGACTCCAAGACGGCACAACGTTACATTCATCATAAGCAAATGGGAACACGAATTGCCTTGTTCGTTCGGGAGTACAAGGAGGAGCACAATTATACTTCTCCGTTTGTTTTTCTGGGTGAGGCGGAGTACGTGAAACACGAGGGAAATAAACCAATGAGTTTCGTATGGCGGCTAAAGATCGATATGCCTCCGGCGATGGTGCCAGCAGCGAATAAAGTTATAGTGTAGGAAAGTGAAGTGAAGCAGATGATCGAAGTGGCTGCTGCTATTATTGAGAACGCACAAGGGCAGATTCTTATTGCAAAGCGGAAGGTGGGGAAGTCTCAAGCTGGTCTGTGGGAGTTTCCTGGCGGGAAGATCGAGGCTGGAGAAACCGCTCAAGACTGCTTGGTTCGAGAGCTACAGGAAGAGATGAACATGCTCATTCAACCGGGAGAGCGATTTGGGGTGAATGAGCATGATTATGGAACTGTACAGATCCGACTCATCGCATATTGGGCAACATTCGTAAGCGGCGAAATGAGGCTTGTCGATCACGACGAATACGCATGGGTAGAGCGGGACGAGCTCAACAATTACATTTTCGCACCGGCGGATATTAAGTTTGTTGAGATGTTAGTATGATGATTTGTCATCAGTTGACACCGCACATATTCAATGGCTTCAAGCGGGAGGTCCTGATAGTGAGGAAAACGGAATCGCGTTATGCGCAATGCATCATATGTTGTTTGACCGCAGAGTAATTACAATTACCAGTGATCGGGAAATGATCGTTACTGAAGAGGCACACGGTACGCTCGGATTTGAAGATTGGCTGATGAGGTTCCATGGAAAGAAGATACGCTTACCGATTCGTTCTACCAGCCTAAAGTAGATTTTATTGAATGGCATATTCGGGAAGTATTCAGGGGACCTGCACGATATTATTTAACACAATGAATAATATGCTCAAAAAATATCTAGCTCAATTATCAATTTCTTTAATCAATATATAAGTTGTAATAATCTCATTTCTATCTCTAATTATGTACTCCTCTGATTCATCGAGGATAGCTGAGCTGCCTAGGAGTAACTTGTCTTTATCTATAGGGTGATAAATGTACCATTTCTTATTGTTAGTATCAGTTATGAAAATGTTGGGTATTTTACGATAGTTTCTGTCCAAGAACTTAATTATTATTCTAGTCACAGGTAAGAGAATGCATATTGAAAAGAATAACGAAAAGAAAGTTGTAAAGGCTATAATTTGTATTTCTTCAGTGTACTTAACTGAATAAAGCATATTTGAACCCAGATAATAAGACATGAGTAAATACATTACTCCTATATAGATCAGGCATAATGAAATGACTGTATATCTCGTTTTAATTGATGCATTTTCAAAGACCTGTTTGAAGTGTTTCTCTCGTAGATTATTTACTAAGAAAAATACAAAGCCAAGACAAAGAAGAATGGCGGATATACTTGTTCCTATTCTAAAATATTGAACCTTAGAATAATAGAATGCCAAAGAAATGAGTGCTATTATACAAGCTGAAAATATTACTTGTCCAAAGTAAGATAACACATTAATGGATACTCGTTTTTCTTTGGTGAATAAAACTTTTTCTATAGAACTGGATGTTACTAGTGTTACTGGATTTAACTTATATAGATAGATGCAAAGGGCTAAGACACCGATAATACCAGACGGTAACTGTAAAAATGTTAAAATTGAAGTTAGATCATTCATTGCAAGTCCCCACTCGCTTCTTTATAATTTTGAGCAAATTTTTATATCTTCAGACATTCGTTCATCCTTGTTTTTTTCAAATAACTTGTAAATTCTTCATATTTTAGTAAAAATATGTGATTGTGGATCGGAATAAGTTGAGGAATAGAAAATGGAGAGGTTAAACGGGGGGAATTTAATAAGCTTTAAGTTTACGGTATGGAAAGTCAGTGGAATAACTCTCTCGAAGTTTATTTATACATCGCATTCAAAACACTTAACGCCTTCTCAACCTCAACTTCCTCTTTATCCACAAGTAACTCGACGATCTTCCAGATTGTCGAGTTTTTCTTTTCTAACTCGGTAAATTCCCCGTAGCTGAACAACTCGAAAAAATTGACGCCAAGAGCATCGGAAACTTTTTGAAGGCTTTGAAGAGTGACGTTTCTCGCTCCTCGTTCAAGATCGCCGATATATGAATGAGAGGTACTCGCCAACTCGGCAAGTTGCTCTTGAGTGAGTCCTTTTGACTTTCGAATGTTACGTACTCGTGCTCCGATCAATTGAAAAACGGAATCATCCATATTCTCCACACTCCTAATAAGAAGTGTAGACAAATAAGTTTGAATAGATAACCCAACTATGAGATGCAAAATGTATTATAATACATCTTATAAGATCAATTTATTAAGTGGATGTTATGACTTAATAAGGATTGGAGCTGATGAAAAGAGTTAAGAGTGATTCTTTTTTGATAAGAATAAATTTATCACATTAGAGGTGATCTGCTGTGTTCATTGATCTCATCATAAGATACGGAGATAATTTTGTTACTATTTTTATCCTCATCCTTTTCTTTGCGATAGTCTGGACGACGGTATTAATACTTCTAGAGATGAGATATAGAAAACAGAAAAAGAAAGTGAAGTAGACATTCCTTTCGGATCTGTCACTATCTCCAAGGCTCAAGTGGGCTCCAGCTGATGTTCCTTTTGTGGAGCGTCTGAGTGCAGAGCTGAACTAATTTGACTGATTCTAACTTAATCACCTCTTGTGTTTTAAACCTGTGAACATAGGGTAACTCCAATATCATCATGATATTGGAGGGCTATATATGTCGAATATTTCTGTAGTGGATAATGAAGAAGTTGAGATTATTAACAACATGTCGAAAATGCTAAGAAACTCTTATGGAAGCGGGGAGTTTTTTAAAATTTTTCAGTACTTCGTTAAAGAAATTAAAAACTTACCCAAATACGAGCCAGAAGATCAAAAGGAGATGATTCTGGAATTCATAAAGCTGGCGCATATGGCTTGTAATGATACGTGGTTTTGTCCCAATTGTCTCAAAAAGTATAAATTTCGGCATTGTTTTCATGATCTTTCTAAAACAATACATGCAATAGAAATTAATTGTGATCAATGTGGAGATTACTTTACTTTCACCGAGAATAAAGATACTGTTTCGTACTTCAACTATCATGTAATTAATAAGGTTAGTAATCTGAAAAGTTGGGGCAAGGGATTAGATATAAAACTTATATCTCATTAATTCTTATTTGAGAAACTTATCTTAATAGAATCAACTCAAACTATTTGACTTTTTAATATCGTACACAATATAATATTAACGTGAACAGCATCATTGCGACTACTTAAGAATAAATATGTAAAGGGGCATCATTATGAAGTTTTCTAACTTCCTTGATGCTCGTGGCAAAGACCCCGTCTCGTCATTTGTCGCCACTTTAACGTCAAAAGAAAGGAGTAAAATTGACAGATACATACGGCTTATTGAAGAGCAGGGAATACGTATAGGTGAGCCGTATGTGGGTCATATTGAAGGTAAGATCTGGGAAGTACGCCCTGGGAATTATCGTATTCTTTTCTTTGTAGAGGGTGACAACTGGATCGCTACTAATGTGTTTAGAAAGAAGGGACAGAAAACTCCCGAATCGGAAAAACACATTGCTAGAACAAGAAGAGACGAATGGTTAAAGCGCCACGAGTAGGAAGAGTGAAGGGAGAATTCCCTTCACTCCTCAACGGAGGATAGAATCTCATGGTGTAGGAGGTATATAAATTATGGACGATAAACGGAGAGGTGATAAATTACCGGTGGATAAAAGAAGTGGGTTCGTGCACTGGACGGACGTTCGTAACGAATTCATTACTCAAGAGGAACAAGTGAAAAATGATGTGTTTGCAAAAATAATAGGTAGTCTAATTATGAGAAGAAAACAATTGAAAATAACACAAGGCCAATTAGCCGAACGTATTGGAATTACCCAAGCCAATTTAGCTCGTATTGAAACAGGCGAGGCAATTCCTAAACTCGATACTTTTTACAAATTAGTCCTTGGATTGGATCTAGAGATTGTATTGTTACCTAACGATTCAAAAGATAAGTCAGAACAAGAGCAATCGGCAGCAAAAGAGTATAGTTTTTTATAGGATAGGAATAATATAGAGCATCGAAACTGTATAGAAAATCAACCCATAGCTTTATTTAGTTGTATCCTTAGTTGGAAATGTTGATAAGTTATTGAAAAAGTTTATCTATTATTTAAGATTGTCCATGGCATTTGAACACTGGAAATAAGAATGAAGTAAGCAGCTAATACAAGATTATATTGGTACAGAAAAGTAAATCCAATACGTAAGAAGGGATTCCCTTCCATATGGCGAATGCTAAGAGTTGATGTCGAATTCTTACAACATTTCCAATATGGAAGGGTATTTCTTATGAATCCGGAAAAGTATTTGATACTTGTGAAGTCAGAAGAAAAAACAAAAGATATCCTATCTTACGACATGCGCGATCAATATGTATATATCGTCTATACCTCGAATCAGGAACAAGAATATCGATATTCTTCAACGGACATTGTGATTTACCAAGAACCAACGATTACGGACATCAACAAGAACGAAAGAGTTTATCATAATGATTTTCCTCTTTATCAAGTAAGCCGCATTTTTGATTTTGGTCCGAAAATACGCATAGTGGATCACAAAGGCAATAGTTATGTGTATGACAAAAATTCAATTTTCGTTGTTAGAGATGCACTAGCATCTAATGACTCCAAAAATATTCTTAAACACTTTACCGCGATATCTAGATATACGCACATTGCAGGAGAGGACAAAGGCAAGGAGCCTTTCCTGCATAGTCAATTCAATAAGATCGCTTTTATAAATCCGAACAGCGTGCTTGCCCATTACCTTAACAGACAAACGATAAAAGAGCACTCCATTAAGAATGCTGGAACTATTTATCCTTTCAGATTTAATCTAAGCCAGAAGCAGGCGCTTGAGATCGCGTTACACAACCAAATTTCGGTTATTCAGGGCCCACCCGGAACCGGGAAAACCCAGACAATATTGAATATATTGGCCAATCTAGTTGTCATGCAGAATAAGACAGTCGCCGTTGTGTCCAGCAATAATGCCGCGGTACAGAATGTTAGGGATAAGCTGAGGGCTGAGGAGTATGACTTTTTAGTAGCGGCTCTAGGTAGTGCAGAAAATAAAAATCTATTTTTCGCCGATCTTCCTGTTCCGAACGTTTCTTCTTGGAAAAGCGATACGGATGAGAAAACATTGCTTAATCAAATCCAAGTGATTAACAGTCGCCTTTATCGATTTGATGGAGATCGATCGTCAGAGAGCCCAACTCCGTCAAGATTTAGCAGCGTTGCGGTTAGAACAAGAACATTTTGAATCCTTTTACGCGCAACAAGACATCAATCAAATTGGCAGATTATCGTTTTACCGGCAGAGTCCCGACAAAATCATCTCGTTCCTAATTGATCATTACGTTGCTTTTGAAAATGAAACGTCGAATGGTTTCTTCCATAAACTTAAGCTTGTCTTCAATCATGGTTTTATCGGCTTTAAGCGAATGAAGGAACAAGAGACCGATGTGTTACTAAGTTATCAGCGAAAATATTACGAGTTGAAGGTAAATGAACTGCTTAAGGAGATTGAAATACTTGAAAGTGAGATCGAGCAAAGCTCGTATTCAACCTTATTAGAGCAGCACCAACAATATTCAACTGAATTGTTTCGTCATAAGCTGCACAGTAAATACCACAACCGCGAACCTCTTAAATTGCATTCCACTACATATAAGAAGCAGTTTAGTAAGTTTATTGAGCATTTTCCCATCACCCTTAGTACTACACATTCCTTGCGGACGTGCGTTCCGGATGATTTCCTATTTGATTACGTCATTGTCGATGAATCTTCTCAAGTAGATCTGTTAACGGGGGCTCTTGCGCTTTCTTGTTGCAAAAATGTAATTATCGTTGGAGATACAAAGCAGCTTCCCCAAATCACAGACAAGTCTATTCTAAATAAACAGGAAATTGCGGCACGGCACGTAGAGGGTGGGGCTTACGATTACTTTGCTCATAATCTATTGTCATCCGTCCTAGCCTTATATGATCAAGCTGTGCCCCAAGTGATGCTTAGGGAGCATTATCGCTGTCATCCGAAAATTATCGATTTCTGCAATCAAAAGTATTATGACGGACAACTCATCGCCTTCACGCAAGGGGAGGAGGGGAGCCGACCGCTTGTGATCTACTCCACGGAACTCGGCAACCACATGCGTGAGCTTAAACACGGAACCAAAGGAAAGTTTAATCAACGCGAACTGGATGTCGCTCAACAAGAAGTACTTGCTGCTCTTGAGGAAGAGATCGAAAGCTATTCCGATATCGGATTTACGACACCGTATCGGGCACAACTGGAAAGAGCTAATGAACTGTTAGAGGATATTGAGAGCGATACCGTTCATAAATATCAAGGCCGAGAGAAACCCGTGATGATCCTATCGACGGTTCTCGATAACACTCGTCCCGGTAAAGAAGGCTTAAAGTTCGTCAGTGATCCCAAATTGATTAATGTGGCGGTCTCTAGGGCTCAACGTCAATTAATCTTGGTAACGGATCATTCAGCATTTCGAAAATACAGAAATGAAATCGGTGATCTAATACGTTATATGGAATACAGCACGGTAGATGACAATCTCGTGAAGAGTGAAATTGTTTCCGTGTTTGACTTACTCTACAAGGATTATTCTGAGAAGCTAAGAGAGTTCGGCCAGCGAACCAAGGTGATTTCGAAGTTCCAATCGGAGAATCTTATCTGGACGTTGTTGTCGGATATTCTTCCGAAGTCCTACCCTGATCTGGAATGCAGATATCAGCTATTGATCAAAAACATTTTCGCCAATATGAATTCGTTGAAAGAAGAAGAGAGACGGTATATTCATAACGGAGCTTCCGTTGATTTCGTTATCTATCACAAGTTGGACAAGTCCCCATTACTTGCAATCGAAGTGGACGGTTTTGCGTTTCATGCCAACAATCCTCTCCAACTCGAACGAGATGCCATGAAGAATCGAATATTTCAAAGCTGTGGGCTACAGTTACTTAGGCTTCCGACAAATGGAAGCGGGGAAGAACAAAAGATTAGGGCGATGCTGGATCAGATTTTGCAGCTTTAAGGGGAATGCTTGAATGCACTATACAACATGCGGAGTAGAGGGTGCTTGTTTTGTTCGCGAAGATTATATTCCAAAATGGGAAGATTAAAAAACAATTCCATAAAGTAATGTCGCTTTCTCGTGAACACTTAAGTCCACTGGAAAAAGAGAAGATAAGACAGAATATCCGTAAAGGGAATAGGGGAGAGTTCCGAGCGGCGCTTGGACTATGGTTGTTTTTGCCCCGAAACCATTATTTAATCAACGATGTTGTAATTGAAGTGACTCCTAACAATTTTATTCAGATCGATCATCTCGTTATTTCGCCATGGGGAATCTTTATTGTGGAGACTAAGAATTGGGAGGGCACTTACGACACTCATCAAGAGATGTGGACAACGGGCTCTCTAAAGAAGATTTCGAATGATCCTGTTAAACAATTGGATAGAACTGAAGAGTTATTGAAGCAATGGTTGACAGACAACGATCTTGATCTTCAAGGGGGACAAATTTCAAGAGTATATATGCTATATAAAGCGAAAATCGGACAGAGCAATAATCCGAACGCCGTAACAAGTAGCATGAAAGCAGCTAAGAAGATTGTTAATGACGGGAATAATATTCAACTGGATGTTATTAAACGGTTGATAGAGTTAATTAAGAATGTGAAGCCATTAAACCATTGGGATTGGATTCGGCAGAACGGACAAGTTAGCGACATGAGGTATTTTACTTTTAAGGGAAGCAAGCGAAAATTAAACCTTGTGAAGCAGGCTTACGAAAATAAGGGATATCAATTAGGTGACGAAGTACATAAGGACGATGAGTGGATCGTAGAAGTCGTGAACCATATTGAGCTGTTAGAAAGTGCACTTGAAAAACGTAGGAATAAAGCTTATAGCGAGGAACGACGACTGAACTGGAAACACAACGCAAAGCGATTAACAATCATAGCAATCATCTTCACATTAATTGGGGCAATTTACTTAAATAGGTCAAATCTAATAAACTATTATAGTGTTGCGGAAACTTCAGTTAATGAATTTGTGGAGCGAAACAAGGAAAGCTCAGTTCCATCCTCCAACCTAGAGAACTCATCATCTCAACGATCAAGTGAGCCGTTACTAAGTTTTAAGGTTACTGAGAAGCAAACTTACATCATGATTAGGGACCAAGGTAAACGGGTGATATCTGACGTATTTCCCGCAGATAGCAGTATTTCGATCTTTGACGATAAAACCGTTAAAGTTAAAGAGACCAACAAGCCTTTGAAAACAATAAAACTTAAGGATGATATTATAGACTTCGAGGTTGCGAATTCTTATACAGAAGTCATATATAACAGTGGAAACATCAATAAAAACAGGATAGATGGCAAATTCGATTTTGTAAATCAGTCTGTGTTGTCCAAAACGGACTAAGTCGATCATGACGGGGAGATAACCATGCACTCAATTTCGCGAAATACGAAGCTACACAAGCTTACACTTTTTTTAAGTCTGTTTCTTTTGATTTCAATCTTTTGTTCACCTATTTCCATCGCGAGCTCAAATTCTTTTTCCAACATCATCTCTACGGTGGAGGGTGGCACAAAGCTCAAGCAGAAAGTCGATTACGGTGTAAACTTAGTCATTCGAGGACAAGCGGTTACTCCATCTTACAAGTCTTATATTAAGATCGAGACTAGTGAAGTCATGGCACCTATAAAGCTTATAACAGATCATTTTGGATTAGCACTGAAATGGGATAAAAAGAACTACAGTATTCGCTTAACCGCAGCTAACCGAAATTACCTCATGAAAATCGGTGAACATACAGGTAGTATGAACGGCATGTTTTTCTTTGTTAGAAGCGCTCCTGAAATAACTGATAGTACGATAATGATTCCCACAAGCTTCCTTGCAGAGATCTTGGGCGTAAACGTCAAATGGGACGGTAAAAGTCGAACTCTCTATTTGGGTGATGAAAAAAAGAAGTTAGATCCCGCACCCTTAAAAGACAGACTTACTTCTGTGCTGTACAAAAGCTTGAGCATAAATGGCGGAAATGCTGTGGCTGTTAGGCAAGATGGCACTTTGTGGGCATGGGGCGAGTTGTATGAGAAGCCAACACTTCTACTCAAGGAAGTGAAGGATGCCCAGGTCGGAACTGGGTTTGGAATCGCCTTGAAGACAGATGGAACGGTGTGGGCGTGGGGAAAGAACATGGGCGGTGCTTTGGGAAACGGAACCATTGACGGAAAACAGCGTGAGGATACTCCCCAACAGGTCGAAGGTGTCGCTAATGTTCAATCAATAGAGATTGGCGGAATGTCAGTATTTGCTGTACGGGAGGATGGAACGGTCGTAGCGTGGGGATCAAACTCTGCTGGGAAATTAGGTCTGGGTAGAACTTACCAAATTCTATACCCTACCCCCTTCCAAACGAAGTGGGAGAACGTGAAGCAATTATCCAGTGGAAGCTACAGTACGATTGTTTTGTTAAGGGATGGTACAGTGTGGCAAACTTCTCCCGATTACCCCGAGTTGGAACAGATTAAGGAATTAAAACAAATTCAATCCATTGCTAATGGGCAACAAGCGCTCGCTTTATCAGAGGAAGGAAAAGTCTATTCTTGGAATGACTTTAATTATCCTGGCGTTCATCTTGTGCCTGGGTTGCCTGTAATTTCCTCTATTAATGCGGGGATGTATCAATATTTCGCTTTGACGAGCGAAGGAAACTTATACAGTTGGGGAAACAATTTGTTCGGAGAACTCGGAATGGACGATTCTGAAACTAATGGGCGTGTTCCTGTTTTCAACGAGAAACTATCTCCGGTTAGGATGGCAGTTGGCGGTTTTGAACAATCGTTATTCGTAACGAAAGACGAGAAGTTACTGGGTGTTGGAAACAGCCCAAACAATGTAATCGGGCCAAATACCTACAAGAGCTGGGATGCTACCATTCACGATCTAGCGGAAATAGTATTGCCACAATAAGGTTTGTTTTGATGGCTGAAGTATCAGGAAGAAGATGGACCTCCAAGTATCAGAGCCAATTGTTTGAGGAGTACAAATACCAAGTTTGAAGGATGTGAAGGGGTGGACCCGAATCTCTGTGCCAACTGTGGGCAACAACTGAATGACAACGGATCATATTGCTCCAACTGTGGACATAAGATCATGAACCAGGTGGACGAGGAAATAGAAGTTCAATCAGATGAAGAGTCAGGGATCTCGGATGAGTTATTATTAGCCTTTTCAAAAAAAGAAGTATACTTAAAAAAATGGAAGAAGCCTTCGAGTTGGAATTGGGCGTTCTTTCTTTTTGGTCCATTGTGGTTGGCCTATAGGAAAATGTATGTTGAAACGGCTATATATTTTGGAATAATGTTGCTGATCTATTTAATGGAGTTATTGACTGACGCATTGGGCTCTATCTTAATACTAAACCTCTTAGTTTGGGTATTGATGGGTGCCTTTGGAGACAAAATTTATTATCGCAAAGCAAAGAAAACGATAGAAGAGATTATTCTGCAGAAAGAGAAAGAAACAAGACTATTCTTAATAAGTAAAAAGGGTGGGACCTCCGGCTGGGGGCTTGTTATTTGCGGAATCGGATCTACTGTTGCGATCGTATTTGTTATGTCACTTCTTGAAAGCTTAATAGGTTCCAGTACAAATGGTCTTTTTTATCCTAAAAGTTCCAAAGTTATTTTCGCTAAAGACATAGATTCCGATATAAACCCTATTGAACCTGGGGAAACCTTTTCTCAAGGAAACGTCAGGGTAATTCTGTATGCCAATGCTGAATTCGCGGTGGATAGCATTAAGATCTCAATTGTGAAAGTGGATGTGGGGGTTGAATACGAAATAGCTGTTCAAGATGTGCCGGTGGAGCCTAAATGGGGGAAATTCAGTTTTGAGTATTCTTTCACCGAGGATGGCCAGTATCGTGTTTCGATTACAAAGCCTTCGGGAGATTTAATCGCGGAAGGTATTGTGAATATTGGGGAGAAGAATACTAATCGGGAGGTAGTCACTGCAAGAATGTCGCTGATGCCGACTTAGCTTGACGTCCATGTCGGAGTAAGAACCTGTAATATGACGGCGTTACGGGGAGTGGGACTAGCAACGAAAGAAGCGGGGGACAACGGGCGACCGGTTGACTTCCGCTTTTACTTTTAGACAAAGTAATTGATCATGCAGAAAAAGCATCCTTCTCGGATGCTTGTATTCGTTCGTTACTGGTCATCTTCTGCTTTCATGTCATCAACGTGTGCAAACATCACTTTAATGACATTCAAGGCCATCTGCTTTTCTTTTGCCGAACGGTTCGTGAGAAGTTGTCTGATATGGTCAAAATAATTATCGTCATTAGGAGTAAGAGAGTCTTGAAGTAGGTAGTCAACTGTAACTCCGAGTTTGTTTGCCAAATCTATAAGAGTATCTAAAGTTAGACTTCTTTCTCCCCGCTCAATCTGCCCAATATATGCATCGGAAACCCCGATCATTTCGGCAATTTTCTCTTGAGTCATTGCCAACTTCTTTCTTTCATTACGAATTCTCTGTCCAAGCGAAGCGTAATTCATGACAACCCTCCTCATTCACTACACTAGATAAATTAAGAGGAAGTTATAATAAACTGTTTGTTGTTTTTATATTTACTATTTGTTCATTTTTAATTATGATGTAACTAGTGAAATATCCAATGGTCACGGAAAATCTCGATTAATATTCAATAAATATTATCCCCGTTGTATCTCATAATATTCCGAGCAAGCTTCTAGTTTGAAATCTACGAATTAGCGGTTTGATGAAATTAGAGGTGATCAGCAATGTTCATTGACCTCATCGTGAGAAACGCAGATAGATTGTATTTCATTGTTATATTAGTATTTGGTTTTACCATCGTCTAGACGACGGTATTAATACTTCTAGAGATGAGATATAGAAAACAGAAAAAGAAAGTAAAATAGACATTTCTTTCGGGTCTGTTACTAGCTTAGAAAAACTGCCTCTATTGAACCTTTCTACCCAACTATTTCTAATTACTGATTCAATTAATATTCAACTCCAAGTTTTTGGATTTTTCTATATTAACGCCAGCTCCAAGGCTCATGGGGCTCCAGCAGATGTTCCTTTTATGGAGCGTCTGAGTGCACTTCAACGATCATGTAATAAATAAGGTTAGTAATCTAAAAAGTTGGGGTAAGGGATTAGATAAAACTTATATCTCATACATTAGCAAGCGTTGCAGTGTTATCAATCGATAGTTCAAGTGGAACGCCTGTTCTTTGGATTGATAGGCAAAGAGTCAGAACTGCAAAAGAGGTGGATTCCTATTGGAAGTGGGCAAAGCGGGAGTGGGAAAGACGCTGCGACGGATGAAAGTAAAAACGAAATACGGATTTACTCACTTGCAAGCAAATGAATACAAAGCCGAGGACAATAGACCTCACAACGAATCAATGGAAAGCAAACACCGGAGAGGGACGAGACCATTGTCGGATCTTCCTTTATAACAGTTGCGCATTCGGTGCACATAAATAAACTCCAAGCCCGTAAGTGGCTTGGAGTTGTATCTTCCCTAACTACGCTTATTTGAAATAGGAAGTCGTCAGCGGGATGAAGTATCCGCCATCGGTTTGCGATTCGACCATTACTGAGATCGTATCGAGTCCGCCGATATCCACTTCGATCGTCTTTAAGCCGTCGGCCACGGCGACGGTAGCCGTCTTAAGCGAACGGAATGTATCGCTGTCTCTGATGATTAGCTCGACATCCTTTCCAAGCGCGGCGGTTTGTAAATATAACTTCTGGTATTTCTTCTTAGGATACAGTACGATGCTGTCGTTGCCCATGTAAGTAATGACCGTTTTGTAATCCTTGCCATTATATTTCGTCAAATCTGGGTCTTTCGTAATATGAATACTGATATCATCACCGGTATCGATGGAAACGCCGTCCACTTTTTCTCCCAGCAATACAGTAGAACTCGCTGCGTCCCAGTCGACAGCAACGCCCAATACATCGGAAACCGCGCGGACAGGCAAATAAGTTGTCGAGTTATAAACAATCGGAAGGACGGGCTTGCCCTTGTCATCCACTAATGGTGCCGGCTTGCCGTCAACCTTGATTTTGATATTGCCATTCAAGTAAGCTTTGATTTCCTGTAAATTCGTTCCGGCATACACTCCCACGCTTGTGCTAACAAACAGCGCAGCGCTCATCATTAATACTGTCCATTTCCTCTTCATCGATTCTCTCGCTCCTCATTAACCCACTAATGATATAAACCTATTAAGATTATGATCACTTTGGTAGCGATTGGCAATATAGCTTCAGACCTAGGTTTAGAGAACGAAAGGGAAAATGAACCTAACTTATATTTTTTAACGAATTCGGATTTTAATTGCATAGCTCCAAAACCATCGATTTTGCAATCAATATCGTGATCTCCTTCTATTAAACGAACGCTTTTTACTTATGTGCTTATTTTCACGACTAGCGAGTTTCATATTCAACTGACAAAGGCTGGGATTGAGGCCTGCTCTTTCCGCTTCGATTGCCTACAACTGGGAGCTGTGAATTAGATAAAATAAGGCAGAAAAAGAAAGCGAAGTAGACATTTCTTTCGGGTCAATTCCTCGCTCTGCCACAGAAACTCATAACTTTCCTTAATGCCCCTAATAAATATTTTCTATTTTCATATTGACAATCATTCCCTTACCCCTTAATCTAAACATTATCTTAAACAGGAAGGAGGCCGTTGGACATGATCAGACTTAACAATCGTCGTAATGCCGCACTGTCGCAACTGAATCGTCTGTTGATTGTCCATCGGCCTCTACGGGCCCAAGCAACGTAAAGACTAGGATAGCGCCCCTCATCCATCGCGGTGGAGAAGGGGGACACCAGTTATTTCACATTGTGCGAAGACCGTAAGCGATTGGGCTTGCGGTCTTTTTTGCGTTCTGATTTTCTGTAAAAAAACGATTTGTACGATTAGAGAGGAAATGAACCCTGATATGAATTCAAACAACCCATATTACCGGCGAATCGATCTCCCAGCGGGAGACTTACACGTATTCGCCCACGATGATCTGTATCATGCCATGGGGGCCAAGGTGCTCGAGATGGCGAACAACAATCTGCAAATTCCGAATATCCGGTATATGAGTTATACGCCCGATGCCCATGTCGGAGTAGGAACTTGTATCGGTACGACGGCGGTATGGGGAGCGGAGGATGGTTTCGTGTCCCCGTCCATCGTCGGAAGCGATATCGGCTGCGGGATGAGGCTGCATCTGACGAACTTGCATGTGGATGAGCTTCAAGAGGTGAAGCTGCGGCGCAAGCTAGTTAAAGCCATCGAGAAACGAATTCCGGTGGAAAACCACGCTAGGGGTTATTTCTCCGATATCCGTCTGGAGGATGTACTTCGTAAAGGGCTGCACGGTCTGCCAGGAAAATACGTTCCGGATTCGTATACTCCGCGGAAAGCGACTTCCTTGACCCACGTCGAGTGCAGCCGATTCCGATATGACGAGAGCGTGCTGGATCGAATCCCGATGCCGGTATGGCATCGGGCTCACCGACAGCTGGGCACGTTGGGAAATGGCAATCACTTCATAGAAATTCAGGCGATCAGCGTGAATGAAGACAACCGCCATATCGCGGAACGATGGGGGCTGCAAGATGGCCAAGTCGCGGTGATGGTTCACTCGGGATCCCGCTCGTGGGGCGGTGCGGTAAACCAACATTGCGGCTCTGAAGTTGCAAAAACGATGAGCAAGCTGGGGCTTGGCACAAGCGATCCGAAGCTCGTCTATGCGCCGCTCGACAGCGAAGCCGGTCAGACTTACTCGAATCTGATGTATTCGGCTCTTAACTTCGCTGTAGCAAACAGGCACTTGATGGCATTCGCCGTGCGGGATGCTTTCAAGGAAACGTTCGGCTCCCAAGCGGAGACGCGGACGCTGTACGACCTGATGCATAACTACGCATGCGAGGAAAATCACGGGGAAGAGTCGTTCCTCGTGCACCGCAAAGGAACGACTCGGGCATTGCCGGCCGGACATGCCGGGAACCCACAGCCTTATGCGGAAACCGGACACCCGGCGCTGATTCCTGGTTCGATGGGCACGTCTTCCTACTTGATGGTAGGTTCATCGGAAGGCGCGCGAAACTACCATTCCATCTGCCATGGCGCAGGACGAATCCGTTCGCGTAATGCGACGAAACAACTCGTCACCGTGGATGAGTTCGCTTCCTCCTTGCGCATCGGGCAGGAGGACGAGATCGTCGTTAACCACCGAGGACTCGAGTCCCTCATTGACGAATCTCCCCAAGCTTACAAAGACGTAGATCAAATTATAGAAAGCGTCGTCGAGGCGCGGCTGGCTACCGTTGTGGCCAAATGTCGTCCCTTGGCGGCCGTTAAAGGGGTGTAACGCAAATATGACAATCGCATTCAAAATCAAGGACCCGAAGTTCTTCGTACGGGCCGACAATGCGGAAGGGCATTCGCCCGATCCGCGCAGCTATTTCAACTACATTGAAACGGTCCAAACTATCGTTGATTATTTGAAAGAGCGTTTCGGCAACGAGTTTCGTCTCTACGAACAAGACGACGGTAACGAGATATGGAACGGGCTGGAGGAAGACGTCCATCATGAGTATGAGGGAGTCGAGCATGCGGCGAGCATCTACGACTTGGTCGAAACGAGGGCGTTCGCCTACACGGCCGATCTGGGACAAAACAGCGAGAGCTATACTGTCTGTCCGGCCGTTCGTAATAATCTGTTCATCTATCCGAAGCATCGCGTCGCCATGGCCAGAGTTCCGAGAGTCGTGCAGCATGGCCTTGGCTATTAGGATCTTATTTTCAGCGAATCGGATAACGGTCTGGTTCGGTTCTTGGGAGATATGCGTTCGCGGCAGCTGGCCGATCGGAAGATCATCGTCTTCACGGATACCCGGGACGGGCTGGAGCAAGCCCGGGAGTTGGCATCTAGCCCTGTCGCACGTGACGAGGTATTCATGGATAAGGAACTCAAGACGCAAATCTACCGTTCCATCGACGAGTTTTTCTCCAAGGACCGGTCCTTTTTCCAGACGTACGGCATTCCTTACAAAAGAGGGATTTTGCTGTACGGAAAGCCGGGTAACGGCAAGACGACGTTGGTCAAATCCATCTCGGGTTCGGTCGGAGCGCCCGTCGCCTACTGGCAGATCACTGAGTTTACGAACAGCGAGTCGATTCAAGAGGTTTTCGCAGCCGCTAATCAGAGGGCGCCTATGGTGCTAGTGATCGAGGATATCGATTCCATGCCCGCCTCTTGCCGATCTTATTTTCTGAATACGCTGGATGGGGCAACGTCGAAGGAGGGCATTTACCTCATTGGCACGACGAACTATCCGGAGAAAATAGACCCTGCGCTCATGAACCGGGCTGGCAGATTCGACCGGGCTTATGAGGTGAAGCTGCCGAACGAAGAGATTCGCCATTCCTATCTCATTCACAAAGGAATGAATCGCCTCGTGGACGAGGAGTCGGTTGCTCAGGCCGCGCATGGAACGGAAGGCTTTACGCTCGCCCAATTGAGCGAATTGTATGTTTCCGCCGCTTTGCAACTGCATTACGACAACGAGGTTAACCTCAGGCAACTGATTGCCGAGATGAAATCGGACTATGCCAAAGGACGCAGCCGCGACTGGATGACCGACGTACAGCCTCGCAGGCTCGGATTCACTCAATCGGAATAGCCTTGGCTTTATAGTGATTAGTGCCCATTGTAATTTCAACGGTTATATCGAGGAGTTTGTTCGCTATTTCAGGTTTATCAATTGCCACAATAATTTTGCCAAACCTATTTATCGTCCTTTCCGTGACAGGTCGTAACTATTCGGCTACCTACAAAACGATTTCTTGCTGCTCCAATACCGACTAATAAGAGTAAGACCGAAGCTCCAAGCAGAATGAAAAGTGGCAGGTTCCAACTATTAGTCGCATCATGTAGATATCCTATAAGGGCAGGACCGATTGCGGCAAGAAGATATCCGATCGATTGCGCCATGCCTGATAGTTCCGCTGCTTGATGCGCATTTTCCGTACGTAAACCGAAAAACATCATGGACAAACTAAAGGCGAAGCCTCCACCAATTCCGAGTATTATGATCCACAACAGAATGATATTGGAGCTTCCGTAAAGTAGTCCGAGCGTTCCCGTCAAAAGCAACATGCTTGTGATGACCACCAACGAACGTTGGCTTGACATGCGCCCAGCAATAACGGGGACGATAAAGGTAAATGGAAGCAGCGCTAACTGCATTATTGAGAGGTACCATCCTGATTGGCTTGAGTCGATGCCTTGCTGTTTTAAAATTTCAGGCAGCCATGCGATCAGCACATAGAAAATCATGGACTGTATACCCATAAACAAGGTTATTTGCCAAGCAAGAGGGGAACGCCAAACATTCACATCATTGCCGGCCATCCGTTGACTCGTCGTGGTTGTTTGCTTTGTGCGATTTTTTAATTGAGGCAACCAGCAGAGGATCGATACAAAGCTTAGGATCCCCCATATTCCCAATGCTCCCTGCCATTTTAAACCTGCGTTCGCGGCTAGCGGTACACTGATTCCCGATGCGATCGCTCCAGATAAACTCATTGAAATTCCAAAGACACCAGTCATGGAACCAATCTTATTAGGGAAATCACGTTTGATTATACTTGGCAATAGTACATTACAAACGGCAATTGCGAATCCAAGAATCGCAGTTCCAATATACAGATTTCCAGCGCCTGATAAAGAACGTATTACAATACCAACAGTCAAAAAGATCAGGGCAATCAAAATGAAAAGTTCTACTCCATACCTTCGCCCTAGTTTTGGTACTAGAGGCGATAATAAAGCAAAGGTAAGCAATGGTACCGTTGTGATCAGGCCTGCTAAAGTATTGGTAATATGAACGTCATCCCTAATAAAACTCACTAAAGGACCGACCGAGGTTAAGGGAGCACGTAAATTAGCTGCAATAATAATAATGCCGAGTATTATCAGCCCTATAGAGGATGGTACGGCTTTTTTATTTTGTTTGTTCGGCATTGTTCATTTCTCCTTCCTGAATTCATACGTATTGTTTGCATACAGCTGATTGAAAAACTATGTTACAACATCCGCGCGAACAACAAAAGTATATTATAATATATTATTTTTAACAATAAGTATTTTATAACACACCGAAATTCATCTAAAAACAAAAATACAACTCTGAATTCCCGTCATGGAATTCGGAGTTGTATTTAATAAGTGGAATTTTTCGACTTTTAGAAACCATACTTTAAGGATATATGGAGCACTGTTTCGCTATTCGTATGATTGGTATAAGAGTGAGGAGAATCCGCACGAAAACTGATCGTATCATATTGATTCAATATGTAAATCTCTCCATTGACTTGAATTTCAATGGAACCAGTCATTACTGTCGCAATTTCAGTTGTATTCACATGATGACCTTCAGGGTGATACGAGCTATTTGGCTGTAAGTAAGCCCGACACATTTCAATATCGTTGCTTGCGTTTTTAAAGACTGGTTCAATGATCCAGTTTTTTTGATCATTAGAAAACCGCAGCCCTTCGCCTGCTCGATACAAACTAACAGGGTCTTCTGATTTGAACAAAGCCAATAGCGGTAAAGATATGCCTTTTGAAATTTTCCATATAATCGCTAAAGTTGGGTTTGTCTCGCCACGTTCGATATTCCCCAGAGTAAGTTTGCTTACGCCCGTTAATTCCGCTAAGTCGTCTAAGCTCATGTTTTTTTCTTTTCTGTACTTTTTCAAGGCACCGCCGATTTGTAATACAATTTGTTTTGATTCATCGACTTCATCCATTTGATATTCACCTCAACAAAAAACAGTTATAGCTAGTATATTGTTTATCTAGATTCTTTTCCATACGATTAGTATTTAATGGTGGACTACACTCCTATGAAATATTCTGAAGTCTATGTAACTAATATGCCCATTAACTTAATAGCGGTTGCTTCGGGGTAGCCGTTCAACTATCGTGTCCCGTTAGCTTAGCTCTTGAACATTCTATATTTCACTTTCAGCCAACATGAAACACACCAATTACGGTTTCACCATCAACGTCATACAGCGGAATATCACGACCACCTGGTGATCTGCTGTTCTGTATCGCAATGGCTTCCTCGGGTGATTTTGGTTGTTCACCGTCTATGTCTTTTTTCAGCACATATCCTTGTGTACCATCCAAACCTATAACATTGATTAATTCAGGTTCCGTTTCTGGAGAAGTAGCATCTGCGGAAGAACCGTATGTCTGTCCGTTTTTATTTTTAGGGTAATCCACATTCTTAGCGCTAATATGAAAAGAACCAATTATGATTTTTCCCTCAACATCATACAATGGGACATCACGTTCAAGTTCACCGAGATAATCTTTTTTCAGCACATATCCTGCAATGCCATTAACACTTCCTACATGGATTAAGTCAGGTAGCATTTCAAGGGGAGTGACTTCTTCAGCAGAACCGTATGTCTGCCCAATTTCATTTTTAGGATAGTTAGGAGGATTTGTGGGGCTCTGATTAATTGCGCTTTTAGCAAATGTGCTTTGGAACGCCACTGCACCTGCCACTACACAAACGAAAAAAAACATACTAATCAATATTCTGATGTTTATAGAATACATCCTCACATTTGTTCACTCCTAAAAGGTTTCACTCTTCACTCTATTGCCGTTATCCTTTTCACTTCTTATACGACACCAAATAATGGAAAGTTGCGTTAAACTGCCCGTTAGTCGTAAAACGCATCCCCCGAGTTGTCTTAGGGGATGCGTTTTGTATGACCATCCTTATTGGTTTGGTGCCGGATCCGGGGAACAATTTCTATTTATTTCCCGACAAAGTTCGACATTGATGTCTATGCACATCGGTGACAATTCCGATGACCTGAGTAACTGTCTTCATGACAAAGGTGACGGCTAGAATAAAAATACTGCAACGTTCGCATCCCGATTCGCAGGCTGGTCGACGGCGTTCATCGGATTCGACAGATGGTCGAAAATCGTAAAGGTGTGTCGACTATGTCGCGCTATTTTACCGCTACACGAATCGAACGGACAAGCCGACGGCAACGCTGTCGGAGGAGGTGACTCAAGTCGTTTATGACTAGGAAATTCTAAAATTAAGACTGACGCAGCTAGATTATCGCATCAACATGACAGCGGAAATGCAACATCCCCCGCTGCAACTTTGCCGTTTGCTAATTGAGAGGAGATTTAATAGTGACAATCAGAAGAAATATATGGCTGGTCCTGCTCTGTATAACTATGTGTGTCGGAAGCTGGCCTGCACCGAAAGCAGATGCGGCCATTCCGGGCGCGACGGTGCAAAAATATATTATGGTAGACCAATTCGGCTACCGACCGAACGACGATAAGGTTGCCGTCCTCGTAGACCCGCAGGTCGGCTACAATGCGAGCGACTCTTATACGCCAGGCAGCACTCTGCAAGTAAGGAGAGCGTCCGACGACGAAGTCGTGTTCACCGGAGCGCCGCAGATCTGGAATCAAGGCGCGACGCAAGAAAAGTCGGGCGACAAGGGCTGGTGGTTTGACTTTACCTCGGTAACGACCGAGGGAGACTACTACATCTACGATGTGGAAGGCAATTTCAAATCCTACGAATTCAAAATCGCGACCGACGTATACAAGGATGTGCTAAAAGCTGCGATCAAAACCTTCTACTACCAAAGAATCGGTACCCCGCATCTGGCGGAGCATGCCGGTGCGGCGTTCGCCGATGGTCCCGCATTTGTAGGGCCTCATCAGGACAAGCAAGCAAGAAACGTGTTCGACCGCAACAATCCCGCTACGGAAAGGGATCTGTCCGGCGGATGGATGGATGCCGGCGACTTCAACAAATACCCGACCTTTACGGCGCAGCCGATCAACGAACTGCTGTCGGCCTATGAACAAAAGCCGGACATTTTCACCGACGACTATAACATCCCGGAATCCGGCAACGGTATTCCCGATGTGCTCGACGAAGTGATATGGGAACTGGATTGGCTCAAGAAGATGCAGGAAAGCGACGGCGGCGTGCTCATGAAGATGGGCGTTCCGGGTGATGGCAAAATCGGGGAGTTTAATAATCCGCCGAGCACGAGTACAATTTATCGGTATTACTTGCCGAAATCGTCCGCCTCGACGATTGTCACGGCGCTGAACTTCGCGCACGCGGCAAATACGCTCCAGAATTTCCCTACGCTGCAGTCTTATGCGACCGATCTGAAAGAGCGCGCCATCAAGGCATTCAATTGGTATCAAACGAATCCCAAGACTGAAAATGCCGATCATTACGAGATCGAGGCAGGAGATGCCGATATGCCGCTAGCCCAACAGGCGCAAGTGGCAACGGTTGCGGCGGCGTACCTGTTCGCACTGACGGGAGACCAGACCTATCATACGTATTTCAAGAACAACTACACTACCACTTGGCCAATGTCCGACGCTTATTGGGGTTTATACTACGGGGAGCAAGCCGACGGCGTAATGTTCTATACGACGCTGCCGAACGCGGATCCCGCGGTCAAAGCCCATATTCTGGAGCGGCGCGATCTGCACGACTTCGACCAGGGGTTCGCGGACAATGACGATCTGTATCGTTCCTTTGTACCGGACTTCTCGTACCATTGGGGCAGCCTGCAGGTGAGAGCGCGCTCGGGTGCTTCATCTTACGATTTCGTCCAATACGACATTAATCCGCAGAAGCGCGCCAACTTCGACAAGAAAGCGCAAAACGTGCTGCATTACTTCCATGGCGTTAACCCGCTGGGTCTCACTTACCTGACCAATATGGAAGAGTACGGCGCGGAAAATCCGATCAAACAAATCTATCACGAATGGTTCTCTCACGGTTCGCAGTGGAACAATGCGCCTCCCGGGTTTGTTCCGGGCGGGCCGAGCGAGGAATACAGCGGCACGGAATTCCCGCCTAGAGACCAACCGGCGCAAAAAATGTATAAAGATTGGAACGGTACCGACGACCCTTGGCATAATGACAAGGCCTGGGAAATTACCGAGAATGGTATCTATTATCAAGCTGCCTACGTGAAGCTCCTAGCCAAATTCGTCACGGCTCCGCCAGCACCGACTGAGCCTCCGGGCGTTCCGGTTGGCGTAGCGGCTGCGGCTGCCGGTACGACGGCCATTAAAGTAAACTGGACCAAGCCTACGGGAGCCACCGGCTACGATATCGAAGTGGACGGCATCGCGCAAAACAACGGGCCAAGCGTAGCTTTCGAGCATACCGGATTAGCGCCGGGCTCCACGCATAGCTACAGAGTAAGGGCCAAAAACAACCTTGGAACAAGTGAATGGAGCGCTCCGGTCACTGCCGTAACCGAAGTGCCTCCGCTGCCGCCCGAAGCCCCGATTGGCCTGAATGCGACGGCGACGAGCAGCTTCGACATCGCAGTTAACTGGGACGCATCCGCGAGAGCGACGTCCTATGATATCGAAGTAGATGGAACCATCGTGGCCAACGGTGCGCTTACTTCCTACGCGCATACCGGAATTGCCTCAACTTCCTCCCACAGCTACAGGGTGCGTGCGACGAACAGCGGCGGCACGAGCGAGTGGAGCGCCGCAGTAACGGCGACCACGCCGCAGGCGCCTCCGACCAGTGTTATCGATGTGTCGCATAATGGAACGCAAGGCTATACGTTCGGGCAATCCTCCGATCAGGTCACAAGATACGAGACCTTTGTTGCGAGTCCCTACCCTGTTCTGACAGGAATCGAAGTCAAGATCAGGAAGGGCGGATCCCCGGGCAATGTGACGGTTCAACTGTACGCGACAACCGACAATAAACCGACAGGCAGTGCGCTGGCATCCGCAACGATTGCTGCCGGCTCCGTGACGGAGGACTACCAAGTCGTATCCGCCGCGCTGAAGTACAACGGCCTGCAAAGCGGTAAAAAGTACGCAATCGTGCTTGGTCAGACGAATCCGGGAGTTGGCGGATCGTACGAATGGCTTGCCGGCACGGACGCGATTAGTAATTTTGAATTTGGAAAATATACTGGCTCTTCCTATGTGGACGAGTCCCACATCGGCGACGGCTGGACGAAGCTGCATGTGGCACAGAGCTCGGACCCTCAGCCGCAGCCTCCGGCCGTACCGGTTGGCGTAACAGCCAGCGCAACGAGCAATTCGACGATCACGCTGAGCTGGGCTGCCGCAACGGGCGCCACCGGTTATGAAGTGGAGATCGACGGATCGTCCGCCTACGTGGCGACGGCGAATACGTCCTACGTTCAAGGCGGACTGGCTGCAGGAACTTCCCATACGTATAAGGTCAGAGCCAAGAACAGTTCTGGCACTAGCGGCTGGAGCGCTTCCGTAACGGCGACGACCACCCAGCCGCAGCCACAGCCACAGCCTCCGGCCGTACCGACGGGCGTAACAGCCAGCGCAACGAGCAATTCGTCGATCACGCTGAGCTGGGCTGCCGCAACGGGCGCCACCGGTTATGAAGTGGAGATCGACGGATCATCTGCCTACGTGGGGATGTCGAATACGTCCTACGTTCACGGCGGACTGGCTGCAGGAACTTCCCATACGTATAAGGTCAGAGCCAAGAACGGTTCTGGCACTAGCGGCTGGAGCGCTTCCGTAACGGCGACGACCGGCCAAGCTTCATCCACAGTCATCGATATTTCCCACAACGGGACGGACGGCTATACTTTCGGCGAAAAGCAGGATCAGATTAAGAGGTGGCAGACGTTCGCGGCCAATGCCAATAGTAATCTGTCCAAGGTCGAGTTGAAGCTAAGGAAATTCAATAAGGCAAGCAACCTGATCGTGAGCTTGTATGCGACGCAAAACAACAAGCCGACGGGTTCGGCGCTGGCGACGGCTACAGTCAAGTCCTCTTCGATAAGCGAAGATTTTGCCGTCGTAAGCGTGCCGCTGGCCTATAGCGGTTTGACGAACGGGACCGTCTACGCGATCGTGTTGGGTCAATCCACCAACTCGGACTTCTCCAATTACGAGTGGTGCACGTCCGAGGTGAACGCCAGCCTGAAGTACGGCAAATACAGCGGCGGAAAATGGATCGATGAGTCCGGCATCGGAGACGGCTGGCTGAAGGCGTATGTAGGTCAGTAACCGGTTGTTTATCTAATAAATGGTCAAGACAAAGCCCACGCTTTCTTCTGGAAAGCGGGGGTTTTGTCTATTTCCAATATGTATTATGGTGCGATATAGATGGCAGATATCACTTTTCGGTACATTCCATCAGGGTACTGAAAATCTAAGTGTAAAAAGTACAATTAGATTGACTTGAATCTCTCATTTCCACCCACTAAGTGTAAAATATTCACTTAAATGATTAAAATTCGCGTTCAATTGAAATAGTCGGCTGATCTAGTTGCAGGTTTTACACTTAGTCGTTAGAGAGAGTAAAACTTCCCAAACTAGTTGTAGGTTTTACACTTAGACGTACAAATTTACCTGTTTTGCCGGGTTGCTAGAGCGATAGTTGATAGATTTTGCATATTGTTAGCGAGGATATCGATTCCATGCCTGCCTCTTGCCGCTTGACAGAATCGATAGGACGATTTTTCGGTTTACAGGTTTTTGGCGATGTGGTATGTTTTCAATAATGAAACCTTGGTTTCGATTAATGAAACCTAAAATTGATCTGAACAGATTATGAGGAGGCTACTACTTGAAACTACTTACTTATGCCGTAGGAGAGCGTATGCGTCTCGGCATCGTCACGCCGCAAGGCGTGCTTGACGTAACCGCTGCGAGCGAGGCGTTCCCCAGCCCGGACGGCGCGATTCCGCAAACCATCATGGCAACGATCGAAGGAGGAACGGAAGCCGTCGCCAAGCTGCGTGAGCTGGAGAGCCGGGCGATGGCGGCCTCGGCAAGCTCTTCCTTTTTGCTGGAGGAGACGGGGCTAAGCTTGCAACCATGCGTCACGCATCCGAACAAAATCGTGTGCGTCGGCTTGAATTACCGCAGGCACGCTGAGGAGACGAACGCTCCGATTCCGGAATACCCGATTCTTTTCAACAAATTCAACAATACTTTAACCGGACACGGACAAGACGTCGTGCTGCCCAACGTGTCCTCGAAGGTCGATTACGAGGCCGAGCTTGCGATCGTCATCGGCAAGACGACTAAGAACGTCGCGAAGGAAGAGGCGCTGAATTACGTATTCGGATACTGCTGCGCCAACGACCTCTCCGCCCGCGATCTGCAGGGGCGTACCGCCCAATGGATGCTCGGCAAAACCTGTGACGGCTTCGCTCCCCTCGGTCCTTACTTGGTCACGGCGGACGAGGCGGGTAATCCGAACGACTTGGACATTCGAAGCTTCGTGAACGGGGAGCCGCGTCAGAATTCGAACACGTCGGACATGATCTTCGCTTGCGATGAGATCGTCAGCTATATTTCCCGGCACATGACCCTCGTCGCCGGCGACGTGATTCTAACGGGAACTCCCGAAGGCGTCATTCTCGGTTATCCGAAGGAGAAGCGGGTCTGGCTACAAGACGGTGACCTCGTTGACATCAAGATCGAGAAGTTAGGAACGCTGACCAATCGCATGATCGCCGATAAAGGCGTTCCGCTAGAACAATAAACGAGGTTTATTAAGGGAGGAACTCATCCATGTCCATCGTTGTTAAGCAATCCGAGAGTTTGTTGAGCGAGTCGAAAAAATATTTGGCAGGGGGCGTCGCGTCGACCTTGCGGGCGTCGATGAAGCCGACGCCTCTGTTCGCGGAGGCGGGCAGCGGTCCGCGGGTACGGGATGTCGACGGCAACGAGTATATCGATTACTTACTGGCTTACGGTCCGCTTATTCTCGGTCACGCGCATCCTTCCTTGGCTGAAGGGCTAAACGATGCTTTGAAGCGAGGCGTTACGTTCGGACTTCAGCATACCGGGGAGATCGAGCTTGCCAAGCTGCTAACCGAGATTCTGCCATGCGCCGATCGCGTGGCGTTAAGCGGCTCGGGCACGGAGGCGGTTATGTTGGCGCTGCGGTTGTCGCGCGCGTATACGGGACGGACGAAGGTCATCCGGTTTCACGGACATTTCCACGGGTGGTCCGACGCGATCTTCACTTCTTTTCCAAGCGCCGACATGAAGCAGTCCGAGACGGCTTCGGCGGGCGCGGTGCCTCCGGGAACCGGCGGCCAGAGCGAGAATAGCCTGCAAGACATTATCCTTCTCCCTTGGAACGACATTGACGCGTTGGAGGAAACGCTCCGCCGAGAAAAAGATTCGATCGCCGCGGTCATTACCGAGCCGATCATGTGCAATAACGGGTGCATCCACCCTATGCCGGGGTATCTGGAACGAATGCGCGAGTTGACCGAGGAATTCGGCATCGTCATGATCATGGACGAAGTAATTACCGGCTTCCGTCTCGGACTGGGCGGAGCGCACGGCAAGCTCGGCCTGAAGCCGGACTTGGTTACGATCGGCAAAGCGATGGGCGGCGGAATCGCGATCAGCGGCGTAGCCGGTAAAGCCGATATCATGGCTATGATCGAGAAAGGCACGGTCGGCCATCTTGGGACGTTAAACGGTAACGTAGCGGCGACTTCGGCAGCCCTGGCGACATTGCGCGAGTTGGCGAAGGACGGGGGAAGCGTATACGGCAAGATGGAGAGGACGGCGGATTTGCTCGTTCAAGGGATCAACTCGTTGTTCGAGAAGCATCGTGTTCCAGGGCTTGTCAATCAAGCAGGCCCCGTGTTTCACGTCATGTTCACCTCCGAGGAGAAAGTAGAAAACTTCGATGCTTTTAACAAAAGGGATGCCGCCAAATATAGCCGCTTCGCGGAGCTCATGCTCGCGGAAGGGGTATTGATACGACCTAGCGGATTGTGGTATGTTTCGGCTGTACACGGAGAAGACGAGGTGCGTGCGACTTTGACCTCCGTAGATCGCGTTCTCGCAAATCTATAACGAACCGATCAATAGAAACGAAAAGGAGACGTCGCATTGAGTCTGGATACCGGAGAGAAAACGGAACGGTACACGATCCAATCCATAGATAAGGCGCTCGATCTGATCGAGCTGTTGGCCGAACACGGTACGCTAAGCCTAATCGAATTGACCGAGAAGCTGGAGCAGCCGAAGTCTTCGACTTACCGGATTATCCTTACGCTCGAAAATCGGGGGTTCATCAGCCGGAGCGATGAGGACGGCAAGTATTGCTTAGGCTACAAGCAGCTCATGTTGACGCGCAATCTGCTGGAGCGGAACACGCTTCGGTCGGCGGCTTTGCAAGAGATGAAAAAATTGTCCGACCGCTACGGGGATACGGTCAATCTGGGCGTACTGCTGGATGGTCAAGTGCTGTACGTGGAAATCATCGAAAGCACGCACCCGCTGCGCATGACCGATTCGATCGGATCCCGTTCGCCTTTCCATGCCACGGCGATCGGAAAGGCGATCGCCTCGCGGATGAGCGACGATGCCGTGCGCGAGTTAGCGGGCAGTTACGGCCTTCCGGTAATCACGCCGAGCACGATAAGCACGGAAGCGGGGCTGCTCGAGGAGCTTGGCCGAATACGCGAGCAAGGCTACGCGCTGGACGACGAGGAGATCGTGGAAGGGGCGCGGTGCGTAGCCGCGCCCGTGCTCGACTTGCACGGCAGGCCGGTCGGGGCGATCAGCTTGTCCGGCGCGATGCACCGTTTCAAGGAGGAGCTCCTTCCGGAGATATCCGCGCAAATTGTCGAAGCGGCGTTGGCCGTCTCGAGGAAGCTGGGGTACGTTCCTCCGAACTGATCGTTTGCGTCGTTTCGGAAGGCTGCGACACTCAAATTCATACCATGATGTCCGTCATGCGAACGGATGAGAAAATCGCCGAAGGAGCGAATCGATTGAAATATGTCATAGCGCCGGATTCTTTCAAGGAGAGTTTGACGGCCTCTCAGGTCGCCCAAACCATTAGCGATGCGATTCGGAGCGTCAATCCGGATGCCTCCATCGTAAGAGTCCCCATGGCGGATGGGGGCGAGGGTACGGTCGAAGCGCTTATCGAGGCGGCTCAAGGGACTTTGCACGCCGCTGACGTAACCGGGCCGAGCGGAGAGCGGTGCAGCGCAGGTTACGGCAAAATCAAGTATGCGATAAATGGCGGTGCCGAAAGGGGAACGGCCGTGCTGGAGGCGGCGACCTTGTTTGGGTTGTCCATGATCGCTAACGATAAACGCGATCCGTATCTAACGACGACTAGAGGAATGGGCGAACTGATCGTTCAGTTGCTGGACCAGGGAATCCGCAGCTTCATTATCGGATTGGGAGGCAGCGGCACGAACGACGGAGGCATGGGATTGCTGGCGGCGCTCGGGGTCCGATTCTTGGATGAGAAGGGGAACCTTTTAGCCGGTTACGGTCGGGATCTCGCGCCCTTGCATTCCGTCGACATGGAGAGATTAGACGCCCGCCTGTCGGAATGCGAGATTCTCGTAGCTTCGGACGTGCAAAACCCTTTGTGCGGCAAGGAAGGGGCGTCCGCGGTATACGGTCCGCAGAAAGGCGCGACGCCCGATCAGGTGGAAGCTTTGGATCGGGCGCTTAACCGATATGCGGGAATGCTGGAAGAGTCGACCGGAAGCAGCTTCAGGGATCGGCCAGGCGCGGGAGCAGCCGGCGGGGCCGGCTTCGCCCTTCTTATGATCGGGGCGAAGATCATGCCCGGAGCGGAGCTGATCGGCTCCGCGGCGAATCTGCGAAGTAAGATGAACGGCGCGGATTGGGTCATTACGGGAGAGGGAAAGAGCGACAATCAGACGTTATTCGGCAAGCTGCCGATGTACGTGGCCAGATTGGCGAAGGAATCCGGAATCCGCACGCTGCTGATCTCCGGCAGTTTAGGTTCCCAATCCGAACAGTTGGGCAAGGAATTCGCCGCCTGCTTCGCCTGCGTTCCTAGACCGATGCCATTGTCCGAATGCCTCGAGCAGGCCGAGTCCAACCTCTACCAAACCGCGATCAACGTTATTCGGCTGGTCGACGGGAATGGGCATGGGCAATCCTCGCCTAACGCTCTTCGGGGAAAGGGTTAGAGAATGCTGGAGCGTTTGAGAAGAAGTTTTAGTTTTTAGGACCGAATGTGGCCTTGCAAACAAAGCCGAAAAGCCGACCTCTTGAGGGTCGGCTTTGTTTTTGGAGGGAGAAATCTCATTATCATATTTTGTGGCTCTTAATTTAGCTCAGGAAAATGAATAGCATGAGGTTTCATTTTCTGAGACGGTCAATTTGACCGTTACACTCGATCAATTGAGCTAACTTCCCCACCCAGACGGTCATTTGGACCGTCTGAACACTTGTAATTGGCGCTTACGATGGAGAATTCGAACGGACGCTCGGAGCGAAAGAGACGTTGACACCGGAAGAAGAAACGGACGCCCAAGTTTGGAGGCACCTTTTAGGGAGGCAAAAACTTGGCGTTAAAGATACCCAAAAGTCTATATGATCGAACAGAGCTTTTCAGGATCAGTCCTTAATTATGAAGTTTCATGCCCACTATCACCCGGACGAAACACCGGCAGAGATTACGCTGTATAATCCCTTTCATATCCATGTATGTGGACGAGAAGCGGAACCCAAATGAAAAATTTCGTGAGCTAAATTCAATTCTAGAATTTATACGACTGAGGCGATTATCACTTCGTAACAAATAGGAGAATCGAGACTAACTAACCAAATACATTATGACCTCAGCCGCGCCCCCAATAGGCGGTTTTTTCCTACACAAGCAGAATAACCCTTTTGAAAATCGTCGATGCCCAGAGCATTGGCGATTTTTTATTGAACGACAAGCTCCAGCGACTACTAAGTGTAAAAATGACATTTAGAAAGAGCGTATTTCTTTCAAACATAAATCTAGTTGTAGAAGTTACATCTAGTTCGGGCGGTATAACCGATCATGGAAGCCCATCAGCTATCTACTTGCACATTTTACACTTAGATAAGAAAGCTACCGAGCTTCGGAAAATTTAAGTGTACTTTTTACACGTAGTGACTAGGGGGAGGCATTGTAAATGCCCTACTTTACTCTAATAATGCGAATTGGACAATTATTGCACTGGAACGTGAGAGATTCCTGACGTTTTTCCCGGAAAATTGCCCGATAATGTCGGGAACGCTTCCCTTGTGACCGGGACAAGGGAGAGATTATGATGTGCTTGCAGAAGAGTCATCCATTCACAAGGAGTGACGAAATAAATACGTGCCTTTAGGAATGAAGAAGGCTATTACAGGTATTCCGGCGCAAGAAGACGGAAACCTTTTTAGTTTTAACTTGATCCGGAGCGCGTCAAGAAGGTAACTGGGTCTCTCGTTCATGAACTTAATTCGTAATCAGGAAGGTGAGAGTAAGTATGATGAAAAGAATCATGGCGTACGCGTTAGCCGCGAGCTTGTTGCTGGGAGCGATCGTTCCCGGAGGCGCACGGGCTAATGAAGCGGAGGGAACGACATCTTCAGCGCAGGAGATCGTCGAGCAAGCTTTGCTAGAGATGATAGACGAGGCAGCGAGCACAGCCGAAGCCGGGTCCGCGGAGGCCGAACCTGCGGAGAGCAATCCGCCGACGATCCCGTCTCCGACGATCGATCCGATGCCGGAGTATACGAATCAAAGCGTAGTGTCGATCCGGGGCATGGCGGTGCCTCTTTCGCAAGTTTCGGTTTTCCGTATACAGCCGGACGTACCTGAGCCATCGAATTTGGGGAGCACGACTGCTTCCGACACCGGGGTGTATGAGATCCCACTTAGTCTCGGCGAAGGAAAATTCGAATTGTATGCGACGGCTGAACGGAACGGGAGGACTAGCAGGAATTCCGACCCGGTGGCGTTCGAGATCGATTTGACTCCTCCGGCCGATGACATGGAAGTCGAGTGGAGCAATGTCGCTTACAACGAAATCCAATTGACGTGGCAGCCTCCTACGGTTCCCGATCCGGCAAATCCCGGACACTCCATACCCGATCCTGGCATTGATCGGTACCGATTGGAGAGAATGGACGGTACGTTGGTAACGGAGACGACGGAACTTCGGTACGTGGACCTCGGCTTGCCCGAGGAAAGTTATGTCAACTACAAGTTGTTCGCGATCGATAAAGCCGGCAACCAATCCGGGGGTTATGGGGTTCAAGCGTCGACGTTCCACCGGTACGCATCGATGATAGAGCCTGATGAGGGGGAGAGTATCGGAAGGCCGCTCATCAGCCGGGACGGAAAGACGATCGTCTATGAATCCAATCGGCAGGATAGGTACGGAATCGTTCTCTATACCATTGCCACTCGGTCCAAGACGTTCATTGAAATCGAGGGGGACAGCATCAACGGGCCGGGTCTAGCCATAAGCGGCGATGGCCGTTACGTCGTCTTCGAGAAAGCAACCGAAAACAATACGAAGGCTTCAGTCATTCGGTTCGATCGTGAAACGGGGAACTCGGAGCCAATCGTTACCGTGACAGGGGACAACGCGAGGTTGTTCAGCCTATCCATAAGTAACGACGGAAGCAAGCTCGTATTCGTCTCCTCGTCCGGAGATTTGACGCCGGGGGATACGAACGGCATCCAGGACGTGTTCATGGCTGATATGAACAAACCTTCCAACGAACGAATCAAGCGGTTAAGCGAAGGGCCGAATGGACAGAATGCGACGGCGTTAAGCCTTGAACCGGTCATAAGCGGAGACGGCAAATATGCGGCCTTCATATCGTCGGCTCCGGAGCTTTTTCCGGGCGGATCGGCTGAAGGCTCTTCTAAGCGCATGTTCCTGTATGACATCGTTGCAGGCAGTCTTTCCTATACTCCAATTAAGTACATCGAAGGAGAAGATGAATTCGAAATCATCGTCGATTTACTCAGCATGTCGTCCGACGGTAGATATATTGGGGTCAAAGGGAACAATCGGACAACGTTACTCGTTTACGATCGGCAGACGGCAACTCTTAAATTCGCATGGAAACCGGAGGGCAGCGGCAATCCTTACTTCGGGTCTCTGAGCGTGTCGGATGACGGTCGCTACCTCGGGGTCGATTACAGCATGCATCACACTCAAGTCCGTGATCCGTTCCTATCCGTGTTCGGAGGGGTTATCTGGGATACGGAAACAGGCAGTTTCCAGTACATTGGGAGGCTGAAGGGGGGGACGACCCAAGTCGGGCTCGGCGGCGATGGTAATCGGGCTGTATTCAAGAATGGAGAAGAGGAAATCTATACCGTATGCTTCGAAGAATGCAGCGACTCGCCCGTCGATCCGATCGTCTCCGCCAAGTGGTCTGTTCCGTCGAATGACAGGATTTTCGATCAATTGAAGCCGGGAACCGATATCGCGATCCAAGCGACCGGAAGCGCTGGCTTGACCGTCGAAGCGGTCGTCTCTTACCGGGAGGCGGCGGGTGATGGCTCGGAGGATCCTGTTGCGAAGGAAACGCGAATAGATTTGGCGGAAGGTTCGCCGCCCGGACTTTACGAGGGAGTATTTACCGTTGCGCAAGGAATAGCGAAGATCGATGCCATTAAGGTAATGCCGAAAACCGGTAGCTTCGCGGGGAAAACGGTAAGCGGACTTCCTGTGAAGGTAGCGGGCAAACTGATCGTCGATATCGTGACCGAACACGGTGATGTTCTGGGCGAGTCGGAAATGGTTTTAACCGGAGAAATGCAGACGGTCTCCATTCCGATGGCTTCAAACGTTTTGCATTATGAGGCATATGTACCTTCAGACACGTATGCACTTAAGATGAGAAGCAAAGCAAGCGATTTCCTGCTTGGAGGTCAGGATAATCTCGCGATTCATAATGGAACCGACACGTCCGTCGTAGTGACCCCTGTTCGTTCCGGCCTTAAGGTAGTTGTAAAGAAGGCGGGAAACGCAGGGCCGATCCAAGACGCGCTTGTTACATTTAAGAATAAGACCAGCGGTGCAATCATAGCGGAAGCGAGTACCGACAGCGAAGGCGTGGCCAATCTGACCGGAGAGCATCAGATCGACGAAGAGTTTACGGTTAGCGTGCGAGCTCCGGAAGGCATTCAGAATCCGCCGAATCGAACGGTTAAATTAAAGCTTGGCATGAACACGCTGAGTTACGAGCTATCCAAAACCGTTGACGCCATCAAGGACGTCACGATGAGTTTCGCCAAGCAGGTCGGCAAGGGCTCCGCGGAGCGTCCGGTCATCGACAGCGATTCGACGGTGAAGGTCCAAGCGACGCCGGGGTTGGAATTGAAGGCGAAGGTTGCGTATACGCAATGGTCGGACGACTCTCGGCAAGTTCCGGGAGAAAAGGTACTCGATCTGCTGGAAATCGCAGAAGGTCAATATGAAGGCCGGTTCCGCATTACCGAAGGAATAATGATGATCGATCGGATATTCGTACAGGTCGGAGGAAGTTGGCTGGTGAAGGGTTATCCCGTCGGAGCAACCGTCGCCAGCCGTCTGAGACTGAATTTCGACTTTCCGCAAGCCGGGGAGTGGATTTCGACCGTCAGCGGTGCCTCGATGCTTGTCGGTTACAGCGACAAATATTTCAATTACCATTGGGATTCTCAAATGCTCAAGACCGATTCCCGCACTTATCTATTCGACGTTCCATATGTACAAATTGCTCCGTACTCTTTGACCTTAAAGCCGGGAACCGGCCCTATCCTTCCGTTGCAATTGCAAGAGATGGCTCAGAACTATGGACAAACGCTGGATGTCGCCGTGTATCCGAAATATAAGATCTCTCTGAGCGGATCAGTGAAGGACGAACAAGGCGCGGGGATCGCGGCACTGTATACGCTATACGATGCAACCAAGGCAACCAATGCAATCGTCGCGAACGGATCCTCGGACGGGAACGGTTCCTTTTCCCTCTCGGTCGAATCGCTCGCTGGCGCCGAGTACAACTTGAAGATCGTACCGAAGGATCCTGCGTATTCCGTTGAAACGGTAAATGTCGTGGCGGATTCGCTAATCAAAGCTGCGGGCATCGTGCTGAAGAAAAAAGCTTTCGGCTCGTTGAGCGGCCGCGTCTACGGCACGGACGGTTTGCCGGTGGAGGGAGCGACCGTGACGGGGACGATGCTGCAGGAGGGAATCGGCAAAACGTATTCGACCGTCACGAATGCGAAAGGTGCGTACACCTTGCAACTGCCGGCGGGAACTATCGAAGCCAGGGCTTCGAGCGATGGCAACCGCGGCTTCTTATCTCCGGCCGTGTCCGTAGCTATTCCCGCCACCGGCGGCGAACAAGCGGATCTTCATCTGATGGACGACGCTAAGTTGGATCTGAAGCTGTACACGAAATCCCGGGGCAGCACATGGCAAGGGCCGGTAGATATCGACGGAACGACGGCGTATCATCTCGGCATCACTTCCTCCCACGCGTTGACCAAGTTCGGATCGCCGTTACATGTGCGGGCCGTGGCGGGAGATACCGTAAAAATATGCGTTAATGCGATTAAAGCTAATTTGCCGTCGGAGTGTAAGGAAGTCAAAATCGGGGCCAATAACGAAGCTTCGATGGAAATACGATTGGAGGATACCGGATCGATGGTGGAATTTGCCGTCGACAATCCGAATGGGGGGCAAATCTCCCCGATCAGTGTGATCGCCGTCAATCAGAGCGTCGGAGGAAGCCTATCAACCGGTTTTAACAACCAAATGAATATTAAGAACGTCTTGAGTTTGTATAATCCCGGAAATTATCGAATGACGATAACCGGCGCAAACAACAGTTCCGCGGTGATCGGGTTTACGTTAGCCGCCGGACAGAGGCTTGATCTCGGGAAGATTCCTTTGCAGTCCAACGGCAAGTTCACCGAGCGGCAATATAATAATCTGATCGCGACCAGTGACCTGTCTACTCCGAATGGACGTATCACCCTACGGGCGAATTACGCCAACCAAGGAATTCCGGCGGGTAGAGCGGATGGAGCAAAGCTGCTGATCGAACTGCCGAAGGAACTCGAAGCGATACCCGGGACGCTAATCGTGAACGGAATGGCCGAAGAGATGAAGCTGACGGACGGAATCGTCGAAGTGCCCCTTGGCAATGTGGCGACCGGGGGTCGGGGCAACGTTCAGATTCAAATGAAGGTGGACGGACGGGCTTCGGTGAAAAACGTGTGGACATCCGCGAAAATTCAATATACGGAGGGGGCAGGGAAGCGCGAGGAATACATCGGAATGTCCGTCGTCGAGCTCTTCCCGGTGACATTGCGCGCTCCGAGCAAAGTGTCCCAAAGTAAAATTCAGTTAAGCGGCAACGCCCCCGCAGGCGAGGAAGTAACGGTCTACGACGGCGATAAGGCGATCGGTCGGGCGGCCGTGTCGCCGGCCGGAACATGGAGCCTCCAAACCGAGCTTGTCGAGTCCGACTTAATTAAGCACCGCTTGCGGACGGAGACGACGCTGAATGGAGCCCGCGTATCCGGTCAAAGAGCCGTCATCGTCTATGATCCGAACGATCCGGGGCTAATAGAAGTTTCGATGCGCCAATTTAACGGCAGGGTACAAACGTTCTACCCGGAAAACGGAACGGCCGTGTTTCCTTATGTCGTTGTCCCGAACTACCCGTTCGTCTATTCGCTGAAATTTCGGGATCCGAATAGAGTTTACGACGTGAAGGTACGAATGGGCAGCTATGAAATAGACGTTCAACCTAAGGATGGCTTATATACGGGGGTGTTGTCGTTCCCCGATATTCTCGGACCGATCTGGGTGTCGTACGAGACGAAATCCCTGCCTGAAGATATATCCGAACCTATGCCTTCGGAAGAAGCCGTTCGGGATGAAATGCCGGACGAGTTTCGGAATTTTCAGCAGGGGTGGATCGCGATTGCCGGAGAGAAGACGCCTGACGGAAGAACGGTTCCCTCCGGCTCGGCGGAATTGGAAATAAAGCTGGAAGAGAACTTGTTCGCGGAAATCGGAATAACCCGTACGGAAGTCCAGAGCTATACGCCGAGTCCGCAAGATTTACAACGAGCCGAGCGGACCGGCCGCGACGTATACGGCGTTTCCGTCAGCCATTCCCGCGAAGAAGATCCGGCCTCGCTGACGTTAACGGCTTATTTTCCGCAAAGAGCTTCTACGCGATCGAAGGGAACGAACGCCCTGACCTCCGCTGCGGGAGCGGTAAAGGTCGTATTTTCTCTGAAGAATATATATAAGGGCTTGGATGGCGGAAAAAAAGCTTACGGCGCATGGAAAGCGTATAACAATGCGCTTAAGGGGCCTCTATTCGAACGGATCGATAAAAATATCGAGACCGCTAAAGCCATTTGCGATCCGCAAGCCGCAGCGTACTATACGGAGTTCGCCGAAGCGATCAAATTCGAAATGACGACGCACGAAATTGGCAAACTTTTGATGAAAGCCTCCGAAAAACTGATGGATCATTTGCCCCTCGGCAAGCTGTTATACTGGGGAGAAACGCAATGGGCGGGCAAAACGCTGGACGATATTTTGGAAGCGGACCTAAAAGAGCTTGAAGATCGGTTGAAACAATACAGTTGCAAATTAAAACCGTACAAGGAACCGGCTGCCGACCCCAAATATATTTGGGATCCAAGCGGATTCCTATACGAAGGCTATGAGGCGAACGTGCTGGAAGGGGTATCGGCGACGGCATTGAATTTGGATGTCGCAGCGAATGAATGGAAAGTCTGGGATGCCGAGTGGTACGGCCAGATCAATCCTCAAATTTCGAATTCGCAAGGCCGGTATGGATGGGACGTGCCGGAGGGGAAATGGAAGGTTCGATACGAGAAGGACGGTTACGAGACGGCTTACAGTGGCGATCTTGACGTGCCGCCGCCTCACTTCGACGTCAACATCCCGATGGTGAGCTACCTACCGCCTGCGGTTGATTATGTGAAAGCGGCTCCGGGAGGGACGAAGCTGGAGGTCGGATTCAGCAAGCCGATGTCGGGAGAATCGGTAGGGGACGGCTCCATTATTATGGATAGTGCGGGCGGAGTCGCAATACCGGGCACCGTACAATTGAAAGATCCCGTTACCGTTCCGGGCGGAAATACGTTATCGAAGGTACTCGTATTTAGGCCGGATCAGCCTGTAGCCGAAGGTCGGTACAAGGTTACGATTAGCGCGGAGCTGGCTAGCTATGCCGGAGTCCCTCTCGGTCAGGAAGCGAGTCGGGAGGTTGATGTTGTCGCGAAAGACGTCACGCCTCCGGCTAAAGTCGAGGAGTTGTCGGGCGGACTAACCGATACGACCGCATCGCTTGTTTGGGAGCAGCCGAGAGATCTGGATTTCAGTGTAACTAGAATTCATTGGAAGAAAGCGGGCGAAGCCGCGTACGGACATTCTGTTGATGTGGCCAAAGACAAATCATGGGTAACGATTACCGGTCTGGATTTCAAAGGCGGGTACGAATTCATGGCGTACGCCGTCGATGAATCCGGCAATGAATCTTCGGGTGTTCCATTAAGCTTGATTCCTGCGGCCAAAGTAGATCTAGCGCCTCCTTATTCGGTTCAAAACTTCAACGTAAAGCCATCGGGCGCAGGGAAGCTTGCCGCCGTTTGGTCCGACCCCGTAGCGGAAGATTTGGCGAAGCTACGGTTGACGTGGAAGCCGGAAGGCTCGGATACCGGCGAACAAACCGCGGATGTGGCGAAAGGCGTTAACAAATATGCGATCGAAGGCTTGAAGTCCGTTACGAAGTATAAGGTGGCGATCGTCGCGATCGACGCAAGCGGCAATGAATCGGCGATAACGAGCCAGATCGTAGAAACCTCCGCCGACAGCGTTACCAGTCCGGGCGGGGGCACGAATTCCGGCGGAGGCCCTTCCGGGAGCGGCACGAATAACGAGTCGTCCAAAGAGTGGAAGGTTGGAGCCGAAGGAGGAATTTTGGACGCTTTCGAGGGTCGATTTAAGCTCCACGCGGAGAAAGATACTTTCCTCGACGGAATGAAGTTGACGGTTGAGGAACTGCCAAATTCCGGTGTTGCTCTTCCGTCTGGTTATAGCTGGCATTCGTCCTCCTATTCGCTGACAAGCGATAAAGCGGAGCCGAAAAAACCGATGAAGCTTTCGCTATCCTTCGATCCCGCAACGGTCGACGCGAATGATGTCCGCCGATTAGGGATTTATAAGAAAGATTCCTCTAAGGGATGGAGCTATGTCGGAGGAATCATAGATTCGAAGCAGCATCGGGTTTCCGTTAACGTCAAGGAGTTGGGCGAGTACGCGATCTTGCTTTACAACCATCCGTTCTCGGATCTTTCAGAGCATTGGGCTCGCAAAGATATCGACGTTCTAGTCAGCCGCCATCTATTGAACGGCGTCACGGAGGAGCGGTTCGAGCCGAACCGGGCCGTTAGCAGGGCCGAGTTCGCGCGAATGGCCGTTCAATTGCTGCGGGCGCTTAGGGACGATGGAACTGCGAGCTCCGGAGCTACGGCCAAATCATTTGCCGATATACCCGCGGGAGCGTGGTATGAAGAAGCGGTTAACGAAGCTTCGGCGCTCGGACTGATCTACGGAGCGAACGGGCGATTCCGGCCGAACGATCCCGTCTCGCGGGAAGAAGCGGCGGTCATTCTCGCGCGCGCGTTAGGTTTCGATCCTACGAACGATATTAATACGGACAGCATTCTAGGTCAGTACAAAGACGGCTCGATCGTGTCCAAATGGGCGAGTAAATCCTCCGCGTACCTCATTCAAGCAGGAGTGCTGAACGGCTCGGGAGGGAAGTTACTGCCTGCAGCGCAGACAACGCGAGCCGAATCGGCTTCGCTCCTGCTCCGGGCGCTTAACTCCCGGGGACGGATTGTCGAGCCGTAAGTCCCGCAAGCGTGCGGAGATAAATAGGATTAGATGTCGGCACAAGCGGCTGGCAAAGGCGGGCACAGTCTCGCCGATTTGAAACTTTCTGTAACCCGGCGAATGCCGGGTTACTTTATTTGCGGAGTATAAGGATAAAGTTGTCTGTATTCATTCTTGTTATTTGAATGCCGCTAACGTAGCTCGCTACATGGCGATAATGCGATTTATCTATATGGAACGATTCATGCTTCATATCAACAACGTGCCAACTTAGTATATAGAATCAGAGGAAACCCGGAGCAGTACAGTTACTTACTATTGAAGGGTGACAATAAGCACATATCGGCCATTATCAAAGAGTCGCGAGCAATCACCTGGCAAGACAGAGGGAGGTGGTTTCGCGGCTCTTTTTCGTCATGCTCTTATGGGGAGTAGATCTATGTCGGAAAATCTATGTCGGAAAATGTTGACTTTTGTAGGATGCTGTATTAAGATGACATTAATTTATTAATCCGATAAATTAACTTGGTTTTATGAAAAAACGGAATCATGAATGCCTAATAGATTAACCAAACGGGGGATTACAATGAAGCTCAAGAAGATTAACGTACTCGTAACCGCATTGATATTATCGATCGCACTCGTTGCGTGCACCAAGGATAATTCGAACAATAAGGGAACGGAAGCTAGCGGGACGGCGAGCCCGAGTGCCGGAGCAAGCGCTAGTTCGCCCGCGGAGCAGAAAGAATATAAGAACGAATTGCATATCGCGCTTACGGCTCAACCGCCGACATTGGATTCCGCGGTAACCGTGTCGTCCGTCGCGTTGGATACGGCAGGCAATATTTTCGAACAACTCTACACGCTGAATGCCGCTTACGAGCCGGTACCCGTGCTAGCGGAATCGGTGGAAACGAGCGCTGACGGATTAACGTATACGTTCAAGCTTCGTCAAGGCGTCAAGTTCCATAACGGCAAAGAGATGACGTCCGAAGACGTCGTGGCATCGATGAACCGCTGGTTGGTAACATCCTCCCGCGCGAAGGTGCTGCTGACGAACGCGAAGTTCGAAGCCGTGGATACCTACTCCGTGAAGCTGACGATAGAGAAGCCGGCTTCCGACGTCTTGATTCTCATCGCTTCCCAAGCTCAGTTCCCTTCGATTATGCCGAAGGAGATCGTCGAGTCCGCACCGGCGGAAGGGGTTACCGAGTATATCGGAACGGGCCCGTACAAGTTCCAAGAATGGAAGCAAGATCAGTACATTCACTTGGTAAGGAACAACGATTACCAATCTTCGCAAGAGACGGCAAGCGGGTTCTACGGTAAGAAAGAGGCGCCTACGGAAAACCTGTTCTTCCATTTCGTAACGGATCACGCAACGCGGATCGCAGGCGTGAAAACCGGAGAGTACGATATTGCCGATGCCATTCCAATCGAGAACTACGACGAGCTTGCGGCCGACAAGAACCTCGAATTGCTTTCCTTCCCGGGAGGCGCGTTAACCGCATTCTTGAACACGAGCGAAGGTTTGTTGGCGGACGTCAAATACCGTCAAGCCATACTGGCGGCGCTGAACAACGAAGAGATCATGTTAGCTAGCTTCGCGAAGCCGGAGCTTTACTCCTTGGCGCCGGGATATTTGGGAGCGAACCAAGTGCAATGGGCGACGGATGCCGGCAAGGAATATTACAATCAAGCGGATCCGGAGAAAGCGAAGCAGTTGTTGAAAGAAGCCGGATATAAAGGCGAAGAAATCACGTTGCTTACGACGAAGGATTATGCGGAGATGTACGCCGCGACATTGGTTATCCAAGAGCAGCTTCGTCAAGTCGGATTTAACGTGAAGGTCGATAACTACGATTTCCCTACTTTCTTGGAAACGAAGAACGATCGCAGCAAATGGGATTTGTTCGTGGCGAGCACGGGATATCAGTTAACTCCGCCGCAACTGTTGGCCGTGAACCCGGATTGGGCGGGATTGAACGACGACAAAGTCAAAGCGGCGCTGGCTGCGATCCGCGGAGCTGCGACTCCGGAAGACGCGAAGAAGGAATGGGAAACTCTGCAAGGCTACTTGTATGAGATCGGCTCCTCCACCGTTATTGGACATTACAACGGCATCGTAGCCGTGAACAAAGCGGTCGAAAACTTCGAGTTGTTCGAAGCGCCGATCGTGTGGAACGCCAAAATCGCAAAATAATCGGCTTAGCGGAGGGTGTTATAAGTTACCTATGTAACTTAGCTAACGCCCTCTCGTTTATTTGCGGGCGCAGTCGAATGCACCTCCTTCTCAAAGACGGCGAAGTCGTTTAAGCTTGACCTATCGGATAGTTGCGTTTGTTCCAATCTAACGGAACTCACAGACGTTAATTTGCTAAAATAGGCACTTTTCAAAATCTAACGGAAGCTAGCGCACTTATTTCAGCATTTTTCAATGAAAACATGCCTCATGAGCATAAATAGAAGCGCCCAGTTCCGTTACAATTTCAAAACACCTGTTTTCGTCGAAATAACGTCCGTGGCTTCCGTAAGAAAGTAAATCTTGATTGTTTTACTGCAAAAGCTCTAAACGGGTGGAAAAAGCCAACTTCAACTCGGTCTCGAAGCAAGTTTAATGCGATTGCCAGGAGCCGAAACCGTCTAGGCTTGAACGATCGGCATTACAAAATAGTTAAATGAGGGGTTCTCGTGCTAGCGTACATCGCGAAAAGACTTTTGTCGCTAATTCCGGTATTGTTCGTCGTTACGGTCGCTATTTTCTTAATTATTCATATTACGCCCGGAGCTCCGGCGGCTACGATTCTCGGGATAGAGGCTTCTCAAGAAGAACTGGACGCGCTCAATAAGGAGCTCGGCTTAAACCGTCCGATATACGAGCAGTATTTGTCCTGGGTTTCCGATCTATTGAAGGGGGACTTGGGGCAATCCCTCTACATGCAACAGCCGGTAGGCCAAGCGATTGCCGAGCACATCGGGCCGACTCTCTCCTTAGCGATACTCGCTCAAGTCATAGCTCTTCTATTAGCCATCCCGTTCGGGATTATTGCTGCTTATAAGAGGGGCTCCGCGACGGATTATTCCCTAATGGGCGTGTCCTTGCTCGGAATGGCCGTTCCAAGCTTTCTGCTCGGTTTATTTCTTATGCTCTTCGTAGGCGTTAAGCTCCAATGGCTACCGGTTGCCGGCTACGAACCGCTGAGTAGCGGGTTATGGGAGCATCTGAAGTATTTGATTCTTCCGGGCATTTCCTTGGGGGCGATCCAGGCCGCGTTGATAACGCGAATGACCCGGTCCTCGATGCTGGAAGTGCTAAATTTGAATTATATCAAAACGGCCCGGTCCAGAGGGTTGAGCGAAACGAAGGTGCTGCTGAAACACGCTTTCCGCAACGCTTTCCTACCTATTCTTACGGTAATCGGACAGACGTTCGGCGTTCTCGTCACGGGAGCGGTCGTCGTGGAATCGATCTTTAATATTCCCGGATTGGGGCAATTAATCTTGAATTCGATCACGAGAAGAGACTTCGCCGTTATCCAAGGCGTCGTTCTCAGCGTTACAGTGATCTACGTCGGATTGAATCTGCTCATCGATCTGCTATACGGCATCGTCGATCCGCGCGTTCGGTTGGACCGCAAATAGGGAGGGGGAATCCACATGATTACGCTTCGGGATAAAGAAAACATAGCTCAGATCAGCGATAGATTAAAGAAAGAGCAACGAGCGTTACGCTATCGCCGCTTGAAATCCAATTACGGGCTGCTCATCGGCGCGTCCATTATGATCGCATTGGTTCTGATCGCCATCATCGGTCCGTTATTCACCCCCTATGGTCCGTACGGAATGAAGGTTATGGATCGGTTATTGCCCCCAGCGGGAGCCATTGGTTAGGGACGGACGAGTTCGGCCGCGACCTGTTAACCCGAATTATTTACGGCGCGAGGGTGTCCATCAGCGTCGGACTTATCGTAGCGTTGCTATCTTCTTTGCTCGGCTTGATCATCGGGGTTTACGCGACGTATTACAGAGTGCTGGACCATATCCTGATGCGGATTTGCGACGGCTTGATCGCCATTCCCGGCATATTGCTTGCGATCGCTCTCATGGCCGCTCTTGGCGCATCCGCATTTAACGTTATCGTCGCGCTAACGGTCGTATTCACCCCGAATATCGCGCGGGTGGTGCGATCGACGGCGCTTGTCGTTCGCGAGCAAACGTATATCGAAGCGATGCATGCCCAAGGAGCAAGTCATTCGCGTATTATATGGCTGCATATCGTGCCGAACACGTTATCGCCGTTGCTCGTACAAGCGACCTTCGTGTTTGCCGAGGCGATTATTTCGGAAGCGGCGTTAAGCTTCTTGGGCGCAGGCATTCCGGCGCCGGAAGCGAGCTGGGGGAATATCTTGCAAGCGGGCAAGCTGGTGATCTATAAAGCGTGGTGGATGGTCGTGTTTCCGGGCGTCGCGATTATCTTGTCCGTGCTCAGCTTGAACTTATTCGGCGACGGATTGCGGGACTATCTGGATCCTCGCGTGAAAGCGAAACGGAAGAAGTCATGATATCCAATGAGACGGAGGTGTTACCCTTGAGCCATGTGCCTCTACTGGAAGTGAAAAATCTGAAGACGCATTTTCTTACGGAGCGGGGAAAGGTAACTGCGGTCAACGGGGTCAGCTTCGAGATCCATCCGGGGGAGATCGTCGGAATCGTCGGGGAATCGGGCTGCGGCAAGAGCGTCATGTCCCAATCGATCATCCGCTTGCTCGAGCACTCGGATCCGATCGAGTACGAAGGCGAAATCCGATTCGACGGCGAGGATTTGCTAGCCGTGCCGCTTTCCCGGCTGCGAGGCGTCCGGGGCGACGAGATCTCGATGATCTTCCAAGACCCGCTTTCTTCGCTTAACCCGGTCTACACGATCGGCAACCAAATCGAAGAGGTGCTGCGTCAGCATCAGAAAATGTCCAAGAAAGCGGCGCGCAACAAAGCCATCGATATGCTGAGGGCAACGGGAATCCCCTCCCCGGAAACACGGGTTGATGAATATCCCCATCAATTGTCCGGGGGCATGCAGCAGCGGGCGATGATCGCGATGGCCCTGTCCTGCGAGCCGAAGCTCTTAATCGCGGACGAGCCGACAACGGCGCTGGACGTGACGATACAGGCGCAAATTCTAGAGCTGATCGTTGAATTAAACCGGACCCTGGGGATGGGCGTATTGTTTATTACGCATGATCTGGGCGTCGTATCGGAGATTTGCACGAGCGTTAAGGTGATGTACTTGGGACAAATCGTAGAAGACACGACGACGGAGAAGTTATTTCGTTCACCGCTTCACCCTTATACGCAGGGGCTGATCAAGTCCATCCCGAGAATGGATGGAAACCGTCACGAGAAGCTTCACGTGATCGAAGGGACCGTTCCTTCTTTGTCCGATATTCCTCGCGGCTGCAGCTTCTCCACGAGATGCCCGTATGCCGATGAAAAATGCTTCAGCGAAGAGCCCTTAATGGAGAAGGCCGATGTCGGGCATAGCGTGAAGTGCTGGCATTACGCCCGAATCAATAGCTTAGAGGGGAGGGGGGCTTAAGTGGGTAACGTTGAAAAGGCTGATCGTCCGATTCTCGAAGTGAATGCGCTGCAGAAGAAGTTTCCGGTTCACGGTTCGTTCGGGAAGCTGTTCGGGACGAAAACGTACGTGAACGCGGTGACTAACGTTTCTTTCCGATTGTATCCGGGAGAAACCTACGGTTTGGTCGGCGAGTCGGGATCGGGCAAGAGCACGACGGGCCGCGCGATCTTAGGCTTAACTCCCCCGACCTCGGGACAAGTGCTCTATCAAGACCAAGATTTGGCGAAAATGTCGGGTAATGAATTGCGGAAGTTCCGCAAAGACATTCAATTCGTGTTTCAAGACCCGTTCTCTTCATTGAATCCGAGGAAACGGATCGGTCCGATTCTGGAGGAACCGCTGCTTATTCATAAGATGGGGAATAAGGAGCAACGCCGGGAGCAGGTGTTCCGCATTCTGGACATCGTCGGATTGCAACCGGAGCATTATTTTCGCTATCCGCATGAATTTTCCGGCGGTCAACGCCAGCGGGTAGGCTTGGCAAGAGCACTCATCATGAATCCGAAAATCATCATTTGCGACGAGCCGGTCTCGGCGCTGGACGTGTCCATTCAGTCGCAGATTCTGAATATCCTTAAGGGGCTGCAGAAGGAACTTCGATTAACGCTGCTCTTCATCACGCACGACATTAGCGTCGTACGTTACATCTCCGATCGCATCGGCATCATGTATTTGGGCACGATCGTCGAAGAAGCGCTAACGGACGACTTATTCCAACAGCCTTTACACCCGTATACGCAGGCGCTTTTCTCGGCCGTACCCGATTTTACGCGCAACCGGTTGAGCGAGCGGGTGATCCTTAAAGGCGAAATTCCATCCCCGTTATCTCCGCCTACGGGCTGCGTTTTTCATACGAGATGCCCTTATGCGACGGACATCTGCAAAGCGGAAGTACCGATTTTAAGAGAAGTTAAACCTCAACAGCGAGTGGCTTGCCATCTCGTCACCTCATCCTAAAGGAGCAATCGATATGACAACGATCAGAATCGTAGAAGATCAGAACGAAATTCACAACGAAGCGGGTTTGCAGATCATCGGAAGCACGGCCCCTAACCAAAGCGGCTTGTCCCCGAGAGAATTGTTGGAATCGGCTCTAGGCTTGTGCGTATCGATTTCTCTTCAGAAAATCATGGACTACGATAAGGTAGAATACGATAAGTCTTCGATCGCGGTAGAAGTGGCTGCTACGAAGGCGGCGGACGGAACGAACAGATTCTCGAACTTCGACGTGCGGGTGAAGCTACCTCCGACGTTGGACGAAACCTACAAGAAGAAGCTGATGACGGTGGTGGAGCGGGCATGCACGATCGGCAACACGCTTAAAGAAGGAGCTATCATCGAGACGATAGAAATCTAGTATTAGCAGAAGATTGTTCTTGCCCGGTGGCTCGCCACTAATCCGAAAATATTGTTGCTGGATGAGCCGACACGGGGAGTCGATGTAGGCGCCCGCGGAGAGCTGGGCGCAGTCGAATCCGCGAAGTCCGGGAAGAAAGTGTGGATCAAGGATATTTTGCAGGCTTAGGCGGAATTTGCGAGACTGGCGTTTTTTTGAAGGCATTCAGGACTGTCCCTCATGGGGCGGTCCTGTTGTGCTGATGTGTTGGGGCAAGATCATGGAGTAATTACTTTTTTCGTCGATGGTGGGGCCGTTCTTGGGGGAGCGCTCTATTCCCAATCCGGAAATAACCGTCGCCTAAGGCTAAGCGCCTGCTCCCAGCCCGAAACTCATCCCGCCGGAGACTCGGCGCCTGCTCTTCGCGAGGCGCGGCGAGACATGGCCGCGAAAACCGCGTACAAAATCGCCGTCAGCGAGACAAGAGCCGCCAGCGCCAGGAAGAGATTGCTGTAGACGAGGCCGGCCCCGCCGCCATGGAGCGGATTCAGCCATCGACCGGATGCGCCGAAGTCGAGCGTCCGACCGATGAGCGCCGTAGACGCTGCGCCGGCTATGAACGATACCAGACTGTACAGCCCCATACCGACACCCGTCTGCTCTGCAGTTAATGTCCCGGATAGCGTATGGGACAGCGCGATCTGGGTGAAGGTCTGTCCTACGCTGCCGAAGATGAGGAAGCAAGCAATGAGGCCCGGCGAAGATCCGGCCGTCCACGAGAGCAGGACAAATCCCGAGGCGAACAGCAGCGCCGCCGTATAGAACAGCACCCCGATGCCATATTTGTCCGCAAGGGTCCCCCCTCTTCGTCCCAATAACGCGGATAGGACCGCTGCGGGTAACATCGCGAGCCCCGTATGCAGCGGGGACAAGCCGTTGACATTGCCGAGCAGCAGCGGCACCAGGAAGGGAATGCCGAATACCGCGCACGAGGACAAGCCGGTAATTAGCAGCGCGAAGGAGAACCGTGTGTTGCCCAGCAACGCGAGCTGAATGAAAGGCTCGCGGGCGAAACGAATGCGGAGTCCGAACAGCGCGGTCAGCAGCAGTCCTGCTGCAAGCAGCATAAGGCTCGAATTCGTCAAGGCCAGCAACAGCGCGGCGATCGAACCGCCGAGCAGCAGACCGCCCCATACATCCGTCGGCCTCTTCGTTCCTGCAGCCCCGTCAAGCTCGCGTCGGAAGAAGGGGAGGGCGATTAAGGCAAGTAGCGGGAGGAGGAACAGCAAACGCCAACTGGCCACGCTGGTAACGATGCCGGATATGATCGGGCCGGCAGCCGTTCCAAGCGCAATTCCCGTAGCCGTCATTCCCAGAGCGCGTCCTCTTGCTGCCAGCGGATAATAGCGGACGGGAATCAGCATGGAGGCGGCAGTCACCACGGATGCCCCCATGGCTTGCAGCACCCGAGCCAGCACCAGCATCCAGAAAGCGCCTGCCATCAGTCCGATCAACGAACCGAAGGCGAGCATGGGGAGCCCGAAGGTCAGCAGATTTCTCAGGCTGTATCTGTCGGCCAGCTTGCCGTAGGTGACGGTGCCAATGGCGTAGACGACGATGTACGCTGTTATGACCCAGCTTGCCTTGGAAGGCGAGAGCGAGAATTCAAGACTGATCCGGGGCAGCGCCACATTAAACATCGTTGCATTCATGACAGATACGATCAGGGTCAGGGCGAGCAAGCGCATCAATCGGTCAGCCGTCACGGGGGAGGGGGCATGCTTGGAATCCATAGCGAACCTTCTTTCCACAGCCGTATTGACGGCGTTAAGTGCAGGGGGGCAGTCGGCTCTGCGGCCCGCTGGTTATCGTCTGCCTTCTCCTCCTATTATAAAATTTGACAAATTACACAGTCTAATTTATTGTTTTTCTAATATTAATGAATAAAATTCATGATTTAGTGAAGGTGGCAACCGCCTTATGGAATTGACACAGATGGAATATTTTTTGGCTGTAGCGAAGCTGCAGCATGTAACCCGTGCGGCGGAGGCGCTCTCGATGACCCAGCCGGCGCTCAGCCATTCGATAGCCAAGCTGGAGGAAGAGCTGGGAATGCCGCTGTTCGAGCGAAGCGGACGCAATATCCGCTTGAATGCTTGCGGCGAGCTGTTCGCCTCACGGGTGGAACGCGCGCTGCAAGAGATCAGGAAGGGCAAGGATGAGCTCGAAGCCTGGGCGAATCCGGATACCGGCGTTGTCGCCATCTCCTTCCTCAACATTCTGGGTACGCGTCTCATTCCGTTGTTCATCCGTACCTTCCGGGTGCAGCATCCCGGTGTCCGCTTCGAGCTGCAGCAGGGAACGGATACCTTCGTCCGCAGCCAGCTCGAAGCCGGCGTCAGCGATCTGTGCATATCGCTTCCGCGCTGGGAAGATCCCGGCCTGCGCTGGCACCCGGTCTGCTCGTACCGGCTCGATCTGGCGGTGCCTGTCAACCACCGCTGGAATGGGCGGGAGCGCATCGGTCTGGAGGAAATCGGGAACGAACCTTACATTGGCCTTAAGAAGGAATGCGGACTGAAGAATGTCGTCGAAGCGCTGTTCCTTCGTGCAGGTGTCCAGCCGAACGTCATCTACGAAGCCGAGGATTTGCCAACGGTGTCGGGCTTCGTATCGGCGGGACTCGGCGTCTCCCTGCTGCCCCGTGCCTACAGCATGGAACTGAGTGGAAACGCATGGGTTTCCGTCGACAGCGTGGAAGGACCGCTGCCCGTAGAATTGGGTTGGAAAGAGAAGCGGCACCTCTCTCCCGCCGTGAGGCTGTTCCGCGACTTCCTTATTCAGAAAAAATATTTGCTGGGGTAACGAGCATCCGAGCATGCCGATTGGCCGGTATCGGCAGACCGAGATTGCCTCGCAAAGTGTCGCTCTCGTATTCGCTGCGGAACAGTCCGCGCCGGCGCAGGATGGGCACGACGCAGTCGACGAAGTCCTCCAGCCCGCGCGGCGTGACCGGGCCCAGCACAAAGCCGTCGGCAGCGCCGGCTTCGAAGCGTTCCTGTATACGGTCTGCGATGTCCTCTGGCGTGCCGATCACGAACGCGCCGCGCGGCGTTGCGACTTGAATCGCCACTTCGCGGAGCGTCTGTCCCTTCTCCCGCGCTTCCCGCTTAATGCGGTCCGTCATCGCCTGGAAGCCGTTGCGGCCCAATTCACCCAGCTCCGGGAAAAATTCGTCCAGCGCATAGGATGAGAAATCATGATGCTCGAACAAGCGGCCCAAGTAGTCGAGCGCCTTGTCGATCGTGACGAGGTTCGCCACCTCCTCATAGATGCGCTCCGCCGCATCGCGAGTCTGTCCGAGAATCGGCGCGATCGCCGGGAAGACGAGCACGTCGTCAGGATTTCGGCCGTGTGCCGTTATGCGCCCTTTTATGTCTTGGTAGAAGGCAACGGCTTCCTCCAATGTCTCATGCTCGATTCCCGTGAAGATGGCTTCCGCTTCCTGCGCGGCCAGATTCCTGCCCGCATCGGATGAACCGGCCTGGAAAATAACCGGATGCCCCTGCTTGGAACGCGCGACATTGAGCGGTCCTTTCACTGTGAAGAAGCGTCCCTGATGGTTGAGCGTATGCATCTTCGAAGGATCGAAGAAAACGCCCGACGAGCGGTCGCGCACGAACGCGTCGTCCTCCCAGGAGTCCCACAATCCGCGGACGACCTGCAGAAATTCGGCGGCAATCTCGTAGCGCAAATTGTGTTCGGGATGCTCTTGCCGGCGATTGCCGAAGTTAAGCGAGGTACTGTCCAGCGGGGAGGTGACGACATTCCAGCCGGCGCGCCCGCCGCTCAGCATGTCGAGCGAAGCGAGCTGCCTCGCTGCGGTGAATGGTTCACTGTACGTCGTCGACAGGGTGCCGACAAGACCGATCCGTTCACTGGCCGAGGCGAGTGCGCTTAATAGGGTCAGCGGCTCGAATCGGTTGAGCAGATGGGGAATCGATTTCTCTTCGATATACAGACCGTCCGCAATAAAGATGAAATCCAGCTTACCTTCTTCCGCTTTCCAAACCCACGATTTGTAGATCCCCGGATTGACGCTCGCATCCGGCTGCGCATCGGGATGCCGCCACGTTGAAGTGCCTCTCCCAACGCCCAGCAGCATCGCGCCCAGCTTCACTTCCCTCTGTTTTCCCATCGCTTTCCCTCCATCTGGATTAGCTCTCATAGCTCGCATAACTCACATAACTCACATAACCCGCATAGCCCGCATAGCCCGCATAGCCGAATCAACCGGTGTTTCCCGTCTGACCTGGCAGCCTGCCAAACAGACCGGACAGTTACGAATTCGTTTCCTTCGTATAATCCGCCCCGAGCCATTGAATGCTCAGCTTCGACAGCGTACCGTCCGCCTTGATCGCCTTCAATGCTATGTCGATGCTGTCCGCCAGCCGCTGTCCATCCGGGTCGTCCTTGCGGAATACATACAAGACATCGCTTGTGTCCAGCGGTTTGCCTACCGACTTCAGCTTGCCCTCCGGATCGATCAGCGGGAGCGTGAAATCGGCTGCCAGCGTAGCGTCGGCACGGCCGCTAGCAATCTGGCTTACGGTATCGTTGGCCGCACCATTCTGATAGATAATGTCAATCGCGTTGTTGTTCGCTTTATTATAGTTTTCCAGCAGTGTGGCTTGGGCGCTTGAGGGATTGGTCAGCACCTTTTTGCCATGCAGATCGTCTAGCGTTTTAATAGGCGCGTTGTTGTCCTTGCTGAGAATAATTTTGGTTTGCCGATGCACGTATGCTTCTTTATTGAACAAGTATTTCTGTTCCCGTTCCGTCGTTCGCAGCATTTGCGCCGAGATGAAATCAATTTTTTTCGTTTCCAGGCTGAGCAGCAGGCTTGCGAATTCCATAGTCTGGAACTCGAACTCATATTCGGGCAGCCGCTTGTCGATTTCTTTCACCAGGTCAATATCAAACCCGGCCAGTTGGCCGTTCTCGTCAATGTAAAATACTTTCGGATACGTCGTGCCCGTGCCTACGATGATTTTGGTGACAGCATCCGGTGCGGAACCGGTTGGAGCGGGAGTGGCAGTGGAAGTGGGGGATCCAACGGTCGGCGCCGTCGAAGGAGGCGATGAGGCGGGGCCTCCTCCGTCGGCGTCGCTGCCGTTCGAGCCGCAGGCGGACAACGCCCAGGCAAAAATAAGGAATACTGCAATCAAGTTCAATTTCTTCATCCGTTTCTCCTCCGTTTTGGTTAAAGTGTTCATCGTATCAACAGGAAACTATATAATTCCTATAGATATAATGGATTATTGGTTCCCATCTACCTTATCACCCTGCTTCTTCCTTCGTCTAATGCGGCTTTTCTATTCTTTTGATGAATATAATTCATTGATCCTACATCGTTAATGTAAATTAAACGTTAATAATCTTGATTGCCGTCGCAGCTTTCAGTATTTTGAGGGTACAACGAAAAATCGGCGGCAATCTGGCATTCGTAATTCTTGCGCTCGGGAATTCAATAATTAAAGTTTGCATTCTCCTAAATTTAGGAAGCGCTAAGTCTCTTTTTTAGGTAAAATAGACTTATATATAAAAATAGAGAACCTGGAGAGTGGAAGAATGGCGATTAGAGCAGTCGTATTCGACTTCGACGGTACGTTGATGGACACGGAATCATGCGCTTACGATACGATCTGCAGCATCTATGCGGAACACGGGCAGGAGCTTCCATTGGAAACTTGGGCGGTCTGCATCGGAACGGTCGGAGGCTTCGATCCTTACCGCGATCTGGAAATGAAAACGGGACGGACTTTGGATCATGAGGAATTGCGGAACCGCTACAAAACGAGGCATATCGAAAATGTGAAAAGCGTCACGCTCCGCCCCGGAGCATTGGATCGGCTGGAGGAAGCGCGGCGCTTGGGATTGAAGATCGGTCTGGCTTCCAGCTCGGATCGCGCTTGGATCGAAATGCACTTGGAACGGCAGGGGATCCGCGATTATTTCGAAGTCATCCGATCCTCGGACGACGTGAAGCGGGTGAAACCGGATCCGGAGCTGTACAGATTGGCGGTGGAAGCGTTGGGCGTAAGGCCTGAGGAAGCTATCGCCGTCGAAGATTCGATGAACGGACTTCGCGCAGCCAAAGCCGCGGGACTTTACGGTCTCGTCGTTCCTAACCCGGTCACGGCCCAGATGGATTTCTCCGAAGCGGATCTGCTCCTCGGGAGCTTGGAAGGGACGACTTGGGAAGAAATCATGCGGCAGGCGGTAAGATAGCGGCTTAGATGTCGACGAATACGATAAAATGATCACGGAGGAGACTCAAAAATGAAAATAAGTGCCAATACCGGTTCCACGCTACCCAATCTATATTCTGCGACAGCGACTTCCGACTCTCCTAGAATGGAAAGCGGCGATCTATCGCAGCTTCTTCGCCACGATACCGTGGAGCTTAGCGATGTCGTTTCCCGCGAACTGCCGATCGGAGCGATCGAGCATAAACCTGCGCAAATGTACTTTAATGAAGAGATCAAAGCTTCTTTAGACAAGGCACTTGCCGGGAAAGGCCCGGAAGTCCGCGAAGCGGTAGATCGCCTGATTGAATCCAATCTGTTTGCTGCCAACGTAGATTATAGCTCCGATGAGCGTTCCGCCTTAATAGAAGCGGGTCTAACTCAAGCTAAGTTTCTGGCGGACAATTATATGCAACCCGAAGAAGGGTCGGAATTCTTGGATACGATCAAATTGTTGGCCGCGGTTGCTACTACCAGACAGGTCGACCCGGAGACAGGCCGCGTATCCTACGTTGAATTACCTCAAAAACCTCGAGGAGCGCCGGAGGATTATGTGAGCGCAGGCGATTTAATGAAAAAGTATGATCCTGAATCGTACTCGAAATTACAAGACGCAGTCGCCAACGGAGGAAATACGGGGAGCATACTCATTCAATTTGCCAAAAAGCTGCAGCAAAATCCAGACTGGGTCAAGGGTTATCGCGAAGACCAGGATAAGCTCATGAAGGATTTGCGATCAACCGACATCGATAACCGATTCGAGAGCGTAAAAGCAAATAACGTAAATGATTTCGTAGACTCGATGAGAAATCAAATCGCTGAATCGTCTTTATCCAACAAGGATCTTATTTTGGCTAATACATTGGCTTTTGCCCGAACGCTGGGATTCTAGCAAAATTCGGCAAGAGAAAAGAAAATCCCGATCTAATCGATGCGTCATCGGATTAGGCGGGATTTTTCGTTTTATATAGATAGGGCGTGTTCGATTTTGAAGAAGTTCTTGCAGGAAAATGAATAAAAAGCTTGAATTTAGGAGTAAAGCGATTATTTACCTATAATGAGGCGATCATTCGAAAAAGGGAGGAATTACGATGTCACCCAAGACGAATTATCAGACGGCGGACGATTATATCGGCACGTTTCCGAAGGCGGTACAAGAGGGATTGGAACAGATCAGGCAAACGGTTAGGGATACCGAGCCCGATGCTGAGGAAATCATCAGTTATCAGATACCGGCTTTCGAGTACCATGGCAAGCTAATCTACTATTCGGCGTACACGAAACATTATTCGCTATCGTTTCCTCCGCCGTTTACGATTTTCGAAGCGTTTAAGGAGCAATTGTCGCCCTATGAGGTGTCGAAATCGGTAATACAGCTTCCAATGGACAGACCGCTTCCGCTGGAGCTGATCCGGGAGCTTGTTAAGTTCAGGGCAAAGGAAAATAAGGAAAACGCGGCCGGGAAGAAGAAAAAGTAAATAGCCGAATGTCCGCTTCCAGGGCGCCTGTATAGGCGTCTTCTTTGTTTTCTGTATCGCGTCCTCGTTGATTTAAGTAGCACAAATTGATTTCGCGTCCGATTGCAATCAAAATAAACAGAGGTGATGAATATGAACAGCGATCAAGAAACGTCTGAATCGAGAGTTTCCAAAGGGGGCAATCGATCAGGGGCGGGACGTAAGGCAATCGGCATTACAAGAAAGCTATCGCTGACTTTAACGGAGAAGGATTGGGCGGAAATCGATCGGCGCTGCGATAGGGGAGACTATTCCGTATCCGAGATCATACGCTCGATTATCGAAGATCATCTTCGGGAAGTGGATTCGTTGTAATGCGATCAAGCGCTGACGGAAGGGGCGGTTTTACATGGAATTGGAATACCCTAGCATCCTGTTCGATCCGTTAAATCCATCGAGGATGGAGGAGGGGCTTCCACGCCAATCGTTCGATTTTTTCCGTGATATTCATATGGATACCCTTATCCAAGATATTGTGAAAGGGAAAGAGGAATACAGGCTCGAACCGCTATTTTACGATAAACTAGTTCCGATCGAGGCCACCCGCTACCGACACGCGATTATGCAGGAAATCGACGACGCGGATTTGGTTAATGTTATGGCCGCTTTCTCGCAAAATATGCGGAAAGTTCGGGAGTACGCGGGATATAGCGAATCGTTTCCGGACCAAGACCAGCGGATGAAGTGGCTGAACGATGCTGCTCATCTCTATTGCGAGGCCATCAAGGAACTGCATCATGTCCTGACCGCTATCGAATTGCAGTCTAGGGGGCTTAAATCTATCTATGAATGGCTCACCCAATATATAAATACATCCTATTTTACTTTGCTGACCGAGGAAACCTACGAGTTACATCAACAATTCAGTCGGATTCGATACAGCTTGTCCCTTGCAGGGGGCAAGATTAACATAAGCGCGGAAGACGACGATCAGGACTATTGCAAGTCGCTAAGTAACGTTTTTCTGCATGGGGAGGGGGATACGGAGATTATCAATATGCGATTGTCTGCCGGGTTGCAATTATCCGATGTGGAGAAGAACGTGCTGAACGCGGTTAGGAAACATTACCCCGATCCTTTCCGGAAACTGCCGGCTTATTACGCCAGACATTCGCGCTTTATAGAATCGTCCATGATGGTTTTCGACCGGGAAATCCAATTTTACGTCACTTGTCTGGAGTACTTTCATGCCCTGAAAAATAAAGGATTAGCTTACTGTTATCCGCAAATTAACGATACGAATGATCTCCATATCCAGGGGGGATACGATCTTTCGCTGGCATCCTCCGCGCAGCGCTCAGACCAAACGATCGTCGGTAATCATCTGGATCTTGCATCTAACGAAAGGATTTGCGTGCTGACCGGCCCGAACCAAGGCGGCAAAACGACATTTGTCCGCTCGATCGGGCAAATTCTTCACTTAAGCTCCATTGGATGCCCGGTTCCGTGCCGGGAGGCGGTTTTGTTTGATTTTGATCGTATTTTCACGCATTTCCCTTCGCAAGAACGGCCGGGAACCTATAGCGGGAAGCTGCAAGACGAGCTTTACCGGCTTAAGCCTATATTAGATAAATCCACCGACAGAAGCGTAATTTTATTAAATGAACTGTTCTTCACGACGACGACTCACGATGCCTATGCCATGGGCGGCAACGTTCTGCGGACTCTGCTGCGACAGGGGGCTATGTGTATGTATGTCACGCATGTATTCGAACTCGCGTCCTCCGACGACCGGATCGTAAGTCTGGTTGCCGCAACCGATGAATTCGATTCGGCTAAGCGAACGTTCCGAATTCGAAGACAGCGAGCGGACGGCCTTGTTCACGCCTCTTCGATCGTGGGGAAATACGGTTTAACACGACAAAGAATCAAGGAACGGATTCAGCCATGAAGCCGAATCTACTGCATGGCTCCGATGAGCCGACCCTCCAACATCCGTTCAACGAACAACAACTGCTGCAGGATTTACATCTCGAACCGATCCTGAAAGCCATGTCCCGTCAGGATCCTAATGTATACGCGACGATGAGCAAACTCCTTCTGGATCCCCTGCAAGATGAGAATACTATTTTACGCAGACAACAGGTTGTCAAAGACACGATCCGCACCCCGTCGCTTATTCATCGCATGTATGAGATTGTATCCGACATAGATGTTCAATCGGCAGCCTATCGGGCGCAAATGAAGCCTAGTTTCTCGCGAAACGTTCCGATCAGGGATAAGCTTACGACCGCAACGGCTTTGCTTGATATTCTGCTAACCAAACTCCGGGAACTCCGAGACCTCGGCGCGGCCAATAAACCACTCCTCCTGTCGAAGGGTTTGACGGATTTAGTTAAGATGCTCGAACAAACGTATACGAACGAATTTCTGTCCGCGGCCCGTACTCATCATCGATATCTTCAGCTAGCCGTTCAGGAATGCCGTTTAAGTATCGGAGCTAGAATAGGGAACGGCCTCAAAGGAACGGGTTTCACGCTTCGCAGGATTGAGACGGCTTCGAGCTTTCCGTTGAATAGATTCAAGTCGGGAAAATCGGGCTCTTTTCTCTTGGGGCACGATGTGAAAGAAATAGAGGAGAGCGCCCTGTCGAACGTGTTGCGAATCCTTAAACGTTTTATCGATAGGTGCTTGAACTTTACGGATTTACTGCGTTACGAGAGCAGCTTCTACGTGGGCTGTATGAATTTGTACGAAGATTTGGTCAACCGGGGATGTGAAGTCGCTTTTCCGCTGCCGCTAACTTCCGAAGAAAGATGTTTTTCTTTTACCGGGCTATACGATCCAGGTCTGGCTATCGAGTTCGGACGGCAACCGGTTACGAACGAGTTACAAGCGGATGGCAAGCATGTACTTATGATTACCGGCAAGAATCAAGGAGGGAAGACGACTTTCTTGCGAAGCTTGGGACTCGCGCAACTGATGATGCAAAGCGGAATGTTCGTACCCGCCTCAACTTACCGAGCCAGTGTGTGCGACCGTATTTTCACGCACTTTACCAGAGAAGAAGATAAAACGATGCGCAGCGGCAAGCTGGACGAAGAGCTGGCGCGGCTGGATCAGATCGTGGATCATCTGACCCCTCGCAGTCTTCTGCTGATGAACGAGCCCTTCGCTTCCACGACTGAACGCGAGGGCTCGGCAATCGCGATGGACCTGCTCTCCGTCTGCGATGAATTGCGGCTGAGAGTATATATCGTGACCCATTTCTATGAATTGGCCGGCTGGGCTTACGCGAAACTGAATCATGCGGTATTCCTGTCGCCCTCGCGGGACAATGAAGGGTCTCATTCTTATAAGCTGGCATACGCGGAGCCTTCTCCTACGAGTTATGGGGAAGATCTATATAATAGGATTATGACTAAACCGCTTGGCTAAGGCTGAAGGTTGAAGGTTGAAGGGGGGCCATACGATGAACGATCGCGGTGCAGACGACGATATCCGATCGGCAACGCTGGGCATGGGGTGTTTCTGGAGTCCGGAAGCTTTGTTCGGTTCTTTGCCGGGAGTCATCGGAACTCGCGTCGGTTATGCGGGGGGAACTTCCAAGCGGCCAACGTACCGTAAAATGGGAGATCATACCGAGACGGTCGAGGTCGATTTCATCCCTCGTCTCATTACATATGAAGAATTATTAGAGGTGTTTTGGAACAACCATAACCCCGGTAATATTAATGGTTATAAAGGACGGCAATATCAGTCCTTATTATTCTACCGAGATGAGGAGCAGCGGGGAGCGATAGATCGGATCAAGCTTCGGATGGAGTCTCATAAGGGAACGCTCGATACGGAAATCGCTCCTTACGCGGAATTCTTTCCGGCCGAGCCTAGACACCAAAAGTATTATCTGAAAAGGTTCCCGAACGCGATAGAAAAGCTCGGCGCATACTATCCGTCCGAGGAGGAGTGGGTCAACTCGACTTTAGCGGCCCGTCTGAACGGATTGGCGAAAGGGTATTCGAACTTGGAGCGCATTCAGCGGGAGATCGTCCAATGGCCGATAAGTCCAAGAGAACAAACCGAGTTCATTGCGTTAATTAGGCAAATCCGATGGTAGGGGTCAAAAAACAGGTCTTGTCTAACCCTTCGTCACTCATGCTATAATTGGAATAAAATAACGAACGAGGTGTATCTCTGGTGATAGGGCGCAGCGGCAATCCCACCTTGAATGACAACACGTTTGAAGGCTCGCACGGTTACGGCGGTTCCGAGAGAATGACGATCGACGGCACGGTTAATAAAGCGTTCATCATGCTCGCAATCCTTCTGGGCGGGGCTTTCGTTACTTGGTCGATGTATTTCAACGACCGGAACGTTATGCCGATTGCGATCGGCGGAGCGATCGGCGGATTAATTCTCGCGTTGATTATTAGCTTCAAGCCAAAAGCATCGCCTTATCTTGTACCGATCTACGCCGCATTAGAGGGCGTGTTCCTTGGAGGGATATCCGCCACTTACGAGGCGAAGTTCAATGGAATCACTCTTCAAGCCGCTTTGCTGACCATGTGCATATTCGTGGCATTGCTGCTCGCTTATAAATCAAGAATTATTAAGGCTACGGAAAACTTCAAGCTAGGCGTATTCGCGGCTACGGCGGGAATTATGTTGGTCTACTTGGCCAGCTTCGTTCTGGGGATGTTCGGCGTCACGGTTCCTTATCTGCACGATAGCAGTTTAATCGGCATCGGCATATCTTTAGTCATCGTTGTCGTCGCGGCTTTGAACCTGGTCCTTGATTTCGATTTTATCGAGTCGGGCGCGCAGCAAGGAGCTCCTAAGTACATGGAATGGTACGGAGCATTCGGTTTGATGGTCACGTTAGTATGGCTGTACCTGGAGATGCTTCGTCTTCTTTCGAAAATCGCTAGCCGGGATTAGGTAGCGGTAGGACAGCCCAGCACACACCATCCTCATAATCAAGATTGCAAGTAATCGGCTTGTGTATCAGCGCTTTCCTTATGGGAGAGCTGCAGATCGCTGGCCGATTTGTTTTAAACAATATAGATGCTCGCTGTCCCTCGCGAATTCTCCATGGGACGCCGATCGAGGGCTTCTCTCGATAACCGACCAAATAGACCGCTCGCAGCGGTTTGCAGCACGCATTCCCTCGGTGAGTTGGCGAGGAGATAGGCGGAAAACCCGTCCAACTCGGTCGCGGTAATATCTACGGAGACCTACTGCGCAGCTTCCTCCGCAAATAGAAAAAACACCAAGCCGTATTACGTGGCTTGGTGCTCTAACGATCTAGGAATGATTCCGAATGTTCACTTCATGAGGACGATACACCGCTTGTAGCTTGCCGTGGCTATCTGCCGTAAACATCACGGTTCGCTCGCTTTCGAGCGTGAACGAATACGTCTGCTTCGTAGTCGGATTCGTTATGCGAATGTCGGCGTCCGCGCCGAATTCGGAAACGAAGATAAACAGCTCGCCATCCTTAAAGCTAAGCTTGCGACCGTATACGCCCGGGCATTCGCCGCCCTGCTCCCAGACAAGCTCAGGCGCAACGCCCGCTTGCGAGATCGCGTGACGGTACAATGCGGCGATCGATTCCGTGCGATCGTTCATTTCCACGGGCAATCCGCACCAGAGAAGCCGTCCTTTGCCAAGCTTCACTTCTTGCAGCGCGGACTTTGGCTTTAATGAACCCGCATCCAGCATAACCTCTTTAGCCAGCTTGGCGATCTTGCGTCCGCCGTAGGAGAGCAATACGTTCTCGCCGTCTAGCGTGAACATTTCTTCGCGCAATACGTTGCCTACCTTACGCGAACCAAGCTCCTCGCTCAGCCTCACTGTCTTATGCCAGTATTCATCTAGACTGATCGGCCCAGTAAATAGCAGCGTAGTTTCATGCTTGGCGACATGGTCAAGCAACTGTTCCATCGACGCGTTACTGAAATTGTGCGGGCTTGGCACGATAATCAACTTGGCGGGTTGTTCGTTGAGCGCTTCAAGCTGATATTCGCCCATTGCGCGGAAAGGCACGTTCATCTCGTGAGCGAGCACTCGCGTCGCGCGGCTCGTTGCTTCGACGGCGAAGCGACGGTTGGATAGGTCGTTCGAATAAGGGAAGATCATCACGACGTCTTCCAGCTTGCGCTCAACGAACAAATCGCGGATTTCTCCCATGAATTGACCGAAATCATAAGAAACGTTCGCTTCGGGTTTCTCGGTGCCATCCGCACGCAACGCCCCGATATTCGATTCGTTTACGTTGTTCATGAAGTAATTAGTATTCCACAGCCATTGAACGGCTCCCGCACCCCCGGTCGAGAAAGCATAGGCATACTTGCGTTCAAGGATATTGCGCAATTCCTCTTCGCTCCGCTTAGCCATCCCGTCCGGCGTTTCGACATACATGATGCCTGTTTCCTGGATCACGTTCGGTTTGAACGGCGTCTTGGCGAATAAGCCGTCCCATACGAGCTGATCCATCAGCCACCAGGAATGGTTGGTCGTGTAATCCATAGCTTGCTCGTAGAAAAAAGGAGATGGGCGCTGAGCGTTTAAGCCTTCGTCCTGCCCGATCGTAATGAGTTGATTCGGCGCGAAGGAGCGGATCGTTGCGTTTAATTCGTTCGCCCAACGGTTCAGCATATCCATGGAGAATAGCGAATAATCGAGCCAACGCGTTCCCTTCTTGCCGGAATGCATATCCTGGATGTCACCGTTAATCTCGCTGTCTTCCGGCGGAATAATGGCATCGAAGCTTGGGAGCTGAGTCGGCGTCATCCCCCAACGTTCCTGAAGCTCGCGGATCGAGCCGTGACGCTTGGACAACCATTCGATATAAGCGGCTTTCTCGTAAGGATCATGAGAGCTGCGCGGACCTTTAGAGAAAATGAGCTTCGGATCGAACATGGACGGTTCATTGATCAAATCCCAATGTACGTTCGCCGTGTTCTTATGACGGGAGACGATCGACCCGACAAAACGCTTCTGAGCTTCTACGCTGCGCGGATCAAGATAGGGATTCAAACCTTCCCATAGCTCGGGCGCGAACGAGAAGAAGCAAATCGTTAACTCAAGCTCGTGTTTCTTCGCCGTCATCACGAAAGCGTCAATCGCCCGCAATATTTCCTCTGAAGGATGGCCATCGAGCAGCATGATGTTCCGATAACCCGTCCAAATGCCGGTACGGATATAGTTGATTCCGGCGTTTTTCATCGCCGCCATGTCTCGATCCCATACGGCAACGTTCGGCAAGAAGATGAAGTTCCGCGCCACGTCGCTGGTCATGTAGGTCATCCCGACTAGCGGCAACGGCCGGCCGCTTTTGCGGAAATAGTCACGATCGCAGGTTAACAGCTCGCCCTCCTGCAGCATTTGCTCATCCCAGCACCAAACTCCCTGACGCATCGTCTTGCGTTCCCCGGTGTTCGAAACGAGATCGGCGCGCATCGCGTATTGCCCGGCTTGCAACTCTAGAGGAACGTTAATCGTAATCGACTGCTGCTCGCGAGAGCCTGCCAACACATAGGTTTGCGTCCATTCGGCTTGGGGCTCCCCGTCCTCGTCTTTGCCGAAGGTAAGCTTCACTGTCCATTCCTTGTTGGAACGTTCTCCTCTATCTCCGAGAGTTTGCCATTGGAATTTGAACTTAGCGCGATCCCCCGGATCATAGCTGGCATATCCCGGCTTCAGCCATGTTTCCGTAACGCCGCGGGAACAATATTCCGCCCATGCCAATATCGCGTTCCCGCCATCCGCGTTCCAGAACGACGCTCGCAGAGGCTGATTGACGAACATCCAACGGCCGCCCGAGTAAACTCCCCGATGATTTTCGAGCAGGACGACCGGAGCTCCCACCGTACGGCCTTCCTTGGAAACGGCGGTAACAAGAGGGTGGATATGCGCGTTCATCGGTCCCAAAGAGCCCATTTCATGAGGCAATGACGTTTCCTTGGTCACATGCAGGATTAAGCTGAATGTCGGTTCGATCGTTAGCCCGCGAATGTAAGGGGAACATACGGGGTTATCGACGGCTCCTATGAAATGATCGAAAGGATCGGGTAGAATAGGCATCGCTTCATGAATATTCAACTGCTGGTGATAGGAGGTTTGTTCAACCTCGACCTGCCACTGTCCATTCTCGCGGTATGCCGGAATGCGGAACGGCGCTCCTCCGGCGCTCAATAATGAGCCGCCACGCTCTAAATAACTTACAATTCCCTTCCAGCTGTCTTTAGGGAAGTAGGGTGCGTGCAAGTTGACGAAACATCCGCCCTCTAACGAAACGAGCGCTTGGTCAAGCTCATCGGCAGTAACCAGTCGGGCGCCCTCTTTAAGCTTCCGTAGAGAGTCTTCATTTATTTTGTCACCCTGGTAAGGAAGCGTTGGATCGTATAAAACAACAATAGGATTCATAGTGAATTGTCCCCTCTCGACACATAGACATGCATAAACTTTATCATGCTTCTAAGGCAAGAAATATAAAAAAAACTATGGAAATGTCCAATAATCGTGCTATATTCATTTTTTGTTTGGATGTAGGGGAAGATGAGGGTGGAAGACGGCATTTTGAATTCGATCTAGAGCGAGGTGAGCGTGATCGTGTCGCATAAAGCGGGCAAGCGATTTATTAGTTTACAGCATAAGATTTTGTTTTTTACTTTGATTCTGGTTCTTATTCCGTTGTTGGTAGTCGGCATTCTGTCTTACGTCAAATCTTCGGAAATCATTCGTCAGAAGGTTAGCGTGTCGGACTTAAATACGGTAACTCAGATTGGGCAAAATCTCGAATTCATGTTCGATTATTTTAACGACACGTCGCTGTTTATGATGCAATCGAATGAAGTGAGGAATTTTCTGAAAATGAGTACGGACGTCGACCCGGTTGTCTATGATGAACAGAAATCATTAACGGAACAGTTATTGACGAATTTGCCGAATGCGAAAACGTTCGTCCATTCTATTCAGCTCGAAGGCCTGTACGGCAATCGATTAAATGCGCGAACGACGGTGCGTCCGTTAACGCCGGAGAGAATTTCCGAAATTCTAGACAGTAACGGGATGCCCCTGTGGTATTTTAACGAAGTCGAATTGGCGAACGGCGCCAAAAAGAAGGTCATCACTTATGAGCGGAAGATTAAGGATATTAACAATATATCCAGTTCGCTTGGCGTGTTACAAATGAATATGGACCTAGATGCTATTAATCGATTGCTGGAGAGCCGGCTTAGCGGGGATATCGACGGATTTTATCTGCTTAACGAAAATAATTCCATCATCGCATCCACGAACGGGAGCAGCGAGAACCAAACGATCTCGGATCTTATCGGGGGTCCGTTAGAGCTGGATTATGAACAAGGTTACTTGGAGCTTAAGATCGATCGGACGCCGTATGTCGTAACTTACGATAAGATTATGCCGCTTGAGTGGCATGTCATTCATCTCGTACCCGTGCGGGCTTTGCTGCAAGAAAATCAGATAATACCGCGGATTATTATTATCGCGATTCTGATTACCTTTTTCATATGCGCCGGAATGGCTTATTTGTTCTCACGGCAAATTATTTTGCCGGTTCGCAAGCTTAGCCGTTTGATGAGCCAAGTCGAAGGAGAAGATTTTAACGCCCGCATTACCGTGTCGGGAAACGATGAGATTACGCAATTAGGGACCAGCTTTAATAAAATGCTGGTACGTTTGCAAGAGATGATCTCGGAAGTCTATACCGCTCAAATCAATAAGAAAGAAGCGGAGTTCAAGGCTTTCCAAGCGCAGATCAACCCCCATTTCCTATACAACACGCTGGATACGATCTATTGGATGAGCCGTATGGAGAAAGCGTTCGAGACGTCCGAGCTGGTGCAGGCTTTATCCAAATTGTTCCGCCTTAGCTTGAATAGCGGCAGGGAAATCACGACGGTCCGCGACGAGGTCGAGCATCTTCGTTATTATGTCGTTATTCAACAAAAGAGGTACGAAGATATGATCGATTTTCAAATCGCGGCAGACGACGAAACGTTGGACTGTCAGACGGTGAAGTTGATTTTACAGCCGATCGTCGAAAACGCGATCGTGCATGGCATCGAGAAGAAGGGTGAGCCGGGTGTCGTTCGCGTGGACATTAAGCGGGAACAAGATGACCTCGTTTTCTATATTTACGACTCGGGCGACGGCGTTAATCTGCAGGAAATCCAACGCTTGCTTGAGCAGTACGGGGAGAATAATAAAGGGTTCGCCGTGAAAAATATCAATGATCGTATTCAATTGTATTTCGGGACACAATACGGTATCGAATTTATGAACGTGCCGGATGGAACCGTCGTTAAAGTGGTACAACCATTCGTTAGGGGAGAGATGACACCATGATCAAGCTGATGATCGTAGATGACGAGTCCATAATTCGCAAAGGAATCCGAACCTCGATTGACTGGGAAGCTTTGCAAGTGGAAATCGTCGGCGAGGCGCAAAACGGCAAACAAGCTTTAGAGTTGGTCCAGCAATTGATGCCGGATATCGTGCTCACGGACATTCGCATGCCGCAGATGGACGGATTGGAATTCGCGCAGCAACTGAAACAGCAATATCCCTTCATAAAAATTATTATTTTAAGCGGATATGACGACTTTAACTACGCTAGAAAAGCGCTAACGATCGGCGTAACCGAATATCTAATGAAACCGGTAGGCGCGGACGAATTAACGACTCTTATTAGCAAAATCGGAGACGAAATCAACAAAAAAAAAATTCAAATTGAACAAGAGCAGAAAAATCAGATCTTGATGCGCGAGAATTTCCCTTACATTCAGCGGAAGTGGTTAAACCAGCTGTTAAAAGGGGAAACGAAGATCAATGCCGCGCTGCTGAATAAAGCATCACAGTTGCGCATTCCCTTAGTCGGGCCGGAATACGGCGTCGTAGTCGTCGACGTCGATGATTTTCGCTTGAATACGGAGCATGTTTCGGATCGGGAAATCGAATTGATCCATTATTCCATTAACAACATCGTGGAGGAAGTATTCTCGTCGGTGTTTCTATGCACGGCCTGTCAAAGCGATTTCGATAACATTAATGTGCTATTGAATGCCAATATGCAAAATAAACACCGCATCATGGAAATCTGCAACGAAGCGCAACGTTGCATTGCCCGTTACATGAAGCTGTCCGTTACGGTAGGCGTTGGTCAATACGTTAGCGATTTGGCGGACATACACGAGAGCTACCGTCAGGCCGTATACGCTATGCAATGTAAGGTGTATCGGGGCAAAGGGCAAGTGATTGCCTATCAAGAAGTGGAATCCGTTATTCAAGGGGAGACGTCCAAGCGAGCGATTCTGTCGCCGTCGGAGGACGAGAAGGAATTATTGGAGTACCTGAGCACGATGGATAAAGCGAAGATCGACGAATTGCTCGACAATCGGTTTAAACAGTTTGCGCAATCGTATGTTTCGTATGAGGACATTAAGAAAATAAGCTTGAAATGGGTTATCTTGGCGATCTCCCACTTGGAACAAATGGGGGTAGACCTAAGCGCGAGCAAACAATTGAATCCTTACGCCGAGATCGAAAAGTACGAGACGACGGACGATATCCAGCGTTGGTTGGGCGGTTTATTTGCCGTATTCATCGACGCGATCGAAGCGTACAAAAACGTGCGATATAAGAATATCGTTGCCGTCGCTATCAAGTACATACACGAGAATTATTCGGAAGAAATCAGGTTGGAGGATATTTCAGCCCAGGTGTTCGTGACGCCGAATTACTTTAGCCGAATCTTCAAGGAAGAGACGGGGCAGCATTTTACCGAGTGGCTGAATAAGTATCGCGTGGAAAAAGCCAAAGTCATGTTGAAGGACGTTAGCGCGAAAATTTATGAAGTGGCGGAACGGGTAGGCTACAACGATTACAAGTATTTCACGCATATTTTCAAGAAGGCGACGGGTTTAACCCCGAAAGAGTATCGAAATCGGCCTTAAATTTGCAACCGGATAGATTTACGGATGTTTTCATAGATATATGTACATTATTAACCCCTTATCAAATATATACTCACAATATCATCGCAAGAAGCTATTACAAACGCGTAGGGGGAGTTAGGTTATGAAGAAAAGTTATAGAGCGTTAACGTCGACGGCGCTAGTATCGAGTATGGTGCTTTTGGCGGCCTGCGGTTCGAATAACGCAAGCGAAGGTTCGGAAGCGGCGAAGCCGAAAATCAAGTTCATGCATATGTATGACAAAAACGCCACCCCGCCAAGTCACCAAGCGGATTTGATCGAGAATTTCAAAAAAGCGAATCCCGACGTTACTTTTGATGAAGAAGTTCAGTCCCATGATAACTATGAAACCAAAATCAAAACATTGTCGGCGGCTAACGAATTGCCGGATCTGTTCCTCGTTAAACCATCGATGGTAGCGACATTCGTAGAAAACGGATTGCTTCTTCCGTTAGACGATCAGCTAAATAAAGATGCGGCTTGGAAAGACGGATTCATTGAAGGAAGTCTGGATCCTTACATCGTGGACGGTAAAACATACGGCGTTCAAATGTCGGGCGGACCTACTCATGTTATTTATTACAACAAGGAATTGGTCGCCAACGCGGGATTCGCGGAATTCCCTAAGACATGGACGGAATTCGAGACTCTCATTAAAAAATTGGTTGAACAGAAGATTACGCCGATCGCGCTCGGTAACAAGGGGAAATGGGTTGCGAACTCCTCTTATATGAGTACTTTAGGAGACCGATTTACGGGTACGGAATGGTTCAATAGTCTAGTTGCCAATGAAGGCGCGAAGTTTACGGACCCTGAATTCGTACAAGCTTTGGGCGCGTTGCAAAACCTCGTGAAAATCGGGGCGTTCAATAAGGATATGAACAGTATCGATAATAACCAACAAAGAACGAGTTATTATAACGGCAAAGCAGCGATGTTCATTGAAGGCTCTTGGGCGGCGAACGCCGTAGAATCAAGCGCGCCGAAAGACATCGTGGAGAAAACGGGGCTTGCGGTATTCCCTGCGATCGAAGGCGCCAAAGGCGCGCAGAACAGCGTATCGGGCGGCGGCGGTTGGGCTTACGCGGTCAATGCGAAGGTAGATCCGGCTAAATTGGACGATATTCAAAAGCTGATTAAAAGCTTAACGGATTCTTCGGCTGCGAAATTGATCTTGGAGTATGGAGATATTCCTTCCAGTAAAGTAGAAAACATTGAAAGCATCGAGTTATCGCCGATGAGCAAGCAGCTCGTTCAATTGCTGGAAACAACGAAGTATACGCCGATCTACGATACGCGTATGTCTCCGGGATTGACGGAGTCCATGAACACGACGCTTCAAGAGCTCATGATCGGCAAATACACGCCGGAGCAAGCGGCGGAGGCTATGCAAAAGGAATACGATAAAGAAATGAAGAAATAAAGAGCGGTTTGCGATATTCTCCTGGGCACCCTGCTCAGGAGAATATTATTTTCAAAGCTTGAAGGAGGACCATCATGAATGATTCGTCGGCCATCCGCCCCAAACGCGTTACGTTTTTGATCTATTTGTTGCCGAGCGTGATTTTGTTCGCTTTTATGGTACTCGTTCCGGTCATTCTGGCTGTGCGATACAGCTTCTTTAATTGGTCCGGCGGTCCGAAAATGGACTTTATCGGGCTCGAAAATTATATGACTTTACTTACCGATAGCTACTTCTGGAACGCTTTCTTGAACAACTTGCTTATCGTATTCTTTAGCGTGTTCGGCCAGATCGGAATCGCTTTCGTCATCAGTATCTTCCTGATGTCGAAGGTCGTGAAGCTGAAAGGCTTTCACCGTACGGTCATTTTCATTCCCGTCGTTCTGTCTTCCGTCGTTATCGGATTTCTATGGGGAATGATCTATAACCAGGATGCCGGGATGTTAAATTGGTTTCTGCAAACCATTGGTTTAGAGTCTTGGATCAAGCCGTGGTTAGACGATCCCTCGCTTGTTATGTATTCCGTTACCGTACCTATCGTGTGGCAATACATCGGTTTTTACCTCATTATCTTCTTGGCCGCGATGCAAAGCATTAACAACGAGGTCTATGAAATGGCCGAGCTTGACGGTGCCACAGGGTTTAAGAAAATGCGCTATATTACGCTTCCGCTATTATCCTCTACGATAAAAATCGCCATCATGCTCTGTATTGCCGGGAATATGAAGGCGTTCGATAGTATTTTCGTCATGACCGGCGGCGGTCCGGGCAGCAGCTCGACCGTAATGGCACAGTACGCCTATGACACCTCGTTCAAAGCGTACAAGCTTGGTTACGGCAGTACGATTTCCGTCGGTATTATGGTGTTAAGCGTTGGGTTGATTATTATTAGCCAACTGTTTGGAGGGAAAAATCGTGCCTAAGGCAGTCAATAAAATCGGGAGCATATCGATTAACGTCTTTATGTTTGCTGTATCATTGTCGTGTATTTTTCCTTTGATTTGGATGTTATACTCTTCGTTGAAAACGGAGCAAGAATTTAGTCTCAACATCATGTCGTTACCATCCAAGCCGCAATTCCAGAACTTTATCGACGCTTTCGAGATCGGGAAGATGGGCACGTATTTCTGGAATAGCGCCTTCGTCAGCTTGTTTACCGTTATCTTTACGATATTGTTCGGGTTTTTCACCGCCTACATCTTGGCGCGGTTTAAGTTCCCTTTCCGCAACGTTATTTACTTCATGTTTCTGACGGGTATGCTTATTCCGATCCACGGCTTGCTTATTCCGATCTTCATTGAATTCAAAGCGCTGGGACTGCTGAATAAGCATGTTACGCTCATTTTCCCTTATGTAGCCTTTAATTTATCGATGGCTATTTTTCTGTTCGAGAACTTCATTAAGACGGTGCCGCTAGACGTGGAAGAAGCTGCGGTCATCGATGGCAGCAGCTCGACCAACACGGTGTTGCGCATCGTGCTTCCGCTTTGCATGCCGGTCATTTCGACCGCGGTTATTTTATTTTTCCTCGGCGCATGGAACGAATTCCCGTTCGCGCTTGTGCTCATCGAGAGTGCCAATCTGCGAACCTTGCCGATCGGATTAACTAATTTCAACGGACAATATACGGCCAACTATACGCAGATGTTAGCGGCGATGGCTATCGTCGTATTGCCTGTTATTATCGTGTACCTCGCGTTCTCGAAGAAGGTCATGCAAGGGATGACGGCCGGAGCCGTTAAAGGATAAGGGAGGGGTTCATTTTGGAACGTTTTAGATTACCAAAGATTAATTTAGGGTCATTCCCTCTCCCGCAAGGCGTGGAGCAGGCGCTGCAAACCGCCGAGCAGAAGCTGGCGAATCGTCCTAAGCTGCTTAAGCTGTTCAAGAATTGTTTTCCCAATACGTTAGAGACGACGACCAAATTAATGGATGACGGTACGACCTTCGTGATTACCGGCGATATTCCCGCGATGTGGTTGCGCGACTCGGTCGAGCAGGTGCGTCACTACTTGCCTTTTGCCAAGGACGACGCGGAGCTTCAACGGATTATCGGCGGCTTGATTCGGCGTCAAATGTTTTACATCCTTAAAGACCCTTATGCGAATGCATTTAATGAGGGCCGAACGATTGGCATTGGGATGCGAATGACGAGACGGATATGTCCCCTTGGGTGTGGGAACGGAAGTTTGAACTGGACTCCATCTGTTTCCCGATGCAGCTAGCCTATTTATTGTGGAAAGAAACCGGGAAAACGGAAATTTTCGATGAAAACTTTAAATCGGTTATGCGCAAAACGGTTGATCTGTGGAAAGTAGAGCAGCGGCACGAGAACTCGCCTTATACGTTCATGCGTCGGAACTGTCCGGCTATTGACACGCTGCGCAACGAAGGCAAGGGCATGCCCGTCAACTACACCGGGATGATCTGGTCCGGCTTCCGCCCAAGCGACGATGCATGCGACTTCCATTATAATATTCCTTCGAATATGTTCGTCGTTGCTGTCCTTCGTCAAATGCAGGAGATTGCGCGCTATGTGTTCCGCGACGAGCTGTTCGTTAAGGAAATGGCAGTGCTCGAGGAAGAGATCGAGCATGGCATTCAGCTATACGGCGTTGTCGATCATGCCAAGTATGGACGGATCTACGCTTATGAAACGGACGGTTACGGCAATCATTGCTTAATGGACGACGCGGGGACGCCGTCGTTGATGTCGATTCCTTATCTCGGATATACCTCTAACGAAGATCCGATTTATCGGAATACGCGCAAATTTATTCTTAGCAAGGACAATCCTTTCTATTACGAGGGTACAGCAGCTAAGGGTATCGGAAGTCCTCATACGCCGCCGGATTACGTGTGGCATTTAGCGCTTTCGATGCAAGGATTAACGGCATCCGGCGACGAAGAAATGCTTGCAATCATCGATATGATGGAAGCAACGGATGCGGATACCGGATATATGCATGAAGGATTTCATGCCGATGATCCCGCTACGTTCACGCGATCATGGTTTGCATGGTCCAACAGCATGTTCGCTATGTTAATCCATAAGGCGATGGAACGAGATCTGTTTAATAAGAAATAAAACAAGCCCCTTGCGATCAGAATTGGAAACTTCTGAGCTCAAGGGGTTTGTTTTGTTTTAACCTAAGACCTACATTAGATATGGCCGGCCCGACCTACTGTTTATTTCTTGATTTGTTCAACTTGGAGAAAGTAAGAAGCGCAGCGATCATCATGACGGCGAAGCCGATGTTTTCGGCGGTTTCTTGCGTTGCTCCTAGCGAAACGCTTACTAAGGTGCCTAAGGATTTAGCTAGCAAGGCGACTGCAATGATGAGCAAAGGTCTGGTGAAATTGAATTTACGCATGCGTTAAGCCTCCATTTAAGACCGCGTAGATAAGAGTCGTTAAGATGAGTCTAACATATAAGTCTTTCCTGACTGCAGATTTATTTCATTATGCATTTTGGAGGCCTTCAGGCAACGGTAGAGGGGTGTCTTTTTACGATCAGATCAGCCGGATACTTCCGCTCGGCCCGACTTTCTAGCTAAACCGAAGATTCCCGGGATCCGACGAATGAGCGACGCGATGGTGAAACAAAGGATCACGGAGGCGCAGCCGGTTAATCCGAATTTCAATAGAGGATGCCACGCCAAATTTCTAAGAGCGTAAGCCGTATAAGTGACAATCGGCGCATGGATGATGTATACGACAAAAGCATTGGACGATAGCCACCTTGTCGTCTTCGTTGCCGCGCCGTTCCAGCGGTTGCGGAACCATACTAGCAGCGCGTAAGTAATCCCGAGACCTAATAAAGGATCGATAATCGCATAGAAGATCGCTTGCCAGCTAGACCCTCCCATGAACGTTGAAATATCCCCTTCGAGCGCTCCTCCTGCCATCATTCCCGCGGGTAACAATAGGATCAAGCCGATATTCGCCCATTTCCACTTTCTAGCCGTCCGTTCGCTCAACTGTTGCATCCAGTGGCCGCGATAAGCCGCGATGCCGGCCATGAACAAACCGATATAGGCCGGAAAATACCCGAGTTGAAGGTTCAAGAAATCGGTTCCGACGGGATAGGCTAGGCGTACGACGAAATTGGCGACCATTACCGTAGCGAGATAACTGATCATCAGCCGTGGCGTTAGCGCTAAAGGATGTTTCGAACCATCGAGCCTTCCTGTCAACTTGCGGAACCCGATATAAGCAGCGTAGAAGAGGAGCAAGGCGACCAAATACCACAATGGCCCTGTCGCAAAATCGCTCACGCTCCGGATGGGATGAGGGAGCACCTCTTCCTTCAAGTAGTTGCCGAAAGATCCCGTATACCCGGTGGAAACATACCTGAGAATCGGTTCGAGGACTAGCATGTAAATCAATAGAGGAATTCCGAACCGTAACAGCCGGGCTCTAAGGAATCCCCCTGCCGTATTGCGATCGTAAGAAGCCGGCGTGACGAATCCGGAGATGAAGAAAAACAACCCCATGAAGAACGTTTGGTTCACCGCGGTGAACGTAGACAACAGCGCCGTAGCCGCGGTATCGTCCTGATTCTCGTAATAATACCAGCTCCCCGCACCCCCATATACAATGGACGTATGGTGAAGAACTACCAGCACAGTCAGCAATATTTTCAGCCGATCAAGATAGATTAACCTTTGCTCCATATAATCTCATCCCCTTTGGATTTCATGCTCTCAAGGTAACACGGGAACAAATGGAAACTCACCGAAATAAGATCGACAAATCGCGCAAAAGATTTTTCGGTTTGGAGGGGAGAGGACTTCGGTCGGGGGGGAGGACGATTGCGGTGCCGGAACGCGGCCGATATAGTATAGTTAATTCATATCTCTAAGAGAGAGCGGAGGAGTCCGTCGTGGAAAATATTTTGCTCGTAGACGATCATCGGACGTTCTTGGCCGGAACCGCCCTCATCCTCGAGAAGCATGGCTTCGGCGTAACGACGGCGTCCAGCGGAGCGGATGCGTTAGCCCTTATGGAACAAGTCGACTTCGACCTGTTCGTCTTCGATCTGAAGCTGCCGGAGATGAACGGGTTTGAATTAACGGAAGCAACGCTGCGGCGTTACCCGGAGGCGACGATCCTGATCTTAACCGGCGAAGACATCTCGGAGCATTACGATCGGTTAATCGAGATCGGGGCCGCTGGCATTCTAGAGAAGTCTCTCGGCGAGCAGGAGTTTATCGGCTGTTTGCATATGGCCATGCAGCAATTAACCGTGCTACCGCTTCATCTAGCCAGACGACTGAGAACCAAGGATCACCTTAACCGCTTCGCGACCCCGGGAGGGGAAAACGGAAGCTCGAAGCGAACGCTATCGGACAAAGAAGTGGCCGTATTAAAGCTGATCGCTCAAGGACATAAAAATAAAGACATCGCGGACCGGCTATTCATGAGCCAGCGCAATGTCGAATACGTGATTTCGCACTTGTTCGAGAAATTGGATGCAACCTCCCGCCAAGAAGCGGTCATGAAGGGGATCGAGCTGAAGTGGCTGAATCTGGACGTCTAGTTCGGAATCGGCACGGAACACCAAACCTTGACCCCTTGTCCAGGCGAGGACTGAACGGTTATTTCTCCATCGATCATCCGTATCCTCTCCGCAATGCCTTTTAATCCGAAGCGGTTCGTGGAAGAGAAATCCATCGCGGTCTCCATTCCTTTGCCGTTATCCGCGTATCGGATATACAGAACATCTCCCTCTTGTCCAACATCCAAGTTTACTCGGTCCGCTTGCGAATGCTTCAGGGCATTGTTGACCAGCTCTTGTACAATCCGATAGATCGTCGTGTTCAACTCGTCGCTAAACGATGCGGCGACAGGCCCGGCGTGGAAATCCAGCTGAAAATCGGCTCGCAGCCGGGTTTTCTCTACCAGCTTGGCAACTGCGTGCAACACGCCGTGATCGGATAGGAACGGGGGCATCAATTCGCGGCACGTTTCCCGAATCATGTACTCGGCGTTCTCCAACCCGAGCCTGATTTGCTCCTTGTCTTCATTGCAAAGACGATCGTCCGAAGTCCGCTCCAAGATGCGGCGGGTATGAAGCAACTCCTGCAGCACCTCGTCGTGAAGATCGGAAGCCAGTCGTTTCCTTTCTTTTTCCGCGATTTGCATGAATAGCTTGGACAACCAGGGCGACTGTTCCCCCTGTATCTGCTGCATTTCCTTGAGACGGTTCTCCATTAATTGAAAATATTCGTAAAAGATCGAAACGTATTTCGACATCAACGATAAAGCGAACTTGTCCCGTTCCTCTAGGGAGATCGAGCCGCCATCCGTGGAATAGACCGCCAAAAACAACCGCCTCTCCTCCGTGCCCCCGGCTGCACCCAACACCATTGAGCCGGTAACGATTGTTTCTCCGGAGGACAACCTTTTTCCTATTGCTAGCAAAGTCGAACGAATATAGTCCTCATCATGCGAAGAGAGACCATCGGCACTTATGGATTGTACCCCTTCTATCGCTTCTTCGTACTTCACCAATAGAAAGGAATGCGGAAGGAAATACAGTTTCCCTTCCCGCAGTACGCTTTGCTCGAGATCGGCGATCCGGTATGCCCTCAGCATTGCGGACAACAGCTGATCCAACCGTTGACGGGTCGTTACTTCATGTCCAAGCTCGACGTTTCGCGCCCGAAGCTCTTCGGACACGGACTCTTTGTCCTTAAGCGTGCGGACGAACCTTTGGAAAAACATCACCCCGAACATCGTCACCAACGAGAGCAAAGCCCACGGAAGCGTGTCCTCAAGACATTGCTCCCAATAGACTCTCCGGTAACCGATACTGCGTCCCTCGATGGCTTCCCACAAATCTTTAACGGGATCCGGCAGCAGGACGATCATGAACATGAAGAACCCGCCCGCGATTCGTTGAAGTTCCGCTTGAGATTCCTTCTGCCGAAGCAAGGATAAGGATTGCGCTAGCGAGATTGCGATGTTCAAGAGAATTACAACGAAGAATATTCGACTTAAGAGGACGAACAACGATGGATCGGCCGATACCAACGTAAGCGTCAGAATCGTAATCCATAGAATGCAGCTGCACCAGAGCAACACTCGCGTAGCCGGTTTTTTTGAAGTGCCGAGCAGATAGGCCAGAAAGGAAAAGCCCATGAATACGATGCCGCTCTTGATCGCCAGGGCGTTGTAGGGAATTTCCGGAAAAGGCCCGAACAGCAGCTCTTTCTGGTCCCATTCCGTGAACAGAAGAAGAGAAGTCAACAACGAGATGACGCCGAGATACAGGTAGCCGCGCTCGCGAGGGAGAACGGCAAACATCGCCCAGAATACGATCGCGATCAGAACGAACAGCAGAGTAAAGACGCCATCGTCCAGATGAACGCGTAATTGGTTGATCGATTCCGACGCGCCGTCCTGCGGCTTCATCAGCGAATAATTGATTAGTCCGTTCAACGCGAAGAGGAGAGCCGCCGCCGCTACCGCTTTCGCCAACCTTCTTAACATCGTCTTGTATCCCCCATGTCACCAATGAATCTCTTATTATCCTATCACTCGCTTGAGGGGATGAGAATCATGATCTTCGGCGATTGTCGGTAGGGTGATTAAACATTTTTTGCTTGATACTACGGAATCTAGCTCCTGAGCAAAGTACACATATCCAATCCGCTATGGGGTGTGCAGGTATGAAGGGCTATCGCAGTCTTGCTTCGACAACGAGTGCGCACAGGCAGTTGGTGTGCGTTCACCGTCGTGCTGCGTCCTGACGCAAGGAGCCAACGGTTTAAATCCAGCAAGAATTTGCTGTCGTAACGATTCTTTTGAAACTTAAGGCTGCCTAAAAGGGTTTTGCAGCGAACAACAATCGAGCATTCATTCTTTAACGGCTGCCACTGCCGCTATTTCGTCGAAAAGAAGCGTTTAAAATTCTAACGGAACCTGCAGCCTTTATTTACATGCAATAGGCATGCTTTCGCTGGAAAACTCCCAAATAAGAGCGCCTAGTTCCGTTAAAAATCGAAAAGAACGTTTTTAAGCAGAATAGCGTCTACTGGTTCCGTTAGCTAATAGATAGCGTAATGAACCTAAAATATTAAACCACCTAATGCGATTGCCTTGTATTCAATCCGCTATGGGTTATGCAGGTATGTGCAGTTTACTCAGGTAGTCGAAAATAGCGGTTGATGGAAAAAACGATTAGCGAAAATCGAAATAACCGCTAAAAGATAAATCTCGTGTTGCTCCCTCCGTTGGCTAGCAGTCAGAGTCACCCGGCAGGTGATTTTGTTCCACCATTTAGGTATATTTCTTTAACTATGATGAATACTATGAAAAGATCGGTTTGATTTCACTTGGATTTTGTTTTAATTCAAATTGTGAATGCTTTTACTTTGTGCTAGGATGGGGGTGAGGTGATGAAAATGTCATTAGCAGAAATTCTTGACGTAAAAGAGAGAAAAGAAGAGTACGCGCGTATCTTTTTTTCGCCGGACAAACTTAAAGAAAATCTTATCATGTTTAAGTTAATTTCTAATTTAGTACGTAAAACAGGTGGTTCGCTAAGCGAAATAGATGAAATGTCGTTATTGGATGCATCCGTATTCGAGCATGCTCAACAGGAGCTCATTGATTCGCTTGCTTCAGTCGCTTCAATAGCGACAGTTGAGGCTGAACCTATTTTACAGTACTCGACGGGTCAAATAGCACGTTTTTTCGGAGTTAGTCAAACAACCATTTCTAATTGGATCGCACAAGATCGATTTGAAGGGGTCGTCCGTCCCGATACTGGAAAACATGTAGAAATCCCGTCTGATACTATTTTTAAGTATCCGTCTGGAAGATTGGTTTGCGTAAAAGAGGTCGTTGATAAGTATGAAGCAAAGGAAAAACGTCTGACAGCTAACACCGAGACCGAATCGGATTTTATAGAACGGAAAATAAAAGGTTACGAAGAGAAATACGGCGCCATCGAACTTCTTCGCGAACAACTTGAAAAAGGTGTCCGAAATGCCAGTGACGGCGGTCTAGACCTCGATGTATGGGAGTACCTGATGCAAAGGAGAGACGCATTGGGTGGCTGACTTCACGTTAAGAGATTTAGAAATGACAGATATTGATTCTTTGATAGACATCTATCCGGATCTTATCGATAGCGTGAATTACGAAGAGGATGAGGACAGGGAAGTTAACCCTCAATTCATCATAAATTTTCATGACTCAACGTATTTGCATTGTGAAGAGTCGGCCAAACATCCTCGAGGCATGAAGCTCGGTGAGTTTTGGTACAATTGGTACAATGACGATGAGAGCTTGATTATGAAATTTCACAATCACCATCATAATGGTCCGCCCTCGTACATTACTTCTTTTGACCCTGTGCATTTGCACTTGAAAAGAGAAGCCGAGGACGATAACGGAAACATTCATGAGCATAGTACGTATCAGTCGCTTGAGCAGGTACTAAATTTCTTCCGTCTCATCTCCTATGTGGAAAAATATAAAAAATGACGGGATATTCCCGCATCATAAGGTGGAGGGCAGCCTAAGGGCGAGCCCTTCTTTTTGTGCAACTATCAGAAAGTATAAAGTTTTATATCATCATACTTATCTGATAGCTACGACATAAACGTTCACCCGCTATCCCTAGGGACGGCGGTAACCGTTTATGCTTGTGTGCCATGGAATGCGTTATCTCTGCCAATCAATCCCTACAAGGAGCGAAAGCAAGTAGACAAATTCAAAGAAAGTAGGTAGATTGAAATACTCGAGCGCGAAAGTCCGGTGATATACTCGAATTGGACTGCGCGTAAACGCTTACATGACTAGCCGAAGAAAAGAACAGCAGGAGGGATGCGCGATCAAATTTTCCGTTTACATCAAGGTCATTGTCGTTTTCACCGTTCTGATCATTCCCGTATACGCCGTGAACTTATGGATGAACGCGATGGGCATGAATTTTGTTCGCCAGAAGGACGAGGAATCGAGCACGTATAACTTGAAATTTTACGCCAGCCAGTTAAATGACCAGTTGTTCTTTATCCGCAACCTTCAGAAGCAACTGCTGACCGATTCGGACTTGCAGAAGCTTGCCTTCCGATCCGGCCTATTGGAGACGTACGAAGAATTCCGAATGGCCAGCGGAATTAGCGAGAGGCTCGCGACGATCCGCAATTCCAGCGAATATGTGGTGAATGCGGGCATCTGGGTCAAATCGTACAACAAGAGCATCTCCACGAACCAAGGGATTGCGAAGCTTCCGAACGAAGAGTGGTCGACTCTGGAGGGGCTTGTCGGGCTGACGCCCAGACCGTTAATTCATTATGAGAACGGCCGCCTGTTTTTCCTGCAATTCTCGAACAATGCGAGCATCGTCTCTTATTTGGAGTTGTCCATTCCGAAGCTTCAGGGCACGTTAAATCGTCTTGCGCCTTATCCGAATTCCGGAGTGGTGTTGGCGGACGGCAGGTTCGAAGGCATTGTCTCTGACGGCTACGATCCGAAGATCATCGCGGCCATTCGCGATCAAGCGAAAGATCGTGAAGGCGACCCCGAAACGGATAGCTGGGTTCTGCGCTCGGGCGGCGATCAGTATCGGATCGGCCTGAATCCCGTTCCCTCCATGGGATGGACGATCTATACGTACGTCGACGAGAACGAAATCACCGGAACGCTCAAGAAGTACGGCGTCTGGTTCCTCGTACTGTCCGTCGTGTCCGGCATCGTCATTCTGGCGTTCGCTTTTTCCGTCAATCGAATGATTCACCGCCCGCTGCACAAGCTGATCCGCGCTTTCAACATGATGGAGCCGGATCACGTCCGCGTCCCCTCGAGATGGAAGGAAGAAACCGAATTCGATTACTTGTACCGAGGCTTCGACAATATGGTGGAACGGCTGAACCGGTCGATCCGGGAAAATTACGAGCATCAGCTCGCGTTGCAGAATTCCGAGTTGAAACAACTCCAATCGCAGATCAACCCTCACTTCCTATATAACGGGTTTTATAATATTTACCGGCTATGCAAAATCGGGGAATACGACCGGGTAGCGACTCTGACGCAGAAGCTGGCTAGCTATTACCAAGCGATTACGCGCAGCGGCAAGGACGAGGTGCCCCTCGACAAGGAATATCGCCATGCGATGAACTATTGCGACATTCAGGCGATCCGTTTCTCGAATCGGATTCGCGTCTCGGCGTCCGATGTGCCGGAGCCATGCAAATCCTTCATGGTGCCTCGACTGATTATTCAGCCCCTCATCGAGAACGCCTTCGAGCATGCGTTCGAGAACGCCGCGCGTCCGGGACGGATACGATTGACCATGACTTGCGAGGATCGTCGTTTCTCGCTCTGCGTCGAGGATGATGGAACCGGCTTGTCCGATGAAACGTTAGCCGGGTTACAGGCGAAGCTAAGCCTGCCCGATGCAGAAGCCGAAAAGACGGGATTGATCAACGTGTGCCGGCGCCTGCGTCTGAAATACGGCGAGGAAAGCGGCGTATTCGTGAGTAGAAGCGAGCTGGGCGGTCTGAAGGCGGAGCTTATTATTTTGTGGAAATAAAGCGGAAATCAAGGAGGCGTAATGGCATGTACAGATTGTTAATCGTGGACGACGAGCCGGTTATCGTAGACAGCTTAGGACAGCTATTTCGGGAGCAGAATCCGGAATTGGACGTGTGTCAGGCCTATTCGGCTATCGAGGCTTTGGAATGGATCAAGCGGGCAAAGGTGGACATCGTCATCAGCGACATTCGCATGCCGGAGAAAAACGGGCTGCAACTGATCGACGAGTTGATGCACTACTGGCCTTCCTGCAAAGTCGTTTTCCTGACGGGATACGACGAGTTCGATTACGTCTATTCGGCGATTCGGAAGAACGCGGATTTCTATATTTTGAAAACCGAGGACGATGTCGTGCTGCTTGAAGCCGTCCATCAATGCATCCGGCAACTGGACGAGGAAAACGCGCGGGTAGGCATGCTCGAAGCGGCGCGCAGCCAGATCATGCTGACGGGGCCGTTATTCCGCAAGCAGTTGTTGGAAGCGGCTCTCCACGGGGAGGACGTCAAGGATCTTATTGCGGAATCCGACGATTGGACGGGGGATTCCGCTGCCGGAGAACGGCTTGCTTTGAAGTTGGACGCGCGGAACCCGGTGCTGCTGCTCGCCTGCCGAGTGGATAGCTGGCGACCTGAGGCCACTTACGGCCGTAAGCTGCAAACCTATTATTCTATTCAGCACGTCGTCGAGGAACGAATGGCGAAATCCGTCGTTCGCGAATCTTTGATATTCGGGCATGAACTGATCGTCTGGTTCCTTCAGCCCGATCCTGAGGCGAACAAGTTTTACGAAGAGAACGGAAGCGTCGATTGGCGCGGATTAAGCGTGTATTTGAGCGGGGTTCTGGAGTCCGTCCAGCAAGATTGCGGGGAGGAGGCGGGAGAAAATCCGATTTTCGTCATCGCGAAACAAGCGGCGGAGTGGGAGGGCGTTCACAGGGAGTTCGACTTGCTGCGGCAGTTTCTGAAGCGTCGGTTGTTCCCGAATCACGCATCGGCGGTCATCGATCTAGGCGCGCAAGGCGGCTTGGAAGCGAGAAGCGCGGAGACGCGCGTGACCCCGATGCTTGAATTCAAGCGCAAGCTGCACGAGTTGGAAAAAAGTCTGGACGGCGAAGAAGAAGACATTTTCGAGCGGATTTGTCGGGAATTGTTGGCGGATATTCGCGAGCAGATCGGCCAACATTATTTGACCGGGACGGAAAAGTATTACGGCTTCCTGCTCGTCTTTCTTGGCGCCATGGACGCGCTCGAAGTCGAGCAGATGTCGATGACCGACATTCCTACGGACTGGAGCGCTGCGGCCGAGCATTTCGTCGGGCTGGGACGGCGAATTTGCGCGGACAAACGTCAGCGACGGGATCGGGAAGGGGATGCGCTCATTAGACGGCTGCAAAGCTACGTTCAGGATAATCTGCATAGCGATCTTTCCCTCGTCCGGATAGCGGAAGTTACTTTTTTTAATCCGAGTTATTTGTCCCGTTTGTACAAGCAGCATACGGGAACGAACTTGTCCGATTATATCCATGCCGCCCGTTTGGAAGCCGCCAAGCGGATGCTCGAACAACCTGGAATGAAGGCGAACGACATCGCGGATAAGCTGGGCTTCAGCTCTCCGTCGTATTTCTCGACCTTTTTTCGCAAGATGACGGGACGGACGCCTCAAGAATATCGGGAAGACTTAGCCTCCTCCGGCAGGAAGTCGACAAAGTAAAACGATGTAAAGAGATTGAAATTGTAACCGCTTACCAGCACCGCCTATAATGAGGCTCAGAAAGGTCGACCTTTCCATAACCATTACGATCGATGGGGGATAACGCATGACAAGAAAAACGATAAGCGGCCTTGCGGCGGCGATGATGCTGAGCACGACGATTCTGCTAGCGGCTTGCAGCTCGAACGATAAGGAAGAGCAAGCTTCACAGCCGCCGGCATCGACGCAAGCTAGCGGCGAAAGTCCGTCCGCAAGCGGCGGCGCGCCTGCCGAAACTCCAGCGGCGGATCCTCTCGGCAAATACGAAGAACCGATTACGGTAACCCAAGTGATGGGGTTTAACCCGCCTCAGGATTCCAAGACGCCGAAAGGTCTAACGCCTGAAAAAAACGCCTACGTCTCTAAATTGAAAGAAATGCTCAATATCGACTTGAAATACTTGTGGACCGTTCCTTCGGAACAGTTCGATCAGAAATTCGCCTTGGCCGTATCGTCCGGCGATCTTCCGGATGTCATGTCGCTCAAGCTGCTCGATTTCGAGAGCTTCAGGCAGCAGGACCAGCTGGCCGATCTGACCGAAGCTTACGAGAAATACGCTTCTCCGACGCTGAAGAAGTACTTGGAGTCGGACGGCGGAAGAACGTTGAAGATGTTCACGTACGACGGCAAGCTGCTGGGATTGCCTTCCTATGAGGACCCGTTCATGTCTTCCCAGATTTTGTGGATTCGGCAGGACTGGCTGGACAAATTGCAGCTTCAGCCGCCGACGACGCTGGAGGAATTAGAGCAGGTCGCGGAAGCGTTCGTGAAGAACGATCCCGACGGCAACAACAAGAACGATACGTACGGCATCTCCATGAACAAGGAACTGATCTCGTGGGGATTCGACGCGAGGGGCTTATTTTACACGATGGGCGCCTATCCGAAAGCATGGACGAAGGGCAGCGACGGCAAGCTTATCCCGGGCGAAATTCAACCGGAGACGAAAGCCGCGTTGGAGAAGATGAACGATTGGTACAAGAAAGGCATTCTCGACAAGGAGTTCGCCTTCAAGGATATCAACAAAGCCGTCGAAGACGTCGTGGCGGGCAAAGTCGGCATTACGTTCGGCGAATGGTGGGATCCCGAATGGCCTCTGAATCTGAGCAAAGAGAAGGATCCGAAGGCGGAATGGAAGCCGTTCCCTCTGCCGTCTTATAACGGCAATCCGGGTCTGACGCTCGTGCCGGGGCTTCGGCTGAACTGGGTCGTGACCGCGAATAAGAAGATGGAGCATCCGGAAGCCGTCGTCAAGATGGCGAACTTCTATCATGAAATGTGGCTGCCGAAGTACCAGGAAGAGAACAAGCCGGAGAACGGCTACGTGTACAACTGGTACGAACCGAGAATTTACAACCCGCTCAATATCGACGATCTGTACACGCGGGTGAACGCCGCCCTGAAAGCGAATCAAGATACGATAGACGCGGAAAATCCGGAGGCGCCGCAACTGTTCGCGAACGCCAAGAAGTTCTTGTCCGGCGATCCCGACACGACCGCTTGGGGCTTCTATAACAGCCGGGTCAAGGAAGACGGAGGCTGGGGGCTTACCCGCAAGATCAAGGAAGAGAAGAAATTCGTTTACAACGAATTTTACGGCACGCCGACGCCGACTCAAGTGGAACGAGGCAGCTCGCTCGATAAGTTGACGGACGAGACGTATTTAAAGATCATTATGGGTTCCGGCAAAACGGACGAATTCGACAAGTACGCGGATAGCTGGAAAAAACTCGGCGGGGACGAGATTGCGGAAGAGGTCAACGCTTGGTACGCGGAACGTCAATAATCGAAATGAGATCGAAAGGGGAGGACTGCACCTGGGCTCTCCCCTTTCGCAGCATTAGAAGGAGGTACCGACTGATGAATAACACGGTAATTCGCCGATTAAGGACGGAATGGCCGCTGCACTTCTTGCTCTTGCCTGGCGTTCTGGTTACGCTGGCTTATCATTACGGCCCGACGCTGGGCATCGTCATGGCTTTTCAGAAATTCCAGCCCATCCTCGGTTTCTTCAAGTCGAAATGGGTCGGGATGCGCAATTTCGAGTACGTGTTTCATCTCCCCGGATTCGAGCAAGTGCTGTGGAATACGCTCATCATCTCGTTTTTCAAGATTCTTTTCGGATTGGCAATTCCGCTCGCGTTGGCGCTGCTGCTTAACGAGGTGCGCAAGACTTGGTTTCAGCGTCTGATCCAGACGAGCGTCTTTTTACCGTTTTTCCTGTCTTGGACCGTTCTCGGAGGCGTGCTGTTCGAGATTTTCACTCTTCGGGGGCCCGTCAACGGGTTGCTGTCGTCGATTGGCGTCGACCCGATCATGTTTATGGGGAGTAACGGGTGGTTCAGGGGCATTCTGGTCGGGTCCGACGTCTGGAAAGGCATGGGTTACAACATGATTATTTTCCTCGCGGCCATCGTGGGCATCAACCCGAGCTTGTACGAAGCGGCCGAAGTGGACGGCGCGGGCAAATGGAAGCAAATGCTCCATATCACGTTGCCCGGCATGATGCCGATCATTATTTTGCTATCCACGCTGAGTATCGGCAATATTCTGAACGCGGGTTTCGAGCAAATATTGCTGCTGTATAACCCGGTCGTCTACAGAGGCTCCGACGTTATCGATACGTTCGTATACCGGCTCGGACTGTTCGATCGCCAGTATGGCCCGGCTGCGGCAGTCGGACTGTTCAAGTCGGGGATTTCGCTCCTCCTCGTGTCCCTTTCTTATTTCATGGCCTATCGCTTTAGCAGATACAGAATTTTTTAACCGGAAGGAGTCGGGCATATGGTTTATAAGGAATCGCTTAGCAGAAGAGCGTTTCACGTCGTTAATGTTATCGTGCTGAGCGCCATTACGCTCATGGGTTTTCTTCCCTTCGTTCACTTGCTGGCCGTGTCGCTTAGCTCCAACACGTATGCTTCCGCCGGAGAGGTCACTTTATGGCCGAAAGGATTTACGACCAATGCCTACCAATATATGAGCGAGAATGCGGCTTTCTTCGAATCGCTTGTCGTCTCCTTGAAAAGGGTGGCGATCGGGACCGTCGTCAACATGCTGTTGGTCGTCATGACGGCTTATCCGCTGTCCAAGGAGAACGCCAAATTCCAATTTCGGACCGTATACGTATGGTTTTTCGCCATTACGATGTTTTTCGGCGGAGGTTTGATCCCGACGTATATCGTCGTGAAGGAGACGGGGCTGCTTGACTCGATCTGGGCACTCGTTCTGCCGGGGGCGCTTAACGTGTGGTACACGGTTATGCTGCTGAACTTCTTCCGTAGCGTGCCCAAAGACTTGGAGGAAGCGGCGATCATCGATGGGGCGGGACACTGGTCGCTCATCTGGAGAGTATACTTGCCGATCTCGATTCCCGCGATTGCCACGGTGCTGCTGTTTACGGTCGTCGGTCATTGGAACTCTTGGTTCGACGGCATTTTGTATATGAACTCTCCGTCCAATTATCCGCTTCAGTCGTATTTATCTACGTTAATTACCGCGATTAACGTGCAGATCATCTCCGTGGACAGCTTGGCGGCGCTGCAGGATCTCGGCGAGAAAACGCTGCGCACCGCGCAAATTTTCATGGGGGCGTTGCCGATCATGATCGTATACCCGTTCCTGCAAAAATATTTCGTCAAAGGCATCGTCGTAGGGAGCGTTAAAGAATAAGGTTCGTAAAGGGAGTGGAATGGGGTGGACTTCGAGAGAGCTCAGAATGACGTAACCGTATATCCGATCGAAGACGCCGACCGCTTCCTGCGCAATCCGGCTATGGGCTGGGTGGTCTACATTGACGCATTCGAGAAGCCGTTTCCCGATGCGGACGAGTATTGGAAGCGGCAGGATCCGAACATCGGGATGGCTAGCATTTTGTACATTCGGGTGCCCTGGTCCCAGTTGGAGCTGGAGGAAGGCCGTTATGCTTGGCAAGCGGACGATAATTATCGCAAGCTTATCTCCATGGCGCTGGAGCGCGGCTTAAAGCTGGCCTTCCGCGTCTATGTCGACAGCAAGGACGCTTACCGGCAGGCGACGCCGCAGTTCGTATTCGATGCGGGGGCTGACGGTTACGCGAACGAGACGAAGAACGGGGTTTCGTTCCGGACGCCTTATGTGCTGGATGCGGTATTTCAGGCGAAGTTCGCCAAGTTCGTGGAGGCGTTCGCTTCCGAGTACGACAAATCGGATATCGTCGATTTCATCGATGCGCAAGGGCTCGGTTGGTGGGGGGAAATGCACAACCTCGGGTATTTAATCGGAGCGCGAAAGAAGCGGGCGTTTCAGTGGATCGTCCGATTATATAGCGATCATTTCCGTCACGTACTCCTAGGCGGTCAATACGGCAAAGGGAGTTTCGGCTTCGCTTTGCAGGAATGGGCGATCCGGGAGCTTGGCTACGTCATCCGCCGCGACAGCTTCGGCAGCCCGATCTGGTTCAAGCCGGGGGACAAACGGAAGATCGCGGCGTTATGGCCTTCCGTGCCGGTGTTCGCCGAGAATTGCTACCATACGTTCGCGGGCCGTCCGGAATGGTATGAAGGCGACGGATTCCCGACGCTGCGGGACATGATGGCGCGAGTCGTTCAAGACGCTATGGAGATGCGCGCCAACACGCTCGACTTGCGGAATCCGGAGGATGCGGAGCTGTGGGTGTCGGCCGCGCCCGATCTCGTGCGCGACTTCGCCCTGCGTTGCGGCTACCGGTTCGTAATGACGGAGTTGACGTATCCGGTGGAGATGGAAGCGGGTCGGGCGTATGCCATCCGGCATAGGTGGAAGAACGTCGGCGTCGGCAAGCTTCCGAACGAGAATCGGAACTGGCGGAGCAAATACAGGCTTTCGTTCGCGCTGTTGTCTGATCGGGACAGCGGCGTTCCGGTCTGCCGGACGCTTGCGGATGCGGAACCCGGGGAGTGGCTGCTCGGATCGGAGTATGCCTATGAGTCGCGGTTCGCTTGCGGAGATATTCCGGCGGGAGGTTACGATCTGGCCGTGGCTCTAGTAAATACCGAGCGAGGGGACGAACCCGAAATCGCGTTGGCGATGGAAGGGGAGCTACCGGACCGAAGGTGGTATAAAATAGGGAGAGTGAACGTCGTTAACGAAAAGGGCGGGGAAGCGAATGGATAAAAAGAAACTTGAAATCGATAGACTGGAAGGGGAGTACTGGTGGGGCGGAGATATCGATGACGGGATTCGGATGCCGTTCGGGGAATTCGACCATGCGCGGGACCTGATAAGCGAAGGAAGAGGCAATCAAGCCGTTCCGTTGCTTCTCTCGAACAAAGGGAGATATGTCTGGTCGGAGGAGCCGATTCGTTTCGTCTTTGCGGATGGGCGGCTTTCTCTCGAGAGCGAAACCGGACAATTCGTATATCGCGAAGGAAAGGGAAGCTTGCGGGATACGTTCCTAGCCGCGTCTTCTGCGCATTTTCCGGCTTCCGGTTCCATTCCCGAGGAACTCTTTTTCACCATGCCGCAATATAACTTGTGGATCGAACTGCAGTACGAACCAACCCAGGAGAAGACGCTTGCTTATGCGGAAGCCGTACTGGCGAACGGAATGCCGCCGGGCGTAATCATGATCGACGATAATTGGATGGAGGATTACGGGGTGTGGAAGTTCCGCGCCGATCGATTCCCCGATCCGAAAGCGATGACGGACAGGCTGCACGAGCTAGGCTTTAAGGCGATGCTGTGGACGTGTCCGTTCGTCAGCCCGGATAACGCGGCGAACTTCCGCCGGCTGGAGCGGGAAGGCTACTTGCTCAAGGATGAGAGCGGCGAAACAGCGATCCGCAGATGGTGGAACGGCTATAGCGCCGTGCTCGACTGCACGAACGAGGCGGCGGTCGCGTGGTATGAAGGCGAACTTAGGCTGTTGATGGACGACTATGGCATCGACGGTTTCAAATTCGACGCCGGCGACCCGCAATTTTATCGCATGTCCGACCAGAGCGCCGTTACGCGACACCCGAACGGGCATTGCGAGGCGTGGGCTAAGGTCGGGCTGAACTATCCGTTGAACGAATATCGGGCGTGTTGGAAGAACGCGGGGCAACCGCTCGTGCAACGGCTTGCCGACAAGAATCATAGCTGGCAGCTGGACGGTCTCGCGTCTCTCATTCCGAACGGGCTGGCGCAAGGGCTCGCGGGGTATGCGTTCACTTGCCCGGACATGATCGGCGGCGGTCAGATCGGGGACGTCGAGAATAATTCGGATTTCAAGCTGGATCAGGAGCTGTTCGTCCGTTACGCCCAATGCTCGGCGTTGTTTCCGATGATGCAGTTTTCGACGGCGCCTTGGCGCGTGCTCGACGAGGAGCATTTGACTTGCTGCGTCGAGGCGGCGAAGCTTCACGAATCGTTCGGCCGGACGATTCTGGACTTGGCGCGGCATGCGGCCGAGACGGGCGAGCCGATTATTCGGCATTTGGCTTATGTTTTCCCGGAAGGCGGGTATGAACGGGTTCGGGACCAATTTATGCTGGGCGATCGCATCCTCGTCGCTCCCGTTCTCGAGAAGGGCGCACGCGTTCGAACCGTGGCGTTCCCGCCGGGCACGTGGCAAGGAGACGATGGCAGCTCCGTCGTCGGCCCATGCTCGCGGCAAGTCGAAGCCCCGCTTTCTCGCTTGCCTTGGTACAGGTTGACTTAGAAGGCAGGAAGGGGCTTGCTAGGGATTGGAGATAGGCGGAAAAAACGTCTAACTCTGCTCACCTCACCCGAATTAGTCGATTTTATCGAGCAACTCTCGCTGAAACTGGCCACCTCGCCAGAATTAGTCGATTTTATCGAGCAACTCTAGCTGAAACTGGTCACCGGTTCAGAATTAGTCGATTATTTCGAGTAACTTTCGCTGAAACTGGTCACCGGTCCAGAATTAGTCGATTATTTCGAGTAACTCTCGCTGAAACTGGTCACCGGTCCAGAATTAGTCGTATTTCGAGTAACTTTCGCTGAAACTGGCCACTGCGCCAGAATTAGTCGATTTTATCGAGTAACTCTCGCTGAAACTGGCCACTGCGCCAGAATTAGTCGATTATTTCGAGTAACTCTCGCTGAAACTGGTCACCGGTCCAGAATTAGTCGATTATTTCGAGTAACTCTCGCTGAAACTGGCCACTGCGCCCGAATTAGTCGATTATTTCGAGTAACTTTCGCTGAAACTGGTCACCGCGCCAGAATTAATCGATTATTTCGAGTAACTCTCGCTGAAACTACTCACCGCGCCAAAATTAGTCGATTATTTCGAGTAACTTTCGCTGAAACTGGCCACCGCGCCAGAATTAATCGATTATTTCGAGCAACTCTCGCTGAAACTGGCCACCGCGCCAGAATTAATCGATTATTTCGAGTAACTCTCGCTGAAACTGGCCACCGCGCCAGAATTAATCGATTATTTCGAGTAACTTTCGCTGAAACTACTCACCTCACCCGAATTAGTCGATTATTTCGAGTAACTCTCGCTGAAACTGGCCACTGCGCAAGAATTTGTCGATTTTAGAGGCTGTCTATTTATTATGGACAGTTTTGAAAATGTAAATGATTTTTCTATTATTCGAACTTCCGCATAGTTAATCGATTGTCTCAAAAAACCGTCTACCTCGGTCTCAGGTAGGCTAGTTGGTGAGGAGATAGGCGGAAAAAACGTCTACCTCGGTTTCAGGTAGGTTAGTTGGTGAGGAGATAGACGGAAAAGCCAGGAAAAGCCGTCTAACTCGGTCTCAGTAATCATGCAAAAACAAAAAGAGCTCAGGAGCCTTCTCCTGTAGCTCTTTTCTTGTCGCAGTTTCCGCACCCCGAACCCCCACGAAAAGGAAGAGCCCTAATTTGTTTTGTGCGATTGAGAAGACCGAGAAGGAAAACTCAGGAATTTTGTCGAATGAACAAGAAGATTGAATTATGCGGTCATCGTAGACTTTCCGCCAACGATCGCCAGAGGGGTTTGGACATCATGATCAGATTTAGAAGCCGCTTGGTATTCAAGTTATCCGCCGTTATTTTGGCGATCCTCATTATCCTCTGCTCCACCCTCATTTACATGCAAATCCAGAACACGAAGGAAGCAAGCGAAGAGGCTATAGGCAATTTCAGCATCCACACGGCAGAGGCATATGCGGGACAATTCAACGTGAAGAGCTATGAAGCCTATTTACAGGACGTACAGGAGAATGAACTCTATTGGAGCCTGCGCGAAGAGTTGAATCGGTATCGTCTGCAGATCGGAGCAATGTACGTATATACGGTGCAAATCGACGGCCAAGGACAACCGATTATTCTGATCGACGGTCAACCGAAAGGGTCGGATTCGGCGTCTCCGATCGGAGAAGTCACCGATATGCCGAAGGAGGCGGTAGCGGCGATTATGAAGGGGCAGTCCGCTAAGTCGGGTATCATCGAGAATCCGGAGTACGGCGACTACATCTCTTCGTATGCGCCTATTCGGGATTCGGCTGGAACCGTAATCGGAGCGCTCGGAATCGATACGGATGTATCCGTGTCGAAAACGATATATCGAGAAGTCATTAAGCAAAGCTTGCCTGTATTCGTATTGATGGGAGCAATTGCGTTAATCTTCTTCCTCTTGGTCGTATGGTATATGTTCCGTGCTCTGCGGCCGTTAAGCGTCATCGTAAGAGGAGCGGAAGCCATCGCCCGCGGAGATCTCGCGGAAGCCAAAGCTCACATGAACGCCAAGCGGGTTCGCTCGAATGACGAGATCGGGCAAGTATACTCGGCCATGGCCAAGATGAGCGAGAGACTTAGCGTCACGCTTGGCGACGTGGTTCAGGACATGAAGACAACGACGCACAATCTCGTGGAGTCTACCGATCAGTTCAGTTCCGAAACGGAACAGATGGTGAGTTTAAACGTGAAGCTCGAGCGGTCCATAGCCGAGTTGTCCGAAGGAGCTTTGCATCAGCGTGCGGGAGCGGAGGAAAGCGCGAAATCGATGGAGGAAATCACTTCTGCGATTCAGCGGGTTTCGGAAGCGTCCGCTAACGTGGCGATAGCTTCGGCGGAAGCGTTGGAAATCGCCGAGGAAGGCCAACAATCCATTCATAATCTGAAAGATCAAGTAGCTACGATGTCGGATGTTGCCTTGCAGACTACGAATTCCGTACAGATTCTTAACGCCTATATGAGCGAGATCGGACCGGTACTCCAATCGATTACGAGCATCGCCGATCAAACAAAGCTATTGGCGCTGAATGCTTCCATCGAGGCAGCGAGAGCGGGAGAACAAGGAGCGGGTTTTGCGGTCGTTGCCGGGGAAGTGCGTAAGTTGGCAGAGGCTTCTTCCGTGTCCGCGCAGCATATTACGTCCCTTCTGCAACAAATTCATCAAGAATCCATTCATATCGGCGAGAGAATGTTGGCGGGGAGCATAGAGATGACCAAAGGAACAGAGCTCTCCGGCCAAGCGGAAAGGCTGTTTAATCACACGATCGATCGTTTCATGATCGTCAATCATCAGATACAGGATATATCCGCAGGCGCGGAGGAAGTTCTAGCCAGCTCGGAAGAGGTTGCCGCATCGGTAGAGCAAATCTCCCGGATCTCTATACAGGCTGCGGAAAATACGGGTTCCATTCGGAAGATGTCGTCGAATCAATTGGAAGCGGCGAAAAGAATTGCCGATACGACGGAGCTTCTTAAGAAGAGAAGCGCAGGCTTGGAAGCGGCCGTAGAAAAGTTTAAGTTGTAGGATCGGGAGTGCACTGCGGTTTGGAATCGGGGGCAGCCGGTAAGCGGCAAGGCAACAGGACTATGGAATTAGAATTAGACTTGTTTTCTGCCAATGTCAGTTCAATCTTATTGCATTTTCTACACTTAGTTCTCGGTTATCGCTGGCTTTTGACATTCTAAATGTAATTTGTACAACTAGTTTGCCGATAGTCCGGTCATCCACATCAAACTCGCGCATCTAGTTGCATTTTTTGACGTTAGATTGTTGGTGAGCGATGTCTCCCTTTAATTAAATGTACAAAATGCACTTAGTCAGACAGGATATATAGTTTGGCTACAGTCAAATGAGATTTACGAGGATGATCCAGAGATAACGGGTGAGTCGGGACTGATTTAAGAATACGCATATTCCAAAATGCCCCAAGCACTGATCGAAAAGGATCGGTGTTTTTTGCTGTGGGCGGTATTTTACAATAAACTCGATTTACCGTGAATCTGCGTTAACAAACGAGGGATATGCTAACACTAGGATTACATTGTCTAGACATCCCTTATAGAGGAAGTTCAAAAAGTCATCTTTTGATCACGAAGCGAAGCAAGATGCGGATTCGACATCGAATCTTGAATTCAGCCGGGCCTAGAGCATATGCTTTCGAAGTAGGTTTCCTCCGGAAACCTTGTAGGTGCTCACGTAGGTTTGCCTACGCTCCGCTCCTCAGCCCCTAGCTTCATCCAACCTTCTCGGTGCTGAAAACCTGACTCTTTGAACTCTCGATTGTAGAGGAAGTTCAAAAAGTCATCTTTTGATCACGAAGCGAAGCAAGATGCGGATTCGACATCGAATCTTGAATTCAGCCGGGCCTAGAGCATACGCTCCCGAAGTAGGTTTCCTCCGGAAACCTTGTAGGTGCTCACGTAGGTTTTGCCTACGCTCCGCTCCTCGGTCCCTAGCTTCATCTAACCTTCTCGGTGCTGAAAACCTGACTTTTTGAACACGCGCTTATACAAAACTAAAGCCTAGAAAGATGGATGTAATAGGATGAAACACAACTATTTGATTATTAAGGAAGAGCTCGAACGGCAAATTCGGACAGGGGAGCTGCCGATCGGTTCGATGCTTCCATCCGAGCCTGACATGGCTCGCAAGTTCAATGTAAGCCGAGAGACGTTCCGGGCTGCCGTCAAGCAGATGGAACGGGAAGGCAAGCTGAGAGTGCGCAGCGGAATAGGGCGTTTCGTCGTTCGTCCGTTAGCTTCGATCCCCAGCAGTATCGATCGGCTCAGCTCTACTTCGGAGATGATTACTTCGGCCGCCTTAACGGAAGGGGAACACCACGAGTCCATCCGCGTTGAACCGTGCAAGGAGGAATGGGCGGATTTCTTGCAGATTAACCCCCAAGATCCCGTAACGGTCGTCGAGCGGATTCGAATGGCCGACGACGAGCCCGTTTCGTTTAACATTAATATTATGCCTAATGCCTTGCTCGGGGACGCTTTTCAGAGGATACCTCTGCGTGGTTCGCTTATGAAGTTTCTTGAAGATGCTTGCGGTATTCGAATCGTGGCTGCCAACACCGAGTTGATCGTCCCTCCGGCTTCGGATAGGAATGCCCGCAAGTTGCAGGTGAAACCCGAATCTACGGTTCTTTTATTGAAACAAACGCATTACGACGAGGACAGGGTGCCTATCTTATTCTCTTATGATTATTTCCGTAACGACGTATTCAAATTTTGGGTGCGTCGGGAACGGTAATCGTTATATTCGGAAGCCAAACCGCTCTTCTTGCACGTTAAGAAGGGCGGTTTTCTAAGTGATTCAGAATTTATAGGTTTCACGATGTTCATTTCTGAATCACCTCCGACATAACGTTCCTCCGCCATCCCTAAGGACGGCGAAAGCCGTTTATGCTTGTTAATTCATATTTAATATACGCGTAATACAACGATGACAGTTCACCCTGATAATGAGCCATAGGATGTCTAGACAGCTCCTCGCAAATAAAGATAACCATGGATCAGGAGGATTACAATGTTCAAGAAAACAAGCTCGAGATTCGTAAGCGTAATGACGGCGGTTATGTTAATGGCGGTTATGGTGGTATCGGGTTGCGGCGCTAAGAACGACGGTCCAACGAACGCGGCAAGCGAATCCCCATCGCAATCGGCGGTTGAAACAGCAAGTCCCGAGCCGACCCCATCGGCTTCGGCTTCCCCGGAATCGAATAAACTTGTCGTGTACGCCGCTCTTAACGAAGACGATATTATTCAGCTTTCGAAGAAGTTCAAAGAGGATACAGGTATCGAAATCGAATACTTGCGCTTAGGAAACGCGGGCGAAGCCAGCACGCGCATATTGGCCGAGAAAGCGAACCCGCAGGCCGATATTTTCGTGGGCGGTTCCGTTGAATTTTACGAGCCGCTGGGGAAAGAGGGTATTCTTGAAAATTACGTTTCCCCGAACGCGAAGGATCTCGACGCGCAATTTAACGACCCGAACGGGTTCTGGCAGGGCTGGTACATGGGCGTGCTAGGGATCGTTCTAAATACGGAAAGATTCGAGAAGGAGCTTGCGCCTAAAGGCGTAAAAGAACCGACGACGTGGGACGACCTGCTCGATGCTAACTATAAGGATTTGTTTATCACTTCCAACCCGGCTACGGCCGGCGGCGGATATATCTTCGTTGCCGATCAATTGTTCCGTTTGGGCGAGGACAAGGGTTGGGATTATCTGAAAAAATTGAATGAAAACGTGCACCATTATACGAAAGCGGCAGGCGACGGAATTAACCTTACCGCTACCGGCGAATTCGTAATCGGGATGTCGTGGGCGCATGATATCGTGAAGTCCGCTAAACAAGGCTATCCGATTAAAGTCATCATTCCGAAACAAACGGCTTTCGAAATCGGCGGAGTCGGTATCGTTAAGGGCGGCGGAAACACGGAAAACGCGAAGAAATTCGTGGACTGGTTATTAACGAAGCCCGTCGGCGAAATGAATACCCAAATGTCCAATCGGTATTCCGTTCGTAAAGACGTAGCGCCTCCGGAAGGCATGATCAAGATCGAAGACGTGGATCTCGTCGCTTACGACAGAACTAAAGCTGCCGAGATGAAGCCTGCGACCGTTGAGAAATTCACGCAACTGCCGGCTAAATAATAAACGATATCCGTACGCTCCTCCTGCAGAAGTTCACACGAGTTTTGCATCCGCGGGAGGAGGCGTACGGTTTATCTCCGAAAGGTGTGGAACGTTGTGTCTTCTCCCGCAGCTAGAGAAACCTGGATGGAAATGAAGAGATTAAGAAGAGAACCTCTGCTCGCCATTGCCATTGTAGCCATTATCGCGATTACCGGTTTTTTTGTCCTATGGCCGATTCTTAAGGTCGTTAGTTATTCGCATATGGAAGATTACCTTAAGCTTTTTACGAATTCCCGCTGGAGCCGGGCCGCGTTGAATAGTTTGTTCATTACGGCGATTTCCACGTTTTCTTGCACGCTTGTCGCTTTTGCATTTTCCTATACGATAACAAGGTTAAATGTCCCTTTCAAAGGGCTATTTAAGTTCATTACGATATTGCCTATCGTTTCTCCGCCGTTCATCGTTGCTTTGTCCTATATTCTTCTCTTCGGTAGGCAAGGCATGATTTCCAAACACGTACTGCATATGAATTTCGATATTTACGGCTGGCAAGGGTTATGGATGGTTCAGACGATTACCTTCTTCCCTTACGCGTTCGCTGTCATTCACGGAGTTATGAAGTCCATCTCTTCGAACTTGGAGTACGCCGCTTACAATCTGGGCGGGACCCATTGGCAAGTTTTTAAGAAGGTTTTCTTCCCGCTATGCCGTCCGGGTGTCGCCGGCGGCGCTCTAATCGCGGCTATGAACGTGCTGGCCGACTTCGGAAACCCGATAATTATAGCCGGGAACTTCAACGTATTGCCGACGGAAGCCTACATGCAGATGACGGGGCTATTCGATCTAAGATCGGCTACCGTGCTTTCCACTGCATTACTCGTCCCGGCGCTTGGTCTATTTCTATGGAATAGATTTTGGGTGGGCAAGCGTTCCTACGTTACCGTTACGGGCAAAGAAACGTCCTTAGAGCATTATCCGCTTCCGCGTGCCGTGAAATGGGGGCTATTTTCCTTCTGCATGTTCGTTACTCTCTTCATTCTCGCGGTCTACGGGGTTCTGTTCTATGGCGCCTTCACGACGACTTGGGGGTATGATTGGTCGTTCACCTTGAAAAATATGCATTACGTTACGGACAAAGGACGCGAAATCTATAACAGTCTGAAGTTTGCTATTTTCTCCTCGGTAGCTGCCGGGTTACTTTCGCTGCCGCTAGCTTATATCGTTCAGAAGAAACGCGTAGGCATTAATCGCATGCTTGATTTCTTGGCGATTCTGCCTGGCGCGATTCCTGGCGTATTCCTTGGCCTTGGGTTCGCGTTAGCTTTTAACAAAGAGCCTTTCCTGCTCACGGGAACTTCCTTGATCATGGTGCTGGCGCTCATGTTCTGGAATTTGCCGACATGTTACAGCGCGAGTTTGGCAGGTCTTCAGCAGATCGGCGGAGCGCTTGAAGAAGCCTCGCAGAATCTGGGGGCAGGGAGCGTAACCACCTTCAGGAAAATCGTGCTCCCCTTATTGAGCGGACCGTTCATGACGGGGATCGTCACCTCGTTCCTAAGGTCGATCACCTGCTTAAGCGTCATTATCTTTATCTATTCCGCGAAGACGTCCGTCGGCACCATATCCATTCTCAGCCTCGTGCAGGACGGAGCATGGGGCAGCGCATCGGCCTTTACCGTCGTGCTGATCTCCATAGCCTTCGCCGCGTTGATCGTTATGAAGCTGTTATTAAGAAAAGACGGTAAATCAATTGAACTGTAGCCGGAGGCCACCATGAGCGAACCCAAACATGCCATTCAAATCGATAACGTGACGAAATCTTTCGGACAATTCCAAGCCATCAGTCAAGTTTCGCTCGATATTCCGATGGGGAGTTTCACGACGTTGCTCGGACCTAGCGGATGCGGGAAGACGACGCTCATGCGGCTGATCGCCGGATTTTACGAGCCGGATCACGGACAAATCCATATCCATGGACAACAAGTAAACGGAATGCCGGTATTCAAGAGAAACACCCCGCTCGTTTTCCAAGAATACGCGCTTTTCCCGCATATGTCGGTATACGAGAACATCTCTTACGGATTAAAGATGCAGAAGGCGTCCAAGCAGGAAACGAAAGACAAAGTGAACGCTATGTTGGACATGTTCGGGCTTCAAGGCTTGCAGGGAAGACAGCCCAAGGAGTTGAGCGGCGGACAGCAGCAGCGCGTAGCCTTCGCCAGAGCGCTTATTACGGGGCAGCAAATTCTGCTCATGGATGAACCGCTTAGTAATCTCGATGCCAAGATGAGGGTCGAGGTGAGGAATGAACTAAGGGAACTGCAACGGCGTTTAGGAATTACCGCTATTTTCGTTACGCATGATCAGGATGAGGCGTTAGCTATTTCCGATACGATAGCGGTGTTCGAGAAGGGACGCATCGCCCAAGTCGGTACCCCTTGGGATATATACTTTAAGCCGCGAACCCCGTTTGTTGCCGACTTTGTCGGGACGGCTAACTTCGTAGCGGGCGTGGTCGCCGCCATTGAAGGAAACGATATCGTGGTACGGAGCGAATCGTCCTTGTTCCGTGTGTATCAAAGCCAATCTGCCTTGCAAGCGGGAGACAAGGTAACTCTCGTGATAAGACCTGAATGTCTAGTGCTTATAAACGAGACGGATATCGGGGACGCCAGAGAAAACGCGTGGAGCGGTGCGATCGAGAAAAGCAGCTTTCTTGGACGCACGATTCGGTATTGGGTCAACGTCGGACCGTTTCAATGGATCGTCGATGACACAAGCCCCAGCATGCGAGGGTACCTGCAAGGCAACATCCATTTCGCTCTGGATAAGCACAACATTCATATTTTGCCGGGAGATGCCCTATGACCAAGGTTCATGTTCAATTCCTTAATGTCGGCTGGGGAGATGCGCATCTGATTCGGTTGCCTTCCGGACGTTTGACTTTAATCGATGGGGGAGACGGGTTGGAATCCCCTGATCGGGATCATCCGTTAGCTTGGATGGACAGACGGGGGATCGAGCATCTGGACTGGATGATTCTGACTCACATTCATGAGGACCATTTGAACGGTCTGCTAGATGTGGCCCGAGTTAAGTCGGTGAGCAAGGCGGTTCTTCCCTATCCCCCCTTCCAACCGATATCCGAACAAATCGTGGAACGGCACGGAAACGAGTTATCCAAACGCGTTTACGGGATGTTGTCGGCTTATTTGGAGCTTATTCGGCTGTTACGGCAACAAAAGACCGAAATCATTTGGCGCAACGAATACGGATCAAGCGAACAATCGGTACTTTGGTCGGAAGAAGGCATATCGCTGACTCATCTTTATCCGTGGAGCGGCGACCGGCTCCCTGCCTATGAAACGCTATTAAAGGCCATTGCGGACGATGACTTGCAAGCATTGGAGCACTTCTTTGCTTTGTCCAATGACGATAGCTCGGTATATCGGCTTCAATTCGAGAGCGAGCCCGACAAGAGCATTTTGTTGGGAGGAGATCAACTGGAAGCCGGATGGGAACGTATCGCCGGGCGAATGGATATTCAATGCTGGGTGTGGAAGGTGTCCCATCACGGGTTGCCGGACGGGTTTAATGCCCGCGTTCTTTCTTGGATCAAGCCAGCTTATTGTATCATCCCCATTAACGCCGAGAGTGCCGAGAAGCTGCGGCCGGAATGGGAGGCTTTTTGTTCCGGCGGCGATACCGCGTTCTATATCACGGGACAAACGGAGCGGGAGATTTCTCGCAGATTAGAGAGCGAAACGGCGATTGTCGAAATCGGATAGGAGAATCACTTTGAAGGCAAATGGATTGTCGCTCTTGCTTGCTCTCTCCGCAGGAATGCTGGGAGTCGTCCAAGGGATCATCAATGCGTATATCGGTAAGTTTCTTGGTCAATACGGTATGATTATCGGCGTTTCGGCCGTACAAATCTTAGTCGCTTCCCTTGTCGTTTGGCGCGTGAAGTCTGCTCCGTTAGAGCTGAGCATGATTCCGTGGATCATCGTCGCGGGGATGCTGGGCGTAGGCATCATGTTCGGAGTTTCCTATGCGACGGGGGCGGTCGGGGCTTTGCCGGTCTTTGTTCTGATCATAGCGGGACAGATTATAGCTTCGGCAATTATCGATCATTTCGGATTTATGGGTTTGCCCAGAAATTCCTTTAATCTATCTAAGCTAGGCAGCATTCTGATTATTGCGGCAGGCGTATGGTGCTTAATGAAATCATCGAACTAACGTCGACTAAGGAGAAAATAATGAACGATAACGAGAAGGTTGAGACGGTCTTGATGATGGATGCGGCCCGCTATGCGCGGGAGGCAGGCGAGCAGATCGTGAGCCTCATGGAGAAGCCGTTGCATATCCAAGAGAAGAAGAACGCTTCGGATCTTGTGACCGAGGTCGATCTCCTAAGCGAGAGAATCGTTCGGGAACGGATTGCCGGCGATTACCCGGAGCACTGGATTATGTCGGAGGAAACGGATGGCGTTCTAAGGAGTTCGCATGAAGCCTTCCGGCAGCCGCAAAAGGGATACGGGTGGATTATCGATCCTATCGACGGAACGATTAATTTTATTCATGGTTTGCCTCATTTTGCGATATCGATCGGCATTGTAAGGGATGGGATACCCGTATGCGGGGTTGTCTATAATCCCATGACCCGGGAGCTCTATTCTGCCCAGAGGGGGTATGGCGCAAACTTGAACGGTCAGATCATTCGAGTAAATCCGGAATCGCTATTGGAGAACGCCGTGCTGGCCACGGGTTTCCAAGCAGATGATTGGAGACCGAATTCCCCGGCCGTCGAGCAGATCGGCAACTTAACGGGGCAATCCAGAAGCGTGCGCATTCTCGGCGCTGCTAGCCTTGATCTCTGTTTAGTAGCGTCGGGCAAGCTAACCGGCTTCTGGCATGAGGGTCTCTACCCATGGGACGTTGCGGCCGGCGTGTTAATGATACAAGAAGCCGGAGGCAAGGTGACGAATAGGCAAGGGGCTCCGTTCAGCCTGAGCGATAAGACTTTGATCGCTTCCAATGGGGCTATTCACGACGCGCTGCTCGCTATTCTTTAATAACAATGGGCTGCGCTCAAACCGATGATCCTCCGGATCGTCGGTTTTTGGCCGTTCCTCCGCCTACGGTTGTCAGGCTCATCGGTCAGGGATACAATGTGTAAGTGGAATTCCGAGCAATCGTAGGCCAACATCATCGTAATCGCAACATCGCAACAAGGAGAGTGCAACGATTTGTCATCAAGTGTTATTCCCTCGGCATCTCAATCCTTCCGTTCCCGTTTAATCGTCCTGCTTCTGGTCGTCGTGGTCGCCGGCATGAGCCAAGGGCTATTGCTGCCTCTATTATCTATTCTGCTTGAGGATTCCGGCGTCTCGTCGGATATTAACGGTTTGAACTCCGCCGCCATGTATGTCGGTATTTTCTGCACGATGTTCTTTGCGGAGAAACCCGTCCTTCGTTTCGGATACAAAAAAGTTATCCTAACAGGCATTTCGGTAGTCACTCTTACCAGTCTATTGTTCCCGTTTACCCATTCGCTTGCGGTTTGGTTCGTTTTGCGGCTACTCGTCGGCGTCGGCGACAGCTTGCTTCATTTTTCCACCCAGTTATGGATCGTAAGTTCAAGCCCCGCGGATAGGCGGGGAAAATACATTTCCCTGTACGGCATGGCCTACGGGCTCGGCTTTAGCATAGGGCCTCTGGGCATCAATCTGCTTCCGTTCGGCAGGGCCGTTCCGTTTCTCGTGACCTGCTCGTTCTTCATATGCGTGCTGCTGCTCGTGCTAAGGATGAACAATGAGAAACCCGAGCGGGCCGCGAAAGGAGCCCGGAACGAGAATCGGTTCGTGACCACCTATCGCATGGCGTGGTTTGTTCTTATACCCGGTCTCTTGTACGGATTGATGGAATCTTCGATGAACAGCAGCTTTCCGTTATATGGCTTGCGCATTGAATTGAGCCAGCATTGGATTTCCCTACTGTTATTGGCATTTGGCGTAGGGGGGCTGATCTTACAGTTGCCGCTTGGCATTTGGAGCGATAGGATCGGGAGAAAGCCGGTATTGATCGTATGCGGGTTCATAGGCTCTATCGCTTTCTTGGCCATCCCTGCCGCCGGGAGTAACGTTGCGGTCCTGTTCGTATTATTCGCCATCGCCGGCGGTGTCGTCGGTTCGTTCTTTTCCCTGGGACTTGCGTATGCGGCGGATATATTGCCCCGAGCCATATTACCGGCGGCCAATGTGATCGCATCGATCCACTTCAGCATAGGAAGCATATTGGGCCCGACCGTCGGCGGTTACGGTTTGCGCTATTTATCCGTTCACAGCGTCTTTTTGTTCTTGGGCGCCGCATTCCTCGCCTTCGCTCTGCTTGGCTTTGGATTTCGCCCGCAAAGAGCCGCCGCATAGATTTAGATTTTAAGCTTTGATTCGCGATGGGAAAGAGGAGTATTATCTTTGAAAACGAAACTATCAAGCTATTATTTTTTGTGGTATTTGGCCGTATCCGTGTTTATGCCTTATACGAGTCTATATTTCAGCGAAAAGGGCTTCAGCCCTACCTCGGTCGGACTTATTTTGTCCTTATGGGCCGCGGTAAGCATCGTTTCGCAGCCCGTGATGGGCATGATCAACGATCGCATTAACAATCCCCGTAAAATATTGATGATTTGCGCCATAGCGGCGCCGGTATTCGGAATGGGTTTTCAGATCGCGGAGGGGTTGGCCGGGTTTCTCGCGCTGTCCGTGTTGTTCGCATGGTTTCAATCGGCTTCCGGACCGATCGGGGACGCGATGGCCGTGGAGATCGCAAGCAGGAACGGTTACCCGTTCGGGAGCATTAGGCTGTGGGGAGCTCTGAGTTATGCGGTCGGTACTTTTACCACCGGCATTTTATACGATAAATACGGTTACGACGATATTTTCCTTTATTATGCGGTCGTAAGTTTAACCCTCTGTTTCGTCATCGTGCTCCTTCCTAAAGCCAAGGTGGCTCGACCGAAGATTACGCTAATCGGGCAAATGGGCAAGGTCGTTCGCAACAAACCCTTTATGATATTCATGGGTACGAGCATGCTCGTGATGATGTCGGGATCGATTAACATGAACTTCCTTCCGCTGTACTTCAAAGAGATGGGTTTCGATAAGAGTTGGATCGGGAGCGCCTACGCGATCGCCGCCATTATCGAAGTTCCGATGTTCTGGGTGGCTACGAAGCTTAGCAGGAGAATAGGCAGATATCCGTTATTGAGCTTGGCTGCGGCGATCTATGGGATTCAGTATTTAACGTTGTTTATTTTCAACGACGTTTCCTTAACGCTTGCGGTTCAATTATTGAATGGGGTTGCGTTCGCGTTCGTTGCGGGTACGGCCGTGGAAGTCATCCAGAGCTATTCTACCAAAGGAACGGCCGCGACGATGCAAACGGTATACGCGGCGGTAACTTGGGGGCTTGGAGGAATTCTCGGGAACGCGATGGGAGGAATCATCGTCGAACATCTGGGAAGCTCCGCGCTCTATTTGATCCTGAGCTGTTTTTGCGCGGTTTCTTGCTTGCTATTCATCGTGAACAGGCGCCATCAGCAGTCTTTCTCTCAGGAGGAAACGGCATCCTGAGGTAAATGCTTAGCTATCGCAAACAGCAGCGCAATCGCGATCAAAGCAAAGAGAACATTGCCGATCCAAGCTATCGTGTTATCCGGCCATAAGAGCCACGTCACCGTAAAGCCGCCCCACGCATACGTCAGTAGGGCGCCGGCAACAAGAGCGAACTGATGCCGGATCGTCCAACCCGGATGACTTGACCAACGACGCACCAGCAACCACGCCATACCTAGGATAATTATCCCCATAATGACGCCGGCCCAGCTTTCGGGCTTGGCAAAAAACAGGCTTGCCGCCACGAACGAGCCTATACCGAGCGTCCAAGGCTTCAATAGAGTTCGGGACGAATTCACTTTCGGACGGTGTTTCAATCTTAAAGAGAAGGCTGCAACGATTAGTACGAGCGCAACGGCGCCAGCGCCGGCAAATTGCGCAGGCGAAGCTATAAATTTCTCCTCGGCGTATATGAAAGCAAAGACGATGGCGCAGCCAATCAAATACAAAAAACCGGTCATAGCAAGACCAACCTTACCTAACCACGGCGTTCTGTTTCTTGCAGGAGTCAGCATCTCGATAATTGCGATAGGAACGCTAATACTCCAAATCGAATGTCCAACCACATAGGTCAAAGCATCATAAGCGCTGATTCCTAATAATGGAATAGGCGCGACCTTCTCGGCAGCATCGAAGAAGGAGGGATTAAAGAGGGATTGGTCGGCCAGACCGGCCTCGATAACGCCATATGCCGCGGCCAATAGGAATAGGGTCGGCCAACCTCGCCCGGTGCGGCGAGTTACTTCGCGAATAAGCAGGGCACCTCCACCGTAAATCGGTAGAAGGAGCACTAATGCGGCGAAGAGGTTCTGAGGCGGACTGCTGCCTAGTAAAAATTCTCCCACCCATGGCGCAAGCAAGAGCAAGCCTATTGCGGGGGTAAGACGCCGAAGTCTAGACGGAAATGCGGGAACCATCTAACAACCACTCCCTTATCTTTTTATTGCGCGATGAATGATTTTTACAAGCTCGTTGCTGTACGTCTCCAAATCGACTTTTTTGGTAATAGCAAAGTTCAGCATATATTCGCCGATTGAACCTTGGATCATATTGACCATGACGTCTACATGAAATTCTCCAAACTCTCCCGTTTCTTGACCCTCCCGCAAGATTTGTTGCAGCTCCCGCATGATAGGGTCCTCCTCATCTTCATCGTTTAACTTATAGTACGGAATGTTATCCGGCGTCCTGGCATTGAACACGATTTCGAGCAACGCCGCATAATGAGCGGGATGCGTGCCTTGATAGGCCAGACTTGCAACAATGAACGCATTCAACTTGTCTGTTGCCGTGCTTTCCCGGCGAACTCTTTCCAAAATGTAAGTCGTCGATCTTTCGATAAGCTTCATAAGCAATTGATTCATCAAATCGTATTTATCGGCAAAATGATACGAAATCAGGGCTGTGCTTATTCCCGCCCTTTTGGCGATTTGAGCAAGACTGGCACTAACGTAACCGATATCGTCAAGAGTTTGGATCGCTGCATCCATGATTTGTTCGCGTCTTGCTTCGGATATAAAGCTTGATTTTTCTCCGGCGTTATTTTTCAATATTAAAAATCCTTCCATCTCTTAGTTCAGTTCGGCACCCGATTACCGAAATCTTACTCTTATTGACTAATTGATTAAAAAATTGATCATTTGATCAATTACTATTACTATATGCTCCTTGCGGTGTCGATTGCAATAAAAATATCGCCTAATTTCCAAATTGGAGAAAGCGGCATGAATCTCATACTACCCATGCCAAGGTAAATGCTATAATAACTTACATAAGCTTTATTCGATCGAGTCCGTTCGTTCGGGCTCAAGCAGAAATACGGAGGAAGACGTCGTGGACGCGAAACAATGGATGGCTCTATTACTGTTTATCGCAACGGCGCTCATGCTGTTCGTGGCGTACCTGTCTTATGGCAAACGTCAACTGCAAGTGGCGCGGACGATGGTTCTCGTGATGCTTGCGGCGGCGTTCTATGCGCTAGGTTATGCGATAGAGATTCTAAGCCCGAGCTTGCGAGGCATCAAGATCGCCTTACAGATTCAATATTTAGGTATTCCGTTCGTTACTTCGCTTTGGCTCCTGATCGTTATTCAATTTACGGGAGCGGCAGCGCAACTGCGAAGCCGGCTGACCTTTCTGCTGTTCGTCATCCCCTTCATAACCTTCTTCTTACACCTTACTAACGATTGGCATCATCTTATCTATTCGGATTACGTACTGAGCGAAGGCGCATCGGTTTCTGCCTATACTACCGTCAAGGGCCCGTGGTATTCGGTACATTCGATCTACAACTACTCCATTCTGACTTGCGGCATGTGGGCGATTATCCCGATGTATTGGCGGATGCTGCCCCAAGACCGGAAGCAGATCGTCGTTCTTATTCTGGGAGCGGCCGCGCCGGCGATGTTCAACATCGTATACGTCTTCGCGCAAAATATCGATTTCACGCCGTTCGGGTTCACCGTATCGGGAATTATTTTCTTATGGGGCATTTTCCGCTTCAATCTGCTTCGGTTAACGCCGCTGGCATTGGCCAAAGTGTTCGCTACGATTCGAGACGGAGTCGTCTTGCTCGATCATGAGGATCAGATCGTTAGCCATAACGTGGCTGCCGAAGAAGTGTTTCCGAGGCTGGCCGCCATTCGCAACTATCCTGCGCAGGGTCATGGCTTTTTGTCCGAAATTCCGGAACTGCCGGGACGGATCGCCGCCGCGGAGGGCCGGGACGAACGGTTCTCCTTGCAACTCGTTCAAGAAGGCAAGATCAAACATTTTATTTGCAGTCTTACTTACATTCACGATACCGGGAGTACCCCGATCGGCAAAATGCTGATGTTCAACGATATTACGGAGCTGATGGAGAACGAAGCCCGACTTCGGGAAACCGCGAGGCAGATGTCGCAGCTTAACGTGTTCAAGGACAAGCTGTTCACCGTCGTCGCCCACGACATCCGCGATCCGATCGCTCATTTGGTCAGCTTGACCGAACTGCTGGGCGAGGAGCCGAAGGACTCCGATATTGTCCATGCGGAAGTATTTCGGGAGATTAAAGGGCAAGTGCGCAGTACGTTTCATCTGGTCGACAATCTGCTGGATTGGTATCGGAGCCAGAACGGGGAAGTGTCCTTCCGCCCGTTGGCGTGGAATTTGCAACAGGTTGTCCGGCAGGCCTTTTCTCTGGCCGGAGCAAGAGCCGGCATGAAACAAATTCGGATGACGGAGCAGGTCGACGAGACGTTAACGGTAGTCGCCGATAAGGAAATGCTCGACCTGATTTTCCGGAACCTGCTGTCGAACGCGATCAAGTTTACCGGAATCGGCGGTTGCATCGAGATCGACGCTTCGTTGACCGGGGAGTTGGTCAGCGTGTCCGTAAAGGATAACGGCATGGGAATGGATGAAGAGACGATCCGGCTGTTGCGGGAAGAGGAGCTGTTCTTTAAGGGGCCGTCGGCGGAAAACGAAGGAGGCGAGATGCGGTTCGGTCTCGTATTAACCCGCGAATTCCTTCGTATCCATGGAGGCAGCTTACGGTTTGACAGCGTGCCGCGTCAAGGGACGACGTTCGTCTTCACGCTACCGGGTTCGGAGAGCAGCGAACGATTAATGAAAAGAGAAACGGCGGTGGGCTTGCATGAAAGTCATCTTGATTGACGATGAACCCGTGATGCACCTCATCATGCGCAAGATGTTGGAGAAGCATCCCGAAGTGCAGGTTGCAGGCGCGTTCGCGGATACTCGCTCGGCTTCCGCCTTCCTGAACGAGAATGCGGACGTCGGACTCGCGTTCGTCGATATTTCCATGTCTGGCGAGAACGGACTGGCATTCGCCGCCGAGATGGAGAGAACGGGCAGCAAGATGCAAATCGCGTTCGTCACTTCGCACAAGCAATTCGCCTTGCAGGCCTACGAGTTATCCGTCGTCGATTACTTGGTGAAACCCGTGTCGCAAGAACGGCTGGAACGGACGGTGAATCGCGTGCTTGCCGGCAGGGATTCCATTAAAGAGAGTAAGCGGCAACCAGCGGTAACCAAGGACGCAAGCGAAATCGTCATTACGGCATTGGGCGATTTTTCCATACAAAACGAATCTGGACGCGTCAAATGGATTTCCAGCAAGAGCGCCGAGTTATTCGCCTACCTGCTGTTGTATCGAGGCAAAAGAGTGGCTCGATCCCGGTTAGTTACGGATATTTTCGGAGGCATGACTCGGGATAACGCGGAGAAGTATTTGAATACGACCGTGTACCAATTGAGGAAGTCATTGGAGCCGTTCGGTTTACGGGAGACGGTTCGTTCGGAGAATGACGGTTACGTCTTGGAGTTAAACCGGGCAGTCATCGACTACGAGACGTTCGAACGGCAAATGGAGCAGCAGCTTGGCGTAGAGGACGGTAACGTGGATAACTTGCTTAAGGTCGAAAGGCTGTACACGGGCGACCTGTTCGGCAGTAAAGCTTACGTGTGGGCGATTCAAGAGACGGAGCGCTTAGCGGAGCGTTACTCCTTCTTCGTGAAGAGATTGGCCGAGGCATTCCTCTCCCAAGGGAACACGGTTGCTGCCGCCAAGCTGCTCACGAAACTGCATGCCCGCAATTCGCTGGACGAATCGGTCGTCAGCCTGCTGATGAGGGTCCATGCGCGGGAGGAGAACAAGAAAGGTTTAACCTCGCAATATACCGATTATGTGAAGCTTCTCAATCGAGAACTCGGCATTCGTCCGTCTAAAGAGTTGCTTCTGCTCTATGACTCTTTGGTCAGCGGTCTTTCCGATGGCGTAAAACCGTAAGGATTATACGTAGTCGACGAAAGAGTATGTAATAACCAAGAAATTCATTGCCGTTGGAGACAATGGCGTGATTCTAACCGGAGTACCTAATCGCGAGTAATATTGAATGTGGGATATCGCTCATGCGAATAAGATTTTTTCTGTGTTATATTTATTGACATGCCCTTCTCGAACTATTAATATACGGTCATAGTCTTTATATAGCCGTAAATGAGGAGGGGAAAATGTTGAAAATCATCGTGTTCAAACACCTTTCCTTCGACGATGATAGCGTTATTGCTTCTTGGGCCGCTCGGCAGGGTCATGAACTGCAAGTGCTCGTGCCTTCCGACTTTGTCGAGTATCCTGCGCAAGCGGCATTCGATATGCTCGTCATTCTAGGCGGTCCCATGAGCGTGTATGAGGAGGAACAACATCCTTGGCTGATCGCGGAAAAACGGTTTGTCCGGCAAAGCGTCGACGAAGGCAAGCCCGTTCTCGGGATTTGCCTCGGAGCCCAAATGCTGTCGGAAGTACTGGGCGGGAAAGTGTATCGCGGAGAGCAGAAGGAGATCGGATGGCATACGGTCCGAAGAACGGAAGAGAAGCATCCGATCTTCGATGCGTTGCCGTCGTCGTTCGTTAGCTTTCAATGGCACGGGGATACATTCACGCTGCCCGAAGGCGCGAGGAGACTCGCCTATTCCGACGCATGCGCTAACCAGGCGTTCTCGTACGGGGATTCCGTATTGGCCTTGCAATTCCATCTGGAAACGACGCCGTCGTGCATCGGGACGATGCTGGATGAGTGGAAGAGCGAGCTCGTAGAAGCGCCGTATATCCAGCCGGCAGGCGAGATACTCTCGCAGAAGGAGCGGAGCGAAGCTTCTTCTGCGATGCTGACCGATATTTTGGATCGCCTGGCGGCGGTTCATGAGACTAGGAAGCAAGAGTTGCGGTGAGCGGTGCTCGAGGTGGGTTACTAGTGGGAAGCAGAACCGGCCAACCGGCAACGGGGGAATAGAGTACTTTCAGTGCGTTACAGTCAGCGTCGAGCATCGCGGTGGTGCGCGTAGAGTACTCTCAGTGCGTTACAGTCAGCGTCAGGCATCGGAGAACAGTATGCTGCAAGCCGTTGGTAGCGGTCTAAATAGTAATCTCCATCTCCAAAAAACCTTTACCGTCCGCAGTCTCGGAGGTAAAGGTTTTTTCTGTTGCGTAAACGACTTCGCCTAGAACCGGAGTGTGTATTATATAATGAAGAAGCCGAACGGCGAATACCGGTGAAACGCTATGGATAAAGGTGATATATTGACGATTCTATCAATTAAACAATTGGAAAGATATACGGACAACGAAAGGGTTTTTCCCGCGTTTGATCTGGAAGTGGCACCTCATGAAACGGTCGCGATTTACTCGAGCACGAACGTGCGTCAGGTTCTATTGGCTATGTTCATGGGCGGACTGCCGCTTTACGGAGGGGAAATCCGGGTGAATGGTAAGACCTGTATCGGCGACCGCAAAAGCTATTTGGCGGAGATCGGACTGCTCTTGCTGGAGGAAGGATTTTACGAAAGGTTGACCGTCAAGGAAAGCTTCTCCTTCTATAGAAACTTAAACGGATCTACTAAGCATATAGACGAAGTCATCCGCGCGGTTAAGCTGGAGGAGAAGGCGAAAACTAAAATGGCTAAGTTATCTTCGTCGGAGAAGAAAAGGGTGCATTATGCCCGGCTGCTGTTCCAAAATCCGGCGTTGATCGTGCTCGAGGAACCGGATCAGAACGTGGATAACGTGACGAAGCATGTTTTTCAGAAGCTGGTTGGTATGCTTGCGGACAGCGGCAAAGCGTTGCTGATCCTCACCGGTAATATGGAAACGGCTCTAAGCGTTACCGACCGGATTTACCGATTGGACGATAAAGGGCTGAAAGCTTTCGACGTTGCGAAGCCAGAAGCCTCGGAAGCCTCGGAAGCCCCAGAAGTCCCAGAAGTCCCAGAAGTCCCGAAACTCCCAAAAGCCCCGGAAACTAAAGAAGCTCAAGAAGCCCCAATCGGCCATGCCGAACTGGAACCATCCGACGACTACGATGGGGAGGAACGGGATAATGAAGAAGGCGGGGAAAGGGAGCAGATCGTCCAGTTCGTTCGGTTCGAGAAAATCCCGACGCGAATGAACGACAAAATCATTCTGTTTAATCCCCCGGAGATCGATTATATCGAGAGCGGCGAGGGGCAGTCGTATCTCTACGTCAACGGAGAGTCTTTTCCCGCATCGTTCAAGATCAACGAGTTGGAGGATCGATTGCGGTCGTACGGCTTTTTCCGGTGCCACCGTTCTTACATCGTCAATTTGCAGAAGGTCAGGGAAGTGGTCACCTTCACGCGCAACAGCTATAGCCTTGTATTGGACGATGTCCGAAAGTCGTCGGTTCCGTTGTCGAAGACGAAGATGGCGGAATTGAAGGAAATGATGGGGATCAAATAAGCTCCGTTCGCTTCCGGTTATGCGCCATTCACCCTCCCAAGCGCTCCTTTCGGCGATAATATAATGCGCTCAAGCCCTTCACCGTCTACGATTGGAACAGATCGAACGATTAGACGAAAGGGGAAATGAGAGATGGAATATATGATCGACGCCAACGCTTTGGAGAAGTCCTTTTCCGGTACCCGGGCGCTGAAGAACGTATCTTTTCAAGTAAAGAAAGGAGAAATATTCGGCTTCCTCGGACCAAGCGGATCGGGCAAGACGACAACGATTAAAATGCTGACCGCCCAATTAACGCCGACCTCGGGGAGCGCGTACGTGTTGGGTGTTCCCGCAAGCAAGCTCAAGGAAGGGAAGTATCGCAAGCAAATCGGGGTTATCACGGACAACACCGCATTGTATGTGCGGCTGAGCGTTTACGACAATCTTAAGCTTTATTGCGACTTATACGATGTTCATCCCAATCGGATCGACGAGGTTCTTCGAATGGTAAACTTGACTCAAGAGAGCCAGAAAATCGTCTCCAAGCTGTCGAAGGGGATGCTGCAACGAATAACGTTAGCCCGCGCGTTCCTGCATGAGCCGAAGCTTCTCTTCCTGGACGAACCGACTTCTGCGCTCGATCCGGTGAATACGAGGCATATTTACGAAGGATTAATCGCGTTGAAGGAAAAGGGAACGACGATCTTCCTGACGACGCACGACATGAACGAAGCCGAGACGTTATGCGATCGGGTCGCGTTCTTGAACGATGGGGAAATTCAATTGCTCGATTCTCCCAAGAGGCTGCGGCAACAACGAAGCGACTTAACGTTAACCGTGGAACTAACGGACGGGTCGCGGGCGATCGTGCCGAAGGGTCCCGCGGGAGCTCAGGAGCTGTTCCAATATATGAGCGCGAACAGGGTCGCGTCCGTTTGGTCCAACGAACCGACGCTGGGCGATATTTTCGTAGAGGTGACGGGGAGGAAATTGTCATGACGTTCTCGATGAAGCGGGTGCTCGCGATCCTGAAGAAGGATTACAAAGACATATCGCGGAATTTGTATATTACGACGACTTTAATCCTGCCCCCGGTAATGGCTCTCTTGGTCAATCGCACGGAGGGTGCGGGAATCGATATGTATTATATGCTTATTAGCATGGCTCTTGTCCTCGTGGGAGCTTACATACAAGCTTCCTTAATCGCGGAAGAGAAGGAGAAGAATACGCTGAGGGGGCTGATGTTATCTCCCGCCAGCACGTTCGAGATATTCGCCGGAAAAAGCTTGCTGAGCCTACTGGGGACTATCGCCATCGTGACCTTGACGATAAAGCTGACCGATTATCGGCCTCAGAACATTCCGATCATTATCGTCGCATTATTATTGTCAGCGATTTTTTATTTGGGCATCGGCACGTTAATCGGCCTGTTTACAAAATCGGTTATCGAAGCTTCCGTAGTTATTTTGCCGGTCGTTTTCTTGTTCAGCTTCGGTTCCTTTATAACGACGCTTATCGAGAAGTACGCGTTCCTCTCTTTCGCGGAATACTTGCCTAACCTGCAATTGGTCGAATTAGCCAAACGGGTCGAGAACGGTGACGGAATATCCGAAGTCGCCGTTCACCTTGGCGTGCTGCTCATCTGGGCGATCGCGATTCACCTTGTAGCCGTCCTCGTGTATAAGAAGCGCATGGTAGATGATTGAAGACGTATCGAATAGTAAACGATAGAAACTATTGAAAAGAGATTGCCCACAAGTTAACCGCTTGGGGCCAGTCTCTTTTTTTCGTCGAATGAATAGGAAAACTTCCCCTTTTTGTCGAATAGAGTAAGAGGATTTAGAGACCGCATCTATTTGGAGGGACAATTGGTGATGGAAGATACGTCAATCATCGCATTCAAGACGCATTTATCGAATTTATTGCGAGCAAGGTTCCCGTTTCTATACATCTCTACTTGGGAAGAAGAACGCGCGTTATCCGTCATCCGATCGGTCGCGACCCAAGAAAGCTTGATCAAGACGACCCGCAAAGTATTCACGTGGAGCCTCACGAACGGAATGGCGGAAGAAGGGCATAAGGGCTCCGAGGAGTCGAAACATCCGGTCAAATGCTTAGAATTCATCGAGGCCTACGATCAGCCGGCGATCTTCATCCTGAAGGATTTCCACTTCTGCTTCGGCTGCGGCGGACGGGTGGCCGATCCGCAGGCGATCCGGAAAGTGCGCGATCTGGTGCCCGCATTGAAGATGAGCGCCAGTCCGAAGAACGTGATCCTGCTCAGTCCGACTCTGATCCTTCCTCTGGAGCTTCAGAAGGAAATTACGATCGTCGATTTCGAGCTTCCTTCTCTTCTGGAGATTAAAGGCCTGTTGAAGGAATTGATCGATGCCAACAAATCCAGCGGCAGAATTACGATCGATCTGAATCCCGAAGAGGAAGACAGACTGGCCAAGGCGGCGCTCGGCCTTACGCTTAACGAAGCGGAGAATGCGTTCGCCCGCGCAATGGTCGAAGACGGACGTCTGGACAAGCGGGACGTCGAGGTCATCCTCGAAGAGAAACGCCAAATCATCAAGAAATCGGAAATTTTGGAATTTATCAAAACGGATCTGCGGATCGAAGACGTCGGCGGATTGGAAAATCTGAAACGCTGGCTGCTTAAGCGCAATAAATCGTGGCTCGATTCGGCCTCGCAATATAATTTGCCCGCTCCCAAAGGGGTGCTCATCACCGGCGTTCCCGGTTGCGGGAAGAGCTTGATCGCCAAAGCCGTCAGCGCGATGTGGCAATTGCCTCTGTTGAGGCTCGATATCGGAAAAATCTTCAGCGGCATCATCGGAAGCAGCGAAGAGAACGTGCGCAAAGCCATACAAACGGCCGAAGCGATCTCTCCGTGCATACTGTGGATCGACGAGATCGAGAAAGGTTTCGTCGGGATGACCAGCGGCGGAGACAGCGGGACTTCCAGCCGGATTTTCGGAACGTTCCTGACTTGGATGCAGGAGAAAACGAAGTCGGTGTTCGTTATCGCGACGGCGAACAACATTCATTCGCTTCCTCCCGAGTTGATGCGCAAAGGGCGCTTCGACGAGATTTTCTTCGTGGATTTGCCGACGAAGAAGGAGCGCAGAGATATTTTCCGGCTTCACATTAGCAAGAGACTTACCAATCCGAAGGTGATCGGAGAGTTCCAATTATCCAAGAGTACGCTGGATTCGTTGGTCGACGCGACGGAAGGTTTCGTGGGCGCCGAACTGGAGCAGATCGTTATCTCCGCTTTATTCGAAGCCTTTTCGGAAGATAGAAGTATTCGCTTAGAGGATCTGGAGAAAGCCATTCGCACGACGGTACCGCTCTCGGTTACGCAAGCCGAGCAGATCCATAGCATTCGCGAATGGGCGAACGTCCGCGCGGTTGCGGCCACTCCGCGGGAGGATCGGGTCGAGTATAAACAAGAGCCTCCTGCGGCTCCAGGCTCTCCCGAGGCGGAAGACGGGGACATTCGCTATGCTCGCGGCGGCAGAGCCGTTGATTTCTAGACAAGGACGGCGAAGGTCCGTGTAGGCTTGATCAAGCCGGATAAGGAGAGGGCTCAATGTCCAAGAAGCAAATTCGCGTTCAAGTGTTTCCAGATGGACGAATTCAAGCTGAGGTGCTAGGCGTCAAAGGCAAATCCTGCACGGACTATATCGAGATTCTTGAACAGCTTCTTGATGCGGAAACGGTCGATTCGGCCTATACGGCGGAGTATTACGAAACCGGGCACGTCGAGGTTGATCAACGAAATGTTAACTCTATTAAGCTAAGCTAGAGGATTGGATGAAGGAGGGGGTTCGGAAATGTCGGTATCGCTAGCCCTTGTCCCCGTCGCGTTAACGCTGCGTCTGGTGATGGGCAAGAAAAATTTCAGCAAATGGGTCGATTCGATGCAAGACAAGGTGCCGACGACCTTGAAGAACGAGCTTGAGCTCACCCGGGCGGTACGTAAGGCAGGATACGACGCGGAAAAATGGGGCGGGAGCATCAAGACGCATATCGACGGGGAAGAGTTGTTTTTCTTCTGGGAGCTCATTGACGGGCAATGGACGGCCGTCTTCGACAAGTCCGACGACAAAGCGATGATCGAACGGTTCATGGCGGACATTAACCGTGCCGCCGGGCGGCAGGTGTTCGGCGAGAATTACTCCGCTCAAGCGCAATCGCAGCGGCAGTCGGCGTCGCATTCACAGACAAGAGTCGCGCAGGAGAAGGTCGTCCCTTCGGCGACTTTTCCGACCAACTACCGCGACGGAGAGCTCTTGTTCCGAACATTAAAGGAATTCGGAGTGAATCCGACGAGGCAGGGTGCGGATATCCGGTGTCAGGCGGAAAACTCCGTGCTCACTTTTCGCCAGTCCGGCGGAGATGGGCCGTTTCATGTCGAAGTACTCAACGCTCCCGATTTGCGCAAAGTATACAACTACCTATCGGACGTAGATGAAGAATACAAGCGGGTTTTGCAAAATAGCGTAGTCCAGAAATTAAAAGCTCGGGTTGCCGAGAAGAACATGACGGTCGAAAGCGAAGAGGTACTTGAAGACAGCTCGATCGTGCTCACCTTAAATATTCGGAGCTGAACGAATGGGCAATTACGATAGAGATAATCTTACCGACATCTGCGCGGAATACTCGGGCGGGGATTACTACGTGGAAGAAGCGATACCGGGCAATAAGCTGTTCAACGCGCGACAATCTTTCCCGATTCCCGCGGAGGAGCGAGTGATCGCTTTCGTGGACGCCACCGTATTCGGCAGTGGCAAGAACGGGCTGGCGATTTGCGCCTCCGGGGTTTATTGGCATAACGATTGGACAACCGATACGGAGAGAAATTTCCTGGATTGGATGGAATTCGCCGAGGTGCACATCCGCAGAGCTGGCGTTCACGACATTGAATTGGGTGTGGGGAACGTGTTCAATATGTCCGGAAGCTCGTTCAGGAAGGACGTTCTCGTTTCCTTGCTGAAGGAAATCCAGGACGAAATTATCGAGATATTGGAAGAAGAGGATTCATACGACGAGTATGAAGAAGAGGAGTACGAAGATGATGAGGCGGGGGATTGCGGCGCGGGATGCCGGTTAGATGACGACGATGGCGATAACGGCTTCGAGTGGCGAATTGCCATCGACGGGCAACAGTATGGCCCTTACGATCTTGCCTTAATAAAGAGCATGGTGCAAGCCCTTCAATTCGCACCCGATTCCGCTTATGTCTGGAAACCGGGGATGTCGGATTGGGTGCCGTTCTTGAGACATCCGGAGACGGCAGCCCTCGTTGTTCCCGCTGCGCCGGCAATTACCGTGACGCCAACACCGCCTTCATCGAACCGAGGAGCCTCGATTTCTGCGGATTCTATAGATGAACTCTTGGAAGATGGCAACGTTACCGAGCCGATCGACGTAAACAACGCTACTTGGGAACGTCTGATCGATCTGCCCAGCGTAGGGGCGGCGGATGCCAAGCGGATCGTGGAGGCGAGACAAGAGAACGGAGGTTTTCGATCGGCTGAGGAAGTCGGAGCGTTGCTCGGAATGAAGCCGCATCAGGTGGAGAGGCTGCGGCGACGCGCCGTATTCGGCGGATTGGCCAGTACGGCTACTCCTTCTCGCGCGTCTTCTTCGGTTATTCCGTCTACTGCTTCGCGCACAGGCTTTTCGACGAGTCCGGCCGCTGAAACGCGCCAAGGCTCTCTGACGACTTCGTCAACGGCTTCACCGTCTAGCGCATCTCCGTCGGCATCGGCCCCCTCTTCCGCTCCATCTGCCGCAAGCCGTCGAATTATCGATTTCTAACGGCGGGGAGGAGAATTAAATGACTTTACGAATCCATCGGTTCCTCCCCTCGACCCAAGTGGAAGGCCCGGGTACCCGCGCGATGTTGCAGGTTCAGGGATGCCCGATCCATTGCCCGGGCTGCGCGGTTCCTTTCACATGGCCGGATCACGGCGGGATTTCGGTCGAAGCGGAGGAACTCGCGGAACGGGTCCTTCGAGGCCCCGAAGTCGAAGGAATCACCTTCCTCGGAGGCGAACCTTTCGCGCAGGCTGGGGAACTGGCGAAGATAGGCCGTTTGTTGAAGAGGGAAGGCCTTTCCGTCATGACCTTCACGGGCTACTTGTTGGAAGATTTGCGGGATTCGGACAATCAAGATTATCTTGACCTCCTTGCGGTAACGGATTTGCTCGTCGATGGCCCGTTTAAGAGAGAGTTGCTGGATACGAGCCGTCCGTGGGTAGGTTCATCCAATCAGCGATATCATTTTCTCACGGATCGATATACTTCACTCAGAGAACGCTTTGCGGACATTCCGAACCGCCTTGAGGTGCGATTTGCCCCGGACGGCCGGGTGACGGTTAACGGTTTAGCGGAGGTAAGCGATCTGGAGGCGTTGTTCGAGGATCTGTTGTAATACGAATTTGTGGAATTACCTTGGCGTGCCGGGCCTCCGGTAAATCAAGGTTTTTTCTATAACAACATCTAAGTGTAAAAATGACATCTAGATAGGGTGGGGTTTTCTATAAATAAATCTAATTGCAGAAGTTACATCTATTTCGGGTAGTTTGATCGACCATGAAAGATTATCCGCAATCTAATTGCACATTTTACACTTAGACTAGAAAACTGCCCTGTTTCGGGCGAAATAAGTGTACTTTTTACACGTAGTTTCTATTTAGAGGATTTGAGCAGAAATACCTCCATCTCCCGCGCTTGTTTAACATAATCCATCGAGCTCCTTCAAAATCGTCCATTGAAAGCGGTTACTTCCTGCTAGTATGATGAGGTTTGTATTCTTTCAAATTCATCGTCTGGGAGGTTTACTAATGTTGCATAAACACGCTAAATTTTTGCTCGCAATGGCTATTCTATTGGTCGTAAGCAGTATGCCGTCCGTTTTTAACGGGGTCGGACACGCGGCAGTTCAGGCAGAATTTTATGTGTCGCCTATTGGCAATGACAGTAACCCGGGAAGCAGCAGTCAGCCGTTCGCAACGATACAGAAGGCGCGGGATACCGTTAGATCAATCAACGGCAATATGACGGGAGATATCGTCGTGTATTTGAGCGGCGGTACTTATACGCAATCGAGTACGATCCAATTCGAGGAGAACGCGACTGTTCGCGATTCGGGAACGAACGGGTTCAATGTTGTTTACCGGGCATTGCCGGGAGAATCCCCGGTCATAAGCGGCGGTGTTGCGGTCTCCAACTGGTCGGTTCACGATGCCGCCAAAAATATCTACAAAGCTTTCGTAGGAGTCGGCGTAAAAACGAGGCAGTTATACGTAGACGGCGAGAGAGCCACGCGAGCCCGCGGAGACCAGGATCCTGCCGGATTCAAGAAAGTCGCGAACGGATTTACCGCCCCATCCTCCGGTTTATATGCGAATATGTCCAGTTGGGGCAATGCAAGCCAAATCGAAATCGTCACCTTGAAAGCCCACCCGTGGCAGATGACTCGTTGCGGGGTAGCCTCGATCTCGGTCGCCAACTTGACGATGAAGCAAAACTGTTGGTCCAACGCCCAGCTATTCGACGGGATTTCGTGGATCGAGAATGCCTATGAGCTCTTGGACGCCCAAGGCGAATGGTACTTAAACGAAACGACGGGATACCTATATTACATCCCTACTCCAACGCAAAATATCATGACCGCCCAGGTCGTCTTGCCAACGCTGGAGAAATTAATGAGCGTCAAGGGAACGATCGGTACGCCGATCCGTAATCTTCGGTTCGAGGGATTGACCTTCGCTTACGGGACTTGGCTGAGGCCTAGCGGCAACGACGGTTATGCGGATGCCCAAGGCGGGTTTACTTTCGTAGGAGCCCCGTCCCTATCGAATATCAATAAATTCACCAAAAACCCGGGCAACGTCGAGCTCGCCTACGCACATTCTATTCAGTTCATCGGCAATACCTTTAAGCATCTTGGAGCCGCGGCTCTCGACATCGGTCTTGGGAGCCAGGGTAACAATATTCTAGGCAACCGGTTCATGGACATCTCCGCGGGAGGCATTACGGTTGGAGACGTTTCTCCGGACGGTCACCATCCGAGCGACGTAAGAATGCAGCTTAAGAACACGACGATTAGAAACAACTTTATCACGAACGTTGGCATAGAGTTTTACGATGCCGTCGGAATTTGTTTGTTTTATACGATTAACACGGTCGTCGATCATAACGAAATCAGCAATACGCCATGGTCGGGCTTCTCATCGGGAGCCGTAGGGTATAACGTCGAACCCGGCGGAGCCTACAACTATACGACATACCCTTATACGGATAATTTGCAGGTGACGAACAACAAAATTTATAATGTCATGCTGTACATGAAAGACGGAGGCGGGATTTATACTTCCGGCAGACATACGAATTCTTTGATCGCGAACAATTACGTCTACAATCAGGCCCATGATCAAGGAGCGATCTACCTGGACGACGGAACCGCGTTCGTCGAAGTTCGCAACAACGTCGTACGTACCGCCCCGTTCTGGGTTTTCCTGTGGAACACGACGATTCATGACAACAATATTCACGACAACTTTACCGATACGGCAACCTTTCGGAACGACGGTCTGAACAATTCGATCACGAACACAACGGTTATTCCGCATTCGAATTGGCCGCAACAAGCTTTGGATATTATGCAGACGGCAGGTTTGGAGGACTCGTATTCCGGGATCCGGACGGACAGCTCCAGATCGATCAACGAAGACGTTTGGAATACGGCAACGAGCGGCACCTGGAATAGTAACGGAAGCAGACCGGGCGACCTGTTCGGTAACGTGAAGTATACGACGGTCAACGAAAGCGCCTTGGAATATACTTTCGTCGGTACGGGAATCGGTTATATTACGGAAAATAACATCGATATGGGCAACGTCGACGTATATATCGACGGAGTCTATCAGCAGACGGTGAATTGTTACGCGCCGACCAAGTCCACGCAGAAATTAATGTTCAGCGTTACGAATCTGACTCATGGCAAACATACGATCAAGCTTGTAAAAAAAGACGGCACGTACATGCTGGTCGACGGGTTCAAAGTTTACTCGAACAACGACCTGTCTCCCATGGCGCCCGCGGTTCCGTCCAACTTGGTCTTGGGGAAAGTCCCTGCATCATCCGTACCTTTCTATAATCTTCCCGTTATCTCCGACGGCGTGACATCGAATACGAACAATTATACGGACAGCAGCCCGCATTCGGGCTTGCAATGGGTTCAATTCGACTTGGGGAGCAGCTTTAATTTATCCCAAGTACGTCTGTGGCACTTCTACGGAGATGCGAGAACGTATCGCGACGTAATCGTCCAACTCAGCACCACGCCGGATTTCAGCAGCGGAGTCGTTACCGTGTTCAACAACGACTCGGATAATAGCGCCGGACAAGGCGTCGGAACCGATGCGGAGTATGTCGAGACGGCAAGCGGCAAAGTGATTCCATTCGCTTCCGCGAACGCCAGATATGTGAGGTTGTGGTCTAACGGCAATAGCGTTAACGCGCACAATCATTACGTGGAAGTCGAAATATTGTAGGAAAAACGATACGGGAAATAAACAAAGGATGTCGGCTGGCTTGCCGACATCCTTTGTCGCGCACGGGTGATTTATCACATCTGAAGATGCAAGGATTCGATATACTCGCTAGGGTATTTGCCGGTTTCCTTCTTGAAGATGCGACTGAAATATTGCGGATCGGAGTATCCGACGATCTCCGCGATGTTCCATACTTTCAGATCAGGGCTTGAGCGCATGAGTTCTTTTGCCTTATCGATTCTTAGGTTGATTAAATATTTACCCGGCGAACAGCCCTTTTGTTGATTGAACAATTTACTGATATAAGAGGGGACGAGCCCGAATTTCTCGGCAAGCGTCTGGTGGTTGATAGGCTCCGTGTAGTTGGCTTCGATAAATTCCGTAATCTCTTCTACGAGCAGCTTGCTGGGCCGTTCTTCGCGATTTTTCTGCTTCTGGATATGGAATACGAGTTCGATGATGCAATATAAATATCGCAATAGCTGGTCATAGTCGCTAACGGTATATACCGCTTGCTCGATATCCGACTCCAGATAGTCCGCCGTATAGCTTTCATTCGCGTTCCGGTGCTTCTGACAGATGGCCACGATCTGTTTCAGCATTTTTTCCGTTTCCGATTGCGTGGGGTGAACCGATTTCCAGCGCTCGACGATTTGCCCGATAACCAGTTTGAACAATTGGAGATTGCCCTGCTCCATGGCTACGTTCAGCTTTCTCTCCGTCGAGGAATCCAAGCCCGGATAAGGTTCGGGCGGTAGCGATTGCAGTTCGGAAACCTGTAACGTTTGCGGATAACCGATCCGGATTTGTTTAGCCATCGTCGCTCGTATCCGTTTACCCATCATTTCTATATCGCGGATATGGTCGATAACGGGACTTACGACTGTCGTAATGGGCAACTTCTTCGAAGCTAATAACCGCGTAAGCCCGGATACGAAGAGGGCTAAGTCGGAGGCGAAGCGATCGCCTACGCCGCCGGCTAACACGATAAATTTCTCCGCTTCTGATTTTCCGTCCAGTACCCAAGCCCGGTTATCCTCGTTTACCCATAGATCGCCGCAAGCTTTTTCCAGGTCCAATTCGAACCAAGAATTGTGCCGCAAACTATCGTCAACGGTGGAATGCGAAGGAAAAGAGCCGGAGCAAAGCAGCAAAACCGCAAACGAACGATTGTTAAGAGAGATAAGGGACGGCAGCGGTTCAGACGCTGGATGCTGAAGGAGTAAAGTTCCTAAATACTTCAGCTCCTTGCGCTTCTGCGAGCGCTCGTGCTTGATGAATAGTTGGTCCAGCAAATCGCTTAAATCTTTTCTGGAGATCGGCTTGAGAAGATATTCGTTCACTCCTAAAGACAGAGCTTTCCTCGCATACTCGAACTCCTGATAACCGCTAATGATGATCGGCTCGATATCCAGCCCTTGTTTTTTGACGTGGGCTAACAGATCAAGACCGTCCAGCATCGGCATATTAATATCCGTAAACAGAATATCCGGTGCCGCTGTAGGAAGAAGCTTGATCGCTTCTTCCCCGTTATAAGCGGTTGCGACGACTTCGAATCGAGGATGGAGGGATTCGATCATTCGTTTGATGCTGCGCAAGATGTGCGGTTCGTCTTCAACGACCATAACCCGTATCATTGGTCATGTCTCCTCCGATCGTAATTTTGGTGCCGCTAGGCGAGTTAGGTTCAACTTGAAATATCATCCGATGGCCGAATTGCATATACAGGCGGACAACGGTATTGTATAGCCCTAACCCTCCTAATTTAAGCTGGTTGATCTCGACGGCATTGCCGTCCTCCAAGCGCCGCCATTTCGCCATGATCGAGTCCAATTGGATGGAGTCGAATCCCGTGCCGTTATCGCCGACCGTAATGTACCAGCGATTGCCGTTCACTCCGGCCGTCACCTCGATGCGCCATGGCGGTTGCGTTTGTTTAAAGCCATGCTGGAAGCAATTCTCGATCAGAGGTTGTAAGATGAGCTTAGGGATGGGGATGTCCAACCCGCTCTCATCCGCGGCCATCTCGTATACGAATTGATGCTCATATCTTTCTTTCATCAGTTCGAGGTAGTCTTGAGCATGTTTCCATTCTTGCCGAATCGTTACGTCCCTATCATCGAAAGAGGTCGTATATCTAAGCATATTGGACAATTTATGGCACATCTCCATCACTTTGTACACGCCGGCTTCATCGCCGACCGCGCTAATGACGGACAGCGTATTATACAGAAAATGAGGATTCATCTGCGACTGCAATGCTTTCTGCTGCGCTTTGAATTCCTGTGCCTGCGATTGAATGACGAGATCCATTGAATTTTTGAGCCGATCGAACATCTGTCCGAACGCTTTATTAAGCAGATGGATGTCGTTCTGATTATGATCGTTGCGAATATCGATGGACAAGTTGCTCATATTGACTTTTCTCAACGATCGCGTGAGCTGTTTCAGCGGTTTGGTCAGTCTTCGGGTAATGAAGAAGATGAGCGCCATCGTGACCGACAGCACGGCTATGCTGGAGATCAACAACGTTTGCCTAAGCGTTCGAAGAGGCGCGAACAACGTGCGTTCATCCTGAACAAGCGCCAACGTCCACCCGGAAAAAGCGGAGCGGTGGAAGCTTGCCAATTCGTATCGATCGTGAACGGGATTGTAGAAGTGTCTGAGATTGCCGGATGCGAGATTCATCTCTTGTTGATAGATTCGAGACAGTCTTTCGTCCGGATCTCCCAATAGCGTTCCTTCCCGGGACAATAAGTAGACTTGTACATCCGGCGTCTTGTCGAGCTGCAAGAGTGCTTGCAGCTTGCTGTAGGGCTGTTGGACTTCGACGAATCCGTTCGTCTCGAAGTAAACGATGTCCCGGATGCCGCGAACGACCGAAATTACGCGTTCCTCCGACTCGGACCAATAATCGGAATGGGGCGGAATAACGATCGGGCCGCTCTTCTCTATAGAGTCCGCATACCATTGTTGAAATTCGCCGGAGGCTAACCGTTGAACGATGGACGAAGGGTTGTCCATTTTGCTTCCGAATTCGACATAGTCTTCCTTATCGTTGAACAGGCTCATTCTCATGACGGACATTTGCGGTCCGTTAATAGAGGCGAGTAAATCCTTGACCTCCCGTTCCTTGATCAAGTGATTCAGAAAATAGTTGCCGGTTACCGGATCGGATTTCGCGCGTTTAACGAAAACGTCTTGAGTAACCGGATTCGTTGCGATCTGTAACGCCAATCCGTCCATTCCCTTCAACAAACTATCGACCTGATCGGACGTTTTGAGCGTCAATTGCTCCATATTTTCGACCGCGCGTTGTTCGAACGTCTTGCTGAAATAATCGTTCAAGAGGGAAAAGGCCAGGACGACGATCCCTAATATAATGCAGGAGTACAGCGCGAATAATTGAGTCTGCAGATGAAAATGCTTGAACATTCGACTCCTCCTTTGCATGCTGAATCACAGTCTATCATACCGATTCGCTCTCGCACAGAGCGTGCAATGCGGAAACGGGCTTATTTAAAATTAATCCATAAACGCATTTTCAAATTGTCCATGGATCGCCTATTCGACATCTTCTATCATGAAGTCGAGAGGATTGAAACACATAAAGGGAGGTCAACAAAGAATGAAAAGCAAAATGCTATTATCCGTGTTAGCCGCTTCGATGGTTTTGTTAACCGCTTGCGGATCGAATTCTAACGAACCGGCAAACTCGCCGGCTAGCTCTTCAACAGGTTCGCCGGCAACGAGCGAAGCAAGCCAACCGCCGGAAGAGAAGAAAGCGGTTACCGTCTCCATGATGACGGCCCAAGGAAAGTATAAGGAACAGTACAAGTTATGGGTGGACAAGCTGAAAGCCGAGGAAAACATAACGCTGGATATTCAAGTCGTACCGGACGATCAATACGAGACGCTTATTAAAACGAAGATCGCCACGGACGAAGTGCCGGATATTTTCATGCATAACGCATCCGTCGGAGAATACCAAATCGTGAAAGCCGATACCAAAATGGTCGACTTGAGCAACGAGCCATGGGTATCCCGCCTTGCTAATCCGGAGATCATCAAGTCCGCGGACGGCAAAATATACGCCCTTCCTCAAGAATCGTCCAGCTTCTACGCGGCTCTCTACTATAACAAGAAAGTGTTCGCGGACCTAGGTCTGCAAGAGCCCGCAACGTATGCCGATTTCCTCAATATTCTTGAGACGGTCAAAACAAAAGGAAACGGCATCACGCCGATTTTCATGTCCAACAAGGATACGTGGACAACGCAGATTTTCGTCACGGCCGCATTCCCGCAAGCTCTTGCCGAGAAGGGCCAAGAAACATGGGGCAACTTGTTAACGAACAAGGTCAAGTGGGCCGATATCCCCGAATTCAAACAAGCGCTTACGGATTATCAAGACCTGTTCCGCAAGGGTTACGTGAACAAGGATCACGTAACGGCAACGTTCGATAACGCCAAAGAAGCTCTCGCGTCCGGCAAAGCAGCGATGATGCTAAACGGCGAGTGGACCGTCGGAGATTTGCTCAGCAAAAACCAAATGAAGCCGGAAGACATCGGGGCGTTCCCGATTCCTTACATGGACAAGCAGCTTATGGCGACGGGAGCCTACGTTCAAGGCTTCTTCATTCCGAAAGCAGCGAAGAACGTCGAAGACGCCAAGAGGGTATTGAACCTGATTTCCCAACCGGCTTACATGGATCTCGTATTCGCGGCGCATCCCGGATCTCCCGGATTTACCGACGTGAACGGCGGAGAAGTTCATCCTGCGGTTAAAGGTTTGTTCGATAACTACATCGCGACTAACAAATACGTTTCTCAACTGAATGACCCTATGGGCATCGCGGGTCCGATCTTCGGAGACTTGTGGAAGCTGTACGTAGACATGGCGGTAGACGGCGGTAAAACGCCGGATGAAGTCGTAGCGGCATGGGACAAAATTTACACCGACTTTATGAAGCAGAAGGAACAGCCTGGATTCTAACAAAAAACGCAAGGAGAAGAGGTCCTTGATAAGGACCTCTTCTCGAATACGGTAATCGAGAACGGCTAGAAGGTAACGACGCGGTAATGAAGGCGGTGTTAGAGCGTGAAAAGCAAAAAAGTCGATTTTTATCCGAAATCGTTTATTGTTCCTGCGATTGCAATCTACGGAGTGTTTTTTATTTTACCGACCCTTGTCGGATTCGGTTTTTCGTTCACCAACTGGAACTCGGACAACTTAACGAATTGGTTTGCCATTAAATATAACGGGATCGATAATTTCAAGTATTTATTCGAAAATGAAAACTTTAATCTGGCTTTATATAACACGGTATTTTTCGCGCTGGTCACGACGTTTCTCAAAACGGTGATCGGGCTTCTGCTCGCGCTGGGGCTAAATCAACCTCTGGCAACCAAAAGTTTGTTGCGCGGCGTATTTTACGTACCGAACATTATTAGTATTATCGTTATCGGCCTATTGTTCAGCTCCATCTTTAGTATGACCGGGATGTTTAACCAGTTGCTGGAGTCCATCGGACTTTCGCGCCTTGCGGAGACGAACTGGCTAGGCGATCCGGATACCGCGTTCGGAACCGTAATCGCCATGGAAGTATGGAAAGCGTCGGGATTCAGCATGATCATTTTCCTTGCCGGACTGCAAGGTATCCCTAGAGAATTGTACGAAGCGGCGACGATCGACGGAGCGGACGGCTTGAAGAAATTCCGCAACATTACGCTGCCGATGCTTGCTCCCGCTTTTACTATAGCTATCACCATTGCATTGATCTCCGGCTTTAAAGTATTCGATCAGGTTTATGTTCTGACTAACGGGCATTCCGATACGGAAGTCATCAATACGTTTATTTTCAGGGCATTCTCCGCCGAACAATACGGCCGGGCAAGCGCGATGAACATGATTCTCTTCCTGTGTATCGCCATCGTTAATCTCTTAGTCATTACGTTCCTTAGGAAGAAAGAGGTCGAGTTATGATCGCGGGCAAGCGAGGCCGAATCATATTGTTGGAAGTTGCGATGGTTATCATCAGCCTCATCGTCATCATTCCTTTGCTCGTTATGCTGCTGGGTTCCTTCAAAACGGCGCATGAAGCGTCCTATTTTAACTTGAAGCTTCCGAGCGAATGGCATTTCGACAACTACAAGAAGGTGTTCGAGGACGGGAAACTGGATATCGCGCTCATGAATAGCACGATCATTACGGTGATGAGCTCTTGCATTACGGTAATCTCTTCAGCTCTAGCGGCCTTCACGATCTCCAGAAAAAAAGGCAAAGCGTACAATGTTTTATTCGCCTTGTTTTCATTGGGCATGATCGCTCCGTTCATGGTTGTGCCTACGATCTCGTTGCTGAAGCTGCTGGATCTCAGCGGTACTTATTCCGGCGTCATTCTCGTCTCTATCGCAACAAGCGTGCCTTGGAGCGTCATGATCTTCACCGGATTTATTAAGGGCGTACCGCGCGAGATGGACGAGGCGGCAATCATCGACGGCTGCGGTCCATACAAGATGTTCTTCAAAGTGATCTTGCCTTTGCTGCAGCCCGTGCTTGTCACGAATCTGCTCATCATAACGGTCGGGGTATGGAATGAATTCATGATCCCCCTTTACCTGTTTAATTCGGCAAGCCAAACGACGATGCCGTTAACGGTATATAATTTCTTCGGGCAATACGCCAACCAGTGGAACCTCGTGTTCGCCGATCTAGTCATGACGGCTCTGCCTGTTACGCTTCTGTATATCTTATTTCAGCGTTATATCGTCGCGGGTTTGACGAGCGGCGCGGTTAAAGGCTAAAGCCGCGTGAATTGCGCGAGTCGAACGAGTACATCAAGGGAGAGAAAATAAGTGAAACCCATCACTGCCATATTAATAGGCGCCGGAGGAAGGGGAGCGATCGCTTATGCCCCGTATGCGGAACGCTATCCTCATCAAATCCGATTCGTTGCGGTAGCGGAGCCCGATGACAATAAGAGGAACCGTTTTGCGCAGAGGTACGATCTGGACGAGAACCAGGTTTTCCGCACTTGGGAGCACATTCTGGAACAGTCGAAGTTAGCCGATATCGCGATCATCTGCACTCAGGATCGAATGCACGCGGAACCGGCCAAGATCGCCTTGGCCAAAGGCTACCACGTGTTGCTCGAGAAGCCGATGTCGCCCGAACCGAAAGAATGCATCGAGATGGAGCAGGCGGCCAAGGAACACGGTCGATTGCTTACGGTATGCCACGTGTTGCGGTACACTCCCTTTTGGCAAACGTTGAAACGAATCGTTCAGTCGGGGGATATCGGCGATATCGCTTCCGTTCAACTCAACGAGAACGTAGGCTTCTATCATTACGCGCATAGCTTTGTCAGAGGAAACTGGAGAGATTCCGAGCAATCGAGCCCGATGATTCTGGCGAAATCGTCTCATGATATGGATATTCTGGCCTATCTGATCGATCAGCCTTGCGTTAGGGTTAGCTCGTTCGGCAGCCTTACTCATTTTAATGAAGCTCACGCGCCTGCCGGATCTACGAATCGTTGCTTGGACGGATGCGCGGTGGAGTCGACATGCGCCTATTCCGCGCCTAGATTTTACTTGGGAGAAGAGGACCTCTGGGCACGGCTGATCACGACCGATCCTTCGAGGGAGGGCATTATCAAGGCCCTCGCGGATGGACCCTATGGACGATGCGTATACAAGAGCGATAATAATGTCGTGGATCATCAGGTGGTGAATCTGGAATTCGCCAACGGAGCGACGGCCACGTTCAGCATGTGCGGATTTACGCACGATACGTCCAGATCCATTCAAGTGATGGGCACGAAGGGCGAAATCAGAGGGTACATGGAAAATAACGAAATGACCGTCTATCGCTTCGCCACCAAAGAAAAGCAGCATATTAGCGTAAATGTTCCCGCCAACGGTTACGTAGGACACGGCGGCGGGGACGACGAGCTTATGCGCAGCTTTATTTCCGAAGTCCGTAACTTTAGCGGGCTGGAAAGCCGCACGGGCGCAACGGTCTCCGTCATGAGCCACATGATGGCGTTCGCCGCGGAGCATTCCCGATTAAATCACGGGATGTCCGTGGAGCTGAAGGATTATTATGAGTTAGTGGCGAGGTAGCGTTGTTAGTTTGGCTTGCCAAATATGCTAGCCCCGGTCGTGGAAAGATCCATGACCGGGGCTTTGGCGTTCAGCGATGCCACAATGGAAAAGTGAAACATCGATCTTATAAAAGCCGTTATTTGTTGTAGATTTTGGAAGGAAACGACTGTTTATTGTAGAAATATTTTATTATGCGAACGATCTTATAGGAGGACTTCCATTGACGAGAAAGAAGTGGCCGGTAATCGCGGCGCTTTGGCTATGTCTTTCCGTAGCGTTAGCGACTTCGGCTTACGCTGAGGAGACGATTCAGCCTGCCAACAGGGAAACAATATTAAAGCTGGGCGATCCGATCGCGTGGATTAACGGAAAGAAAGTCATTCTGCAAGCACCGCCCATGACTCTCAACAATTTTACCCTCGTGCCTTTGCGGATCATAAGCGATGGGATGGGCGCGAAGTTGAAGCGTGAGAAAAAGTCGAATAGAATCACCATTGTTTATGAAGGAGTAACGCTAGAACTTGCCGCTGGACAGATACATTCGATCGTAAACGGTCAGCCCGTCGAGCTAGATCAGCCTGTCGTTGTCGTTAACGGTACGACGATGATTCCATTGCGTTTTATCGTTAACCAGATGAATCTTGACCTCAAGTATGATGCAAGATCGAAAGAAATCCGGATTTCACCGAAAAGCAAAGAAGCTGAAAAGTCGCATGAGGAGGAAAAATCGGGAGACAAAGAGGAAATAGAAGAGGTAACTGCAGAAGTTAGACAACGCTTAGAGAAGCTGACGGTAGATAATTTAACCGCAATCTCTCTTAACTTGAAAAGCCTTGATAAGATCGGGCTGCATTCCTATGGAAACTCAAGCATAGCAGCCGCCAAAGATAATCAAGTCTTCATTCTGGATAGGGATCCGAACAAAGGCTATTTGGTCAAGAAATACGATCCCAATTCAGCCGATAAAGTCACTGTCTTGACTTCTATCGACCAGAAGTTTAACTTCGAATATTCCGTGAAAGGCAAATACAATGTAAATTTTATTTACGCAGAGTTCGTTCCGAAGAAACTCATATATCATGATGCCACGGATACGTTGTATTTACTTGGGGAAAGCTCATCGATGGCTCCGGACAAGCTGCGGATGGCGGTCTTTGCCATTACGCCCGAAGTGAAAATGGTTTCCTACCAGTTGGAGAAGTCGGGTTTTTTCAAGTTAGAGGACAACTTCTACTCTACTTTGGACGGCGGGACTTTCTACTTAGGCGATCCCTATAATCAAACGATCTATTCGGCGGAAAAGGGCCAACCCCTTGAGTTGCTCGGAAGCTCCCCGACAGCGGAAAAAACCCAGTTAATCCCGATGGTAAAAGAGGGGGTTTTATACGTTTACGATAGAAAGGGAGGCAAGATTCTCAAATGGACGTGCAAAAGGTTGGAAGAGAACGCGAAGGTCGGAATTAATGCGGACTCCATCTTGTACTCCACGGCGTCCTTTGGGTATTTTTACTTGTTAGACGATCGCAAAACCGTATATCGTATCAAGCCCAATGGCGAAGCGGAAGCTTATGCCGACCTTGGAAAAGTTGAAATTAATCCTGGAGTATTCGGCGTTCCCGAGACGAAAAAATGGCTGAATTACGGCGGTGAGACGCTAAAGCTGGATCGCTATAATTTGCAGATGTCAGTGGACGATAACGGGAATATATTTTTACTCGATGATGGGATTCTGAAACGGGTGAACGTGTATAAAAGTAATCTTGAAACAAAGTAAAAGGTATGATATATTTTCCATATCATATTCACACAAATAAGCACCGTGCCAGTGGAATCTTTTGATTCCGCGCGCACGGTGCTTATTTGTGTTTAAGGAGGCCATGGAAATGTACGATATCGTGAAGTCGCCAGGAAAGAAAGTAACCGAGAAATGGTTGGAAAAAGCGTTTGCTCCATTGAGCGATTTTTTGGCGCGGGAGCATCCCGACGAGAAGGATCAAATGATGGGTTATCTGATGTTCATGGGCAACGAGGAGGGCGAGTTCCACTATAAGAACAGCATTACAAGAGCGTATATTGTGTTCGACCAATCGGGAGCCGTCGTCTCCCAAAGCGATTCGGCTTTACAGTATCAATTCGAAGATATGTTCGGACCCCGAGGGGAATACAAGTCTTTGCAAGAGTACTGCCTGCATCCTAGTGTGACTCGATGGATAGAACAATCACTAAACAAAAGCGCAGTAGCCAAATACGGATTAGAGGTCGGAGTTTTCTTGCAGGAGTTATGGGGACCCATGGTCAATTACGATTTTAGCGACTTAAAGGTCGGTTTTCCGCTTCGTGGCCCCAGGCTCCCTTATTGCTTATTTCTGTACCCGTCAGAGTACCACGCGTTGGTCGCATTTCAATTTATCGGCGATGAGATCGTAGAGCGTAGATGCAGCGTAGCGCAATATAACGATTATCTCGAATGCGAACGCAGGTTAACGATCGAGGGTTGGCGGGGGATCGCTATCATTCGTGAAATGCTGGAGCATATCTCGGCACTTCGAAGAGATATGCCGCTCCTCGTTCGTAATGCTTGCCCTCGTAGATAAAAAAACGATTGACACCTATTTCAGGATGATTTATGATTTAGCACATTACCCGAGAGAGGAGACGGATGAAGATGAGAAAAGCGAAAATGTATCTAAGCTTCCAGTTTAATCACCAGTGGAATCCCGAGACGGATTGCCGCCTCATTCCGCATGCGCCTGAACATCGATCCGTCGGCAAACCTTTCTCCGAGGAATATTAGGCCTTTTCAACAGGGTCATAATGTTTATTACGAGCAACGGGCTGCTGGCATAGCGGCCTTTTTTTGTTGGAGCCGGACGATTCGGACGGAATTCCGCGGAAGAAGGCGAAGTGCAGGCAGCCTTTATTTGTTATAAATATACACAAGAGATAAATTTCCAAAAATAAAAAATAATGGTTGACAATGAAAAAGAGGCGATGCTATGATAGGCCTCGTAAACAAAAACGAAGCAAAGAGGTGAAGGGAAATGAATCGCTTCCTCGAGACGATTACAGGAAATGATAAGCCGCACGACGAGCATCCAGCTATCGGATATATGCAGCAGGAGCCTCATTTTGCCGACCCTCAATTTCATAATCAAGATCTTTACAGACGCCATAGACGAACGGTTCAACGGTTGAGACTAAACTCCCGTTGAAAGCCGGAAGTTCTACATAAGCGTTCCTCGTAAAGACGACTTGATCCCAAGTGGTCTTTTTCTATGGCTGAAATGCCGTGGAAGAAGGTCGAGCGGGCGGAAGTGGTCTTTTTTCATACCCATCAGCGAAAGGCAGGGCGACTACGATGAGAAACAGCAAACAGCCTCATTATCAGCCAATCGAGCATGAGATCAATCGAGATTTTATTGCCGATCTCTATAGTTTCCTATTGCCTCATAACCGCATGGGTAGTCAATATTTGAATATGAAACAGCGAAGTATGCCGCAGCACGAGCGGCGAAGCTTACCTTCGTTGACCGGGTGAAGCTAACCCCTATATTCACGTATTGAGCTACCCGAGATCCGGACGATCCGTTCTCTGCCTATTGGCAGCGGCGGTCATGCCGGAGATCCGGTAGCTTTTTTGTTGACAAGAATGACACGGTCGGGTAGCTCCAATCGGTAGAGCGGTGGCCTGAAGAGCCACGCGATGGGGGTTCGAGTCCCTCTCCGACCACCACCAATATGGAGGCCATGGCGAAAAGGCGAACGCGGCGGATTGTGACTCCGTTAGTACCAGTTCGAGTCTGGTTGGTCTCCCCAACTTTCAATATGGATAGGCGTCATCAGATAGGCTGCCGTAAAGTCGGTCAACAGATCAGCGGGGAATACCCGCTACTATCCTCCATCGGGATGTAGCTCAGCTTGGCTAGAGCGCTTGCCTTGGAAGCAAGAGGTCGCAGGTTCGAGTCCTGCCGTTCCGACCATACAGGGATATAGCCAATTCGGTAAGGCAGACGGCTGTTAACCGTCCACATACAGGTTCGAGTCCTGTTATCCCTGCCAATTTGCTGTACTAGCTCATGAGGTTAGAGCACTCCGCTGATACCGGAGAGGTGCCTTGTTCGAATCAAGGGTACAGCACCATCCCATGACTCCGTTGACAAAATGGCTTAAGTCACCAGACTTTCAATTTGGTCAGTGCGGGTTCAAGTCCCGTCGGAGTCTCCAAACGTACTTAGAAATATAGGTGAAAATCATGAAAAGACGAAAGTACGCATATATCCACGAAAGCCTCTTCCGGAACGTCACGGATAATCATATGAGCATGGACGACGTGTTTGATCGAATTCGCGGCTTCATGCGGAGCGATCCGCGAGCCCGGTACCAGCTGATCATCGGAACGGATGCCCAGGTTCATTCCGGGCACACGAAATTCGTTACTTCCGTCGTGATTTATCGACCCGGTCGAGGCGCTTGGTTCTGCTACCGAAAGGTCGTTATCCCTCGGGAAATCCGCTCGATTCAAGAGAAGCTGACATTGGAGACAACCTTCAGTCAGGAGATCGCGATGATCAACGACGATGCCAAACGCGCTTCACTGGAGGATATCATCCTTCCTTACGTTTATCAGGGGGCCGAGCTGCAATTGTTTATCGATATCGATGCGGGCACCGACGCCAAGCGCAACAAGACGTCGATATTCGTAGCCGATATGGTCGGAAGGGTGGAAGCGATGGGGATGTCGGCAAGGGTAAAACCTGATGCGATCGGAGCATCCGCGGTCTCGAACCGTTTTACGAAGACGCCTTATCGAGGTTTTGCGTCGGCGACCGGAACTTCTTCGTCCCATTAATCATTCGCCTAGTAAATAGAAAGGGGAGCTCCCCATGTCCGATAGTATCCTGAAATCCATCCTTAACGAATTGAACAAGATCGAGCAAACGGAAGACGTGCGTATCCTATACGCTTGCGAATCAGGAAGCCGGGCGTGGGGGTTCCCTTCGCAAGACAGCGACTACGACGTCCGCTTCATCTACGTTCGCAAGCCGGAATGGTACTTATCCATATTCGACCGGAGGGACGTCATTGAACGGCCCATCAGCGACCTGCTCGACGTTAACGGCTGGGACTTGAGAAAAGCGCTGAATCTGTTCCGCAAGTCGAATCCGCCGCTGCTTGAATGGCTTCAATCTCCGATCGAGTATATGGAGCAATACGGAGTGATCGACCGGATCCGCGGCGTCTCGTCCCGTACCTTCTCACCCAAATCTTGTATGTACCATTATCTTCACATGGCCAGAGGGAATTACAGAACCTATTTGCAAGGGGAGCGTGTCAGACTCAAGAAATACTTCTACGTACTTCGTCCCGTTCTCGCATGCGAATGGATCGAGAGATATGATACTATGCCTCCGATTTCGTTCGATGAGTTGCTGGATAGAATGATCCCCGATGGCAGCGAGTTGAAGCTAGTCGTGCTTGATCTGTTTCGGCGGAAAAGAGCGGGGGAGGAGCTCGACGACGAGCCGAGAATAGATACGATCAACGACTATTTGGAAGAAAGACTGGCTCATTTTGAGGCCGCGGCCGCTTCCCTGGAGGGAGCGGAAGGCCGGCTGGATAGCCATCTGGATTCCTTATTCCGCTCCGCATTGCATGAAGCATGGAGCGTGAAGCATTAAACAATGGGGCTTACGATCGGCGCCATCCTGCGATTGACGGGATTTCGGAATGATCCCGCAGTGCCGAAGCGCTCGCTTCCGGTATGCTGCAGAGATGGGCGGCGTAGGCCTCTCCCATATGGAGGTTCGAATCCTTCTCACATTGTAGATGTGAAGCCATGGTAGGCACTCGACTTCTAATCGAGAGCAAGACAACCGAAATGCCGGAATCGGAATTCTCCGCGAAGCCTTCGGGCAACGCACCCGCGCCAAGCTTTGCGGTCCGCGGATACCGGCGGGGGAAGAATGGTTCGTTTGCGCGTAACTGAAAGTGGATAGTCGTCGATTAGCAAAGGGATCGGCAGCTCCCGCCGAACGACCGCGCACGGAACATACGCGACTCCCGTCTCAAGCGAGACTTCCGCCGAAGCGCGGGAAGGATTCCGGGGAAGGCGCACTTATTTTATCGAAAAGAGGAAATACCCATGAAAACGATTATACGAGCCGACGAACGGGGACTCCTGTTCAAAGACGGCAACTACATGAAATATTTGAAACCCGGTACCTACCGGTTCTGGCCTTTTTCCGATTATCAAGCGATAACGGTCAACGTGAACAAACCTTTTTCCGTCCCGGATCGGGATCTGAACCTGTTCTTGCAGGATGAGCAACTCTTGAACGATCTTGCGATCGTGGACGTTCAAGATTACGAGTATGTGCTTCACTTCGAAGATGGCAAGATTACCCGCCTGCTGCCTACCGGCAAGTACGCGTTCTGGAAAGGTTGGAAGACTCACGAGTTCATCCGGGTAGATGCCCGCAATCCGGAAATTCCGGCCGAGGTGGACGTATCCGTGTTGACGCGCCTGAATAGCGTATACTTGCAATCCTATGAGGTAACGAGCCATGAGAAAGGATTGCTGTTCATAGACAACACGTATCGGAAAACGCTCGTTCCGGGAAAATATTACTTCTGGAAGGGGCCCGTCTCCGCGGTCGTGAAGACGGTGGATACGAGGCAGCTTCAGCTGGATATGACAGGACAGGAAATGATGACGGAAGACAAAGTTACGCTACGGTTAAACTTCGTTTGCCAATACCGCATAACGGATCCGCTGAAAGCGCTGGAGATCAAGTCCTTCGAGGATCAGATCTACGTCCTGCTGCAGCTCGTTCTGCGCGAGTACGTAGGAACGATGAAACTGGATGAACTGCTTCGGACGAAGCAGGAGATCGGAGCTTACGTGCTCTCCAAGCTGAACGGCAAGGGCGAGGAGCTCGGCGTAAGCTTCCAATCCGCAGGAGTCAAGGATATTATCCTGCCGGGAGACGTGAAGGAAATTCTGAACACGGTTCTAATCGCGGAGAAGCAAGCGCAGGCCAACCTGATCACGCGCCGTGAAGAAACGGCATCTACCCGTAGCCTGTTGAACACGGCCAAGCTGCTCGACGAAAACGAGACGCTGTACCGTCTGAAGGAGTTGGAATTCATGGAGAAGATCTGCGACAAGATCGGAAGCATCTCTCTATCTAACGGCGGTAACATGCTGGAGCAACTGAATGCCCTTATCTCGACAAAAGGAAAAACTTAGCTACAATGTAGTTCATGAAGAGGAGTTGAATCCAAATGGCATACCAAACCATCGGCGGGGTTCGCGTCTGGGGCAACCCGGACGAAGGCGCGTTAGCGCAAGCTCGGACCTGCGCGGAAACCGGCAACGTGGTTCAAGCGTTGCTAATGGCCGACCATCACAAAGGCTACAGTCAACCGATCGGAGGTGTTATCGCGTATGACGGGCAAATTTCCCCTTCGGGCGTCGGTTACGATATCGGATGCGGGAACAAGGCGGTAAGGACGAATTTGAACGCCGCCGACGTGAAAGGCCGAATCGGCAATATCATGAACGAAATCGCGCGGAAAATCTCGTTCGGCATCGGTCGCGCCAATAGCGAGAAGGTCGATCATGCGTTATTCGACGACCCGGATTGGAGCGTCTACTCGGCGGTCGGTCGCCAAGAGCACGACAAACTGAAGGCTTTAGCCCGGGATCAGTTGGGGACTGTCGGAAGCGGGAATCATTTCGTGGATTTGTTCGAAGAATTCGGAACGGGCCGCTTGTGGATCGCCAACCATTTCGGAAGCCGGGGATTCGGACATAAGACGGCGAGCGGGTTTCTGAATCTAGCCGCCGGAAGAGAATTTCTGGGCAAAGCCCCGGGCGAGACGATGGATCAGCCGCCGACGTTACTGGATATGGACAGCGAGCTGGGGGACATGTATTTCCGGGCAATGAAACTTGCCGGAAGATATGCCTATGCGGGTCGCGACTATGTCATCGAACAATTGCTGGCTATTCTCGGTGCCGAATCGGATTTCGAGGTTCACAACCATCACAACTTTGCGTGGAAAGAGACGCATAACGGCAAAGACGCAATCGTCGTGCGTAAGGGAGCAACGCCTTCAGCGCCAGGTCAAACCGGATTCATCGGCGGTAGCATGGGGGATATCTCCGTTATCGTACGGGGCAAAGATACCGCGGAGAACCGCGATTCCTTCTATAGCACGGTACATGGAGCCGGACGCATCATGAGCCGGACGCAAGCCGCCGGCAAGATGAATTGGAAGTCCCGCACTCGTTCCGGTGGAGCGATCTCGCCGGATCGAATGGCGGAAGCCGTTCGCGACTACGGCGTCGAGCTCCGCGGAGCGGGTACCGACGAGAGTCCGTTCGTATACCGCAAGCTGCAAGAGGTGCTGGACGCGCATGCGGAAACGATCGACGTACTGCATGTGTTGCGGCCGATCGGAGTCTGCATGGCCGGGGCCGACGAGTTTGATCCCTATAAGGATTAAAATTAGATTTCCCCGCTGCATTTGAATAATGTAGGTAATTAGATCAAATATTTTTCCGTCAAAACGGATAACAATTCAATGCCGACCTCGTTTTGTCCTCCTTGAGGGATGATCAGGTCGGCATATTTTTTGGACGGTTCGATGAACGCTTCGTGCATCGGTTTAACCGTGGTCATATATTGCTTGTGAATCGATTGGATCGTACGTCCGCGCTCTTCTATGTCCCGGAGAACCCTGCGAAGGATGCGGACGTCGGGATCGGTATCGACGAACACCTTGATGTCGAGAAATTCGCGGAGCTTCTCGTCGGACAGTACGTGGAGTCCTTCGATAATTACGATATTACTCGGCTTGAGTTCCACCGTCTCGACCGCGGAGCGGGCATCGACCGTAAAATCGTACACCGGCGCGTGCGCTGGTTGTCCTTTTTTCAGCAGAATGAGGTGTTGGATCAATAGCTCGTTATCGAAGACGAGCGGATGATCGTAGTTGATCGCTCTCCGTTCTTCGGCGCCGAGATGCGAATGATCCTTATAGTAGTTATCTTGAGAGATGAATGTGACTTTATCCGCACCGAGGCGGTCAATGACGGATCGGGCAACAGTTGTTTTGCCGGAGCCCGTCCCTCCGGCGATTCCGATAATGAGCATGGCGAATGAAGAAACCTCCCGCTGAGGAATGAAGAAGCAAATACAGTATTTTAGCACAGCCGGCTCAATTAATCACCTCGAATACGGGAGAAATTCACAAATTCAACAATTTGGAATTGCTACTTGAGCTCGGACATGGTATGATAAGGACATTGAAACGGTGACCTAATTCACATAACGTAGAGGGTTATTCTTTTGGTGAAAATAACCTTGTACGCTATGTGAATTTTTTATTTCTTAGTAAAATAAGAAGGTCATGTAAATAAGACTAAGGTGGTTATCAGTATGGAATCAGGTACAGTGAAATGGTTTAACGCGGACAAAGGTTTCGGTTTTATCGAAGTTGAAGGCGGCAACGATGTATTCGTACACTTCAGCGCTATCGTCGGCGACGGCTACAAATCTTTGGACGAAGGCCAACGCGTCGAGTTCAATATCGTACAAGGCAATCGCGGACCTCAAGCCGAGAATGTCGTAAAACTGTAAGCCAAGAGCATCGAGTAAAATGCCCCGAACTTCTCGTTTGGGGTTTTTTTCATCGTTGGACCGCTCGACGAAACCAAGGAAAAGAGGGATGCGAATGTATTATTCTCGGAAAAAACCGCTTGAAGAGATCCCGAACGAATTAACCGCGATATGGAGTTGTTCGGATGACGGCTGCAAAGGATGGATGAGGGATAATTTCGCTTTTTCCATCGTTCCGGTGTGCTCGTTATGTAAATCCCCTATGGTCAGAAGCGAAAGAATGTTGGCCGCGGTCGTGAATACAAGCCCGAACCAGCTCAGAAAATAATTGCGGAAAAAATTCTTCTCATCTAAATAAATGAAGACAGTTGCCTGACCGATCTCGGTTGGGTTTTTTCTTTTTTCTGTGCCGTTTAATTCAACCTATAGGTTTATATTGAATTTACGTGCATGTTAGAGGAGTGGGAGGATTGTTATATTTTGATTGGGTGATGAATATTGAGTTTCGACTACTCTATGATCGGTTATCGAATCAAGAAAGCCAGAGAAAACAAGGGGATTACTCAGGAGATCTTGGCAGAGTCTATGGATGTTTCGAACGCCTACATAAGTAAGATTGAAAGAGGTCGGACACCTGTTAATCTTGATAACCTGGGCAAAATCTGCGCGGTTCTCGAGACTTCTACCGATTATATTTTGCGTGGTACGAATAAGATTAGCGACGATTATACGCGGAATGAAATCATAGATATGCTAGAAGGGTGCTCACCGGAAAAAATAAAGCTGATCGCACTGGTCATCAAACCGATTCTTGATTACAATGGGGATGGGTAGTGTTGATTAGAGGAGGTTGCGAGATTTGGCTCTGGCTCTGGAATTAGCGAAAACCTTCATCCAGAACAAGCTGCAAGCAATGGCAATGACTCACCTTCACGTTCGCAGGCAAGGCAGATGCTTAATCGTTTATTCAGTTGAGTGGGACGAGGTTGCGATTAGAGCGATTCTAACGCTGATGCCCAGAAACGATTTCGTTCTAAGCATTGCCAACCATCGCGGAAAGTGGCAGTTGATTCCTCTCGTAGGTCCTTTACCGGAGATGATGGCTGTACTTACCGAAGATTTGGCTTTCTCGCTGGCAAGATGGCCCAACAGTAGTTCCAACAGATTTTACGAATCTTCTTGATTTAGAGACTCCATCATACGCCGCTTATCCTTCCATTATAAGGTTGGGTAAGGGGCGTTTTTCGTTGGAATAACAGGTCAGTCAAATGTCCAGCCAGCGTTAGTCATTCCCCGTTTGTCTTCCTCTAGCCATTATCCCCTTGATTCAGGGAAGGGGTCGAGGTAGCTGCTGACGGGTTTCTAGCCATTATCCCCTCCGTTCAGGGAAAAGGATCCTAGAGCTGCTGGCGGTTTCTAAAATTATCCCCTTGGTTCAGGGAAAGAGTTCGAAGAAGCTGTTGGTAAATTTTCAACCGATCTCCCATTCGTTCAGGAGCACACCGTGTTATGGCGAAGAGTCGCCGAAGTTTAGCTTACGGATTTCAATTGCTCAGAATAGTTGCGCTTACGTTGCAAGGAGCGATCTTCGCGCCGAATGAGCGCAGGGTATGTCAGAGTGGGGAATACGGCGCTATGTCGTAGCAGATTTTCGAACGGGTCGGCGTTTCGATTAGCATAATTAAACCCGAAACAAAATTGATCTAGATAAGATTGCAAATGTTTGGGACCGATTCCGTTAAAAGTATTATTAATCCACCCGGTAGCGGAGTTACACAATTGGATGAGTGGCTTGTATCTATGACGGCTAAACTTATGGATGACAATCGTAATATCCGTTGTAGCGGAATGGAGGAGCGTCTTAACAAAGTCATGACTCGCTTCCGAAGTAATACGGTCGTAAATAAGATGGTGATCAGGAACTTGTTTGATCTTAATATGAGTAATTCGATCATTATCAATTGTGCCGCCAATTAGCAATGGCTGCTCTTGAGGATGTCGGTAGATGGTAGGGTTATATGGGCGACCGTAGACACCGCAATTTATTCGGACAAGCCCCGTAAGAAGCTCGCTGGAACCGGCGGTTGACATTGCATAGCGGATCTTGTGACAGATAAGCCATGCGGTTTTGTAAGTTGTCCCTATAATAGAAGCCAGTCGCAGTGCGCTAATTCCTTGAGGTGCAGCATGAAGAAATATTGCCTGAAACCACAGTTTTAAGGGGGTTCGGCTGCCCTCCATAATCGTACCTGATCGGATCGAAGTTTGTGCGCCGCATGAACGGCATTCGTAAAGCGGTAATTTACGAGAGCGGATACAATAATATTGGCGATGAGAGCAGCGTGGGCAAATAAACCCGTCCGGCCATCTGGCGGAAAATAAGGCTTGGGAGCAAGTTTCTTCATTGTCATAATGAGAGCAAAATTGCTCAAACGTCATTGTCATATTCATTCCAATCACCCACCGATGAGAACGCTTGTTCTCTTTTATTCTAACTCATATTTTTACTTTTTTCAATTGATTATTATAAAATCTGTAATTATTTCTATTGAATATTCGAATGGAAGTCCTGAATGAAGGGGATAATGGCGGTAGTAATAATGATGCAAGGAAATGATGCTGGGGAATGATACGGTACGGGTAATGATGCTAGGGAATGATGAGATAGGCAAAAAAGACTATAGGAACTGGCGATGATTAAGGGAATATACGGTAGGAAGATAGCAGGGAATTGTTGATAAGAAATGATGCGATTGAAATTATTACGCTTCCAATATTGTAATTTAAATGGTAGGATAAGTTCAATAATATTCCAGTGGTGAAGCACACCCTGACTTGACGTTCATGACGTCTTGTTGGGGTTTTTTGTCTTTGTCCTGGAAAAATTCCAAGGAGGCAAATGACGATGGCTGTACGCGTATACGACGATCCTCAGCAATTTGCGGAGATGATGATGCGGCAATTGAGCGAGAACATGGAAGTAATCGTTCAACAGAAGGAAAAGGAAGGGGAGCCGCTGCTTCTGGAAGTCGGTTTAGATCGTAACGATCCGCAGAATAAGTTGCAGGTTAGTCTTCACAACACGTTCAGGACATATATGGCTGGAGGAGATCTGAACGCCGCTATTGATTATTTGAACAGTATCGTTCGGTGCTCGGATTGGGTCCGCGCGAAGGGGGACGTCGCAGAGTTGGATCCTGCCTATATTTATCCTGCTATTCGTGACGAGCGTTATGTGCAAGAGGCGGGACGGGACATGGGACTCTTATCGGAAGAATATTTGCCGGGACTGCGCGTTATATTTCTAGAGATTAAAGATAGCTGCACTAAGATCATCTCGGAATCCTTATTAAGCCACAACCCCCGACTTACAGAAGATAGGGTCAAAAGATTAGCATACCGGAATTTGCGATCCGCGGGCTGGCAAGAGTCGCGGTTGATCCTGCAGAGTCCGTCCCGTAAGTCTTGTTTTGTCGAAGTGTACATGGATAATTCTCATCCGATTGAATGCCAGTTTCTGAACCCGGCAATGGCAATTGGTAATGTTCCGAGGAACTTCCTTATTGCCTATACGAACAGAAAAACCGCGCTGACGATGCATTCGGACGAGCGAATGGAAACGTTACAGCAAGCTTTGTTTTTGACGGAGAAATCAAGATTCAGGGACGTGGTTAAACGAAGTTGTTTACTGACGCCCAATCCCGTATCCGATCGAATTTATTGGATTAGCAACGGGAAGGCAACGCTTCTGGAAAAGAAGTGACGGGTGACGAATGCAATGAAATTCACGCTGCGAGGCGGCCATTCAAGTATCCTTTCCTTTCTCTATGGGAATAAAAGTGATAGATCACTTAAACGAGGGGGGAACGATCAGGATGCACGCGATGTGGAAAGGGACCATTCAGATCGCCAAGTTTCAAATTCCGATCAAGCTATATGCAGCGACCGAGGACAAGGAGATTTCACTAAAGACTACCCACGCCATATGCGGGGGGGCGATTTCGCATTTAAAATATTGCCAAGCCTGCGAGACGAAAGCGGAAGCCGAAGAGATTAGGAAGGTCTACGATCTGGGCGGAGGCAATTTCGTGGAGTTAACGGAGGAGGAGTTGAAAGGAATTACTCCTCAAGCTTCGAAAACCTTCGTAATCGAACAGTTCGCGGAGGCGGTGGAAATCAGCCGAATTCGGCTGAAGAAGCATTATTATATCGGGACGGACGAGGTGGGGGAGGAAGCGTTCAAGCTTTTCCAAGCGAGTCTGGTTCAATCCAAGAAGATCGGCATCGGCTACATCACGCTCAGATCCGTTCAAAACCTCGCGGCCATATGGCCGTCCGAAGACGGGGTAGTTCTGTCGACGATGCTTTACGAGGATGAAATCCGCGCGATGGAACGAATCGTTGCCCCGACCAATCGCGTGGGCTCCCACGTAACGGAAGCCCATTTGTTCGCCTTTAATCAATTGATCGCCGCGATGTCCGCTCCTTTCGTTGGCTCGAAATACGTCAATCCTTACGACCTGGCGCTTAGATCTCTAATCGAGAGTAAAATCACGAAACTATCGCCTAAGGAACGGCTCAAAGACGAACCTCAGTTGCAACGGAATGCCAATTTGGAGGATTTGTTATCGTCGTTAAATACGAGTCTGGATTTCTTGAAGAACGAGAACGACGTTTTTGCGCAAACGGATTCTAATCAGACGCATTAAGCTTGAGAGAGTAGAGGCAGACAAAGGAGTACGGCATGCAGGAACTGAAATTCGCCGACTATCTATTGACAAAATATCCTTGGGAGTAGGATTTCTCTCAAGAATAATTGAACTTAATCCGTAGCAGCTTGTCGTTCGACGTCGTGCGGGTGTATTCCTCCGACGAGTAGTTATAACTGGAAAGCCCCTTCTGGGCATCGAAAGCTTTTCTCATATCGGACTTGACCGTCACTCCGCGCGTATAGCGCAGAACCAGATCATTTTTTCGGTCATCTACGGCCGAACGTATCATGTCAGTTAACTCACTCAGGCTTGTAGCCGTATATGCGTCGGTGAGGAAACGAATATCAAGATCCTGATAGAGCTTCTCGTAGAAGTCGGCGTTCGGTTTGCCTTTCGTCATTAACAGCGAGGACAGCGTTTGGTCAAAGGGGGTTACCGCGTTAGGATATAATGCCGAAGGCTTCCATTTATGATCGGTTCGTAACTGGCTATCGGTCAGGTTGTAATAGTTATAGGCGATCCGACCGGCTACGTCCGGTACGGGGTCATCCCAAGTCGTATCGAGATGGTACCATTTGCCGTCTAACTGGACAAGGTTCCAAGTATGGGCAATACCCCTGGAGGTGCCTTCCACGATTTTCACCGGAATACCGGCTTGTCTCATCATCTCGTAAGTCAGAAGGGCGTAGCCTTGACACACGGTTTTGCCATTCACGATTCCATCATAAGCGGAATACGAAACGAGTCTCGTATCATAGGCAAGATTAGTCACGATCCAATCATGGATCGTTTTTTCTTTTTGGTGGTCGTTCATGCCCGGCTTTAGTATTCGGGCAAGGACGTTGGTTACGCGCTTCTTCACCTCATTAGATTGAGCGAGGGTTTCCCAATAGGTAAAGCTGAACTTAATCGTCGCGGTAGATCCTTTAATCGAAGCCGTGTAACCGTATTTTTTAACAATATAGTGCAAATAATCATCCGAATTCATCGCGGCTTCCATTAACTCTTTAATGTCCTTTTTCAGCGTTGCAGACTTGCCCGAATAGTTGACTTCAAGCGAACTACGGCGCTCGCTCAAGGCGCGGACGATCTCCTTGCGAAGCTGATCTTCGGATTTCGCAGCAGTTGCGGCTAACACGGAAGAGAAAGGATCGCATGCAGTCGCGAACGGTAAAGCCCCCAGTAAGAGGGATGAAGCGAGCAAGATTTTCGTCCCTGTCTTCATAGTTCTCCTATATCCCCCTCCGATAGATGTATTCCTTAGAATATAGCATATTCGAACGAACGCGGGTGATTCTACGATTGTTGCCAGATTTTACGGAAAGCCAGCGGAGTATGCGTTTCGCGTCCGCGAAACAGATTGATGAAGTGGCTGACATTGTCGACGCCGACGGCAGAGGCGATCTCGGCAACGGGCATATCCGTAAAACGGAGAAGCTCCTTCGCGCGGGTTATTCGCGTGTTGATCAGGTACTCGTTCGGGGAAAATCCGGTATAGCGTTTGAACGCCTTCGACAGATGGTACTTGTCGACCGAGAAAGCCGCGGATATCTCCTCGAGCGTCAACTTGCGGGAATAGTGCCGGTCGTAATGACTCATAATGCTTCGCACGTAGTCGGGAATACCGGGATCGGAAGAGACATCCCGGTCCTGGTAGCCGAGCAGCAATTCGGTCAAGAGATCGACGATGAGCCGGGAACCGGACAACTCCGTTTGAATCGTTTTGTACCGGTGAAGGTCGACGATGTCTTGCATTAATCCGGAAATTCTAGAGTCCGGACGCAGAGAGACGACCGGGTTGCCCGAGGCGGCGAATCGGTCGTAATACGCTTTCGAAGAGCTACCGTTAAAGTGGATCCACATCATCTCCCAGAGATCGTTGGAATCCGTTCGATAATACTGGTATTTTCGACAATCCAGGAAGAATAGTTGATTTTGCTCGATTGCATAGTTTTTATCCTCGTAGGTCAAATGCCCTCTCCCCTTCGTCGTATATACGATCAAATAGGAGTCTAAGCTTTCTCTTTCCGTGAAGTAAGAAGGCATCGTGCGGAATTGACCGGCCTCTTGGACATAATACAAGGAGGCTTTCGCGAAAGCGGAAGGCGTGGCGATTATTCGGACCGAATCCTCCGACCAAGCATGCGAAGCTTCCTCGCGAAATCCAGCCATGATCATCATCTCCAAGATTCTATTATTATTAGCCAATATCGTTGGATGCCAAGTCGAATGAAAGCTTTTACAATCGTAAGTATAGCAATTAATCCAATCCTTCGCGAGGTGGTCAAGATGTCTTTGTTCGAACCTATTAAACCGGCGCGCAAAGCGCGCATCGGACTTTACAGCGTTGGCTTGCGCGCTTACTGGGAGCAATTTCCCGGACTGCGCGATCGGCTAATCGAATACGGTAAATTCATCGAGAAGAGGATGTCTCAATGGGCCGAAGTGCATTTCTACGGCATGGTGGACACGGAAACCGAAGGACGCCAAGCGGGCGAGTGGTTTAACGAACGTAACGTCGATCTGGTATTTTGCCATGCGGCTACGTACTCCACAAGCTCAACGGTGCTCCCCGTTCATCAATTATGCCCGGCTCCCGCGGTGGTACTCAACTTGCAACCGACCGATCGGATCAATTACGACCAATCGACAACCGGCGAATGGTTAGCGCATTGCGGAGCATGTCCCGTACCGGAATTCGCCAATGCGTTCAACCGTGCCGGAATTGCATTTCGAGTCGTAAATGGTATACTGGGTCTCGATTATACGCCGGATATTTCCTTGACCAACGAGATTACACATGAAAGGGTCGAAGCCATTCGTGCATGGAGGGAAATCGAAGAATGGATTCGAGCGGCCTCGGTTCCGCGTACATTGAAGCATAGCCGATTCGGTTTCCTTGGCAATACGTACAGCGGAATGTTGGACATGTACAGCGATTTTACGATGATTCAGGCTCAGACCGGTCTTCATATTGAAGTGTTGGAAATGTGCGATCTCGATCGTATGTTAAAAGAAGTTACCCCGCAGGACGTGAAGACTAAGCTGGAAGCGGTCCATGAGATGTTCCAGATCAGCGGGGATTCCCCGTCGGATCCGATCGCCAGAAAGCCAAGCGACGAGCAATTGGAATGGTCCTGCCGGGTAGCGGCAGCCCAGGAGAAGCTCGTTCGGGAGTTCGATCTCGATGCTCTCAGCTATTACTATCACGGAGCGCCGGGGGGAGAATACGAGAAGCTTCAAGGAGGTTTTATCGTCGGCCATTCTTTGCTGACGGCACGAGGTATCCCATGCGCGGGAGAAGGCGATCTCAAGACGGCCGTTGCGATGAAAATTTGCGACATTCTGGGCACGGGGGGAAGCTATTCCGAGATCGTCGTGGTGGACTATGTCGACGGGACGATTTTGCTAGGCCATGACGGACCGTTCCATATTGCCATATCGGAAGGCAAACCGACGCTAAGAGGCATGGGGTTGTATCACGGGAAGCAGGGTACGGGGGTATCCGTGGAAGCGAAGGTGAAGACCGGGCCGATCACGACATTGGGGATGACCCAGACCGGCGACGGCAAGCTTAAGCTGATCGCCAGCGAAGCGGAGTCGACGGACGGCCCGATCATGAGAATCGGCAATACCCAAACCCCGGTCCGATTCCGTTCGCATCCCGATGAGTATATGACTCGTTGGTTTGCCGAGGCGCCTACCCATCATTGCGCGATGTCGATCGGCCATAACGGCTCCTTATTTGCCAAAGTGGGCGAATTAATGCGGTTAAAGACCGTTACTTTATAAAAGGCAAGGCACTGAAAGCACCGAAGATTAACATTCCGGCTTAAAGGTGGCGAGTTTCTTGTACCGAACAATCGCGGCTTTCTTAATGATCGCGTTATTGATGACTTCGTGCGGATCCGGCTCGGAAACTCGCTACGAGTTGGTTTACTCGATGGAACCCGTCGGCTCCGCCAGCCAGCCGCCGGAGGAGCCGAACGTCCCGGCGAAGAGGTACAAGATCGCCTTGGTGCCGAAGGGGATCGAGATCGACTACTTCAAATATGCCGCGATAGGAGCGAAGGAAGCGGGCAAAAGCCTCGGAATCGATGTTCTTTTCAGAGGTCCCGCTACCGCCGACGCCGATCTTCAGATCGATATCGTGGAGCAATTGATCGACCAGAAGGTCGATCTTATTGCGATTTCCGCCAACGATCCGGTTAAGCTTGTTCCCGTGTTGCAGAAAGCAAGGATTCGCGGCATTAAGGTCATCACTTGGGATGCCGATACGGAACCCGAGGGCAGGGAGTTTTTCGTGAACATGGTCGACCCGGAAGTGCTGGGCAGGCATCTTCTGGACACGTTGGCCTTAACGATGGGCGAGAAGGGCAATTACGCGATTATGACGGGTTCGTTCTCCGCGGCGAATCTGAACGAATGGCTGAGATGGATCAATATCCAGCAGCGCGAATACTACCCGGATATGAAGCTAGTGGCAACGGTAGCCACGGACGACGATCAAGACAAAGCTTACGATGTCGCCAATCGGCTGCTCGTCGATTATCCGGACCTTGGCGGCATTCTCGGCAACTCCTCGGTCGGGCCCCCGGCCGCGGCCCGAGCGGTGAAGCAAGCGGGGAAATCGGGCGCGGTGAAAGTCGTAGGCTTGTCCAGCCCCAATCTGATGAACGGCTACTTGCGCGAAGGCTCGGCGCAAATCGCGACTCTCTGGAGTCCGAAGAAACTCGGGTTCCTTACGATCATGCTCGCCTACCGTTATTTGAACGGGCAAATGCCCGTCGATGGGCAGGAGATCGAGGGCGTGGGGAATATTCGCTTGAACGGGGATATGGTCATTATGGGAGAACCGCTGGATTTCACCGCGGAGAATGTGAGCCAATATGATTTTTAAGCGTTTGCGCGGATTTCGATTCAAGGATTTTCCGATCGGCTATAAGCTGATCGTGACCTATATTCTGCTGACCGCATTCCCGATGATTCTGTTGGTCTATTTTTCCTATATCCAGTACGCGAGATCGGTCGAAGAACAGATCGGCGAATATATGCCCAGGTTTCTCTATCAAGCCAACGCGGATGTCGAGAAACATATCGACGAATTGACCAAGCTTCCCGAGAATTTATTTAACTCGGAGAGTATTTTGGGCATTCTTAGGCGACAGTCGTACGATCGCAGAGCCGATCTGAACAAGGACCAATACAACATGAATAGCTACTTGGCCCGAACCTACACGAACGGGAGAAACGCCGACGTGCTCGGAGTGTATGTCGTTTCGAACAATCGGGTGTTCGACAGCTCCAACGTGGGCTTTAAGGAAACCGGTTGGGGCAATACGATCATGGAATTCGTTCGCGGTTTCGAGCCGAGCGGAAAGGCGGAAATCGTACTGCCGGACGAGATCGACCTGAAGCTCGAAACCGCGAGCCCTTACTTATTTATCCTGAAGCAGATTAACGATGACGATAATCGCAGAAACTTAGGGACGATGTTAATCGCGGTGGATCTGACCTTTATCGATAATATCGTGCGCAACTTCGAGAAGAACGAAAGAGCGGATTTATGGGTCATGAACGCCTCCGGCAAAATCATTTACCATACGAATCGGCGTTTTATCGGTACCGTAGACGCAGAGAAGGATCGTTACCCGGTTCTTAACGGAAGTTTCCGTACCGACGTGACGGGGGAACAACGGCTTGTCAGCGTCAATCAATCAACAGGACGGGGATGGACGCTCGTTCACGGCATTCCATTGCGCGAATTGACGGAGAAGGCGGACACGGTACGGAACGTAACTTTATTCGTTATTATTGCGATCCTTCTGCTTACATCCGTGATCGGAATCATGATCTCCTACAACATGACTCGCCCCTTGAAGAAACTGACCGGTTTAATGAAGTCGGTGGAGCGGGGAGATTTCCAAGTCGATCTTAAAGTTCAGAGCGGGGACGAGGTCGGCACGCTGGCGCGCAGTTTCAATTCGATGATCTCGACGATTCGCGAGCTGATCCAGAAAAACTACCAGATCGAGATTCGGCAGAAAGAAGCGGAGCTTTATGCCCTGCAGTCTCAGATCAATCCGCATTTTATGTACAACACGTTGGAGACGATCGGAATGGCCGTCGAAGAGGGGGAGTCCGATCAAGTCGTGGATATGGTCACGCTTCTTGGCCGGATGCTGCGGTTTTCCGTGTCGAATCAATCCAAATCCGTATCCATCGCCGAAGAAGTCCAGCACGTGAAGGATTACTTGACGATTCAGAAGTTTCGGTTCGAGGATCGGGTGCACTTCGAGATCGCGCAAGCGTTGGAGGATACCGACTTCCAAGGTCTCTACAGTCCGAAGTTCATTCTTCAACCCATTGTCGAGAATTCGATTAAACACGGATTGGAAAGTCGCAAGGCGCTGGATATCCATATCTCGGTCGGCTTGGAATTCGGAGCCCGTTCCGGGAAACGGGACGTCGTGATCCGGATTTGGGACAACGGTCCGGGAATTGCGGCGGAACGGTTGAACGAGTTGGAGAAATCGTTGAAGAAAATCAGCTTTGAAGGACGAAGTTCGCACTTCGGACTAATTAACGTGAACGCGAGAATCGTAATGATGCACGGCCCGGATTACGGATTGCAGCTCCATAGCATTGTCGGCAAAGGGACTGAAGTCATCATCCGAATTCCGATGATCCATGAGGAGATGACTGCGAATGCAGAAGATTAGAACGTTAATCGTGGACGATGAAGCCCGGATACGCAGGGGCATCGAACGGTTGGTCAGATCCTGCGGGGAGGATTGGGAAATCGTAGCTACCGCAAGCGACGGAGAGGAAGCGTTGGAGTGCTTTCACCAGCATCAAGGAGCAATCGATTTGTTGATTACCGACGTGAAGATGCCGGAGATGGACGGCCTAACGTTGATCAAAGAAGCGAAGAAGCAGTATTCGTTCTATCCGCTATTGATTAGCGGCTACGACGATTATGCCTACCTCCAGACGGCGATGCGGGAGGGCGCGCTGGATTATTTGTTGAAGCCGGTAGACCGCGAACAGTTCCGTTCGAGGATGGCGGAGATTCGCACGATCATTAACAATGGCCGTTATCAGACCCTGAAGAGAGGGGAGATGGAGCGGGAATCCGAGAAGCTGAAGAAGTCGAGGCAAATCCAAACGTTGAGCTATATTACTTCCGTGGGCATCGACATGACTACGCTAGGATATTGGGTGGACGAATTCCCCAAAGGAACGTACGTCCTCTTATCCATACGGATGGACACGTTGCCCGTTAAGACGAGGAGCTATAAGGCGAACGATTGGAAAGCCTATTTCTATGCGCTTGAAAATATAATGACCGAGGTGCTGGACGATCAATTCCGGCAAACCGACCGCCTCGGGTGGAACTGGCGGGGAGCCGAATCGGATTTTTGGATGCTGCTGTTCAGCCCCGACCCCGAATACGAATGGGACAATGCCGCGCACGACTTGGCCCTGCGAGTACGTTCCGCCATTCAGACGTATACGCCTTTTTCGGTATCCGTCGCTTACGGCGATGCCATCGAGGATTTGTATTTATTGCCCGAAGCGAAGCGCCAAGCTTTAGCTCTTATGAACTATCGATTCCTTAACGGAGGCAACCGGGTTTTCCGGCCGCTCGGCATGAGTGACGAGGGGAAGCCCGCGGGAACCGGGGATAAGGATTTGTCTCCGATCGCCCAGAAGCTTAAGCGGAGCGTAGAGCAGGGGAATTCGGCGGAAGCGTCCGAGATGACCAAGCAATTTTTCGACCAGTTGGATCGGTTGGAATCCCCCGCCCAATTGCAGAACGCGGTGCAGAACGCGATGATTCTGATTCATTCGGCGGGTCTGGAGAGCAATCGCGGAATCGCGAATTCGGCGACGCTCGAAGAGGAATTGCACAAGGCGGAGAGGGCAACGAATCTGCAAGAGCTGAAAACTTGCGTGAAGCAATTGACGGACCGCGTCATCGAAGACATTCGAAAGATCAGGGAGAACAGCAACTTGAAGCCCGTAGAGCAAGCGAAAGGGTGGATCAACGAACGTCTGGATCAGGAAATCACGATCAAGAAAATCGCCGATCAAGTGTATATGAACCCGACGTATTTCAGCGAGTTGTTCAAGATGCAGACGGGGGAAACCGTACTCGACTATTTAACGAGGCAAAGAATCGACAGGGCGAAGGAGCTGCTTGGCGATCACAAATTGAAATTGCAGGACATCTGCGGGCGAATCGGTTATCAGGACGTTAAGTATTTCAGTCGGTTGTTCAAGCATTCTACCGGGCAAACCCCTTCGAAATTCAGGGAGCAGTTACTCGTTCAGGGTGAAGGAGCGGATGGATATGGAAGCGAGTCGTAAATTCGCGTGGACTTGGAAGGTTAAAATGGACTGTTTGGACGCGTACATTGCGCTGCACGCGGATCCGTGGCCGGAAATGATGGCCGAGCATTCACGCGCGGGCATTCGGAATTATTCGATTTTTCAGGAGGGCAACCTTTTTTTTTATTGTTTTGAATGCGACGACGTGGACAAGGCGTTCGCGATCATCGCCGAAAGCGAAGTATGCAACCGTTGGAATGCGCTGACTTCGCGAATGGTCGAAGGTTCTTTCGACATGCGGGAAGCGGAACCGATCCGGCCAATGCGGGAAGTGTTTTATTTGAAGTGAGACTTGGCGATTGAAAACCGGACGCTGAATAGACGTTCGGTTTTTTGACGTTAAGAAATAGACCGCAGCCGTTTGGCGATAGCGGTCTATTTGCGGTTTCATTTATTCCTGACATCATGACCCGAAGTATAACCCCCCAATCCGAGTAATGTCCCCTACTGAGGTCATCCCGACAACTGTATCTTTAAACCACGAGAACAACGCAGAGAGAAAGGGGAGACGCGAAATGGCCGAGGCGGAATACGTACTGGAGCTGAAAGGCATCACGAAAATATTCCCGGGAGTTAAAGCTCTGGACGACGTCTATTTCAAATTGAAGCCCGGGGAAATTCACGCTTTGATGGGCGAGAACGGCGCTGGCAAATCGACCTTCATCAAAGTGATCACGGGCGTTCATTCTCCGGAAGAAGGCGACATGATCTTAAACGGGCAGAAGGTTTCGTTTAATCATCCGACGGATGCCCAGAAGGCCGGAATCGCGGCGATCTATCAGCATGTGACGAATTATCCCGATTTGAGCGTGACGGAAAACATCTTCATGGGCCACGAGAAAGTTCAAAAGGGAACGAAACGCATCCGTTGGAGCGAAATGCACGAGGAAGCGGGCAAGTTGCTGAAGGAATTGGGCGCCAGCTTTAGTCCGAAAACGCTAATGGGCGCGCTCAGCGTAGCCGAGCAGCAAATCGTCGAGATCGCGAAAGCGCTGTCGGTGGACGCGAAGATCATTATCATGGACGAACCGACGGCCGCGTTAACGAAGAACGAGAGCGAGGAGCTGTACCGGATTACGGAACGGCTTCGCGACAATGGAGCATCGATCATCTTCATTTCTCACCGCTTCGAGGATATGTACAGGCTGGCTAGCAAAGTTACCGTATTCCGGGATTCGAGATATATCGGCACATGGGACGTAGACGGCATTTCGAATTCCGATCTAATCGTCGCAATGGTCGGGAGGGAAATCTCGCAGTTGTTTCCGAAGCAGGAAGCGAAGATCGGAGAAGAATTGCTTCGCCTTGAAGGACTGGGCAAGACGGGTTACTTCGCGGATGTGTCCTTTTCTCTCCGCAGAGGCGAGATTCTTGGACTGACAGGGCTTGTCGGAGCGGGCCGCACGGAAGTGTGCGAGACGCTGTTCGGAGTAACGAAGCATGACAAAGGCAGGATTATTTTCAAAGGCGAAGAGTTGAAAGTCAAAAGCCCCAAGGACGCGATGCGCAAAGGCATCGGTTACTTGCCGGAAGACCGGCAGAAGCAGGGACTCGTCCTTCAATGGGGGATCGGAAGGAATATTACTTTGCCTACGCTGAAGAGTTTTTCTAGCAAAGGCATGTTGAATACCCGCAAGGAGCTGGACACGGCCAAGCAGTTGGCGGAGAAGGTCGGCGTCAAAGCGAAGAGCGTGTTCACGCTCGCGAGCGCGCTATCCGGAGGTAATCAGCAGAAGGTCGTATTCGCTAAGCTGCTTACGGGAGATCTCGATATCTTGATTCTGGACGAACCGACCAAAGGGGTCGACGTCGGGGCGAAATCAGCGATCTACGAAATGATCAGCGACTTGGCGGGTTCGGGATACGGAATCATTATGGTTTCGTCGGAAATGCCCGAGATCATCGGCATGTGCGATAGGGTTGCGGTGATGAGGGAAGGCCGGATTACGGCGGTCTTGGATCGCGACGGGTTAACGCAAGAGGCGATTCTTAAAGCCTCGATGGATGATACGGCACCCAAGGCGGATGCGACAAGGGGGGCTGGAGCATGAAACAAACGGTAACGGAATCCGCTGCTTTACAGGGAGCGCGGGAGGGTCAAGACAAGCAAGCCAAATCGGTCAGTTCCTATATCGCGAAGTTCCGGGAACTCGGTTTGCTCGCGTTTATCGTCCTTCTGGCGGTCGGCGTACAGATTCGAAATCCCAGCTTCCTGACTTGGGAGAACATTAACGACATCGCGACGAATACAGCCATTCTCAGTATTCTGGCCGTCGGGATGATGCTCGTCATTATCACGAGAGGAATCGATTTGTCCATCGGCGCGACGCTGGCTCTTTCGGGTATGGTATCGGCATTGACCGTAAGCCAATATCCGGATTTGAATCCGCTGCTCGCGATCGCTATCGGCGTCGGGGTAGGCATCGCTTGCGGAATCGTGATCGGATTTCTGGTTTCGTGGATCAATATTTTGCCGATCATCGCCACGCTAGGCATGATGAACGTCTTCCGCGGACTGACGTTCGAGACGAGCGGAGGCAAATGGGTCAGCGCGCATCAGATGCCGGAAAGCTTCAAATCGATCGCGACCGGCTCGGTTTTCGGAATCAACAATCTGATCATGATCGCGATTGTGATCTATATTATTGCTTATTACTTCGTCAGCCATACCCGCACGGGAAGAAGGGTGTACGCGGTCGGAAGCAATCCGGAATCCGCGAAGATCAGCGGCATTCGCACGGGTCGGATCCTATGGCTGGTTTACTCGATTATGGGCGGTCTATCCGGGCTTGCCGGCGTGCTGTGGGTATCGAAGTTTGCTTCGGCGCAAGGAGATACGGCGTCGGGTTACGAGATGAGCGTCATTGCGGCATGCGTGCTCGGCGGAGTCAGTATCGCGGGCGGCGTCGGGAAAATCTCCGGGATTATTCTCGGTTCCATCCTGCTCGGGATTCTGAACAACGCGCTGCCGATGATCAACGTATCCCCGTTCTGGCAAAACTTCATTCAAGGATCGATCATCCTCATCGCCGTGCTGGTCAATGCTCTGGTCAAGCGGGGAATCGACCGCAATAACTTGATGAGGAGGAAGATCTAGCCATGGAACATAGATTGATCGCGAACAAGAAGGAATTTACGCTCAAAGGCTTCTTTCTTCAATGGGAATGGCTACTCGTCCTCCTCATTGCGGCCGTCTTCATCATGAACTCTAACTTGTCGGAGTATTTCTTGGACGGCGACAACCTAAGGGACGCGACGATGGGATTTCTGGATAAAGCCTTTATCGTCCTTCCGATGGTTTTCATTATCCTGCTCGGGGACATCGATATTTCCGTCGGTTCGATCATCGCCTTGTCCTCCGTTATTATGGCGGATTTGTTTAATCACGGCGTGCCGATGGAATTGGCCATGCTGATCTGTCTCGCGGTAGGTACGATCTGCGGTTGGGTCAACGGGCTGCTGATCGTCAAATACAAGGAGCTGTCGGCGGTCATCGTGACGCTGGCTACGATGATCATCTATCGGGGGATCGCTTACATCCTGTTGGAAGATCAGGCATCGGGAAAATTTTCGAGCTGGTTCAAGTTCCTCGGCTGGGGATATGTCGGCGGCATTCCGTTTATTCTGATTGCTTTCGTATTTTTCGCCGTTATTTTCTGGATCTTGCTTCATAAGACGACTTTCGGAAGAATGCTGTACGCGATAGGCAATAACGCTACCACCGCACGGTTCTCCGGCATTCAGGTAGACAAGATCAAAGTGATCGTCTTCACCTTGGCGGGCTTAATGTCCGCGATCACGGCGCTGTTCTTGACCTCCAGGATGGGGAGTACCCGCCCGAATATCGCGACCGGATACGAGCTTGAAGTTATCGCGATGGTCGTGCTCGGCGGAGTCAGCACGGCAGGGGGCAAAGGCCGGATGATCGGAGCCATACTGGCGATCTTCCTGATTGGGTTCCTGCGATACGGGCTCGGACTCGTGAACGTATCCGCGCAAATGCTGCTTATTATCATGGGCGTGCTGCTGATCGTCTCCGTGGCGATTCCGCAGTTGAAGGATCGTTTCGCCTACTCTCGCAAGAAGTAAATAGCAACAACTTAGAAGCAACAACTTAGAAGGAATGCTCGAACCTGCGTTACAACTCGGTCTTAGGACTGTTTTGTATAGATGAATTTCATATCAACACCACAAAGAGTTAAAAAAGGGAGGAAAAAGAAAATGAAAAAGTTTTTCGGTATTTTCCTGACGGCCGTCATGTTCGTCGCCGTACTATCGGCATGCGGCAGCAACAACGCTAACAACGAGGGCGGCGCTTCCGGCAGTCCGGCCGCGAGTGGGGACTCGGGTGCCAAGAAGAAATTTGCCATCATCTACAAGAATACAGGCAATCCGTACGGCGAGAAGGAAATGGAAGGCTATAAGAACGCGATCGAAGAGCTCGGCTACGAAGCGATCCTGAGAGCTCCGGACCAACCTACGGCGGAAGCTCAAATCACGATGATCGACGAATTGATCTCCCAGAAGGTCAACGCTTTAGCGATCGTCGGCAACGATCCGGACGCGCTTCAACCGGCTTTGGAGAAAGCGATGAACGCGGGCATCAAGGTTCTGTCCTTGGATTCCGCGGTTAACGCGGAAAGCCGCATGCTGCATATCAACCAAGCGGATCCCGAGCGTATCGGCCGCACGTTGGTCGAAGGTATGGTCGAGATGATCGGCGGCTCCGGCGAAATCGCGATTCTGAGCGCGACTTCCCAAGCGACGAATCAAAACCTGTGGATCGAATGGATGAAAAAAGAATTGGAAGATCCGAAATACAAAGACGTAAAATTGGTCAAAGTCGCTTACGGCGACGATCTGCGCGACAAGAGCGTATCCGAAACCGAAGCGTTGTTGAAATCCTACCCGAACCTTAAGGGTATTATCTCCCCGACGACGGTAGGCGTGGCGGCGGCAGGTAAAGTTCTGACGGACAAAGGCTTGAAAGGCAAAGTTCAATTGACGGGTCTAGGCTTGCCGAGCGAAATGGCCGCCTATATCGAAAGCGGCGTGTGCCAATGGATGTACCTGTGGAACCCGCTTGACGTAGGTTATCTTGCAGGCCACGCTGCGGACGCATTGGTGAACGGTACGATCACCGGCGCCGTAGGCGACAAACTCACGGCAGGCAAATTGGGCGAGAAGGAAATCATCGCCGACGGCGAAGGCACGCAAATTATGCTAGGCGATCCGTTCAAATTCGATGCTTCCAACATCGCGGAATGGAAAGGCGTTTATTAAGATTCGGAATAAGGACGAAGAGACCAGCCACTCGCTGGTCTCTTTCCATTCGAGCCGGGCTTGGCCGTTATCCGAAGAACGGGACAGGATGTTTCCGATAACCCCGCTTATTCATCCGCTCTTGCAACCTCAAGTCGGATTATCGGATGTCAGGCTTCCGAATCCCGTTTTCCAACCTCGGCTTAATTCTTTACACTGAATAGAGAACAATCCCTCTTCCAGGCAGCAGGGAAAAACGACATCATTCGGAGGTAGAGAAACTTGACTCACATTGAAATGTTACGTCGTCGGAGCGAAATTCTGAAGCGCAATATCGGATCGATGATCCTGAAGGATAACAAACGGGGTTTAAGCGGGCAAGAGAATCTATTCTATCAAGACATGGTTAAAAAATGGCATCAGAACGAATTCGAGATTCATGCGATGAGCAAAAAAGAATAGTTCGAGCATAAGGCCCCGACAGACTGCGCGAAGCAGCTTGCCGGGGCCTTTGCGTTTAGGTTTTGACGTTTTGCTTGAAGTTCCAACCTCCCGTGGTCGGAGGACTCTTGCTACCGTCCGGACGGGTAGGGAAGTAGCTTAATTTAATGGCATCGAATTTCAATTGAATCGTTTCGCGCTCATTGTCGAATTCGTAGTCGGCCAAGATGATCGAGCTAAGATCGATGGAGAGCAATGGAGCGGGGGAATCGCCCCTAGTCACGATAACGAGTTGCCCGTTCTTAATATACGTTCCGGCTAACGCGGCTTGGAATAAAGGGATGGAGGAGGAGTCAACGGATTTCGCGAGCGTAAAATGATCGAGAACGGCTTTGCCGGCAGAACCTCCTCCGCCTGCCGCGGCGGAATTCGCCGAACCGTTGGAAACGCCGAATTGAACATCGGTCAACTCGATCCAGCGTTCATAGTTTCTTGCGGTAGATTCTCCAACAATGCCGTCCAATTTCAGATACACGCTATGGGTCGGCGGGAGCGGCGTTTCGGCTGTCGATACCGACGCTGCGGAAGCCGCGCCGGATACCATCATCAAGATTCCGATAACGACGAGGAGTTTCGTTCTTAATTTTCGCATGGAGGTCACCCTTAATAGAGAGATTGACTAGCCATACATCCCTATTCTCTATTAAGGTTTTTTAGAACATGCAATGGCTTCTTATCTCGGCAAAGGGTATCGAAGCCGTAGCGCCGCGCAGGCCGACTCTATCGCTTCACGATCCGGCATAACGAAGGATTGAGCCTCGCCGTTACTCGCGGCTGCCGATTGTCTACCCCGCAATTTCCTCGCGATCGCTGCCGCGAAATACTCGGCCGTTTCAAGTCCTGTGACCGCTCTCTCTTGCAAACTTGTCATCACGCCGGGGAGCACCTCCGGATAATCGCCCGGCTCCGCGCCGACGGCCGCCCGGTCGTAGAACGCTTTGACCAACTCCGCACGCGTTGCCCCCGAGCCTTCGACGATTATGAAGGCTTGAATGATCATAGCCCGGACTTGCCGGCGCTGGGCAATGCCGCAAAATTTCAGCCCGTCGACCTGCAGATCGTAATCTCCCGGACAATAGGAGCCGGCGACTTCGCCCCGTTCCACTTTGCAGCCGTATTCGGCTGCCGTATCCCGGATTAAAGCGTACATCCGCTCGAAATCATCGCGGAATCCGGAGCTTGCCGTCGCTTCGATCGGCAGGATCAAAGAAAGATTTACGACGCCGAGATCAAGCGGAACGGCCGCCCCGCCCGAATTGCGCACGAGCACGGAATACCCCTGACGTTCCAGCCAACGTACCGCATCGGCCGCCCGGGGAAGCCGACTGTCTTTCGATCCGATGACGAATGCCCGAGGGTGGTTCCATATATGCAATACGGAGGGTCCTCCGGCTCCCGTTTGCCTGCCGAGCAATTCGTCCAGGGCGAACGGGTAACCGATATCTCCGGGGGAGTTTTCCTTGATCCGATCTATAATCCGCAGTTCATTCATCCTCGAAACCCAACTTTCGCTAAGGCTGGAAGCCGATCTTCCCAGTCAGTATAACATCAATTTATTGTTTCACATCATTCTCTCGCCTCTAGCCTACTCCATTACGAGGTGAAGATCGGCAAACGTGCAAGAAGTGGTGGACAAATTCAAATCCAACCCCGATTATGGTTATAAAGAAGGAATTGGAAGCGATTTTTTTTCGCCGGAGGAGCTGGACACGGATGCAAACCATGACAGGCAAAGTTCTATTTTTAGGCGACAGCGTTACGGATGACGGGAAATTTATTTCTTTTATCCACTCCTATCTTCTGCTGAATAAGCCGGAATGCCAGGTCGAGCTCATCAATGCCGGCGTAAGCAGCGAAACGGCATCGGGCTTAAGCGAACCCTCGCATCCTTTTCCAAGACCTTGCGTACATGATCGGGTAGATCATATTCTTGCCGAGGTGATGCCGGAAATCGTAGTCGTATGCTACGGAATGAATGACGGTATTTATTACCCGCTCTCGGAAGAGAGATTTAATGCTTACAAGAACGGGATGAAGCAGTTAATAAATAAGATCCATCGACATAATAGCAAAGCGATTGTGGTTACGCCTCCGCCATTCGACGCACAATCCTATCAAGGGGAGCTAGGGCAAGCCGATGAAGAAGAATTCAGCTTTTTAAGGCCATATGCTCAATACGATGAAGTCCTGCGTACGTACAGCGAGTGGATTATGCATGAAATGGACGACTATGCCGACCAGGTCATTGATTTGCATCGCGAGCTGTCGGAAGATATTGTCCGAAGAAGACAAGATCATCCTGCTTACCAATCGGGAGACGGTATCCATCCTAACTTGAACGGCCACTGGGTTATCGCGAGATTGCTAATGAAGGAAATATTCCGCGTCAGCTTGGAACGATTCGGGGAACGGATATTGACCGACGGGTTGAAATTAATAGAATTCATAGCGGAACGCGACCGATTGACGCACAATGAGATCAAAGAAGCTTTAGGTCATACGAATCCGCACAAAGCGGAGTTATTGCCCGCAAATGAACTAGAGGCTAAGGTTGCGGATTTGAACCGGCAAATTCATCGCTATATAGGGCAACATAACCTGGTCGAGAGTGTCCAAGAATGGCACGGCTATCAGAGACATGATTATTTCTTTCAAGGATATGAAGTTATTGTCATTAAACCTCTAATCCCGTTAGATGACCGTCGATGGATTTGGAGAATGGAATTTTTCGGCGCTTTCGATGAGGCGGATCGTGAAATGGCGTCGCGAGGTTGGCATCTCGTTTATATCAGAATGTCCGACTTATACGGCGGCGCGGAGGCCGTTGAATTAATGTCGGAATTTCACGAACAGGTCGTAGCGAAGTACGAGCTGTCGGATAAGCCCGTTCTGATAGGGTTCAGCAGGGGAGGCCTTTATGCGCTCCACTATGCGGCTAAGTATGATAAGAAGGTAAGTATGATTTACATGGATGCCCCGGTTATCGATATTAGAAGCTGGCCTGGAGGCAAAGGCAGCGGTAAAGTGTCGCGGCGCGAATGGAAAGAGTGCAAGCGGGCTTTCCATCTATCGGAGCAGTCGATCGAGGAATACGAATCTATCCTTGAATCGGCGATCGCCAGGATAGCGAACGAGAACATCCCGATGATACTAGTCGCAGGGGATAGTGACGATATTGTACCCTATGATGAAAATGGTCAACGGATCGTCGATAGTTATCGGAATCGCAACGCAACATTTGAAGTCATATTGAAACCGGGCATTGGCCATCATCCGCACGGTTTGAATCCACCCGATGAAATCGTCCGGTTCATTACGGATCACGCGCGTTGATCTAATCATACGAAGAGGCTGCCCCGAAAGTGATCTTTTGGAGTAGCCTCTTCGTTGTTACTATCGATGCGTCTGGAATAAGCCGCCCAGCAGGCTTAAATTGCTAAAAAGTCGTCGATCGAATGAAATAAGCCTGCCCAGCAGGCTTATTTAGTTACTCGTATGTGCTCCAGTTAGGTATTTCCGAACTGTAGAGGGAGATTGGTTACTTTGATGTGCTCCAGCTAGGTCTCGTCCCTAGTTATATGTTTCATTTCATTCACTAGTGGTGGTCGATATAGAAAAGAAAGAAGCTACCCAAAAGTTTTGGGACAGCCCCTCCGCACGACTAGCCAAGCCGCTATAGGAATTGAAAAAGTAAGGACTTATAGACGATTTAAAAGAAGAGTCACGATCTCGCAAGGTTTCACCTGTACGCGTAATTTCCCGTCCGCCTCGGGTTGAAGAGATCGCAGCCGTTCTTCTAGTATATTGCTCGCGTACCATTCGGAAGACTCTTTAGACGGAGACAAGATCAGCTCCGTATGCTCGTTAGACAGATTGTACCAACGGACAATGAACTCGCCGTATTTTTCGCGCCCTTTTACGGTTGAAAACGCGAGATGTTTGCCGCTCCAGTCCAGCCAGCCGTGAACCGGCGGGAGAATGCCTTGTTGGATTTCCGTCTGAACGGAAGCCCAAGGGATTTGAAAGGAGTAGGCTTCCTTTGCGACTTCGCTGCGCTTAGCTTGGCCTGCGTAAGGTATAATAGCGAACTCTACCTCATGCTTGCCCAAGCATTGCGCTTCAGGCGTCGGGAAAACTCCCCAGTCTCCAAGCTCGCCTACGGATCGTAGAAGCGTAACGGCTATCGTGTTCCGTCCATCTCTAAGGATTTCGTACTCGTTCAAACCGATATTAGCAATGGCCAGTCCGCGTTCGATATCGTCCAGAGCGACGAATGCTTGTTGGTGCTGCGCGTTGCTCGGATTAAGCCATTCCGGTGCGGGTTCGTTCGGTCGTTCCGCAATCTCGAAGATCGAATCGGCATAATGGACATCGGACACGATATCCGATGGAAATAGGGCTCTTATTCGATGATCCTTTGCTTGATTATCGAATGAAGCGACAACCTTCAACGCCCTTGCTCCTTGTTCGATGGTGACGAGGGTTCGAATAACGATCGGCACTGTCCGCTGTGAACGAAGCGAGTTGCGGTCGCGTACAGGTACCATCGAAGCCATTTCACGTTGCAGCGTAGCCTCCGCCTCCGCGGGTATTTCCCACCGATGGATGATTTCCACGACAGTCACAAAAGAATTCTTGGAGAGAATCCGAACCTCTGCTTCCAAATCTTGCGTCGTCAGCGCTTGCATGCCGCCATCTTGCTTGAATATATATTCGTTGCCGATGTCGCCGACATCCTCGTATACGCAGAGATTCGAGTAGACGGCTTGGGTCTCTTTGTCCGTTAACGTCAGGCTTCCGTTGCGGTTGACGATGATCGAGTAGAACTCATTCTCGAGAGCGGCCTTACCTAACGGAGCGATATCCGGATTGGCTCGGCCTTCGCGGGAGAGTCCGGGTTCGCGGCGCCACGCATAAACGCGATAACCCAGTCCGGGAACCCGATCCGCTTTCAGCGTAATCCGCAGACGTCGCGCTATATACGGCTTTCTGAAATGTTCATCGGGCAGAGCGTAGTTGAATTTTACTCCCAGATCTTCGATTTCCGCCTCTACGATTCGCCCTTTCTCGTCGACGATGAGACCATCGCCGATCTCGACTTTATCCAATTGCTCGTAGATTTCAACGGACGAAGAATACTGCAGCGATCGTTTTTCGATTTCCAATTCCACGCTAACTGTGCCCGATCTGATTTGCCCGGCGTAGTTCATGACTAGGAAAGGGATGGCCGGATCGGAGAAGAGCGAGGTGTCCGCGTGACTGGCCATGAATTTCAGGCTGGTCTGCGCGAGGGATTCCGCCACGTGGCGGCTCTTCGCAAAACGGGTCATCATCTCGGAATGGACTTCGTCAACGCTGCAACCACAGATGCTGTCATGCGGATGATTTTGCATTAGCGTCTTCCAGGCATAAGTGAGCAGATGATCCGGATACCCTCGTCCCAAATGCGCGGCAATGGCCGCCGCAGGTTCGGCTATCTTTTCCAACAGGATTTGTCCTCGAGTATTCGCCTGCTTAATATAGACCCGCGCGGACGCGGTATTGACGAGAGTGCCCCAGCCGTCCGTTCGTTGGCTTCGCAGCTCGCCTTCGACAACCGTAAGAGGCTTGTCTATTGCTGTTTCTACGGCCGCGATATAGTCCGCGAAGGTGCTATGCTTGAAACGATAGCCGGGATAGAGCTTGCGGGCGGTCTCAAGCGCAGCGGATAGATCGGTCTGGACGGGCTGGTGATCGCAACCGTTCATGAACAGCAACTGAGGCGTCGAGGCATAACGTTCCGTATTCGCCATTCTCTCGGGCCAGTAGGAAAGGGCGTCTTCTTCTTTTACGGGAATCTCCATGCCGTTGTGATACCAATTGGCGAACAGGATTCCCAATACTTCGGAGCCATCCGGCGAACGCCAGGTCATCTCGGAGAAAGGGGACTCATAAGCCGCGGAATCGGACACGGTATTGTTGGAACCTGTCGGTTTCACGCCTCTGCCGAAAACGGCATTCCGAATGCCGGCCTGAAGAAGCAACTGAGGGGCCTGCCCCATATTGCCGAAGGAATCGGGGAAATAGCCGATCTTCGCGACGGGACCGTAAGCCTTCGCATCATGATGACCGATGAGCAGATTGCGGACATTCGCTTCGGCGCTCGTAAGGAATTCGTCTTGGAGAATATACCAGGGACCGATCACGATTCGCCCTTGTCGAATCCAGTGCGTAAGCCTCTCGCGTTGTTCCGGGCGAACTTGCAAATAATCTTCCAATATAATCGTTTGACCGTCCAGATGGAAGCTGCGAAAATCGTCGTCCTTGTCCAAAGTATCCAGTAGAACGTCCATGAGCGCGATCAAGCGCACGTGATGTTTCTCGTAGGGCATATACCATTCCCTATCCCAATGAGTATGGGAGATAATATGCGCAACGGGTTCAATCATATTTTACCCTCCGAATTCAATACAAATATACAAGTTTAGAGTATCTTGTTATACTGGATAATAGTAAATTTTAGTCGACGTGTAAACGGTTTGAAGTCACTTGGGAGAGATAAAGTTGTATATTTATTATAAATGTAGATGAGGTGATTTCTGATGGATGGTTCGACCAAACGAACGCCGCTCTATTCCCAGGTGCGCGATTACGTGCTTGATCAGATTAGAACGGGAAAGTGGAGGGAAGGACGCAGGTTGCCTTCAGAGAACCAGCTTTGCAAACAGTTCGATGTCAGCCGGATTACGATTCGAAGCGCGATGGCCAAGCTAGTAGAAGAAGGGATCGTCTACAGGGTCCAGGGAAGGGGATCTTACATAGGTAAGTACACGGGGGAGAAGGAGCCGATTAGATATGCAAGTCCGCCACGGGAAAGCGATGGACCGCTCCTTATCGCTTTGATTGTTCCGAAGCTGCGCGGTTTGCTCATGACTCGTCTGGCTGAAGGGGTTGAGGCAGGTCTCGATAGTTCGCGTTATCGGATCTTAATGCTGACCACCGACTATTCCCAATCTAGAGAAGATGAGAGGCTGAAGGAGGCCATTAAAGCGGGAGCGCAAGGAATCATCATCTATCCGTCAGACGGTCAGACCTATAACGAAGGAATGCTAAGGCTTACGCTAGACCGCTACCCGATCGTCGTCATCGATCGTTACTTGCGTGGAGTCGAGACCAACTGCGTATGCTCCGATCATTATACCGGAGCTTATGAAGCGACTGAACATCTGTTGCGGCTCGGGCATCGGCGAATCGCGTTCGTATCCCCTCCTTGTGCGGGTACGACCAGTTTGGAAGAGCGTTTGGAAGGATATCGGCAGGCTCTGAACGATTACGGCGTTATTTTCGACAAGACTCGGGTGCTTGAGCAGAAGGACTCGGAGGCTATCGAAGCGTTTCTAAACGAACAATCCGATTTGACTGCTTTATTCGCAGCGAACGAGGAGATCGGACTGGCGTCGATCAGGGCAGCCGAGAAGGGCGGGAGGTCTGTACCTGGGCAACTGTCCGTAATCTTCTTCGACGATTACGATCATTCTTCCGACGCCCGAATTCCTCCTACATGCGTAGCACAGCAAGGCGAACAAATCGGTAACGAGGCAGCGAAGAGAATTCTTTCCTTGATCGAGAACCCGCTGCAAAATAGAGCGATGATCCGCATTCCGACGAAATTGATCGTTCGCAACTCTACTTTATCCATTAGCGATCTTATCGAAGAACATGATTTCGATAATTCCCCGGCGTGAAGCTAATATCGAGGGTTCTACGGGAGAAGGGGGCGAGTTAACGAACGTGAACCGCTAACCGAGAGCTCCTGCTCAATAGGGGACAGCTTTTAATGTCGAACAGGTTGCCAATCTCATTGGCAGCCTGTTCGAATTTCAGGTATTAGGGGCGCTGGTCGTCTTTGGCGCACCTTTAATCATATTTTGACACCAGAGGTTGAAGATTTGACGCCGATGCAATATGATGCCGATATATGGAAAGTCGTTGAAGAGGGACGTGGCGGAGATGCATAAGGTACTTATTGTCGACGACGAGAAGGAAATACGCGAGGGGCTGAAGACAGTCTTCCCGTGGGCGGAGTGCGGAGTGGCTGGGGTGCATACTGCGGAAGACGGCGAAGAGGCCTTAATGCTAGTCGAACGACTCAATCCCGACGTGATCGTGACAGACATTAAGATGAATCGAATGTCTGGACTTGAACTAATTGGTAGGTTGCAAGAAACGGGGCGTTTCACGGGAAAGACGATCGTGATTAGCGGATATGACGACTTTGACCTGGTGAAGCAAGCGATGAAGCTCGGCGCGGCGGATTATATTCTGAAGCCGATCCAGATCGCTGAACTGAAGCAGGTGGTCCATCGTGCGGTTGCCGAAATTCGCGAAGAAAGGACTCTGGAACAGAATCAAAGGATGCTCGAGAATCAGCTGCGGCAAGCCGTTCCGCGTCTGAAGGAAGAGGTGCTGCGGGAATTAATCGACAGGGCGCCTGATCCGTACGGAACAACGCGGATCAAACATCGGCTGAAAACGTTGGATCTGGAATGGATGCTTGAGGATCGAATGGTTCTGATGGTGGCGGAAGTGGACGATGCGGCGGCCCTGGAACAGAACAAACGATATAAGCGGGAGAAAGAACTGATTTCGTTCGCCATCGGCAACGTGGCGGAGATGGTCGTACGTGAAGAATGCGGCTATACGGCCGAGTTGTTTCAGGATAAGGAGGAACGTTGGGTTATTGCGATCAGTCGGCGCCCTCATGTTGCACAGAGCGCTTACGCTGGGCTTGCCAAGCTACTGATCGATAAAATCAACGCCAATGTCAAAGTGAATATGACGATCGCGCTCGCTTCATCGGTCGGCGAGTGGAATCGACTGTTCGATCTGTATCGGGAAGCGATCGATACGTTAGAATTGAAAGCGCTCTACGGCGGCAATCAATTGTTGATCACGGATGAGAAGGGAAACGATTCGGTCGATTCGGAAGTTTCGCTAAGCAACATAAAAGAAGTACTGGATCTGATCAGGTATGGCTCGGAGTCGGACATCCGCGAGGCGATGAGCGCCTTCCCGGTGTTCGTGCGCACATGGTCCTTGTCGAGCTTGCGAGAAATTCAGGGACGCTTGTTCGACTGGTTGTTCGAATTGATTAAGGAAGCGTCGGCGGCGGGCTGTAAGGATCCGTGGTGGGAGGGGAACCTGCTCTCGATCTGGGATCAGATCGAGCAGTTCGATACGCTTGAGTCCCTTCAGAATCAGATGACCGCCTATTTGCTGAGGCTCGCGAGCGGCTTCGACCAACGCAAACCTTCGCAAAATTTGATTTTGACGGAAGCGGAGAAATACATACAAGCGCATTATCGGGACAATCTGACGTTGCAGGTGGTTGCTCGGCAAATATGCATCACTCCGGTGTGGCTTAGCAAACTGTTCAAAAAAGAAAAACAGGTCACGTTCCTCGAATATTTAACCCGGGTGCGGATCGAACATGCTAAGATCCGATTGGCGGATGCCCGATTCCGAATTTATCAGGTCGGTCTGGAGGTCGGGTACGGCAATCCGGAGCATTTCACCAAAACTTTCAAAAAAGCGGTAGGGTGTACGCCGAAAGAGTATCGCAATCAGCGAGGGATCGCGGATGAATAGGCTGATATTGGACAAAGGGCACTCGTTTCGCCGTAAGATTATTGTGTTAATCCTGCTGGTTCTCGTTGCGCCGTTTTTATTTATTTCTATCTATTCCTACCGCCAATCGGTCGAAGGCATATCGAATGCCAATGCTCTATTCTGGTCGGAATATATGATCCAGACGGCTCGTAACCTCGATGAACAACTCGAGAAGCTGAATGATCAGATCAACGACGTGATCGGCAACCGTCATCTGCAGGAACTGCTGCGGGAGGAAACGAAGGACAGCCAGGAGGAGAGAGCCTTTATTTCCGCGATGTCCGAACTGACCTATCAGAAGAAAAACGAAATGGGCGTGTACCGCATTCGCGTCTACCCGATCCATGCGGCAGCCTATCCGGAGTACATGAAGATGATTCGTTACGAGGAGGATGATTCCGTTCGGCGCGGATTCGAAGAAATCTCGCGGACCGGAGATCCGCGATGGCAACTAATGTGGCCCGGGCATACCAGCTCCGTGTATCCCGTCCCAATGATATCGCGAATAAAACAATTTACCGGTCTCAACGACAACAAGCCTCGGGGAATGATCGTAGCGGATTTGGAAGCCTCTTCCTTCCAACGGATGATCTCACCCCCTAAGAACTTGCAGGGACAGCAATCGGTTCTTGTGGACGAGAGCGGTATCGTTCTTTCGGATTCACGTCCAGAACGGTTAGGCAAGCCTTATCCATCCGCGGCCCTTCTTGATCTGATCGGTACGAACAGTCACGGTACGGCGACAATGTCGATCGACAATGCCCGAACGCTCGTCTCTTACGTCCATCTAAAAGATCAGCCATGGACGCTGGTCAGTACCATTCCGCTCGACACCCTGATCGGTCCGCTGGAGAAAATCGGCCATCTGACGGCGTTTCTGCTTGGGATCTATTTCATTTGCGGGGTCGGCATTGTCATTTACATCACCCTATACTTCACCAATCCGATTGTTCGGCTCGTTCGCTCTATGCGGAAGCTGGAAAAGGGCAGTTTCTTGCTGCCTTCCATGGATTCGCGGCGTCGCGATGAAATCGGTTGGCTCTATCAGGGATTCGATCAAATGGTCAAGAGAATCCAAGGGCTGGTCGAGGAAGTCTATCAGTCGGAGAAGTTGAAGAAAGAGCTGGAGTTTCAGGTGCTTAGCCATCAGATCAATCCGCACTTCTTGTACAACACGCTCGAGTCGATCCGCTGGAAAGCCGAGCAATACCGAATGCGCGACATAAGCGAGATGGTCGCGTCGCTCGGCAATCTGCTTAGGCTTAGCCTGAACGAAGGCAGAGAGTTGACGACGGTCGCACGCGAAATCGAGCAGGCGAGAGCCTATGTGGATATCGAACGTGCTCGCTTGGACAAGCCGTTCCAGGTCAAATTCATGATGGAGGAAGAAATTCTGGGCAAAGCGATGTTGCGTCTGCTGCTGCAGCCGTTGATGGAAAATGCGATTCATCATGGCATTCGCGACAATCCGGAGCGCGGGAAAATCATCGTGCTTGGGAGGAAGGTTGGCGCGGATCTGCAATTCGAATTGCACGACAACGGTAAAGGCATTCCTGCAGATGTGCTGCCCCAACTGCTATCCCCTGTACCCCATGCCGAGACGGGCAAACGCAGAGGGGTGGGGCTTCGTAACATTCATCAGCGATTGCAGCTGTACTACGGGGACGACTACGGTCTGCAGATCGATTCCGGGCTAGGGCAAGGTACGAAGATTACGATACGACATCCGATATTGCCGGAATAACAACTGAACTTAGCATTCCAGCTGCTCCTTGCTTAGACGGGGGCGGCTTTTTTTTCGTTAATGACAGCGGAGGCCAATCTGAATCCACAAAGTTTAATTTTGAGGGGTAGTGGGGGCGGGGGAAATTTTCTAGACTAATAGTAGTCAGCAAGAGGGAGGTGTTAACATGCAATTTTTCCGGGAAATCAAGCTTAACGGTTCGGTGTATGCCATGTTTGTTCCGGTTGCTGTTCTGCTGTTCTTGTTCAGCTATATGCCGATGGCGGGCGTCATTATCGCTTTCAAAGATTTCGACTTTACGAAAGGTATCTTCGGTAGCGAGTGGGCGAATCCGATCTGGAACAACTTCGATTACCTGCTCACTTCATCGCAAGCGCTGCGAGCGATTCGCAACACGATTTTGCTTAACCTTCTGTTCATTGCAGTCGGATTGGTATTTGAAGTCGGCTTGGCGTTGCTGCTTCATGAGATTCGCTCCAAAGCGTTCAAGCGGACGGCGCAGTCGATCACGTTTCTGCCGTTCTTTATTTCCTGGATCGTCGTCGGCGTATTCCTCTACAATCTGCTGCAGTATGATCACGGCGCCTTTAACGAGCTGCTGAAGTGGTTAGGGGCGGATAAGATCGACTTCTACAATTCTCCGGGTTGGTGGCCGCTCATTCTTGTCCTGATCATGCGTTGGAAATTCACGGGGTATGGGACGATCCTTTATTTGGCGGGGCTGGTGAGCATAGATTCTTCTTATTACGAGGCGGCCGCGATCGACGGGGCTTCGCGCTGGAAGCAAATTCGCTATATTAGCTTGCCCATGCTGAAGCCGACGATGATCATTCTGACGCTGCTGGCGATCGGACGGATCTTGAATGCGGATTTCGGCATGTTCTACGCGCTCGTCGGCGACGCGCCGATGCTGTTCGCCACCACGGACGTGGTCGATACTTTCGTCTATCGCAGCTTGCGGGAAACCGGGGACATTAGCATGGCTTCCGCGAGCGGGTTCCTGCAATCGATCGTGGCGTTCCTCCTCGTTCTGGGCAGCAACGCGGTCGCTCGCAAAGTCGATCGGGATTCGGCATTGTTTTAACACGTAAAGGCGGTGGGATCGGATGGCTTCGAAAAAAATGGATGTTACGCAGGCGTGTCTCCTTGCGATCGTGTCCATCTTGTGTATCTTGTGTATCATTCCCTTTCTCATGGTCATAAGCGGATCCTTGAGTACAGAAAAAGATATTGTGGATTACGGGTATACGCTTATCCCCAAGCATCTCACGCTGCTATCCTACAAGGTGCTTCTCTTAGGTTCGGGTCGCATTCTGGATGCGTACGGGGTCACCGTCCTTGTAACGGCAATCGGAACGGTGCTGGCACTACTGGTGAATAGCATGGGAGCCTACGTCTTGACGAGAAAGGCGCTGAAATATCGCAACATTCTGTCCGTCTATGCCTTGATCACCCTTCTATTCAACGGGGGGATGGTTCCTTGGTATTTCGTCTGCGTAAACTACCTGCATTTGCAAGATTCGTTGCTCGCGCTTATTCTGCCTGCGTTAGGAAACGCGTTCAACATGTATTTGGTTCGCAATTACATGCTGTCGGTTCCAGAAGAGATCTACGAGTCAGCGAAAATGGACGGCGCGGGGGATCTGAAATACTTCTTCCGGTTTATGTTGCCCTTGTCGAAGCCGGTACTTGCTACCGTAGGTTTGTTCACCGCGCTAGCGTACTGGAACGATTGGTTTATTGCACTGATGCTTGTTAACAAACAGGAGCTGCAGCCGTTACAGTTGATTCTTCGCACGATCGTATCCAATATCGAGTTCGTCAAAAATTCGGGCAACGCGATGGACATTCAGCGGTTAACCGCGCAGCTTCCTTCGGAAGGGATCAAGATGGCGGCGACGGTCATTACGATCGGGCCGATCGTATTCCTCTACCCGTTCGTACAGAAGTATTTCGTGAAAGGCATTATGATTGGCGCGGTGAAGGGTTGACTATTTCAGCTTGGGGCTGTGATAGGATAAAGATGACGAGGAGAGATAGAGATGAAGAAGACGGGTTCGAGAAGAAGGGTCTGGCAAGCGGTCATGCTGCTTGCGGTGGTTATGCTAGCGGGGTGCGGCAACAACCAGAAGCAGGAAAATTCGTCGGGCAATCCATCGCCCGCGGCTTCCTCTTCCGCAGCGCAGCAAGCAAACGAGAAGGAAGCGGAACTGAAGCTGATTTTCCCAGGGGACAAGCCGACGGCTATGGACGAAGTGTGGGGCGCAGTCAGCGATTACGTGAAGCAGAAGGGGATCAATGTCACGTTCAATATTCAATACATTCCCTTCAACGACTATAAGGACAAGCTGCTGGTCATGTCCGCTGCCGGAGATATGTGGGATTTGAACTTTGACGGAGATTGGCTCGCGTATCAGCAGATGGCTGGCAAAGGGGCGTACATGGCGCTTAATGAACTGCTCCCGGAATACGCTCCTAATCTGTATAAGAAATACGAGGGACAAGGGTCGTTGCAGGCCGCTTCGGTCAATGGGCAGATCGTGAGCCTTCCTTGGACGATGAAGCAGAATACGCGTCCTTTCGGACAATGGCGTTCAGATGTAACGGATAAGCTAGGCATCGGCGCGGCCAAAGATTCGGTTCAAACGATCGAAGCGATAGACGAGCTGCTTCATCGGATTAAGCAAGCGGATCCGACGGCCAAGATTACGCGGAAAGGCCCGCTCGATCTCTTCAAATTGAAGCATGAGCTGATGGACATCGGATTCAGCGGTTATGTGGTGGATCTGAATGATCCGCAGCTGCGCGCGGTTCCGATCGAACAGACGGCTGCCTACCGCGAGAGCGCGCAGCTGGCGAAAACCTGGTACGACGATGGGATCATTAGCAGCGATGCCATGGTTGACAAGGAAGGAATAGATGTACAGTGGAGAAACGGCAAGCTCGTCTTCGATCTGTCGACGCACGAATGGACCAATGCGGATCCGGGTTTTAGCGATCCTTCGTTCAAGCGGGAATCGTCGATTCTGTACCCGGACAAGAAATATGCGAATCGTTCGCCTCTCGCGAATGTGGTGGCGATCAACAAAAAGTCGAAAAATCCGGATAAAGTGCTGAGATTTCTGGATCTCCTCGAGACGGATAAGCAGTTGTACGATCTTGTCCAGAACGGAATCGACGGTAAGACGTACAAGCTGGACGGCCAAGCGGCGGCGTTCCCGGACGGCATGGATTCTTCGACCAGCAGCTATATGGGATGGACAGGCCAATGGGCGCTGTGGAAGCCGCAATTCATGAGACCTACGGGAACGTATAGCGACGGGTTCTGGCTGAAGGAGGGCGAGTTCGCAAGCGAGCCGATGAACGTCAACTCTCCGCTCGACGGCCTGTTCATATCGCAAGACGACATCAAGAACGAAGTCGCGAAGCGGGAAAGCATCAAGAGCGAATTCGGTCTCCCGATCGAATTCGGAACGGTGAAGAATGCCGATAAAGCGGTGGACGACTACATAGCCAAGCAGCAAGCGGCAGGCGTGGACAAGATCACCGCGGAAGTCCAGAGGCAGATCGATCAATTCCTTGCCGGCAAGAAGCAGTAAGGAGCGATAAGCGAGTCGAATCCGGAAGTCTGACTGTACCAGGCAGATGTAGACTTCCGGATTATTTTTTATACCTTCATGAAGACAGGGGCGAATCGTAGGATGAGAAAGATCACTATTGTGCTGCTGCTTTGCTGTTTGGCGTTCTCGGGATCGGGTTGGGTTCCGGGCGGAGCGAATCCGGTATACGCTGCAACGACAATATACGAGGCGGAAGACGGAACGCTCGGAGGCAGCCCTCTGCCGCAGATGAACAGCGATCACCCCGGCTACTCGGGCACAGGGTTTGTGGCGTATTTCAATCAAGACGGGCAGTTTTTCACGATAACCGCCAATGTGGCCACGGCGGGGATTTATAAAGTCATTATGCGCTATGCGTCCGACTACGGGGCCGTTCGCAGCATTTTGGTCAACGGGAGCGCGCAGTTTGGAGCGATCTCTTTTCCGGCTCCGGGGAACGGCGGTTCATGGGACGCATGGGCGGACTCCGAACCGGTGTACGTTCATTTAAACGCAGGCAGCAACACGATTACGGTAAAACACGACAGCGCGAAAGGCAGTACCGGGTCCGCTAATTTCGATTATTTGAAGATCGAGGAGACAGGGGAACCGTATGCTCCATACAACGGAACGTCCGTATCGCTCCCTGGCACGGTTCAGGCAGAAGATTACAATACGGGCGGCAGCGGAATCGCCTATTCGGATACGACTTCCGGCAATACCGGAGGAACCTACCGGACGGATGACGTGGATATTCAAACGACGAGCGATTCCGGAAGCGGTTACAATGTGGCTTGGACGGATGACGGCGAATGGTTGAAGTACAACGTGAAAACGGAAACAACGGCGAATTTCAATATGGATATTCGAGTCGCGAATGCATTCGAAGCGAACGCGGCCGTCAAAGTCTATATCGACGGGCAGTACAAGGGGAAGTTCGCGGTGCCGGTCACGGGAGATTATCAAACCTGGACAACGATACAGGGTCCGCGGGGCATTCGGCTGAATGCCGGCGTACACGCGGTTAAACTTGAAATCGTGACCGGCAACTTCAACGTCAATTGGATGGAGTTCACAACCTTCGGTTCCCGATTGGAAGCGGAAGAGGGAACGCTCGGAGGCAGTCCGCGGCCGCAGATCAGCGGCGATCATTCGGGCTATACCGGAACCGGCTTCGTCAGTTACTTCGAATCCGACACCCAATACGTGCAAGTACAGGCGAATGTCCCCGCCGACGATTATTACGCGGTGACGTTAAGGTACTCGGCGGCCTTCAGCGCAGGCAAAATCTATCGGACGATCGAACTTAACGACAAGCCGCTCTACGAGCGATTCGAGTTCGCTCCTACCGCGAGCTGGGATTCGTGGAGGACGTTGACGTTCATCACGAAGCTTCAGGCAGGCGCGAACAAGATTACGGTACGGTACAACAAAGAGAACGAGTCGCGGGGAACGGTCAATCTCGATCATATCCTCGTTGCGACGCCCGATTTCTCCTCGGTTTCCTACACGGGAGCAAGCTTCGCGCCGGGCAGGGTGGAGGCCGAACATTACGACATCGGCGGTGAGGGCGATGCGTATCACGACACGACGGCTTCCAACCTTGGGGGAGCCGCACGGCTTGACGAAGCGGTGGATCTATCGGCTAACGATGAGGGCGGTCATACGGTAAGTTCTATCGAAGCGGGCGAGTGGCTGAAGTACAAGGTTGTCGCGCTTGCTTCCGGCACGTACAATCTGAAGCTCAGAACTTCGGCCGTATACGATAACCAGCAGATCCGGATCTTTATCGACGAGGTCGATTACGGGAGCTATACGGTTCCTAATACGGGAAGCTACTCGGAGTATCGCGAGTTTACGATACCGGCCGGCATAGAGCTGACGCAGGGCACGCATGTCGTTAAGCTCTATAGCGCGGACGCGAATAGCTGGGGCGCCTATAACCTGGACTGGTTCCAGTTCGACTCGTTCCGAACGGGGCAGCAGGCGGAGTCCGGGACTCTTGGCGGTTCGCCTGCGCCGGTCGCGAATGCCGATCATCCCGGTTATCGGGGAACCGGCTTCGTCGCCTCGTTCTTGAGCGACGGTCAGTACGTCCGGAATACGGTAAACGTGCCCACGGCGGGAGTCTATCGCATCTCGTATCGGTATTCCGCCGATCAATCGGCCTCAAGAAACCTAGCGGTGAACGGGATAAGCGTGGCGGATAACCTGACGTTTCCGAGTACGATTAACTGGTCATCGTGGAGTACAACTGCTTTCGAAGCCGATTTGAATGCAGGGGAGAACGTTATTGAAGTGAAATATAACGCTTCTCTGGGTTCTCTTCAAGCGCTTAATCTGGATGAAATGACGGTAGAGTTCCTAAACGGCGGAAATGCGCCGTACAACGGTCCTCATACGGTTCCCTGGACGATAGAAGCGGAGGATTACGACGCGGGAGGACCCGGCGTGGCGTATGCGGACACGACGACGAGCAATGAAGGGGGCGTGTATCGGACGGGCGCCACGGAAGGCGTGGACGTGCAGGGCTCCCCGGATGGCGGCTATGAAATCTATAACATCGCGAACGGGGAATGGGTTAAGTACACGGTTCAAGTAACGGAGACGGGGAACTACGATGTCCGGGTTCGGGTGCAAAGCCCGGATGGCGGAGATAAGATCCGAGTGTACATCGACGACGTGGATGCGGGGATCGTTCCATTAGGGTCGCTGAACGCCTATTCGACGATCTCCCTGTTGTCCAAGAAGCTGTTGACCAAAGGGACCCACGAAGTGACCCTCAAGTTCGTGACTTCCGGAACAGCGCTCCGCTTGAACTGGCTTAAGCTGGAGCCAAGCTTCGCCATCGTGCCCGGCATTCAAACGCCTTCTTTGACCACGGAAGACGTCATCGTGTCGACCGTTGCGGTAACGGATTACGGAGTCATCCCGAACAGTAACGCGGACGCGACCTCGGCGTTTCAGAATGCGCTGGATACGGTCGGCGCGATGGGCGGGGGCGTTGTATTCGTTCCGGCCGGTACGTACCGGATCGACGGTACGCTGAGCATTCCGCAGAGTGTGACGTTGCGCGGGGAATGGCTCAGCCCGGACGATGGCGGCCTCGGCGTCGGTACGATTCTGAAGGCGTACAGCGGCAAGGATAAGGAGAACGGGACGCCGTTCATTACGATGAATCGCAGCACCTCCGTGCGGAACTTGAGTATCTGGTATCCGGAACAGGATTATAACAACGTTCATGCCTATCCTTTCACCATTGCAGGCGGAGAGAAGCAGGACACGATCTCGGTCATGAACGTGACCTTGTATAATTCGTACAAGGGAATTCAACTCGGACAGAACGGTTACGCGAACGGGGTTAACGTCTTCCGCAATCTGTACGCGACGATCTTGAAAGCAGGCGTGATCCAGGACAATACGTTCGACGTCGCGCGTAACGAGAACGTCTATTTCAAAGCCGATTACTGGATTCATTCGGGGCTGGCCGGCGCGCCGTCGTCTTCCGCCGCGCAATCGGCGCTTAAGGCTTATATGGCGGCTAACGCCGTCGGGTTCGAGTTCCGCAGGGTGGATTGGATCTATATGCACAACATCAACATTAGAGATATGAAAACCGGGATCTATACGAACGGCAACTGCAACGGCCAGATTTACGGTTTGAATATTGACGATGTGAATGTGGGCCTGCATTTCGAACGGTTATACATTCCCGGCTTCGAAATTACGAACAGTACGATCAACGCGACCAAAGGAAGCAGACCGATCGGCATTCTGTACAACGCCGACAGCGACAACATCGTGCAGCTTAATCATGTGGCGATCGGCGGAACTCCGTATGCGGGAATTCAAGTGAACGGGAATTCGGTGCTCAATCTGACGGACGTTACTTTCACCGATTGGGGATACAACGGCGGAACGTATGCGGTAGAGATGCAGAAGGGTTCCGTATTAGTCGAGAGCAGCAAATTTCAGCAGGCCAAAAAAGTGATTTCGCTGTCCGCCGCGGTGACGGCGGCAGCTATTCTGGGCAATACGTTCGTAGGCGCACCGCAAATCGATAATGCCAGCGGCGGCGACGTGAAGATCGATCATACCGCGCTAGCGACTTATCCGTTGCCGAATTGGAACTATTCGTATGCGCCCGAGCGTCAGCCGGCGGTCGGGACCAACTTCTACAATGTCAAGAGTGCCCCGTACCAGGCAGCGGGAGATGGGGCTTCGGATGATACGAAAGCGATCCAAAGCGCCCTGACGGACGCAGGCAATGCCGGGGGAGGAACCGTCTACTTGCCGGCGGGCGATTATCGGGTGAGCACTCATCTGCAAGTACCGGCCGGGGTAGAGCTAAGAGGTTCATTCGACAATCCGCATCACGGGATGGTCATGAACGGAACGGTGTTGCTTGCATACGAGAACCAAGGCAATGAAGCGGGGACGGCTTTCATCACATTGGCTCAGAACTCAGGGGTTAGGGGATTGACGATTTTCTATCCGGAGCAGGATTTTACGGATATTCAGGCATACCCTTGGACGATCCAGGCGCAAGGCGACGGCAGTTGGGTGAAATACCTGGCTTTCGTTAACTCGTATAAGGCGATCGATATGGATACGCATAGTCCCGATCAATATCAAGTCGTGCTGAACAATGGGACGACGCTTAGAGAAGGGTTGCGCGTCGGCAAAGGAAGCGCGCTGGATCTAGGAGGCTGGGTGGAAGATAACCATTGGAATCCGACGAACTGGTTGTTCACGTCTTATAACGGTACGCCAAGCGCGGACTCTGACACGTTATTTGATGATCTGCTTGCGAATTCGACGGGATTCGTTATCGGTTCCGCCAACAATGCGCAGGTGTTCCAGAACTTTACGATTCTCAACCATGTCGGGATGAACCTGATTGGTCAAACCGAAGGGAACTGCCGGAATTGTGTCGTATTCAGCAATGGCGTGGATGCTTCCAAATACGGCGTCGTAATCGATTCGTCGGATGACATTGTGTTCATCAACCCCCAGACGGCGGCCGAGCTGTCGGATTTTGTGACGAGCTCGACGTTCAGCGGTACGTTAAAAGTGTTTAACGGCGGCAAATGGTCTACCCATCCGATTGCGACGTTAAACGGCGGAACGACGATATTCCAAACGTTCGACTTGACGACGGCGTACCCGATTACGGTGAATGGCGGAACGTTCTACGGATACGGGATGGTGTTCCATACGCCGGGAGTCCCCCATGTGGTGGCGGGATCTCATGTGACGAGCGTCGTTCTTAAAGGGAATACGGGCAAAGGCGGCTTCACCGTTACGAATCAGGCGGGAACTAAGCTGGTCAGCGGGAACAATACGGGTTATTGACCGAAAGAATGGTGCTGACGAGCACGATCAGCGATATCGAGCAGGCGCTGCGGGACATTCTCGGCGAAACCATCGACTAGGGTAAACAGTCGATTCACTACATTAAAGAAAAGGGGCTTCATTCAATGAAAACGGTTCGTGGTGCAGTCATCGGCTATGGCGGAGCTTTTAACATGGGCAAAATCCATGCCAATCAAATGAAGGATTCCGGGATCGCATTTGTCGCGGCTTGCGACATGGATAAGGTTCGAGCGGAGCAGGCGGCAGTAGATTTCTCCGGCATTCGCACGTATACGAAGGTAGAGGATTTACTGTCCCAGGAAGATATCGACCTCGTTACTGTCATCACCCCGCATAACACGCATGCTCAACTAGCCAAGCAAGTGCTGGAAAGCGGGAAGAGCTGCATTCTCGAAAAACCGATGTGCATTCGCGCCGACGATGCTTTCGAGTTGACGCGATTGGCGAATGAACGGGGTTTGATGCTGTCCGTATTCCATAATCGAAGATGGGATGCTTGGTATTTGACGCTCATGGATTTGATTAAACGGGACTTGCTGGGGGAAATCTTTCACGTTGAAATCTTTACGGGCGGTTATCAGCACCCAGGTCACTGGTGGCGTTCCGATAAAGCGATTTCCGGAGGGACATTTTACGATTGGGGCGCTCATCTCATCGATTACCTCTTAGGTTTCATTCCCGGTAAAATCAAATCCGTACGCGGGTTCGTTCACAACAAAATATGGCATGAAATCACGAACGAGGATCAAATCGACAGCATAATCGAGTTCGAGAGCGGCGCGGTGGCCTATATTTCGACTTCGAACATCGCAAGGGCCGGGAAAGCGCCGATGCGCATTTTGGGTACGAAAGGCGCCGTCGTCGATGCGGATCTGTGGGACGATCATTTGACCTTGTATACGGAAGTTGGCGGATTGCCAGTCGAAACGAAAATCATGAACTTGAAGGAAAACTGGTCGGCTTATTATAGAAACGTTGCCGATCACTTGATGAACAATGCTGAGCTAATCGTAAAACCGGAGCAAGCGGCTCGCAACATCGCGGTAATCGAAGCGACGGAGAAGTCTGCCGTCATTGGCGCAGCGGTGCCGGTAGCGTACGAGAAATAATACTAGATGATGAGAAGAAGATGTTTATGGTTGGCGGTCAATTTGTAACGTAAAGATGAAAGTAACCTTACTAAAAAAGATACAGATCTCTCAAAATTATGAGGGTCTGTATCTTTTTTCGATGAGATGAGATGCACTACTTCAGTGTCCTCCATACGGTAGATACATTCAAAGCCCCGTATATGCGTGTGTGTTTGACCGATGATAGCTCATGCTTACTTTCGTGCGATCACGAATCCTGCAATACCGGACAGATCCTCCTGTGACACCGCGATCCGCAGCTCCGGCTCACCGATGGAGGTGGAGCCTGGCAATGTACTCAGAATGGTCAGGTGCCCATCGATCGCCCCATAGACGCGAGCTGACGTGAAAGTACCGTCGATCGAGAGGGTTCCAGCCGAGAAAGGAATACAGACGAAGCTATTGCTAGCAGCAAGATCCCGATCGTCCAGAGAGATCAACGCCCATTGGCCCGTGAATCGAATGTAAGGCACTGGATCGTATCCCTTGGCCTCGGACCGATCATTGCGCAGCACCAACGAGGTGAGGGTATCCCGTCCGCTCAGGGATTCGATTCTTCCCCACGAGACGAGCTTCGGCTCGCCCTTCAAGCTGCCCGTGTCGGCTTCGAGCCACAGCGGTTTCCAACCGCAGGTGCGCCGATGCCAGGTTTGCAGCGCTGCCCAGCGGTTCTTGTCGGCGTCGGTGATCCGGTTGCCCTCGTTATCGAACTCGCCGATCGTTAAGCCGTTAACGCCAACGACGGCGGTGTCGAGCAAGATGGAGCCGAACGCGTCCCAATAATAACCCGTCGATGTGTTGATCGGCATGCCGTGAGATGCGGCGAGCGATGCCCACAGGCAGCGCTGGTTATGTCCGGCGATCTCATGAACCGCGCTATCGCCCGCGTCGCCGAGATCGTCCATATTGATGAGATCGGTAACGTCGCGCATGAGCGGATGAATACCGTAATAGATGATCGAGATGTCGGGATCAATCGCTTTGGCGGCCTCGTAAGTTAGCTTGAGCAAGGAGTAGGCAAGCCGTTCGCCCCGATAGGCGGGATCGCGGGGAACGCAGACGTCGGGTCCGGGATAGCCGTATCCGAAATCAAGCTTCAGGGCCGCGGGCCGCCACTTGCGAACGAGACGTTGCGTTCGTTCGACGATCAGTTGCCTCGTCCGCTCCGAGCTTGGATCCAGCAGGTAGTGGTAACCGCCCTCGCCGATCGGATTGCCGGACCATCTCCATTGGCGGGGAACGCCGTCCAGTCCGCAGAGTAAATCTTGCGAGGACAAGCCGGACTTCTCTGGGTTATCCAACCAACCGATACTCTGCCAGACCGCAATGTCGTATCCTTGTTCGCGAAGTCCGTCCAGATCTGCTTCGAAATCCGGAAACCTCTCCAGATCGGGCTCGCCGCTCCCGTTGTACGTTTCCCAACGATCGTCCAAGATGATCATGTCCGCCTCCACGCTGCTGGAAACCCTCTCCTTGTAACGTTTAAGATCGTAGCGCCCTTCCTTAAAGTCGCCCCAAGTGCAGATGAAGGAACGCGCATGGCGAGGAGACTTGGGCTCGAAAGGCCCGAAGGAGGTATATAGTCGAAGCAAAGCCTCGTATCCCGTATCGGCCCATGTTAAGCGCAAGGGATCGATCCACTCGCGTTTCCGAAGATCGGGCGACGTCCACAAGTCTTCGCGATAAGAGTAATGAAGGCATGCCGTCACGGATTGCAATTGCAGCGTCAACGGCGCGTCGGGAATATCGCCCGGCCCGAAAGCCAGCCAGCCGTCGCGTCCGCCCATCGCCGCGGCGTACATAGGTCTAGGGAAGGCCGCGGCATACGGAGTGCCCATCGCATCGCCGTAGCTGCCGAGGGGCAAGCGCGCGTCGCCCATATCCCAAGAGCGCCAGAACGAATGCGTCGGGGAGGAACCGGCGGCCGGGACGCAGTAGCCTTCCGAGGACCAATCCGGCCAGAAGGCATGATCGAGCCGAGGCGCGCGAGCGAGCTCGATGTCCGTCATCAGCCGGGTTCCGTATTGCAGGCTGATCACCCGGGTATCGGACAACCAGCTTACCTCCAGCCGCGAGAATCGCAAGCCCCAATCGGTCTCTTCGCATACGAAAGAGCCGCTGCCGTAACCGTCAAGGCTTAGCGCGAGGTGATAAATTCGCCGAGCGGAAGCCTCCGCGACCGTCACCGAGGCAACGGAAGCTTTGACGTAATCGGTCCGGCCATCCGCTGACGCGATCTCGAACGCCGGCAGAAGACTGCCGGACCAACAGACTCGAGTCAAGCTGGACGACTCAATCTCGCCTGATTCCGGTTCATGCCCCAGTACGGCCCGATCCTTTTCCGTGTCCCAGATCAAACATTTTCCCGCAACTCTAGCAACGATAGCGGAATTTCGCAGTTTCATATCGCACACCTTCCTGTTCTGGAGCTTCGTCTACGCTTCATTATAAGAGCGGCTCCGAAAGGAAGTATTTAGCCGACATTGGGAAATAGGTGTCCAAAATCGCGATTTTGCTCTATGCTCTCTGATTAGGCCAGTGAATGCGATGATCGGCCTCGTACAAAGAAGAGCAGAAATCGGTCAGACTCATGCCCGTTTTTTTCTTGAACATTTTCCCGAAAGCGTGAATGTCGTTATATCCGACCTGAGCGGCGATCTCGCCGAACGACAGCGGGGATTGCAGGGCGAGCTCCTTCGCTTTGGAGATGCGCGCCCAGATCAGGAACTGCATCGGCGTCGTACCGAACGTCTTCTTGAATTCGGTGATAATATAGTTCCAAGACAGACCGGACAGTCTTTCGATTTCCGGAACGTTCAGATTGCGATCGAGATGATTCTCGATATGGTTCTTGACCAGAATTAGCCTGGCTAGATTTTTGCGTCGTTCCGGTTCCTCCGGCTTGGGAACGCAAACCTGGCGAGAGGTTTCGGAAAGGATGGACAACAGCAGCGCCTGGCATGCCAATCGGTTATCAAGACCGGGTTGGCGGTACTTGGCGACGAGCTCCGCGAAATGATGCTCGACCGGTTGCCCGGCATAGTTTCCTAGCCAGTGCGTCCCATGAAGTAGTTCCTCCATCGGAAAAGGGGCATCCGCGAAGTGAAATACGACGGTAATGGAAATGAACTCTTTGCCGGGCAAAGCGCGCAGACCATGGACTTCGAATGGACGATAGAAAAATACGTCGCCTTTCTCCACGACGTCGGCGACGTCGCCTACCGCGAATTCCCCTCGTCCGCCTATGACGTAATTGAGCGCGTATTGTTTCAGAATACGACCGGAGAATCCCCAGTCGCGGGGGGCGTTGAAGATATGGGCGAGCGAAATATAGGGCGGAAACCGGAAGTCGCTGAGCGCTTCGAGCGTTTCCTGGGGATGGAGGGCGGCCAGATCGGGTTTAGGCATGACGGTAATGCTCCTTCCAGTTTTCGATTTCGAGCAGGATCGTAAGATTGGATACTATACCTTCGATTCTAGCTAACTACAGAAGCGATTGCGAGTCTTACAATAAGAGAAGGGGAATAACCTGTATCCTGATCGCCGCAATCGCCGCAATTGAACCGCAATCGTCGTCGGAAAGAGGGATGAGGATGAGAATTACTCGGCTTGAATTGCTAAAGGTTCCGCCGTCTTGGGTGTGGGTGCGTATTCATACGGATGCAGGCATTACGGGATTGGGGGAGCCCTACCTCGAGGATCACCCGGAAGTCGTCATGGCGGAAGTAAACCGGCTTGTTCCCTATCTCATTGGGGAGGACCCGACGCGTCTGGAATACTTATGGCGGAAAATGTATGAATCCGGTAACGGATACCGAGGCGGTCCCGTCAAGATGAGCGCGATCAGCGGAATCGATATGGCGCTCTGGGACATTGCCGGGAAAGCTTGCGGGCTGCCCGTCTATAAGCTGCTCGGGGGCAAGCTTCGGGATCGGGTCAAAGTGTATCGTTCCTGTCATGACGAGCCGCCGTATACGGTTAGGCCCGGGCATCCTTATCGCCCGAGTCCTCCGACTTTCGCCGAACCGACCGACCGTTCCGATACGGCTCCCGAGCGTATGGCCCGATCCGCGGAGGAGCTTGTCCGCTGGGGATTTCAATGCCTAAAGCTGCATTTCGGCCCTTCGGCCCGACTCGACGAGCCGGCCGACTTGGAGACCATCGTGCGCTGCGTAGCCGCCGTACGGAACGCGGTGGGCAGTCGGGTCGATATTGCAGTAGATATTCACAACACCCATATGAGCCGAGCAAGGCAACTCGTCGAAAGACTCGCGCCTTTCGGACTGTTGTTCGTCGAAGAGCCGCTGCCGCCGGAACGGATCGACCTGATCAAGCGTGTCGTAGACGCAACCGCAACGCCGATCGCCGCGGGAGAAAGATGGATGGGCAAGTGGGCTTTCCGGGAAGCGCTCGAAGCCGGAGTCTCCGTGGTGCAGCCCGACCTGGCTCATGCGGGAGGATTCACGGAGCTTCGCAAAATCGCCGCGATGGCCGAAGCGTCTTACGCTTCCATAGCGCCGCATTGCCCGCTTAGCGCGCTGAGCTTCGCCGCTTGCGTACAATTCGGCGCGGCGACGCCGAATTATCTGGTTCAGGAGCATAACGAAGTGAACGATAGCCGCGAAGGAGGGATTACGCGAATCGGAAGCGGGTATATGCGACATCCGTTCGAGCTCGGAGAAGACGGTTGCGTCCAAGTTCCGGATCTGCCGGGAATCGGTTTCGAGTTGGACGAGATCGGCTTCTTGGACATCATGAAGCAACCATGGCGGCCGGAGAGGGGCTAAGCTCTCAGGCCTCTTTGCCGTTTTCCCCGGAAGGCGGGGAAGCCAAGCGGAACTGGGCAGGCGTCATGCCGTACGTTTTCTTGAACAGCGTAAAAAAATAAGTGCCGCCAAGGCCGACCTTCTCGCTGATGGCGGTGGCGGAATCGTTCGTCTGCCGGAGCAGCCGGACCGCTTCCTCCAATCGCGCGGCATTCACGTAATCGTTGAAGGACTGACGGGTAGCCTGCTTGAACAGTTTGCTCAGGTGACCGCTCGAATAATGAATCCGGTCGGCCGCCCATTCCAGGGACAGGTTCGGATCCTTGTAATGGCCGCGTATGAGCTCCAGCACGGACTCGATCATTTCGAGATTTCGATTATTTCTTTTCTCGTCGATCCGTTCGATCAACGTACCGCAGAGAGGCTTCAATGCAGCCCCGATATCGGTTAACGTCTCGAATTCCGAGAACGCGTACAGCAGGGATCCGTGCGTCTCGTAATCGCCGGCATCGGAAGAAAGGATGTTCACGAACTGCTTGTGCACGGAGATGACGAGCTGATTGGCGTACACGAACGCGTACTTGTAATCGAGCCGTTGGATCGCTTCCAGGAACCGGTCGATTTCCTTCTCGGCATCCTTGAGATGGCCAAGCCGGATCGCTTCGATCAAGGAATCTTCGGTTTTCGATGGATAGTCCCCGGCCAGTCCGATCCGGGATACGGCCGTTTCGCGGTCGATGATGCTGCCATGACCGAGAAACAGGCGGTACTTCAAATATTCGCGGGCGCTATGGTAGGAGTCTTTGATCGCTGCTTGCGAATGGACGACGTCGCCGATCCCGAGCGTTACGGACATCCGGAAATATTGCCGAACCGTCCCCTGCATCTCGATCATCGTCAGCAGGAAATGCTCCGTGAGCTTCGCTTCCCCGAATTGCACCAGGAGGGCAAGGCGGTCGTTCTCGACCTCCAGCGCCCGGTGCGTGCCGTGAGGCTTTAATAATTCGTCGGCGATATTGCGAATGGCAAAGCGGACCAGTTCCTGGTCTTTGTTGTCTCGGCCTAAGAACTGACGGTATCCGTCGATCTGGATGACGATTACGCAATATCGGCATTCGCCTCCGAACTTCCATTCGAGCAGGTTCGTTTCCGTCCCGCCGCTTGGCGATTGACCCGTCAATAGACGCCGAAGATAAGATTCCTGCAGAAGCGGATAGGCTTTCCTCCAGGACGCCTCGTGCAAGTTTTGTTGAATCTGGAATACCGAGTACGGTCGGTACATCCCGCTTGCCAGCCGGAAAGCGAGCAGCACTCCGACGATGGTCAGGATAAGAATAGCAGCCCCGATGATCGTCTGCCGGTCGTCCATGCCCGGGAACAAAGGGTTGTAAGGTCGGGTTCCGACGAGAATCCAATCCGTATCCTCGGATTTGGAATAGTAGATCGATTGCTTGTCTCCGAACGCCTCACTCGTAAAATGGCCTTGCGCCGACCCGGATGCCAGTATCGCTTGAACGAAAGGTTCGCTGGACAGATTGTTCAGGAACCGGGAAGAGTCGTTATGGGAAATGACTATGCCTCGCTTGTCGAGAACCATCCATTGGCTTCCTGTTGATTCCGAGAGGCTTCGGTTCAACTCCCCGATCGCCTTATCTTCGTTAACGTGAATAATGATGGCGCCGCTCTTCGGTATCAGATTAGAGAAATTCGAGTACAGAACGTAGGAGAGAATGGGCATCGGATTCACGGGAGTTCCGAGCGGGCTAAGATCCAGCCTCCTCGGAATGAAATCGAGCGAGGTATCGTTGCTTCCGCTCCGGATCCGTTGAATGAGTTCCCCGTCAATGGCCTTCGTAATGCCGCGGTGATTAAGATAACGCCCGGTATTGCCGTTAAAGACGCTGATATATTCGACGAAAGGATAGACGGCTTGAATGTTGCGAAGCTTGATTACGACTTCGTTATCGAGCAATGGAGAGGTCGCGTTGCTGAGCATGGCCGTGATCAGATCGGGATCGTGCAGCAGCTCGTTGCCGATGGAAACGACCCGATCTTGAATCGAGGAGGAAGCTCGATCGAGCTGGTCCAACGTCGAGAGCGTTACCCGATTCATCTCGGCTTGGGTTTGATAAGAGAAACGCTGATAGAGGAACGCGGAGATCAGGATTATGGATAGGAGCACGAGCAGGAGATAAGAGACGAGCAGTTTCCGATAAATCGCATAGCGCTTGAGATTACTCCATAAGGTCATGGATTCATTCCACCCTCATTTCCTCGAACGAACTTAGAAGCATTGTAGCTCGAAGATCGGCCAACTTTCAATGGAAAAGACGGGAATTTTTGAAATCGCTTACTTTTCGAAGGGATCACCGATTATTGAAATCCTCCAAAAACCCGGGACATCCCGATTTCGCGTTTTTTAAAGTTTACCCGGCGATTGCCGCGAGCTTAGACTTGAGCTATTCGGAACAGCATGATTGCTTAAGCGAGGGAGTGACCGTTGTGGTAACGAAAAGAAAAAGGGGTAACGGCGGCATCGTCCGCGATATCGTAAGAAATCCGATCAGCTATTTGCTGGCGTTGCCGGCGATTCTGTACACGTTTATCTTCGGTTACGCGACGTTGCCGTATCTGCTGATGGCTTTTCAGAAGTTTAGTTACGACACAACGTATTTCTGGCAGAACGAGCTGATCGGCTTCAAGAACTTCGAGTTTTTTTTCTTATCTAATAATGCGCTCAGAGTCACTTGGAACACGATCAGGCTTAACTTCCTTTTTATCGTGTTCGGGCACGCGATGGCCGTCGTTCTCGCGGTTGCGATGAACGAGCTGAAGTCGCGATGGTTTCTGCGGACGTCGCAATCGATGTTCTTGTTTCCGTATTTCCTGTCCTGGGTCATCGTGAGTTACGTCGTCTATAATATTTTCTCCTCGCAATACGGGGTAGCGAACCAATTGTTGGAGATGGTCGGCATGCAGCCGAAAAATTGGTACGGCGATGCGGGGGCATGGACGAGCATATTGACCGTCATGCGGATCTGGAAGGATGCCGGATTGCTGGCCGTCATATTCCTCGCCGCGATTATCGGGATCGACAACGAATTGTTCGAAGCCGCCCGAATCGACGGGGCTAACCGCTGGCAACAGATCAAATCGATCACGCTGCCGCTGATGATGCCGACCGTACTCATTATGATGCTGCTGGCCATAGGCAAGATCTTCTACGGGGATTTCGCCATGATGTATTCGATCATCCGAGATAACGGGCTGTTGCTGCCTACGACCGACGTTATCGATACTTACGTGTACCGCGCGCTTCGCTTGTCGGGGGATCCTTCCCAGGCGATGGCGGTCGGCATTTACCAGGCGGCAACGGGATTCATCCTCGTGTACTCCGTTAACCGGTTCATTCGCCGCAAGTTCCCGGAAGGAGCGTTGTTCTAATGGCCTTATCCCGGTTCAAGCTCTCGAATGTCCTTATCTATGCGTTCTTGGCGCTCTTCGCGCTCTTCTGCTTCGGCCCGATGCTGCTCGTGCTCATGATCTCGATTACTTCCGAGGACTCGATCAGGCACAACGGGTACAGCCTGTTCCCGAACGAAATGTCGTTCGCCGCCTATCGAATGTTGTTCAACGATGCGGCTATCGTCATTCGAAGCTACGGCATTTCGCTCTTCGTAACGGTAGTAGGAACGCTGTCCGCCGTGGGGATCACGGGCATGGCCTCCTATACGCTATTCAACAGGGCTGTGCGATACCGGAATCACTTGGCGTTGTTCTTCTTCTTCACGATGCTGTTCAACGGGGGGATCGTGCCCTGGTATATGATCTGCCGGCAGCTGGGCTTAAACGATAATATCCTTGCCCTGCTTATTCCGAGCTTGTTGTTCAGCGCCTTTAACTTGTTCCTGACGCGTAATTATATGTTGTCGCTGCCTTACGCCCTGGTCGAGTCGGCTAAGATCGACGGCGCTAACGATGCGGTAATCGCTTTTCGGATTATTTTCCCGTTATGCAAACCCGTGCTTGCTACGATCGCCTTATTTTACGGGCTGGCTTATTGGAACGACTGGTGGAACGCCATCATGCTTGTGAGCGACCAGAAGATGTATCCGGTGCAATACTTTCTGTTTAAGCTGCAATCCGACATCCAGATGATGACGATGATTCAAGGAGTGAGCAATACGGGAGTTCTTCCGACGGAATCGGTGAAAATGGCGACGGCTATTCTGACGATCGGGCCGATCGTGCTCATGTATCCTTATTTGCAGCGGTATTTCGTGAAAGGTCTGGTAGTGGGTTCGATTAAAGGTTGATCATTCGCGTCCCAGCCATTGCGGGAACGGATTCAACATAGGGCAATGATCCTACGAAGGAGGTCATGAACAATGGGAACTTACAGAAGAGCAGCCAGTTTGCTCGTAACGGTGGCGTTGGTGTTAAGCGTGCTCGCGGCTTGTTCAGGTAAAAGCGGGAATAACGCAAGCCCGTCGCCGAGCGGGTCAAAGACGGCGGAAGCAAGCAAGGACAACGGGAAAACGTCTACGGAGACGGAAAGCGCCGGCACGCAAGAGTTGACGACGGTTAAGCTGGTCGCGCCGGGTAGCGAACCGACGGAAGGCAAGAAACGGTTCGATGCCATTAACGAGAAGCTGAAAGCGGACGGGGTAGGCATTCAGATCGAATACGAGTTTATCGGCTGGGACGCGTGGGAACAGAAGACGAACCTGATGCTGTCCACGAACGAGGCGTTCGATAACCTGACGATCATGGAGGATTGGATCAAATCCTCCGTATACGTCGGCCGCGGCGCGCTGCTTCCGATCGACGAATACTTGGACAAATATCCAAACTTAAAGGGAAGATTTTCCGACGACGTATGGGAAGGACTTAAGATCAACGGCAAAATCTACGGCATCCCCGTATTGAACCGGGAATGGGCGAACGATTACGAATTAATCAGTTATCGCTCGGATCTGTTGACCAAGCATAACGTTGCTCCGCCGACGACGATTCAAGAAATGATCGATGCCGCCGAGAAAATCAAGAAGGCGGAGAACAACCCGAACATGTTCTTCGTCATGAAGCCGAACTTTATCGCTGGCGCTTTTCATCGCGAATATGATACTTATCCCTTTAACGTAGTGGACGACCTGATCTATATCGATCAAGGAGGCAACGTTAAATCCTGGATCGAAACGGAAGAGTTCAAGAAGGATAACGAATATTTCAACCAATTGTACGCCAAAGGCTTGATCCATCCGGACATTCTGACGTTACCGCTTGATCAGGTCACGAAGCCGCTCGCGGACGGGGAATTCGCCTTCACGCTTGGCAACGTTTACTTCGATTATCCGGTCATTAAGCAGAAGAAACCGGAATTAGAGCTGGACGCGGTGCGCTTGGCGCCGGATAAGAAGTGGATGCGGCCCGTGCTCGTCACGAATGCCAACGTCATTCCGAAAACTTCGAAAAATCCGGAAGGGATGATTAAGTTTTACGATTGGCTGTACAGCTCCCAGGAGAATTTCGACTTGCTCGTATACGGTCCGAAGGACGATTGGTGGAAGGACGCGGGGCCGAATAAAATGGAAAGACTGCGTCCGGTAGGCAACGAAGTGCAGTTCTCCGAATGGATGGTCGGGTATGCGCCGTTCACGCGGATTCCGACGAACGGTCATCCGAAGCTGCTGGACACGATGACGCTTAATCCGGATGCCTTGAACGCTCCGAATATCGGATTTACTTTCGACTCGACTGCGGTTTCCGTCGAGTACGCGAATTTGCTCGCTGAGATCAAGACGAGCGTGTACCCGATGAAGATGGGCGTCGTTAAGTATGCCGACTTCTATGACGGAGCGTTGAAAAAAATGAAAGCCGCAGGGCTGGATAAAGTGGTGGCGGAGTACAAGAAACAATTCGAGGCTTGGAAAGCGCAGCAGTAGCATGGCGGAGGGATGACGCATGATGTCGCGGTTGGGCGGAGAGTCGTTATTTAACGTTCGGAGTTACGGAGCCGTCGGGGACGGCGTCGCGAAGGATACGAAAGCGATCAATCGCGCGATCGCCGATTGTCACGATCGGGGAGGCGGAATCGTTCGGGTCCCAGCGGGTACTTATCTGACGGGGACGGTAAATTTGTTAAGCGATATCACGCTTCACTTGGAAGCCGGAGCGGTGCTGCTCGGCAGCCCGGATGTCGGCGACTATAGGAAGCTGCCGTATACGAGCGAGTTCCGTAATCAGGCTTTGATTGTCGCGATCGGCGCGGTGAACGTATCGATCGAGGGACGGGGAGCCATCGACGGCAATAGCGATGCATTCATGGAGCATGGGCAAGCCGATCTTGCCCGCGATTATTCGGTCGAATGCACGCGGCAAGGCGAGGCATATAACCTCGTTAACGATCAACCCGATGAAGGACCTCTGGCATGCAAACCGCGCCCCGGCATATTGATCCTTTTCCTCCGATGCCAAGAGGTGTCGGTGACCGGTATCAAGATTCGGAACTCGCCGAATTGGTGTCTGCACGTGGCTAGATCAGAGGGAATACGGCTTACCGGGCTCGAGATCAAGAACAGTCTGCTTGTCCCGAACGCGGACGGCATCGACGTTAGCCGGAGCCGCAACGTGCGCATCAGCGATTGCAATATCGAAGGCGGCGACGATGGGCTTGCTTTCAGCCCTTGCGCCGAAGGGTACGGGGAGAGCGATAGCGAGAACGTCGTCGTAGAGAATTGCACGATCGTGTCCAGATCGGCGGGTATTCGCCTCGGCTGGGACGCGTGTCATTTCCGCAACTTTTTGTTCCACAACATCGTCATTCATGGCTCTAACCGGGGAATCGGGATTTATCTTCGGGAAGGGGAATCGATCGACAACGTCGTTTTCTCCAACATCGTCATCCACACCCGGCTGCATAAAGGAAAATGGTGGGGCAAGGCGGAGCCGATTCATATTTCCGTCGTGCCGCTTCCGGCGCATACCAAGTCGGAGTTCCGCGGAACGATGGGGAGGATTCGCAATGTGACCTTTAGCAGCATTACGGCGATCGGCGAGCAAGGAATCGTCGTGGCGGGCAATTCGGATAGCTACATCGAGGATTTGACCTTCGATCAAGTTCGGATCACGCTGAAGGAAGGTCCGTTGCAGGAATCGTTCGGCGGCAATTTCGATTTCCGTCCCTCCCGGGATCCGAGGCTGAACGTATTCGCTCACGACATCCCGGCATTGTACGCAAGCCATGTTCGGAATCTGACGCTTCGACATGTCGACGTGCGGTGGGAAGGCAAGCTGCCGAAGTACGTGAAGAACGGATTGGAAATCGCGAACTTCGACGGCGTGGTCATCGACGGGTTTTCGGGGAGCCAACCGCAGTCCGGGAGCGCCGAGGAAGGGGCGGCGATTGCGCTGCGAGACGGAAGGAGGGCTACCGTTCGCAATAGCTTAGCCAAACCGGGGACGGGTGTTTTTCTTAAGGCGGATCGGGTAGAACGGCCGGGTTTGTTCACGCACAACGATACGACGGAGGCGGAGACGATGATCCTTCCGGAGGAACACGGGTTCCTTTTATCTGCTAATCTGGCTCGCGAAGGTACTGGTTTGAATTGAATACTTGCTTGTATGAGAACCCTGCCTAATAGGCGGGGTTTTTACTTGTCGCTACAAAAGGATCAAGTTCGCTCTCATCCGCCAACGCCTAAGCGTTAAGAAGCAGGCCGGCCGGAAGGGATTGCAAAGGAGGTTCCAACAAATTAGAATCAATTCATAACGCTAACTTGTTCCGGCTTGAAGGGAGTACTATACCGTGGAATCCGCATTAATCGGGAGTATCATATCCGCCATGGCTACCGTGCTCGGCGCGGCCCCCATTTTCTTCATCAGAAAGCTCTCCGAGAAGTGGAAGGATATTCTCATCGCCTTCGCCGCGGGGATTATGGTGTCCGCTTCTACTTTCGGACTCATGCCGCAAGCGATGAAGGAATCGGGTATTATCGGTCTGACCGTCGGCATTATGCTGGGGATCGTCCTATTGGACTTGATCGAGAAAAATATTCCCCATATCGACGTAGAGAACGACAGCCGCGTTAGCTCGTTCGACTCCAAGTCGCTCTTGGTCATTATCGCTCTGTTCATTCATAACATTCCCGAAGGCTTAAGCACGGGGTTCAGTTATGCCAGCGAAAACGAAGGGTTGGGAGCGATGGTGGCGATCTCGATCGGGGCCCAGAATATGCCCGAGGGACTTATTCTGGCCGTGTTCCTGATCAATTCCAAGGTCAGCAAGCTCAAATCTTTCGCAATCGTGTTCCTGACGGGCATTATGGAAGCCGTCTCCGCGGTCGTCGGCTATCTGACGGCTAGCAGTATCGAGAACATGATCGGCTACGGTCTCGCTTTCGCCGCCGGCGCGATGCTGTTCATCGCCTACAAAGAGTTGATTCCCGAAAGTCACGGACACGGCTATGAGCGGCCTTCGACCTATTCGTTCATCATTGGGCTGTTGATCATGGTGTATATCAGTCATTGGTTTGGATAATCGGACTAATGGAATGTATCTGGATCGTATTGGAATGTTGGGGAGGGTGTAGCGGATGAACCTATATCGCATCCTATCCCAATCGCTAGGGATAGACCGGATGAAGACGTTTCTTAAAGATAACTTCGTTAGCACGGGTCACCCGGGAACAGGGGATTTGGAGAACGTAGGCAAGGACGAAATAAGGGATAGATTAGCCGCGGCTACCGACTATGTGGGGCAAGAGCTCGCAAACCGAGCGGAAGAGATGGCTGCTTTCGTACATACGATGCAGGACGGTGATTATATCTTGGTCGCCGATCAGGATTCCGTCTATCTCGGAGACGTCGGCGACTATTATTACGTAGAGGCCTCCGATTCGGAGGAGGACGGTCTGTGTCATCGGAGAGGCGTAACTTGGCTTAACCGCATTCCGAGGTCCCAATTGAATGCATACGTTCAGGAGTGGCTTGACTCGGAGGGCGGCGCTGTTAAAGCGTTCGAATATTCGTTCCGCTTGGCGGGGTTGGACAATTGGGTTTCTCCTCGGGATCAGCCACAAAATGTGCAGTTCGGGGAGATGCCCGCAACTCCCTCGGCGGTTTACGTCGATCAAGAGACGATCGATGAGGCTCTCGGCGTCTTGAAGCAAGCGTTGCGGTGCGAGGACGCGGACAGAAGAGAACGCGCCGCCGCTGCCATTCTGCGATACGCCAAATAAAGTAAGCCGACCCTTGCGGTCGGCTTACTTTATTTGGCGATGAATATCCCTTTGAAATCAAACCAACCATCGTACTCGCACAAACCATGTATCTCACCCTGCATCGTCCATGCACCAACTATATATCTCACCCTGCATCGTCCACGAACCAACCAATCTCGTCCAGCCCGCCTCGGCCAACCAATCCAACGCATTAACGGAAATCCCTGCCGCTATTCCGCGTCATCTCTCTCGATCGGCAAAGCTTAGCGGCAAGGATTTCCGCTATTCTCCCGCCTGCGACCTGAACTCGCGAAAAGGCACCACAATAAAGGAAATCCCTTCCGCTAACGCTTTCGAAAGCTAACTTCAGCCCCGAATATCGGCAGAAATTTCCGCTAATTTTACTCGTAACGATTGCGATGATGATTACAATAACAACGGGTATTCAATCCGTCGTGTATTTATCGTTTTCGCCCAGAATCTCCCTGACGACGTTCCTGACCATCCGTACCTGTTCCGGCCCATGGTAACGCAAAGTAGATAAAATCTCCTGCAAATCCGTTTCGGATTCCGTGCGTTTCTCTTCCTCGTCTACGTACGTAAACAATTGGGACAAGCTGACTTCCAACGCGGAGGCTACTTTGGCGAGGTTAAGAAGAGATATATTTTTCTCCCCGCGCTCGATCTGTCCGATGTAGGAGTAATGAAAGCCGCCCTTCTCCCCGAGCAATTCCTGGGACATTTCCCGTTCTTTCCTCAGGCTTCGAATGCGTTTGCCGACTAGCTTAAGAATATCGTTATCCATCGTCCACACCTCTTTGACTAAAGTGTAGGGAATCGGCATGAGGGAATGAATTGGTCGATGAATGCAATGTTTTATTTAAATAGTATTCATAAGTATTATTAATCGTTATAATTAGGATGTATAATTCCTATTCGATTTATTCGAGATATTCAACGATCCTATTTCAGTCCGTCGAATGGAATCATTTTATCCGGAAAGAGGGAAGGCGATGAAGTTGCCATTGGTGAATTCAAGCGGGGAATACCGGTTGCTGGACGTACGGGAGATCGTCTACTTGCAGACGAACGGGTCCGGGGAAGTCACGATCTACTCATACGACGACAAGTATAAAATCATCTCGATGGTCAAGGACTTGTCCTTCATGCTCGAAGATGCGGGATTCGTGCGCACGGATCGGGGGACGGTCATCAATACGGAAAGCATCGAGTCGTTCGATGGGATTCTGAATATCGTAAAGCTGCGAACAAGCAATGGGGAGGTTGTCGCTCCCGTAACTTATAAAATGCAAAAGCAGATCAAGGCCTACTTAAAAGGGGTAAAAGGGGTCAGCGTGGAGAACCGGTAATTTCGCAGGTTTAAAGGGGGAAACAACTGTCCATTCTAGTAGTGTAAATAAATTTACTAGAATGGGTGAGGTTATGCTCCTACTGGGAATAGCCGGAGTATTGATATCGATAGCATGCGCGGCAACGGTTGGAACGGGATTCATATCCGCCGCCGGCAAAGCATTGTCCATCGCGGTTGCGGCGATCGGAATTACGCTGGGCACCACGATCGGTACGGTTGTGGCGAGTACGGGGACTACGACAATGACGACGGCTTCGGTCGGAATCATGGCCGGCTCTTTAGCGGTCATCGCGGGGAACGTCGCGGTTCGCAAGTTGATCAAGAAAACGAAGGCTCAACGGCATTTTTAAGCATTTTTCGGCACTCGATCAGAATATATAAAACATACAAAGATGCACGAACTCGACAAGAGCACCTATTCCCAATCGGAGTAAGTGCTCTTTTCGAATATACACGCCCGCTTGAACTACCTATCATTTTACGCTTGTTCGCTGATTGGTTTTAACCGAGCGGATCTTCCGAACTGATAATAATAGAACAGAAGTATGCATACATGAGTAATCGCCAGAATAAAGTAAATGTTGCCGAAAACGGACGCTTCCGGAACCGAATTCGCCGGATTCCAATTCGAATGGGCGCCTTGGTCGACCGTCTTGCTATAGATGCTTGCCGATACGGCGCCGGAAATGAAGTTAAGCATGGCTAGCAACCCCATGCCGACTCCGACTTGTTCCTTAGGCAAAGATCGGGAAATCGCATTGGACAAGGCGATGTACATGAACGACTGACCCACGTTGCCGAAGATGAGGAAGAGAGCGATAAGACCGGGCGAGATTCCCGCAAAGGAAGATAAGAGAATAAAACAAAGCAATAACATCGACGAGGCCGAGTAGAAGAGAAACGGATTTCCCTTTTTATCCGCGAGCTTCCCGGCTTTTCTTCCTAAGATGGCAGTCATAACGGCAGCCGGAACCATCGCGAGTCCTACCCAGCCCGGAGCCAACCGATGGACTTGAGTTAGCAGCTGCGGGCTTAGAAAGGCGAGCGAGTACCCGATGCCTGTAGAGAGAAACGCGACAGCGAGTCCCAAAGAATACCCTTTGCTTCGGAAAAGTCCGGATTTAATAAAAGGTTCCTTCGCCGTACGGATTCTTGTCACGAACAAGACGAACAAGAGGAGGCAACCGACAGCGGGAAGCCACGCCTCATTGGTGATCGCCAGCAGCAATAAAGCTACCGTGCCGGCAAGCAATCCCCCTCCGACCCAATCAATCGAGCCTGTTTTGCCGCGCTCTTCGTTCAAATATTTGCGGTAATAGGGGAGCGCGATCAACGTGAACAGAGGCATGCAGAACAGCCAACGCCAATGGACGACGCTTACGATCAAAGCCGCGATGGCAGGCCCTATCGCGCTGCCGATGGCAAGACCGGTCATCGATATCCCTAAGGCGCGACCCCTGGTTTCGGGCGGGAAATAACGAACGGGAATGATCCCGGCCGTTGCCGGAATGACCGCCGCTCCGACGGCTTGCAAGATTCTGCCGAGAAGAACCATCCAGTAATCTTGGGCGATCAGCCCGACCGCCGATCCGAAGGCAAAGAAGACGAGACCGAACGTGAGTAGATCTTTAAGCTTGTAGCTGTCGGCCAACTTCCCGTAAATGACGGTTCCGATCGCATAGATCAAAAGAAAAGCGGAGGAGACCCAACTTACCTGCGCGAACGATAGACCGAATTCCTCGCGGATCTCGGGTAAGACGATATTGAACATCGTTGCGCTCATTACCGATATGACCAAAGTAAACGCAAGAATACGAATCAACTTTTCACCTGTTTGTTGCTGTGCGGCAGGTTCCATGCCACGCGCCTCCTCTGCAAGCCTTTCCTCCACGAAAGGCAATTGTTACTTTACATGGATTATTTTATAATGAGTCTTAAATAAACAAAAATATATCTTAAGCCATATAATATATAACCTTTGGTATATAAGGAGCGTGAATGGAATGGAATTATTGCAGTTGCGATATTTTCGAACGGTGGCCAGATTGGAGCATATCACGAAGGCGGCTCAAGAGTTGCGTATCGCCCAGCCGGCGCTTAGCAAGACGATTTCCCGGCTCGAGGAAGACGTAGGCGTACCGCTGTTCGACCGTCACGGCAGACATATTCGGCTTAATACGTTCGGCCGAACGTTTCTGGATAAAGTGGACGCGGCGCTCACTTTGCTGGATGAGGGGAAGAAGGAAGTTTCGGAGCTTGCGGGAATGGAGCATGGGAGCATTCATTTAGCGACATCGACTTTAGATAGGCTGTCGGAACCTCTGGGGGAATTCCTAGCGCTTCACCCTGAAGTCAAATTCCGTTTTACCCAGGCTTCGGTAGAAGAGATGGCTCGGTTGGTCGAAGGCGGCGAAGTTGACGTAGGTTTTACGGTGCAGTCTATCGACAAGCCTGGCATACAGGCCGTGACCGTGCTGTACGAGGATGTCTATTTGGGAGTTCCCCAAGGTCATTGGTTATCGGACCGTAAGAAGGTGCGCTTAAGCGAGGTGGCCGATGAGCCGTTTGTCGGTTATAAAGAGGGCTTTCTCTTTCAGCAAATGAACGATAAGTTTTTCCGGGAAGCGGGGATAACGCCGAATTTCGTCTGCCGGGTGGATGAACCTTCCGCCATAGCTAATCTTGTTCGCGCGGGTTTAGGCATTGCGTTAGTCGGAAATTGCGGAGGGCCGGATACTAAGCTTCATCTTCTGACCATCGAACAGCCTGCCTGTCGACGTCATTTTCAAATTTTATGGAATGAAAAACGATACCTTTCCTTGGCGGCTCGTAAGTTTCGTGATTTTATCGTCCAATATTTCGCGGATCGGGATGGTGCGCCTAGTCCAAAAAACCTGACGGAACTTGTCCCGTCAGGCTCTTAGATCAGGTTACAGGAACTGTCTGGCTTCGCCTAGCTTACAAACCGACCATATCCCGCCGCAGCGTGAACAGATCCTTCAGCTCTTCCGTTGATAGCTCGGTTATCCAGCCCTCGGACGAGGAGATGACGTTCTCGCTAAGCTGCTGCTTGCTCTCCAGCATCTCGTCGATCCGTTCCTCCAGCGTGCCGAGGGAGATGAACTTGTGCACCTGAACGTCGCGGGTTTGGCCCATTCGGTACGCGCGGTCCGTCGCCTGGTTCTCGACGGCGGGATTCCACCAGCGGTCGAAGTGAAACACGTGATTCGCGGCCGTTAAGTTAAGACCGACTCCTCCGGCTTTGAGTGAGAGGATGAACACGTTCGGCTGATCGGCGGAAGGCGGCTGCGCATGCGATTGGAACTGCTCGATCATGCGGTCGCGCGACGTTTTGGACGTGCTTCCGTTCAAGTAGAGCACGGGCTCCCCGAGCTCTTGCTCCAGCACCGATTTCAGCATTTGCCCCATGCCGATGTACTGGGTGAAGATCAAGCAACGCTCGTCTTCCTCGCGAAGCTCCTTCACCATGGCGACGAGACGCTCGAGCTTCGATGATCGGCTGATGAGCGAATCGGCGTCCAAGAGCTGCCCGCCCGACCTCTGATCCGTCCCCGCAGCTTCCGGCAAAGATTCCTTCGTCATCAGAATCGGATGGTCGCACAGCTGCTTCAGTTGGGTCAGCGCGGCCAGAATCGCCCCTTTGCGCTCGATCCCCTCCAGCTTCTGCATTCTCTCCATCAAGTCGTTGACGGTTTGCTCATAGAGGGCGCCTTGCTCGGCGGTCAAGTGAACATAGGTCTTCATCTCGTTCTTATCCGGCAGGTCCAGCTGAATGGCAGGGTCTTTCTTCTTGCGACGCAGCATGAAAGGCTTAATCAGCTTCTGCAGTTCGGCCGTGCTTTGTTCGTCCTTGTCCTTCTCGATCGCGGTCGCGAACCGAGTGTTAAACTCGCGGGCGGTGCCTAGGTATCCGGGATTGATAAAATCGTACAGCGACCAGAGCTCGGCCAACCTGTTCTCGATAGGCGTTCCCGTGAGCGCGATCCGATGCCGAGCGGGAATGCTTCGGACAACCGTCGATTGTTTCGTTTGCGCATTTTTGATGTTCTGCGCTTCGTCCAAGCTAACGGATGTCCAAGTGAGCCCTTGCAGCGTTTCCTGATCCAGAGAGCAGGTAGCGTAGGAAGTCAGCACGACGTCCGCTTGCTTGGCTTCCTCGAGGAAATCCTCTCCGGACAGCCGTCTGCTGCCGTAATGCAGCATGACCTTCAAGGAAGGCGCGAAGCGGTTGATCTCCTTCTGCCAGTTGCCGAGCACGGAAGTCGGGCAAATGATCAGGGAAGGAAGCTTACCGGCATCCGGATCCGGCGGGGCGTTCTCTTGGATATACAGCAAATAAGCGATGAGCTGCACGGTTTTGCCCAGCCCCATATCGTCGGCCAGACATGCGCCTAGCCCGAAGCGACGGAGGAAGCTAAGCCACGCGTATCCTTCCTGCTGATAAGAGCGAAGCTCGGCCCGAAGCCCGGAAGGCACCGGCAGCTTCGGAAGATCGCTCATCTGATTGAGTTGACCGATCAGCTTGAGCAGATGCTCGTTCAGCTCGACTTCAAGCCGGATTCGTTCCGCGTTCGCGGCAGCTTCTTCCTCCGATTCGCCATCCCTATCCGTAACGCCGGTTCCTTCTCCTCCGAGAAGATGCAATTGCAATACGTCTTGGAACGAAAGCCCTTGTCCCTTATCGACGGATGCCATCGCCCGGCGAATTTGCGCAAGCAAAGCCGGATCGAGCTGGATCCATTGTCCGCGAAACCGGACGAGTCTCACGTTGCGGGCAACGAGCTCGGCGAATTCCGCCTCAGACAGATCGACTTCGCCGATCGCGATGCGCCAATCGAAGTCGATCAACGAGTCGAGCCCGAACAACGAACCGCCCGCTTTGCCTCCTTCGCCCGTACCCGAATTAACCTTGGCCCGCAATCGGGGTTTCTTACGGCTCGCCGCTTCCCACCACGCGGGAAGAAGTACTTGCCAACCGGCTTCCAATAGACGCTGGCTGTCTACGGTTAAGAACCGCCATGCGGCTTCGTCATCGAGCGCCTCCGCGAAAATATCGTTGCGCGCTCCGTTGAAACGGTCCGCCGGTAAGATGGCAAGCAGCCTTTCCAGCCATGCGGCGGATCGCAGCTTGACTTGCGTCGTCCATGCGCTTGGCCACATTCCGACGGCTTCGCCATCCGCGGTCAACCGAACGGGGGAAATTCCGGCAGCGTCCCGCTTATCTTGCAGGACAAGTTGCAGCCTCCAATCCGTTTCTTCGCCATCCGGCTCTAACAGCTGCAGGGCAGGGCGGAACGGAGCGTTGTCCGCTTTCCAGCCGACCGTCACGAGCCATGCTTGCTCGTCCAGCCCCGCATCGACCGCTCTCTTGCCGGCGAATAACAAGGGATATTCCCTTCTTAAATCCGCGGCCGTTTCTTCCGTACCGTAATAGGTTTGGAAAACGGCGGCGGAGAACGCCGCTTTTAGGCCGTTCGCGAAATCCTCATCGGACCGGGCGGCTTCGAGCAAAGCCCGTTCTTCCGGGTTCATCGGCTCTTCATCCCAAGTCCATTGCAGCTTGCCCGATTCGAAGGCCGCTTCATAGCTCGGGAGATACCGCTTTTCCTCCAAGCAGGTTCCAAGCAAGGGAGCAACCCGGGCAAGCCTTTCGGCAAGCTCGTCCCATACCCATTCGATGTGCCGAAGCAACTTAGCTTCCGCGAAGAACGGAATGACCATTTCGGCCGGGAGCAGGACGAGCTCGAGTCCCTCCATCTGGCGAACTTCCAACGCCGTTCCGTAGAAGGAGGGCTCATGCCAAGCGAACAAGGCTTGTTTAAGGGATACGCCCGAGGCATAGGTATGTTCATTATAGGAGCCGTGCAGGAGAGCATCCCCGTTCCCGCCCAGTAGAATCCGTATCGTTATCGTTTCCGTGTAATAGCTCATTGCAGCAATTTCCCTTTCCGAAGCTCCTCTTGCAGCGCCCGTAACCGACTATGGCGGAAAGTAAACGAGGATAGGAAGAGCTCCCATCGAGGCTCTTGCTTCATTTTTTTGTACAATTTGGCTAACCGTTTCAGAAGCTTGACCGCCGATTTATAGCCGTCCCTGTTTTTAATCAGCACATAACGCTCTACTGCCTGATGATAGAAGGGGAGCAGCATTTCCGGCGCGTTCTTCTCGATCGGAGCCAGATCGGTTACGCGAAAATCCAACGGATCGCTGTCCAAGCTTAGATGGAAGTCCATCCAACGTTCCCATTTGCCGTGAGCGAGCAATTTCTCCTCGTAGAGGGCTCGCGAATGAGGAAGCATGGAGACAAGCGAGTCCCACATTTGGGGTTCCGCTTCGGGATGGTGATCTACGGCAAGCTCCCAGAACTCCGAATAGGGGCGAATGTTCGCATTGCGTCGCAAGTTGAGGTAGGGCGATATTTCGCTCAGCCAATCCGTTAAGCGGGCCCATTGCTCGGATTGAGACAGGTGGGACAAATAAAACAGCAAATAATCCGCGGAAATATCGGAAATCTTCTTGGCGGCTACGAGCTGCGCCCAAGCTTCGGGATCGTTCGATTGGTACATATGCATTCCGGCTCGAGCGATTCTCCAAGCGAATTTCGATAGAACGGATCCTGCCTGGTCGGCTGTTTCGTCCAATTGCCGAAGTTCCTCGGCGTAGGAGCGAGTATCGTTAACCGTTGGACAGATCCAGTGGTTCCACACGCTCAGGTAGTGGGCTAGGAAATAATGATTGTCGTTAGCCTCCGATAACATTTCCTTGCGAAGGTGAGCTAACGTTTGTTCGACTAAGCCTGAATTAGCGGGCTGTACGGCCAACGAAGCGGCTTGGAAAATCCCTTGTTCGATCGTAACCTGCAAATCGGAAGCCGCGTGATGGGTATGGAAAGCCAAGTAGGAATAAGCGTATCCGGATAGATCCTGCGGCTGTTTCGTAAGCTTGGACAATACGAACAGAAGGGCATGAAATTTGAAAAATGTTTCGATCTCCGGGGGAAGAGTCGGTTTTCTCCGGTATATGGATGCTAATGCATCGTTGATGAATTGAGTATTCCTGGAACTTTGCATCAATCGTACGGTCGAAAGCTCGAACCATTCATGCCACTCCGGAATGCTCATCCGAGGAAGCCTCTTGGCTTGCTCTTTTAACAACGTTTCGTTATCGGCCGCCTTACGAGCCTCGATTTGTTTCGCTTGATTGTAAGATTTGGCAGGCGGCTTGGACGGTGCCGTCGTCTTGGCGTTCACAAGCGTATGCACCGATCGGTTATGCAAGTTGGCGTACTTTAGCAGAGCGGCGAAGATATGCTTGCAGTTCCAGCTAACCGGGCAGTCGCAGCGAGTGGACGTGAGGTTATCCAGGTTAATATTCACATGATAGAGTTCGGAGCCTTCCACGATCGCCTTCACGTTACGATCGGAAGGAATCGTAAGCTTTACCACGCGGCCTTGCTTATAGTATTGGAACCCTCGGCTTAAGGTGACGTCGCTGAAATTGTCGGCCACGTCCTGAATGAGCTTATTCCATTGATCATCGTTTATTTCATAAGTGGGTATCATACGCAGAACTCCCGAGTGAAAATGGTCTTCGTTTCATCTCTTGATTATATCACTTTATGAACATATGTTCTGGGTAAAAAAATATTTGACAATTACGAAGCGAAGTTGCCGCTTACGGGGCGGGGCCCGCGAGGGATTGGCTTGGATCTTATACGCTTGCAACGTCGTTGACCGCAACTAACTTTCGCGTCCCGCCTCTCAAGGTCGGGTTTTTGCGCGATCTTGCGGGAAGGGAATGGCCGGACGTTTGTAGAATGTTGTTAGGAAAGGGGCGTGGTGGACGATGAAAGAATCCAAATACGAGAAACATTATTCCGAAGAGGGATTTTGGTCAAAGCTCAAGAAGAACGCGAAAGAAGCGGGCAGTAAAGTCGTGTATAGCGGATTGTTGCTTTATTTCGCGTTGCAAAGCCCGAAAACGCCGCTCAGGGCCAAGGTTCAAATCTACGGAGCTCTCGGCTATTTGATTCTTCCGGTCGACCTCGTACCGGATTTCCTTCCCGCGGTCGGGTACGTCGACGATCTGGGAGCGTTGGGACTTGCGCTCGGCGCGGTCGCGATGAGCATCGATCAAGGGGTCAAGCTCAAAGCGAAAGATAAGCTGAAAGATTTATTCGGCGAGGAAGCTCTAAAGAGTCAGGATATATTGGACGTGGATGCCGAGACGGGTCCGGAGATCGATATGGAAATCGGGATCACGGATGACCCGAAAGCGGACTGAGTAATCGAAGGTTATATCAGTATATAAGTATATAATGAAGAAGTAACAAGGGCGCCGAATGAGTGCTCTTTTTTTTTGTACGACTATCAGGAATTCGTTATCCCTTTGTCGCTTCTCTCCGCAATGATTGTCAGATTGATAGTATTATTCACACAATTGTCTGCATTATTACAAATAATAGAAATGAATGAGCCGATCATTTGTTATGATGTACCAAACGAGTTTTCTAGGTAAAATTAACCAACGGTTTGATCGGCAGGGGGTCGGAAGTAATGGAAAAGACGAAGGCGAAGGGCATGTTCAAACTTACGATTAAAAGGAAACTTCTATTCGTAACTTCCTTATTGTTGATCGTTCCAATTTTAATACTGGGCGGGGTTACCTATCAGGTTGCGTCGAAAGAGACGAGCTCGTTAATCGAGACCGGATTAAAGAACAACGTCAGAATGGCAGAAGAAATGCTGGAATCTTTAGATAAAGCGGTGCGCAACGGGACCATGACGAGAGAGGATGCGGAAGAAAACTTTCGGGTTTTCCTGCTCGGGGAAAAACAAGCGGATAACACGAGACCGATTAATAAGAAGATCGACTTGGGCGAGAGCGGATATTTCTATGTTCTAGACGAGAAAGGGACTTTATTAGCCCATCCCTTGCTAGAAGGCGAGAACATCTGGGACAAGCAGACCGCGGATGGCACTTATTATATAAGAGACGTCATTAAGTCCGCCCAGAACGGCGGGGGCTTTACTTATTACGATTGGCCGTTGCCCGAATCCTCGAAGGAGGCTCGTAAAATCGTATATGCGGAAAATGCCAATTCCTGGGGTTGGGTGATTACGGCGGGTTCTTATTTGCAAGACTACAACAGCGGACAACAAGGGATTTTGAACTCGATGATCATTACGCTGGGAGCCTGCATGGTCATAGGCCTCACCGTGCTAACCCTGTTTGCATTACACATTTCTAGACCTGTCGTACGGGTATCGCGAATGGCGGAGAGAATGGCGGAAGGCGACCTGACGGGAGATAGTATCGTTGTCACCGGTAAGGACGAGGTCGGACAGCTAACCTCCTCCTTCAATCGATTGCTTCATAATCTTCGGGAATTGGCGGGCAATCAACTGCTCAGCGCGAATGTGTTGGCCGCATCCTCAAGCAGCCTTTCCAGCGTCATCGTGGATTCCGTTCGGGCAGCACAACAGACATCGGACTCGCTGTCGGAGTTAGCGGTTAATCATGAGGTACAAGCCGGCAGCATCGAGGAAACGTCGAAAGCGATGGAAGAGATGACGGCCGGTATCGGTCGGATCGCATTCTCGGCAACGACGACGTTCGAATCCTCGGCGGCGATGCTGCAAGAAGCGGAGGAAGGGAACCAATTGATTATCCGATCCTCGGAGCAGATGGCGACCATCAGCTCTACTGTAGGCAATATGAGCACGGTTGTCGCGCATTTAGGTCAGCGTTCCCAACAGATCGGGGATATCGCGAGCACGATAAGGGATATATCGGGGCAGACGAACTTGTTGGCTCTTAACGCTTCTATTGAAGCCGCTAGGGCGGGAGAGCACGGCAAAGGGTTTTCCGTCGTAGCGAGCGAAATTCGCAAGCTTGCGGAACGTTCCAACGAATCCGCTAACCAGGTTACGGAATTGATCGAAACGATACTTAAAGACATTGCGGCGGCAGATGAATCCATGCGAAACGGAGAGCTGGAAGTGACGGCCGGAACGGCTTCCATCGGCCGATCGGGCGAAGCCTTCACCCGCATTCTCGAATCGACCCGCAACGTGGTCATCCAAGCCGAAGAAGTATCCGCGGTAGCCGAGCAGATGTCCGCAAGCGCTCAACAAGTAGCGGCTTCCTTGCAGCAGATGGAGAGCGTCTCCTCGAATTCCGCGCTGGCTTCCACTACGATATCCGCCTCTACCGAGGAGCATTTAGCCTCCATGGAGGAGATCTCGTCTTCTGCTAAGCAGCTCAACGAAATGTCGGACAAGATGAAACAATTGGCAAACCGATTTAAGATCGGATAAGAGTTGCTTGAACACGCTAAACAGCACCACTAGGCGCAAAGAGGATGTCCCTGGGGCTTACAAACCTCGGGGACATCCTCCTTTTCAATTTATCGGCGTAAAAAGATCGCTATGCTTCTCGTAATCGGATTCCCGGCACGTCATGATCAACCGCGTTCCGTCCTCTTCATGGCTCATCGCATGCACGTGCGCATTCTCGTTGAAGTAGGATACGAGCCTGCCTTGGGCGTAGGGGATCAGAATCTCGTACTTCTTGTAATCGGTGAATACGCGCTGGCAGATCAATTGAACGAGCTCCTCGATCCCGATATTCTCGCGAGCGGAGAGGTAGACGCCATCGTCTTCGATCAGCGGATAGGCCTGATCGGCTTTTAAGTCCGCTTTATTGTAAACGTACAGACTGGGAATCTCTCCGGCTCCGAGCTCGCGCAACGTCTCGTTCGTAACGGCGATTCGTTCGTTGCGTTCCGCGTCCGAGCAGTCCACGATGTGAAGCAGCAAGTCGGACTCCGTCACCTCTTCCAACGTCGACCGGAACGCCTTAATCAGATGATGGGGCAACTGACTTACGAAGCCGACCGTGTCCGCCAAGAGAAAAGATCTGCGGTCTGGCAATTGGATGCTTCGAACGGACGTTTCCAGCGTGGCGAACAGCATGTCTTTGGCCAACACTTCTTTGCCGGTTCCGGGCGCATACGTCTGGATTAAAGCATTCATCAAGCTGGATTTCCCTGCGTTCGTGTATCCGACTAGACAGACGACGGGAACCTCGTTCTTGCGCCGCTGCTTGCGCTGGATTTGCCGCCGGGAGACTAGCTTCTCCAGATCGGCTTGCAGCGCGGCGATCCGGTCCTCGATTCTCCTCCGGTCGAGTTCGAGTTTCGTCTCCCCGGAGCCTCTATTTTTAAGACCCCCTCCGCCACCGCCGCCTTGTCGATCCAGCGATTCCCTAAGACCGACTAATCTAGGCAGCATATATTGCAACCGAGCGACTTCGACTTGAAGCTTCGCTTCTTTGGTCTGGGCCCGGCTTCCGAAAATATCCAAGATCAAAATCGTCCTGTCGATGACTCTGCAATCCAGCCCGGCCTCCAGGTTGCGGATCTGCGAAGGCGACAGCTCGTCGTTGAAGATAGCGATGGTTGCATCCTTGCTCGCCATCAGTTCCTTTAATTCATTTACTTTGCCGCTTCCCATATACATGGACGGGTTTACCCGATCGGCTTTCTGCGTCAGCTCGCCAACGACCTCGATTTCGCATGCATCGGCTAAGTTGCGCAATTCTTCCATCGCGCTTGCGAAGCCGGGGCGGTGGTTCAATTCCAATCCGACGGTTACGGCTTTATCGCGTAGTTGTTCCATATATTCTTACTCCTCCATTCGTGTACGAACAAAATAAAAACACAGGCAGCGCTCTGCCTGTGCGGTCGTATGACGTTAGAGGGATCGGGAAATGAGGCGTTAGCCGACTGCGGGCGATGAAAGCCCGCAGGCACGTGCATGCCGATCATGCCTATTCCTACGGCGAATAACAAACGAGCGCTGCCCGGTCATGAAACGGCGAGACCTCTCCCGCCATTCCATCATCCGTTCCAAGCATAGCCGTTCATTGCCGTTATAAAGGGTTAATAGGACAGACCAATCCTGAGTCCTCTGCACACAGGCAGAGCCTTAAGCGCTATTCAATTAGCCGCGCAAGGATCTAACTCGGATGTAGTCTATCACACGTAACCCTCCATTCCTTTAAGTATGCATTATTTTAACACAGCATCGAATGGTGGGTAAAGTTTAATAAATCAACTTAACTGCGACAACGCCAAACTATTCGCCGTCTTTCTGGCATTTATTAATATTCCGTCGTCGTACCGGACAATTCGCGTTGATTTTAGAAGGAGCAGACGAAACGCGCCTTATCTATTCTCGTATAAAGTGAGATAATAGTTCAATGTCCTACATTACAGTATTGCAGTGAAAGGAAGTTCGACGTGAATAAATCCAAAAGCCGATCGGTTCTGATGGGCATAGGTATTTTCCTGTTAGCGAAATTCAAGTGGGCGCTCGCCTTGTTGAAGTGGACGAAGTTCGGCGGCACTTTGATTACGATGATGGTCAGTTTAGGGGCGTATGCCGCGATCTACGGATGGAAATTCGGGGTAGCTCTCGTATATTTGATCTTCATCCATGAGATGGGACATATCGTGGCAGCTAAGCGCAAAGGAATTCCGATGTCGCCGGCGTTCTTCATACCGTTCGTAGGCGCTCTCGTCTCCATGAAAGAACGTCCGCGGGATGCGGCGACGGAAGCCTATCTGGCATACGGCGGGCCGCTCGCCGGTCTGATATCCTTCTTGCCGGCTGTCGTGCTGTACGAGACGACGAAGGAACCTTTCTGGGCGTTGGTCGTATTTCTCGGCGCGATGATCAACCTGTTTAATTTGATTCCGGTATCGCCGCTAGACGGAGGGCGAATCGTCTCCGTGCTCTCGACGAAGATCTGGCTTGCCGGATTGTTGGTGCTCGGCGTTATCGTCGCGATTTCTCCAAGCCCGCTGCTCTATATTATAATATTGATCGGATTATTCTCTTGGTGGAGCCGCGGTCGGGAAAATTATCGGGGCTCCCTGTTGGCCTACGAACGGGAGAAGTTGGAGGAGTACCTTGCGGCGATTCGGGAGTGGCCGAGCTTGACGAGCACCTGGAACGTTAAACAAGCTTTATCGTCACGATTGGAAGCCGCTAAGAAGGCGGGAGAAGGAAAGAACAAGAAATTTATTCCATTCCTTCAGGATGAAGAGAAGCTTGCCGGCGATCAAGCGACGATGGATCAACAATATGCGAGCTTAACGCTCTCCCTGATTCAGGAATGGGAGCACCAGCCGGTCATGTACGAGGAATCGGATCCTTCGAGACCGATTCCATCGCGTCTGCTAGCAGACGCGGCTGAGAAGGCGAAAGCAAGAATTCAGTTGCTGGACGAAGAGATTCAACACTACCGTACTTATTACAAAGCCCCGGCTTCCGTGAAATGGAAAGTTCTCGTCGCGTACTTGTTATTGGCCGGCGTATTGTCCGGGTTCATGTTATACGGTCATCGGATTATGGAGTTGTATCGATAGTAGACGGCGCGTGAAGACGGCAAATATAAGCGGTATAGCTGGAAAAGATGAAGACGTTTCTCCTTTATTAAGGAGGTAGCGTCTTTTTTTTGCGCGATGACGGAAATTTATTTCGAATAGTTAACTTTAGTAAATCGAATTCTGCTTTTTTGCTCCTTAAAATGAAAGAAGGTGTCGCTTAAAGGGATATTGTGCGGGAGGATGAAACAAGATGTCGCGGATTAGCAAATTCGTTCTGGGATTTATTTTATTGTTGGGAAGCATGCCGATGCTTCAATCGAAAACCGTTCATGCGGCCGAATACGTAGTCACTCCGCAGATTGCCACGGGGTATTATCACAGTTTGTCTTTGACGACGGACGGAAGGGTCTGGGGTTGGGGGCAAAACACGATGGGGCAACTGGGAAACGGCTCGACCGGGGGGAGGTCGGCGCCGGTTGAAGTCGCTAATCTGGATCATGTAAAGTCGATAGCGACCGGGAATCGGAGCAGCTATGCAATTAAGGAAGACGGGACGTTATGGGCTTGGGGAATGAACGAGAACGGCCAGTTGGGCGACGGTTCGACGGAGAACCGAAAGTTGCCCGTGCAAATTACGGGAATTACGGGCGGAGTCAAGGCGATATCGACGGGGATAGGTTATCATACCCTCGCGATCGATAACGACGGCAACGTATGGGCTTGGGGGACGAACAACAGTGGACAATTGGGGGACGGAACGACGATACAACGGAACTCTCCCGTTCAGGTATCCGGTCTGAGCAACGTGGTCGCGGTCGCCGCCGGGGGCTGGCATAGTCTCGCCGTGAAGTCCGACGGAACCGTCTGGACGTGGGGGAATAACCAATACGGCGAATTGGGAGACGGAACGAAGGTCGCGAGGTCGACTCCGCAGCAGATCGGCATTAGCGGCGTAAAATCGGTTGGGGCGGGCAATAACCACAGCCTTGCGGTTAAGAACGACGGTACGGTGTGGAGCTGGGGACGAAATTATTGGGGAATGCTGGGGGATAGTTCCGGTTACGATCGGCTGACTCCGGTACAAGCCAGTTTAGTTAGCGACGTTAAAGCCGTCGTAGGCGGAGGAAACCATAGCTACGCCGTGACGAATGGCGGCAAAGTATGGGCGTGGGGGGTTAATGCCCAAGGTCAGATCGGAGACGGAACGTGGGAGTGGCGTTATACGCCGGTGGAAATCACGGCGTTGTCGGATATCGAATCATTGGGAGCAGGCGGTTTTAATGGGATCGCGATGCAAACCGACGGCACGGTATGGGGCTGGGGATTGAATTCGAGCGGCGAATTAGGAGACGGCACGACCGAGGAGCGGCGCGTGCCCGTCATTAATAAAGCCGTGCTGGATTTGACGTCTCCTACCGTAAGCGATCCGACAATTACGACTACAGATATTACGCAAACGGGGGTTACCTTATCTTGGACGCCGGCAACCGATAATCTAAGCAAGCAGAATGAACTGGAATATCGGATCTATCGCGTTACGGGCAGCAATCCGGGAACGGTCAGCGCCATCGAATCCAGCGGAACCCCGCTCGGGGCTTACCAGGCTGATGTTTCAACGAAGCAAGTAACGGGTCTAGTCAGTGGTCAAACGTATTATTATGTGGTAATCGTGAAAGACAAAGTCGGGCAGAAAAGCGTATATCAGAAAATAAGGGTCAGGACGCTGGACGAGCCTACGTATGTCGTTTTTTACGAAGGAAACGGAAATACGCGCGGAGAGCCTCCGATCGATTCTTTCGAGTATTGGGTAGGAGAGTGGGCTACCGTTCTGGGAAACCTAGACGGCCTTGAAAAGTCGGGTTTCGCTTTCGAGGGTTGGAATACGAGGGCAGACGGCAGCGGCGATACCTATCTTCCCGGGGACACGCTCGTGATGCCTGCGTCCGACGTGACTTTATTCGCCCACTGGAGGGTTTTGCCCGATATTGAGGCACCGCTGGTTGTCGAATACTCGCCGCCGTCCAACGCCGTGAACGTATCCGCGAATGCGCCATTAGGGTTGGAATTCAACGAGCCAGTGACGGCGGTGCCAGGGAAATCAATCACGGTCTCGAGAACGGACGGCAGTTGGCAAGAGACGTTATCCGTCACGGATGCTTCTAAGGTTGCGGTCGCGGGAGACAAAGTGAGTTTGCTGCTATCCGTACCGTTGCAACTATCGGCCGAATACGCGATCCGTATCGACCCGGGCGCGTTCGATGACGTTGCAGGCAACGCCTATGCCGGGATCTCGGACGATACGACATGGACGTTCGTTACCGAAGCTGAGCCCGTCGATCCTCCCGGGGATGACGCGACTCTTGCTTCGATGAGCCTGTCGGTCGCTAGCGGAGCATCGGTTCCGTTAAGTCCGGCGTTCGCTAGGGCTGAAACGGACTATTCCGTTAGCGTGACGAATACCGTATCTTCGGTGTCGGTTACGGCTGCGACTTACGATGTCAAGGCAAGCGTAACAGTTAGCGTCTACGGTAATTCAGGCTTGCTCACATCTGGGCCGCACCGGGTGACGAATGGAGTGCCAAGCGAGGGGCTTCCATTGGAAGTAGGGAATAACAGGATCGAACTGAACGTCACCGCGGAGAACGGGGCGTTAACGAAGTATGTTGTCCAAGTGGTAAGGGAAAGCGCGCCGGTTTATCCGGGCGAGAGCGGCGATTCGACGCTCGAATCCTTGGTCTTATGGAATGGAGCTTCCGTTCCATTTAGCCCAGCGTTCTCTCGGGGCCAAACGGCCTATAAGGCCGAAGTGGGATATAACGTATCGTCGGTATCGGTTACGGCTGCGACTTACGATGCCAAGGCAAGCGTAACCGCCAGCGTCTATGGCAACTCAGGCTTGCTCACGTCTGGGCCGCACGAGGTGACGAATGGAGTGCCGAGCGAGTCGTTTCCCTTGGAAGTAGGGAATAACAGGATCGAACTGAACGTCACCGCGGAGAACGGGGCGCTAACGAAGTATGTTGTCCAATTGGTAAGGGCAAGGGAAAGCGCTTCGGGTGTTCCAGACGGCGGCGGTACGGTAACCGATCCGAAGCCCCCGGCAGCCGAGTCGAATTTGAAGGCGACCGTCGGCGGTTATTCTTTGACCGAATTCCTAACCGTCAAGCGGACGGCGTCCGGAACAGGTCGCGTCAAGCTGACGGCTTCCATCGAAGCCGGATCGCTGCTTGCAAGGCTTGCCCGCGAACCGGATCGGTCCCGTCTCGTGATCGAGGCGGACAAGTCCGATACCGACGCGGTTCTGGAGTTGACCGGTAAAGTGGTTCAAGAGATGGCCAAGAAAGGTTCGATTCTCGAGATTCGGACGCCTTACGGAGGTTACGAATTGCCCGCGGCCGCAATTGATTTGGAACGGCTGTCGCGGCTCTTCGACGGGAGGTCCCTCGACGAAGCGATTATCGCGATCTCGATCTCTCAAGCCGAGGCGAGGCGCGCCGGGAACGTACCGGTCGTCGGAATCCCGGTCGGGTTCGCGGTGTCCGTATCGTACGGAGGCGTTACGAAAGAAGCAGACCATTTCAGCGTATTCGTGGAACGTTATCTCCCGCTTCCTTCCGGCATCCGTCCGGACGAGATTTCGACTGCCGTCGTTTTGGAGGAGGGTGGCTCCGTTCGCCACGTGCCTACCCGGATGGAAGAGAGATACGGGAAACCCGTCGCCGTCGCAAACAGTCTTACGAACAGCGTCTACGCGCTAGTCCGTTATTCCGGGGCGTTCTCCGATGTGGACAACCATTGGGCGAAAAAAGAAGCGAACGATCTAGCTTCCCGTTTGATTCTTCAGGGAAGCGGCGACGGGCGATTCCTTCCCGCGACTTCGGTCACTCGAGCGGAATTCGTCGCGATGCTCGTAAGGGCATTAGGCATATCCGATCCAGACGGGAATTCCGGCTACGCGGATGTTGCTCCAGGCGCTTGGTACGCTGGAGCCGCGGCTCAAGCCGCACGATTCGGGATCGCGGAAGGGGATGCTAAGGGGAATTTCCGTCCGTCCGCGACGATTACCCGGGAAGAGGCGGCGGTCATGCTTGCCAGAGCCATGGATCTGACCGGCTTGACTCAACATAAGGAAAAGTCGGAAGCGTCCGCGGCGATAACGTTGGCGAAATTCGGGGATGCCGCCGACGTAAGCGGCTGGGCGAGGCAATCGGTAGCGCTTAACGTCGAGGAAGGACTACTCCAGGGGAACCGTTCGTCGGCGCTATTGCCGAAGAATACGTTGACCCGCGCGGAGACGGCGGTCATCGTTAGCCGATTGCTGCGTCGGTCCGGATTGATAGATTGATATAAGCAGATAGAGAAGCCGCGCTAGGTGTTTATACCTATAGTGCGGCTTCTAACGTTATAATCGGGCTGTATACTGGGTCTATTTGCCAACCTTTAAGGAGACGTCCCGTTGTTCAGATGTTACAATAGCATTAATCACAAAGTCGCGGTTGAGGCTGAAGACGGACTCCAGGGTGGGCTACGATGGAACTGATTAATTGCGGCAGGTGCGGGAAGTTGCAGGTACAAAGGCCGGATACGCTGTGCAAGGACTGCCAACAAATTTACATTTTCGAGGCATCGGTCGTCAAAGATTACATCAAGAACAATCCCGGCGCGTCCTTGATGGATGTCGTCCAGCATACCGGCTATTCGTTGCGATGGGTCAAAGAAATCTTAAAGTAGCGATCAAACTCGCCTTCCGTGGGTAAATCATCATAGGGAGGTGTTGCGATATGAACGTTAACGAACTTCATCCGAACGAATCTGGCGAGGTCGAGCCTAACGCCCAAGAACGCGAACGGGCCGACTCGCAAGTGGAAATCCGGAAACAAGGCACGAGTTTCGTCGTTCTGGGAGTCGGCGGACAAGTCGGCGAGATTACTTATAGGTTAGCCGACGTGGATACGTGGGTTATCGACCATACGTTTCTCGATCCTCGCTACCGGGGAGGCAATATCGCGCGGAAACTACTGGATATTGTCGTCGAAGAGGCTCGCGCGGAAGGGAAGAAAATTATCCCGTCATGCTCTTATGCGCTGACGCAATTCAAGCGTAACTCGGAATACGCGGACGTATGGGAAAAGAGAGCGTAGAACCAAATCGGAAAGCCCTCGATCGAATGCGATCGGGGGCTTTGGCTTATTCTAGCATAAGCATTCGGGGTCGGACGGAGAGGAAGCCGGCCCAGATTTCGAAGATTCCGCCGCCGTCGGGCCGTCTTGCTGATCGAATGCGATCAGCGCATGCGTGGCGTGGCTCAGAATCGCTCCGGCTCGCGTCGTGGCAGCGACGAGCACGGCTTCGACGATTTCCTCCGGCGTGCCTCCGAGCATTTTGTACTTCTTGACATGCGTATCGATGCAGTAGGGGCAGCCCGTGACATGAGCGACGGCAACGGCGATCAATTCTTTCGTTCGCGGAGGAAGCGCCTCTGCTGTGTGGTAGACGTCTTTCTCGAACGCAAGGAACGAAGCGGCGGCTTGAGGGGCAAGGCGAATCAACTCGGGAATCCGTTCTAGGTTGGCAGGAGAATAGTAAGGTTTCATGGTTATCCTTCCTTTCGATTATGAATCTAATAACGATTCTACGAAAGGGAAGACCGAAAGACCGTGACTTAGTCACGAAGACGCTCGGCGATGCGATGCAGAAGTTCTCTGCGAAGGAGGGTGATTCGACCTCTCTGCAAGAGAACCGCGCCTTGGGCGGCGAAAGCTTTCAGCGTTCGGGAGACGACTTCGCGGGCCGTGCCGAGCTCGGCTGCGATGAGGTCGTGCGTGATCTCAAGGGTCGCAGGTTCTCGCGCGGATAGACGGACGAGCAGGAAGTCCGCCAAGCGAACCGGGATAGGTTGGAACGCGACCTTCTCGATCAGCGTCGTAACGTCGGCGATCCGGCCCATGATTTGTTTGTAGACGAACTGCCGGACAGGCCGAATCTCGTCGATCCAGTTCTTGAATTCAGGAAGGGAAATCATGAGGACTTCCGTCGGCATCTCGATCGATACGGATGCCTCGTATTCCGTTTCGCCGAGGATGCTTGCCATCATCAGCGCGCAGCATTGGCCCCCGAAGACGCGGTAAAGGGTAATTTCTCTTCCCGATTCGGGACATATTTTGAAGATACGCACTCCCCCGCTCACGATAAAAAGCGCATGCTCGAGAAGATGGCCTTCCCGAACGGGATGTGGAGTAGAGGGGGTTGCAGAGACGAGTTCGGCATGTTTCCATAGCGCGTCGGGCACGGAGGAGAAGCAAGGGAAAAGACCGCGAACCCGCGAAACGAGCGGATCATCCATAAGGTTTACTCCTTTAAGGCGATTAACGATTAGCGACGTTAGATGTCTATAGATATTCCATTTTCGAAAGCGAGATTCCTTCTTCGCAGCGTGTAGCCCGAAGATGAACGCAAGCTGGCATCCTCCTATCGGAAAATGATACACTTTTCCTAGATAGGAAGGGGGAAACGAGATGACAAGGGTAGTGGATATTCCTACTTCGAGAACGGCAAACTTCTTCAGCTTCCAACGGGATCCGCTCGGATTTCTCTTGAACGCGCTGCCGATAGGGGATGTCGTATCGCTCAGGACGAGCTCGTTCCAACCGACGTTTATCGTGAATTCCCCGGATTTCGTCCAGGAAATACTCGTTCACCAAGATCGCTTCTTTCGCAAAGGGAGAAGTTCGGGAGTGCTGCGCCGCACGGTCGGCGATGGTCTATTGACTTCCGAGCGCGAAGAGCATCGGGAACAGAAGCGGTATATGACTCCGGTATTCTATAAAGAAAGAATTCAAGCTTACGCCGAGATCGTGCGGGAGGAGACGGAGCGGCTCGCGGGCAAGTTGACCGAAGACGGTCCCGTTCCGATGCATGAGGCGATGATGGAACTGACGCTCGGCATTATCGCGCGGAGCTTGTTCAATACGGAACTGGAGGAAGATAAGTCGGAGCTGGCCGCGGCGGTCGACGTGACGATCCGGAGATCGGCGGGTACGATTTTCTCGCCGGTCATCCTGCCTTTCTCATGGCCGACGCCGGGCAACGTTCGTCACAAGAAGGCGATCCGCACGCTGGAAGAGATGATCTACGACGCGATCGCCGATGCGAAACGTCAATCGGATATTTATGAGGGCTGCATGTTAGGCCTGCTCCTTGATACGAGAAGCGAGGACGGACAAGCATTGCCCGAGCAGGAAATCCGGGATCAGATGATGACAATGCTGCTCGCCGGACACGAAACGACGGCCAACGCTTTAGTCTGGGCGTGGTACGCCTTGGAGCGTTCCCCGAACGCGCTCGCCCGGCTGCACGAGGAGCAAGATCGCATCCGATCCAAGGAAGAGCGTAACGGAGAGCGAATTTCTGCTTACGACCGTTACCGTGAGATGCCCTACGCCAAACAAGTCATTCAAGAAACGTTACGACTCTATCCCCCGGCGTGGGCTATTCTTCGCGAATCCGAGCAGCCGGTCGAGTTGCTTGGAGACCGTTTTCCGAGCAACAGCAGCTTCTTGATCAGTCCATACGCCATTCACCGCAACGACGCCGTATTCGGCGATGCATCGGCTTTCCGTCCGGAGAGATTCGAAGACGGAGGTTCTTCCCAATGGCCGCGGTTCGCTTATTTTCCGTTCGGCGGCGGCGTGAGAGGCTGCATCGGTTCGCAATTCGCGATGCTGGAAGCGGTGCTGATTCTCGGTACGCTGGCGGCGAATTTCCGGTTCGAATCCGCGCCCGGGCAAGGCGAAGCGATCCCCGAACCACTCGTGTCGCTTAGGGTGAAGGACGGACGGTCGATGATTCCGAAGAGCAGGCTTTAGCTAGCAAACCGGCCGGTTGATCGTCCGTCGTCGGCCGTGCTATAATTAGACCAACTGGTCGGTCTAGGGGGTGCTGTCATGGTTAGAGGACGCTCCGACGGAGAAGAAACGAAGAAGAGAATAACCGCCAAGGCAACGCAACTTTTTAACCAGAAAGGCTACGGAGCCGTTACGATGAACGAAGTGTGCGAAGCGGCAGAGGTTAGCAAGGGCAGCCTCTATCACCACTTTCCAAGCAAGGAAGAACTGTTCCTGCAAGTCGTCGAAGAAGATTCGCAGCAGTGGAACTCCGAGTGGGAGAGAATCCGGGCGTCGGCTGGCTCGATAGAGGAGCAGCTTTACGCTCTGGCCGAGCATTATGCGAACGATTTTCAGAATCCGTTGTTGAAATCGTTGGAAGAGTATTCCCGCAGTCAAATTATCAAGGAAGAAGTCGTCGAGCGGCTGTTGCGAATTAACGACACCAATTCTCAAGCCTGTCGGGAAGTGCTTCGGGAAGGGATGGAGAACGGCGAGATCGCCCAAGGGGATCTTGATCGGCTTGTCTTGCTCGTAAGCAGCTTAATGGAAGGCTTAGGCAAGATATACTACACGGTCGACCGCGATCTGGAGCAGGACCTCGTAAAGGAATACTACCGGGATGCGGTAAGATTCGCGTTAGACGGAATACGCGCCAAGCAAGGCTGAACGTTAGCCGCCGGAAGCTTGGCGTTTTTTACGTCCATTAATTAGACCGGTTGGTCGGTCTAAATCGGAGGATGCCCGCATGCTCATGAGAAACCGTACTTTTAGATTGATATTCGTATCCGATCTTCTGCAGCAAATCGCGATCTGGATCCGAAACATGGCTCTGCTCTACTACGTCATGGAGAAGACGAACGGGGACAAATTCGCCGTGTCCTTGCTGTCCATCGTCGAATACGCGCCGATCTTCGTTTTCTCTATCGTAGGCGGCCTGTTCGCCGACCGATGGAATCCGAAGCGCACGATGATCGCGGGAGATTTGCTGAGCGCGGCTTCCATCGTCGTCATTCTGGCGCTAATAGCCGGAGATGCGTGGCAATCCTTGTACGGCGCAGCTTTCCTGTCCGCTATCCTCAGCCAATTTTCCCAGCCCTCCTCCGCTAAAATATTCAAAAAAAACATTCCGGAAGACCAAGTACCGGCAGCGATCGGTCTTACCCAGAGCATGAGCTCTCTGTTCTTGATTCTCGGCCCAGTCGCCGGGACGGCGATCTACCAATGGGCAGGTCTGAACGCTTCGTTAATCGCCTTGACGCTGCTCTTCTTGCTGTCGGCTGCCGTTTTGTCGTTCCTGCCCAAAGGCAAGACGGGCGATGCGAATGTCTCTTCTACTCTTCGCGAGGATTTGCGGGAGGGCGTTCGCTTCATGCGCGGGGAGAGCCAATTAAAGCGGCTGTTTCTCGCCTTTTCCTTGATTGGATTGGGGGCGGGGCTGGTACAGCCGCTCGAAATCTTCATCGTGACGGAGCGGTTGGGGTTATCCCCGGACAAAGTACAATGGTTTGCGGCCGCGGACGGGTTTGGGTTGTTACTCGGGGCTTTGCTTGCCGTCGCATTCACGGGGCTATTGAAGTTGCGTTACCTGTTGCCCGCGGCGGTCGCTTTTATGGGGGTGACTTACGTCGTTGAAGCACTCTCGGTATGGCCGGTCGCGACGGGCGCGTTCCGGTTCGCCAACGGCGTTATGATGGCGATCGTCAACACCGCGGTCGGCAGTTACGTAATCGCGAGAATTCCGGCGGAGATGATCGGGAGGGTAAACGGGCTAATGATGCCGTTATTCATGGGCGCTTTGTTGCTTGGTACTTCGGCGTCGGGCATCCTGAGCAATACGGCGGGTATCGTACCGGCATACATGGCCGCTGCCGTCTTATGCGTACTCTCGGCGATTCCGGCGTTATCCCTTAGGCTGAGTCAAGACGGACAATCGGAACAAGCGGAAGGGGGAGTCGTTCGAAATGGATAATATCTTGCGGTTCACGTTATCTTCGCGATTTGCGTTTCGGCATTCGGGCGACGCGCAGATTTGCGCTTCGGTGCGGTTAGTTGTATACTACGGCTGCATAGAAGCCGAATACGACGGGGGATTTTTCACCGTATAATCGCTACGAACTAGAAAGCAGGGAATACGATGACCAACGCGCTTAAAGTTCAAGAGCTAATCAATTTGCTGCTGGCCATGAATCCGAAAGCCGACGTAATCTTGCGCGGGGAGGACGGGCGATTTCGTCCGCTGGAGGCGGACGACGTGCAGGAAATTTACGCGCCGGAGCAACCGGCGAAAACGATAGCACATATTGGCGGACCAATTGAGGAATACCATAAATAGGCTGTTCGGATCGAACAGAACCTAGCAGTCAGCGGGGTTAAACGGATGAAGAAAGGCTCGATCGAATTGGACAACGGAAACCGGATCGTCATCGAATTATACGACCGGGACGCGCCGGGAACGGTTGCGAATTTCGAAAAGCTGGCGACGCGCGGATTTTACGACGGATTGGCTTTCCAGCGGGTCGTGCGCGGATTCGTGGCCCAGGGCGGATGTCCGGACGGAACCGGTCGCGGAGGCACGGACAAAATCCCGTGCGAGACGAAGGACAATCCGCACAAGCACGTCAGGGGAGCGGTATCTATGGCGCACTTCGGGCCGGGAACGGGCAGTTGTCAATTTTTTATTTGCTACGACGAATTCGATTACTTGGACGGCTGGCATACCGTTTTCGGGCAGGTCGTATCGGGGATGGAGCACGTCGACGTCTTGAGGCGCGGGGATAAAATGAGGTCGGTCAAAGTGTGGGACGAGCACGCGTAGAGGTAAACGGAACGGAAACGAAATCGAGTTTTTTAGAATACTAGTTGCAATTCCGAGTAATCCGATATACTATATAGAAAACTATTTACATCATAGATAGACATGGAGGCTGGAACACATTATGCGTACCCGTAAAAACAAAAGCTTGTACGGAATTATTCTCATGGCAATATTGACCTTGGTCGTAAGCGCCTGCTCCAATAACGGGAATTCTTCCCCTTCGCCGAGCGCTTCGAATACAACCCCGTCCGCTTCGCAACCCGCCGAGAGCGGCCAAGCGAAAGACGGCGGAAGCCTGATCTTCGCGGTCGCTTCCGACCCGATCGTGCTTAACCCGAACTACGCGGGCGACCGCGTCAGCCTGACGATCGACCAAGCGCTGTTCGCGCCTTTGTTCCAAGTGAACAACGGACAGAAGACGTTCTACCTGGCCGATAGCCTGTCGCTATCCGAAGACGGTCTGACGTACACGCTGAAATTGAAGGAAGGCTTGACTTGGCATGACGGAGAGAAGCTGACGGCCGACGACGTCGTGTTCACGCTCGAGAAGATTTTGGACGAATCGCAGAATAGCTTCCTTCGCGCCAATTTCGTGATCGGCGGCAAGCCGGTCCAAGCGACGAAAGTCGACGATACGACGGTGGAATTCAAGCTTCCGCAAGTGAGCCCGGCGTTCGAAGCGGCTCTCGTGCAAGTGTTCCCGATTCCGAAGCATATTTTCGAGAACGAGACGAATATCGAGAAGAGCGAGAAGAACAAAGCGCCGATCGGTTCCGGACCGTTCAAATTCAAAGAATATAAGACGGGCGAGTACTTGACGCTCGAGAGATTCGATAACTACTTCGGCGGCAAGCCGCACCTCGATTCGGTCACTTATCGCGTCGCGAAGGATACTAATGCGGCCAACCTGGCGCTGCAGAACGGCGAGATCAACCTGAAGTATCTCGACCCGCAAGACGTGGCGACGATCCAAGCGACGAACAATTTCGAGATTCTTCCTTATAGCGAAGGTCGCCTCGGTTACATGATGTTTAATCAGAAGAGCGACACGGGCGTGCTGAACAAGAAGGAAGTCCGCCAAGCGATCGCTTACGCGCTGAACCGCGAAGAGTTGATTCAAGTGGCTTACACGTCGCTCGATTACGCCGATCCGGCCAAGTCGTTCTTGACTCCGGACGTTCTATACCAGACGAACGACGTTCCGACTTTCGACAACGACGTCGCGAAAGCGAAAGAGCTGCTTCAAACGGCCGGCGTCAGCAACTTGAAGCTTCGCTTCATCGTACAAACCGGTAACAAGGCGCAAGAAGCGATCTCGCTTTACGTGCAGCAGAAGTTGAAAGACATCGGCGTGACGGTCGAGCTGCAAAGCATGGATTCGTCCGCGTGGGTGGCTAAATTCCTCGACCAGAAGGCGACGGATTACGAACTGGCGGTTACGGGCTACATCATGAGCTTCGATCCGGATTCGTACAGCATCCTGTTCTCTTCCGACGGTTCTTCCAACTACTCGCATTACGATAACAAACAAGTCGACGAGCTCTTCAAACAAGGAGCCGGAGAAGGCGATGCGACCAAACGCGAAGGCATCTATAAGCAAATTCAAGAAATCGTCGCGGACGACGCGGCTATCTACCCGATTGCTTACACGAAGACGATCGTGGCTCTTGACAAGCGTTACGGCGGCACCGAAGAAGCCGTCCTGAAGCCGGTCGTCGTATTCGAAGATTTGTCCAAGATTTACCTGAAATAAGTACGGGCGGAAAAAATAAGCTGGTGTGTCCAGCTTATTTTTTTGTCCGAATACGGCTGGGAGCGTATTGGCATGAGACAACTTATCGTCAGACGGCTGCTGCAGACGATCCCGATGCTCTTCTTCGTATCGATCGCCTGCTTCGCCATGATCAAGTTCGCGCCGGGAGACCCCGTGCTTTCGTTCGTGACCCCGAACATGCACGCGGAGGACATTGAGCGAATTCGCCATAATTTGGGCTTGGACAAACCTGCTTACATTCAATATTTTTTATGGATCAAGGAAGCTTTGTCCGGCAACCTGGGCTACTCGCTGGTTAACCATCAGCCCGTGCTCGATCAGATCCTCGACCGGTTGCCCGCGACCGCGGGTTTGATGGGAGCGTCCATCGGGCTGGCCGTGTTGCTCGCCATACCGCTCGGGCTGTTGGCCGGCGCAAACCGCAACCGTTGGATAGACAAATTAATTAATTTATTTTCTTACGTCGGAATCTCGATTCCGCTCTTCTGGCTGGCGATTCTGTTGATTTATTTTTTCTCGATCAAACTGAGTTGGCTGCCGAGCATGGGCATGAGAACGATCGGCGTCGAATCCGCGCTGGACGTTCTGAAGCATGGCATTATGCCTTGCATAGTGCTGGCTTTCGGTTTTCTTGCGATCTACGTTCGCTATATCCGTTCCAGCACGATCGGCCAGTTGAAAGAAGATTACGTGCAAATCCAGTATGCTTTCGGTTCTTCGAAAAGAGTGGTTTTGTTCCGGCACGTCATGAAACACGTCCTGCTTCCGGTAATTACATTGCTCGGGATGTCGATGGGTGAACTCGTCGCCGGAGCGATCGTGACGGAAACGGTATTTTCATGGCCGGGTATCGGTTCGCTCGGCATGACGGCCGTTCGGGGAATGGATTATCCCGTAATCATGGGTATTACGCTGTTCTCCTCCGTGATGCTGATCTTCGGCAACCTGGCGGCGGACATTCTGTACGGCATCGCGGATCCGAGAATCCAAACGAAGAGGTGACCCCATGAATCGGAGTAAATGGCGAAGCGTCGGGAGCGAACTTCTCTCGAGCGGATTCGGTATCGCCGGAATAGTTATCCTTCTTATTTTTACGATCGCGGCGGCGCTTGCCTTTCTGTCTCCGCACGATCCCAACGCGCTGAACGCGGTGGATAGATTAAAGGCGCCTGGCGCCTCGCATTGGTTTGGTACGGACGATTACGGCCGGGATTATTTCACCCGGGCTTTGTACGGCGGAAGAGTTTCGCTCATGGTCGGCTTCTCCTCGATGATTCTAGCGACAGGCATCGGCGTCGTCGTCGGCGTCGTCAGCGGATACTTCGGGGGAGTCATCGACAGTCTTCTGATGCGCTTCGTGGAGATCGTCATGTCGATTCCTTCGTTTCTGATCTTGCTGTTGCTCAGCGTCTACTTGAAGCCGAGCGTCGGCAACATTATCGTCATCATATCCCTACTTATGTGGATGAACATCGCAAGGATAGTCAGGGCGGAAACGATGTCGCTTAAGGAACGGGAGTACGTCTTGTACGCGAAGGCGTCCGGCCAAGGAGCACTCGGCATTATCGGGCGGCACATTCTCCCTAATCTGATGCCCGTCGTGATCGTAGGCGCGACGAACAATATCGCTTCGGCGATTATGATGGAATCTTCCCTCAGTTTTCTTGGATTCGGGGTGCAGGCTCCGAACGCCACATGGGGCAGCATGCTGAACAACGCGCAGGGTTACATCGCTCAAGCTCCTTATTTGGCTTTGTTTCCCGGCCTGTTTATTTTGCTTACGGTGCTAAGCTTTAACGTCTTGGGCGATATTTTGCGCGTAGGCTTCGAACCGAAGCTGATCAAGCGATAATCCGGAGACGGTTGCCAGATATGGCGCAAAGGAGTGAAGACATCATGACGGAGCGGTTGCTTGCCGTTGATGATTTACAGGTTTCGTTTCATACCCGGGACGGGGAAAATCAAGCGGTCCGAGGCGTCGGCTTCCATGTCGACGCAGGGGAAACGGTCGGGATTGTCGGGGAATCGGGAAGCGGCAAGAGCGTAACCGCGAAGGCGATTCTCGGTTTGATCGGCCCTCCGGGCAAAATCGTCGGAGGCGATATCCGCTACCGGGGAGAGAGCTTGTCCGGGTTATCCGATAAAAAGTGGAGAAGCCTGCGCGGCAATCGGATAGCTATGGTTTTCCAAGATCCGATGACTTCCCTTAACCCCGTTAAGAAAATCGGCGATCAGATGACGGAAGTCATCCGTAGGCATCGCGGACTCGGCAAGCAGGAAGCGCTGCAAGAAGCGATCGACAAGCTGCGGGAAGTCGGCATCTCCGAGCCGGAGCGTCGCGTCGGACAGTACCCCCACGAGTTCAGCGGGGGGATGCGGCAGCGGGTTATGATCGCGATGGCGCTCTCGTGCCAGCCTGAGCTGCTCCTCGCCGATGAGCCGACTACGGCTCTCGATGTTACGATACAAGCCCAAATTCTGGATCTTCTCAAGGAGATCAAGAATAAATCGAATATGGCCATCGTTCTGATCACCCACGATCTGGGCGTGGTGGCGCAAGTATGTACCCGTGTCATCGTCATGTACGGAGGAATGATCATGGAGGAGGGGACGGTGGAAGATATCTTCTATCGTCCCGGGCATCCCTATACGCAGGGATTGCTTCGTTCCGTGCCGAAACGCGGCGGCGGATCCCGCGAACGTCTCGTTCCGATCGAAGGAACGCCTCCGGATTTGATTGATCCGCCTTCGGGTTGCCCGTTCATCGAACGATGCCCGCATGCCTTCGGGAAGTGCGTCGAGCGGCCGCCCTTGTTTGAGTTAGGCGAGGGGCATCGCGCGCTATGTTGGTTGCGGGATGGAGAGAATCCAACTTCGGACGATTCCCTAAAAGCATTGGCCGGGGAGAGGGGGACTTCCGGTGAGTGAAAACAAAAACAAGGTGCTCGTGGACGTTCGAAATTTGCAGAAGCATTTTAGTAAAGGCAAAGACATTTGGGGACGGAGCACGCAAGTACTCAAGGCCGTCGACGGAGTCAGCTTTCAGATTCGCCAAGGCGAGACGTTCGGCTTGGTCGGGGAGTCCGGAAGCGGGAAATCGACGATCGGGCGCTGTCTTATTCGGCTCTACGACTACACGGACGGAGAGGTATATTTCGACGGCCATAACTTGACGAAGCTGAACGAGAAGCAACTCAAGCCTTATCGGAGTCGAATTCAGACGATTTTCCAAGATCCGTACTCGTCGCTTAACCCGGGCATGAACGTGCTGGAGTTGATCGGGGAACCGATGAACATTCATGGCGTCTATAAAGGAGACGAGCGCAAGGAGGCGGTATCCTCGCTGCTTGAGAAGGTCGGATTGAAGCGGGAGCATCTGTACCGGTATCCTCATGAGTTCAGCGGAGGACAGCGCCAGAGGATCTCTATTGCCAGAGCGCTGTCCGTTCGGCCGGAATTCGTCGTATGCGACGAACCGATCTCTGCGCTCGACGTGTCCGTTCAGGCGCAGGTCGTTAATATGCTCGAGGACTTGCAGGCCGAATTCGGGCTTACGTATTTGTTCATCGCGCACGACTTGTCCATGGTGCGGCATATATCCGACCGGATCGGCGTCATGCGGGACGGGAAGCTCGTGGAAGTCGCGGATAGCGACGAATTGTACGACAACCCTCTGCATCCCTATACGCGCACGCTTCTGTCGGCTATACCGGTGCCGGATCCGCGTGCAACCAGCCAGAGGATCGCTTGGGACAAAGGCGCGATGGATTTCGAATCGGGCGGAGAGCTGCGCGAAGCGAGCCCGGGGCATTTCGTCGCGGATCATTAGGGTCGGGGTAAGAGTTATTTTCAAAAAAAAGGAGTTGCTCTGAGCTATGGGGATAACGGATAGAGTGAAGCTGTCGCAATGGGATGCTCTGATGCTGGAATCATTGCGCGGACAAGGCTGGACGAACGAAGAGTTGATCCGTCGCGTTCGGGAAGGCGAGCTTCCGGAAGACGAGAGCGATTTTCATTTCAAGTACGAGACGCTGACTTCGTTCGCGAACGAAGAGCCCGCAACGTTCGAAGCGGCCGTAACGCAAGGATATCGAATCAAGTACAATACCGTGCGCGGTATTCGAAGCTGGATCTTGGTCCGCTTCGGACGTGAGCCGGAACTGCTTCTCGAAGAAGGGCGGGAAGCGGTGCATGCCTCCCTAACGTTGGACGAGAAAGCGCTAGTGGAGTCCGTTCTGTCGTACGGCTGGGCCGTGCATGCGGAAGGCGAAGACGGACCTTCCTCGCGGGACGTTGCGACGTACAGGATCGAACCGATCCAGCGGTAAGGGAACGGAAGCTTATGAAAGAAGGCCGAGCAGGAGGGGATACCTCATAGCTTGGCCTTCTTTCAGGTTTCGGGTCGCCGTTCGGTTACAACTCAGGCCTCCCCAGTTTTCGATGAGCTGAACTTAGTCGCAAAGCTCCACGGCAAATCCATTAGAGCACAAAGAGAACCTTACACCCTCCGAAGGTTGGCTGACGATCCGGGAAGCGCACTGAGAGTACCTTACAGCTGCCGAAAGTCGGCTAACGATCCGGGAAGCGCACTGAGAGTACCTTACAGCTGCCGAAAGTCGGCTAACGATCCGGGAAGCGCACTGAGAGTATCTTACACCCGCCGAAGGTTGGCTAACGAAACGCGAAATGCTCTGAGAGTACCTTACAGCTGCCGAAAGTTGGCTAACGATCCGGGAAGCGCACTGAGAGTACCTTACAGCTGCCGAAAGTCGGCTAACGATCCGGGAAGCGCACTGAGAGTACCTTACAGCTGACGAAAGTTGGCTAACGATCCACGGAGAATATTCATTAGTGTGAGATTGGATGATGACTACGGCGATGCAGATTAAAAAAGTGCCTAATAATACTCTCTAAAAGAAGTCGATCTAAGCAGTAACCGCCATACGATCCTACTCACGCGTGCGGTGCTGCCTTTGTAAGCCTATTGACGATCGTACCGGTTGAACATCATGTTGAACAGCACGGCGGACAATACCGAGATTCCCGCCAGAATGGCAAAAGTCCACTGGAAGCCGATCCAACTGCTGAGCGGGATGGACATCGGCGCGATGGTGCGTCCGAGCGTGAAGCGCAGACTTGATGCCGCGAAGTATTGGCCGCGCATATGCTCCGGCGCCAATCGCGAGACGAAAGCTTGATGCGGTCCCGCGGACATGAGCTCGGCCAAGGTGAATACGACGATCGCCGCCGTGAAGCCCCAGAACGTGGACATTTGGCCGAACATCCATATCCCTAACCCGTAGAATAGCGCTCCTCCGATGAATACGTATCGATCCCGGTAACCGAGCATCCACTTGGTCACGATTACGGTGAACAGCGCGACGAGCAGCCCGTTCTCCGAGACGATGATCCCGAACAATTTCTCCCCGGTCAATTGCCAGCTCCAGTCTCCGTAGGAGAACAGAGTCGTTAAAGGTACGGTTTCCTTCAAGAAAACGGGGAACAGCAGATCAAGCTGCATAAAGGTCTGGGACATTAGGACGCCCGCGATAATGAAGAGCAGGAATACTTTGTCCGAAATGATGACCTTGTAGTCGCGCAACTGATCCGTCAAGAAACGGTGCCACGGCTCGTTGGGTTTCTGCCGCACTCGCTCGGCGACGTGACTCGGCAACGTCTCCCGTACGCGCCCGCTGAGTACCGTGGCAAGAGCGGTGCAGATGACCGAAGCCGCCGATAATACGATGAACGGATAACTTAGATAGAGTGCCGAACCGATGAGCGGACCGATCACGACCGCGATGTTAGCCGTCGTATAGAAGATAGCGAATACGCCTGCCCGGTGCTCCTCCGGTACGACGTCCGCGACCATCGCCTGGCTTGCGGGGTAATAAATGGAGGAGAACATGCTGGCTAAGCTAAATCCGACGAACCCTAGAATCGGAGCTGGCAGCCATGGCGAAGAGGCCAGCGCGAAGATCCCGTAGCCGACGGCTTGCCCGGATGCCGCGATGACCATCATTCGTTTCCGTCCGAACCGATCCGCGCAATAACCGCCGAACAGATTAGCGATGACGGATAACGCTTGCGATAGCATAAGTAATATTCCCGCCCACCCTTTGCCGAACGATTCGGCGAAGTAGATGGACAAGAAGGGGAAGAAAGCCCACAGGATAATGTTGAATGAAGCTTCTCCGGCGAGCCTGATTTTTAAGTTGATATCCCAGTCTCTGATTTTCATGATGATATGACCTCTAGTTGCGTTCTCTCCGAGCTATCCCCCCATCATACTGCCAACCCCGATCCCGGACAAGCAACGATCATTGGCAAATTCGCATCTTCCCGATTTTATTTCCGATTTATGTCGTTACCCCTGCCGAAGCGGAACCGTTAAAGACGACCGGTCCCTTAAGGCCAAGAGATGATTCGGTATCGGTAACGCTGATGAACAACGTATAACGAATTTGACCGGCCAACACCGCGCTTGCGGGCGGGAAGTCTCCGGCGCTGACGCTGATCGGAGGGAATGAAGCAACGCCTTCCGTTGAATAGGACTCCGTCAAAATCGTCACGCCGGTACCCGCGACTCCGGTACTATTGCGTTCCACAGTTAAATTGATCGTGGCGAAGACGCCGATATCCGTCTGTATCCCGACGATCCCGTTCAAGGCCACGCGAACGTTCGCCGCATTGCCGGCAGGAATCGCTGCGAGTACCTGAAGCCCGATGTCGCCGATAAATAAAGGCGTGGCCGTCAAAATCTCCGTTCCCGAACTATCGCTGCGGTGGATCGATAGCCGCTCGTCCAAAAATTGAATTGACAATTTAGTCACCTCCCAATCGTTCGTAACATTTTATGCGCAATCCTAAAGCTTGTACTAGGTACGTTCATTAATTATGTATCGAAGAGGGGGAGACGATCGCTTACCAACGCAAATAACGGAGACATACCCAAGTATGTCCCCGTTATTTTATGCATCTTGCGGATGCGGTTGCTCTATTCTAGTTTCTTACCGTCAGCATGTCCTTAACGGAGCGCCATTCCGTCAGATGCTTCTCCAGATCGCCGATGAGCGTGTCGACGTCCTGTACGAACTGTTTCCGTTCGACGCCTTCAAGCATGGGCAGATCTTTAGCGGAAAGTGCGCTAGGCGCAGGGAGCGTCGCGAGCAACAGGTTCAACAAACTTTCGATATAGCTATCGGGAGCTTGGTCCTGTTCCGCGGAAGAATCGGAGAAAACTTCGGATATAGCGGATGCCGCGGCGGAACGAGCTTCCTCGTGCGCCGCTCTTGCCCTTTCCCGACCCGCCGAGTCCGCTGTCCTCTCTTCGCCGCTTGTCTGTCCGGTAAGCGGAGCGTGGACGGAAGAGGACGAGCCGGATATCGTTGCGGTCAGGTTATCGGCGGAAGCTTCTTCTTTAAGCTCGGCGTTCTTGGCACGTTCCTTCTTGGTCTGCTCGAACGATGACCAGGTTTCGAGCAACTGCGGTCCCGTCTTGAACAGCAGCTTGCCTTTCGTGCCGTCCGAGACCTCCTTGTCTTTGAACAAGCGAGCGATCCGTTTAACGTCGGGCACGGACATTTCGTCTTCGGCCATGATTAAGGCGAGCGAATCGCGATACTCCATCGATAGATCCTTGAGGGGCATCAGTTGATCCTCGGTTAGTTTGCCTTTTTTGATTTCCGTGCCGTATACGATCAGCGATCTTACGGCGTTGCTGAACTTGAGCAGATCCAATTTGTTCTTGATGTAATTTTCGGGTTTGCCGAGTTTACTGGACAAGTATTTGATGGAGCTGCTGAATTTCGGATCGTTCAACAGCTTGTTGAAAGCCTCCGCTTCTTCGATCGGCGAGAAACCTTGTCGGGTAAGATTTTCCGCGATTTGCTCCAGGTAAATTTCCATCTCGTCCGTAACGTTGGAAACAATGCAAGGTATCGTTGGAAGCTTAAGAGCGGAGCAAGCCTTATAGCGTCGATTCCCGTAAATAATCTTATAACGGCCGTCATTCGTCGTTCTGACTTTAATCGGGGACAGTAAACCGAGCTCCCCGATGCTGTCCATTAGTTCTTGAAGAGCCTCCTCGTCGAACTGATATCTCGGTTGTTCTTTATCTTCATCGATTAGATGCGTAGGAATTTGAATAATGTCCATGCGTGGTCTCCTATCGGTTAAGGTCGTTAAAGGATGCGCTGATGGGAACATATGTATTATATAACAGGGATTGATTCCTGGGAACAAAGGGTCGCGAAACCGGTACTTCGAACGGCATACTTTATCTAAGTCTAATTCATGACGGGGGAGGAATTGGTCATCGACGGCGGTATTCTTTTCGTACTATGATAGGGGGATGATGAGAAACAAAGAGGTGCACAATGAATCAAAGTCAACAATCGCTCGCGATCGGGAGAACGGGCGCGAAGAAATCCGGTCTAATATGGTTGATCGTCTTGTTAGGGTCGCTCTCGGCTTTCGGTCCGCTATCGCTTGATCTATATTTGCCGGCTTTGCCCGAGCTTGCCGATAATATGAATACAACCTCGTCTTATGCTCAGCTAAGTCTGACGGCGTGCATGATCGGACTGTCGGTCGGACAACTGTTCGCCGGAGCTTTAAGCGATATTCACGGTCGACGGCTGCCGTTGTTGATCGGATTATTGATGTACGCCGTCGCGTCCGTTCTGTGTGCCTTCAGCCCGTCTATCGAAGCGCTCGTCGCTCTTCGGTTCGTTCAAGGTCTGGCCGGTTCCGCCGGTATCGTCATCTCGAGGGCGGTCGTGCGGGATATGTATTCGGGGCCGGAGCTGACGAGGTTCTTCGCCATGCTTATGCTGGTGAACGGGGCGGCTCCCATTTTCTCGCCAGTCGTAGGAGGACAGTTGTTAAAGGTTATGCCATGGGCAGGATTGTTCATTGTTTTGGCGGGATGGGGCGTGCTTACTCTGCTCGCGGTATCGTTCGGTTTGCCGGAAACGCTGCCTGCGGATAGGAGAATGACGGGCGGCCTGAGAGAAACGATCGCGACTTTCCGTCGTCTGCTTCGCGATAGGTCGTTCATGGGATATGCGCTCGCCCAAGCTCTCGTGTCGGCTGCCATGTTCGCGTATATTGCAGGTTCGCCATTCGTTCTGCAAAATATATACGGGGTATCGCCCCAGATGTTCAGCGTTTTCTTCGCGATTAACGGTGTCGGAATCATTGTCGCGGGTCAACTGACGGGGAGATTAGCTAGCCGGGTAGGGGAGAAAAAGCTGTTCCTGGCCGGGCTGCTCATCGCCGCCGTTAGCGGAAGCTTGTTGCTGGCCATGATCGTTGCATCAACCGGGTTAATCGCGCTGCTTATTCCGTTATTCTTCGTTGTATCCAGCGTAGGAATCGTGAGCGCGACCGGATTCTCGCTAGCGATGCGCAATCACGGCCATACGGCGGGAAGCGCATCGGCGCTTCTAGGGTTGTTGTCATTCCTGCTTGGAGGCGCTGTTGCACCGATCGTCGGGATCGCGGGGAGCACGAATGCTTTGCCGATGGGGATTATTATCGCGGTGACGGATATCGCGGCTATCGTTTGTTATTTTGTAATGATACGTAGATATGAATTCGCTAAACCTCAGACATCATTGGAAGCATAGAAGTACGAGAGTAAGTTGGGAAAAACCGTCAGGGAGAACACCTCCTGACGGTTTTTGTTATAGTTTTGGCGGTAGTGCTTCATTCACTCAGGGATAAAATGTCATTCGGCTAATCGCGCAAAACGTGTTGACAATTGAAAGCGCTCAACATAATATAGATATCAAATAGATCCAACATAGATCTATGATAGATCTAAGATAAACCATAGAAAAACGATCGATCTTGAATTTCCCAGCAACGAAGAGCGGGTGCTTGGAAAGCCGGGAAAGGGGGAGAGCGAATTGAAAAACGATGAAGTGCTAGCTATCTATCTCATAGAGACGCCTTATCCTGTAGAGAAAGCCGCCGAAACGATGGCGGGTGAGCAATCGACGGGTACGTTCATCTCGGTGCCCGGAGAGACGCCGCAGCTCAAAGCGCGCCACGGTGCGAGAGTGGTTGGAATCGAGCCGCTCGATGAATCGGAATCTCCTTCGCTTCCGGGCGTTTATATCCCGCGCGACATGGATAAACCTGTCTACAGGAGAGCGGTGGTGAAGCTAAGCTTTCCGCTTCATAATTTCGGGCCATCCTTACCGAACCTACTGTCTACCGTCGCCGGAAATTTGTACGAGCTTCGGGAATTCTCGGGGCTGCGCCTTTTAGATTTGGAACTTCCGGAAGCTTTTGCCGCTAAATATCCCGGGCCGAAGTTCGGAATACAAGGAACCCGAAGATTGGCAGGAGTGTTCGATCGTCCGCTGATCGGAACGATCGTCAAGCCAAGTATCGGACTTCCCTTGGAGGAGTACGGACCGCTTGTCCGCGGGCTAGCGGAAGCGGGGCTTGATTTTATCAAGGACGACGAGTTATGCGCGAACCCTCCATACGCTCCTTTCGAACAACGAGTGAATACGGTAATGAACGAAATCGACAAGGCGGCGGATAGAACCGGCAAGAAACTGATGTACGCCTTCAATATCACCGGCGACATCGACGAGATGAAACGAAATCACGATACGGTCCTTCAAGCTGGCGGAACTTGTGTCATGGTATGCGTGAATAGTATTGGATTCGCGGCAGTATCGCATCTTCGCGGTTATACCGAACTGCCAATCCACGGCCACCGCACTCAGTGGGGCGCCATGACGAGAAGCCCTTTGCTGGGAATGAGCTTCACCGCTTATCAGAAGCTTTGCCGACTAGCGGGGGTAGATCATCTCCACACGAACGGATTGAATAGCAAGTTTGCAGAAAGCAACGATTCGGTTGTCCGGTCGATTCTCGATTGTCTCAAGCCGATGTTCGGGGGATACGGGGCGATGCCCGTACTGTCTTCGGCGCAATGGGCTGGAAGCGCGATCCCGACTTATCGGGAGACGCGTACGCTGGATGTGATTCACCTAGCCGGGGGAGGAATACTCGCCCATCCCGGAGGATTAGCCGAAGGCGTTCGAAGCATGCAGTTAGGATGGGAAGCGGCGGTACGGGAGATCGAGTTGGCTAAGTATGCCGAAACCCATTCGGAGCTTCAAGAAGCGATACGCGTATTCGGAGATAAATAGCATGAACTGCTTGGAGGTATAGACACCATGAAAAAAAATCAACTTCTGCTCGCGTTCTACGGCGATGATTTTACGGGATCCACCGATGCCATGGAAGCGCTGGCCCGAAGCGGATACCGAACGGTACTGTTCCTTGAAGCACCGACGCAGGATATGCTTCAACGGTTCGAAGGCATTCGGTGCGTGGGCGTTGCGGGGACAAGCAGGGCGAAATCGCCTGCCGAAATGACGAAGGAGATCAAACCGATCATGGAGCGTCTTTCTCGACTCGACGCGCCGGTCGTTCATTATAAAACTTGTTCCACTTTCGACTCGGCGCCGGAAGTAGGCAGTATCGGGGAAGCGATTCGAACGTCCAGGGAGTTGTTCCCGGGTCAGAAGACGGTTTCTTTGCTCGTCGGTGCTCCGGCTCTCGGCAGGTATACGCTCTTCGGACAGCATTTTGCCCGGATGAACGGAGAAATATTCCGCTTGGACCGCCATCCGGTTATGTCTCGCCATCCGGTTACTCCGATGCATGAAGCCGATCTCCGCTATCATCTTAGAATGCAACTCGACGAAGAGATCGGCTTGATGAATATTCTCGAATTGGAAGGCGAGCCTGAACAAGTAGGCAAGCGTTTCCGCGAGAAACGGAAAGAGGAGCCGGCGGTTATACTGTTCGACGTACTGGATGAGGCTAGACTAGCGTTGAGCGGCAGACTTATCTGGGAAGCGGCGGAGGAAGGGGAGCGGTTCGTGGTCGGATCTTCCGGCGTGGAATATGCTCTGACGGCGTTCTGGGAGAAAGCGGGCATCGCATCCTCCGGACATTCGCAACCAAAGACGGCTTCAATCTCGCCGTCCGACCGAATTCTGGCGGTATCTGGCAGCGCATCCCCCGTGAGTCAGCGCCAGATTGAAACCGCTATGGAGCAAGGGTTCCATGGCATCCGGATTTCGCCCGTGTCTCTCGCTGACGGAGGCAGCTTACCGCAGGAAATGTTAGAGCAAGCTATCCGGCTGCTGAACTCCGGGGAAAGCGTCGTGCTCTATACGGCGCTTGGGCCTGAAGACGAAGCGATCTCCGAAACCCGGAAGCGGATTTCCGATGAAGGTATCGCCCCATCGCAAGTGGGAGAGCATATCGGCCGACAGCTTGGACGGTGGACGAAGCATATCATGCAGCAGTCCGGTCTGCGCAGGGTTGTCATTGCAGGCGGAGATACCTCCGGATTCGTGACGAGCGAGATGGGGATTTACGGAATGGAAATGCTACTGCCTATCTCGCCCGGGGCGCCGCTGTGCAGAGTGTATGCGCAGGACGAACGAATGGACGGGATCGAGCTTGCCCTGAAAGGCGGTCAGTTCGGCGGCCCTGATTATTTTGCCAAAGTAAGGGACGCCGCCTTAGAATGAAGGGTAAGACGAGATAGACGAGAGGGGACCGCAATCGATGGAGGATTCCAGAAACCCAGGAGCAGCACTTTTATTAAAAGACATCGCTTACGACCAAATCAAGGAACGGATTCTTGACGAAAGATTCGAGCCCGGACGGTTCTTATCGGAACGGGAGCTAATCGAGCTGCTGGAGATGAGCAAAACTCCTATCAAATCGGCGCTTACCCGTCTTGAGGCGGAAGGATTCGTAACCGTTTCCTCCAAGCAAGGCATTATAATCAACGATCTGGCTATCAACCGGATTATCGACATTTACGATCTAAGAACCGCGCTGGAATCATTCAACATTCAATCGATTCTAGGGAAGCTGAACGAGGAGCAAAGCGAGCTGCTATTAGCGAATCTTCGGGCGACGGAAGAGATTGTCAAACGCCTCGACGTCAAGGCTTTCGGCAAAGCGGATCATGAATTTCATTTGTTGATCTGCCGCTTTACGGGCAATCAGGAAATCTATCGCGTACTGCTTAATTACCAGGATCATTTGCTTCGCATTACGTTGCGCCATCTGCGGAAAGATCCGAATCGAATGGTAGGCTTCTTGCAGGATCATGTCGGCATATACGAATCGCTGAAGCAAGGCGACGAATCGTGCGTCGCTAAGATGCGAGACCATCTTCAACATTCCAAGAGCAAGCTGTTTATATAGCGTGAATATACACAACAGGATCAGACAGAACGGAGAGATCAACAATGAAAGCGGTATATGTGCAAGATGCTTACGAAGTTATCGTCAAAGAAGTGGACATGCCTGAGTTAGGCGACAATGAAGTGTTGATCAAAGTGAAAGCGGCCGGTATTTGCGGGTCTGATATTCACACTTATAAGGGGCTTCATCCGTTCCGGAAACCACCGGTTATTATCGGACACGAGCTTTCCGGCGAAGTCGTCAAGGTTGGACCCGCCGTCGCGAAGTTCCAACCGGGCGATCGGGTTACGGTTGAACCGCAAACCGGATGCGGCTCTTGCGAGTATTGCTTGACCGGAAACGTAAATTACTGCGAGAAACGGGGCGCTCCGGGAATTGGATCTTGGTACGGGGCGATGGCGGAGTATTTCGCCGCTCCCGAACAGACGGTATTCAAGCTGCCGGACGGAATGGATTACGAGCAAGGCGCGTTAGTCGAGCCGTTTGCCGTCGGTGTCCATGCTGTTCGCAAAGCAGGCATCGGAGTTGGCGACAAGGTTGCGATATTAGGCGCAGGTCCGATCGGGCTGCTTGCCATGGCTGCAGCTAAGGCGGCTGGCGCCACGACGCTGTTGGTCACGGACGTGATGGATTACGCGTTAGAGAGCGCGATGAGCATGGGAGCAACCCATTCGCTCAACATCATGAACAATAAAGAATGGATGCAGGATGCGAAAGCGCTTATCGGGGGCAACTTCGACAAGGTTCTTATCGCGGCGGGAGTCCCGGGAATCGTGGATCAATCGTTGGCGCTGCTTCGCAAAGGCGGACGTGTCGTTACGATCGCGATGTTCCAGGGAGACCAAACTTTCAACATTCATAATCTTCAAAACCAAGAGAAAGAAATCGTGGGCTGCATGACGTATACGCGCGAAGATACGATTACCGCGATCGATATGATCGCCGCGGGCGCCGTGAACGAGAAAGCGATTATTACCCACAGGCTTACGCCCGAGCAAGCCGCGGAAGGATTCCGCTTAGTAGATAAGAAAGAAGACCAGTCGCTTAAAGTGCTAGTCATGTTCGATAACTAAGTCAAGACAGGGAATCTGGCTTCACGCCGAAGCGTAGTGAGGCCGGACAATCCTTATCGCAATTTATTAATACACACCTAGGGGGCAGACACGAATGTTTAAGAAGTCCATTGCCGTAACCATGATGATCGTTCTATTGTTTGTAAGCGCTGTAGCTTGCGGAAAAAACGAAGGGAATAGCGCGAACCCATCGGCGAGTTCCGGTTCCACCAATGCAGGTAGCTCCGATAAAGTCGTAAAGCTGAGATTAGGACATATTACGGGCGAAACCGATGCATGGCACAAAGGCGCATTAAAGTTTGCCGAGTTAGTTAAAGAAAAATCGAACGGTAGCGTTGAAGTTGAAATCTATCCGAGCTCCACGCTCGGTAACGACCGCGATCTAATCGAAGGCATGCAGCTTGGATCCGTCGATTTCGCCCTCGTAGCGGGCGTGTTGTCTAACTTCTACGAGCCTTACTCCATCCTGGAGCTTCCGTACTTGTTCCGCGACAACGACCACTTGCAGAAAGTGCTCTACGGCGAAGTCGGAGAGAAGTTGAAGCAGGACTTGCTCGCCAACGCGCAAATTCGGGGACTGGAGTTCTGGGTTCGCGGACCTCGCGAGCTGACGGCTAGCCGCAAAATCGAGAAGGTCGAAGATTTGAAAGGCTTGAAAGTCCGCGTTCCGGAAATCCCGGCATCGATCGCCGCTTGGAAAGCGATGGGCGCATCGCCGACTCCGATGGCATTCGGCGAAGTATACTCTTCGCTGCAAACGGGCGTAATCGATGGACAAGAAAACCCGATCGCCTTCATGGCAAGCAACAAAATTCAAGAAGTACAGAAGTATCTTATGATGACTAACCACGTCTATGGATACGTACAATTGACGATGAGCGATATCACGTACCAGAAGCTGTCGAAGGATCAACAGAAAGCGGTTGAGGAAGCTGCCAAAGAAGCGACGACGTTCGAGAACGAATTGGTTGCCAAACAAGACGTCGAGCTGTTGGAAGGTTTGAAAAAGGGCGGAATGGAAGTTATCGAGTTGGATACGGCTCCGTTCATGGAGAAAGCGAAAACGGTTCATGCCGAGTTCGCGGGCAAGTACGGACAAGAGCTCTATGACAGCATCGTAAATACGAAGTAAGGCAAACCTATATCAGAGGAGCCGGTGTCGATGTGCGCAATAAGCTCGCCGTGCGGACACCGGCTTCCTTTGTTCTGCCCATAAACCTGTATGTTTAGTGCACTGAACAGGAGGACGACCTCATGAAAGCAGTATTGAAAGCGATCGATGGCTTAAATAAATTAGTGGGATACGTCGTTGGCTTAATGTTAGGCGTGATGTCCATTATTATCGTCGTTCAAGTATTTTGCCGATTCGTAATCGATTATCCATTGACTTGGTCGGAGGAAGCGGCGCGTTATCTTATGGTATATACGGTGTTCTTGGGTGCTTCCCTGGCGCTGCGCAACCATAGAATGATCGCGATCGAGATCATCTCCGAGAGCGTGAAACCCAAGGTTCGTAAAGTTCTAAGAATCATAGTCGCTTTAATATCTATCGTGTTTTTTCTTATTTTGCTCGTCAAAGGCGTGGACATGCTCGAAATCGTAAGCCGTCAAACCTCGGCTAGTTTGGGCTTCAGTATGGATATTCCGTATATGGCGATTCCGATCGGCGCCGCGTTAATGCTCATAAACTCGATTGCGAACATTATTGACTATCTTACGCATGAAGATATCGATACTTCCGAAGTATCGGAAGCTTTGAAGGCAGGGGGGCAAGTGTAATGGGAATCATACTATTTGTATTCCTTATCCTCTTCTTCGCGCTCGGCGTTCCAATAGCGATTTCCATGGGTCTTGCGGCTGCCGTCGCGATCTTGTGGGATGGAGGGACTCCGCTTATCGTTCTCGTGCAACGTTCGTTCACCTCGATTGATTCTTTCCCTCTTATGTCGATTCCATTCTTCGTACTTGCGGGAGTGTTGATGGAATACGGGGGGATATCCAAAAGGCTTGTCGCGTTCGCTAATGCACTGACGGGTCACTTCTCTGGCGGACTCGCTATCGTTACGGTCGTAACGTCGATGTTCTTCGCGGCGATCTCGGGATCCAGCGCGGCCACGACCGCAGCATTAGGGAGTATTCTGATTCCGGCGATGATTGCCAGAGGATATCACAGGAACTTTACGGGAGCCGTTCAATCCGTATCCGGCGAGCTGGGAGTTATTATTCCGCCTAGTATTCCGCTGATTCTATACGGGATATCAACGGAAACCTCGATCGGTGCTCTGTTTATGGCAGGATTTCTGCCGGGTTTGCTCATCGGTGCATCCTTAATCGCTACCGTATTTATTATCGCCAAGAAACGCAAATACGCGAAGGAAACGAGAAAGTCTGGCAAAGAGCTGTGGAAAGCTTTCAAGGATTCGTTCTTCGCTTTGCTAATGCCGGTTATCATTCTTGGGGGAATTTACGGAGGTTACTTTACGCCAACGGAAGCGGCCGGGGTTGCGGTTGCATATGCCTTCATCGTCGGCGTGCTGATCTATCGTGAAATTAAGCTTCCAAAGCTCATGAATATCCTTACCCAGTCCGTCGTCACGACATCGGCTATTATGTTCATTCTAGCGAGTGCGGGATTGTTCGGATGGATTCTAACGCGGGAAGGCATTCCGCAAGACGTCGCGCAGTTCTTCATCGGAATTTCCGATAATCCGTACGTGTTCCTGCTGCTTGTTAACGTGTTTTTGCTCGTAGTCGGAATGTTCATGGAAACGAATGCTTCCATTATTATTTTGGCGCCGTTGCTTATGCCGGTTGCTGTTACGTTAGGCATCGATCCGGTTCACTTCGGGATCATTATGATCGTCAACTTGGCGCTCGGAATGTGTACGCCGCCGCTTGGCATCAATTTGTTCATCTCGGCTCAGTTGGCGAAGATCAATCTTCTGCAGATTACCAGGGGGATGTTGCCGTTCTATGCCGTACTCCTGATAACCCTGCTGTTGATCACCTATGTTCCGCAAATCACGATGCTGATTCCCAACTGGCTGGATTGATTAACCGTCAGGTAGATATTGCTAAATATTGTTTCGGGGAATGGCCGCTATGCGGCTATTCCTATTTCCAGGGAACGTAATCATAGACGCATACAGGAGGACTAAGCTAATATGAATAAAGTTGATACCGTTAGAAAAGAACTGCAGCAGACCGGGAAGTACATGATGGAGTATGAAATCGCATGGGGCAATTCCGGGAACATTAGCGCAAGAACGTCCGAGGACCGTTATTTGATTACGGCAAGCGGAACGTTCCTTGGCGAGTTGGATGACTTGGATCTGATCGAATGCGATCTTGCGGGCAATTCTTACGGAACCGAGGGTCGAAAAGCGTCCAAAGAAACGCCGATGCACCGCGCCGTTTATGAACAACGTCCGGAGATTAACGCTGTCTTGCATGCCTCTCCGTTCTACAGTACGTTAATAGCGGCTTCCAAGATCGAGATTCCTACGAACTGGTTTATCGAAACGATGTATTATTTGGAGAAAGTAGCTCGGGTGCCTTATTATCATCCGGGAAGCGAGGCGCTGGGCGAAGGCGTGCGCGAGAAAGCGAAGTCCGCTAATATTCTTCTATTGGAGAACCACGGGGTGCTCGTGTACGACACATCGATCCGGGAAGCCAGAATGGCGCTTCAGACGCTGGAAATGGCTTGTAAGATGTTGGTCGTTTCACAGTCCGCGGGTATTCCGATGACGGGACTGCCTCTTGAAACGGAGCGCGAGTTTATTGGAAATGCGGCCTACAAGCCGAGGAGAAACTGGAACATCTAAGGAGGTCCTATGGAACATCAGGCGATTCTAGCGCTTGCCGTATTTCTGATCACCTACGGGATGATCATCGCGGAGAAAATCCACAGAACGATCGTGGCCATGCTAGGCGGCCTTCTCGTCGTCGCTTTAGGCATCGTGGACGTAGAATCGGCAATCGTACATCATATCGATTTTAATACGCTAGGATTGCTTATCGGGATGATGATTATCGTAAGCGTTACGGCCAAGACGGGTTTGTTCAGTTATATTGCGATAGTGGCGGCGAAGAAAGCGAAGGGAGAGCCGGTCAGAATTATGATCGCCTTAGCCTTGGTTACGGCGGTAGCCTCGGCCTTCCTGGACAACGTCACGACGGTGCTGCTGATCGTTCCGGTAACGTTCAGCCTGACGCGCCAATTAAAAGTACATCCCTTTCCCTTTTTATTTACGCAAATATTAGCGTCCAATATCGGGGGGACGGCAACGTTGATTGGCGATCCGCCGAACATTATGATCGGGAGCGCGGTGAAGGAGCTCACCTTCATGGCGTTCATCGATAACTTAGCTCCGATCGTCATTGTCATTATGGCGGTTCATCTTCCGTTGTTCGTTCTGCTCTTTCGCAAAAAATTGCGTACGTCCGACGAGTACAAGCGCGGAATCATGGAGATGGACGAAAGCAAGCTTATTACCGATCGCCCTCTGCTGATCCGGAGCCTAGTGATATTAGGACTCACGATTGCGGGTTTCTTCCTTCATCAGGCTTTGCACGTCGAATCGTCCGTTGTGGCGCTTATCGGCGCGTTCCTGCTGCTCCTGCTCGCTGGGGAACATACGATGGAAGAGGCCTTCACGAAGGTGGAATGGGCGACGATCTTCTTCTTCATCGGTTTGTTCACGTTAGTGGGCGCGCTTGTCGACACGGGTATTATCAGCGATCTGGCCGTGAAAGCGATCGATTTGACCGGCGGCAATCTGACCGCGACCGCGATGCTCATTCTGTGGATGAGCGCTATCGCGTCGGCGTTCATGGACAATATTCCGTTCGTCGCCACGATGATACCTCTGATCCAAGAAATGGGCAACATGGGCGTGAGCAATCTTGAGCCGTTGTGGTGGAGCCTGGCTCTTGGAGCATGCTTAGGCGGCAACGGTACGTTGATCGGAGCCAGTGCGAATCTGATTACGGCTGGACTCGCGGCGAAAGAAGGCTATCCGATAACGTTCGTTAAGTTCCTGAAATACGCCTTTCCGTTAATGTTGCTTTCCATCGTGATTTCAAGCGTTTATGTTTATTTGAGATATTTGATGTAGCCGATCACTTTGCGCGAAGCCGACCTCCTGGGTACCTCCTTGGGTCGGCTTTTTCTTCCTGTCATGGGAATGCCGAACTTGAAGAGACTGGGGGAAAACGGTAATGTATTAACATGGTTATTCCCCAATCGGATTAAGCTAGACGAGAAGGAGATGCAATCGCAGTGACGATACAATCGCAGGAAGATATCGAGCAATTAATGAAAATCGGTCGAATTGTCGCGACTACCATAGAGGAAATGAAACAAAACGCCCGCCCCGGCATGACGACAAGACAACTGGACGAGATCGGGAAAGAGGTGCTAGCTCGTTACGGAGCCGTTTCCGCGCCTATGAAGGACGTGGATTTTCCTGGATACACTTGCATTAGCGTTAACGAGGAAGTTGCCCATGGCATCCCCGGAGAACGGGTTATACACGCGGGAGATCTCGTTAACATCGATGTATCGGCCGAGCTTAACGGGTATTATGCGGATGCCGGGCAGTCGTTCCAGGTGCCTCCGGTTACGAATGAGGTGGGGGGCTTATGCCAATATACTTACGAGACGATGATGAAGGTCATCTCCAACCTGAAGGCGGGCGTAAAGCTCAATCAGGTCGGTAAAATCATTCAGGATCACGCGAGAAAAGGCGGGTATCGGGTCGTTGAAAATTTGTGCAGCCACGGAGTAGGCAAAGGATTGCACGAGGAGCCGTTCGAAATATTGCCGTATTTCGAACCGCGAGATCGCAGAGTGCTGAAGGTCGGTCAAGTCATCACGATCGAACCGTTCTTATCCACGGGCACGTCCTATGTCGTGGAACAAACCGACGGTTGGACGTTAGCCGTTCCCGACCGTAGCCGCGTCGCGCAATTCGAACACACGATCATCATCACGAATAATAAGCCCATTATCGTAACCGCATGTTAAAGGAGTCGCGCGTGTTCCGATATAATCCGGAACGCCCCCAGCGCGAGGATCCGGATCTCTATCTCCAATATTGGGGCAAGGAGCATTGCGTGCCCGGACATGCGGTCGGTCCGGGGATTAAGGAAACCTATAAGATTCATTTTATTCATCAAGGACAAGGCGTTGTTCGGGTCGGAGAGCGGGAGTACCGGCTGTCCGCAGGTCAAGCCTTCTTGATCTATCCGCATACCGTTACTTACTATGCAGCAGACGAGCGTGACCCATGGACTTATTCTTGGATCGGATTCTATGGAGCTCAGGTGCCTTCGATTATTGCCCGAACCGCATTAACGCCGGAATGTCCCGTATTCCCGATGGATGTCCGAACGATGCCCGATCTATACGACCGTTTGACGGAAGCGATGTGTCGCGAGGATAGCGGCGGTATACGTCGGCAAGCGATGCTGTACGAATTTCTGTCTACGTTGGTCGAAGTTATGCCTAGAGAAGCGAAAGGTCCCGTTAGCGGGAAAAAACAGGATGAATACGTGCATCGCAGCATGGAATTTATCCACTCCCATTACGGAGACGACATTTCGGTACGGCAATTGGCCGGCGTGCTCGGGCTGGATCGGAAGTATTTGTCGGTTATTTTCAAGGAGTCCGTCGGCGTGCCTCCCCGGCAATATTTGCTGCAATATCGGATGGACAAAGCTTGCGAACTGCTCGGAAAAGGGATTTATTCCGTCGGGGAGGTCGCGAGGTCCGTCGGCTACCAGGATGCGCTGCAGTTTTCGAAGATGTTCAAGCAAATCAAGGGAGTATCCCCCAAGCATTATCGGTGAATGAGACATTAACCCATATCTATCATCCCTAATGATATAGGCTTGACCTCGCCTTCTTGTTACTATTTCTCTTAGAGAGAACTTAGAGACGAACAACAAGGAGGAGTTAAAATGGTTTATTCTGCGGATTCGCAACGATACGACATGATGACATATCATCGCAGCGGGGAAAGCGGCTTGAAGCTGCCAGCCATTTCGCTTGGCTTGTGGCACAATTTCGGAGGAATCGATACTTTCGAGAATGGCAGGGCGATGATCGCAAGGGCATTCGACCTGGGCATTACCCACTTCGACTTGGCGAACAACTACGGCCCTCCTCCGGGATCTGCCGAAACGACGTTCGGTAACATCCTGAAGGCGGATTTCGCGGCCTATCGCGACGAGATGATTATTTCGACCAAAGCAGGTTATTATATGTGGCCTGGCCCATATGGGGAATGGGGGTCGAAGAAAAATCTCGTGTCCAGTCTCGACCAAAGCTTGAAGCGGCTTGGGCTTGACTATGTCGACATCTATTATCATCACCGCCCCGATCCGGATACGCCTCTGGAAGAGACGATGTCGGCGCTTGATCTGATCGTGCGTCAAGGGAAGGCGTTGTATGTCGGGTTGTCGAATTATTCTCCGGAGCAGACGAAGGAAGCTTCCCGAATATTAAAACGTCTAGGTACGCCGTGTTTGATTCATCAGCCGCAATATTCGATGTTAACTAGGAGACCCGAGAACGGGCTGCTGGATGTGCTGGAAGAGGAAGGAATCGGTTCGATCGCTTTTTCACCGCTGCACAAGGGCATCCTTACGGATCGTTACCTGAACGGAATAGCGCCGGATTCGCGAGCGGCAGGGCCGAGCGTATTCCTGAGGCCGGAAGAGCTGACCGAGCAGACGCTCGGCAAAGTCCGGTTGCTGAACGAGCTTGCTGCGGAAAGAGGACAGAAGCTGTCTCAGATGGCGCTGGCTTGGGTGCTGCGCGGCGGACGAGTGACGTCGGCATTGATCGGAGCGAGCAAAGTCGGCCAGATCGAAGATGCGGTCGGAGCGTTGCGCCAGCCAAACTTCTCCATCGAGGAATTGGCTCGTATCGACGAAATTTTGAAATAACGGTTTTATCCTATCGATGACTTCTCGAGATCGCCCGTTACGGCGGTCTTTTTTTTATTTGGTTGTGATGTAATAGGCGAAATTCAGACGTGGATATCTACGGTGATACTTGTTTATCGGTGTTATTACTGCTTTACTAGACTAAGAAGCAAGGATTAGTCTTCCTAATGAAAGAGGTAAAGAATAGATGGCTAAACAAAAATTTTACGTAGTATGGGTTGGCAGAAAACCCGGAGTTTACGCGAGTTGGGCGGATTGCCAGGAACAAATCAACAAATTCGACGACGCGAAATTTAAGTCCTACGAGACGAAGGCTGCTGCCGAATTGGCTTATAAAGAAGGCTGGAAGAAGCATTGGGGAAGCGGAAAGCCGGCGGGAGCAGGTGCTGGAAGCCGCTTCAAACCCGGAACGACCGGCGTGGAAACGACGGAAGAAATCGACTACGACAGTATTTCCGTCGATGTAGGGACTAGCGGAAATCCGGGACCGGTCGAATATAAAGGCGTGGATACGCAGACGGGCGAAGTCGTTTTCTCCGTGGGACCTATAAGGAAAGGGACGAATAATCTCGGAGAATTCCTCGCGATCGTGCACGGATTGGCCTATTTGCAGAAAAAGGGGAGCAACAAAACCGTCTACAGCGATTCGGTTAACGCGTTGAAATGGGTGAAGCAGAAGGAAGTGTCCTCGACATTGGTCAGAGACGAGTCGACTAAGGAAATATGGGAACTGGTGGACCGCGCCGTCCAATGGCTGAAGATGAATAAGTATCCGAACAAGGTCGTCAAATGGCAAACGAAGCAATGGGGCGAGATTAAAGCCGATTACGGACGGAAGTGAGAAATTGAACGCCGAATAACCCTGAACGATCAAGGTCAGGGTTAGGGCGGAGCTAGGAAGTTATCCGGGATACCGATTGTCCTATTTCAATGATCCTTCCGTTAACCCGCTTACGATTCGTTTATGAAATACGACGTACGCCAGGATCATTGGAATCGTGATTAAAGCCAGCGCGGAGAATAGCAGCTTATAGTTGGTCACGTAGCGGCTGGAGAACGCGAGCAGTCCTACGGGGAGCGTCTTCAGACCGTCGTCCTGAATGTAGAGCATGGCTAGCAGCAACTCGTTCCATGCATTCAGCGAAGAGAAAATCGCAACGGTAGCTAAACCGGGACCGAGCAACGGAAGGATAATGCGTATAAATAAGATGCGATCACTGCACCCGTCGATCCGAGAGGCTTCGATCAAATCTTTCGGAATGGAATCAAGAAACGATTTCAATAGAAATACGGCTAAAGGCAATCCTACTCCGATATACGGAAGAATAAGGCCCATGTAGGAATCTTTAAGACTCAGCTTGTCGAAAATGTAGCTTTGCGCGATAAAAAAGGATTGCAAAGGCATGAACAGGCCGATGACGAACAGCATGAGCAACCCTTTGCTACCCTTAAACGGAAGCTTACTGAACGCGAAAGCCCCCATGCTGGCGAATAACAAAATGAAGATAACGGTCAAGGACGTCACGATGACGCTATTCGTAGCATAGGTGCTAATATGTCCGATTTGCCAAGCGTCCGCCCAGTTTTGAAAGTTTACTTGTTCGGGAAACCGGAACGGATTCGTGAATATCTCGCGATTTTCCCGAAAAGAGGACAGGACGAGCCATATCATCGGGTAAAAGTAGAAGCACGAGAGCACGATCATGAACGCGTAATAAGAGATTCGGGACAGCCAACGGCTTCCGCTTCTATCGATCTTGCTGTTTTCTCTGCCTTTAGCGCTCCAAGTGGCTGTTGCCATGGGGTGCACCTCTTTCTCTTTGAATCTTTGCGGTTTAAAGACGGTCTAGTATTCCAGCGTACCGTTGTCTTTTTTCTTCAATTTGTTCGTCACGATGCCGAGAGTGGCGATGACGATCGACATGATGACAGCCAAAGCGGAGCCGTAACCGATGCTCATATTGTTAAATACCACTTTGACTATGTAGGTCGTAACGATCTCCGTCGAGTTATATGGACCGCCGTTGGTCATGACGTAGAAGAGGTCGAAAGCTTGGAAACCGCCGAGCACGCAGAGCATAATAGCGACGTCCACCAGATCCCGAATCATCGGGATTTTTATTTTGAAGAAAATATCCCAGTTGCTTGCCCCGTCCAGATAGGCCGATTCGTAGATGTCGTTCGGTATTCGTTGAATGCCGGCGTAGAAGATGGTCATATAGTAGCCCGCAAAAACCCAACCGGAAACGAAAGTTACGGCATAGATGGCGAATTTGGGATCGCCTAGCCACACGCGGGTCCAGCTTTCCAAACCGATGCTGTTCAGAACCGAATTTATTAATCCGAAATCGGAATTGTATACGAATTTCCATAGGTAAGAAACTACGATCATCGGAAGCATGACCGGAGTGAAGAAAGCGACCCGGAACAATCCGCTGCCCCGTCTTTTCATCGTAATTAAGCCCGCGAGAGCGAGTCCGCAAAATACTTCGAGAATTATCGTAAGCACGATGTAGATGAAGATATGCCAATAGGAGAGTAAGTAAACGCGATCCTGGAAAGCGCGAACGTAATTATCGAAGCCGGTAAAGGTCATTTGACCGAAGCCGTTCCAATCGTAGAAGCTGAATACGAAGGTCATAACGATAGGAACGAGGATCGTTAGGCTGAACAACAATACGGAAGGGGCTACGAATAAGTAAGGCGAGATGCTGAATCTGTGGTTCTTGCGGTTCATTGTTCCACCTCCATAGTGCATATACGGCAGGAGGCCGGCGTCTCGAAAGAGGAAACGTCGGCCTCCTTAACGTTTATTTTTTCAAAGGGGCTATCGTGTTGTCCAATTCGGCCAAAGCTGCAGCGGGCGTTCTAACTCCGCCGAGAACCTGCGAAATCGCCATGTTGAAGGCATTTGCCACTTCGATGTTATATCCCGTGTCCGGAGGCGAAACCAGCATCGTGGATTGTTTCATCATATCGATCAAACTAAGCGATAGCGCATCCGTCTTCTCCGGGTCGATTCCGCCCTTGGCGATCGGCATTGCGCCTGCATCTGCGAGCAGCTTAGAAGATTCGACCGAGCTGTACAGAGCCATGAAATCAACGGCTTCTTGGAAATGAGCCGATTTGGCGTTAATCGCGAAACCGTTTTGTACGCCAAGCACGCTGGTTTGATCGCCTTTGCCATTCGGCATGGACGGAAGATTGAAGTAGCCTAATTCTAATTCGGGAGCGCTTTCCAAGGCGCTTGATACGAGCCAGCTGCCGATCGGATGCATGGCTGCTTGGCCGTTAAAGAACAGCACGTCTCCTTCGTCATCGGCAATCGCGTTTACGCTATCGTTAATATATTTGTTTTCCCACAGCTGTTGGACGTAACCGAGAGCGGTTACGAAATCCGGAGAATTAAACGGCTGTTTCAATTGCAATGCATCGCCGTAAGCTTGCTCTCCTACAACGCGAGAGATAAGATGGGCAATCCAGTTGCCGCCCGGCCATAAGTCCTTGTTGCCCGATGCGAGCGGAGTGATGTTCGCCGCTTTGATTTTCTCGCAGATTTCAATGAATTGCTCCCACGTTTGCGGCGGCTGAATGCCGAGGTCGGCAAATATCTTTTTGTTGTACCAGATGATGTTGGACACATCGCTAGCGGTTGGGATCATGTAAGTTTTGCCATCGAACTCCATGCCTTTGAAATCGCCCTCGGAGAATGCATCCTTAAGACCGTCCTGCTTCAACGCCTCGGTTAAATCCGCTGCGTATCCGCTTTCTATTCTCGTTTTAAGACGTTCTCCGGCCCATTCGAAGTAAATATCCGGCGCGTTTTCCCCGCTAAGAAGGTTGGGAAGGCCGATTGACTGATAGATGGCGTCCTCTTGGTAATTCAATTCCACGTTGACATCGGGATGCGCTTCTTCGTATTTCTCTTTGATTTGCTCCCAGACTTTAATGACGCCTTCGCCTGGCGAAACCATCGCTATGCGCAGGGTTGTTTCGTCTCCTTTGGATGACGAGCCCGAGCAACCCGCGATTCCCGCGGAGAGTGCGACTAACGTAAGACCAATGATCAGCTTTTTCATCGTTTTATGATCTCCCTTTAATAAATTTCATATTGTAGAGCGCGTCGAATGAGATTCGGACCGGCTGGCCGAGGTTCAATGGATGAGGTTTCTCAAAGACGAAATGTCGCTCACCGCCTTTAGTGGAGTATTTTGTAAACTAATGTATACAAATCATGAAAATCGACTGATTTGTAGTAACAATATAATTGCATTGTAATGATCGTAACAACATATTGTCAATGAGTTTATTCGATATTAACGTGGTTTTTAAGGATTTTTAGAAGGGAAGCATAATGTAAGGACAATAGAAAGCCATGAAAAAAGATTGTTATTATAAAATTAACATATTGACAATTTGTTATTATGACTAATAATAAAGTAATGAAATGTTACTACAATTAGGCATCGAGGAGGGGTGGGGGAAAAGCGAATGTGTAATCGCTTTCTATCCGAGGTTAAAGCGCTGAATTTCAGAACGATATTAGAACGTTCGAGATCGCGAGGCAAGGAGCAGTCGGGTTTCAATGATGAACAAAAAGACGAGGGAGGAACGAATGTGAACAGAAAGCTGAAGAAAAGCGTCGCTATCGCGATGACTTCGACAATGCTGCTTGCTTATGCGCCGCTGTCGAGCGCGGCTACGACCACAGAAACGATTCCGGCATGGGCATCCGCGGAAATGAGCTCTTGGAAGGGGCTTGGTCTGCTTCAAGGGGATCGGCAGGGGAACTTGTTGCCGAATCAAACGGTAACGAAGGCGGAATTCCTTGCGTTCGTGAATCGGGTGTTTAATTACCGATTAACAAGCGATAAAACGTTCGGCGACGTGTCTCCGACGGCGTGGTATGCCGATGAGATCTCGAAAGCTTACGCGGCTGGGATTCTGCAGGGTAACGCGAAAGGCGATGTCTCGCCGTTAGCGACATTGACGAGGGAGGAAGCTGCCATTATTCTAAGTCGCGTCTTCGATATCGTATCGTCGGGGTCGACAAGCTTCAAATTCGCGGACGACGATAAAATCTCGACATGGGCGACCGAGGCCGTCTACGCGATGAAAGATGCGGGATATGTGGAAGGAACGAATGGAGAGTTTCAACCGCGCAAAGGCTTGACCCGCGCGGAAGCCGTTAAGATGATCAACAACGTCATGGGAACGCTCGTCGCGGATTCTTCGTCCCATGCGAATGTTCAAGGCGGAAACGTGGTCGTGAATACGGCGGGCGGAACGTTGTCCAATGCCAAGATTAAGGGCAACTTGTACATAACCCCGGGCGTAGGCGAAGGGGACTTCACGATCAACGGATCGGAGATCGGCGGAACGGTATTCGTGCTTGGCGGCGGAGAACATAGCATTATCTTTAAGAACAGCAAGGCGAAGAAGGTGAAGATTTTCAAACCATCCGGTCCTCTTCGTTTTGTCCTTACCGGAACTTCGTCCGCGGACGCTTTCGAAGTGCTCACCGGCGCGCAGATCGTGAACGAGTCGTCGAATCCGATCGCAGCCATTAACGTTTCCTCGAATGCGACGGATACGGTTGGCGTGTCGGGTAACGTTATCGAATTGACGTTTAATTCGAACGGTACGCTGAACATCGGGGAAGGAATCATATCTAATCTAATCTTTTCGAAGTTGTCCAAAGGCGGCAAGGCTAAGCTCGACGCGAAAGCTAAAATCGGGAAAATGATTGCGAATGCCGCCGTGACCGTAACCGGGGACGGAGAAGTCGCCGAAGTTACGATCAATGCGGATGGCGTTGTTCTGGTTAAAATTCCATTGGCACTGATCCTGAATGCCGCTAACGCGAATATCGGCGGCAAAGACGTCACTAAAGGCTGGACCTCGACCGGAGGAACGGGCGGCGGAGGCGGCGGGAGCGGCGGTCCAAAGCCCGATGATATGAGCACTAAACTCTACGACCGTGCCACGGTACTTAATAGTTTCAGCGATACGGGAGCTCAAGGGAACGTGAAGAAGTATCTTCAGTTCTTGGGCGATTCTACTTATGATCCCGAGATTGCTAATAATGTGACTTACTTGCCTGAACTGCTGAACGCGGAGACATTCGTTAATAAGGACTTTACGGTTAAACCTTCGATTTTCCCTTCGATGAGAGGAGTTAACACTTCCGTTCTCACTTTATCCCGCGAATTTTTGTGGATTGGGACCGACGATGGGGTCACGAAAATCAACTTATCCAGCAATGCGATGACGAATTATACGAAAGAGAATAAACAATTGCCGGATAATCGCGTGTTGTTATTAATCTCTGACGGAAGCACCGGTGTGTATGCGATCACGGACACCGGCGTCTCCTATATCCGACAATAAGGAAAGGGGATTCAACCCATGTCAAAAGCAACAACTAAAAAGTTCGTGATGGGAGTCGTAGCTGCTTCCTTGATGTTTACTTTGCCCGTAACCCAAGCTTTCGCGTCAGCGGGAAAGCCGGCCGGAGCCCAGTACTCCACGGTTCAGTTAAAGGCCACTCCAACGAAAAAAATGACGTATTACAAAGCCGGAGATAGTTCCATTCCAAGCGATATCGTCTGGGTAACGGAAAAAACGGATCTCGTTTTCCTTCCTACCGCGGTTACGGACGACGTTACTAGCGTGGTTAAGGACGCGGACGGAGTTTTCTGGATCGGGACGGAGAACGGCCTGCAGCGGGTAGACTTCAAAGAGACCGACGCGAGAGATATCGTGCAATATTTAGCGGGACCGCGTTACCTCTACGGAGGCGACGATCACATTACCGGATTAGCCTCCGATAATAAAGGCGGCATCTGGGCAAGAACGGCTACCGGAGTGACTCACATTGAAATGCCGATGAAAACCTTGTACGAAAAATCCGCCGTTTACGAGAAATTAATCGCTCCCGTGAACGATCGGTTTGGAATGGTAACGGGAACAAGCTTTACGTTCGATGATCCGGAAAACACATACACCGACTATAGTTCTCCGTCGGGGATATTCACGGGCCACCCTTCCACAAGCGATAACGACGGTCTATGGACGTCTATGTATGCGTTGGGAGAGATTTTCCGATATTCCACTTTGAAGAGCGAATACGGAGCGGCGCCTACAATCGCTCAGGCAAACGAGATTAAAACGGCTAAAGACGCCGCCATTAGAGCGACTAAAGCGGTTCTGCTGCTGGATTACGTTTCCGGACGCGGCAACGGGTATCCTGCTCGTTCCTATATGCTGACCAGCGAGGCAGGGGCAATAACGAACACGGGGGACGATTACGGGTACCAGCCTTATGAAAAAGGCTTCTGGTTCCATCATGTCGTGAGCGTGTCCGGAGCCGTGTATAATCCTAACGGTATTATTCCGAGCCTGAGAAGGGACGACGCTACTCCGATCGGTTATTCCATAGTGAGGGTTACGAGGGACTCCTTGACGAAGAAGGGATCGACTTTGTTCCCTTCGGGCGGCACGGATGTCATGAACTACAACGGTATTGCTCTTAGCCAGGCAGCGATCGATGCTCTTAACGAAACGCGTCCTGACGGTCAAAAGCTGGGAATCGATATCAAGACGAATGTCGGCAAAGCGAATAAACCGGTCTACCAGGTGCTTCCTGTTATAACTGCGGCAACAAATAATAACGTTACTTTCGAGGATACGAGTACAAGTAGCGTTAATCGCCCGCTATTCCAACTTACGGCCCCGGTTTACGAGGAGATTCCGACTTTCTTTAACGATTTATTCCCGGCCGGCGTCGTTGTGAACGGCAAAATCGATATGAATCAGATCGTGTATAAAGCAGACACGTCCTCCGATGAAATCGCCGGACATTCCGCGTTGTTCTTCGCGGCGTATAAATTTTTATGCGACGACCCCACCGATGCGGTGACGAATGAAATGAAGAGTTTAATCGCCAAAGCATCGAACCGTTTGACTAACCTGATCTTGGAAGACGACCATTATTATATCGAAGACGCGACGGGGAAATCGACTCAGTGGTCTCGTTGGTTGTCGCAATACTTTAATGACAGCGTGAGCGTCATGAAGCAGAACTCTCTCTGGACCTTGAAGATCGGGGCGGACGAGAATGGCGACGATGCATTGTCCTATGGCTATGAAGACGGTCCGTTGAACGCGCTGGGAGTTATGGGATTGCTTAAGACGGCAATGTACGTTACCGCGGAGGAATATCCGCAAGATCAAGCGAAATTCGCGGCGGCATACGATCTGGCGTTCGACGGAGAGTATAGCACGGCACAACCATTCGTGAACGGCAAGGGATATATCCAATTAGCCAACGAATATATTGAGCGTAGATTAGTGCGCCAAGCGACGAATGCATACAATAACCACGACAACATTCCCGTAACGAGGGAGACCATCGTTTATCCCGAAATTTCCAAAGATATTGACGAAGGCGATAAATTACAGATGGATTCCAATGCAAACGCAACCGTACACCAAGATTGGACGCAGTATATCAATTATTCGGATGAAGAGCTCGGATGGTTCCCCGTATTCCAATTAATTATGTTGGAGAAAGATCCGCAAAGACACAAGCAGATCGTCGACGCGTTCGATCAGTGGTATTCCAATGAGGTACGGGAGGAAAATCCGTTCTACACTTTCCTCTATCAACTGGCACACCCTGATTATACGAACGTGGATTTGACTTCCGCGGTTAGATTTCTGTACCGTATGCCGGAATATCGCATCACCTTTAAGTCGCAGTACGACCGTCAAGACGTATTCTATATCGAGCCCGGCGATCGGGACGAGTACTCGCAGACCAACTACGCGCTGCCTCCGGATGAGCGGCTGATCATTAAGAACAACAACAATCCGTTCGAGACGATCGAAGGCGAGTATTCCGCCAATCCGAATTTTAATTACGAAGTACAAGACGAATTGGAGAGCGCGACCGTATTCACCCTCCCTTACTGGATGGGCCGCTACTTCGGCATCATTAAAGAAGCGCAGTAATGGATAAAACAAAAAAAAGAGGGGTTCGCCCCTCTTTTTTGTTTTGCGATTTAGAAGAACCTCTCAATCGTATAGTTCGGGAAGTCTCCGCGAAACACGCCGAAGCTGTATTCCAGCGGGGTGTTGTCGGATAGATATGTGAAAGTTTTTATCTGAAGGCAAGGCGAACCTTCCTTGATATTCAGGAGCTTCTTGGCTGTCTTGTCGGCGAGAACCGGCTTAAGCTGCTCTACGGCCCGATGAACTTTGAGATTGTATTTCGTTTCCAGGAAGTCGAATAAGGAACCGTCCTTGTAGTCATTGATGAGACCCGGAGCCATACTCCAGGCGATGTGCGTTCTTTCGTAGAGGAGAGGTTCGTTGTCCGCATATCGGACTCTTAATAATTGATTAATAGGGGCGTTAGGCGGGATATGCAGAAACTCGTCTAAGGGAGTTTCCGCAGGAATGACCTTCGCTTCCAGCAGCTTGCTCTTGGGTTCCTTACCTTGCATCAACACATCTTCGGTAAAACTGCGGGTTTGGATCAATTGAAGCTCTTTGCGCTTGACGAAGGTGCCTCTGCCTTGAATGCGTTCCAGAATGCCTTGAAATTCAAGTTCGTTCAGCGCGAGTCGAATCGTTGTTCTGCTAGCGTTGTATAGAATACACAATTCGGCTTCGGTTGGCAATTTCTGACCAACGCTGTAAATGCCTGTTTGGATTTGTTTGAGAATCTTTTCTTTAATGTTATAGTACAAGGAACTTTTTTGACGCTTTGTCACTACAAATTACCTCCGAAAGTCAATTTTATATTATTATATCATAGCTATTAACGGTGTTAAAGTAAGCAGTATTTATGTAGTTTGTTGGGTTTCAATGGTTATTACAAAATCGGAAACTAGTCTGTTTATCTATATCTACGAAAAAGTACGACCAGCATCTTACAGGTGTTTCAGTATATCGAAATTCCGCATTAATTCTTGACTAAATGTTGTATCAAATACTATAATTACGAATAATGGTTATAACAAATTAGGGTCGGACGGGCGTCTGATTCGGGTAGCGATGGAAGCTTATTATTAGAGAGATTCGACAAAGGTTGCGATCGAGAGGATGAACGGTTAATGAATCACAAGAAACGATTAAAAGTGGTCGTGATTGGCGGCGGATCGTCATACACTCCGGAATTGGTGGAAGGATTAATTAAGCGTCGGCATGAATTGCCGATCAAAGATTTGTATTTGGTAGATATCGAATCCGGTAGAGAGAAGCTGGAGATCGTCGGGGCGCTGGCGAAACGGATGGTGGAGAAAGCGGGCGCGGACATTCGAATCCATCTGACGATGGACAGGGCGGAGGCGATTCGCGATGCCGATTTCGTGACGACGCAGCTTCGGGTAGGACAATTGGAAGCAAGAGGTAGAGACGAGCGTATTCCGCTTAAATACAACCGCATCGGTCAAGAAACGACAGGGGCGGGCGGATTCGCGAAAGCTCTCAGGACGATTCCGGTCATATTGGATATTTGCAAGGAAATGGAACAACTAGCCCCCGATGCTTACTTGCTTAACTTTACGAATCCGGCCGGTATCGTTACCGAGGCGGCTTTGAAATACAGTAAGATCCGGACGATCGGATTATGCAATTTGCCGATTGGCATTAAGATGCAGATCGGAGAGTTTTACGGAGTGGAAGCCTCAAGGGTCGATATCGAGATGATCGGAATAAACCATTTAAATTGGACGACTCGTATTCTCATAGACGGCGTCGACGTTTCCGAATCTTTCTTGGACAAGGCGGCCGGGGCTAAAGGACTGACGATGAAGAATATTTCCGACCTCGAATGGGACGGACAATTCTTGCAATCGTTGGGTGCATTACCTTGCAGCTATCATCGTTATTTCTATATGAAGGATGCTATGCTAGCTGAGCAACTGGAAGACTTGGAAACCCAAGGGACTCGCGCGGACGTGGTCAAACAAGTGGAGGCGGAATTGTTCGAGCTGTACAAGGACCCGAATCTCGCGATCAAACCTCCTCAACTGGAGCAAAGAGGCGGCGCGTATTATTCGGAAGTGGCGGTTAATCTCATGACTTCTATTTATAACAACAAGAAGGACATTCAGACCGTGAACGTTAGAAACAACGGTATTATTCCTTTTCTGCCGGACGAAGTTTCCGTAGAAGTGAATTCGATCATAGACGCGGACGGCGCCCATCCTATTCAGCTTGGGAAACAAGTAGGTCCTGAAATACGAGGGTTGCTCCAATTGGTGAAGGCTTACGAGGAACTAACGGTAGAGGCGGCGGTGCACGGTGATCTCAAGGCGGCTTTGCAGGCTTTAACGATTCATCCGCTTGTCGGCGACGCTGAAATCGCGCAATCGATCCTGAACGACATCTTGGAACAGAACAGAGAATACCTTCCGCAATTTCAAAGTTGAATAATCAATTCTATTCCAAATAAAGAAAAGAGCCGTGGTACCCATAGACTGGACACTTAGAAAGAGGTGTTCAGGCTGTAGGTACCTTCTTTTATTTTACAAACTATATCATCCCGCTTAATTCCTCGGAAATAGAACAGTTCTATAGTTGTGAAGGGTAGAGATAGCAACAAGACTAAAGAGACACCCCACAAAAAACCACATGGGAGGAAAAGGGAATCATGAAAAATCGGTTCAAGAAAGAGCTTGCCGTCGGGTTGATCCTTACTTTGCTCGTCGTGCTGCTAGCTGCTTGTGGAGGCGAAAACAATAATAAAACGAATAATTCGGGTGCCAAGGAATTGTCTTTAACCGAAATCGAAGCCAAAGCGAAAGAAGAAGGCTCCGTCGTCAGCGTCGGCATGCCGGACTCTTGGGCGAACTGGAAAGGCACGTGGGAGGATATTCAATCCAAGTACGGACTTAGCCATACCGACACCGATATGTCGAGCGCGGAGGAGATTGCCAAGTTCGAGGCGGAGAAGGATAAACCGACTGCGGATATCGGCGATGTCGGCATTGCGTTCGGTTCGGTAGCGATCGCGAAAGGCGTCACTCAACCTTATAAAACTTCATACTGGGACGAAATTCCCGCTTGGGCGAAAGACCAAGACGGACATTGGCTGATCGGTTATCAAGGGACGATCGCATTCCTCACGAATAAGAAACTCGTAGCGAACCCGCCGCAAAGCTGGGAAGATCTGAAGAACGGCAATTATAAAATCGTTACGGGAGACGTGACGAAAGCCGCTCAAGCGCAAATGGCCGTATTGGCCGCCGCGATGGCTTTCGGCGGAGACGAGTCGAATATTGAGCCCGGCCTTGCGTTCTTCGAAGATCTGGCGAAGAACGGCCGACTGGCTAACGTAGAAGCATCGGTCGCTAACATCGAGAAGGGCGAAGTCGAAGTGACTTTGCTGTGGGACTTTAACGCTCTGAACTACAGAGATCAGCTTGGCAAGGATCAGTATGCGGTAACGATTCCGAAAGAAGGTAGCGTCGTCAGCGGATACGCGACGATCATTAACAAATACGCTCCGCACCCTAACGCGGCTAAGCTGACGCGGGAATACATTCTTAGCGACGCGGGACAGATCAATCTGGCTAAAGGCTATGCCAGACCGATCAGAGACAGCGTGAAGCTTCCGGACGACGTGGCGGCGAAGCTGCTGCCTAAGGAAGATTACGCAAACGCGAAGCCGGTCGGCGATTACAAAGTATGGGAAGAAACGGCTAAGAGCATTCCCGAGCAATGGCAGGAGCGCGTTCTCGTCCATATCAATTAACGGATTGCCCGCTTAAAGCGGAGCGGATAGCAGCATTGAGGCGCCTTCGTCCGCGTAGCGAGGGCGCCTGCTTTAATACCGCCATAGGAGAGTGGAAGGCATGAAGGCTAGAAACCGCTGGATGCTGCTCGGATTGGTTCCCTTCGCGCTGATGGTGCTGGCATTCCAATTCGCGCCGCTCCTGTCCATGCTCACGGGAAGTATAAGCAAGTCGGGCGCATCGGGATTAACGTTCGCCCATTACGATAAAATCTTTCACAGCGCCTATTATTTGAAAGCGATCAAGAATAGCTTGCTGATCGCTGTATACTCGAGCCTGATTGGGATTGTCGCCGGACTTCTGTTCGCGTATTCGATTACCCGATTTGCGCCCAAAGCTAGAGACAGGCTGCTCATGTTATCCAACATGACTTCGAATTTCGCCGGCGTTCCGCTTGCCTTCGCTTATATTATTTTACTCGGCAACAATGGGGTGTTCACGCTTCTGTTCAAGCAGTGGGGCTGGGATATCTTCTCCGGCTTTAACTTGTATAGCTGGACGGGGCTAGTACTCGTGTACGTATATTTTCAAGTGCCGCTTGCTTTGCTGTTATTGTACCCTTCCTTCTACGGAATCCGAGAACAATGGAGGGAAGCGGCGGAGTTGCTCGGAGCTACCCGATGGCAGTTCTGGACAACCGTCGGACTGCCTATGCTGACACCGGCGATATTCGGAACGCTCGGTATCCTGTTCGCGAATGCCATGGGAGCCTACGCAACGGCTTACGCGCTCGTCGGCGGTAATTACAATTTGCTGGCGATTCGCATAGGCTCCTTAGTGGCGGGAGATGTCGTGAACCAACCGGAGCTCGGCAGCGCGTTAGCGGTATTGCTGGCACTATCTACGTTGCTGGCGGTATTCCTGAACCATCAGATGTCTAAGCGTTCCCAGCGCTTTACTGCCGCCTATGCTTCTAATCAGAACCTCAAGGGTCTCCGTTCTCGCAAGCTAAGGCAAGGCGCTCCGGCTCAGGAGGGGGTGAATCCATGATCAAATCCAGATCAAGATGGACGCATCGTACGCTTATGCTGTTGCTCATGACTTACTTGCTGCTTCCGCTGCTCGCTACCTTCTTGTACGGATTCGCCAAGGAGTGGCAGACGACGGTTCTTCCCGAGAGCTGGACGCTGGAATGGATCCGGGAGATGTTCAAGGACGTCCGATTTCTTGAAGCGTTATGGACGTCTCTCTATCTCTGTCTCATCAGCATCGCGTTAAGCCTTGCGGTAATGTTGCCCGCCGTATTCGTCATCACGGTGTACTTGCCGAAGTGGGAAACGTTCATGAAAGGATTAGTCGTGCTGCCCTATGCCGTTCCCGGCGTCGTGGCCGCAGTCGGGCTTATCCGTACCTATTCCTCGGGTCCGATCAATATTGCCGGAACGGCTTATATTTTGATCGGAGCTTACTTCGTCGTCGTGCTTCCCTATATGTACCAAGGAATCCGCAACAGCTTGCTTACCGTCTCGGCGGTTGAACTGCTTAATGCCGCGGAATTGCTCGGAGCTTCTCGGATGAGGGCGTTCGCGACGATCATTCTGCCGAATATATGGCCAGGCGTGATCATCTCGACGTTGCTCAGCTTCTCCGTTCTGTTCGGCGAGTTCGTGCTTACGAATATGCTGGTCGGCGGCCATATTCAGACGATTCAGGTGTATTTGTACCAACGGGTCGGGGAAAGCGGACATCTGGCAAGCGCAATCGCGATTTCGTATTTCTTATTCATTCTAGTCATGTCTACGATACTGATGAAGCTAGGCAAGAAGGTCAACAGGGAGGTGGAGAGATGAATCCGTCGTATTTGGAGCTTCAGGGCATACGGAAGACGTTCGGGGCTTCGACCGTGTTGGACAATGTGGATTTAACGATTCGGGAGGGCGAGCTCGTCACTCTGCTAGGGCCTTCGGGATGCGGGAAAAGCACGTTGTTGCGTTGCATCGCGGGCTTGACCGAACCCGATAGCGGGCGAATTATCCTTGAACGGAAAGATATCGCCAGTCTGCCGCCGCGCAGTCGCGAGGTGGGGATGGTCTTTCAATCGTATGCTTTGTTTCCGAATTTAACCGTCCGCGAGAATGTAGAATACGGGCTTAAGATGAGAGGCGTCGCCAAAAAGGAAAGAGAGACGCGGTGCGAGGAACTGCTAGCTCTGGTCGATCTGGCGGATAAGCGGGATGCGTTCCCGCAGCATTTGTCCGGCGGGCAACAGCAGCGGGTCGCGCTTGCGAGGTCGCTAGCCGTGCAGCCGAAGGTTCTGCTGCTTGATGAGCCGCTCAGCGCGCTCGACGCGAAGATTCGCAAAAGCTTGAGAATGGAAATCCGAGAGATTCAGAAAAGGCTGAAGATGACGACGATCTTCGTTACCCATGACCAGGAAGAGGCGCTGACGATATCCGATCGAATCTGCATTATGAACAACGGGCATATCGTTCAGGACGGCTCTCCCGAAGCCTTGTATTCGACTCCGCGCACCGAATTCGTCGCACGGTTCATGGGCAGCTATAACGTATTGGCTAGAACGGAAGCCGTTCGGCTGTTCGGTCAAGGGGTCGGTTCCGCGGATAGCTTCGCGTTACGACCGGAGTCGGTGAAGCTGCTTTCGCAGCACGCGGAGGATAGCGAGGGTTCGCAGGGCGAGAAGCGCATCGTTGAAGGGTCGATCGAATCGGTGAGCGTCCTCGGCAATATCATTCGTTATTTCGTCCAAGCGGAAGGCGTCCGGTTAACGGTCGATATTCTGAACGACGGACGTTCGCGCCGCACGCAAGATGGAGGCGCGGTTCGATTGGCGCTCGATCCTTCCCAGTTGTTGCAATTGGAGAAGGAAGGGGCTTAAGGATGTCGGTATCGTCGGAGCAACGCAAACGGAGTATTCTAGAGCAGCTTAGACAGGAAGGCCAAGTGAAGGTTCAGGAGTTGTCGCTTCGGTGCGGAGTTTCGGAAGAAACGATCCGGAGGGATCTCGTTCAGTTGGAGAACGAGGGGCAAGTGAAGCGCGTTTACGGAGGAGCGTTAGGAACTAAGCAGGCTAACTTCGAACCTCCGTATTTGCTCCGCCAGAAAGTGAAAGCCGAGGAGAAAGCGCAAATCGGCACGAGGGCGGCCGAGCTCATCTCTTCGGGAGATACGATCGTCATCGATGTCGGGACGACGGCGTTGGAGCTGGCGAAGGCCATCTCGGGCAAGGAACGGCTTACCGTGCTGACGAATTCTATCGCCGTGGCCTACCATCTCATGGAATCGGTCGTCGAAGGCCGTTTTTCAGGCAAAATCATCGTCATAGGCGGGCAGCTTAATCCGGAGCAGCAGTCCTTGTCCGGAGGGATTGGAGAACGGATGATGGAGCAATTTCGCGTAGACAAGGCGTTCATCTCGATCGGCGGAATTTCCGTGGAACGAGGAGCTAGCGATTACGACTTGGACGAAACGATGCTCTCCCGGAAGATGGTCGCGGCGGCAAGCCAGACGATCGTGCTTGCGGACGATTCGAAGCTGGACAAGGAAGCGTTCATCGAGCTCGCGCCGATTGGCCGGATCGATACGATCGTAAGCAACGTCGCGCCGCCTAAAGAATGGATGCCTGTTCTAAAATCGCACCGCATTCAATGGATAGAAGCATAAGGAAAGGCGTGAAGAGAATGTCACAACCGCAGTCTCCCAAATTGATCGTTATCGTATTGGACGGACTTCGTTACGATACGGCCCGTAGATGCTTAGGTTACATGGAGCACCTCGTCGAACAAGGCGAAGCGGTCTGTTATCAAGTAAAGTCGGAGCTGCCGAGCCTGTCGAGGCCATTATACGAAGTGTTATTGACGGGCACGCCGGCATACGCGAACGGAATTACGACCAATCATATCGTTCGTCTAAGCCAAGAGCAAAGCGTCTTTCATCTTGCTGCCGCCGCGGGTTTAAGAACGGCCGCCGCCGCTTATCATTGGGTTAGCGAGCTGTATAACTCCGCTCCCTTTCATCCGCTTCGCGACCGTCATCAACATGACGAGAGCAAGCCGATCCAGCATGGCGCCTTTTATTTCGAGGATCATTACCCGGATAGCCATTTGTTCGCGGACGCGGAATATTTACGAACGGCGCATGATCCGCATTTTCTATATATTCATTCCATGAATATCGACGACGCCGGCCACAAGTTCGGTGGGGAGAGCAAAGGATACGACGGATCCGTGCGAATGGCGGACGGAATACTCGCAATGCTTGTTCCTACCTGGCTGTCGGAAGGTTATCGCGTAATCGTGACTTCGGATCACGGGATGGATGCGAACGGCCAGCACGGAGGGACGGCTAACGAGGAGCGGCTCGTTCCGCTCTATATCGTCGGAGACCGAATCATTCCCCTGAAGGAAGGGCAAACTCTTGGACAGCTAAACGTGGCTCCGTTAATGTGCCGGTGCTTGGGGCTTGAGCCTTCGCCGGTCATGACCGTCCAACATAATCCGTCGTTCCCGCTCTCGCGAAATACTTGGCTGGGGGAGATAGACGATGAAGGTTGATATGCATTTTCACCTGGAAGAAGGACCCTATTCGTTGCGCTGGCTTTCGCGTACGATGCAAGCTTTGATCGCTACGGATGCGAGCGCGTCTTCACGGAATGGGGCAGGCCATACTCTGGATTGGGCGGAGGAACTGTCCTCGAAGCTCGATCTCCGCATGCAGCAAGGCTGTTTCAGTGAGGAATGGCTGGATCGCTATCTGGTAACGGGGCGTTCGCGAGGGATTAGCGCGTTCGGGGTCGTCGATCATCTCTATCGGTTTCGCGAATGTCGAAGCTATTATGAGAAACACATGCTTCTGGACGACAGTCCCATTGGGCGGCTTCAAGAGGCTTGGCTCGATCAGGTGTGCGTCGCCTCGTTGGATGAGTTCGTAGCCTTTATCGCGAAGGCAAAGAAAACCCGTCCCGATCTCCTGCTCGGAATAGAGGCGGACTTCTTCGAAGGCGGAGAAGAGGAGCTCGGACGGCTGCTTGCGGGGGTTGACTGGGATCATGTTATCGGCTCGGTTCATTTTATTGACGGTTGGGGCTTCGATAATCCGGAAACGCAGTCGCGTTTCGAAGATTTAAGCCCGATGGAGACTTATGGACGGTATTTCGGACTCCTGCGGCAAGCTTGCCGCTCCGGGTTGTTCGATATTATTGCCCATCCCGACAATCTCAAAGTATTCGGCTTTCGTCCTGCGATCGAGAAAGAGCTGTTACCCTACTACCGCGAAATGGCGGAAGAGATGGTTCTCGCGGGCGTAGCAACGGAGATCAATACCGGTCTAGCCTACCGTTACCCGGTCGCGGAGGCTTGTCCGAGTCCGCTGTTCCTGTCCGTTCTGGCGGAGCGCGACGTTCCGATAACGCTCTCCTCCGACTCCCACTTTCCCGATGATATCGGGATGCTGTTGGATGAAGCGCGCACGTTGGCCATCGGAGCTGGCTATAAGGAACTGACCGTGTTCGAAGGGCGACGGGCCCGCGGAATTCCTATCGGCAAATAAAGGCGGAAAATAAAAGAGCGCTACGGCGTTCTTTTTTTTTCTTGACACATTTATAACCACTGGTTACTATATAACCAACGGTTAGTAACCGATGGTTACAAAAGACCGAAAGAGGGATAAGGAGAGTGAAATCCATGTTCGCAGGACATTTCGGATTAGCGGCGGGAATTCGGGCGAAGGCTCCGGAAGTACCGCTCTGGGCGCTTATGCTCGCGACTCAATTATTGGATGTGGCGTTTGTTCCCTTGTTGCTGACGGGGGCCGAAACGTTGGAGGGTGAGCCTGGCAGCGGTTATGGAGATTGGATCATTCATGCGGATTACACGCATTCCTTACTGGGAGCGTTAATGATTGCAGGGTTGGCGGGCATGTTGGCGATAAGATGGTGGGGTGTTAGGGCAGGGCGCATGATAGGGGCGGTAACCTTTAGTCATTGGCTGCTGGATCTAATCGTTCACCGCGCGGATATGCCGCTATTGCCGGGTAACATCGGAGATCTTCCGTTGCTCGGATTGGGCGCTTGGAAGATTGAAGGCTTATCCGTTGCCTTGGAGTTAATCCTAATCGCGGTAGGTCTTACCCTGTATACGCGATCTGTCATGAAGTCATCGGGTGGCGGCAGGAAAAAGGCATCCTACGTTTCTTCGGCAGTCCTTGGAACACTGCTCGTTTTATCTCTGATTACGGACGTTACGGGAATATTTTAAGGGGGGCTGGAGGATGAGCTTTATTGTCTATTTGCTCTTATTTACAATTTTGTGCGGATGGCTGGACTCGAGATGCTCCCGTTCGCAGGAATAAAGGCGAAATTGACTACTCTGTAACCGTTGGTTACAATTGGGGCAAAGAAACGGGACGGAGTGGGAAAAGGTGTTAACCAAACAGGAACAACGTTCGGAAGAGACGAAAAGAAGCATTCTGCTCGCCGCGGGACGATTATTTGCCGGCAGAGGCTACGATGTCGTAACGATGCGCGAAATTGCTAAGGAGGCAGGTTGTTCTCATACGACCATTTATATTTACTTTAAAGACAAGGAGGCGTTGCTCCAACATCTTTCGCTTCCGCCGCTTCAAACGCTGGCGAGCCGAATGGATGCCTTGTTGGGGAGTAGCGGCGTTCCGGAGGAGAAATTGAAGAACGTTAGTCTGGCGTTCATTGAATTCTGCCTGGCCAATCGCAATATGTATGGCCTATTCTTCAACGTGAAGTCGGTTCGCGTGGATGAGCAAGCTCCCGAACTCGAAATAAACAAAGTGCGGAATAGGTTGTTCGGAAAACTAACGGAGGCGCTGCAAACTTGTTTGCGGCTTGAACGGGAGGACGAACGGTTGTTGATGTGCAGCCGGATCTATTTCTTTACTTTGCATGGAATCGTATCGACCTATACGTTCTCCGAAGAATCGGTCGATCAGTTGATGGGAAGATTGACGCCGACTTTCCTGGCTGCTTTCGAGGTTCAACTGGACGGATTAAAAGCTATGATAAGTTCAAACAAAAACGGGGTGGAGAGGGGTTAACCCGATCCATCCCGTTTTTGTTTGAACTTATGTATGCCAAAGGGGCTATTTCCTATAGACGACCAATATCGCGCTTCTTTGCTCGCTTAATTTAGTCGGCGTCACTTTGTTGATCGATCCGTAACAAATATTAATGACTTGATCGTCGGCGAGTTCCGCAAGAAATTCATTTACCCTTTTCTCCGCAAGAGACATGTCGGTATCTAAAAATTCTTTTACTTGTATCATCGTGGCATGCACTCCTTGTACGTGTAATTATAAATAAGGTAGTCATCCGCCCTATCATGCGAAATGCCTAGTTGCGTTCAACATAGCATGGTCAGTTACGAGTGTCAACCTGCCTGTCCGGCTTGGCCGACTTGCCTTGCTCTCGCAGCGTATTCCGTTCCCAGAACACCCCTTCCGAATAACCTTGGATCGAAGGGTCTTGCTCGGCCGTTTCCAGCCTCTTCTCGGTAAGGCAGCAGTAAGTTTCGTCGATCTCGATGCCCACGTATCGCCTGTTTAACTTCTTCGCGACGACCGAGGTCGTTCCCGCTCCGCTGAAAGGATCGAATACGACGTCGTTCTCGTCCGAGCTTGCCAGAATAATCTTCGCGAGCAGCTTCTCCGGCTTCTGCGTCGGATGGTCGGTATTCTCCGGCATCGACCAGAAGGGGACCGTCAAATCCGTCCACAGATTGGACGGATGCGTGAGTCGGAATTTGCCGTCGGAATCGTCCTCCCAATCTTTCGGCGCGCCTTCTTCCGTGCGATAGGGGGCGATTACCTTTCTCTTGACCTTCACGCGCTCTACGTAGAACTTATAGTCGCTTGATTTCGTGCAGTGCCAAATGTCCTCCGAGGCATTTTTCCAGTTGGATAACGCGCCCCGGCCTTTTTCCCGTTCCCAGGTAATGCGGTTGATGACGTTCAAATACTTGGATGCGACTTCGAAAATCGAGTGGCTTGAACGCCAATCGCCGCAAATATAGACCGTAGCATGGGGTTTCAAGATCCGGACGATACGCGAGAACCACTCGTCAAGCCATTCCGTATATTGTCGTTGATTCATTTGGTTAAAGGTTTTCCCGTTAAAGGATTTGGTTAAGTTGTAAGGAGGATCGACGAACAGGAGGTCGACGAACGCATCCGGCAAATAGTCGAGCGCTTCGAATAGGTTTTGGTGGATCGTGCGGTTAATGATTTCTTCCGGTGCCGCCTTCGCGGTCAACCGGGTCAGTCGAGCGCCGTACTTTATTTTCTCGGAATCGTTCAGCGTGATCGTCCGGTTTCTTCCGGCTCTTTGCTTATCATTGTCAGACACCTTCATGCACCGCCTAATCTATTCGCTGGGAGCTAGATTTATTATAAAGGAATCGTTCCTTTCTTTCATTGATTATCTCTAGAACTATTATCGCATCTCTATCGTCTATAGTGTGCAAGGGGTTAGGATTCAACCTAAATCGCATCGAGAAAGGAAGATGAATATGAAGAAGATATCGGAGCAACAGGGAAAACGAGGATTCATCGCGCTTACGGTCGCGGCAATGCTGGCGGCGGCTCCACTAGCCGGACCGGTTACGCAACATGCGAGCGCGGCTTCGAATAGCAATTATAAAATCATCGATCAAGCGATCGCTGTCGAAGGAGTTAAGACAAGCTTGTCCGCGTTAAACACGGACAATACGACCTATATTGCCATACGCAGCTTAAACAAACACGTCGGGTTGACGACGGACTGGAACAAGGCGAAGCAAACGGTAACGGTGACCGGCCGCGATAGGGAACTCGTGCTTAACCTGAAAGATGGGAGCGCGATGCTGAACGAGCAACAAAATTACGGTTTGCCGGCGATCGTGCAGAACAACACGACCTATGTTCCTTTTCGTTTCTTGTTAGAGCGGATGGGATACGGGGTGTCTTTCGATACGGCAACGAAGTTGATCGGGGTAGAAGCGATCAAGGAGAACGACCTCAAGATCTCGACGGCAGCCCTTAAGGAAGTCGGCGACAAGAAATCGCTGATCATCCATTACCCGCAAATCTCGGGCTACGCGAACGCGGACGTTCAGAAGAAAATCAATGACTTGTTGAAATCCGAAGCGGAAACGAATGCCGCCGCTGCCCGGGATTCGCTGAATGAAGCGCTGGGAGACGGGGATGATTCCCTTCCGGATGTTTCCTTTGACGGAACCTACACGATCACGTATAACGAGCAAGGGAAACTCAGCTTGTATGTAGACTATTATATCTACACGGGAGGCGCTCATGGTTCGACCGCCCGCGTGCCCTATACGTTCGATCTGACGACGGGCGAGTTGTTGAAGCTGAAGGACGTTACGGAGGGCAATGCCAAGTACGTGTCGATCATCAACGATAAAATCAAGAGTCAGATCAAAGCGCGCGGGCTTGGATTGATTAGCCCTTTCGAGACGATCGAACCGGACAGAGACTTTTTCCTGAAACATAACGGCGTCGTTATCTATTTCGGGCAGTACGAGTATACGCCGTATGCGGCGGGGATGCCGGAGTTCGAGATTACGTACGGGGAGCTCAAATAATTCGATAACGTTGTTGATGGCCGACCTTTAAGTTGGTTTCCACTGTTGTAGATAGACAATCTGTGCTATTTTAAAGTAGAAATCTATACGGACGTGAAGCACACGCCGCTAGTTTTCCCTTAATCGGGGAAGACGTAGCGGCTTTTTCATGTTTTGTTACAGCTATCTGAAATGTTATACTGAGGGGGATAATGATGATTGTTGACCATGCTATGGATAAGAGAACGCTCTTCTACCTTAGCAAGCTATTCGTTGGCTCGATTAATTTCGCTTGATGCAGCATGATCTGAATAATCCGTTACACCGATGGTTATTGTTTCTGGACGAGAAGATCACAGAACAACAATTAGAGGAGTTGGTTACTATGGATTCCACGATTAAAACAGCTGAGGAACGCCTGCAACGGCTAAGTTGCGATGAGGAAACGCTTCGTTTGTATGAAGCTCGAGAAGAAGCGTTCATCGAATACAATAGCGCGATGTCAGCCGCGAGAAGAGCGGGAATCAGAGAAGGAATTGAAATCGGCGAGCAAAAGGGTATTCAGCAAGGTAAGCGAGATGGAAGGATTGAAGGGAAACAAGAGATCGCAAGAAACATGTTCGCGATCGGATTGGACATCGAGACAATAATGAAGCTCACCGGTCTTACGATTGAAGAATTAAACAAACTCAAATAATCATTTGCAAGTAGCAACCGGTTAACCCGGAAGTGTTGCTAACCCGCGCCGAAGCGGCGGAGTTGCTAATTGGGGTTCACGGGTATTTGCATAAATAAAACAAGGATCACTCTTAGGGTAAGGTTTACCGAGGAGTGATCCTTGTTAGGTAGAAAGAGCTTCAAGCTCTATTCTTGCATTTACTTAATGATTTCCGGTTCCGGAACGGCGGCGCCGCGGGTATCCACGGTCACTTTCTTCATGACCGGAGGCGTGTTCGGGCGATCGTTGGAGTTTCTAGGCAGCGCTACGATCTCGTTCACGACATCCATACCCTCGGTAACTTTGCCGAAAGCGGCATAGGCTCCGTCTAGATGCGGAGAGTCCGCGACCATCAAGAAGAACTGCGATCCGGCGCTGTCCGGATTTTGCGCGCGCGCCATGGAGAGAACGCCGGCCGTATGTTTCAGCTTGTTCTCGAAGCCGTTTTGCGTGAATTCTCCGGCGATCGAGTAGTCGGGTCCGCCCATTCCCGTACCGTCAGGGTCGCCGCCCTGAATCATGAAGCCGGGGATGATCCGATGGAAGATCGTGCCGTCGTAGAAGCCTTTGTTCACGAGGGAGACAAAGTTGTTTACCGTATTCGGCGCTACTTTAGGGTAAAGCTCGACTTTGATGATTTTGCCGCTGTCCATTTCAATGGTGACGATCGGGTTGTCGCCGGATGTGTCTACTTCGCTCATTGGGGAAGCCTCCTGTGTGGATGCCGCGCCGTTACCTGTGGCCGATGCATCGGTTTGATTTTTTTCCTTGCCGCCGCATCCCGTTACGATAGCCAATAACGCAATGATCGTAAGCAGCGAGACGGTAAATCGAATTTTTGCGGATTTCAATTTCAAATCCCCCTTGTCCTCTATATCCTCTCGTATCATAACATTTGCTCGAAAAGGATTCCACCGCGGCTTAGTTAACAAACGTTTATGTCATGTCAAAGCCGCGATCCGGGGGATCGCGGCGAGGCGAATCATAGCGTGCCCAAACTATAATTACACGATTTCATAATGAGCCCGACAATGCTCCATTAATGAAGCGGGATCCATGGAGTAGCGATACGCGGAAGGCCCTCGGCGTTGATGAGATCCGCTATTGTCGTTCTGAAACTGGGAATTCAGATCGTTCAGCGCCGATCGGACCAGCTCCGATTTCGTATCCCCCCATCTATCATGGAGATGATCTACCGTTTCATAGGCTTCCGTTAAAGTAGGCTTATGGAAATATTGCAGGAAAGCGGCCCATTGGGCTAAGTCGAAATACTTTTTGTTCTCGGACAGCACGCATTCGCTCCATCCGACCCGGCCACAGCAGGAGATTCTGAGCAAACCGTACCGGCAGTTCGCGTCGTTTTTGGCGCATGCGCCATCGGGTAAATCGCGGGGATCTTCGAACAGATACAATTGAAAGCTCGTAATTCTGATTTCTTCCGCCATCCTAAGCACTCCTTGAATTCTCTCAAATTACGCTTGCGAGGTTAGCTGTCGGATTCGGGCGCGAGAGTCGCCCTACCTTCGGATATCATTATCCTTCCGGATTCACCCCAGCGGCCGCGGCCGCGATGGTTCCCCCGCTTCCCGTTAAGGAATTCAGCGTTAGACAAATCCGAATATAACTCCAGTCGGGATGCTTTGTAAATATAGAGGCAATTCCAAATCTGTCCACCTAATGGCGATTTCGTGCAAATTACGGATATTTAATCCGATAAAACCACTTCTTTCGTGCATTTGGGAGGCTTAAGCTCGCTCTAGCTTTCATTCACGGTTTTCGGGTTGAAAAGCGATCGGGACGGTGATCGGGATATATGCTGACTTTTGTTAAAAACCGAGAAATAGAGAGATAAAAAGAGTATTCTGGAGATCGCGTCAATTGTAAGCGGTACGATTTACCACGTTGACGTAATTTGCTCTACAGGCGGAATTGGGATTGCTTTACAAAGGTTGGGGGCAGGAGTAATATTCGATTCATGATTTTGATATTGTTCCATTCGTAATCGCTGAGTTTTCCGAAATGGGAAAACGGGGGAACCAATCGATGGCGTTCATTCGGTGTGAGAGCCGAACGTCGCCGTCCGGGGTGAATCCCGAAGCGACCGCACCTAGGATGCGGCCGCTTCGGGTAGGGCGACTCTCACCGCCCGAATCCGACAGCTAACCTCGTAAGCGTTGATGCGTGCAACCGATCGTCGTTTCATGGACGCGCGCAGTGGAGAGAGGATGATGAACTTGTGACCGAATAGGCCGCAGGGGATTATTCCTTGCGGTTTTTGTTATGTTTATTGATCGCTGAGTTTCCGGTAGTAGACCGGGAAGCGGGGGAACCAAACGGATTCCGGAACGAGGAATTCATGGGGTGAATCCGGAAGGCAAGGAGCTCCAGCTCCGGGCCGGAAGGTAGGGCGACTCTCACGCCCGAATCCGACAGCTAACCTCGTAAGCGTACCGAGAGAGGCAACGATGATCGTGATTGGAGACGGCTTCTATAGCCGCGCCCAAGAAGCCACGAGAAGAGTTCCTCTTCACTGGGCTTCTTTTTTGTTGCCTTTTTTCGACTGAGAACAGGAGATGAACGGAATGGTTAACCGGGACGTCGTGCTCGTATCGGCCCCTAATGTTGCTGGCGAACGATTCATGAAGTTATTGAAGCAGAAAAATATCCCGTATGCGGCGATCGTTAATAACACGGCCGAATACGAACGTATAAGAGGCCTCGGGGCTGAACACATTATTGTGGTAAATACGACCAAAGAAGATTCTTGGTTAATCCCCGAGGTCGGAGTCGGTAAAGTATATCTTTTCGAGAAAAGTTTGAATTTATGCTGCAGGTACGTCCAGATTTGCCGGAGTTGGACATCCAAACCGATTTACGTCATTACGGGCAGCCAGAATCCCCGAAACGTATACAAAAGCTTAGGCGTCGATTACGTCATTCACAGCGGCGCGCAAGACTACGGATTTCTTATTACGGACGATTTGAAATCGTAAGACGTTTAGTTCTATTAACCTTTGAGGAGGCTGCTTCATGCTAGATCTTTATATGGTTTTGCTGCTGGCGGCAACGTTCGCGATATTTTACGGCTTTATGGCTTGGTGCGACCGGGTCGTCAACGATGCGGGAGGCGAGCGAAAATGATCATCGTATCGATCTTCACCGTATTCATCTTTCTATATTTAATTTACGCCTTAGTGAATCCAGAGAAGTTCTAATCCGTTCGTTGCATGTGCAACCGATAGCCGGTCTTGAACGAGACGCTCGGTTGTCATAAAGATAGAGGAGGAAAGGCTATATGGGCATTCTGCAAATCGTTATCGTGATCGCGGTTCTTGTCTTGCTCGTGAAACCGGTCGGATCGTACGTCTATCACGTATTCTCCAATGAACCGAACCGGCAAGACCGCATTTTCGGACCGTTCGAAAGATTTATTTACCTGCTGATCGGACTTAAGAACCGGAGCGGGATGACATGGAAAAAGTACGCTTTAAGCTTTCTATTGACCAACATCGTGCTCGTGGCCGTCGGATACTTAATCTTGCGGCTGCAGAAGTACTTGCCGTTTAATCCGAGCGGCATAGATAACATGGAACAGACGCTTTCTTTTAACACCATCGTCAGTTTTATTACGAATACGAACTTACAGCATTACAGCGGCGAATCCGGCTTGTCCTATTTCTCGCAGATGGCCGTTATCACGATGATGATGTTCACCTCGGCCGCTACCGGTTTTTCGGTTGCCATGGCGTTTATTAGAGGGATTACGACCAAGGGAGAAACGCTAGGGAACTTTTTCGAAGATTTCGTCAAAGCGCATACCCGTATTTTCCTTCCGGCGGCCGTCGTGGTCACATTGCTGCTTGTCTCCCTGCAAGTACCGCTAACGCTAGATCCGACGTTAACCGTGACTACGCTTGAAGGCGCAGTGCAGAACATTGCCATCGGTCCGGTAGCGGCATTGGAATCCATTAAGCATCTGGGCACGAATGGCGGCGGATTCTTCGGAGTGAACTCGGCGCATCCGTTCGAGAATCCGAATCCTCTGACGAACATCGTCGAGATCTTGTCCATGTGGGTTCTGCCAGCATCTCTTCCTTATGTATATGGACGGTTCGCAAAGAACGGCAAGCAAGGCTGGGTCGTATTCAGCGCGATGATGACGTTGTTCCTCTTATTCCTCTCGCTGATCTATTTCTCGGAGCTTCGCGGAAATCCGGCCATCAGCGCTATGGGGATCGATTCTTCGCAAGGCAGCATGGAAGGCAAGGAAGTCCGATTCGGCATTCCGCAGTCCTCGCTCTTCTCCGCGGTCACGACGGCGGCGACGACGGGAACGGTCAACAACATGCACGATACGCTCACTCCGCTCGGAGGTCTCGGAACGCTAGGAGAAATGATGCTGAACGTCGTGTTCGGGGGCAAAGGCGTCGGACTGATCAATATGCTAATGTACGCAATGCTGGGCGTATTCTTATGCGGATTAATGGTGGGAAGGACACCGGAGTTTCTGGGGCGGAAAATCGAGCCTCGGGAGATGAAGCTGATCGCGATCGCCATTCTGGCGCATCCTTTCATTATTCTCGTGCCGACCGCGATATCCTTCCTGACGGACCTGGGTCAAGGGTCCATTACGAATCCGGGATCGCACGGCATCACTCAAGTGTTATACGAATATACGTCTTCCGCGGCCAATAACGGTTCGGGTTTCGAGGGATTGGCGGACAATACGCCGTTCTGGAACATTATGACGGGGCTCGTTATGCTGCTGGGGCGTTACGTTTCGATGATTGCGATGCTAGCCGTCGCGGGATCCTTGGTACGCAAGCAATGGGTGCCTGAGACGGTCGGTACTTTCCGGACGGATAACAAGTTGTTTTACGGCATTCTGATCGGAACGGTATTGATTATCGGCGCGTTGACGTTCCTGCCCGCTATCGTGCTGGGACCTGTCGCAGAGCATTTGAAGTTAGGCTAAGGATGAGGTGAATCGTTCATGAATGCTAATCGCAAATCGATGCTGACCTCCGCGATCGTAAGCCGTGCGGTAAAGGAAAGCTTCACTAAATTAAATCCCGTAAGCATGATGCGAAATCCCGTCATGTTCGTCGTCGAAGTCGGAACGGTCGTCGTTCTGTTGATGACGTTGTTTCCCGGATATTTTAATACGCAAGACGATATTGGGTTTAACCTGACCGTGTTCTTCATTCTTCTGTTCACCGTGTTGTTCGCGAACTTCGCGGAAGCATTGGCCGAAGGCAGGGGAAAGGCACAAGCGGATTCATTGAAAAATACGAAAAAAGAGATCAACGCGAACAAATTGGTCGGGGGCGTCATTAAGGTCGTCTCTTCTGCGGATTTGCGCAAAGGCGACGTGGTCATTGTGTCTCAAGGAGAGATGATTCCCGGAGACGGCGAAGTGGTCGAAGGGTTGGCGTCCGTCGACGAATCGGCCATTACCGGCGAATCCGCGCCCGTCATTAAGGAAGCCGGAGGGGATTTTAGCTCCGTCACCGGCGGAACCCGGGTCGTCAGCGATAAGATTAAGGTGCGGATCACGAGCGATCCGGGCGAATCTTTCATCGATCGAATGATCTCACTGGTGGAAGGGGCCAAACGTCAGAAAACGCCGAACGAGCTTGCTCTTAATACCTTGCTTACTAGCTTAACGATTATTTTCCTCATCGTTGTCGTAACGTTAGGGCCTATCGCGGGCTACTTGGATATTGATCTGCAGGTGCCCGTGCTTATCGCTTTGCTAGTTTGTCTTATTCCGACGACGATCGGCGGATTGCTCTCCGCGATCGGAATCGCCGGAATGGATCGGGTGACGCAGTTTAACGTGCTGGCCATGTCCGGTAAAGCGGTCGAAGCGGCCGGGGACATCAACACGATGATTTTGGATAAAACGGGCACGATCACTTACGGGAACCGGATGGCTAGCGAGTTCGTTCCGGTGGGTGGAGCAGACGCTCGGACGGTAGGGGAATGGGCGGCGATCGGTTCCGTGCAAGACGAGACGCCGGAAGGCCGTTCGGTGCTGGAGCTTATGAAGAAACAAGGGATGGCATATGATGCGTCGCTAGCTTCCGGAGCGGAGTTCGTCGAGTTCAAAGCGGAGACGCGGATGAGCGGTATGGACCTTCGGGATGGGAGAAAAGTACGCAAGGGTGCCGTTGATGCGATGAAAAAATGGGTTGCGGCGCAAGGAGGAACCATTCCGGAAGATTTGGATGCGAACGGGGATGCGATCGCTCGAGAAGGAGGAACTCCCCTCGCGGTAGCGGTCGATAATCGGATCTTCGGACTCATTTACTTGAAGGATACGGTTAAGCCGGGCATGCGCGAACGGTTCGATCAATTGCGCCAGATGGGCATCAAGACGATCATGTGCACGGGCGACAATCCTCTGACGGCGGCAACGATCGCCCGCGAAGCCGGGGTCGACGACTTCGTAGCGGAGAGCAAACCGGAAGATAAAATCGCTTTGATCCGCCGCGAGCAGGCCGAAGGCAAGCTTGTCGCGATGACCGGCGACGGCACGAACGATGCGCCGGCATTGGCCCAGGCGGACGTGGGATTGGCGATGAACAGTGGAACGATTGCCGCCAAGGAAGCCGCCAACATGGTCGATTTGGATTCCGACCCTTCCAAGATTATCGAGGTCGTATCCATCGGAAAGCAGCTTCTCATGACTCGCGGCGCGCTTACGACTTTCAGTATCGCGAACGATATTGCCAAGTATTTCGCGATTATCCCGGCGATGTTCATATTGGCGATTCCCGAGATGAGCGTTCTTAACGTCATGGGATTGGGCTCTCCGATGTCGGCGATCTTATCGGCGTTAATCTTTAACGCCATTATTATTCCGTTGCTCATCCCGCTCGCGATGAAGGGCGTAGCCTACAAGCCGATGAGCGCGTCGAAGCTGCTTAGCCGCAACATCCTCGTCTACGGTCTCGGCGGCGTCATCGTGCCGTTCATCGGAATCAAAGTCATCGATTTAGTCGTCCATTTATGGGTATAATTTGCACGAACATGTCGACCGACTATCCTCGCGTTTGCGCGCGTGGTAGTCGGATCGCATAGGAGGAAGGGGAAATAAGATGAGTAATCGAACAGCTAGTTATCCCGGTGCTACCGGAGTTTCTTATGTTGGAATTGCTATACGGGCTAGTATCGTGTTTATCATTCTGTGCGGGATTCTGTACCCGCTAGCGACTACCGGAATCGCGCAGCTGATTATGCCGCATAACGCAAACGGGAGTCTAATCAAGGATTCTGCGGGTAACGTGGTCGGTTCCGAACTGATCGGCCAGAAATTCGCCGATCCTAAGTACTTCCAAGGGCGCGTATCGAGTATCGATTATAATGCGGCAGGTTCGGGCTCCAACAACTATGCTCCGTCCAACCCCGATATGCTGCAACGTACGCAGGATTCCATCGAGGCTTGGAAGAAGGATAATCCGGATGTGCCGATTTCCAAATTGCCGATCGCTCTCATCACCAACTCCGGCTCGGGGCTCGATCCTCACATCACTCCGGAATCCGCCGAGGTTCAAGTTTCCCGTATCAGCAAGCTGACGGGCGTGGCGGCAACGGACTTGGAGAAGCTGGTCGAGAAGCACACCGAAGGCCGCGATTTGGGCGTGTTCGGAGAACCTCGCGTTAACGTTCTGAAGCTGAACCTTGATTTACAAACTTTAATTAAATAATAGAGGGAAGGCAGCTTATGATGTGAGTAACCACATCATAAGCTGTTGGACTGTTGGGCTTGCGGCTTGAGTTTGTTCGGTAGAGAATGAAATCTCTGGAGGGAGAATAGGGCGGCTGGACCGAGTTAGAGCGGACGGAAGTGGCGATTTGGAGGAAATAGCCCGGCTGGGCCGGGTTAGAGCGGACGGAAGTGGCGAATTGGAGGAAATAGGGCGGCTGGGCCGGGTTAGAGCGGATGGAAGAGGCACTATTGGAGGAAATAGGGCGGCTGGGCCGGGTTAGAGCGGATGGAAGAGGCACTTTTGGAGGAAATAGGGCGGCTGGGCCGGGTTAGAGCGGATGGAAGAGGCACTATTGGAGGAAATAGAGCGGCTGGGCCGGGTTAGAGCGGATGGAAGAGGCACTATTGGAGGAAATAGAGCGACTACGCCGCTTTAAATTGACGGAAGAGGCACTATTGGAGGAAATAGAGCGGCTACGCCGCTTTAAATCGACGGAAGAGGCACTATTGGAGGAAATAGAGCGGCTACGCCGCTTTAAATCGACGGAAGAGGCACTATTGGAGGAAATAGAGCGGCTACGCCGCTTTAAATCGACGGAAGAGGCACTATTGGAAGAAATAGAGCGGTTACGCCGCTTTAAATTGACGGAAGAGGCACTATTGGAGGAAATAGAGCGGCTACACCGCTTTAAATCGACGGAAGAGGCACTATTGGAGGAAATAGAGCGGCTACGCCGCTTTAAATGGACGGAAGAGGCTGTGCCTGTCAAGAAATATTGGTTTTATATGGTAAATAGTGAATCTGTCGAGTGCAAGGAAGTTGGATCGGGTGAATTGTGTTAGTACGCTAAGGGAGGTTGAAACGGATGACGAATTAGCTGCTAGTAAGATCCAACAACACCAGCACCAACCAACTAGCACCAACCAACTAGCACCAACCAACTAGCACCAACCAACTAGCACCAACCAACTAGCACCAACCAACTAGCACCAACCAACAAGCACCACCAACCAACAAGCACCAACCAACTAGCACCAACCAACTAGCACCAACCAACTAGCACAACCAACTAGCACAACAAACAAACAACTAGCACAACCAACTAGCACAACCAACTAGCACAACCAACTAGCACAACCAACTAGCACAACCAACTAGCACAACCAACTAGCACAACCAACTAGCACAACCAACTAGCACAACCAACTAGCACAACCAACTAGCACAACCAACTAACACAACCAACTAGCACAACCAACTAGCACAACCAACTAGCACAACCAACTAGCACCAACCAACCAGCACTAACCAACCAGCACCAACCAACTAGCACCACCAACCAGTACCCTCTAGCAAGCACATATAGCCACGATTAGCTGTCTATAGCGGTCTATCGCCACCACGAAGAAAGGAGAGACAACGAACAATGGACAGTTTCCGCCGGAAGACGCCGGAAGAGCTCTTATATTCGATATTCAAGATCCAGAACGGCCGGTTAAAAATATATATCGGCGCCGTTAGCGGCTCCGGAAAAACCTATCATATGTTGCGAGAAGGCCAGACGCTGCGCAACCAAGGCATCGATGTCGTCGTCTGCGCCGTCTCGACGATGCGCCGTCCGGAAACGGCGGAGCAACTGAAAGGGTTGGAGAGAATTCCGAGCATCCATTGGATGAAGGGCGAAACGGAGAAAAAGGATCTTAATCTCGAGGCGTTAATGCAACGGAATCCCGAGGTCGTGCTCGTTGACGGACTCGCTCACCGGAATCGGCCCGATGCCAAATTCGCGACCCGGTTGGAAGACATCCAGTACTTGCTCGGTCGCGGCATCAGCGTCATCACGACCGTGAACGTCTACGAATTGGAGGGCGTCACCGAGCTTGCGCAGAAGCTGACCGGCATCGAAGCGGAGGCGACGGTTCCGGCCGACACGCTCGATCTCGCGGACGAAGTGCGTCTCATCGACGTTAGCCCCGAGACGATATTGAAGCGTCTGGACGAAGGGAACCTTCCCAACCTGAACCTGAAGGATCCGAGACTTCTGAGGAGAGGGAATATCGGCAAGCTGCGGGAGCTGGCTCTCAGGCTTATGGCCGAAGACGTGAACGAGTCGCTGGAGAAGCATCGCGAGAAGGAAGGGCTGCTTGGCCCGTCCGGCGCAACCGAGCGCATCCTTGTTTCGGCGCAATACCATTGGAACGGGTCGATCCACATTCGGCGCGGGCAGCAGATTGCGAAGAGGCTCGGCGGAGATCTGAAGATCGTGACGCTCGCGAATCCGCGTAAAACCCTTTCGAAGGAGTCGGCGCAATTCAAGCGTTCCATCGAGAAGCTGGCGGACAAGATCGATGCGTCGTTCGAGGAATTACCGTTACCTACCAGGCGCCGGCTCCCAGCGATCTTGGTCCGATACGCGACGCTCAACAATGTCACTCGCATCGTGCTCGGCCACTCGAAACAAAGCTCCTGGCAAGACTTCTGGCACGGTTCCATCGCGGACGGTATTTTGAAAAAAACAAAAAACGTCGACGTGTTCTTCGTAGCGGATAGAGCCGACTACGACGGGGAAAGGGTACTGCCCACGAAAACCTCCGCTCCCCAAGCGGCTTCCGACCCTTATCGCCGTTTAAGCCCGGAGGAAATCGAGCAGAAGATTGAACGGATCAAGCGCGGCAAGTTCAAAGTATACATCGGCGCGGCTCCCGGCGTCGGCAAAACCTACATGATGCTGCGGGAAGGCAATGATCTATTACGCAAGAAGATCGACGTTGCCGTCGGGCTGTTGGAAACGCACGGCAGGGAGGAAACTTTGGCGCAAGTGGGAGATCTCCACGTCATTCCCCGCGCGACGATCAGCTACAAAGGAGCTAAGCTCGAAGAAATGGACGTCCCGGCAATTCTCATCCGCGATCCGGAAGTGGTCCTGATCGACGAGCTTGCCCATACGAACGTTCCCGGCAGCAAAAACAAGAAGAGATACGATGACGTCCTCGAAGTGTTGGAAGCGGGCATATCGGTCATCTCGACGATGAACGTGCAGCATCTGGAAAGCTTGAACGATGCGGTCGAACAGATTACGGGAGTGCGGGTCCGCGAAACGGTGCCCGACAGTATTCTGAGGCTGGCGGACGAAGTGGAATTGATCGACGTCGCTCCCAAAGCCTTGCAGCAGAGAATGCGCGAAGGCAAAGTGTACGCGATGGACAAAGTGGCACAGGCGCTTGGCAACTTCTTCAAGACGGGCAACTTGATCGCTTTAAGGGAAATGGCGCTTAGGGAAATTGCGGACGACGTGGACGAAAGGTTGGAATCTTGGGAGCAGAACGGCTCGCTCAGAGGGCCCTGGAGAAGGCGCGAAAGCATATTCGTGTGCGTAACGACGAGCGGAAACGCGGACCGGCTTATTCGGCGGGGATTCCGGATCGCCCATCGTTTGAAGGCGGACTGGCATGTCATGTACGTCCACGTGGGTCAATCGATTAACGACGAAACGAACAAGAGAATTCAAGCTTTGCAAGACTTGACCGGCAGATTAGGCGGGAAATACGAGACCGAACGCGCGAGTACGTCTAAACAGCTGCCGGAGGTTATTTTACGCAAGGCGGCCGAATATCGCAGTACCCAGATGATCGTCGGCCAGTCGGCGCGCGGCTTCTGGCAATCGCTTCTGCGGAAGCCCGTCGTGAAATCGATTTTGCGGCACGGACGCCACATGGATGTGCTCGTCGTAGCCGACTACGATCCGAATATACGCATAGAGGATAATTAACGGGTTCCCACGAGGGGGGAATTATGGGTAAAATAGAAAGGCGAGGATATGTATATGCGGACATAGCCAACGATAGAGGGCACAATTCACCGGAGGGCAAGGGATGCAATCATTTTTCCGTTTTTTAGGGAAATATCGAATAGCTGCCTTAATGGCAGTTTTTCTTATGCTGGTCGAACTGGCGGTAGAGCTCGTTCAACCATTGCTGATTTCCAAAATTATCGACGACGGAATCGCCCGGCAAGACTCTGGCGTAGTTCTCTTATGGAGCGGAGTTCTCGTAGCCGGCACTCTATTGGCTTTCGGAGCGGGAATATTAAGTTCGTTCTTCGCGGCGCACGTGAGCCAGAGTCTAGGGTACGACATGCGTGAAAAGCTTTACGGCAAAGTTCAAGCTTTCTCTTATGCGGTGTTCAACCGATTCGCCACCTCGTCGCTCATTACGCGCTTAACGAACGACGTCAACCAGGTTCAAGACACGACGTTCATGGGACTTCGTTTTATGCTTCGGGTACCGTTAGTGGTGTTGGGGAGCATGATAATGGCGCTTGTCGTCCATGCGGGGCTTGGATTTTTGCTGTTGCTGACCGTTCCCGCGCTGATTTTGTTTATTATCTGGATCGTAAAAAAAGCGGCTTTCCTGTTCAAGAGGGTTCAGCAGCGACTCGATAACGTCAATGGGGTCATGCAGGAAAATCTAACGGGCATGCGGCTTATTCGCGTTTTCGTGCGCAGAGAGCAAGAAGCGGCGAGATTCGCCCGGCATAGCGGAGAGCTAATGCAAAGCTCTTCATCTGCTTTGCGTTTAACCGAGATTACGCTCCCGTTCATCGTACTGATCATGAACGCGGGAATTATCGCGGTTCTGTGGTTCGGCCAGCTTGAAATTCGCGCGGGCAGCGCGACGACCGGCGAGGTGATCGCGATCGTGAATTATTCGCTTCGGACCGCAGGCGCCTTATCGGCTCTGTCGATGTTGGTCTCGGCATTCTCGAGAGCGCGAGCTTCGGCGCAGCGCATTAACGAAGCGTTGGAAACGGACAGCGGAACGCGAGTCGGTCAAGAAACCGGAAAGTCGCCAGACCGGATCAGCGAAGGAACGGTTGAATTCGAGAAGGTTACTTTTCAATATCCGAATACGGCAGCTCCGATCTTGGAAGAAATTTCGTTCCGGGCGAATCCGGGCGAAACGATAGCGCTATTGGGCGCTACCGGCTCCGGGAAATCCTCGCTCGTTCAGCTTATTCTTCGTCTATATGAAGAAGATAGCGGCAGTATTCGAATCGACGGGCGTAACGCTCGCGAATGGGATATCCGACAGCTTCACGATTCTATCGGTTACGTGCCGCAGGAGGTTCTATTGTTCACGGGAACGATAAGCGACAATATCGCTTGGGGACTTGAGGACGTAAGCCGCGAACGGATCGTTGAGGCGGCCCGACTGGCGCAGATCCACGATACGATCATTCAGCTTCCGAACGGTTACGACACGTTGCTCGGACAGCGTGGCATTAATCTGTCGGGAGGCCAGAAGCAGCGAATTTCCATCGCCCGGGCGCTTATCCGGAAGCCCGCGATATTGGTACTCGACGATAGCACGAGCGCGTTGGATGTTCGTACCGAAAGCGCTCTTCTGCAGGCGATCGAAAGCTTGTCCTGCACGACGTTCCTCATTACGCAGAAAATCAGCTCGACCCTGAACGCGGACCTTATTTTACTGCTCGATGACGGTCATCTTATCGCTCAAGGGAATCATCGGCAGCTCATGTCCGTCAGCAACCTATACCGTCGCATCTATGAATCGCAATTCGGGGAGGAGGGGTCGCATGTGGGAAGCATTAAGTGAGCCCTTCCGCTATCGGAGGCCGAAAACTCTTGTCGAAGAAGCGGATCGAGGGGCGACGGTTAAACGTCCCAAGCAGAAGGCGAAGGATTGGCGCGCGACATTAAGGCGAATATGGCATTATCTTTCGCACCGCAAAGGGCGATTAAGTCTCGTATTGCTTATGGTTCTGCTCAGCTCCGCGTTAACCCTTCTCGGCCCCTATCTGATCGGACGGGCGATCGACCATTATCTCGAGGGGCCGGGCGGCAAACCATGGCTTCTTTTCCTCGGGGGGCTCGTTGCCGTATATGTGTTAAGTTCGGTCGTAAGTTGGCTGCAAAATATATGGATGATCTCGATCGCGCAGGAAACGGTCTATCGGATGCGCGTCGATTTGTTCGGCCATCTGCATAAGCTGCCTATTCCTTTCTTCGCCAAGCGTCAGCGCGGAGAGCTGATGAGCCGGATGACCAATGACATGGACAACGTGAGCTCTACGTTGAACAGTTCCGCGATCCAGATTTTTTCCAGCGTGCTCATTCTCGTCGGAACGGTAATCGTGATGCTGCTGCTTAGCCCGCTGCTTACGTTGCTGACCTTCCTTGTCGTGCCGCTCATGGCGATCGGCATGAGATGGATTACGCGCAGAACCGGCGTCCTGTTCAAGGAGCGTCAACGCAATTTAGGGGAATTGAATGGCTACATCGAGGAAACGCTGTCCGGTCAGCGTATCGTAAAAGCATTTTCTCAAGAAGAGAGGGTCATTCGGGAGTTCGAAGATCGAAACTTGCGGATTAAGCTGTCGGGCTTCTGGGCTCAGGCGATTTCGGGTTTTATTCCGAAGGTGATGAACGGGCTTAACAATTTAAGCTTCGCGATTATTGCGGGGATCGGGGGAATTCTCGCTATCCGCGGGGCGATAACGGTTGGGGTTATCGTTATTTTCGTGGAATACGCCAGACAATTCACCAGACCGCTTAACGATCTGGCGAATCAATGGAACACGCTGTTATCGGCTATTGCGGGAGCGGAGCGGGTATTCGAGATTCTGGATGAAGACGTCGAGGCCAAGGATGAAGCGGCGTCCCGATCGCTTGATTCGGTACAAGGAGCCGTCGCGTTCTCTAACGTCTCGTTCTCTTACAATCCAGGGGAGCAGACGCTTAAGGACATCACCTTCGAAGCGCGTCCCGGAGAAACGATCGCCATTATCGGACCTACCGGCGCGGGCAAAACTTCGCTTATACAGCTGCTCTCGCGTTTCTATGAAGCGGATTCCGGGACCATCACGGTAGACGGTCATGAGATCACGTCGATCCGGCGGGAGAGCCTGCGCTCTCATATGGCTTTCGTGTTGCAAGATTCCTTCCTTTTCGAAGGCACAATACGCGAAAATATCCGTTACGGTAAGCTGGATGCGACGGACGAGCAAGTCGAGGCGGCCGCGAAGCTCGCGAATGCCCATTCGTTCATCGTGCGTCTGCCCGGCGGGTATGATAAGATTCTGCAGGGAGACGGAAGCGGGATCAGCCAAGGGCAGAAGCAGTTGCTGGCGATCGCCCGGGCGATTCTGGCGGACCCTGCGATTCTGGTACTGGACGAGGCAACGAGCAGCATCGATACCGTAACCGAAATCAAGATCCAGGAAGGCCTGCAGCGATTGATGGAAGGGCGCACGAGCTTCGTCATCGCCCATCGCCTCAATACGATTCGCCGCGCGGATCAAATTCTTGTCCTGAAGGACGGAAGGCTGCTGGAGAGAGGCTCTCACGAGGAACTGCTAGCAAAACCGGGCTTGTACAGCGAACTATTCCATGGAAACGTGCAGCTCAGTTAGACCGCTCGCAGCGGCTTGCAGCAACGATTAAAAAAGGAGTGAACCGTTAGATGAACCATACAACAGTCGAGGTTGCGGAGTGGATGTTCTCGGAATTGAAAAATGCGGGTGTTTTGTATCAAACGGCAGCCGTTAACCATATTAAGGAACAGTTCGGAGAACAATTCATTTACGTTAATGACAATGGTCATGAATCAATCGACAAAGAAGTAAAAAAGGCGTTCAAAAGGCTGCACGGCGGCAAAGCGGCTTGGGATCGCGACGCTTTCTATTGGGGCTGGACTTCGGCGATCAAGGATTAATTTTCGCCGACGTCTCAGGAGTATAGGCAAGGGATATTTCGGGGCAAGTGGGATGGACCGCATCACTAGAAATACCCAGTCATCATGATCTAACGCCCCTTTGGCTTACTTTTTACAAACTTCTTATATTTCCGAACATTCGGGATTTTTCTATGGAGTGCTAATAGTTTTTTATCGTCGATGATCCATGTATGGTTTGATGAGTTTTTCCTGCGTATTGCGACAAAATTATACTTCTGTGCAGAATAAATTTTGTACCCCTTCTTAATACTTCTCTTGCAAAAAATATCGTCTTCGCCAACGTTCTTATTAGGAAATCGAACTTTGTTAAATACCTTGCGTTTTATGACGAGTGTAGCACCAGGAAGTGTGGATACGTATCGATTTTCATCGTTTTCGAAACGAAGGATAAGAGTCTTGGACCCGCGTAAATACATATAGTGAGCACGTTTTCCTATGATATCGGCGCTTGTTCTTTTAAATGCCTGCAAGTTGCCTGTCAAATAGTAGGGAGCGTAATAATCATCATCATCGAACTTGGCAATGTAACTGTACTTCGTTTTCCTAATTGCGTAGTTTAAACAAGCACCAAGAGAGTATTGCTCCGGCAAGCGGAAAACTCGGACGTTTCGAAGCTTTTTGGCTAAGTGTTGATAAGCTGAAAGAGGTGCTTTATTGTTATTGACAATAATGATGAGTTCTTTCTTTGGGTGGCGTTGTCGGATGAAATTTCGAAACAGGTTCTTTAAACAATTTTGGCGATTCGTACAGGTAATAATGGAAACACCCGGCTTGTTTGATCTTTCTGGGCTTAATTCCATTACATCACTCCTTTATAAAAGGATGTTTAATAATCTCTCGCAATAGAATATGAATATGGAAAATGAGGGTAACGGCTTATTCAACAATTGAGTAAGAAGTCTAGGGCGAAATTTTATGGTGAGTGGGTAGGGCAAGAGAGGCGGACGGTGAATTCCAAATAATACTCCGATTGTATAAATTCACCCATTATTGAGGCCGGTATTTTTGATCTCAATATTCAATCCACGACGTTCTTGAAGGCCATATCGCTCCACATATATTTAAGAATGCGGCGTTCTCAGAGCAGAGGCAACGACGAAGCTTAATGAAGAGTTCTCCTATTGACGGGGACTCTTCATTAATTTCTTCGTAAAGTAGGATTTCTCCCCAATCCATTGTTACAACCTATCTTCAATCGCGTATTTCGCTTCTAATAATGCTTCAAGATGAGGGTTGACTCTAATCGGAATTGCCAATCGCTCAGCGCTGTCTTGCAGAGCGAGGAACGCTTTGTTCGAGCCCACTTCGATCTTTGCTGGCTTATAGTTCACTTTTTCTAGCAGCCGAATCAACTGTTGAACGAACAACTCCCGGCAGTCAGCCTCTTGTCCGAGCTTTACGTCCATGATCATGCTGTTTCCCTTGTTGACCCACAAGCATAGCCGGGGATAGTAAGGGCGTTCCTCACGGGTGTCCCCGATGGCAATGACGGCATAGTCGAAATCGGCTTCCCATGTCTCTTTTGATTTTTTGAGCTTTTTTAGAGACTGAAGCTTTACCTCGTCCGGATAAACGTAAGGCTCTATCAGTTGTCCCTTAGTTCGCCATGGGAGCCATTCGTCCCGCCACTCGATTCCATGATCGGTTTTCTGCGGAACTCGATGCAGCCGTTTCTCGCCGAATCCATTGTCCGCTTCATCATGTTCGAAATATAACTCCCGATCTTCACGAAACCGTTCAGCCACATGAATTCCCTGCTCCAAAGCTATTGTGAGAAAGCCAACCTGTTGACTATTTAAGCTCCAAGGACTTCTCCCAGGCTCGTAGCTTCGGAAGAGAGGCCATTGTTGCGAGCCTCGGAATTTCAGACCTTGCTCGCGAAGGATTCGCAGGTCTTCCTTATCAAGTTCGGATCGATCTTCAAAGGTTAAGGAGATAGCGTTCGTATTTAACGATAACTCCTGTTGATCGTCGTTGAGCACTCCCATTGAATCGGTGATCTCTTGCAGAAAGAGATTGGCGTCTGAGCCGATATAAACATTGAAACCGAAGTTCATTCCTCCTGCTCCCAGAACGACGCAATAGCCGACTTCTCCGGTATCGGGGTTGGTTACCGCAAAATAATCTTCATTCTCCATCCACTGCCAGCAACCTAGCTTTTTATAACGAACGACGGTTTCTAGCAAGCGGCGCCATTCTTCTGGCGTTGGCGAAGCGGTCATGCGCATTCCTCCATTCCTTTAAATGAATGAAGTCATTATGCTTGACGGCTTTCCAAAATGCAAGTTGTTACTTTTGTATGTGTTCTTACTTCTGTATGAGCACCGGAGTGGAAGATTTGATCTGATCGAAGAGCCAGCGAACTTCCTTGTTATGCATTCGGATACATCCCGCCGAGACGTACTTGCCTATCGATTTCTCGTTGTTATTGCCATGTATTCCGTAAGCGTAGGAGGTTTTGCCGTTGCGGGTGACTTCTAAGCCAAGCCAACGATCTCCGAGCGGGTTTTTGGGATCTCCGCCTTTGATCTTTTCCTTGTAATAGGGACGGTTTTTGATTTTCTCATGGATGGTAAACAGCCCTTCAGGCGTATAGGAGGGTTTCTTTCCCGTGGCTACGGAAAATGATTTGGTTAACTTTCCCGATTCATAAAAATAGAGCTTGTTAGACGATTTGTCGATTAGGATGAATTGCTCGTGTTTGGCGTATTTTTGCGCCAGCTGAACCGATTCCGCGTGGGCGGTAACGACGGCGGTCGGAAGGAGAAACATGGCGACTAGAAAAAGCATGAATCGAATCCAAAATGCAACCCTCATATAAATAGCCCTCCCCGAAGGATTTGACTATTATATATGCGCGACAAACGGGAATATGGTTACTATCGTTAGGTTGCGGAGCGGAAAAAACGCCCTTCCTCGCATGGTGACGAAGGAGTCGAATTCGATGCGCGGAAGCAAGCTTTGGGAGGGAGAGATTGGCAAGTCGAATAGGAGCCCGAGCATACGTGGGCTCCTATTCGGGCAACAATCGCCTAGCGCTTCTTGTGCTCGAAGAACTCGCAATCGCCTCTCGGGTGATAAGCCAGATCTCCGACTCCGGATTGAACGACGATGGTCTGGCTGTCGTAGCGGACGATAATGCCGTTGGTGTCGACAATATGGTCATTCTTGAAGACGCGCAGGCGAGCTTGGCGCTGCATCGCTTCTTCGAAATCTTGATCGGTGATCAGACGAATGTTTAATGCCATGTGGATGAACTCCTTCTACCTGCGTGCCGAAGATGCTTGCGGTTATCTTCGCGACAGGGTGGTGGAGTCTATTATACCTTATCCTGAATTGGCGTTATAGGAATCGGGCTTTTGTTTGAGCGATGATGTCGGAGTTTTTTTGTTCCAGGGCATAAATTTTCCGTTGTTGCTCCACGATCTGTCGAGCGAGCATGACCAGAGTGGACAGGGAGTCTAGCGTACCCTTGACTTCGCTTTTCTTGATCGCGTATTTGAAGTTCGTCCATACGGGAGATAAGCTGCTACGCGGCAAGCTTGCCGCGCTTCGCTGCGCCCTGATCTGAACCATGACCGGATCCATGGCATCCAACGACTCTCTAGCGGCCGCGATCTTGGCGGAAGTCGACTTCTTCGCCGAACTGAGCGCGGCTTCCTTAGATCTGATATCCTCCCGGGCATACTGGGTGGAGAGCTTGAGCGCGTCGGCCTGTGTTCGGAGGAGGGCGTTCAACGTCTTGTTCTTGAGCGGTTTGGCGATCGTAATCTGCTTGTTAACCGAGGCGTACGCATCGAATAAAGGTTGATAACGATCCTTCGTCTGTTGGACTTGGGCGGTCAGCTTGCTGATTTGATCCGAGTTAATCAAACGAATTTGTTTGCGCAGCGCGATAGCCGCTTCTTCGTTACGGTAGCGGAGCGCTTTGATCGTTGCCTCTGTGTCCTTGTCTTGCTTAAGCAAGGTGCCGAGCTCGCCGTATAGCGAGTTTAGTTTCGTTGCCGTCTGAGCGTCCGCCGTCGTTACGGCTTTGTCGAAAGAAATTTTGACGGGCACCGTCAGTTCGACGGTCCCCGCGGAAACCGGGGCGGCGGGCAAAGCGGTCATGGAGACGACGAACGACAGCAACAATACAACGAACAAGAACAACCGGACGGGCTTTCTTGGCGACATGCGAATTCCTCCTTTGGTTTGGATACGACAAAAAAGCACCTGCAAGAAAGGCTTAAATCAGCCTTATCTTACGGGTGCTTCCATCGTAAGCGTTGAGAATTTAGTTGTGAAAATTAGTTGTGTTTGTCCAATATACCGAACTGTTCGAGGAGTGTCAAGATGCCATTTTCCGTTTCCAATCCGAACTGCGGACGATGCTCATTCGTTCCTCTTTTATTATAAGAAAATAGGTCAAAGGCACGTCAACATGAGCAATAGATCGTAAAGACAGGCGAAATTATTGCATCGGAGTTACCAATATGGCACTCTTAGTTTAAAGCTGCTGGCAATTTAACTGAAACGAAACGCAGCCATTCATAAGATGTCGGGAAGGGTGTATCGAATTGGATTTGATGTTATCGGGTAAATCCGTTTTCGTGGCGGCGTCGAGCAAAGGCTTGGGCAAAGCGGTCGCGCTTCAATATGCGAGAGAAGGGGCACGCGTCACGATCGCGAGCCGAAGCTTGGAGCAGCTTGCGCAAGCGCGCGAGGAAATCCGGGCGTTGACCGGGGCCGAAGTGGGGATTTTTCAGATGGATGTCTCGAAAGACGAGGATATCCGCAACGCGATCCGGACGGCTGCCGCGGGAAGCGACGGCTTGGACGTACTGGTTACGAACGCCGGGGGACCGCAAGGTGGTTTTTTCTCAGATATGGCGGATAAAGATTGGACGGGAGGATTCGAGCTTAGCTTGCTCAGCACCATTCGCATGATTCGCGAAGCGTTGCCCTTCCTGAAAGCGTCAGGGGGAGGTCGAATCGTGAATTTGACGTCCACCTCCATTAAGCAGCCGATCGATGGACTTATTCTATCGAACGTATTCCGGGCGGGCGTTAATGCCTTAACGAAAAGCCTGGCATCGGAATTGGCCGGGGACGGCATTCTGATCAACACGGTCGCGCCGGGCAGAATCGGGACGGACCGGATTGCGGAATTGGATATGAAGAGAGCGGCTAATCAAGGACGGACAGTAGACGATATTCAAGCGGAAGCGATCAAGCAAATTCCTCTCGGCAGAACGGGGACGCCCGAGGAATTCGCGCGTCACGTCGTATTCTACGGTTCGTTCGCCAACACCTACGTGACCGGACAGTCGTTGCTCGTGGACGGCGGTATGGTTAAGGGGTTGTAACCTAGCCAAGCCCGAATTAGTCGAAGAAGCCATCCATTCATCCCAGCGTTATGCATAATTTTCCTGCTTTCGGAGCATTCTCAATGGTGTTTCCGCTCGCGAAAAGCTGTGGGAAAACCGTACATAACGAGGTGCATGGATTGCGCGGAAAATGGAAAGCGATTTTGCTGTGGAGTTGCGTTTCGTTAGCGGGGGCGGCTTCTTTTGCGGTTGTGGCCCTCATGAGAGGAGAGACGGTAAACGCGGTATGGCTCGTCGCGGCTTCCGTGTGCTTCTATGCCGTCGCTTACCGATTCTATGCCAGGTTCATGGCAAGGAAAGTGCTCGAGATCGATGACCGGCGGAAGACTCCCGCGGAAGTGCATAATGACGGCAAAGATTTCGTGCCTACGCACAAAGGAGTTCTGTTCGGACATCATTTTGCCGCGATCGCGGGAGCCGGCCCGCTCGTCGGCCCCGTACTCGCGGCGCAAATGGGCTATTTGCCGGGCGCTTTGTGGATCATCGTCGGCGTAATCGTGGCAGGCGCGGTGCAGGACTTTATCGTGCTGTTCGCCTCGACGCGTCGGGACGGCAAATCGTTGGGAGATATGATCAAGGAAGAGATGGGACGGGTCACGGGCCTCATCGCGATGATCGGCATATTGGGGATCATGATTATTTTGCTGGCCGTATTGGCGCTTATCGTAGTGAAGGCATTAATCGGAAGCCCTTGGGGGATGTTCACGATCGCGTGCACGATCCCGATTGCCTTGCTTATGGGCGTCTATATGCGCTATATCCGTCCGGGAAGGGTTACCGAAGCATCGGTCGTCGGATTCGTTCTGTTGATTGCGGCGCTGATCTACGGGCAGTCGGTAGCCGAAAGCGCGACGCTTGCTCCTCTGTTTACATATCAAGGGGAAACGATCGCTTATTTGCTCATCGGTTACGGATTCGTCGCCTCGGTCATGCCGGTATGGTTGTTGCTGGCTCCGCGCGATTATTTAAGCACGTTCCTGAAAATCGGCACGATTACGGCGCTCGCCATCGGCATTCTCGTTGTCATGCCGGATATGTTGATGCCTTACGCTTCGAAATTCGTGGACGGTACGGGTCCCGTTTTCTCCGGTAACGTATTTCCGTTTCTGTTCATTACGATCGCTTGCGGCTCCGTGTCCGGATTTCACGCGTTAATCGCCTCCGGCACGACTCCGAAAATGATCGAGCGCGAATCGCACATGACGTCCATCGGATACGGCGCTATGCTGACCGAGTCCTTCGTGGCGATGATGGCCTTAATTGCCGCATGCATTATTACGCCCGGCATTTATTTCGCTATTAACAGTCCTGCCTCGGTCATCGGAGCGGACGCGCTGCAAGCGGCTTCGACGATTTCTTCCTGGGGTTACTCCGTTTCGGCGGAGGAACTTACGACGCTTGCCCGGGACATCGGAGAATCTACGGTGCTGTCCAGGACGGGCGGCGCGCCGACGCTTGCCGTAGGGATGGCGAATATTTTGTCCAACGTCGTCGGAGGCAAAGCTTTGATGTCTTTCTGGTACCACTTCGCGATCTTGTTCGAAGCGTTGTTCATTCTGACGACGGTCGATGCCGGGACAAGGGTAGGAAGGTTCATGGTTCAGGAATTATTGGGTACAGTAAATAAGCGGCTCGGAAATACGGAATCGTTCATGGGGAATATGATCGCCACGGCGATCTGCGTATTCGCTTGGGGATATTTTCTCGTTCAGGGGGTGATCGATCCTCTTGGCGGCATTAATTCCTTGTGGGCGCTGTTCGGGATCGCGAATCAGATGCTCGCCGGCATAGCTTTGATCTTCGGTACGACGATTCTGTTCAAAATGGGCAAAAAAGCTTATGTATGGGTGACGCTCTTGCCTGCTTCGGGGCTGCTAGTCGTGACGATGACCGCGGGGTATCAGAAGCTGTTTCATGCTAAGCCCGCTATCGGATTTTTGGCTCAGGCCAGACAGTTCCAGAATGCGAAGAATAAAGGGGAAGTCATCGGAGCCGCCGCGAACTTGGGCCAGATGGCGCAAATCGTGAGGAACAACTACGTGAACGCGGTCATCTGCGGAATGTTCATGCTTGTCGTTATCGTCGTGTTCATCGCCGCGATCCGGATATGGGCACGCATTCTGTCGGGGCGATCCTTTACGCTCCATGAAGCGCCTTACGTCGTTCGAGATCCCGAACCTTTGGAGGGGAAAGCGCATGTTTGAAAAAATAGTCGGAGCGTTGAAGGTACGGCGGCAATTTCTCGATTTGCTTGTAGGGGTGCCCCATTACGAAACCTATGTCCGGCATCGCCGGACGCACCATCCCGATGAGCCGATCAAGTCGCGCGATCGGTTTTTCCGCGAGGCTCAGGAAGCGCGGTACAACGCGAAAGGCGGCAAAATCTCTCGTTGCTGTTAAACGTCAAGAGCCTCCCCGAGTTAGAACAGCACCGTTTGCTCCACGATACATTCCGCAGTATCGTTCTTGACGTTCCCGACGATCGGTGAAACCGGGTACGCCTTCATCGTATCTGCCGGATAAGGAAGCAACAGACCCGTGAGCCGCTCGACGTCGTCGTTACGGCGGTCCAGCCATAAGGCTTCGTCTTCGGGGCGGAGTATGACCGGCATCCGATCGTGGATGTCGGCCATTAAGCTGTTCGGAGTCGTCGTTATGATCGTGCAAGTGCTGATTTTGCGTCCATCGGGCGAGGACCATGTATCGTACAAGGCGGCCATGGAGAAAAGGGCACCATCCTTCATCGTAATGCGCATCGGTTGTTTTTTGCCCCCGTGGGGCTTCCACTCGTAGAAACCGTCCGCGGGAACGATCGCTCTTTTTCGCCGGATTAAGGTCTTAAACGAATTTTTCTCGAGCAGCGTTTCCGCGCGCGCGTTGATCATCTTGCTTCCGATTTTGTCATCCGAAGCCCATGAAGGCACGAGTCCCCAGCGCAACTCCCCTAGTCTGTTTTTCTCCCCGTCATGAATGACCGCCAGGATGTTCTGCATGGGAGCGACGTTGTATCGGGGCAAATGATAGCGGCTTCCGGCAGGCAACTCGTCCAGATACTTCAGCATAAGCTCTTCCATCGTCACTACGATCGTATATCTTCCGCACATCGCTTGTCCCTCCTGCCTCTAGACTCTTACAACCCTCTTTTCCAGTATAAGCTCGAAAATACAAAAAATAAACATGGATTAAAGAACGTTTGTTCGCATATAATGAATTATACAGACCGGACGAATAGGATCGGAGGACACTATAAATGAGCAAAAAGCTGGAGGATTCCGGATTATGGGAGTCAAGTCGGATGATGCTTACGGAGTACAAGGAACGAATGATCGCCGAGAACTCGGATTTCAAGCTGAAGCGGTCGATGAAGCCCGTGTTAGATGAGCAACAATGGGAAGAGATCATGCGGGTGCTTATGGAGTCGCTGGGAATGAGGGTCGTGGCGCATTTTAAGCTGTACCATGAATATGAAGACTGCGCGGCGATCGGTATCGTCGATAAGGTGGATCCGTATACCCGCACATTCCTAATCGATGGGGAACGGTTTAAGATGGAGGATATTATCGGCGCAAAATTGTAATTAGGAAAACAAGGCGTCCATGAAGCGATTAATAAGGTAAAACAATTAGCCAATCAGCGTCGGGGGATTAATAGGCTGAGTGGCTATTTGGCGCTATTTTAACTGGGAATACGATACTCAGACAACGGGGGAGATGTTGAATGGGGGAGCTACTCAGTCCTTCAGTAACCGTCAATATCCGAACTGATAATATCCGAACTGATAATATCCTGAGCAACTTCGGTCATATCGTTGTTGAACTGATGTCCGCGCCCATCGAATGGACGAATAACGGCATGAGGAAGCTTCTCGGCGTATAGCGAAAGATGAGCAAACGGCACCCATTCATCGTCGCGGCTATGATAAAAGAATAGCGGGTGAACTTTGGAAAGCTTTGAAGCAAACTGTTCATTAAGCGCATACTCTTCCACTTCCCAATCCTCGGCACCCCAGTAGGGAGAAGCGACAAGGAACACGCCGGCAATGCGATTCGCGGTATCTACTTCGGAAAGATATTTCAGCAAAAATGAAGCTCCTAAAGAATGCCCGACAAGGAGCACTTCTCCATCTCGCGAGGCTATGTATTGGATAATTTGTTCTTTCCATGCTGCATAGTCGGGCTTGTCTTCTTCAGGCATTCTTGGAAAACACACCTCGTAACCGGAGCCCAAAACTTCTTGAAGATGCGCTGCCAACTTCACGTCCGCATCGTATGCTCCTTCTCCGCCACCTTGAATGAATAACAATTGTTTTGTCACTGTTGTCTTCCTCCCATGCAAAATTATCATCTTTATTTTAACTATAAATAATAATAGAGGTTTCTTATTGATTGCTATCTTTCCGCTTCTGCTAAGAGTTTCGATCGTCCAATAGCGGTCATAACTTTCCAATCCTCGGAGTTTCGAGCCGATAATCTGCATGGGATGTGGGGGCGGTAGCGAGGGATAGGCGGAAAATCGGGCTAACTCGGTCACGGATGAGCAGAGTAGCGGGGAGATAGGCTGAAAATCCGGCCTAGGTAGCAGGGAGTTAGACGGAAAATCAGGCGAAGTCGGGCATGGGTCGGCTCGGTTGCGGGAATTAGACGAAAAATCAGGCGAATTCGGTCACGAATGGGCTGGGTAGCGGGGAGATAGGCTGAAAATCCGGCTAACTCGGTCACGGATGGGCTGGGTAGCGGGGTATAGGCTGAAAATCCGGCTAATTCGGTCACGGATGAGCAGGGTAGCGGGAGTTAGGCGGAGAATCGCTCTAAGTCCGATGTATGCCGCCATACTCCATCAAATAATACGCCCCATTCGAGGATACGCCGTCCCCTTTAATGTGCCAGCCCTGCGAGCGATAGAAGCGTAGGGCTTTCGCATTTTCTTTGATGCATTTTAGCGTAAGCGGCGGGGAAGCGTCGAAAGTTTCATAGCAGGTTTGCAGGAGCTTCGTGCCCACCTGTTGCCCTGTATAGTCGGGATGGACGTAAAGATGGTGAATGAAGTGATCGGGAATCCATACCGCGACGAATCCAATTATCCTTGCGCCGTTGGTCGCGACAAGCACGAGTTCGCCTTCGGTGTCCCGATCGAAGTCTTCGGGCGCGAGCTTGGAGGAATCCATCCAAGTAAAATATTGCGCGCGGGATTTCAAATAAATTTCCCTTAGGGCGCTATGGTCTTGTTTGGTAGCTTGCCTGACCCGCAGCATCGCCACTCCTCCAGTTCATCGTTGGTCGATCCAACACATATAACGTAATTGAATCACAGAGCGGCTTGGCGTTCAAGGAGGAAGTAGTCGGCGGGTGAGCATAAACTTCGGAATTGAGTGGTCAAAAAGGTGCATGACCGAAGACCTAATTTAAACGCTATGCGTTATACGAGTGTGGTATACTAGGTTAAAATAGCGTTTGCAATTCTGTTGGTCTATCGTTACACGGGCGCGCATCTATAGAGTCGATCGTCGGAGGTCCATCATGTTCGAGAAAGTACTGCCCCCAATTCAAACCTATGAAGCAAGGGACGGAAGGTCGTTGTGCTACCGTCATTATTTGGCGGATTCGAATAAAGTCGTCATTCTGCTGCATGGAATCTCGGAGGACGGGCAATATTTGCATCCGCTGGCCGAATTTATTTCCAAACGGCAATTGGCTCAAGTCATCGTGCCCGATCTTAGAGGTTACGGATTACATCCGGTCCGCAGGGGCGACGTGGAATATATTGGCCAGCATGACGACGATATCGAGGATTTGATAAAATGGCTCAGATCGCGCGCGTCCTCTCCGCTTACTTTGATCATGGCGGGACATTCCGGCGGAGGAGGGAATGCGATTCGCCTGGCCGTCCATCGGGTTTCCCGGGAGATCGCCGCATTCCTGCTGCTCGCGCCTTCCGTTCATCCGAAAGCGCCGATCAGCCACGAGAAGGAACCGTGGAGCACGATTCAGATCGACAAGCAGAGGGTTCGCATCTTGACTGTTCTGAGCGCTGTTGGTATCCGACATCTGAATAAATGGGTCGTCATGCGCAACGACAAGCCGATTGCGAGCAGACATGGGCGAGAAACTTTGGAGCTCAGCTACAGGTTGATGCTGTCCAGAACGCCGAAAGCCAAGTACGAGCGTTATTTGCGGGCGATGACCCAACCGACGCTCGTATTGGTCGGAGATAAAGAGGAAGTATTCATTCCCGGTCAATATGCGCCGATGTTCGCCCAATACAATCAAGCCAAGGTAGAGACGGTACTGGATTGCGATCACGACGGCATCCTCGCGAACAAGGGGACATTCCGTGAAGTCGAGAGCTGGCTTCGGGCTTTGAAGGTTTAGAGAATGAGGGATTAACCATAGCTATAAATGAGAATAGGGAACCCCGACGCATTACGGTCGGGTTTTTTTGCGCGCGGTTCAGGAGAGGGGGATCTCAAAAGTTGTGGACAGGCTGTGCATAAGTCTGTGGATAAGTTGGTGGATTACAAACTCTAGAGCGCAGGATAGAGTATCAGCGAGAGTTACACGAAAAAATCGACTAATTCGGGAGTAGTGGCTAGTTTCAGCGAGAGTTACACGAAAAAATCGACTAATTCGGAAGCAGTAGCTAGTTTCGGAGAGAGTTACACGAAAAAATCGACTAATTCTGGAGTAGTGGCTAGTTTCGGCGAGAGTTACACGAAAAAATCGACTAATTCGGGAGTAGTGGCTAGTTTCAGCGAGAGTTACTCGAAAGAATCGACTAATTCGGGAGTAGTAGCAAGTTTCAGCGAGAGTTACACGAAAAAATCGACTAATTCTGGAGTAGTAGCAAGTTTCAGCGAGAGTTACACGAAAAAATCGACTAATTCTGAAGTAGTAGCTAGTTTCAGCGAGAGTTGCTCGAAAAAATCGACTAATTCGGGAGTAGTGGCTAGTTTCAGCTAGAGTTACTCGAAAGAATCGATATGAACTTCGGCGCTAAGCCAAAGGCACAACTTTGTCAGGTCATTCCTAAGAGTTTGAACGGTTAAAACCGCTTACATATCGCCCTATAATGAAGCCATGACAGACAACTTAAGCAACGGATTGCAGGAAAAACCACGAACCGCGCTGATGAGCTCACAATACGCATTAATCGAACCACGCACCGCGCTAAAGAACCGCGCTAAAGAACCGCACTAACGAACCGCACTAACGAACCGCAAAGCCCTATCAACAAGTTGCCCGTCAACAACCGCCCAACAACCCGCCCGAGCAAGGAGTGAGCAAACGATGAAAACCGGCGTCCCGCCGCTTCCCGGGAAGAAACCGCTTCGGCCGATCAAGCCGGCGGGCGTATTCCTTCGCTTGATGAAACAGAAGGAGCTTCTTCTCATGACAATTCCGCTCATGGCGCTTGTCATCGTCTTCAACTATATGCCTTTGTACGGATGGATCATGGCGATCCAAGATTACAAGGTAGTGAAAGGAATTTCCGGCAGTCCGTTCGTCGGCGCGGACAAGTTCGTGCAACTGTTCCAGGACGACCAATTCTATCTTGTCCTGCGAAATACGCTGGTGATGGGTTTCCTCAATTTGATCTCCGGTTTCATCGGGGCAATCGTGCTCGCGTTAGCCTTAAACGAGATTCGCGTGAAATGGTTCAAGCGCACGGTGCAGACGATCACGTATATCCCCCATTTCGTGTCATGGGTCGTCATCGCCAATATTGCCCATATGGTGCTTTCCCCGGACGGAGGTTTGTTGAACGTCCTTCTGCAGAAAGTCGGCCTGCTCGAAAGCCCGTTCTATTTCATGGCGAAGGAGCAATGGTTCTGGCCGATCCATACGTTCCTGAGCTTCTGGAAGGAGGTCGGGTGGAGCTCGATCATCTATCTGGCGGTGCTCAGCGGAATTAATCCCGACCTATACGAGGCCGCGGACGTGGACGGAGCGGGAAGACTGCGTAAAATCTGGCACATCTCCATTCCCGGACTTATGCCCACGGCGATCATCCTGCTTACCTTGTCGGTCGGTTGGATTATCCAGAGCGGTTACGAGTCGCAATTCCTGCTCGGCAACCCGATCGTGCTCGATTACTCGGAAGTGCTCGACCTTTACGCGATGCGCTACTCGTTCCAGATCGGCGATTATTCGATCGGCGCTGCCATCAGTATTTTCAAATCCTTTGTCAGTATTCTAATGGTGCTGTCGATCAATTACTTAGCCAGACGGACCGGCTCCGGCAGGCTGATCTAGGGGGAGGGCGCGAGGATGAGAACAAACAAACACGGCACGGCGGATTTTTTCATCAATGTCGTCCTATACGCGGGATTGGCCTTATTCGGAGCGATGACGGTATATCCGTTCCTTAATCTGTTCGCGATCTCGTTTAACGATCCGCTTGACACGATCAGAGGGGGAATCTATCTCCTGCCGCGCATTTGGTCGCTCGATAACTATTCCATTATCTTCTCCAACGACAGGCTGCTCGGCGCATTCCTCCTGTCCATCGCCCGTACGATCGCCGGAACGGTGTTGGGCATCCTATGTACGGCGATGTTCGCCTACGCCCTTAGCTTGAAAGAGTTCATGCTCCGCAAGGCCTTCAACAGCGCGTTGGTGTTTACGCTCTATATTAACGGCGGCCTAATCCCGACTTATTTGCTGATTAAAAACCTGCACCTGATGAACAACTTTCTCGTCTATTTGCTGCCTTTGTTGGTGAACGCTTTCTTCATTATCATCATGCGCAGCTACTTCGAGACTTTACCTTCGGGGCTTACGGAATCGGCCAAGATCGACGGGGCAGGCCATTTCCAGACTCTGTTCCGAATTCTGCTCCCGGTCAGTTTGCCGGTTCTGGCCACGATTACGCTGTTCGTCGCGGTCACGCATTGGAACTCGTGGTTCGACAACTATTTGTACGCGAGTCGGTCGCCTCATCTGAGTCTGCTGCAATACGAGCTGATGAAAATACTGCTGAGCGCCATGAACCAATCCGTAGCGCAGCAAGCCCACATCGGGGAAAGCACCGTCAGCGCCGTGACGCCGCAGGCGATACGCGCAGCCATGACGATCGTCGTTACCGTACCGATTCTGGTCGTCTATCCGTTCCTTCAGAACTATTTTATCCAGGGGATGACCGTCGGAGCGATGAAAGAATAGCGATTAATGATGTATCTAAGGCTTAGGCCTTAAGATAAAATGAAGACAAGAAGAGGGGTAATACTCATGCGTAAGGGGAAATGGTTTACCGGCATCGTTCTTGCGTCAATAACGGCTCTAGCGGTTGCGGGATGCACGTCCGGCAACGGGAACAACGGCGGCGGTACGGACAAAGCTTCGCCCGCGGCATCCGCTTCCTCCAATTCGCCATCGGAGAGTAACGAGAAAACCGTCTACTCGATGGGCGTTGGGGATAGCAAGCTCGTTTGGGGCGGGCCGATTACCCAGAAGCTGACGGAGAAGACCGGCGTGGAGTTGAAATACGACGAAGTCGTCGGGGACCTGTTCCAGAAGTGGGATCTATGGCTTGCGGCTAGCGATTTCCCGGACATCGTTCGTCTCGATAACGAGCATTTGCAGAAATACATCGATGCCGGCGCCGTCATCCCCCTGGATGACCTGATCGACCAATACGGCCCGAACATTAAGGAGAAGTGGGGAGATTATCTGAATTTGCTTCGCCACGACGACGGCCATATTTACTCCTTATATTCGCTTAATCTGACCAAAGAAGCGCCGGCGAATGCCAAAGCGGGATTCGTCGTTCAGTACGACGTGCTGAGAGAAGCCGGATTTCCTACAATCAAAACGCTAGAGCAATTGTACGATGTCGTTAAAGCCTATGCCGACAAGTATCCGAAGATCGATGGCAAGGACACGGTCGCTTACGGTGCGGCAATGAATTCTTGGACGATTAATATATTTTTCAACAATCCGGCGACGAGCGCTTCGGGCAACCCCGATCACGGCAACTTTATCATCGACGCGGACGGTAACGTGCAGTGGAACCCGGTATCGGACTTCACGAAGCAATACTATAAATTTTTGAACAGATTGTTCAACGACAACATGCTGGACAAGGAAGCTTTCTCGATGGGCGATCAGGAGCTCCAAGCGAAAATGGCCCAAGGGCGAGTGCTCGCGGCCTATGCCCCGGCTTGGTTCTCGTCGGCGCCGGAGGCGTCGCTGCGCGCGGCAGGGCAACTCAATCGCCAGTATGCGCATATTCCGGTTTATTTCGACGAATCGGTCAGCGATCATAGCAATGCCATGACTCCGGCGAACGGAGGAACGCATGAATTCGCCATTACGACGAACGCCAAGAACCCGGAGAAAATCATGAAATTTTTCGACTATCTGTTCTCCGACGAAGGACAAATCCTTACGCAATGGGGCGTCGAAGGCGTACATTACGAGGTCAAGGACGGCAAGCGCGTTCAGAAGCCGGAATGGATCCAGAAGAAGCTATCCGATCCCGATGCGATCTATAAGGAAGGCTTCCGCAGCGAGTATACCGGTCAGACGACCAATTGGTTCAGCATCGGGGACGGCGCCAAGCTGGCGGATGGCGACTTCGCAACGCCGATCACCCAGGAGTCCGTCCGCAGCGAGTACGACGAGATGACTTTGGAAGTACTGAGCAAATACAACATTTCCACATGGGCCGAACTTCTGCCTCCCGTAGAGAAAGTGCCCGGTTATCTATGGCAACTGCCGCCGCCGAGCGACTCTAAGTTCAAGGTGATCGATCAGAAGCTGGACGATCTGAGAAGGAAAACGACGTCCGAGATCGTCATGGCCAAGAACGATGCCGAATTCGAGAAGGCTTTCGGGGATTTCGTCAAATCGGCCAAGGATATCGGATTGGAAAGCTATGAAGCTTCCTTTACTAAGGTATGGAAGGATTACGTCGCGAATTATCAATCAACGCTGGGCCAATAAGCCCGGGAGGACTCCTCGGCCGATCGGGCCGGGGAATCCGTCTTTGCGGATATTGCCCCGAACGGACGGAGGATCGCCGTGAGAATTCAGACCAAATTATTCGTCGTGTACTTGCTCGCGGCGATCCTGCTAATGGGAGCTTTGACGTATTTCCTGACGGAGAGAAGCGCAAGCTTGCTATTCGAAGCGATCACGGAGACGAAGGAGCAGACCCTTGCGCAAATTACGTCCAATCTGGACAACGAGCTGCGGTCCTACGAAGAAACGGCCAACTCTTTTTATCTGAACATTACGCTTCAGCAGATGCTGACCGAAAGATATGCGGACAAGAGGCTGGCCTACCGGGAGTATTTCGGTTTTTTGCAGCCTTATCTTTCCCTGCTTCAGGGGACGAAGGATATTTATCGCGTTAATTTTTACTCCGACAACCCGACCCTCCCTTTCGCCAACGTGATTCTCTTGGATGACGAAATCCGCGGGGAAGCGTGGTACAAGGCATTAATGGCGAAGCCTTCGGGCATGTACTGGACGAATTCGTATCCGGTGCCGATGTTCGACGAACGGGTATTCAGCTTGCGGCAGAAACTGGATTACTTGGAACCGGGGACGGAGTTGTACGCCTCGATTGAAGTACGGGAGAGAGAACTGCGCCAACTCGTTGCCGAGGAGAGCCGCGATGCGCGAATATTGTTCGTGTTGAAAGACGGCCATGTGCTGCTGGATAGCGCGGATCCCGAGAAAAAACGAGCCAAGCTGGAGCAATATTCGTTCGCTGCGGAGATCGGAGAAGGGGACGGACATTTTCAACTGGAGGAAGACGGGAGCTCGTCCTTGGTGTTGTACCGCCATCTGAATAGCCGAAGCGCGTTAAGGGATATGCAGGTGATCCTTCTCGTACCCTTGGACGAGCTAATGCCGAAAGTCGAACGAATGCGCTGGCTCGCTTACGTGATGTTATCCGTTTCCTGCGTGCTCGCGGCATTGCTCGTATACGGGCTATCGATCGGACTGACCAAGAGGCTGACGACGCTCGCGAAAAAAATGAGGAACGTGCATCAGGATCGATACCGCGGTTATGTGGAAGTAAAAGGGAACGACGAAATCAGCCAACTCGGCCGAATCTTCAACGAGATGGTCAAGCAACTGGAACGGCTGATTCGGGAAGTCTATCAGGCTGAGATAGACAGCAAGGAACTGGCTCTAAGAACTCGCGAAGCGGAATTTTACGCGCTTCAAGCGCAGATTAACCCGCATTATTTGTTTAACGTTCTGAATATGCTCCGTGCGAATCTGCTCGATCTTCAGGACGGCAAAAACGCGGATATCGTCGATATGATCGCCCGTACCTTCCGTTTTCTACTGCACAACAAATCGGAAAGGATCACGGTCCGGGAAGAGCTCGAACTGGTGGGGACGTATCTTAAGATACAGAAGCTGAGGTACGAGCACCGGCTGCAATTCCGGATCGAGGTACCCGAAGACGCGTTGGATCTGCTTATTCCCAAGCTGACCCTTCAGCCTTTGGTCGAGAACGCCTTGGCGCATGGGCTTGAACCGAATGCGGAACCTACGTTGATCCAAGTTTGCGGGGTAAAGAAAGGTGACGGCTGGCTCATTAGCGTCGAGGATAACGGGATCGGCATCGGCGAGGAACGGTTGACGGAAATCGGGGAGTGGTTATCTGGCAAGCAGTCCGTCCTATCCGAGAACCACATCGGCATAAGAAACGTGCATTATCGGTTGACGGCCATATTCGGGGCAGAGAGCGGTCTCCGGATAAGCAGCGAAGGCCGAGGCGCGAGGGCAGCATTTTATGTGCCGGCGAACGCGGCGGAATTGAGACGGGATGAGGGTTCGGAAGGAGCGATGCAAGATGCTGGACGTGCTCATCGTGGATGACGAGCCGGCTGCCTTAAGAGCGATGCGAGGCTTGATCCCTTGGGAGCAATACGGATTTCGAATCAGAGGGGAAGCGGCAAACGGGGAAGAGGCTCTTGAGCGCTTCAAGCAGTTCAAATTCGAACTGATCATTAGCGATATCCGCATGCCCCGGATGGACGGACTTCAGTTGATCGCGAGCATTCGCGAGCAATCGCAGGTGCCCATATTCGTGTTAAGCGGATACGGGGAATTCGAATACGCGCGCAGGGCGATGCAACTCGGCGTGAAAGATTATTTGCTTAAGCCCGTTAGCGCCGACGAATTGAGGGAGAAGCTGCTTGCGGTCAAATCCTTCATCGAGCAAGAAGCGATGGAGCGGACGAAGTGGCATCGCGGAATGCCGCTTGTTCGCGAGCAGTTGGTGCGGCGTTGGGCGCGCGGGTTGCTCGTCGACTCTCCGGCATTCCAAGAGTTCAAATTGCCGGGTCGAAGCGCAGGGAGCGAAACTCCGTTCTGCGTGTTCATCGTAGAGCTGACGGAGTTGCAACGCCTGAAGGAAGTTCAGTCCCGTACCGAGATTCAGCTTCGCAGGTTCGCCGTTCGCAATGTCGTAGAGGAACTGTTCGGCAGCGAGGGGATGTTGTTCGAGGAATCGTTGGAGCGTTTCGGCGTGATCTATATGCCTTCTTCGGAAATGCGAGACACGGAAGCCTTATTCAACAAGGCAACCGAGCTCCATAACCAGGTCATGCAGTTCGCCAAGGCCGATATCGCGGTTTCCGTCGGCCCGCTCGTCCTCTCGCCCGAGGATGTGCCGGATTCCTACGAGGCTGCTCTCGAGGTCATGAACAAGAAGGAGCTGCTTCGATCGGAGAAACCGGTATGGCTGGCGGAGCGGGTCAATCAAAGAAAAGACAGCCATTACTTGCTGGTCGAGGAAGTGAAGCAGATCGTTAAGGAACGCTACGCGACCAACCTCGAGCTCAAGCATATCGCAGGAGAATTGTTCGCCAATCCGAATCAATTGGGGCAGCTTTTTCGAGCGTACGCGGGGGTTTCCTTCAAGGATTATTTGTTGCGCAAAAGATTGGAAGCCGCTAAGGATCTACTGATTTTTACCGATAAAAAAGTATATGAGATCGCCGAAGAAGTCGGGTTTAAGGAGATCGATTGGTTCTACAAAAAGTTCAAGCTGCATACGGGAAAGAGCGCCAACGAATTCCGCACGAAAAGTTGAGGCTGCAAGGGGCATTAACCATCGAGGAGGGGCGAGAATGTATTTCGGAGCTTGTTATTACGCCGAGCATTGGCCGGAGGAACGCTGGGAGCGCGACGCCGAATTGATGCGGGAGGCCGGGTTCAATCTGGTGCGGTTGACCGAATTCGCATGGAATAGGATCGAAAGAACCGAAGGGAATTTCACTTTCGATTGGTTGGACAGGTGCATGGATACTTTCGCGTCCCGGGGTATTCGGGTCATTCTCGGCACGCCGACCGCCAGTCCGCCGAAGTGGATCATGGACCGCCATCCCGAGATGTACAAAAGGGATATGTACGGGCATGTCAGAGGTTTCGGTACGCGGATGCACTATTGTTTTAACAGCGAGGCATACCCCGGTTACGTTCGAAAGATCGTGGGGGCGATGACGGAGCGATACAAGGATCACCCGCATGTCGTCGGTTGGCAAATCGACAACGAGTTCGGTTGCGTGGATACGACTTGGTGTTATTGCGATACGTGCAAAGTAGCTTTCCAGCAGTGGTTAAAGGAAAAGTATGCCACGATCGACGCCTTGAACGAAAGCTGGGGGACGATAGTATGGAACAACATGTACAATTCGTTCGAGGAAATCGAGACGCCTAAGTTAACCGTTTATCAACTTCATAACCCGAGTTATCAGCTTGATTTTCGAAGATTTTCTTCCGATGCCGTCTGCAGGTTCCAAGACATTCAGATCGACGTTATCCGGAGCGCGGCGCCGCATCAGACCATAACGCACAACATGATGGGTACCTTTAACGAAATCGATTACTATAAGCTCGCGCAACCGCTAGACGTCGCGGGGCTCGACGTATACCCGAACTTCCCGGACAACGAGCCGATCAATCCGTATACTCCCGCGCTTCACCATGATATGACGAGAGGCTTCAAGCAGGCGAACTATTGGATACTCGAGCATCAGAGCGGTACGCCGGGCGCGCATATCTTAAAAGCTACTCCGAAGCCGGGGGAATTGAGACGCTGGACGTATCAGTCCATCGCCCGCGGCGCGGATGCGCTCCTTTATTTCCGCTGGAGAACCGCCGTCGTCGGGGCCGAGCAGCATTGGCACGGCATTCTGCAGCATAGCGGGGTACCCGGGCGCAAATACGAGGAGGTCCGGCACGTCGGGGCCGAGTTGAATAAGCTGTTCCCGTATTTGGAAGGGAGCACGGTCCGACACAATGCCGCTATCGTCCGCTGCTTCGAGAACGATTGGGTGTTCGACATCCAGCCGCATAATCCGGGGTATAAGTATCTTCGCGGGGTGAAGAAGTATCATCGCTACTTTTTCGAGAAGCATACGGGAGTCGACGTGATCTCTCCGGAAGCCGACTTCTCCGGCTATCGGCTTCTGATCTTGCCTCATCTTGCTTTGGTAGACGAGTCATTGGCGAATAAAATCTATCGATACGTCGAAGCCGGAGGCACGGTCGTGATGGATTTCCGCGCCGGGGCCAAGCTGCCGGACAATCGGATGCGTTCCGAGGTGTTGCCGGGTCCGTTCAAGGAGCTGCTCGGCATCGAGATCGACGATTACGGGATTATCGCCGAGGGAGAGGAGCAGAAACTGAGATTCGAGGGCGATGCGGTCGCGGATTACGGCGCTCGCGTCTGGTACGATGTCATTCAACCGCGGGGAGCTTCAGAGACGATCGCCGAATTCGCGTCTGACTACTTCGCGGGAGCTCCCGCGGTTACGCGAAACTCGCATGGTCGAGGGCAAGCGTATTACATTGGCACTGAGCTCGGCGCCGCCGCGCTTACTCGGCTGTTGGACCTAATCTGCGAGGAAACCGGAGCGCTTCCGGAATGGAGCGTCGACCATCCCGAGGTGGAGGTATCCGTTCGTCGCCGAGGGGATCGCAGCGTGTATTTCGTCATCAACCATTCCACGGAAACCGTTGAGGTCGTACCTCCGGCCGGAGGTCGGCATTTGCTTGAGGATAGGCAGTTGGAGCAGGTTGAAACTCTTAAGCCGAACGATGTGCTTATTTATAGCGTTTAGGGATGAACCGGGTTGCGTGATTTACGCTCCCGGTTCTTTTTTTTGCCTACTTAGAAAGTGTGAATTGGCTCCCAGCTAGACCAACCAACGGCTAAGTGTAAAAATGGCACTTAGATCGAGATGAGTTTTCCCGAAGAGTGAACTAAATGTAAAACATGCAACTAGTTTGAACGGTTTGCTCGAATCGAGTCAATGAACCGCCAACTAGTTGTATATTTTCCACTTAGATGTTGAAGATGCAAAGTTTCCGGGAATCTAAGTGTACATTATGCACCTAGAGTAAACCTCTAGCCTTAGGAAAGAGCGATAACCTCTAAACCGTGCCTTCGAGTCTCGCTATCATGGCGGACTCGAAGGTTTTTTGGCGTTTTGCCGGAGCTTGGTAAACAGAGTTGCCGAAAGTAAAAATGTTTCCGTATAACCGCCGGAGCGACATGGGCTATCATGAAGTTGCGAAAACCCGGGACTATAGGCCGCAGGGGTGAAAGGAGACGTCGCTGGCATGAAATTAATCGTGGAAACAAGCTTGGAGCGGCCGTTGTTGAAAAAAGGGGACGCGGGCACCGAGGGCATCGAGTTCGGGTTCGAGGGCGGCCGAGTCGTGCGAGCAGACGGAAAACTCCATCTGTTTACGTCGGAGATGCTTGGCAAGCCAAGATTCGTCAAAATGCGCCTTGCGCATTGGAGCAGCGTCGACGGGCTCGAGTGGGAACGGGTATCGACGTTGTTCGAATCCAGCGGCGAATATCTCGGGCAGGATCCGCGAGCATCGCTGTGGTCGCCTATGCCGATATACGATCCAGCTGCGGAGAGGTGGAATTTATTTTACGTGGCGTATAATTCGATGCCGAGCACGGATCAGGCTTGGTATGAGAACTTCGAGGGGAAAATCTGGCGCGCGGTTTCCGAAAAAGGGGGCCAGGAGGGCATCGGGGGACCGTACGCGAACGTCGGAATCGTGATGGAACCGAGCGCGGAATCGGAACCGTGGGAAGGCCTTCAAGGGACGGATTCGTTCTTTCCGTTCCAAGCCGGCGGCCGATGGCTCGCGTTCTATGGCAGCGCGAAAACAGAAAAGCTTCCGGTGTCTTTCTGGGGCGTCGGTCTAGCGGAGTCGGATAGGCTGGACGGCGGTTGGACGAGGTGTTCCGGCCTTAATCCGGTTCGTATCGACGAGACGTGGGTGGAGAATCCCGTCGTGACACGGCTAGATAACGGAACTTACGTCGCGCTGTTCGACGGGGGTCCGGACCATGGCACATTCGGTTACTCGGTTTCCGAAGACGGTTACCGCTGGTCCAAGGGAGAGTACGTGTTTTTTCGGAAAGGGGGGTGGGTAAGGGACGTGCGTACTCCGCTGTGCCTCCTGTCTAACGAGGATGACACGTACGCGATTTACTACACGGCGTTCGATCACGGATTGTACGGCAGCTTGGGCAAAGTTATCGTTCGAATCGAAAACAATTCATAGGAGGTTTTCCTTATGTTTCGGAGAGGTTCATTCAAGCTTGTTCTAACCGCGGCTCTTGCTTTGGCCGTTAGTTTTCCGGCTTTCGGTTCGCAGGTCGCGAACGCCACTACGCCTTTTCGCGTGGGCATGTCGATTAGTCCGTTCGCGGACTCGCAGTTGGCCGCGGGAGTGAAGTACACCGACGGCTCGATGACCGCCGACGATATCGGAGAGCTTACGACGATGTACAAGAACCACGGGGCGAACGAAGTATTCGTTCGGGTATCGACAGACTCCGCGTATCCGTCGGTCGGTACGAACCATAGTCTCGCCCGTGCGCTCGAACGCGCCGATACGGCGATCGCGGCCAGCTTGCCGCTGAACGTGGAACTCGGATTATGGAAGCACTACGGGGATTTCGCCGGACAGCCGCAGCCGGACTTCTCGGAGTATCCGTCCATTACGCTGCCTGGCGCGTGGGAGACGTTAACGATCGGGCAGATGGTTGACGCGCTGGAGCAATACGGGGCGCTCGTCGCGCAAAAGTTCGAAGACAAGGGAGTCACGGTGAACGTGTGGGATTTGGGCAACGAGGTCGATTTCGGAACGGCGGGCGTTTCCGTGGCGCCTATGCCCGGAGCGTACGAATCGGAGCAGGGACCGAATTGGTACAAAGCGCCGAACGCCGTTAATCCGACGATCGGCACGGAAAGCGTCAATTCGCTGCTGGCGATGACGGAGCCCGCCCGGATCGCTTGGCTGGAAACGAACCTGTGGCCTTACGAAGCACAATTGTTGAACGCCGTCAGAGAAGGGATTCTTACCGTATTTCCGGACGCCAAGTTTTCCACGCATATCTCTCAATCGCTGAGCGGCAACTTCGCGATCGCCTTCTACGAGGCGATGGAGGACAACGGCTTCCCGGTCGACGAGCTTGGCTTCTCTTTCTTCCCGAGTGCCTTCGCTTCGTCGAACGATAGCATTCTCGTCTTCCAATATGCGATGAAAGCGGTCAAGGCTCACTTCGCGAAGCCGATTTTCCTTGCGGAATTCGCGTATCCGTCCGGAGCGATGAGCGGTACGTACGCCGCTTGGGGCAATCAGCAGAAAGGGTATCTGCTGAAGCCCGAAGGCCAGAGCGAGCTTCTGAGGGACTTGTCCAGTTGGGCGGCGGCGCTCGGCTTCTCCGGTATCAGGCCGTGGGCGCCCGATCTTGTCTATGGCGGATACGGATGGGAGCCGCTCGCGCTGTTCAGCTCGAATCCGTCCTCCAGTCTGACGAAAACGGCGCACGGAACAATCGATTCGATCGCTCTAGGCGCCGCATCTCCGGCAATCGACGCCGTACCCGCTTTAATGGATGGATTCGAAAATAATAATTTTACGCAGATCGGTTGGACCAATAGCGGGGCGGACATTCAATCCACCTATAAGTACGAGGGCAACTATGCCGCAAGGTTTAATTGGAGCGACTCGATCACCCATCCGCTTCTGTACGGCACTTATTTCTATCATGACATCAAAGTCGAATACGCGCGGTTTTCCCCGAACTTCACCAGCTCCCAGCATTTCATAGCGGAGTGGTTCGACGGAACCAATTGGCACACGCTGGAGGATATCTCAGGCACGTTTGCCTGGGAGAAGAAGACGTTCACGCTTCCCGCGAGCGCGGCGAACAACGTTAATTTCCAGCTCCGGTTCAGGTCGAGCGGAATCGGGATCGTCAATTATGCGTACTTGGATTCGGTCAAGGTTAGAGGAACAATGTGATTCAAGCGCTTCCCGTCCCCATCCGGGGCGGGAAGTTGTTGTTCGAGGAGAGGGGAGAGGAAGAGCATGAACAACAGGATCGCGATCGAGGAGAACGGAATCTCTCTTCTATTCGACTGGACGGACGGCGGAGACGTCAGGCTCCTTCATCTGTCGCGCCAGGCATGGGACGAACAATTCATCGGAGAGGAAAAGGCGAGAAGAGCTTTCCGGATGGTCGAAGCGCAAGTTACGGGAGAAGATCAGGACGATCATCACGGTTCCAAGCATTTGGGGACGATGCCGGCCAAAGCCATGAAATACGTTAGGCATGCCGATATTCGGAACGCGCAAGGTCGCAAGCTCGAGATCGTCACCGAAGGCGGGGGGTTGAGGGTTTCTTGCCATTACCAGCTATACGACGGCATTCCGGTCGTTCGAAGTTGGACCGAGATCGAGAACGTCACGGAGAAAGATCAAGGACTCGAATACGTCTCCTCGTTCGCTCTGACCGGTATCGCCAAGGAAGGCTCGCGAAGCTGGGACGACAAGACGAGGGTTTATCTGCCGCATAATGCGTGGTGCGGAGAATATCAGTGGAAGAGTTACGGCGTTGCGGAGCTCGGTCTGAACCGCGTTTACGACTTCTCGATGAAAAGAATTTCCTGTCAAGGCACGGGGACGTGGTCGACCTCAGAGTTTCTGCCGATGGGCTGCGTCGAGAACGAGGAGAACGGCGAATATTTGCTGTGGCAAATCGAGCATAACGGTTCGTGGCAATGGGAGCTCAGCGATGTCGCCGGTTATTTGTATTTGCGTCTAAGCGGACCGACCGAGAACGAGAACGGCTGGTGGAAAAAGCTCGCTCCGGGGGAAACGTTCGTTTCCGTTCCGGCGGCGGTTTGTTTGGCCGGCGGGAGCATCGACGAGGCGTTCGGGGCCATGACGGCTTATCGCCGCGCCATTCGGCGCCCGCACCCCGACAACGAGCGGCTTCCCGTCGTTTTCAACGACTATATGAATTGCTTGAACGCCGATCCGGACTGGGACAAAGAGATGCCTTTGATCGAAGCGGCCGCGAGAGCGGGCTGCGAATATTACTGCGTCGATGCCGGCTGGTACGGCGAGGGATCTTGGTGGGACAGCGTCGGGGAGTGGATGCCTTCGGAGCGTCGTTTTCCGGGCGGGATGAAGCCGCTACTCGAGCATATTCGTTCGCGCGGAATGATTCCCGGACTATGGCTGGAGCTTGAGGTGATGGGAATCCATTGCGCCATGGCGGATCAGGTCGACGATGCTTGGTTTTTCATGCGTCACGGCAAGCGCGTGATCGACCACGGACGATACCAGCTCGATTATCGCAATCCGGAGGTTATCCGCTATGCGGATTCCGTCATCGACAGGGTCGTCCGGGAATACGGAGCGGGTTATATCAAGATGGATTATAACATCAACGCCGGAATCGGGACGGAGCGCCAGGCAGATAGCTTCGGAGACGGCCTGCTTGGCCATAACCGGGCATACGTCGCTTGGATCGAGCGCGTATTGAACCGATATCCGGGTCTTGTGATCGAGAGCTGCGCAAGCGGAGGGATGCGCGCGGATTATGCGCTATTGTCCAAGCTGAGCCTTCATTCCGCTACGGATCAAATGGATTACCGCAAGAACGCCGTCATCGCGGCCGCCGCTCCGACGGCGGCGACCCCGGAGCAGATCGGAATCTGGGCATACCCGTCTCCCGAAGGCGATGCGGAGGAAACGGCGATGAATCTGGTGAACGCGATGCTGATGAGGATTTGCGTTAGCGGAAGGCTGGATTTGTTGAACGAGACAAACTTCGAGTTGGTGCGCCAAGGGATCGAGGTTTATAAGGAACTGCGGGAGACGATCCGCTTCTCGGAGCCTTTCTGGCCGTTGGGGCTACCCGCGTTCGGACGGCCGTGGATGAGCCTTGGCTTGCAGCATGGAGACAAGCGGCTACTCGCGGTATGGCGGATGCAAGGGGAGGAATCAAGCTGCGCGATTCCGATCGAGGTTTTGCCGGACGGTGGCGAGATTCAGGTCAGATGCGTCTATCCGGCAGAGGAGCAGGTCGGTTTCCGATGGGATGACGGCAACGGCGTTCTGCTAGTCGATCTTGCCAAGGCTGGCAGCGCAAGGCTGTTCGAGATCGCAACGGGGAGGGCTGGCCGATGAATGCGGACGTTGAAAGCTGCAAGAGCAATTCCGTGCTCTACGATTCGAGATTCAGACGGTTGCTAGAAAACAAGCGAGTTCCCGCTTACTCTATCGCCGTGCTGAAGGGAGGGAAGATCGTATATCGTTTGGCGGAGGGGACAACCTCGTCAAAGAATACGAGGTTTAACGTCGGCTCGGTATCCAAGCTCGTCACCGGAGCGGCGCTGGTACAGCTCGTAGAAGAGGGCAAGCTTTGCATAGACGACCCGGTTGCGCTGCATATCCCGGAATACCCTTTGAAGCAGGTTGCATTGCTGCACTTGCTGAACCATACTGCCGGGTACGATACGTCGGTCGTGGAGAGCTTCGGTTTTCCTTCCCGGCAAGCCGAAGTGCGGAAGTACCTCTCCCGAATCTACGAGATTAACGAGCTTAAATATCAACTCGGCGAAAGATCGGAGTATTTCACGTTGGGCTACTGCATTCTGATGGATGTAATCGAGCGGGTATCCGGCATGCCGTTCGAATCCTTCGTTCGGAAGCGATTGTTCTTGCCCGCGGGAATGAACGACTCCTCCTTCGATCCGGCCAGTCTGGCGGATCGGCCGTTCGTGCTTCCTTGGGACGCAGGCAGGGGAGATTATCTTCGCGAGGAAGCGATGACTGCGGTTATGGGGGACCGCGGCCTGTTCACGACCGCCGACGATCTGCTGAAGTTCGGGCGTCTCTTCCTGAGTGACGGCGATACAGGCAAAGGGGACCGCGTACTGAGCGGCGGGGATAGTGGAGAAAGAGAGCCGATTCTGAGCGACGGGGATAACAGCGGTAGTAAAGCAGTCGCGCCGCTTTTCTCAAAGGCGGCAATCGACTTCATGCGTAGGAGCATTCCCGGTATAACCCCGACTAAGACTCCGGTGTTCTGGAGAAAAGGGGAAGCGGACGGTTACGGCTGTTTCGGAGACTTGAATTCTGAAGAAGCGATCGGGCACACCGGGTTCACGGGCTGCATGCTTCTCATCGACCCCGCTCGCGATACGGTAGCCGCCCTACTGACGAATAGCTTGGAATGGCATGCCGATTGGCGGAACTACAGGTTGCTGTGCAACCTTGTCATGGCTCTGCCTCATCCCGGCGAAGAAAGGAGAGAAGCCGATGAAGACCGACCGCGCTAAATGGACCACCGCGTTGCTGCTTGTCCCTTCGCTGCTCGTGTCCGCAAGCTGCTCGGACGGCCAAGCCGAAGATACCTCCGTCGTCGAACCGTTTCGGATCGCTCTGTCCGTGAGTCCGTTCACCGACAGTCAGATCAATAAGGGCATTGCGTTCGAGGACGGACTAGGCAACAGGGCGACGACGACCCGGGAGTTGCAGCGGCTCTTCATGGCGCACGGAGCTAACGAGATCTACGTTCGAATTGCCACGGACCGCTATGCTACGGGAAGCGATACAGACCATAGCTTGGAGCTAGGCATTACCCGAGCGAAGCTCGCCGCGGAGCTGGGATTGCCCTTAAATCCGGAGATCGCTCTCTTCAAGATGTACGGGGACGTAGCGGGCCAACCGCTTCCCGATTTTAGCGAGTATCCGGAGATCGACATGCCTCGCAGGTGGCAAGAGTTAACCGTCGACGAAATGTTGCCCATCCTCAAGCAGTATGGAGCGCTCGTGGCGAAGGAGTTGACGGCTACGGGAGCGAAGATCAATAGTTGGAACATCGGCAACGAAGTCGATTTCGGTACGGCCGGCGTTGCCGTGCGTCCGGCGGAAGGAAACATGGCGCTTTACGCCCCGCCGGACGCCATTGATCCGTCCATCGGCAAGCAAGACGTCGTCGCGTTGCTCCGAATGGATGCGGCGCAGAGGAATGCTTGGTTAGAGCGTTACTTATGGCCTCATCAGGCTAGGCTCATGGCTGCCGTAGGGGAAGGCATCCGTTCGGTCGTACCGGATGCCAAGCTATCGACGCATATCGCGCAGGGGGCTATTCCCGAATTCGCCGTCGCGTTCTATCGGGCAATGCGCGAAGGCGGTTTTGAGGTCGGCGTTGCCGGCTTCTCGTTGTACCCGACCTCGATGGACGTGCCATCAAGTCGTATAGATGCTTTTCTGACAACGGTTAAGGAAATGAAGAAGCAATTGAACCTTCCCTCCTTCCTGGCCGAGTATGCCTATCCCGCGAAAGCGATCGCGGACGGTCCTTATGGCGAATGGAGTAACAACAAAGACGGGCAATTCGAGCTGAACGAGGCCGGGCAAGCGGCTGCGTTGCGGTATCTTACGTCCGAAGGGATCGGAAGCGGTCTCGTCGGGATCCGGCCATGGGCGCCGGATTTCATCGATCCGTCCTGGCGGGAGCTGAGCTTGTTCGAGGCCCGAGCATCCGCCGAAGAAGGGATATCGGCCGTCGCGAGACCGGCGATCGACTCGATTTTCCTAGGGCTGGCCGACGCCGGGACGGAAGCGCGATCAAACAAGTAAAAATAGTTTCCGAAAGTAAAAATGTTCGGCTTATAAGCGAATTCTCCGTCCCTTATGATGGAGTTGCAACAGACGATCGAAGCCGCTAAGGGGGATTCGCACAAATGAAATCGATTAACGAAGCATCACGCCAAACGAAGTACCGATTACTAACTGCAGCGCTGGCTTGCACGGTCTTGCTCGCGGGTTGCTCAGGCAATAACGGTAATAACGCAAGCACGGGAGAAGCTTCGCCGGCAACGGCGAGCCAATCGGCATCCGTCGAGAGCCCGAGTGCCGCGGCATCCGAGAGCACGGCGCCCGAAGACGGACCGATGACGAAATACGAGCAACCGATCGAGGTGACGATCGGACAGAGCAACTACGAGGCTTCTTCCTTCATCGAAGGCGAAAGCGTCGATTCGAACATTCACCATAAGTTCAATGAGGAATATCTGAACATCAAGTATAAGAACAAATGGGTCGTCGACGCCACGAAAGCCGGCGAGAAGGTGAACCTCGTCATCGCGAGCGACGACTTGCCGGACGTGATGAAGGTCGGCTTGAATCAATTGCAAATGTTGATCAAGAACGGCCAGGTTGAGGACCTGACGGAAGCTTGGGCGAAGTACCCGACCGAGAAAGTAAGAAGCATGGCGGAATATCAAGACAAGATCGCGTTCCTTCCCGCCACTAAAGAGGGCAAGATCTACGGCATTCCGCTCGCCAGGGATTTCGGGGAATCGATCGGGATCATGTACGTGCGCCAGGATTGGCTCGATAAGCTGAAGCTCCAGGCGCCGACGAATCTGCAGGAACTGGAAGCGGTCGCCAAGGCGTTCGTGAACGACGATCCGGACGGCAACGGCAAGAAAGATACGTACGGCATCGGCTTCGATAAGGAGATGGGGTTCGTATCGGGTCAACCGATGCTAACGTCGATAGCCGCGGGCTTCAAAGCCTATCCGAAGCTTTGGGTAAAGGACGATTCGGGCAATTTCGCTTACGGCAGCATTCAGCCGCAGATGAAAGAAACGCTCGCGTTCTTGCAGAACATGTATAAGCTAGGCGCCTTAGATCCCGAGTTCGCGGTCAAGGATTTCGCTAAAGTCACGGAAATGTACACGAACGGCAAAATCGGTATCCTGTTCGGCGTCTTCTCGGCTCCGATCTATCCGTTAATGACGAACAAGGAAGCCGATCCGAAAGCGGAATGGACGGTGCTCCCGATTCCGTCCGGCGCCGACGGCCAAGTGGCTCCAGCGGCCAAATCGTTCGTGAACGAATGGATCGTCGTCCGCAAGGGTTTCGAGCATCCCGAAGCGGCGATCAAGTCGATGAACCTGTGGGCCGAGATGTTCGTAGGTCCGAACGAATATAACGACAGATGGGCGGAAGCCAATTCCGGCGCGTATTCCGGCAAGAATATCAACCTATATGCTTTGCCGTACAACTTCGACTCTCCTTATCAGAACCTGAAGAACGGCGAGAATCTGCGCGCGGCGAAGGAAAGCGGAGACGAGAGCAAGCTTGACGTGCGGGAGCAATGGATACTTAGCGAGAAGAACAAAGGCGGTTCTTACGGTTGGGCGATCGAGAAAACTTTCTACGAAGCGGAGAAGGTATTGCTCGAATATAAGAACATCCGTTATTCCGATTATCAAGGAGCTCCGACTCCGTCGATGATCTCCAAGAGCCCGACGCTCGACAAGCTGGAACTGGAAACGTTCATCAAGATCATCATGGGCGCTTCCTTGGACGAATTCGACCGATTCGTCGAGAAGTGGCGCGCCCTGGGCGGCGACCAAATTACGCAGGAAGTGAACGAAGCGGCGAAATAACCGTTAGCAGCGTCCAAAGCAGGGGAGCCGATTTCGTCGAAGTCCGGAACGGTTGCCCCTGCTTTGTGCTCGTTAGGAGGCAGTTATGATAAAACCCAAACTAAAACCGTTGAAATGGAAGCAATCCTGGCAACTCCACGCCATGCTGTTGCCGGGCATGATTTTCGTCGTCCTGTTCGCGTACTTGCCGATGGTCGGCATTACGATCGCGTTCCAGGATTTCAACCCGACAAAAGGATTTTTCGGATCTAAGTGGCTCGGTCTGGACAATTTCAAATATATGTTGGAGCTGCCCGACACCTACCGCATCGTGAAGAATACCGTCATCATCGCGGCGCTCAAAATTTTCTTCGGTTTCTTGGCGCCGATCGTGTTCGCGCTCTTGCTTAACGAAGTCAAAAACAAGCTGTGGAAGAGGGGAATCCAGACGTTCGTCTATTTCCCTCATTTCGTATCCTGGGTCATCATGGGAGGCATCCTGGTCAACATTCTTTCGCGTAACGGCGGCGCCGTGAATCAATTGCTAGTTGCGATCGGCATCGAGCCGGTATTCTTCCTCGGCGATCCCGGCTGGTTCAGGGTGACGTTGGTCGTCACCGACGTCCTAAAGGAATTCGGCTTCGGTGCGATCATCTATTTGGCCGCTTTAAGCGGGATTAATCCTGCCTTGTACGAGGCGGCCGTCATCGACGGCGCGAGTCGGTTTAAGCAAACGTTGCACGTCACGCTTCCGGGGATCATGCACGTCGCCGTGCTGCTCGGCATTCTGAGTATCGGAAATATTCTCAACGCCGGATTCGACCAGATTTTTAACCTTTACAATTACTTGGTGTTGGACAGCTCGGAAATCATCGACACGTGGGTGTACTCGATGGGGCTGTTGCAGGCGCAGTACGGCTTGGCCACCGCGGTAGGACTGCTCAAGTCGGTAGTCGCGTTCGCGCTGATCGCGGGTTCGTATAAGTTAGCGGTGAAGTTCGCCAATTACCGCATTTTCTAACAGAAAGGACATCGAAGGCTTATGAGATCAACTCGCTCCGCCGGCGCTACTGCCTTTCGTTTGTTCAATTACGGAACGCTGACGTTAGTCGCCCTGTTATGCATCTTGCCGCTCGTTCATATTTTCGCCGTTTCGTTGAGTTCGGCCGAGGCGGTTAACGGGAACCAGGTCGGACTCTGGCCGGTCGACTTCTCTCTGGGCGCCTACAGGGCGTCGTTCGATGCTCCGTTCCTGAGCGCGTTAAGCGTCACGATGCAGAGAATCGTACTCGGCACGGCGATCAACATGCTAGTGACTTTCCTGATGGCCTATCCGCTCTCCAAGGAAAGCGACCGGTTCCCTTACCGCAACGTTTATGTTTGGATTCTGGTTTTCACCATGTTGTTCAGCGGAGGACTCATCCCTACCTATATTCTCGCGAAGCAGCTTCATCTGCTCAATACGATGTGGGTACTCGTTCTGCCTTCGGCGGTTAACGTGTTCTATATTATTCTGCTGCTTAACTTTTTCCGTCAGTTGCCTAAGGAGATCGAGGAATCGGCCTTGATGGACGGAGCGTCCTATTTCAAATCGATGTACAAGATTTACTTGCCGCTCTCCAAGCCGGTCATCGCGACGTTGCTGCTGTTCTGCATCGTGACGCATTGGAACGCGTGGTTCGACGGGATCATGTTCATTAACGACACGGACAAATATCCGCTCCAGACGTATTTGCAATTGCTGCTGCAGAAGTCTAAGAGCGTGTTATCGCTCGAGGATGCCAAGATGGCGGCCGAGGATGCGGCCAAGACGTCGATCTACGGGGCGAAAATGTTCCTCTCCCTGCTGCCGATCATCGCGCTGTACCCGTTTCTTCAGAAATATTTTACGGAGGGGATCGTCATCGGGGCGGTAAAAGGTTAACGAGGCGAAATATTAACGGTATCGGGCTTCGCGGAGCGTGTCTTATAATGGGAGTACTTCAAATAGCGCTTGCGGGGTGGAAGCCGTCTTTACCTACCTGAAAGTTAAACCGGCGACGAACAGCCTGCTGTGGAAAATCATTATCGGCTTCGTCTGCGTCGCGATCCCGCTGTACGCGATATGTTTGGCGACGATCTGGGTCAGTACCGATATCGTAACCGGCAAAGTGCAAGACACGGCCCAATCCAGGATGAATTTGTACAAGAGCTTGTTGGAGAAGGAAATCGGCAGCATCAATCAGATGCTGATCGCGCTCAACAACGATCCCGATCTGGCGGAGTACGCGTTGCTTCCCCAAGGGAAGTTCGATTACGACAACGTGCATCTGCAATCCAGCATCGCGACGAAGATGAGCATTATTTATTATTCGAACGATTACATCCGCGACGTCTTCTTGGTTATTCCGAAACGAAACCAGATGATTTCGTTCCGTTCCGGTCAATCCGTGCCGGACGAGGGCAAGAAGGCGATGATGGCGGGGCTTAAGAACACTCCGAAGCAGCTCGACCATTTTTCCAAGGACGGCATTCTCAGTTACGTCATCCCTTTCGAGGACAGCTCTTCGGTTAACGGGGAGGTCGAATATTTGCTGGGCGTGGACATTAACCCGGATCGGATACAGGACGGACTGAAGATGTTCGAGAAGAACGACGTTTTTAACGTTTTCTTGATGGAGAACGCCAATCGGGAGCTCGTAAGGAGCGGTTCGTTGACGGAATTGGATAAGAGCATCTACGAAAGCGTCGCCCAAGAGCCGGATCTCGCCGCATCGCGCCGGATCTCGGTGGACGGGGAGAAATACATGACGCTGACGAACTTCTCCGCCGACGGCGTCTACCGGGTCGTATCTTACATCCGGATCAAAGACATGCTCGCGCCGATTCTCGTCATTCGGAACTTGCTATGGCTCTTCATGGGCATATCGCCGATCTTCTTTATCGTATTCTCTTATTTCGTCTATAAGCACATACACCGTCCTCTTAGAAGCTTGGTCAAATCGATGAGAGAGGTCGAGAGAGGCAATCTGAACGTGCGGTTCGTCCGCCAGCAAGGCGATGAATTCGGATACGTCTACAAGCAATGCAACCAGATGGTCGGGCAGCTGAGGACGTTGATCGAGGAAGTGCTCGAGAAGAAAATCCAGCTTCAGCAGATGCAAATCCGCCAATTGCAGTCGCAGATCAATCCGCACTTCCTATTCAATTGTTTCTATATCGGCTATCGGATGGCGAAGGCGAGCAATAACGAGAACATCGCGAGGCTGTGCAAATACTTGGGAGATTACTTTCGTTTTATAACGAAGCAGGCTCAGGACGAGATCGCTCTGAAGGACGAAATGAAGTTTACGGTCACTTATCTCGAAATTCAGAAAATCAGGTTCCCGGACAAGTTGGACTTCGTCATTCGGGAAGAAGGACGCTCGGCGGGAGAAGCCGTCATTCCCGGACTGACGATCCAGCCGATCGTAGAGAACGCCATTCTTCACGGAATCGAGCAGGTCGATCGCCCCGGCCTCGTCGAGATCGATATCCGGCGCGGAGATGGCGGCATGTCGGTGGAAATCCGCGATAACGGAAAAGGGATGACGGAAGAGGAGCAGCGTTCGTTGCGGGATATTCTCGCGAACCCGAATCCGAACGCGGAGCATTGCGGGTTATGGAACGTGCATTGGAGACTGCGGAATCATTACAACAGCGAACGGGGATTAACGATCGGCGATAACGAAGGCGGAGGCTTGAAGGTATCGTTCCTCATTCCGGAGGGGGCATCGTAACCGATGTACAAAATCATGATCGTAGACGACGAGAAAATTATCGTGGAAGGCTTGGCGGAAATGCTGGGGGACAGCGGGTTGCCCTTCTCTGTGGTTGACACGGCGGGTTCGGCGGCAGAGGCGCTGGAGAAGCATCGCGAGGTATCGTTCGATTTCATTCTGACCGATATTCGCATGCCGCGAATGGATGGATTGGAGCTGTTCGAGAAAGTTAAGGCGATTGCAGACGGTTGCAAAGTCATCTTCCTGTCGGGTTACTCCGACTTTGAATACGCGAGGACGGCGTTAAAGCTCGGAGCGAGCGATTATCTGCTCAAACCGGTAGAGGACGAGGAGGTCGTCGCGTGCCTGAGGAAAGCGATCGAACTGCTCGAGCAGGAGAGAAGCCGGTTGATTTCCCAAGAGCAGACGGAGAAGAAGCTGAACGATTCGTTGCCTTACGCCCAAGGCGAGTTTTTCCGCAATTTGCTGCATAGCTTGCAGGATATTCCCTCCAGCTTGTTGGACGATAAGCTGCGCGAGCTTCATATTCCATTCCGGTCGACGGAGCGCGTCACGGGATTCGTAATGAGCCTGGACAACATGGAGAAGGCAATGAGCTTCATGGACGACGCTCTTCTTCAGTTCATGCTGCATAATATGATCGACGAGCTGCTTGGGGATTCATGCCATTTTAGGTGTTTTGCCGCGGGCAACGGAGTGATCGCCGTCTTGATCCAGTCCAAGGAACCGGAATCGGACGAAGGACTCGGGTATGCACGGGAGAAACCGGTTGAAGTGTTTGATACTTTGCATGGTCGGCTTAGGGAAGTCCAGGAGATCGTCGGGCGGGCGTTTAAGGTCGTCTGCTCGTTCGCTTTGTTGAACGAGTGGATCCCTTGGGAACAATGGGCATATGCCTACGGTAGACTTATCGGGGGAATCAAGCTTAGGATCGGACAAGGACAAATCTTCGTGCCTTCCAGGGAACCTACGCAGATTTCGCAAGCATCGCAAGGCGTGACTTCGGATATGCTCCTGCCGGTGATGGAAGCGATCAACCTGAAGGACGTTCCGGCGTTCGCAGCCGGTTTGGATCGGCTTCTCGAGCAAATCGATCGAACGACGGGGATATCGGAGAACGATCTGACGGCTTGGTTTCTGTCGATCAGCGGCCGTATCGTCGGCTTGTCTCAGCAGAACCGCGCTGCATCGGCGATTCGCCCGGAGGATATGGCGAGAATGTCCAATTTGCGTATGCATAACAATTTGACCCAGCTAAGGAGCTTCCTCGTGCGCATGTTGCAAGAGGTGGTCGACGAGATCGGCATGCAGCAGAGAAATCCGACCGAGCTGCTCGTGGGGCAGGTCAAACAATACATCGAAACGCATTTGTACGAGAACTTGTCTTTGGAAATGTTGGCGGACAAGGCTCATGTGAATCCGTCTTATCTGTCGAGGGTATTCAAGCAGTATACGCACGAGCAATTGACGGCTTACGTTACGAGGCTGAAGATGGAACAGGCGGCCAAGCTGCTGCGCGATAACGGCATGCGCGTTCAGGACGTCGCCACGCGGCTGGGCTTCGACAATCCGAACTACTTCGCCAAAGTTTTTCGCAAGGCGACGGGGCTGTCACCCCATGAATACAGGGTGCACCATAGCGCCATTCGATAGATGGGGGGCTGCGCTCTCGGTGCATATTACGGAATAAATCAAAGGTATCTGACGGATCATTTTGTTGATCCGATACTACAGTTCAATAGACACTCGATTCATAGGACGGGGGACAATTCCTTCATATGAATCGAGTTCCGTCCGCCCTGAGTTTGCACTCAGGGTTATACTTGCTTCCTTCTTACACACAGACTTTCTTCTTGCGTTAAATAATCGCATATGTTATCCTCTGTTTGAACGTTCATTCAAATGTTGAATCGAGGAGGAATTGCTCCCTTCAGAATCGTTCAATTTAACTCCAACTCTAAGATGCAGGATGTGTGCCGATGACAGACGCAGACAAGAGAGACAGAATCATAGCGGCCGCTTATACAGTATTATCGGAGAAGGGCTACGACAAGGCTTCGACGAAAGAAATCGCGAATACGGCCGGCGTGGCTCAAGGTTTGATTAACTATTATTTTCCGAGCAAGGACCTGCTTTTCGCTGAAGTGTTCCGCCGGGAGACTCAGAAATATTGCGAGGCGTTCCTTCCGTTACTACCCGGCGAGGATGTGGGTCCATTAACCTTCGATGCGATCGGCAAGATGCTTGAGATACCGAAGAGCAGGGCGCTTCAAGAGCCGGAATGGTTCAGACTTCGATACGAGCTGTTTGCGATCGGGCTAAGGAACGAGAACGCGAAGCAAACTTTGAAGGAAACGCTGGAGACGAAGCGCAAATACATTACCGATTCGGTCGAATCGATCTCTGGTTTTTCCCGCGAACAATCCGAAACGGTTGCCTCCATCCTTTACTCCGTTATTGAAGGTCTAGGATTGCAGAAGGTCGCGGATCCCGAGTTTAAGTACGACGAAGCCTACGATGCACTCGCCGTCATGTTAGGAGCCTATTATCAAGCCATTAGTCAAAAGAGAGAATCGTAATTTTGGCTCTTTCTTTTTAGTGATTATTGTTTGAATGACCAAACAATAATCAACATATATTTTATTCGTAGTGTTGAACCAGAACGAAAACAAAAATAGAGAGACGGTGGAGAGAGATGCACGGTTTACTGTTGGGTTGGGGAAAAGCGCTGTATAAGGCGAGATGGGCCGTCGTAACGTTATGGATCGTATTCGCATTGTTCGGAGGATATGCTTTCGGCAAGCTGACGCCGCTGCTTAGCGGCGGAGGATGGGAAGTTCCGGGATCGCAGTCGCTAACGGCGGGGAAATTGTTGGCTTCGGAATTCGAAGGCAGATCCGAGAGCTCGTTGACGCTTGTCCTCAAGGATCCGAAACATGCCGTAGGTTCGCCTGAATATAACGAGAAGCTGAAGCTAATCGTCGGCCGATTGCAAACGGAACAAGGCGTATCCGGCGTGTTCAGCATCCTGAACGCTTCGGAAGGAATCGGCTCGGGGCTTGTCGGGAAGGATCCGAACCTGAGTATCGCTTTCGTATCCATGGATACCAAAATTGATTTCTTGATTAACGAAGTTCCGGATTATCAAGATCGCGTGGTCGAACAGGCGGCTAGCCTAGGCGCGGAGGCTTATTTGGTAGGAGGAGCGGCGTTCTGGGGCGAGAGCAGCGTACAAAGCCAAGAAGGACTCGCCAAGGCGGAAATGATCGTATTCCCTCTCATCATTATCATCTTGCTGCTTGTTTTCCGATCGGTGATGGCTATGGTGACGCCTCTTATCGTAACGATCGCTTCCGTGCTCGCCGCTATGGGGATCATCTATCTGGTTGCGTTGCAGGAAGAGCTGTCGGTATTCGTAACGAATTCGGCGATGATGCTTGGTCTAGGCGTGGGAATAGACTATTCCCTCTTCATGGTTAGCCGGTTTAAAGCAGAACTGGCCGTTGAAGGAAACACGAAACAGGACGCTCTTGTGAAAACGATGACGACTGCCGGGCATACCGTGTTTTTCTCCGCGCTTACCGTTATCGCCGCGCTTTCCGCGCTGTTTACCGTACCGCTGGCAGCCATTAAGGCCATCGCGTTCGGCGGCATCGTCGTCGTGTTCGTGGCCGGGCTGGCGAGCCTGACGCTGCTGCCTGCGGTTCTTGTCATTCTTGGCACCCGCATTAACAAGGGGAGCATCCCGTTCCTGCGTCCCCGCGCGAATGATCGTACGAGCGGTTGGAAAAGATGGACGAACGGCATAATGCGCCGCCCGGTACTATTCTTGGTCGTCACGTTGGCGGCATTGGGAGCATTCGCTTATCCGGCGCTCGATATGAAGCTGAATTCTCCGGATATTCAGACGCTTCCGGCCGACACCTCGGTTCGCCAAGGATATTCGCTCATGGAAAACTCGTTCGGCATAGGCGCGGCGAATCAGATCAGCATCGTGCTTCGCGACGAGAAAGGCGATCTGAGCTCGCCGGAAGCCATCGCCAAGATTTCCGCGCTTCAAGCGGAGTTATCCGCTCAAGATCATGTCACCGGAGTGTCCTCCGTCATGTCCTTCTTCCCGGGAATGGAGCCCGCGGTCGTCTCGGGCGTGCTGAACGGAGGAGAGAGTGCGCTGCCGGAGGATGTCAAATATATGGTCGATCGTTATGTGAGCAATGACCGGCATACCGTCGTTATGGAGATAGAGCTGGATCAACATAGCTCCAGCGACGTCGGTAGCGATTTTATTAAACATTTACGGGATACGTTGTTGCCTGCGTTCGAGTTGCCGGCGGGAACGACCTTCAACATCGGCGGGGAAACGATGCTCGGCATGGATTCGTCCAAAGCGATTAACGACAGCTTGTTGCCCGCCCTCGGGGTCATGCTTGTTCTTATCTTCCTGATTCTTGTACTCTCCTTTAAGAGCTTGCTTCTACCTCTTAAAGCGATCGTACTCAATTTGTTCTCCGTCGCGGCTACTTACGGTATTCTGGTGCTTGTGTTCGCTCTGGGATACGGTTCGCAAATCTTCGACGTGGAGTCTAACGGCTACATCATCCACTTCGTTCCGGTATTGCTGCTCGCTCTGTTATTCGGCCTCAGCACCGATTATGAGGTGTTCCTCGTAAGCCGTATTAAGGAAGAGTACGATCGGACGGGGGCCCACGAGGAGAGCATCGCCGAAGGAATGGAGAAAACCGGGCCTCTGATTACCGGCGCCGCCGTCTTGATGGTTGCCGTATTCGCCGGGTTCTCGTTCTCGGGCGTGTTGCCGATTCAGATGTTAGGCTTCGGGATGGCTGTAGCGATTGCGCTGGACTCCACCGTAATCCGGATGCTGCTCGTTCCGGTAACGATGAAGCTGCTCGGACGGGCAAGCTGGTGGTTTCCCGGGAAAAAGCGGAAGCCGGATGCCACTCCTCAGAGAAAACGGAGTGATAATTCCCTCTCCCTTGAGAATAAATAAATAGTAGCGGTTTCATCATGTCAGGCAAGCAAACGGAAGGAGGAGACCGCCCGGTGACTATTGCTGCGATACTGGTTGGGCTTGTCGCTTTGGAGCATGTGTACTTCCTGATTATGGAGATGTTCCTGTGGACGTCTCCCGGTATTCGGAAATCCTTCGGAACGTCGGCAAGCTTCGCAAGGGATTCGCGTCCGCTCGCCGCCAACCAAGGACTGTACAACGGTTTTCTCGCTGCCGGGTTAGTCTGGGGAATGCTTCATCCGATTGCTTCGACCGGATATGAGATTCAGACTTTCTTCCTCGTCTGCGTGTTGATCGCGGCTATTTTCGGAGGCCTGACCGTGAAGAAGTCGATTCTATACGCGCAGGGGATCCCCGCCGCTGCCGCATGGTTAGCCGTCATGATTGCTTGGTGAAAATTGAGCAGAGGCAGGCTTGGATGGGCTGGGATGATTGAGATGGAATGGTTCGGGATGGGCTGAGCAGAGATGATTGAGATGGATTGAGATGGATTGAGATGGATTGAGATGGATTGAGTTGGAATGGGCTGGGCTGAACGTTGGAAAGGGAACTGGATTGAATAAGCTTGATTGAGGATGATGGAACCTGCAGATTGTGCTGGAATGAAGCTTGCCCTTGCGCAGAAACTTGCGAGGGGCAGGCTTTTGTTTTTTGCTTGAGTCGCCAATCGGCTCGAACGAGCGCCCTAGTTCCAAATTTTCAACACTATACTCACCATCTGAGCTCGAACTATCGCCATAGCACCAAATTCTAACATTATACCAACCATCCGAGCTTAAATGAACGCCACAGTTCCAAATTTTCAACACTATACCCACCAACCGAGCTTGACCCAAGCTATAGTGCCAAATTCCAACGCTATACCCGCCATGCGTGCTCGAAACAGCGCTATAGTGCCAGAATCCAACGCTATACCCGCCAAGCGTGCTCGAAACAGCGCTATAGTGCCAAATTCCAACGCTATACCCGCCATGAGTGCTCGAAACAGCGCTATAGTGCCAAATTCCAACGCTATACCCGCCATGTGTGGTAGCGTCAAGTAGTCTGTGTAGTAGGTTTTTCCATCGGGACGATGGATAGAAAAAATCAATTTGTTTAAGGTCGTGTGACTTGAGGCGCGTAGCTCAAGCGAAGGCGCGGGAGCTACCGCTTTATGTCCTTTGTCTTGAATATTTCTCAGTGTACATCTTCTCAAATGCTGCTTTGGTGTCCGGGTCTACAAAGCCTCGAATTGCTCTTCCGCACCATTTCTCATTGTAGTCTAGGGATTGGAGGTAGATGATTTTCTCTGCTGCTTCAATGTTAGTTAGACTATTCATTGGCTTCAGGCGCTTGCGTAACTCTTTGTTCGTCCGTTCAATGGGGTTCGAAGTGTAAATCGCAGGTCGTGTGAGTGCTGGGAACTTGTAGAAGGTCAGTAACGTCGGGAGTTGTTCCTCCCACGACTTCACTTCCTTCGGATATTGCTTGCTCCATTTGGCTTTGAACCCATCGAAGACCGCCAAAGCTACATCGCCATCGAATGCCGTGTATACACCCTTCAAATCTTCGAGAAACTCGGTTTTATCGTTGACTCGAATTTTTGGAAAGGTACTTCTCACTTTATGGACGATACAATGCTGCACATCGGCTTGAGGATACACTGCTCGAAAAGCTTCCTCAAGTCCAGGTAGTCCGTCAAAAACGCCAACTAGCACTTCGGTTGCTCCGCGGTTCTTTAAGTCAATTAAGACCTCTTTCCAAACGTTAGAACTCTCTTGGCCACCGACGTAAAATCCTAGAATTTGACGTATCCCTTTCTCGTCGATACCCATGACCAAGTAAACAGCCTCGCTACTGACTGTATTACGTTTGAGCTTAACATAGAGCCCGTCCAAATAGATAACGGAGTAGCGTTTCTCTAGCGGGCGCTTCTGCCACTGTTCGATGTCCTCCATAACCGTCTGAGTAATGTTACTGATGGTGGTCGGAGAATACTGAGTACCGAACATGCTCTCGATGAACTTGGCAACTTCGCGTGTGCTCATTCCGCCTTTGTACATATAAATGATGGCCTCTTCCAACCAGCCTTCCCTACGTTGGTAGGGTTGGAACAAACGTGTTTGAAAAGTCCCTTTACGGTCGCGAGGAACTTGGAGTTCGTTTATGGTTCCGTAACGGGTTTGGAACGTACGCTTGTAGTGACCATTACGACTGTTTCGCTGATCCTGTTGCTCGTTAAGCATGTAGTTCTTAATTTCTTCACGCATGAGCAGTTCTAGTTTCTCCTGCAACAGCTTTTTTACAGCATTTTCAAGTAGATTGTCGTACGCATTTTCGGATATAGTAGTCATCGAGTAGGGCTCCTTCTTGGTGATGTCGTAATCCCGAGGATACCCTACTTTTTTGTTGCCTGTTAAGGCTCCAAATGTTGGTACACAGACTACTTTACATCATCCCATGTGTGCTCGAAACAGCGCTATATTGCCAGAATCCAACACTATACCCACCATGCGTGCTTGAACCAGCGCCATTGTGCCAGATTCTGATACTATATCAACCAACCTCCCCTGATGTCCTCCCCCCTAAAGCTCCAGAATGCCCTTCCTTAACTCCTCCTCCTCAACTCACCTCAACTTATTCCAACGCTCTCGAAGCCGCCCCGAAAGCTACAAAACCACCCTCTAATCCTTGTTTGCTCCATACTCAAGTTTTCCTGAGCAAAAGGGATAACCGAATGATTTTACGCCGGAACAACATCGTTGATTTAGTATAACAATCGTTAATCGCTTGAGTAGAAAAGGAATTCGACATCCCGTAGCATAAAGATACAAACATTATGAAGATGGTGATGAATTGAAAGGCGACACAACTTCTCCGCTGTACGACAAAGAGACTCCGTCTCTGCCACGGAATACCCGCAAGGAAGGTACCGGGGTATGGAGCAGGTTCTTCCGGCAGTGGGACTACCAACTGATGATCCTTCCGTCTCTCGCGTTCATCATCGTATTCAGCTACATCCCGATGTGGGGCGTTCTGATCGCATTTAAGGAGTACAACTTGTTTACCGGATTCGGAGCGAGTCCGTGGGTCGGATTCGACCATTTCCGAATGTTCTTCGATTCTCCGGAATTCTGGAACATCATGCGCAATACGCTGGCCATCAGCTTGCTGAAGCTGCTCATCGGCTTTCCCGCGCCGATCTTTCTGGCCCTCATGCTCAACGAGGTGCGGAACATGGCCTTTAAGAGAATCGTGCAGACCGTAACCTATATTCCGCATTTTATATCCTGGGTAGTCGTCTCGGGTCTCGTCTTCTCCATGTTGGCGGTGGATAACGGTCCGGTCAACGGCGTGATGCAGAAGTTTTCCTTGATCGAGAATCCGATCAACTGGCTATCGGTGCCGGAGTACTTCTGGGGCATTCTCGTCTCGGTCGGGGTATGGAAAGAGATCGGTTTCGGCTCGATCGTCTACATGGCCGCCATAGCCGGAATTAATCCGGAATTGTACGAAGCCGCGGCAATGGACGGAGCCAACAGGTTCAAGCAAATTTTCTTGATTACGATACCGAGCATCTCGCCGGTTATTATCATCTTCTTGATTCTGGGAGTAGGCAATATTCTGAACGCGGGCTTCGAGGATATCATTTTAATGACGAAAAACCTGTCCAACGGAATCGTCATGCCATACGCGGAAGTCATTGATACTTACGTATACCAAATGGGGATTAACAACCAACGTTATTCTTACGCGACGGCGGCCGGGTTGTTCAAATCGATAATCAGCGTCATGTTATTGTTCATCGCGAACGGGATTGCCCGTCGCTTAGGGAAAGCAAGCCTATGGTAAGACAAGATCATCTTCAGGAAACGGAAGCGATAAGATGAAATTCAACTTCTCGGACAAGGTCATGCAGACCATCATATACTGTTTGCTCATCGTGTTGGCTTTCCTGACGTTCTATCCTTTCTGGAACTCCCTCGTCATCTCGTTCAATACGGGGAGCGACACTTCCACGGGGGGCATTACCTTCTGGCCTAGGTCTTTTACTCTGGAAAACTACGAAATCGTATTCAAAGAAAAGCGAATCTTCAATGCTTATTTGGTAACGATAGCCCGTACGGTTATCGGGACGCTCGTGTCCATGTTCTTCACGGCTCTCTTCGCATACGGCTTATCCAAGAAGGGGATCGTGTTCAAGAAAGGATACATGATTATCTGCATCGTCACGATGTATTTCAGCGGGGGATTGATCCCTTACTTCGTTCTCGTGTACAACCTGAATTTATATAACACGTTTACGTTTCTGATCATTCACGGTTTAGTTAACGTCTACAACATGATTATTTTCAGAACGTTCTTCCAAGAGCTGCCCGACGGTTTGGAGGAATCGGCCCGCATTGACGGGTGCTCGAACTTCGGCGTGTTCTTCCGCATCGTGTTGCCGATATCGGGGCCGGTCGTGGCGACGCTGGCGTTGTTCACGGCGGTAGGCTTATGGAACGACTGGTTTACTCCGGCGGTATTCATCAGCAACCAGGATTTGATTCCGCTCCAGACGTTGCTCGTGCAGATCGTTAACGCGGGGCAGACGGCTACGCTAATCGCGAACCTGAACACCTATGCGGCGAGCGCGGTCCAGAATTCCGTTACGGTCAAGGCGCTGCAGATGGCGACGATGATGGTCGCGACGTTGCCGATTCTCTTCGTCTACCCGTTCCTGCAAAAATATTTTGTTAAGGGCGCGCTGGTAGGGTCATTGAAAGAGTAGTTTGCGGTTATTCGCGGGGTCAGCATGCGACATCCGCTTATGACATATATAATGTGATTATTAGAGAGGGGAAAGTACATGAATTTCAAGAAGAACGCAAGCCTGATTACCGGCAGTTTACTTACGATGAGCTTGTTGCTATCGGCATGTTCCGGTAACAACAATAACAGCAGTAACAGCAGCCCCGCTGCTTCCCAGCCGGCTAGCTCGGCTGCAGAGAGCCCATCGGCTCCCGCTTCTGAAAGCGCTTCGCAATCCGCGGCGCCGGAAGGCGACGTACAATCGAAAGTGAAGCCCGTGGAATTTTCCTTATTCGTTAACTATGATTGGTATACCGCTCCGACATGGGAAGAACGTCCTCATGCGAAGTGGATTACCGACAACCTGCAAGTCACGCTGAAACCCGTTCAATCGAACGGCGCGGCAGCTCAGAAGCTGAACACGATGATCGTAGCCAACGAGCTGCCGGACGTCATCGTGCTGGATAAGGGCAAAGACGTTGAACGTTTACAGCAAGCCGGTAAACTGGTCGCGCTCGATCCATATCTTGAGAAGTATCCCGAGTACGTGGAAGTCGTCGGAGAGCAAACATTGAACATGCTCAGAAGCAGCGACGGCAAGCTATACCAATTGCCGAATTGGTTCATCAACGGCGACAAAGGAAACGGAAACGCGGCTTACCTCGTGGAGAAGAAAATCTATAAGGCGCTTGGATCTCCAGCATTGGAAACATGGGAAGATCTCGAAGCTTACCTGAAATTAGTCAAGGAGAAATATCCTGACGTCGTTCCGCTTGACTTCGGCGAAGTTCGCGGCGAAGGTACGGACGTGCAAATGATGGGCATGCTTTACAGCGGCGCAGGCGAAAACTTGACGGGCGCATTCATCTCCCCAGGCGGTAACTACGGTATTCCGAACGGCAACGCTTTGACTTCCATCTATCAGGATCAAGCGTTCAAGGACACGGCTCTGTATAGCAGCAAGCTGTTCCGCCAAGGATTGACGTCCAGCGACATGTTCACGCAAACCCGGGATCAGATTCTCGAGAAATTAAAAACGGGTAAAATCGCTGTATTCGGCGCTTACGACGCAGTCGTCGAAGGGATCGGCCGCGAAGCGAACAACCAGCTTAAAGCCAAAGATCCGGAAGACGGATACGAGGTCGTATGGCCGTTCCACAAGAGCGGAGTCGACAAGAACAAAGTATTCCCGTCCGGATTTAACACCCTTGGTTGGAACGTTAACGTCATTACGACGAGCGCCAAGGATCCGGAAGCGATCTTCTCTTATTACAACTGGGCATCCAGCCCGCAAGGCCAGCAAATTCTCTTCTTCGGACCTCCGGGATTGTTCTACGATACGGTAGAAGACGGAGTGCCGATTCCGAACGATGCTTATATCAATCGAGATCCGAAGAAATACGACGAATTGAAAATCGGGGAATTCAACTGGAGCGGAAACACGGCTTACGTGGATTCCACGAAAGGCAAACGGGAGAAGCTGTTGCCGCTGGAAGCGCAAGACTGGACGACGGTCGGCCAAGCTAACGTTTCGTTCGTAACGTCCATGGACGTTACCCAGTACTCTAACCTGGAGCCGGCTCCGAACTCCGAGGAAGGGATCATCTTGCAACGTCTCAGAGACATGCATAAGCAGCTGATTCCGAAAATCTTCTTCGCGAAGAGCGACGAGGAAGTGTTGAGCCTTATCGACAAAGCCGATAAAGAAGCGACGAAAATCGGTTACGACAAAGCGCTGAAATGGAAAACGGACGTATGGCAGGCCAACCTGAAAAGCATGCAAGCGCAATAGAAATGCACCTATAACTTAGCGTTTAGAGAGGGTATACTCAATATACCCTCTCTTTTCGCCATGAAGGAGCGCATATTCCAATGTATAGAGCCGTATTGGTCGATGACGAGAATTACGACTTGGAAGGTTTACGGCAATTGATTCCGTGGTCCGAGCTGGGAATCGAAGTCGTGTGCAGCGAGAACCGGTCGATAGCGGCCTTAAGCTATATCGATCAACACCCGATCGATATTCTTGTAACCGATATCAAAATGCCGGTATTAACCGGATTGGAGCTATCCCGGAAAGCGCTGGACAGAAATCCGGAGCTTAAAACGATCTTCATTAGCGGATACCAGGATTTCGAATACGCCAAGCAAGCGCTTGATCTCAAGGCGGACGGTTACCTCCTGAAGCCCGTAGACGATGACGAGATCGTAGACTTGCTGCGTAAAGTCGTGGCCGAGATCGACGATACGCGTAAGAAGAACGAAGAGCAGTCCCATTTCACCGAATCGTTCGCGTTCATCAAGAGCGATTTTCTCCAGCATCTGCTGGAGGGGAGAATCAATCAAGAGGCTCTGCCCGCTTTCTTGGCTCGTTATCCGCTTAATGTCCCCGCAAGTCAAGCTAACGCCGTCGTGATCGAGCTGGACGACGTGTTGTGGAAGAACAAGCAAGCGCCCGATGCGGGGCATGCGAAGCTGCTCGGTGCAACCGCGCTTATCGTAGAATATATCGAGTCGCGTATGCTGGGACCTTGGTGCGCGATCTCATCTTCTCAGATCGCCTTGATCTTCAGCGGCGAGCCCTCGCGATTGGAGGAAGTGTTGGACGAGCTTCACGCTTACGTAGCCGACCGATCGACGTTCACGCTAACTTCCAGCTACGGCGAACCGGCCGCGTTTCCGGAAGGGATCGCGCTTTCGTATGCGCAGGCGAAGGAACTGATCGGCAATAAAATGTTTATCGGCAAAAACCGGGTCATCCCACCGAAGCTAGCCAGGCTGCGGATCGTTAAAGACGCCAAGGACTTAAACGTAATCTTGGACGCGATGTTCGCGGCGGTCGCCAACTATGAGCTTGTCAAAATCTGCGATTGCATGGACGACCTCTTCGACAACGTGAGAACTTTCGAACACCCGGTTAAAGTGTACAGCTTCTCGATTCATATCGCGTCCAAGCTGGAGGCGTACTTAAATACGGTAAAGGAAACGTACGAAAGCTTGTTAGGCTGGGAGTTCGAGCATCTGGACGTGATCCGGCAATTCGAGACGGTCGAAGACATCAAATCTTGGCTCCGCAAGACGTTGTTTGAGATTTCGGAACGATTGTTCTTGAAGAAACAGAGCAAGAGCCGACGCCTGATCGAGCCGATCGAGCAGTACATTCATGTTCATCTGGCCGAGGAGCTCACGCTCAGGGAAATCGCGAACAAGTTCTCGTACTCCGCGAATCATATGGGTTATTTGTTCAAGGAGCAGACGGGGGAAAGCTTTAACGAATATTTGGTTCGCAATCGGATGGAGAAGGCGAGGAGCCTGCTGCAGGAGCCGACGCTTAAAATCTACGAAGTGGCCGATCAGGTCGGATACAAAAGCCTGGCTTACTTCAGCAGATTGTTTCGGGAGCACTACGGAATTACTCCGGGAGACTATCGAAAGCAGAGTTGATAACCTTGTCCAACGCGACCCATACCTCTACGACGAAGTCGAATGGCGCCTATATTCCTCTACGCTATAAGCTGCTGTTCTCCTATCTTATCCTCGTCCTGACTCCCGTTATCGTTATCGGGAGTTATTCTTACGTGTCATCGGTCCGATCCAGCGAAGAGCATACCCGCAGCAATCTCGAGATCGCGGTCAAGCAGATCGGCAGCAACGTGGATTACAGGCTGGCGGACGTCATTCGCGGCTCCGACGATATTTTCACGGATCAGGCCTTGTCTAGAATTCTATCGGGTTATTATCTGGATTACGAGAAATATACGATTACGACCCAGTATATTATGCCGAAGCTGGAGTCCGCCGTGAATTTACCGATCCTGGACACGAAGCTGTCGGTATTCCTAAGCAATAAGAACATTAGCGAGTTCTACTATATTAGCGAATTTTATTTCGACGATCAGAACGGGAAGGGTCAGGAAACCCAGGGACGGCAATATTCTATTTTTCATATGGACCGGATCGTGGATAGGGATTGGTACAAAACGTTGCCCATGACCTACGAAGCCAAGACGTGGAAGCAAATCGAAGACGACGTCGAGAAGGGCGGCATTTCGTTCCTCCGTCCGATTATCAATTACGAGACGCTTTCTCCCATTGGGCTCATCAATATGAACGTCAAGCTCAAAGATATTTTCTACGACGTGGATTTTACGAAACTGGGCGACAACAGCATGCTGTTCGTCATCGACGGCAACAATCATCTCCTATACTCAAGCTCGCGGACGGATTTGAATCCGAATTTATTATCGGTAGCTAAGGACGGTTTCGTAGGCGCTCCGGATGACTATATGCAAATCAAACAACCGATAACCAATATGAACGCCAGCATCGTAGCTTGGATACCGAATTCATCGTTTCAGGAAAATTCCGAGCAGGTTCGCAATTTGACCATCTTGATCTGCATGGTCAGCTTGATCGTGATGACGATCATTAGTTGGGTGATGTCGCGGTATTTCTCCAAGCGTTTTATGAAATTAATCCGCTCTCTCAAGGCGTTCAAGGAAGGAGACTTCCACAAGCGAATGGTCGTTCCGGGCAACGACGAATTTTCGCAGATCGGCGATGCCTTCAACGATATGGCCTCCAACATGGAGAAGCTGATCGACGAGGTCTATTTAAGCAAACTGGAGAAAAAGGAAGTCGAGCTGCAGGTGCTCCATTCGCAGATGAATCCTCATTTTCTGTACAATACGTTCTCGTCTATTAGCCGTATGGCCAAGCTGGGCGAGATCGACAAAATGCACGAGATGGTGCGCGGGTTGGCTAAGTTCTACCGCTTGTCGTTGAACAAGGGGGAGATGATCATCTCGATCGACAAGGAAGTACAGATTATTCAATCCTACGTCGATATTCAGAGAATCAAATTCGCGGATCGGATCATCGTCGAATACGACATTGACGAGGAAACTTTAGGATACGACACGATCAAGTTCATTCTTCAGCCGTTCGTCGAGAACGTGCTCGAGCATGCCTGGTACGACGACGAGATCCATTTGTTCATCCGCGTCGCTCTGGAAGGCGAAGAGATCGTCATGGAGATTCGCGACAACGGAATCGGAATGAAGGAGGAGACGATCGAACAGGTACTGGACCCATCCGAGAAGGGGGTTGGCTACGGCATTCGCAATGTCGATCAGCGGATCAAGCTGCAATTCGGCAAAAGCTACGGCGTATCCATTACGAGCTCGATCGGGGAAGGGACGACGGTGCGGATTCGGTTTCCGAGATACGCGAAATAGTGACAGTAGGGTATTAAGAGCCGTTAGTTAGGAAAAAGAACAATCGATTGCGGAATAAACCCGTGATTTTGAATAGATTTCGTTGATGCTTTGAGTTTTTGTGCAAACGCTTACTCGTTAGAATTAGGGTAATTATCCTAATATGAGGAGTACGCGTATGAGAAGAAACGTGAGTTTATTGCTCTTATTCATGATGTTGGCGAGCGTAATACAGCCTTCTGTTGCCTTTGGCGAGAACAAGGAGCCGGAGACGAAAATCGGGACGGGCCATTGGGCAGAGGAAGCCCTCGGTAAATGGAAGGACTTAGGCTTGATTCAAGGTGATCCGTCGGGAAATCTTCAGCCTGACAGATCGATTACGCGTGCCGAATTCGCGGCTCTCGTTAATCGGCTCTTTAACCTAACGGATACAAGCGGCGGCAATTTCGCCGACGTTCGGCAGGGGCAGTGGTACGCGGACGATATGGCAAAGGCGAGAACGTCAGGTTACTTAACCGGCTATGCCGACAGAACCGTCAAACCGCTGAGTCCCATCACGCGGGAAGAAGCGGTGGTCGTGCTTCAGCGGGTATTTAAGCTGGACGATTCTGAGGTTGCTGCGACTCCGTTGGCATTCAAGGATTCGGACCAAATCAGTCACTATGCGAAGAAGGCTATAGCGCAGTTGGCTACGCTCGGCTATGTTTCGGGTTATCAGGACGGGACGTTCAAAGGCAAGCAATCGATCACGCGGGCTGAAGCAGTATCCATCATGAACCGGATCGCTCCCCTAATCATCAACAAAGCCGGCAATGTGGATGTTAAGAACGTAGAAGGAAACGTGCTCGTAAACGCAGCGGGCGTCACCCTAAGCAACATGAAGATCGCTGGAGATCTCATCTTAACGGAAGGGATCGGGGAAGGCGACGTTATCCTCGATAACGTAACCGTTACCGGGAACACATTCGTTCAGGGCGGCGGAGAGAATAGCATTAAGGCGATAGACTCCAAATTGAATACCGTGAGAATAAGCAAGAGGAATCATAAAATTCATTTTATACTTCTAGGGAGCTCGTCAGCAGACAGGGTCTATGCGAATAGCGGTACGATTCTGGACAATGCCACGGAGAGCGGAGAAGGCTTCGGACGAATCATGATTGCCAAATCTTTGCCCTCACAGGCGAAGGTGAGGTTCATCGGCCGGTTTACGAAGGTCGATACGGAAGCGGGAGATGGCTCGAACGCGGAGCCGATCGACATTCTCATTGACGGACCGGTAGGCGAGTTGATTTTGAATTTCAAAGCTAATATTATCGTTTCCCCAACAGGCTCGATAGGAAATCTGAAGATCGGTACGATGGCTTCCGGTTCAACCTTGGAAGGGAAAATAGAGAAGATCGACAATGCGGCGGACAATGTCCGATATCAGGGAAAAATATTGCCCAAAACGGAGGATGCGACGGCGGTTCCGTCCTCAGCTGGGGGCAACTCCTCAGGCACTGGGCCTAACGTAGCCGCGTTCACCGCAAAAGCAAGCAAAGGGACGGCCGCGGGAACGACCAAGGTTCAAGCCACTGCTTCTTCAGGCCTTCATCTAGCGGTTAAAGTCTCTCATGAGACAATCGCGGAGCCCGTCCCGGGAACGAAAGCGCCGGCAGGAGGAACGGTGATCAACCCGTATGTCGCGGGGAGCGATATCGGCGGCGTCGATGGAGTCATCAATAAATACGCGGGCGTCTATTTGCTTGATGCAAGTCATAAAGTCGTGAAATTCCAGCAGGTCGTACTGACTGAGGCTGAGATTGCACCGAAGCAATGGAATCTCGTGTGGGATGATGAGTTCGATGGCGTCGGCATCGATCAAAGCAAATGGAACTATGTGGAGAAGGGCGACGGATTCGGGAATAGCGAGCTGCAGTACTACACGGCCCGTACAGAGAATGCTCGGGTAGAGGACGGTTCGTTGATTATTGAAGCCCGCAAAGAAAATTACCAGGGGCAGCAATATACGTCGGCCAAGCTGACGACGGAGGATAAAGGCCATTGGACATACGGGAAGTATGAGGTGCGCGCTAAGCTTCCTAAAGGTCAAGGGATTTGGCCGGCGATCTGGATGATGCCTCAGGATATGGATATGTACGGTACATGGCCGGCTTCGGGCGAGATCGATATCATGGAGCTGGTTGGCAATGAGCCGGGAACCGTACATGGTACGCTGCATTACGGCACGCCTCACACAAGCAGCGGTTATTCCTATAGCCTTCCGGGCGGAGGCGCGTTCGCCGACGATTATCATATATTCACGACGGAGTGGGAGCCGGGAGAATTGCGGTGGTATATGGACGGAGTTCTGTATGCCGTGCAGAACGATTGGTTTTCCTTGGATGGGACTCAGCCTGCGGATTATACCTATCCAGCGCCGTTTGACCGCGACTTCTACATGCAATTGAACGTAGCGGTAGGCGGTATATGGCCGGGAAGCCCGGATGCTACGACCGCGTTTCCCCAGAAGATGCTAGTCGATTACGTTCGCGTTTACGAGATGGACCCGACATACGGCTATCGCCAGCCCGCCGAGGAACGTCCGGGGCAACGCGACCAAGGGAGCATAACGCCGGGTAAAACGCCGCTTGCCGATGGGAACTATATTTATAACGGTACCTTCGACGAGGATAAGCCCGATGTTGCAGGTATTCCCGAAGCGGCGAATTCCGATTACTGGACGTTCAGGGTCGGCAATAACGGCGCTGCGACCGTTGGGAATGACAATGGAGCGATGAAGATCAACGTCTCCGATACCGGCGATGCCAATTATTCCACGCAGCTGATCCAGCAGCCCGTGCCTTTGCGGATCGGCAAGTTTTACAAAGTGTCTTTCGACGCGAAGGCATCCTCCGAACGATCGATCGAAGTCAAGCTTGGCAGCGGCGGCGAAGGCGGCTGGAAAGATTATGCGGCTCAATCCTTTAATCTGGGCACATCGATGTCGCGTTATGAGTTTGTGTTCAAAATGCAAGCCTTCACGCACATGAACGCTCGTCTTGAGATGAACCTTGGAGGCAGCACCGGCTCGGTGTGGCTGGATAATATCAAGCTCGTGGAGACGGCAGGGCAGTCGGAGCAGAATCGGATTCCGTTAGCCGACGGGAATTATATATACAATGGATCGTTCGCGCTGGGCAAAGGCGGGATGAGTTATTGGACTTGGCTGAAGAATAGCTCCGCGAGCGCAACCGCATCCGTAGGCATCACGGCAGAGTCGAAGCCCTTCAAGGCTGCGATAATGAACGGGGGAAGCACGCCGGAAGCCGTCCAACTCGTTCAGGACAATATCTTCCTGAAAGGAAATGCTTATTACGTTGTATCGTTCGACGGGGCAGCAGAGCAAGCTACGGCCGTTCAAATCGACGTCGTCGATGCCGTCGACGGTACGAACTACTCCGGTGTCCGGACGATTCCGCTCGGGGTCGATCGGGAGAAGAAGCAATTTTATTTCCGCTTCGATTCCGCTCAAGATCGCAATGTGAAACTGCGAGTCCTTCTTGGCGGTGGCCTGTCGAGGTGGGTCACGCTGGACGACTTCAGAATCGACGAGCGAAACGTTAATCGAATATCGACCGATCCGGTATTCATACAAGCCGAGCATTATTTCTATCAAAGCGGGATTACGGTTTTGTCCGAAACGAACGGAAGCACTTCCGTCGAATCGTTCGGAACCGGAGACTCTTTAGAATATTTGGTCGATATCGCGGTATCGGGGAATTACCAGTTCGCTTATCGGGCGAAGTCGGCAGGGGTAGGCGGCGCTATTCAGGCGACCACGGATGAGGCAGCGGGTGGCCAAACGGTGATTCCCGATACAAGCGGCAACTGGCAGACCGTCGTTAGCGCGCCGCTCGCTTTGCAAGCGGGCGTGCAGATGATCAAGCTCAAAGCGATTGCCGGCGAAATGAGCCTCAATTGGTTCGCGATCGCTCAAGATGGCAGCAACTTCTCCATCGATGACTCGGGCAATCTGATCAAGAACGGCAAGTTCAACGACGATCTCGCGCAGTGGGGGTTCTGGACGGAGGCGTCGGCTAACGTAGCTAACGACAACGGGAAGTTAAGGGTAACCGCCAATTCCGTAGGCGGACAATCCTGGAGCATTCAGTCGACGCAATCCGATATTTCCTTGGCGGTGAATACGTTCTATACGCTTTCTTTTGACGCTAGCGCATCGGTTAATCGAAGAATCGGCGTAGCGATAGAGAATGCAGTGCAGAATCGTCTCATGCCGGACAAGACGATCGACTTGCAGTCCTCGATGACGCGCTATTCCTTCGACTTCGAGATGGGAGCAGCAGATCCGACTGGGAAGTTGGTGTTTTCCTTGGGTAACGTGGGTAATGCCGGAAGTTTGGGAAGTCACAAAATATGGATCGATAACGTCAAGCTGCAAGTGACGAACAAGGTTGCGCCGCTTGACGCCGCGATCGAGCCGGGTACCGTTCCCGGTACGACGAGGGTTAACGCGGTGCCAGGCAGCGCTAATCATCTAGCGGCGTCTATCGGAAACGTCTCCGTGCCGGTACCGAATTACGGCGACAAGCTTCCCGATTCGGCAAATCTGGTTAATCCCTATCTCGGCGGGGATAACTTGTTCGGCGCAAATGCGACAACGAATAAGTACTTGGCCATCTATGAGGCGGACGCGAACAACCGGATCGTGAAGTATAAGCAGTTCGTACTTACGGAGCAGGATATCCTCCCGACTGAAGCTACGGATCCTGCAGAGCTATTGGCTATTGCAAGTATTCAACCGGGTACGTCGCATGCGACGACCCGAATCAACGCGAGCGCGGGAGGGGGCAATCATCTCGTCGCTAAAGTGTCCCATCAAGCGATAGCGACGCCGAATAAAGGGGATCGCGTTCCGTCGGGCGGGACAGTAGTCAATCCTTATCTTTCGGGTTCGGATCTGTCCGGCGTAGATGGGACTACGAACAAATACGTCGCATTGTACGAAGCGGATGCAGCCCAGCGCGTCGTGAAATTCAAGCTGCTGGAACTAACGGCGGCGAACATCAAATCGGAAAATTGGCAGATGGTGTGGAATGACGAATTCGATGACTCGGGGATCGATCCGGCGAAATGGAATTACGTTCAAGGCGGCGGTGGATACGGAAACCAGGAGCTGCAGAATTACACGAACCGAGCGGACAACGTAAGGATCGAGAACGGGGCGCTCGTGATCGAAGCGCGTAAAGAAAACTATCAGGGCTCAAGTTATACATCCGCTAAGCTCGATACGAGCGGTAAAGCGAAATGGACTTACGGCCGCTACGAGATTAAAGCGCAGTTGCCGGAAGGGCAAGGCCTATGGCCGGCAATCTGGATGATGCCGGAGGATATGGGGATGTACGGGACATGGCCGGCATCCGGAGAGATCGATATCATGGAAGCGCTGGGGCATGAACCGAGTACGATCCACGGTACGTTGCATTACGGAGTCGAGCATGCCAGCAGCGGGCAAAGCTACACGCTTCCCGGCGGCCAAACGTTCACAAGCGGTTTTCACACGTATGCCGTAGAGTGGGAGCCGGGCGAGCTGAGGTTCTACGTAGACGACATTCTCTTTGCGGTACAGAACGACTGGTTTGCATACAACTATGAGAATCCCGACGTCTATACTTACCCTGCTCCTTTCGACCGCGATTTCTATATGCAGTTGAACGTTGCGGTCGGTGGCGTATGGCCGGGAAATCCCGATGCCTCAACCGTATTTCCGCAGAAAATGCTGGTCGATTACGTAAGGGTATACCAGCTTGACGAAGAGAAGTACCGCAAGGCTCCGGGTCAACGGCCGGGACCGAGAGACTTAAGCGGCATTACGGGCACGGGCAAGACTCCTACGGCGGACGGTAACTACGTGTACAACGGAGCTTTCGATCAGAACGCACCGGACGTCGAGGGTATACCCGGAACCTCTAACTCCGATTATTGGACGTTTAATAACGGTACCGGATTCGGAGCGCAAGCAACGGCGGCTTACGATAACGGGGCGATGCGAGTCGATATCTCGAACGGCGGCGGAGCTACGTATGCCGTTCAGTTAATCCAGAAGCCGATCCCTATCGAGATGGGCAAATCCTATAAAATATCCGTGGACGCGCGAGCTTCGGCCAACCGGAATATCGAAGTGAAGACGAGTCAAGGCGGAGAAGGCGGATGGACCGATTACGGCAAAGGAAACATGGCGGTAACGACGGAAACGAAAACTTATTCGTACACTTTCCGAATGCTCTCCAATACGCATCATACGGCGCGTTTGGAGATCAACCTTGGCGGCTCGACCGGTTCGGTATGGATAGATAATGTACGCTTCGAGGAAGTGACGGACAATACGGTCGTCGAGAGACCGCCGCTTGCGAACGGGAACTACATTTATAACGGCACTTTCGAGCTGGGAGCGAGTTATATGGGCTTCTGGACCTTCGAGAAAAATGCGGACGCAGCAGCAACAAGCAAGGTGGATCCCCATGCGGGGCTTCGCGAGTTCCATGCCGCAATCGATAATGGCGGAAATTCCGAGTCGTCGGTTCGGTTAAAGCAGCGAGGCTTGCATCTGGTAAAGGACAACTGGTATAAGATCCAGTTCAAGGCTCGTTCCGAATCGGCTCGTAGTATCGACGTCCGAATCGCGGGCGAAAGCGCTCGGTTTGCGCTTACATCGAATGACGGGGTATATAGTTATATTTTCAAAATGAACGGAAATTCCGACTTGAATGGAGAACTGCAATTCTTGCTCGGCGGTGATGGCGCGGATGTTTACATCGACGATGTCGAGATGAAGCAGTACTTCCCTCCGTTAAGCAAGATGCTGCGGGGAGAAGACTTCGAGACTACGGAAGGCGTAACGATGAAGCCGAAGACGGCAGGGGGCCATTACGTAGCCTTCGACGATGATAGCGACTTTATCGAGAGCGGCATAGAGATTGCGGAGACGGGCGAATACGTCGTTTCTTATAAAGTTTCCGCCGTTGCCGGAGGCAAGTCGATTGGGGTTGAGCTTGACGGAGGCGCCAAGCGACTGCTCGCTGTACCTAACACGCATGGTTACGAGAGATGGAGCGTGGTGACGGAGCGGGTGCAGCTGACGGCCGGACTGCATACGTGGAAGTTATCCGGAAAAGGCGTAAATCTAGATTGGATAGAGTTCGCGCCGGATTTGATCAGTAACAATGCGATGGATACCGTAACCGATCCGTGGGTATTATGGGTTGGAACCGAAGATTGGGCTGGTTTCGCAGCCGGTTCCATGGCGATCGATAGTGGCGAGATGAAGATCGATATCCAGAACCAAGGGAATCAATTCTGGAGCATACAGTTCAACCAGATGGGGATTTCTTTGAAGCAAGGCAAGAACTATAGGCTTTCCTTCGATGCCCGGTCTACGGTAAACCGTCAGGTTCGCGTATCCCTGGAGCAGGATGGAGGCTCTCCGCAATATTTACTGAAGACGCTAGACCTTGGCAACGGTATGACGCGATACAGTTACGACTTCGCCATGAACCAGATCAGCCAAGAGAACGCTAAGCTGAATTTCGTCTTGGGCAACGTGTCCGGTATCGTCGGGGCGCATCAAGTATATCTGGACAACGTCATTCTGTCGGAGACCGGAGAAGTCGTTCCCGAACTTGGCGGAGGAACGATGGCGAACTTGGCGCTCAACCAAACGGCGTCGGCTTCAAGCGGTAATGCCGCGCTTGCTTTCGACGGCAATCTCGCGACGCGCTGGGAATCCGCGCAAAGCGATCCGCAATCGATTCAGGTTGATCTAGGAAGCTCTCAAGAAATCGATTACGTGAAGCTCGACTGGGAGGGGGCGTACGGGAAAGCCTATTCCATCGACGTCTCGACCAATGGTTCGGATTGGACGACCGTATTCTTAACGAGCGGCGGCAACGGGGGGCTCGACGAAATTCGATTCCACCCCGTGCAAGCGCGTTACGTAAAGGTTAACGGAACGGCACGCGGAACGAATTACGGATATTCGTTGTTCGAATTCGCCGTTTATGCGCACGATGCCGGCTATATCGTCGAACCATCCGCTCCGCCTGCGCTCGTGGCGGATTCTACCGATGCGATTATCAAGCACGATACCGAAATCGCATTCGCGGATAACGAGCAGTGGCGTAATAGCATTACTTCCCTTAGCCTGAATGGAACGCCGCTCGTGAACGGAATGGATTACTGGATCGTGCCGGGGAAAATACAGTTGAAGGGAACGGCGACTCCGACAGCCGGAGATTACGAGATCCGTATTCAAGCTATCCGTTATGATGACGCGACCGTCACGCAAAGCATTTCGCCGATTCCTCCGACGGTAGATTTGGCGGTCGGCAAGTCGGCAACGGCCTCCAGCGGCGATGCCGCGTCCGCGTTCGACGGGAACGACGGAACGAGATGGATATCGGACGTTTCCGATCCGCAATGGATTCGCGTCGATCTTGGAGATGTCTACGATATCGGCAGAGTATTGCTGAAATGGGAAGGAGCCTACGGTAAAACGTATAGCGTAGAAACTTCCGTTAACGGAACCGACTGGACGGAGGTTTACGCTACGAATATCGGCGACGGTGGAGTGGATACGTTTAATTTCGCATCCGCTCAAGCCCGTTATGTTCGCTTAATGGGCACGGAGAGGGGAACGATCTACTCTTACTCCCTGTGGAGCTTCGAGGTGTATCCTTACGATCCGAGCGGCTTGATGACACCGCCCGCGCTCATCGCGGACACAACGAATAACATTGTCGGGGAAGACGTACAGATCGGTTTCTCCGACGATCCGGCTTGGAGGACGGCGATCTCGGATATTCTCATCGATAACGTCAGCGTGATTGGTTCAGTTTACGCGAATGTCGGAAGCATCGAGATTCCGGCCTTGCTAATTCCGGAGGCGAAGGATTACGACATCCAAGTCGTTGCTACCGGTTATAGTCAAGCATCGGTCGTACAGACGGTGTCGGCAATTAATCTGGCTCTTAGCCCGGGCGTTACGGCATCGGCTTCCTCGGGAGATGCGAGCATGGCCATCGATGGCAATTCCGTTAGCAGATGGGAAAGCGAGCATAAAGTAGATCCGCAGTGGATTATGGTCGACCTGAAGAGCAGCAAGACGATCCAGCGGGTTATCATCGATTGGGAAGGCGCCAGAGCTTCGTCGTATAAGGTTGAAGTTTCCGTTGACGGAGCAGGGTGGACGGAAGTTTACTCGACGACGACCGGCTCCGGCGCGAAGGATATTCTCACGTTCGGCCCGGTCTCGGGACAATACGTGAGAATGACCGGAACCGTCCGGGCGCTGCCTTACGGCTATTCCATATATGAGATTGCAATCTATTAAATGTTTGTGCCTCCTAACCATGATGCGAGTTATGGTTAGGGGGCATTTTTAGATGATGTTCGGGTTATCATATCTCCACCATCCGATGCCCGCCCGCCGTCTGTAGCCAAAATGTGCCTTTTTGGTCCGAAAGTAGGCCAAAAATGTGATTTGTAGAACGGAAGTATGGTGCGCTCACCAAAAGGAGGCCATACTTAAAATCGAGATGTAAAATGTACAACTAGTTTGGCCCAAACCTCTCGTTTCCTCATTCTAATTGCAATTCTTACACTTAAATGGATTGAATTTGTGTCCAATCGAGATATTCTACTGAACTAGTTGCAGGATTTACACTTAGTCGTTAGAGAGAGCAAACCTTCGTAAACTAGTTGCAGGATTTACACTTAGGAGTACAAGGTTACCTGGGGTGCTGGAGTTATTATTATAAGTTCTATCAGCGAAAAGAACTGTGCGACGCAACAGCAGAGACGATGTCCAGCTACAATTCATATTTCATACATGATATGATATTGCAAATATCATTGGAATAGGTGAGCCGCGTGTCCAAAAAACAATTAAGCCGTTACGTACTGACGGATCAACTGTATCTACTAATCAAAAATCAAATTCTTTCCCATGTGATGCAGGCGGGAGATAAGATCAACATCGACAAGCTGGCCAGGGATCTCGGTGTCAGCAACATTCCGATCCGGGAATCCCTGTTCCGCCTTGCTTCGGAAGGGCTGGTAACCATCGTCCCGTTCAAGGGTATGTTCGTCGCCGAAATGAGCTTGAAGGATATCGACGAAATCTTCGAGATTCGGCAGTCCTTAGAGGAGCTATCCGTCCGCAAAGCGGTAAGCCGGGTACCGAAGGAGCTTCTGCGGCAGCTGTTGCGGGAAATCCAATCCGAAGACGGCGAGGCTCAGACGGATGGTTCTGAAGAGGTCGAACAAGGACAAGAAGACGCTATCTCGCGAATGAACGAGGGATTACACGGGACGATACTTCAATACGCCAAGAACGAGAACCTCAAGCAAACGGTGACCTTCCTCATTGAGCGAATTCACCGGTATTTGAAGTTGCACCATTACCGGATCGAGTTTCGCGCGGAGAAGCTGGAACACGAGGCGATTATTCAAGCTCTGCTAGACGAGGATGCGGAGAAAGCCGTGCAAGCGATGCGTCTTCACCTGCAACATTCGCATCGGCGGTTGCGAGATAATTTTGAATAAACGGCGGCGTTAAATCTGATTTACACTATAAATCGTGTATGATATTATCAAAATCATACACGATTTATTATTTTCAAGGCGAGAGGAGCGAGAGAAAATGCTGCTGAACGGCAAAGTCTGCATCGTAACCGGAGGCGGCTCGGGGATCGGAGAAGTCACGGCGAAGCGGTTCGCGGAAGCGGGAGCGATCGCGATCGTCGTCGATATCGACGAGCGGGAAGCTAGGCGAGTGGTCGACGAAATAAGAGAGAAGCATGGCGTGAATTCCGCGCACGCCCTGATCGCGGACGTTTCTTCCGAGGCTCGAGTACGGGAGATGGTTGCCGAGCTGATCGAACGCGAAGGAAAGATCGATGTCGTGTTCAATAACGCGGCGGCGATATTGCCGAAGGCGTTGGAGGAAGTCGAGGAGGGCGAATGGACGAGGCTGATCGACGTGAATTTGAAGAGCGTCTATCTCATGACCAAGCATACGATCGCCTGGCTGCGGAAGACAAAAGGCAATATCGTCAATATGTCTTCCTTGAACGGGTTGGTCGGCCAGAAGCAGAATGCGGTATACGCGGCCACGAAAGGCGCCATCGTCGCGATGACGAAATCGCTGGCGCTCGATTACGCGGAGGACGGCGTAAGGGTCAACTGCATTTGTCCGGCAGGGGTGATGACCCCATTGTTGGAGAAATGGATTCTGGAGCAAGACAGTCCCGAGGCGACGCGAACGAAGCTAAACGATATGCATCCGTTAGGCAGGCCCGCGCAAGCGGATGAAATCGCGGATGCGGCGCTGTTCTTGGCGAGCGGGAATGCTCGCTTCATGACGGGAGTGGCTTTGCCGGTAGACGGCGGAGCGTCCTTGGGTTATTAACGCGACACACAATGAAAACGGGAGGCATTATTCATGAAAATCACGAGCGCCGAGAGTTTTATTTTACACGTCCCGATCACCCCGCCGATCACGGACGCTATTAACGTAGCGACCCATTGGGGAGTAACGGGAATTCGCATCCATACGGACGAAGGCATTACAGGGTACGGATATACGGGAACTTGCGCGAACGGCGACGAAATGATCGCGCAGACGATCGACCGTTATTACGCGCCCGCGCTCATCGGGAAAGATCCGTTTATGGTCAAAATGATTTGGGATGAGCTGCGCTTCGGTCAGATGCATTGGATCGGGAGGGCAGGCGTTACCCATATGGCGCTTGCGGCCGTAGATATCGCGTTGTGGGACATTATGTCGAAGGCGGCGAACAAGCCCCTCTGGCAATACCTCGGGGGGCATAAGCCGGATAAGATCAAAGCGTATAATACGAACGGCGGCTGGTTGAACTGGAGTAAAGACAGGCTTATCGCCGATATGGGAGCCATCCTAGAGCAGGGCTTCTCCGCGGTAAAAATGAAAGTAGGCAAACCGGATCCGCGAGAGGATTTCGATCGGGTGCAAGCGGTACGACGGGCGATCGGCGATGACATCGGCCTGATGATCGACGTGAATCAGCAGTGGAATATTACGACGGCGATGACCTGGGGGAAGAAGCTGGAGCAATTCGACTTGATCTGGCTGGAGGAGCCGCTTAATCCGGACGATATCGGCAATCATCGTAAGCTGGCGGACGAATTGAACGTTCCGATCGCGCTCGGAGAGCATGTCTACAATAAATATGCTTTCCGGGATTATATCGAGAGAGGCGCCGTCGAATACGTTCAGGTGGACGTGACCCGAGTCGCGGGCGTAACCGAATGGCTGCAGGTTGCCGGTCTGGCGGCTGCGTACGATCTTCCCGTCTGTCCGCATGTCGGCGATATGGGCCAGATTCATCAGCATCTCGTAGCCGCGACTTCTAACGCGATCATGCTGGAATACATTCCGTGGATTCGCCACATCTTCGAAGAGCCGGCCACCGTCAAGGACGGGTATTACGTTCTTCCGCAAGAGCCGGGGGCTTCAACGACGATCATCCCCCGTTATTTTGACGAGTATCGGGTGAAATAGCAGGAAAATCGTACGCTTAAAACCGTAACTGTACCTTACGGTAAACCCGTAGATCCGGTAACATTTCTTATAGAGGTAGCTCAATTGAATTGAGTTATTTTCCTTATGAGAAAGCGCTAACAAGAAATCAGACTACGGGACGGTGCAACATCATGAACGGAATGAAGCTAAAGTATTCGCGTCCGGCGACGAATTGGTCGCAAGGGCTTCCCATAGGGAACGGAAGAATGGGTGCAGTCATTCAAGGCGGTATACAGAGCGAGAGATGGAACTTAACGGAAGTTACGTATTGGTCGGGCAGGCCGGAAGAAATCAGCGGCTCGGCTCAAAGTAAAGCCGAGCTTGATCGGATGAGGGACGCATTCTTCGCCGGGGATTATCGCCTGGGAGAGCAGTTGGCGCAGCAATCTCTTCAGCCCGCCAAATCGAATTTCGGCACGAACTTGTCGTTGTGCGATCTAACGCTCCGGTTCGACTCGCAGGGGGAACGATTCGCGCGCGAGCTCGATTTAGAGGAAGCGATCGTGCATCATTCGTATCAAGCGGACGGGCGAAGACATAAACGGGAAGTTTTCGCTTCCCACGCGGACGGCATCGTGGCTTCCCGAATATGGAGCGAGCAACCGGGAGAAGTAAGTTTCGTTCTCGGTCTTCAAGGAAGGACGACGGATTTCTCGGTAACGGCAACGGTCGAGGACGGTTGCGGGACGATCGGCTTCGCCGGTCAAGCGACGGAGAACATGCATAGCGACGGCAGCTGCGGCGTCTTCTCCCGAGGGGCGGTCAAAGTCGTCGCCCAAGGTGGAACGGTCGGCGAGGAAGCGGGAACGGTCATCGTCAACAACGCGGACGAGGCTTTCATCTATTTTGCCGTAGCAACGGATTACGGGCAAAGCGGCGAAGACTGGACAATGGAAAGCGGCAAGCGGTTGGAGCATGCGATATCCAAAGGATACGAGAAAATCAGGGAAGACCATATAGCCGATTATCGCAAGCTGTATGCGCGGGTAAGCCTCGAGCTAGGAGATTCCGGCGGCCGTTCGGAGCTTGCGATCGACGAAAGAATACGGCTGTTGATGGATAAGCCGGAACTGGAACAGGGAGGGGACCCGCAATTATTCGCCTTATTTTATCAATACGGTCGCTATCTAACGATAGCGGGGTCTCGGGAAGATTCTCCCCTGCCGATGAATCTGCAGGGAATATGGAATGACGGAGAAGCCAATCGCATGCAGTGGAGCTGCGATTACCATCTGGACGTCAATACGCAGATGAATTATTTTCCGACGGAGTCGGGTAATCTGGCGGAATGCCACGTTCCGTTAATGACGTTCGTCGCAAGACTGGCAGACGCGGGGAGAGCGGCGGCCGACGGATTCTACGGTTGCGAGGGCTGGGTGGCCCATGTGTTCACGAACGCATGGGGCTTCGCGTCGCCGGGCTGGGAAACGTCGTGGGGACTCAACGTAACGGGAGGACTGTGGATCGCCACCCACTTGCGCGAGCATTACGAATTCGGCTTGGACGAACGATTCCTAAGAGAGACGGCCTATCCCGTATTGAAGGAAGCGGCCGCGTTTTTCCTGGATTATTTGACCGTGCACCCGCAATACGGCTGGTTGGTGACCGGGCCTTCGAATTCGCCGGAAAACAGCTTCTACCTAGGGAGCGATCCTACCGTTACGCATCAGCTGTCGATGGGCGCCACGATGGACCAAATGCTCGTAAGAGATCTATTCGAATTTTGCCTGTCGTCCGCGGAAACGTTGGATGCGGATCACGCCTTTCAGGAAAAGCTGAGGCATTCGATTGCCCTGCTTCCCCCGCTGCGGATCGGCGCGAAAGGGCAGCTGCAGGAATGGCTGGAGGATTACGGCGAAGCTCAACCGGATCATCGGCATTTGTCCCATCTGTTCGGCCTGTATCCCGGCAATCAGATTACGCCTAGCGGAACGCCGGAACTATGCGAGGCGGCGAGAACGACGCTGAATAACCGCATGGGACGCGCGGATCTGGAAGACGTGGAGTTTACGCTTGCGATGATCGCTGCGAGCTTCGCAAGGTTAAGAGACGGGGCGAACGCCCACAAGCAATTGAAATATTTGATAGGACGGCTGTGCTTCGACAATCTATTTACTTATTCCAAGGCAGGAATTGCCGGAGCGGAGACGAATATTTTCGTTGCCGACGGTAATTTCGGAGGGACGGCGGCGATCGCGGAGATTCTGTTGCAGAGCCACGCGGGACAGATCGACGTGCTGCCCGCCTTGCCCGAACAATGGAGTACGGGGAAGGTCGAAGGCTTGCGAGCCAAAGGGAACGTCGAGGTAGATATCGCGTGGGAGAACGGCAGCTTAACCGAGACTTCTCTTAGAGCTTTTACCTCCGGCACATTAGAGGTAATCGTAAGATACGGTAACTTAACGGTTCATCTCGATCTTGAGCAGGGACATACCTATAAGCTTGACGGCCGATTACGGTTATTATAGAGGTCGTTCATAAAGATTGTTCCTAAAGAAGGTTTTTGAAAAATTCCGAGCATGCAATGACAAGCAACTACGGTGAATGATATCGGTAGTTGCTTTTGATTTATACAAAATAAGCTATTGCGGATTAACCTTCGATCGGTTATGATAGCGCTCTCAATCGAGAAAGGGGAGATCGTGCGTGCCTAAGTATTCAAGAGTATTTAGAAAATTCCTGATCTCCTACATCGTTATTCTGATGATTCCCAGCATCGCCGGTTACATGTCGTATCGAACTTCTATTTCGGTTACGCAATCCGTCTCGATCGAGAACAGCGTAACGCAGCTGCAGAAGAGCAAAGAAATTCTTGAACGGCGAATGGCCGAAGTAGAAGGCTTTACGAGACAGCTCGCGATTAATCAAGATTTGAGTATTTTGATGAACGAGAAGGGCTCTAACGAACAATCCAACGTCTACGGGATATGGAAAATGATGAGAGACGTTCTGACATTCGGCCAGACGAACGATTTCCTTCAGCATTTTTTCGTCTATCTGAACAATTACAACGTCGTGCTGACGCCCGGATCCGCTTATTTTCGCCCGGAGCATTACTACGAGAACTTCCATTATGCCGATATTTCCTTCTCGGAGTGGAGACGGACGATTCTTGGCAAGACGCATAGAAGCGAGATTCTGCCGTTAAGCCCGTTCCTGAACAAAGGCACGGAAACCTCGGTCGTAACCTACATGCAGTCGCTCCCGCTCGACAGCTTTAATGGCTCGTCCCCCGCTATCGTCGTCGTTATCATTGACCGGAAGACGATATCGAACCTGTTGTCCGGGATAACGGATCGATACGGCGGATGGGCTCATATTTCCGATGCTCAAGGCCAAACGATCGGATTACAGGGGATCGAGGAACAGGACGTCGAGAAATTGTCCGCGGACAAACGGTTCGATAAAGAGAAGGTAAGCCAGTTTTACGATGACGACCTCGTCATTACGATTCGTTCCAGCACGAACGATTGGGTATACCGGGCGGGGATTCCAAGACAGGTTCTATTGGAGAACGCGAATAAAACCAAATACATTACTTGGTCGGTAACGGGAATCGCGCTATTGATCGGTTTGCTGGTCGGCTTGTTGCTCTCCTATCGGAACAGCGTCCCTATCAACCGCTTGCTAGGCGTAATGAAGGATCAATTCGGTCAAGACGGACACGCGGACCGTAACGAGTACGACTTCTTGCACGGTAATATTTCCGAGATGATCACGAACAATAAGCGATTGGAGTCCGAGCTTCACCGGCAGCTTCCGCTCGTGCGCGATGCCTTCCTCAAGCGGTTGATTGCGGGGGAATTCCAGTCGAGGGAAGAGATTATCGCCGCGGCCGTGCAAGCGAACGCCGGATTAAACGGAAACGCCGGGTATGTAGGGATTTTGCAGGTCAACGGGTACTCCGGAATGGACACCGTGGAAATTCTTAACGAGTTGAACGCCGCGAGGTTAATTCTCAAGCAGGCGTTGTCGGATTCGGGAAGCTCCGTTCGGATGACGGACGTCGGCTCGGATAAGATCGTGTTCCTGTTCGCGTACGAGGATAAGCCGACGGCGATCCAGTTCGGCAAGGAAGAGATTTCGAAGACGCTGAACCGGGTATCCCAGCTCGTCTTCGACGAGTACCGGATTTCCGTTACGGCGGCATTGGGAGATCTATTCGGCTCGGTGACGGAAGTCAGCCATTCTTTCGAGCAAGCGAAGCAGGCGCTGGAATATGCCGTGCATGCGAACAAGAAGGGGACGTTCTGGTTCGAGGAAACCAGGTCGGAAAGCGCAACTTATTATTATCCGCTGGACGTCGAGTTGCGGTTGATCGGCACGATTCGCGCCGGAGAAATTGAAGAATCCAAGCGCATCGTTCAATCGATTATTACGTTAAACACCGAGCAAAGGGAGCTTTCCTTCGAGATGAGGCATCAGTTGGTCGGAGAAATGAAAGGAACCTTCCTTAAGCTGCTCGACCAGAAGACGTTCATGGAATCGGAGCTATTCGAAAGCGTCAAAAACCGGATTATCGAAATTCAGGCTACGGAATCGTTCGAATTTATCCGCGAGGAGATTCATGGTATCATGGAGGCGTTATGCGGGCTGATCATGAGCAAGAAAAATGACAGCCATACGAGAACCGTCGACCAGATCAAAGAATATATCAAAGCGTCGTATGCAGACCCGGATCTTACTCTCTATCGGGTAGCCGAGCAAGTGGAACGACCCGAGAAATACATTTCGCAATTGTTCAAAGAAGTGACCGGAATGAATTTGTCCGACCATCTGGAGAAAATCAGAATGGATCATGCGGCGACGTTGTTGAAGAGCAACGAGTACACGGTCGACGAGATCGCATCAAGGGTCGGCTACAATAGCTCGCATTCCTTCAGGAGAGCGTTCAAGCGGGTAACGGGTATTTCCCCTAGCGCATTCAGGCAATCCGTCGAGGATTAGAGGTTGTTTCCTTCTCGGCGCGAAAACCGGACTTTTTGAACATGCGCGTTTAGGAAGGAGCGGAGAGGGTTGAAGAGAAGAGCTTGCAAGATCATCGCATTCCTCATCGTTTCCATGCTCCTGGCGGCATGTTCGGCAGCTTCAGAGAACGGAGAGACGGGCTCGAACGCGCTCCCGATCAGCGTATTCGCCCAGCAAGAAGCGACGCAAAATCTGGAAACGAACGATTTCACGAAAGAGCTTGAGCGGCGCTTTAACGTGAAATTCGACTGGCACGTCGTTCCTTACGAGGGTGCTAAAGAGAAACGGCAAATTTCGCTTGCCGGAGGCGAATATGCGGACGCCTATATTTTGACGACGTATATCGATCAATTCTCGCAGGCCGACGTCCTCCGTTACGGGAAGCAGGGCGTATTCGTACCCTTAAACGATCTGATCGATCAATACGCTCCAAATATCAAGGCGGCCATGGCGAAAGATGCGACTCTCAAGGCATTCAACACGGCTCCGGACGGGAATATTTACGGTTTGGTCTCCTATAGCGAATGCTTTCATTGCTCCTATCCGAATAAAATGTGGCTGAACACCGAATGGTTGAAGAAATTAAATTTGGAAATGCCGACGACGACCGAGGAATTCAAGCAGGTATTGCTAGCTTTCAAGACGCGTGATCCGAACGGGAACGGCAAAGCGGACGAAATTCCGCTCAGCGGATCGACGGAGGATTTCGGCGTTCGCGTGATCCCGTATTTAATGAACGGATTTATTTACGATGACGATAAGAACTACCTTAACCTGACGAACGGCAAAGTCGATACGGTAGCGAACAAGTCGGAGTGGAAAGAAGGCTTGACTTATATCAAGGGTCTTTACGATGAAGGATTGATCGATCCCGGCGCGTTCACCCAGAACTCCGATGCCTACAAGAAGATCGGCGAGAACGCCGGGGCGCAAATTCTAGGAGCGGGAACCGCCATGCATCCCGCGATCTTCGTAGATACCGGACCGGACAACGATCGAGGGAGCGATTATAATCCGGTACCTCCGCTACTCGGACCTCATTCCTCCTACGCCGTTTACAATACGATCGGCGTGAGTCCCGGAGCCAAATTCGTCATAACGGACAAAGCGAGCAAGGAACAGCGGATCGCTTTGATCAGAATGGTCGATTATATGTATACTCCCGAAGGCCAAGCTTTCGCGGAAGTGGGGAAGGAAGGCTTGGATTGGAGAAGGCCGATCGCTGGGGAACGGGCGTTGGGTCCTAACGTTAGTCCGGCCTTCACGCGAATTCCCGTCAAGGTAGGGGACAAACCCAACAACGCCGGCTGGAGCGGGATGGGACACTTCTATATGCCTAAGGAGTACAGGGATAGCTGGGTTCAGGGATCGGATATTTACGCTCCGGACGGCTATGAACGAAGGCTCTACGAGGCGACTCTCGTATACGAGGGCCATGAGCCCAAGGAGACGTTTCCGATTTGGTCGGCGTGGATCGATTCCAACGAAGCGGACGAAGCGAATTTTCTGCAAACCAATATTAAAAGCTACGTCGAAGAGAACGCGCTGCGGTTCATAACGGGCAACAAAAATTTGAACGAGGATTGGGACGGGTACGTACGAGGATTGGCCGACTTGAAGATTGCCCGGTATGTGGAAATTATGCAGAAGGCTTACGATAGATCGTTAAAATCGGATAACGAATGAACGGCTAGATGCGGATTAACGGAAGACCGGTTAAACCCTGGGCGCGACTGCGCTCGGGGTTTTGCCCGTACAGGGGAACTTATCGCGGCGTGAAGGAGATCTGGACGCGAGTAAGTAAATTGCCCCCTTGAAGGATGGAGTTATGTACGCAAAACAACCTAAATGTACCTATGCCGGACCCGGTGAATTCTACTATGATCGATCGTGTGGTAAGCGCTACCATAAACACAAGCCAACGAAAGGGAGAGAGACGATGAAAAGGAAAGCATCGGGTTTGCTGGTATGGGCAATGATTATGGGTATGGTACTGTCCGCCTGCTCCAATAACGAAAAGGGCTCGAATTCCGCAACGGGTGCCTCGGCCTCGCAGCCGGAGGCAGGGGCGACGGATTCCGGAAAGCCCGTCGAGATCGACGTTTTCGCGGTGCAGGAGAACGGCATCGACTTGAACACGAACGGATTCACTAAGCTGCTCCAAGACAAGTTTAACGCGAAATTCAACTTCCAAACGGTTCCTTCGGACGGAGCGAAGGAGAAACGTCAAATCTCCTTGGCTAGCGGCGATTATCCCGACGCGTACATCTTAACGGCGTACGTCGATCAATTCTCGCAGGCGGACGTCTTGAAGTACGGCCAGCAAGGCGTGTTCGTCCCCTTAAACGATCTGATCGATAAGCATGCGCCTAATATTAAAGCCGTCATCGAGAAGGATCCTACTTTCAAGGCGTTCAATACCGCGCCGGACGGCAGTATCTATGGGTTGGCGGCTTATGCCGAGTGTTACCACTGTTCTTATCCGAACAAAATGTGGGTGAACACCAAGTGGCTGAAGAAGCTGAATATCGATATGCCGACCACGACCGAGGATTTCAAAAAGATGCTTCTGGCGTTCAAGAACGACGATCCGAACGGCAACGGCCGGAAAGACGAGGTTCCGCTCAGCGGGTCGACGGAGGATTACGGGGTTCGCCTTATTCCTTACTTGATGAACGGTTTTATTTACAACGACGATCGCAATTACTTGAATTTATCTGGCGGCAAAGTCGACACGGCGGCCAATAAGCCGGAATGGAAGGAAGGGCTGGCGTATATCAAGTCGTTGTTCGACGAGGGCTTGATCGACCCGGGAGCTTTCACCCAGAACGCCGAGGCCTATAAGAAAATCGGAGAAAACGCGGACGCGCAAATTCTCGGCGCAGCCGCGGCGATGCATCCCGCTATCTTCGTCAACATCGACGCCGGCAACAAAAACTCGAGCGATTACGACGCGGTTCCGCCGCTTGTCGGACCGCACGGCTCCTTCGCGACCCACGATGCGGGAGGAATAACGGCCGGAGCCAAGTTCGTCATTACGAACAAAGCCAGCGAAGAGGCTCGAATCGCGCTGATCAAGATGGTGGATTACATGTATACGCCGGAAGGGCAAACCAACAGCGCCAGCGGACTGGAAGGGATAGCGTGGAGAAAACCCGAGCCGGGCGAAGTAGCGCTCGGCAAGGGCGTCGAAGCGAAATTCGCCCCGATCCCGGCGAAGGAGGGAGACGCGCCTACGAATTCCGGCTGGAGCGGCATGGGACATTTCTACATGCCGAAGGAATATTACGACAGCTTCGTCTCCGCCGAGGATATCTATGCGCCGGAAGGTTACGTGCGGAGGATCAACGAAGCGACGGACATGTACGTCGGTCACGAACCGAAAGAGCTGTTCCCGATCTGGGCGGTTTGGATCGATCCGTCCGAAGCGGACGAAGCCGGCATTCTTCAAACGAATATCAGAAATTACGTGCAGCAGTACGCTCTTCAATTCGTAACGGGGAGCAAAGATTTGAACAAGGATTGGGATTCGTACGTGAAGGGGCTCGATGATCTGAACGTTAAGCGGTATCTCGAAATCCTGCAAAAAGCTTACGACAAAACTTCGAAATAAGATTACGTCATCCCGATCGTGCTTACGGTCGGGATTTTCTATGCGCCTTGCCGGCATTACCGGAAAAATGTACGCGCGATAGGGCATTTGCCCCCATGAAATCGGGGCAACTGTACGCAAAAGAACCCAATTGTACCTATCCGTACATGGAGAAACGGCTATAAAATCAGACCTGTAGAAAGCGCTACCATAACAACGGTGGAATTGGACTAGGGGGGATTGTTCTGGAGACCGAGATCGTATTGAACCATAAATCGACGATCCGCAGCAGCAAGAATAGACGGACATTGTCCGCGGAAGCTAAGAAAAGCTTTAAGAAACATTGGCAATTGTATTTAATCGTCATCCCGCCGGTACTGTTCTTCCTTATTTTCAAATATTACCCGATGTTGAACACGGTTCTTGCCTTTAAGGATTACAACGTGATCAAGGGAATATGGGGCAGTCCTTGGGTAGGGATGAAATATTTCGATTTGTTCTTCGACAACCCGATGTTCTGGCCTCTCGTCAAGAACACGATTTATGTGAGCGGTTACTTATTGCTCGCCGGATTTCCGATTCCGATCTTGCTTGCGCTTATGCTCAACGAAGTGAGAAACGGGCGGTTCAAGAAGCTCGTGCAATTAGTATCGTTCGCGCCTTATTTCATCTCTACCGTCGTTATGGTGTCCATTATTATGCTGTTCCTGGCCCCGCGTCTCGGATTCGTAAACGTCGCTTTGAATTATTTCGGTTTCGATTCGATTAATTTCCTCGGAGAACCGGGCATGTTCCGGTCTATCTATGTCTGGTCCGATATTTGGCAGAATGCGGGATATACCGCCGTTATTTACTTGGCAGCGCTAGCCGGCATCGATCCGACGTTATACGAAGCGGCCAAAGTCGACGGGGCGTCCCGGTTTCAGAAAATTATTCACGTCGATCTGCCGGGCATTCTTCCCACGATCATGATCGTGCTCATTCTTAACGTTGGAAGCGTCATGGCCATCGGTTTCGAGAAGATTTATTTGCTGCAAAACCCGCTCAATCTAGTCAATTCCCAGATAATCGCCACTTACGTCTACGACATCGGCTTAAAGAACGCCAATTACAGCTTCGCGACGGCGGTAGGGTTGTTTAATTCCGTTATCAATCTCGTTTTGCTGGTATCGGTGAATAGCTTGGCCAAGAGATTCTCGAACAGCAGCATTTGGTAGAAGGGGTGTGCAGGCATGGCAACGGTAAGCAAAAAGATAAAAGATTCGGCGGGTGACAGAATATTTCTGATCGGAATTTACGTGGTCTTGTGCGTGATTCTGATCGCCGTATGTTATCCGCTCATTTACGTGCTGAGCAGCTCGATCAGCAGTCCCGCGGCGGTAACGTCCGGACGGGTCTGGTTATGGCCGGTGGATATTTCCTTCAAAGGTTTTAAGGCTCTGCTCAATACACCGCAAGTCATGACGGGGTATGGAAACTCCATTTTCTATACGGCATTCGGGACGATCATCAGCGTAGCGTTGACCATCATGATCTCTTATCCGCTGTCCCGTAAATCGTTCTTCGGCCGTAACGTTCTGATGATTATGATTACATTTACCCTTATTTTCAGCGGAGGATTGATTCCCACATACATGGTCGTGAAAGAGTTGGGTTTAATCGACTCGAGACTGGCGCTGCTGATCCCTAACGCGATCTGGGTATGGCAGGTCATCATCGCCAGATCGTTCTTCCAATCGTCCATACCGGACGAATTGTTCGAAGCAAGCGAGATAGACGGATGCAGCGACATCCGGTTTCTGCGGAGCATCGTTATTCCGCTGTCCATGCCGATTATCGCGGTACTCGTGCTGATGTACGCCGTCGGTCAATGGAATGCCTACTTCGACGCGCTAATCTATCTGAAATCGGCGGACTTGTTTCCTCTTCAATTGATTCTGCGGAGCATTATTATCCAGAACAATTCCGCGGGAGGCATGATGGACGCGATGAAGATGGTGGAGAGACAGCAGTTGGCGGAGTTGCTTAAGTACTCGTTGATTGTCATCGCGACCTTGCCGGTGCTGATCATCTATCCGTTCGTGCAGCGGTATTTCGTTCAAGGAATGATGGTAGGCTCCGTTAAAGGCTGATTGCGCGCTGAACCCGCATTTTGAAGGGAGGAGATTCGGATGTAGCGTTTCGCGGCTTGAAGCTTGCTTGACTAGCGTTCGAATAAACCTATAACGATGAAAAGGGAGAGTACAAAATGAAAAAGAGAATGTTGAGCTTATTGGCGCTTGTCTTGGTTACGAGCGTGGTTCTTGCCGCTTGTTCGAGCAAAAATAACGAAAGCAGTCCGGCGGCAAGCGGTAGCGCGCCGGCATCCTCTCAAGCGGCGGAATCGTCGGCCGCGGCGCCGACGGCTCCGGTAGACATCAGCGTGTTCGCGATACAAGAAAACAATATCGATCTGAAAACGAATAAATTCACGGCATTCGTGGAAGAGAAGTTCAACATCAAGTTCGACTGGGAGCTTATCCCTTCCGACGGAGCGAAGGAAAAGCGCCAAATTTCTTTGGCGAGCGGGGACTATCCGGATGCGTATATACTGACGCATTACATCGATCAGTTCTCGCAGGCTGACGTACTGAAGTACGGTCAGCAAGGCGTGCTCATTCCGTTAAACGATCTCATCGATCAATACGCGCCGAACATCAAAGCGGCGATGGAAGCCAAACCCGATTTGAGAGCGCTGAATACGGCTCCGGACGGAAACATTTACGGTTTGGTCGCGTACACGCAATGTTTCCACTGCTCTTATCCGAACAAGATGTGGTTGAATACGAAGTGGTTGGAAAAGCTGAATCTTCAGATGCCAACGACGACGGAAGAGTTCAAAAAAGTGCTTCAAGCATTCAAAAACGACGATCCGAACGGGAACGGCAAAAAAGACGAAGTGCCTCTGAGCGGTTCGATCGAAGAATTCGGCGTACGGGTTATTCCGTTCTTAATGAACGGATTCGTATACGACGACGATCGCAATTACTTGAATTTGACGAACGGTAAAGTCGAATCCGCGGCGATCAAACCGGAATGGCGAGAAGGCCTGACTTACATCAAGTCCTTGTACGACGAAGGGTTGATCGACCCGGGCGCGTTCACGCAAAACGCGGAAGCATTCAAAAAAATCGGCGAAAACGCGGACACGCAAATTCTGGGCGTAGGCGCGGGCATGCATCCAGCTATCTTCGTCAACATCGACAAAGGCAACCAACGTTCGGCCGATTACAGTCCGATTCCGCCATTGACCGGACCTCATGGTTCTCTGGCCACTCATGATGGCGGCGGAGTATCGCCGGGCGCCAAATTCGCGATTACGAACAAAGCCAGCAAAGAAGCGCAGATCGCTCTGATTAAGTTCGCGGATTACATGTTTACGTCGGAAGGCCAAACGAACGGCGGTTCGGGCATGGAAGGCATCGACTGGGAGAAAGCGAAACCGGGCGACGTTGCGCTTGGTAAAGGCGTAGAGCCTAAGATTAAACCGATTCCCGCGGTAGAAGGAGAAGCTCCGCGTAATGCGGGCTGGAGCGGAATGGCTCACTTCTTCATGCCGTCGGAGTACAGAGACAGCTTCGTTCAAGCCGGCACGGACATTTACGACTCGGCCAACTACGAGCTAAGGCTTCACCAAGCTACGCTCTTATACCAAGGCCATGAACCGAAGGAATTGTTCCCGCTCTGGTCGCTGTGGTTGGATCCTGCCGAAACGGACGAAGCCAGCATTCTGCAAACGAACTTGAAAAACTACATCGAGCAGAACGCGCTGCAATTCGTTACCGGCAACAAGAGCTTGGACAAAGATTGGGATAGCTACGTAAAAGGTTTGCAGGACTTGAAGGTAGATCGTTACTTGGAAATCCTTCAGAAGGCATACGACGCTTCCAAAAAATAAAAATCGGTTCATTCGATCGGGTGCTTTATTGCGAAATAGAGCACCCGATTATTAATGGTAGCTTCAAGCGGGCACATCATGGAGGCGATAGACTTGGATATTCTGGAACGGGCGGGCAGACATGCGATTCGTTACGATCGGCCGGCTTCGGGTTTCTTCGAAGGGGCTCTACTGGGTAACGGGGGATTAGGGGCAGTCGTGACGACCCGACCCGATGCGGTCGTCATTCATTTCGGACATAACAACGTGTGGGACATTCGCATCGCCGAGAAGCATCAAGACAAGATCGGAACCTTCGAGCATCTATTCGCAAGGTTAAAGGAAATTCCCGCAAGCTATGCCTCGTTAAGCGAGGAAGCCTGGTATCGGGATTACGTGGCCATGACAAGCGAAAATTACGACTTCCCGTATCCGCGACCGATGCCCTGCGGCTCCTTGCTGCTCGGCATCGACCGGAGAACGACCGAAGTGCTCGGACATAAATTAGCCATAGAGAATGGATTATGCGAAATCTACTTTAAGAATGGAGGCTCCTTCCTCACGCTTCACGTATTCGTAGATCAGCAACGCGATCGATTGTGGGCGACGCTACGGGATTCGGAGGGGGCGGTCGCTCAATCGAATATTTTCAACCGAGCTAGGCTGATTCCCGATCCATGCACCCCACCAGAGTTGCCTAAGTTTCAGGCTTTGGCGGATCTTGCGGACCATCGCCTTTCTTTTCGTCAGACGCTGCCGTTCTCACTGGAAGATTCGGTCTCGGCCGGCAACCGTTCGAAGGATCGGGCTTTTCGGCTTTCGGCTCGGTTTGCTTCCTCGGTCGATTTTCTAGAAGGTGTTCAAGAGCTGGAAGCCAAGCTCGGCAAGGCGGGGGAGTTCACCGTATGCGTCGAATTGGAGGAAGGCTCGGAGACGGACGTCAGTTCGGTGCACAAGGAGGCAGGTTCCCCTTCACCTGATCAAGAATCGTTTACCGCCGCGTTCGCTTCCTCCGGGGTGATTTGGGAAGCCTATTGGAGCCGCTCAGGCGTCGCATTGGAGGATGAATTCCTGGAGCGAATCTGGTACCGTAACCTCTACTTCTTCCAGTGCTCGGTGAAACCGGAGGCGACGTGCCCGGGATTGTTCGCGAATTGGAGTTACGGCAAGATCGGATCGGAATGGCATGGCGACTATCATATGAACTACAATACGCAGCAGCCTTTCTGGTTAGCGTTCTCTAGCAATCACGTCGACAAGCATCTGGCTTACGTGAACATGGTCGATCACGTGCTTCCCGTCAGCCGCAAGTGGGCGCGGGAATACTACGGCCTGCGAGGAGCTTATTATCCGCATTCCGCCTATCCCGTCGAGATGAACATGATGCCTTATCCCGTTCCCCACTGGGGCTGGGAAGTATGCGAAACGCCTTGGACGGTGCAGAGTCTATGGTGGCACTACTTGTACACGATGGATAAAATCTTCCTGGCCGAACGGGCATACACGCCGATCAAGGAAGCGGTACTGTTCATGGTCGACTATATGAAGAGGCCGGACGCTCGCGGGGAGAGCTGGGGCGACGATCGTTATCATATTTTCCCTACGGTCGTGCCGGAGCTGTACGAATTAACGCCCGGCTTCGAGAAAAATCGCGATTGCATCGTCGACCTGACGTTGACTAAATTTCTATTCCGCGCTTTTCTGGACGCTTGCGAGGCATTGGGGCGGAGCGCGGAGCAATCGGAGCTGCTCGCCGAGATCGGCGACATCCTGGACCATTTCCCGGAGTACCCGACGGCGGAATCCGAGCGGGGCACCGTGTTCGTATCCGTTGCCGGCGAAGATCCGGAAACGGTGTACAACGTGCCGAACGGGATTACGACCGTGTTCCCGGGGGAAGACCACGGTCTTCACTCCTCGCCGGAGGAGTACGGCATCGCGGTGAATTCTTACCTGAACCATCGGAACGAGGGAGGGAACGAACTCGTTTTCTTGAATCTCGCGGGAGCGCGGCTCGGCAAGCTAGACTTGGAACGTTTCAAGCGCCAGATCGATTACTGCATGCTTCCAAACGGAACCTGCACGGACAAATTGCTGGAGTCCGGCGGCCGATATTCGGATACGACCTCGTTCGATTATATGGGGCCGATGGGCATCTGGTTCGAGAATTTCGCCTTGCCGGCCGTCATTAACGAATGTCTCATGCAAAGCTATAACGGAATCATTCGCTTCTTCCCTAACTGGCCGCTGGACAAGCGCGCGGAATTCAGCACTCTCCGTGCGGTAGGCGGTTTCCTCGTCAGCGCGATAGCCGATGCGGGAAAGGTTCAGGGGATAGAAATTTATAGCGAAGCCGGTTCGACGCTGCGGATCTACAACCCGTGGAACGCGGCGACAGTCATCCGGACGAGAGGGGAGGAGACGCTGACAGGGGAAGTATTGGCGTTGGATACGGATACGGGAGAGAAAATCCGACTGATACCCTTATAGGAGTTGAATGATGTGAGTCTAAGGCCAAGCAAACTAGTGAGTCTAAGATCAAGCAAACTACGCATCGTTTTGTTAATGTTCGTCCTGATCGTCGCCCAATTAGGGATCATCGTTCCGAATGCGCCCGTCGCGCAAGCGGCGAACAACGGATTGGCGCTGAAACCGTTAATGGGTTGGAGCAGCTTCAGCATGCAAGTGTATACCGGCAATAATACCATTATTTCCGCGGCCCAGATTAAAGCCCAGTCGGATGCGATGGAGGCAACGTTGCAATCTCACGGTTACGAGTATATTAATATCGATGCCGGATGGAACGGAAGCATGGACGGGTATGGACGGCCGATTCCTAGCACGACGTTATACCCTAACGGCTTTCAAGAAGTGATCGACTATGTGCACGGTAACGGCCAGAAAATCGGGATATACGGCATCCCCGGAATGTCGAAGCAGGCTTACAACGACGATTTGCCCATTTACGGGGCTCCGGGTTGTTCGATGCAGGATATCGCGGCCCTGCCGCTGCGAACGGGAGATTATTGGGACATCGGTTACAAGATCGATTTCAGCTCTCCGTGCGCGCAAAGTTATATCGACTCGATTGCGGACCTATACGGGGAATGGGGAATCGATTTCCTGAAATTCGACAGCGTTACGCCGGGCTCCGGACATAACGATACGTCCATCGACGCGCGGGACGACGTCAAGGCTTGGGCGCAAGCGCTGGCTCCGCACGGAATATGGCTGGAACTTTCCTGGGCGCTCGATATGAACTATATCGATTATTGGAGGGAATACGCCAACGGATGGCGCGTCGATTGGGATATCGAGTGTTATTGCGGTAGCGGAGGCCTGACGACGTGGGCGAACATCGCCCGCACGTTCCCGAAGGCGGAGCAATGGTGGAGAGAAGGTCGTCCGGGGGGCTGGAACGACTTCGATTCCTTGAACGTCGGCAACGGAGCGATGGACGGATTAACCCAAGACGAACGCCGAACGGCGATGACGCTGTGGGCGATGTCGTCCGCGCAACTCTATGTCGGCAACGATTTGACAAATCTGGATAGCTTCGGCATCGGATTGCTTACGAACGACGAGGTGATTGCGGTCAATCAAGCGGGACGCCCGGCTCATCCGGTGTCCACGGCGACGAACCAGCAGGTTTGGTATGCCAACAATGGCGATGGAAGCTATACGGTAGGGCTGATCAATCTCGGGAATTCGGCGGCTACGGTGACCGTGAATTGGAGCGATATCGGCCTTAACGGCGCGGCTTCCGTTCGGGATTTATGGAGTCATACCGATCTAGGAACCTTTAACACGGGATACAGCTCGGTGAACTTGGCGCCTCACGCGTCGAGATTGCTTAAAGTCGTATCGCAAGGCGGCTCCAACTCGGTAAACGACGACGATACGGGAATCAAGTACGTCGGGGATTGGGAGCGCAGCTATAACCGGGGTTTGGGGGATTTCCAGAACGACGTGCATTTCACCGAAACGAACTATGATTATTTCGAGTACTCTTTTAACGGCACGGGCGTCGACTTGATCACGGAGAAGGACTCTTCTCAAGGCAATATCGACGTTTACGTGGACGGCGTATTCAAACAAACGGTGAACACCTACAACGCGACGCGGCAAGTCCAGCAGAAGGTATACGGAATTTCCGGTTTATCCAATGGGCCGCATACGATTAAGGCCGTTAAGAAATCGGGAAATTTTATGCTGCTCGACAAATTGAGCTTCAGCGTTTCGTCTCCGATCTCCGTGAATAACACCGATCCGGGAATTTCTTATTCCGGCACATGGACGCTGAGCGGAGCTAGAGGATTCGGGGACTTCAACGACGACGTTCATTATACGACGAACAATAACGACTATTTCCAATACGCGTTCAACGGTACGGGAGTCGAACTGATCACGGAGAAGGATCCGTCGCAGGGAGATATCGACATCTACGTAGATAACGTATTCAAGGCAACGGTAAGCACGTACAACTCCAGCCGATTGGCCCAGCAAACCGTGTACAAGATATCCGGCTTGGCGCCCGGTTCCCATACGATCAAAGCCGTCAAGAAATCCGGTACTTATATGCTGCTCGACAAATTAAGCTTCGCCGGCGGCAAGCTTCAATTCAACAATACGGATCCGGGAATAACGTATAACGGGGCTTGGTCGCTTAATGGCAACAGAGGGTATGGGGATTACAACAACGATGTGCATTTTACCCAGACGAATAATAACGACTTCCAATTCACGTTCACGGGCACGGGAATCGACTTGATCACGGAGAAAGCCGCCGACCAAGGCGATATCGATATCTACGTGGACAACGTGTTCAAGCAGACGGTCAGCACTTATAATGCCACGCGGTTATCGAATCAGATCGTCTACAGCATATCCGGTCTGACCAGCGGCACTCATACGCTTAAGGCCGTGAAGAAGACGGGGGCCTACATGCTGTTGGATTCGCTGACGGTTACGCCTTGACTTGACGAGCTACCCTCCCGAGCGATCGGGAGGGTTTGAGTCGGCGATGGGCTGGGAAACCGTCTATCTAGGGCTAACTAGGGTGCGTAGGAGAGGAGATAGGCTGGAAAACAGTCTAACTCGGGCTAACTGGGGTGCGTTGGAGAGGAGATAGGCTGGAAAACCGTCTAACTCGGGCCAACTGGGGTGCGTAGGAGAGGAGATAGGCTGGGAAACCGTCTAACTCGGGCTAACTGGGGTGCGTAGGAGAGGAGATAGGCTGGAAAACCGTCTAACTCGGGCCGGCTGGGGTGCGGAGGAGAGGAGATAGGCTGGAAAACCGTCTATCTAGGGCCGGCTGGGGTGTAATGTGACGGGTTGAGCGCCGAGAGTAGGCTAAGTGCCGGAAGCCGCCGGACGTCGACTTGCGGAACGAACGTGTCAGTAAGCCGCTGAGAGCGGTCTATTTGGTTCAATTTCGAGCTAAAGTATGTTGTAAGCCGGTGAGAGTAGCCTCAGCGACTATAAGCCACCTAAGCCGTAAATGCTTCATTCTTCTTCGCGCGGTCGCTAAAGAAATGGAGAGTAGGAACAGCTATGGTTAACCCGAACATAAGATTGCGAAGGGGATTTCCCCGATTGAAGGAGAAGCTGGCGGGGAATGGCCGGGTCGTCGTTGCTTATATCGGTGGATCGATTACCGAGGGGGCGGGGGCGTCGGATGCGGACGCGACCAGTTGGCGGGCATTGACCGACCGATTTCTGAAGGAACGGTATACCGAGGAACGGATCGCGTCCATTAACGCGGGCGTGGGAGGCACGAACTCTACGTTCGGGGCTCATCGTCTGCAAGAGCACGTTTTCTCGCAAGGAGAGATCGATCTGCTGTTCGTGGAGTTCAGCGTAAACGATGGCGATGACCGGGAGGAATCCATCCGGGGGATGGAAGGAATCGTAAGGCAATGCAGAACGATATTCCCGAAAACGGATGTTTGTTTCGTCTATGCCGCGGCCGACAAAAATTTGTCGGAAGGGCTGCCCTTTAACATCGCCATACATGAGGAAGTCGCTATCCATTACGATATTCCATCCATAAATTTAGCGGCAAAAATCCGGCAAAGGGAGTACGCGGGAGAAGGAAGCTGGGGGGAGCTCGCGAACGATCGAACCCATCCTAACGATGCGGGACATGCGTTATACGCGGACGATATTCGGGGAATGCTGGAGTTTGTCCTAGGAGACGACGAACCAAGAGAAGGTGGCGAAGTCCACTTCGACGTTACCTTACCGAAGCCTCTCCTCAAGACGAATTATGAACACGCCGCGATGCTCGGCTTAGGCACGGCTAGCGAGCTGAACGGTTTTGCATTCACGGAAACCTATCCAGGACCGATGATGAACTGGCGTTATAAGATCGATCACCTGCGCGCCGATTCGCCCGAAGCCTCGCTAACCTTCTCGGTAACCGGACGCAGCGCGGGGTTATTGCTTCTGTGCGGTCCGGACACCGGAAGCTTCGAATATTCCGTAAACGGCAATACGTTTAACAAGGTTAATCTATTCGATGAATGGTGTTTGTTGGCTTACCGTCCCATCATCGCATTGTTCCCGCTTCAGGAGGAAACGACGGAAATACAAATCACGATACGAAATACGGCGATAAAGGACGAGAGAAGCACCGGGAACGGTTTGCGGATCATGAGATTATTGCGCAATTAAGCCGGGCGTTATGAAAAGAGCCGGTCGTCATCCCCTCCAGGGTCTGATGGCCGGCTCTTGCGATTAAATATCCCGTTAAGGATAGACTTCCATATCCCACAACGAGTAACCGTATTGCGTCCCTCGCTGCGTGCCGGTCAAACGTACGAATTTAGCGTTAACCGGGGCAAAGGTAACGTTGTCGATACCGCCGTCTCCGGTCGTCGTGGAGTAGACGGTCGACCAGGTCGTGCCGTTAGCGGATACCTCGATCGAATAAGAGATGGCATAAGCGCCTTCCCAATTGAGATAAACGCGGCTGATTGTCGCTGCCGTGCCGAGATCTACGCTAATCCATTGGGGATCGCTGAACGCCGACTCCCAACGAGTACCGCTGTTGCCGTCCACCGCGTACATTCCCGCCGATACCGGGTTAGCGGAAGTCGTTGCGGGTTTGTTCAAGGCAAGGTTGACCGCAGGCCCAGCGACGATCGCCTGCTGAACGGAGGCTTCCGTATAACCATTCGCCTGAATGGTGATGACGTAGCTTCCGGCTTGCGGGAACAAGGAAGCGTTCAAGGTTATTTTGCCGGCTGCCACGCTATATTGCGCGGCGCCCGCTGCGGTACCGTTCACCTTGACTCCGACAAGGGCGCTTCTCCAAGCGGCATTGTCCGCAAAGTCGATCTCGATCGGCTGGCCGACTTGGTTGAGCGTCGTATCGGCGACAAGAGTAGGAGCCGCGATCGTTCCGGTACCGCCGCTTCCATAGACCTCGAACTCCCACAGCGAGTAGCCGTAAGGCAAGCCCCGCGTCGTACCGTTCATTTTCACGTATCTTGCGCTGACTGGCGCGAATGAGATATCGTCGATGCCGCCATCGCCCGTAGTCGTGGAAAAGACGGTTGCCCACTGCGTTCCGTCGGCGGAAACCTCGATCGTGTACGCTTTCCCGTAGGCGCCTTCCCAGTTTAGCAACACGCGGCTTACCGTCGCCGGAGCTCCCAAATCGACGGTTATCCATTGGGGATCGCTGAACGCGGATTCCCAGCGGCTGCCGGTGTTCCCGTCGACCGCCAAGGCGCCTGCTTGAAGCGGATTCGCGGAGGCCGTAACCGTCTTGTTTAATGCCAGGTTCAAGTTCGTACCGCCGGCAGGCAGAATCGTTTGCGTAACCGAAGCATCCGAAAATCCGGTTGCTTGCACGCTAATCGCATAATTCCCGGCCTGCGCGAATAAAGCGGGAACCAGGCTCAGTTTGCCGGCCGATAAGCTATATTGCGCCGTGCTTAACGAGGTACCGTTCAGCTTGACGCTCACGATAGCGTTTCTCCATGCCGCATTGTCCGCGAAAGCAATTTCGATCGGCTGGCCGACCGTATTCTGAGTAGCATCCGCCGACAGGACAGGCGGAGGCGTCGGTTGGCCTGGATTCGTATTCGTCGTCGGATTGACCTTCGTCAAAGTTTTGGCGGCCACCGTCGCCGATCCGGTTACACCCCCCGCATTGCGGAACGTTACCGTGACGGGAGCATTGGTTGGATTCCACACGATTGCCGAATAGTTGGCGCCGTTCTTGTACACGGTTGCGCTTGACCATCCGGTCGCCCAAATGTCTTTCGTCCGCTGACCGAGCGTCGCCATGTTGTGAACGAACCAATACGTGTTGAAAATCTCGTTCTTCTGCATGCCGGTCGTCGTCCACTTGTTGAGAACCGCTTGCGGATTGCTTAACGCTTGGATCGGCCAGACAATATGATACCAATCGGTCTCCGGACCTCCGTTATCGGAGACGAAGCCGTTGTACAATGCTCCCGCTTTCGCCGGATTGAAACCGTAGCTCGTCAAGTATTCGGCCGTCGGCAGCCAATGGATACCGTATACATAAACGGGATCGCCGTTGAAGAAAGTGCCGAAGAAGTTCGAGCTTCCGTAAACCTGGCCGACTGTTTTGTGGGTATAGGCAGGAAGCCAGTTGTCGTTGTCGTAATTGAACCAGTATTGCTCGACGGCTTTGAGCTCCGTCGTGAAGCCGTAAATCGAAGCGTCTCGATAAGCGGTGTTGCCTGTCAGCATGCTCCACATATACTGTCCGACCCATCCGAATAAGGATTCGCCGGCTGCTTCCTGGTTGTTGCCGCTATCGTTATCGCCATAACCGCCCGCCCAGGAATGTCCCTCGTACGGATCGAAATTACGGAAGAACGGATAGAGAGGGTCCGTTTTCGAAGGATTGGCGTAATCTCGGATGAGGTGCTCCACCATCGTGCCGTATTTATCCTTGAAATCTTGATCGTACGTCGCGAGTACGGCAGAAGCGAACACGTAGTAGCCATAGGTGAAATGGTGGTCCGTGATCCCCGTATTGGCGCCGAACTCACTCGCTTTGTAATACATCGTGCCCCACGTCGGGTCGTAGTACATGAAGTAATCAGGTTCGCCTTGCGTATACGTGTACCAGTCGCTTAGCACGGTTTTCATCCGGCCGAGGAACAAAGCTTTGTAATTGGCATCGCCGATCTGATCGGCGATCAATACGCCCATCGCTAGCGGATGAAGGACTTTGCCTTGCCAATAGGCGTCGGCTTTCATCAATCCGGTTGAAGTTTCCTGATCTAGCAAGGCCAGCTGTTGCAGCAACGTCTGGCGGGAATACGTCGGATCTCCCGGCTCCGTAAATTGAGGAACGATCCCGTAAAATTTGTCCACGGTCGTGAACGCATTACCGTCGCTGAGCTTTAACGTACCTCGTATGGATGGATAGGAAAGTGCCGTAAGCGGCGTAGTCGTTATTTTCCACTGGTGAGGCAGCAATGCCATTAACGTCGTCGTAGGGAATCCCGGGCGCTTCTGCGAAGTCGTTACGTTAAACGCGGTAGTCACGTCCGAAGTAGTCGGGTTGAAGCTCGGAGTCACCGTCGTGCCCGTCACGAACGCATAGGCATGCTGGTAAAAATAGTTCAAGTTGCTGACGGTGGGAAGCGTAGCCAAGGACAGATAGTTCTGGCCTCCGCCCAATTGGATTTTGATTTTCGAGCCGACTTTTTTGAAAGTCGTGCCCGCCGGAGCGAAAACGCCGTAATGTCTCGTTACCGTCGCAGGGGTCGGAGCTCCGTCCACGTTCGTTACGGTAAAGCCGATATGGTCGGCGGTGATCGTCGTGCCGTCCGTTGCCAATATCGTGTTGTTGCTGTCGTCGAAGAAACGGGTAGACGCCGGCAAGTATAGCTCCGGAGTCGTTGGATCGCTGAACTCGGAGTAGAGGTAAGGGGAGCCTTTGACGAAAGTCGTCTTCATCTTATCGATGGCGTTGTCGCTTAACGAGACCGTCGCGGACCAGTCGCCGTAAGCGGTGATCTTATTCGACATGGCGGATGTGCTGATATTGCTGGCCATGAGGTAAAGATCGGGATTTCCTCCCGCTTCTTGGGAACGCCCGTTGACCCAACCGGCTCCGGGATTCAGAACGCTCAAGCCTTGTTTCGTATATTTGGATTTCAGAGGAAGCGTAATGATGCCGTCGCCAAGCTTCTTAATAAGAACGGATTGCCACCAATCGTTGGATGGGAGAGGCGCGGTGATGTTCGCGTTCTTGTAGAGCGGAAACCTAGGCTGGGGCATCGCGATATCGTTGGTGTAGTAGCTTCCCTGTCCGGCGGCTACCGTCGCGGGAGTCGGAAGCGCGGGGATCGGATAGTTCGGCTGAGGATCGCCCGTAACGTAGTCGTAGACCGACAATTCGAAGATGGAGTATCCGAAGCTGGTAGCCCTGCTGATCCCTTTCATTCGAACGTAGCGACCGCTCGTATAGACGGGGAGATCCTTCAGTCCGCCGTCTCCGGTCAATTCCCGATAGACCGTCGTCCAGGTCGAGGCATTGTTGGAGACTTGGATATCGTACGCTCTTCCGGCTGCCGCTTCCCACTGGATCCGAATGCGTCCGATCGTGCGAACGCTGCCGAGATCCACGTAGATCCACTCTCCGTCCGTAGGGTTGGAGGACCATCTCGTCGCGGCGTTCCCGTCCACTGCGTTCTGAGGCAAAGTAGAGCCCGGAGGCAAATAGGCGGATTGCTCGTAAGAGGATGCGGTTACGGGTTTGTTCAGAGCGACGTTAGGTCCCAATACGAGAGGCGGCGGGTTGACTCCTCCCGTGCCGTAAATCTCGAATTCGAGAACGGAAACCCCGTATTGCGGCAGAAACCGTTCCGTGCTTAACAACCGGACATAACGACCATTGCCCGCTAGCGTTAACGTATCGACTCCGCCGTCTCCGGCGGTCGTCGAATAGACGTCGGTCCATGCGGATTCATCGTTGGACGTCTGGATTTTATACGATTTGGCATAAGCGCCTTCCCAGCGGATAATCACTTGGTCGATCGCTGCTGTTGCCCCCAAATCGACGTAAATCCACTGCGGATCGGCTCCCCATGCGCTGCTCCAACGGGATGCCGTATTGCCGTCTACAGCAAGGTCCGCGGTATTGTTGCCTTCCGTCGACGAGGCGTAGGCCGTGCGATCCGCCGATAGCAAATAAGAACCCGGCGCCGCCGTTGCTTTCTCGGTCGGTAAGACGTTCGCGATGCTTAAGATTAGGGAGAGAATAAGAACCAGAGAAGTCGTTCGGAATGCCGCCTTGCGAATACTTCTGGTATTGGATTGCATGTTTCATTTACCTCCTCGTGGAATGGATACTTCGTAAACCGATGCGGGCTAAGTCGGCACTCCTCCTTCAGAATGGCAAGAGAGTATAAAGCGCTTTCACGCCTCTACAACATAAGCGATTATTTGTTGGCGGACAATTGCACAAATCAACGATTTTGAGCGCAAATAAAGGAAGTTTGAGGAAATGCATCATTGAAAGGGGCAATTCGAAAAGGAGGGCGGTCCCTCGGAGGCATGGGGAATGAATCCTATGATATACTGAAGCCAAAATCTTACGGAAGCCGTTGCGGCGGTGGAGGGTCTGGCATGAGAATACATATTGTCGTCGCGGATGACGATCCTTCGATCAGAGAGTTGCTTAAACTAGTACTGAGTAAAGAAGGGTATGTCGTACTCGAAGCCGAGGATGGCGCGCAAGCTTCTCGATTGTGCGAGAGCGAGCAGGTACATTTGGCGATCGTAGACGTGATGATGCCCGGATTAGACGGGCTTGAGCTATGCCGCGAAATTCGGGAGCATTACGATATTCCGGTTATTATGCTGACTGCGAAGGGACAGCTTGAAGATAAGGAGCAAGGTTACTTGGCCGGTACGGATGATTACATGGTTAAGCCGTTCGAGCCGAAGGAGTTGCTATTCCGTATCAAAGCGTTGCTGCGAAGATATCGGATGGTGTCGTCGGAAATGATCCGGTTAGGCAACGTGAGCATTGATCGCAAAGGGTACGAGATCCGGTTAGGCGACGAGCCGATTACGATCCCGTTGCGCGAATTCGAACTGCTGGCGCAGCTCGCTAGCCAGCCGGGGCGAATCTATACCCGGGAACAGTTGATCCAATTGATCTGGGGAGCGGATTACGATGGCGATAGTCGAACGGTAGACGTCCATATCAAGCGGCTGCGAGAGAGGTTCGCCGACTGCCAGGGAGATTTCGTCATTACGACGATTCGCGGACTGGGATACAAGCTCGAGGCGAGGGAAGAACCATGAAGACGTTATATGTTCGTATCGTCCTTACGTTCATGGCCGTCGCTTTCGTGAGCGGCATTATCGGAGTCGTGCTGACGAGCCTGTATTATCAGGAAAAAACAAAGACGAACAACGAGGATAAAATACTGCAAATGGGTCAAAGTATCCGCGAGTTATACGGGCAAGATTCCGAAATGAATCTGGATACTTATTTAACGGGAATCGCCGCGTTAGGTTTTCAAATTTACGCCGTAGACGAGAGCATGCGGGGGAAAATGTTCGGAGGCGCGTTTAAGCGCGGCAAGCTGACCGATGAGGAAATTCAATCCGTATTGAGCGGCGATATCTACCACGGCATGAAGGAAGAGAACAATCGCTTAGAGATCTTTTCCTTATTCGAGAATAGCGTTCGCAACACCGTCGGAATTCCTCTGCCGACGAAGGATGGATCGAACGCTCTCTTCATTCGCCCTAATCTGGAGCAGCAGATCGGCGAAATTCGCATTATCGTCGCCGTTCTGCTCGGTTTTACTTTTCTCGTTAGCCTCGTCATGATCGTCATTCTGACCCGGTTCATCGTCAAGCCGCTGCAAGTGCTGAAGAAGGCAACTCAGCAGATCGGCAAAGGGGATTTCAACGTCGGATTGGAGAAGTCCCGTAACCGGAAAGACGAATTCGGGGATTTGGCGGAGCATTTCGCGCGAATGGCGGAATCGATCCGGCAGCTTGATCGGATGAGGCAAGAATTCGTGGCGAACGTCTCGCACGAATTTCAGACGCCGCTGACGTCTATTCAGGGTTTCGCCCGCGCCGTGCTGGACAAGCAGGTGAACGCCAAGCAATCCGAGCGTTATTTGACGATCATTGAGCAGGAGAGCAAGCGGCTTTCTTCTCTAAGTAAACAATTGCTTAAACTCGCCGCTTTGGATAAGGAAGACCAGCGCTTGCAAATGACAACCTTTCGCCTGGATGAACAAATCCGCGAGATCATCATTATGCTGGAGTGGCAATGGTCGGAGAAGCGGCTGAACCTCGAATTGGAATTGCCTGAAATATCGATTGCCGCGGATGCCCATCTGCTCTACGAGGTATGGCTCAACCTGATCTCCAACGGCATTTATTTTACGCCGATCGGAGGTACGGTCAGCGTTGAGATCAGAGACGACGGTGCGGATGGCATCGTCGTCGAAATCCGCGATTCCGGGATCGGCATACCCGAATCGGAGCTTAAGCTTATTTTCGAAAGGTTTCATAAGGCCGACAAAGTAAGAAGCAGATCCTCTTCGGGCAGCGGTCTGGGGTTATCCATCGTCAGTAAAATCATCGCGCTTCATCAAGGAACGATCGAAGTCCGCAGCGAAGTGGGTAAAGGATCGACTTTTATCGTCCGCTTCCCCCGCTAAGGTCGATCTAATTCTCCTGTTGCTGATCGCGATCTACCATCCTTCGATGCTGACGTTATTGTTGTCGTATAAAGGCTCAGCGTTCCGTTATTCCTCTCCACACCTCACTCTCGCGACGTATAGCGGCACGAATTTCCGCTATTTCCCCGCCAATTGCTCGAACGGTGGTAGGGATGACAAAATAGCGGAAATCCGTTCCGTTACCGGCTCCCCAAACCTCTCTCCCCAGTTGAATAACGGCAGAGATTTCCGCTATGACCCCTCATGCCGACAGCCGGCGTAATCTCTCCTCTATTCGGCTTTTGTTGCCTCTCCGATCGAGGAGTGTAGTATAATAAAGAACGAATGGTTGATCGATTTAGCGAAAAATGATTTCTTATCGGAGAGGAACGACACTTGTTGAAGACGTTGGTCATAGCGGAAAAACCGGATATGGGCCGCAACATTGCCGCCGTCATTGAACCGAAGGCACAGAATAAGCGCTCGTACTTGGAGGGCGAAAACTACATCATTACATGGGCGATCGGCCATCTTATCGGACTAGCCGAGCCCGATTTGTACGACGACAAATATAAAAAGTGGAGATTCGGCGATCTGCCGATTATTCCCGATGCGTTTAAGCTGCTTCCGAACCCGAGGACGAAGGATCAGCTGCAGGTGATCGAAGACCTTGCGGCGCGGAGCGATGCGCTCGTTAACGCTTGCGATGCCGGGCGGGAGGGGCAGCATATTTTCTCGCTGATCGTGAGGCATTTGCATTTGCGGCAGCCGGTCAAGCGGTTATGGATTTCCGACCTTACGGCGGAGACGATTCGCAAAGGCTTCGATCAATTGAAGGACAATACGGAATACGACAACCTGACTCAGGCGGCCCGAGCGAGGAGCGAAGCGGATTGGCTTATTGGCATGAACGGGTCGCGCGCGTTCACGACCAAGCATAACGAGCTGCTGTCCGTCGGTCGGGTGCAGACGCCGGTGCTTGCGTTGATCTATGATCGGCAGAAGCAGATCGAAGCGTTCGATTCCTTGAAATTTTACGACATTACGGGATTGTTCTCGCAACAGGCGACTAACTATAGAGGAATCTGGCAGGGAGAACGGCTTACAGATCCCGACAAAGCCGAAGCGATCGCCGCTAAGGTGAGAGGGAAGACGGGGACGATCGCCAGCTACGAGGTGAAGGATACGAAAGAGTATCCTTGGAAGCTGTACGATCTGACTCTGCTTCAACGGGAGGCGAATGGGAAATTCAGTTTCTCGGCCAAGAAGACGTTAGACGTGGCGCAGGCTCTGTATGAGAAACATAAAGTGATCTCTTACCCGCGTACGAACTCCAACTACGTGAACGAGCAGAACATACCGGAAATGCACAAAATACTGGATGCGATGCGAAGCTCGCCGGACTATGGGGATTTCGTACAGGGTGCGAATAAGAGGCTCGTGCATACGGGCAACAAAAACGTGTGCAATCCGACTAAGGTCGAAGATCATCACGCGATCATGCCGACGATGAAAAAACCGCAAGGACTCAGTCCGGACGAGCGTAAGCTGTATGATCTGATCGTAAAACGATTCTTGTCCCATTTCTATCCTGCGGCCGAATATAAAGTACACACTGTGATGACCGATGTAGAGAAGGAGAACTTCAAGACTACGGTTAAACAATTACTGTCGTTGGGATGGAAAGTGATTTACGGCGCCGACGCCGCGCCGAAATCCGCCAGCAAAGACAAAGGCAAAGACAAGGAAGACGGAGCGGGTTCCGCGGAAGACGAGGAACAGGAGACGGATGCTCCGTTCGAGATCGATCCACAGCAACCGGTCGTCTGCGCCGAAGTCGAGGTGAAGGAGAAGGAAACGCAGCCTCCGAAGCATTACACCGAAGGCACGCTGCTGAAGGCCATGGAGAGCGCGGGCAAACAGATCGAGGACGAAGAGCTTCGCGACGCGATGAAGGATTCCGGGCTGGGCACTCCGGCTACGCGTGCGGCGACGATCGAACGGCTGAAGCAGGTCGGGTATATCGACATGCAAGGGAAGAAGATCGTCATTACGCCGAAGGGGCGTACTGCCATCGAGCTCATTCGCGGAGCCGGAATCGAGCTGCTTACTTCGCCGGAGATGACCGGGCAATGGGAGCGGCGGCTCACGGAGATTTCCCGCGGACAAGCCTCGGCGGACGCTTTCATGGGCAACGTGAAGAAGTTCACGTGGCAAATTATTGACAAGGTTAACGTTCAGCGACCGGCGGCTAAAAATGCTTTTGCGCGGCCGGAGCCTCCAGCCAAGGCTCCGCGAGGCAAGAAGGCGGCGGACGGGGAAGCGGCTCCGAAGAAAACGAGGAGCAACTCGGGTTCGGCGAAAGCAGGAAGTTCCGGCGCTGGAGCAGCTAAAGCTACGAGCTCATCTGCTTCGTCAGCTTCGTCTACCGCGTCCGCCGCACAACCGAGCACGATCGGCATTTGCCCGAGTCCCGGCTGCGGCGGCCATATTTTCATGGGGCGCAAAGGCTACGGATGCAGCAACTACAAGACGGGCTGCGGCTTCGTCATCTGGAAAGAAAGCTTCGATCGTACGTTAACCGATACGATGGTCAAAGCGCTCATCGAGAAGGGCAAGACGGCTAAGCTGAAATTCGGCGGCAAAGACGGCGAAGAAACTTACGAAGCCCGGATCGTCTTGAAGAATGCCGTGACGGGCGAGCTTGAACTTGAGCGGGAATAGAAAATACGGTAAGAAGCCTCCAACCCCAATAAGCTATCGGGGTCGGAGGCTTTTTGAAATCTCGTTAGATCAATCCTGAATAAAATAGATTCCAACTTGTCATTTAGTCGGCGTGACCCGTAGTCAACTCTTTGAAAATTAATGGTAGAATAAGAAGAGAACTGAAAGAGCAGATATAAGCGGCTCACGAAGGATGGGTTAACATCTCACAAACAGAGAAAATTAGGCTACAGGACTTGTTGAACAAATCGCCCATGGAACTTTCGTCTTTTTTACATATAGCAGTAGCTCTAACGAAAATGGTACATTCGATCCATAAGCGGGAGACGGTCATTGGGGATTTGAATCCTGCGGGTGTTTGCTTCCAAGCGGATCTGAGATTAGCTGAGCTTTCGAACAATCGAACATTGGACTACGCTTATCTCTCTCCCGAACAAACGGGCAGAATTAATCGTGCTCCCGATCAACGTAGCGACCTGTATGCGCTAGGCATGATCTTCTATGAAATACTTGCAGGGAGCCTGCCGTTCCAAGCCGACACCGCCGAAGATTGGGTGTATGCCCACCTAACGATTGTGCCGAAAACTCTGAGCGAGCTACGACCGGAGAGCGCGGGCTTGCTGGAAAGCATTATCATGAAGCTGCTGGCGAAGATGCCGGGAGATCGTTATCAGAGCGCGTACGGGTTGTTAACCGACCTTCAACAGTGCGACGCATCTATTAGAAAGAACGGGGAGATCGTTCCTTTCGCAATTGCCCGGGAGGATGAGGCCAGCCGCTTTCGGCTCCCGCCTATCCTATTCGGACGTGAAACGGAAGTGGATAAGCTTCATGGAGCATTGGAGCGGGCTCGATCGGGAGGAATGGCTTGCGTAGTCGTTTCCGGTCGGGCGGGCAGCGGAAAAACCGCGCTTGTCCGCAAGCTTCGGGTTCCCGTTATTAAAGATGGCGGGCAGTATATTGCAGGCAAATGCGATTTAATGAATCGGGATATTCCATTCTCGCCGATCCTTCAGGCGCTTCGAAGTTTGATTCGGCAAGTTTGGAGCGAATCTCCGGAAACAGTCGAGAAGCTGCGAGTAGAGTTAAAGCTGGCGTTAGGCCAAGGAGCCGGCGTTATTGTTCAGCTTCTACCGGAAGCGGCGAAGCTTCTTGGAGAGCTTCGTTCCGTGGAACAACTGGCTCCTGCCGAAGCGGCTATTCGTTTTCGCCGGTTGTTGCCTATTTTTATTCAAGTATTCGCGAGTAGGGAACATCCTCTCGTTATTTTCCTGGACGATCTCCAATGGGCCGATCCGGCTACGATGGATGTTCTTTGTTCGGTCGTATTCGACTCTTCCTTGCATCATTTATTAATCATTGGCGCGTTCCGGGACGAATCGGCACCGCACCGGAAGGATCATGGAGAGACCCAAGCCGATGCGGAATTATGGATTGATCGATCCTTTTCCTTGAGCAAGTCCGATAATCCTCTACAGATTGAACATATTGCGCTCCTTCCGTTATCCTACATCGATGTAAGACATTTTATATCCCATCTTTTGAACGAAAATTCGGCTCGCATCCGATTGTTGGCGGAATTCCTTTACCATCGAACAGGCGGCGATCCGCTATATTTACACCGTCTGCTGGATAGTCTCTACCGGGAGAAAAAGCTTTATTATTGCGAGGATCAAGCAGTCTGGAAATGGGATGAGGCAGTAGTCGCGCAGATGCCCGAGGATCCGGACATTCTGGAGTTAATAGCAACTCGCATCCGTATGCTTCCCCCTGAAACGATCGAACTTCTTGTCATAGCAGCCGCCATCGGTCATCGTTACCATCCGTCGACCGTTGCTCTAGTAAGCGGCCGTTCCTTGCCCCATATCCGCCAGCTTCTGCATTCAGTAGAGGAAGAGGGACTATTGTCGCTTGAGAAAGATTCCGACGCAGCGGAAGCGGAAGGTGGTTATTTTACTTTCCTACATGATCGGGTGCAGCAAGTCGCGTATCAAATGATTCCCGAAACGGAACATGCGCGCCTGCATCTTAAGATTGGACGGGTTATGCGCGACCATTCATCGGATATCCCCGAACAATCTATCTTCGATAAGGTCTATCATTTAAACTTGGGTAGCGGCAAGATGACGGACGAAGCGGAAAGAACGGAACTGGCCGGCTTTAATCTTCAGGCAGGATTGAAATCGAAAGCGACGACAGCCTACGAGGCTGCTTTGCATTTTCTGAAAATCGGTTTGGATCTCGCTCGGGACGATGGGGCGGAGACCGATTCGCTTGCTTATCGCATCATGCTGGAGATGCCCGAATGCGAATATATGTGCGGGCGCGTCGATCGTGCGGAAGAGCTGCTCGAATCTTTGATGGCCCGTACCGCCGATCAGGTTGAGCGTTCCCGTATTTATTTGATTAGAATAACGATGAACGCGTATCTCAAGAGAGATTCTCTCGCCGTGGGGATCGGTCTACAGGCACTAGCGGAATTCGGGTGGAAGCTGTCGATGAAGCCGTCTACATCGCTCGTTGTCAAAGAAGTGGCCATGACGCAGATCGCATTGAACGGCATGCGTAATAAATTGCCGAATCTTCCCGTTAACCACGATTCCCATTACAAAGCTTTGTCGGAACTGGTAAAGGCGATGTCGACATCTGTGTTTACTTTAAGCTTGGAACTGTCCGCCGTGTTGTTTTCCAGATTTGTTCGCTATGGCTTGAAACATGGAAACAACGAAGCATTTGCTTATATCCTTGCGGGTTACGGTTTGGTTATTCTTAGGAACAAGATTTCTTTCTTCCAAACCGGACTTTATTATATAAATACGGCATTTCGACTATCGGCCTCTTTGGACAGCGCGGACCTGCTATGCCGATTGCACTATATTATGGGACTCGCAGTGCTCTTGCACGATCCGGACGAAGGCGTCGAGCATCTCGAGCAATCCGTGCGTTATGGGATGGAATCCGCCAATCTGACTTACGTGAATATAGCGATGCTGACGAGCGCGACGACCCATGTCGGAAATTTAGATTCCTTGTCCGCCCGGTTAACGACTTTTGAAGATGTTCCGCAGCAGCTTGTAGATAAAGTCACGCTTAACATCTTTCGAATTGCGAGATGGTATTTAGCAAGATTGCAGGGCCTGGCTGGAGAAAACGATGAAGTCGCGATGCCGGTGCAGAACGAACGGTTCGAGGAAACGCTGAACCATGAGGTCTATTATACTTGCTCCTGCAAGATTGAAATCTCCTATTTGTTCGGACGCTACGATGAAGCTCTCGAATGGGTGGAGCAAGGCAAGTTCAACACGTTCAGACAGACTCGGATGCAAGTCCGCAAACAGCATGTTTATCATTCGTTGACGCTGGCAGCCATTCATTCGGATGCTCCGCCGGAAGAGCGCAAAGGCATTCGTGACAAGCTTGCTCAACAATTGCAAGAGATGAAGAAATGGTCCGACTATTACGGGCGGAAGTCTTCGGCTTGCTTACTCGTCAAGGCCGAGCTGCAGCGAATCGACGGAAATCGCGTAGATGCCGCAAGAGGGTACGAAGACGCGATCCGGGAAGCACGCAGCGAAGGAAACCGTTTAATAGAAGCCATCTCTTGCGAACGGGCGTCATTATTTTATAGGGAAGCAGGGAGTACTACCGGAGCGGATATCCTATTGGCAGATGCTTGCGATGCCTATTCGGTATGGGGAGCTACAGCAAAAGCGAGAAAATTAAGAGAAGCAAACCCGGAGCTTGAAGCGGCAAGAGTTGAACGGCAAGTGAATCGAGTTACCGTAGTTGATGAAGAAGGATCCATTCAAGCTACGCGCGAGATCATGCAAATAAACGTCGACGAAAAAACTCTCATAAAGAAAATTTCGGAATGGGCGAGATCAGAGGACAGTCATAACGTGATGCACCTCTTCCTAGAGTCGGCGATTAGTTATTCGGGCGCGGAACAGGGATATGTGTTGAATAGTTTCGATAATGGCTTATCTATCGAAAACCAGTTAGGTGAGAGAGTAGGTAGCGAAGTAGAGGGTTGTTACGCGGACGCGATCGTACGTTATGTCGTCAAGACGGGGGAATCGGTCGTACTCTCGGATGCTTCGCGCAGCGCTTATGCGGCAGATCCTTATATCCGCTCCATCCAGCCGAAGTCCGTTCTGTGCATGCCTGTTCTTTTTCCGGGACAATCGCAATCTTCCGTGCTTTATTTGGAAAATAATTTGATCCCCGGCGTATTTACTTCGGAGAGGCTTGAAGTGTTGGATCTTATGATCACCCGAATGGTGTACTTGAAGTCGTTGGAGGATTCCCGTACGCGGATCAGCGCGACAAGCGAATCTGGAGACAGTCTACCGGTCAGTTCCGTCAATGAGTTACAGCCGCTCTTAGAATCGCTGTCGAACCGAGAAGCGGAAATTCTGTACGCGCTGGCGGACGGATTATCCAACAAGGAAGTCGCTTTTCGTTTCGGATTAACGGAAGGTACAGTCAAAAATTACTTATTTCATCTGTACAGCAAGCTAGGAGTCAAACGGAGAGCTCAGGCGATTGCGCGCGCGAGAGAACTGGGAATACTAGATTAGCTTTACAGGGTAGATAAACTGAAAGCCAACGATTGGTGCCATTATGCGCCCGATCGTTGGCTTTTTCGACTTTATTTGCGCAAAACTAACTTTAGTTAGGTTCTTTTTTTAAGGGAGGGTGTTATATTACCTCGTGTGAAATGGGGATTTAGGGCTTGATTGCAATGATGATTTATAGTTAAAAAGGAGAATTGATAATGCGAGGAACAAAGAGTTTGAGAAAGAGTTTAGTATTATTTTTATGTTTTGCTTTAATCGTGAGCTGGGGTTCGATGTTTATTTCGTCTAAGGCTTCGGCTGCCAGTTCGGATTATAAGCCTCAGCCGGTGGAGACGCTAATAAGTGGTCCGGAAGTAAAGGAAGTGGTGTTCCGAGATAACGGCAATGAGGTCAATTTTGCTGATGATCAGGACTCCGATGTCTTCGATATGCCTTTCTCTTTCACTTTCTATGGGAACACGTTTGACAAAATGATCGCTTCCCCCAATGGTCGCCTCCATTTTAATAACGATAACAACACTAACGAAATCTCCCCTTTCAGTGATGATCTATATATGACTACGAAGAGCAAAATCCTGTATACGACGATCGGAGAAGCACCTAAACGGAAGTTCGTCATTCAATATACGAATATGACATTTTACAGCACTCGTAATTCGCCACTGGATCCTATGGGTTCCTTTCAAGTAATCCTGTATGAAGAGACGAATGATATTCAATTTCAATATCTTACTCTTATGGGATTTCTCGATAATCGTGCATTCGGTACAAATGCAACGGTCCATATAAGGAGCGTTAATCAATCAACAATTCATTCAACTCAAACTAAGAGTTTGACCGAGAAACAAGCGATTCGGTTTATTAGCGACGAACAAGGCGGCTATAGGATTGCGGAACATAGCGCTTACGAACCAGCTCTCTTAATCACGAATGGCCATCCGGGCGTAGCGGCGGCGGTTAGTCCGGCGGACGGCGGCTATGGCGCCTCGACTCAGACGTTCCAATGGAACGAAGCGAGCGATGCGGGCTCTTATCGTTTGGTGATCGCCGCGGATGCCGAATTTGAGACGATCGTGAAGGATCAAAGCGGTATCGGACAAAACTCTTACTCCGTAAGCGGGTTAGAATACGGGAGTATATATTACTGGAAAGTCGTTGCCATTAACGATAACGGTTATACTTTTTCGAATACTTATCGTTTCTTGGTGCCGAATTCAGACACATATTCGAAGCCATTGAATCAGCCGGTAGAAACTCCTTTTTACGGGGATGAAGCAATGTTCGATAACAATAATCCTTTGCTCGACATCGGCTTCGCGTTTGATCTGTTCGGTGAACAATTTACGCAACTAATTGCCGAATGGTATGGAGAAATTAGATTCCAGGATCCGAATAGCTATTATTATATGTTCCCTTTCTCCGATGATTATAACGGTCTTGAGCTCAGTCCAATGACGAAAGTGATCTATAAGACTATAGGAGCCGAATCGGATCCGGATCAGAAATTCGTAATTCAATATACGAATATGGGATTGTGTTGCGACTATGATCAACTGGATCCGTTTGGTACCTTTCAAATCATTCTCTATGAATCGACGAATGAAATTCAGTTTCAATACCCTAATCTTGTAGGGTTCGATTATGGCGAACGCGCATTTGGCAGCTATGCGGATATCGGATTAAGGGGATCTTTGGGAAGCGTAAACTACTCTAAATCCGGGAATATCAAGAAGGTGTCGGAGAAACAAGCGATCCGCTTTATTCCAGATGGTCTTGGTAGCTATACGATAACGGCAAATGCTGTGTACGAACCTATTTTACTGACGCTGAATACTTTGCCTGCCGCTCCGACTGCGGTAAGTCCGGCCGACGGTTCCTTATCGGCCCCGAATTTGCAATGGAGCGACGTAAGCGGTGCAACCTCCTACCGGGTATTGATCGCTACGGATGCCAAGTTTAAATCGATTGTCCTAGATGAAACGGTAGCGCAAAACAACTTGAACGTTAGCGGGTTGGAAGAAGGAATGGGGTATTATTGGAAAGTGGTGGCTTTGAATGATGCAGGCTATACTTTCTCGAACACCTATCGATTCGCGCTAGCATCTACTCAATCGATTAATGTCGCAACGAGCGGGGCAAGCTCGATTACGAGCATGACGGCGACGGTCGGAGGTCATGTTATTGCCAATGGCAACGAAATCATTTCCGAGCGGGGAATCGCATACTCTCTGAATGCCAATCCGACGATTAACGACAATAGAAGGGTTGCAGATACAACCGGAACGGGAGATTACTCGGTCATTATCGACAGATTGCAATCGGGAGCAACCTACCACATACGGGCTTATGCGGTCTCAGGAGCCGTCATCACCTACGGTCAAGATGAGACGTTCAAGACCTTTAGCTCTAGCGCGAGCTTGAATACGCTGAACTTAAGCGGAATAACTTTGGAGCAATCCGTAAGCGAAAGCGTATATGCGTATACGGCAAGCGTTCCCTATTCCGTATCCAGCACGACCGTAACGGCCACCGTTAGCGATGCGGTCTATGGGAACGTGGCTTTGAGCTTGTACGATGGTGCAGATTCGCTTGTGCTTGGACCGGTAAATCTAGCAAGCGGACAGACAAGCGGTCAATTGCCGCTTAAATCAGGCAGCAATCAGATCGAACTGGTTCTCACGGCAGAAGATGGCAGCAACAAGCTGTATTCAGTAACCGTAACCCGTGCAGCCCCACCTGTTACACCAACTCCTTCAAGCGGTGGCGGAGGAGGTTCGAGTACCGTTACATCAAAGGATGGTAAGCTTACTCTTCCAGTAGGTAAAGCTGGTGAAGTCAGCTTGAATAATGAAATCGAGATCGCCATTCCGGCCAATGCTTCGAAGAAGCAACTGGAACTCACGATCGAGAAGGTATTGAGTACGCAAGGTTTACTTAGCAACAAAGAGATTTTAGCGAGCTCGGTCTACGAGATTCTGAAGAACTTCACGGAAAACTTCGATAAACCGGTTACGATCACGATATCTTTCGATCCATCGAAACTGAAGAGCGGCCAGACGGTAGCTATCTTCTACTACGATGAAGTAAAGAAAACGTGGGTGAAGGTCGAAGGCGGCAAAATCAGTAAAGATCGCATTAGTGCAGATGTTAATCATTTCACGAAGTTTGCAGCGCTTGTTGTAGATGAGAAAACAGGATTGCCGGTATCAGAGCAATCGACAGAACCGACAACCAAACCAGCAACAGAAGAAGTTAAATTCAGCGATATCGCGGGACATTGGGCTGAAGCGAGCATCAAACAAGCTGTGTACGGCGGTATCGTCAAAGGGTACGCCAATGGCACGTTTAAGCCGAACGCTACCGTGACCCGTGCAGAATTCGCAGTTATGTTGATGAATGCGTTGAAGCCGCAAGGTAATGGAGCGGAGCTGAAATTCACAGATAACGCGACAATCGGAGCATGGGCTAAGAATGCGGTGGCTCAAGGTGTGCAAGCGGGCATTATTAAAGGCGGCAATGACGGAAGCTTCCGCCCGAATGCAGAGGTTACACGCGCGGAGATGGCAGTGATGATTGCCAACGCTCTAGGTAAATCCAGTGAAGCGAACGCAACAACAGGCTTCGCGGATGACAAGGATATTCCAGCTTGGGCGAAGGGTAGCGTTGCTATCGCGAAGCAAGCTGGCATTGTACAAGGGAAAAGCGGCAACAAGTTTGCTCCGCAAGATAATGCGACAAGAGCAGAAGCCGTAACCGTACTGCTGAAAATGTTGACACATAAGAACAAATAGTCTAAATCTCATTTTACAAATCTAGAAAGCCAACAACTCAAGCCGTAAAACGCTTAGTTATTGGCTTTTTTCGACTTTATTTGCGCAAAACTAACTTTTGTTAGGTTCTTTTTTCGCAACGATGATCTATGCTTACCCAGGTGAAGCAAGAAATTTGGAGGAGATAGAGGTATGTACAAAATGAATCGAGCAAGTAAGAAAATAGCGGCATTCATACTGGTTATAATGATGGTGGTCAGTTGTATGCCAGAACTGTTTACGACAGGAGAAGGCAAAGCCTATGCGGCTGATCATACTATCGTGGTAGGAGAGGGTACGGAAGAAAACCCCTATCAAATCGCCCATGCGGATCAGCTCAATGATGTAAGAAACCATTTGGAGGTCCCAGGAAACTATTTCATACTGACGGCAGACATTGATTTGAGCAGCTACTCAACGGATGTGGGCTGGGCTCCGATTAATGATTTTAATGGAAATATAGACGGCAAAGGTTATACAATAACGGGGTTAACGATTAATAGGCCAATTGAGAGCAATATCGGATTATTTGGTATTACGAGTGATGGAAGTTCTATTGCAAATATGAAGCTGGAAAATGTAAACGTCAAAGGTGAAAATCAGGTAGGCGGCTTGGTGGGGAGGCACCAAAATGGAACAATCAGTAACAGCTATGTTTCAGGGAGTGTAAGTGGAATTTTTGACCCTATTTCTTGGCAAAATGGCAGATCTGTAGGTGGATTAGTGGGTACAAATGAAGGAACAATCAACACCAGCTACTCCACGGCAGGTTTAAAAGGAGCTAGTTATATAGGCGGCTTGGTCGGTGAGAATAATGGAACAATTGACAACAGCTATGCTACAGGAAATGTGGAAAGAGCTTCTGGAGCAGGCGGCTTGGTTGGTGTCAATAATGGCACAATCAGCAATAGCTATGGTTCAGGAAATGTAGAAGCACCTAGTGGAGCAGGCGGTTTGGTTGGCGAGAATAATGGAACGATCAGCACCAGCTATGCTACAGGTTTTGTGGAAGGAGATTATGAAGCGGGTGGCTTGGTAGGTCGTAATAGCAAATCAATCAGCAACAGCTATGCTGTCGGAAACGTAAATGGATATTATGGTATAGGCGGCTTAGTAGGTTTAAATTATAGAGAAGCAACAGTCAGCAATAGCTACTCTATAGGAAAAGTGACAGCCGGTTCCACAGCTGGCGGCTTGATTGGCTCGAATGGCGGAACAATCAACTCCAGTTTCTTCGACAGTGTCACATCCGGTCAAGTGGATGCAGGCACGGGTAGGACAACCGCAGAGATGAAGACGATAAGTACTTACGAGGATTGGAACTTTACATCGGAATGGTATTTAATCGAAGGTTATTATCCGCAATTACATGCCATTAAAATAAAGACCCCTACAGCTAATGTTGCAAGCGGGCCTGTGGCTTGGAAAGCAAATGTGACGCTTAGTACCGCAACGGTTAGCGCAGCGGTTTACTATACGATAGACGGCAGCACTCCTTCAACAAGCAGCCTATTGTACAGCTCACCTATCGTTGTAAGCAACGATCTGACGATCAAAGCGATTGCAGCAATTGCTGGAAAGCTAGATAGTGAGATGATGCTCGCTAGCTACACGATCGCTCTACCGTCAGCACCAATGACCGGCGCTTTGATCCAGGGAACGAACGTCGGAACGACGAAGTTGAACGGTGTTGCAGAGGGTATGGAGTACTCGATTAACACTGCCGGTTATCAACCTATTACGGCCACATCAGTAGATAATATTAGCGTAATTGCGGGGGATAAGATCTCGATCCGCGTAAAAGCAACCGAAGTAGAGCCAGCATCGTTAGCTCAAGTATTGACTGTCGGTTTAGCGGACATTAAGCCTGCGACTAAACCGTCAAATAGTAGCGGTGGCGGCGGTTCATCCACACCTACGGATGGCAAATTAACGCTTCCTATAGGTCAAGCAGGCCAAGTTAGCTTGGGAGATACAGTGACGGTTGCGATTCCAACTGGGGCAACGAAAAAAGAATTAAAATTAACGATAAGCAAATTACTGGATACGCAAAATCTTGTAACGAATAATCAATCGCTAGTAAGCTCGATCTATGAGATTCTGAAGAGTTTTCCGGAGAACTTCAGCAAGCCGGTTGCACTGACCTTTGTTTTTGATCCAGCTAACGTAAAGAAAGATCAAAGGGTCGCTGTATTCTATTATGACGAAGCGAAAAAGGGATGGGTAGAAGTAACGAGCAGCAAGATCAACGGAAACCGGATTAGCGTAGAGGTGGATCACTTCACGAAATTTGCGGTATTTGCAGTAGAACCAACGGGAGTTGTACCTGAGCCAGAGCAACTTAAGGTACCAACGGACATCACAGTGGAAAATAAATTTAGCGATATCGCGAAACATTGGGCTGAAGCGAATATCAAGCAAGCGGTGGGTAAAGCCATCGTTAAGGGTTATGCAGACGGAACGTTTAAGCCGAATGCTACCGTAACTCGCGCAGAATTCGCTGTTATGCTGATGAATGCGTTGAAGCCGCAAGGCGATGGAGCAAAGTTAAACTTCACTGATGCTGCGAAGATCGGAGCTTGGGCTAAGAAAGCGGTGGCTCAAGGAGTGCAAGCGGGCATTATTAAAGGGAGCAATGACGGTAGCTTCCGTCCGAATGCGGAGGTCACACGTGCTGAGATGGCCGTGATGATTGCCAACGCTCTGGGTGAATCAAGCCAAGCGAATGCCGCAACCGGCTTCGCGGATGATAAGGAGATCCCGGCTTGGGCGAAGGGTAGCGTTGCTATCGTGAAGCAAGCGAGTATTGTGCAAGGGAAAAACGGCAACGAATTTGCTCCTCAAGACCAAACAACAAGGGCAGAAGCGGTAACGGTTATACTGAAATTGCTGGATCAAATGAATAAGTAATTGAAGTTAAAAAAGGGGGGCCGAGAAATCGGCTCCCCCTTTCTTAAGTTCCGCCAGCCGAAAAGCCGGACAATGGCTCCTCTCGTCATTCCAAGCGTCGAACCGGTAGAATCCGATCTATGAAAGGGGTAGTATCGATTGCGGCTAGTTTAATCCGGCCTTTGCCCCATCCGATGGTTTCTCTCCAACTGCCCAATAGGTGGTTATCCACTAAGTGCTCCTCCGTTGGCGCAACTTCCAATGGGTCGGCATAAGGAGCCACATAGAGCGCATCCACCGGGCAGTAGGCTTCGCATATAAAGCAGGTTTGGCAATCCTCTTGACGAGCAATTATCGGAATTTTATTCGCACCTAAATCGAACACATTAGTCGGGCATACTTTCACGCACATCGTGCATTGAACGCAGCGATCCGAGCTTACGAATTCAATCATCCGCCCACCGCCTCTTGCCCTAGACGCAGCTCGCGGTGCTCCGTCAACCGCTCCGCATAAACCCGAATTTGCTCAAGGCCCGACACGATTAGGCGGTGCTGCTGGGCGATATCCGTTTCAGGGTATTCTTGGAGCATGTGCAAACCGCGCGTTTCTTTTCTCTCCAATGCCGCAGTATACATCCATCTGGCGGTTGCAATCATCGCCGCTGTTTCCCTTGTTCGCAAACGACCCTGAATCGTGTGCAGCACCGTTCCCTGAATTCCTGCCCACAAGCCGTGCAGGCGCTCCAGCGATTGACGCAGCACCGGCTCGCTGCGGAAATAATTGATGTCCAGCGGAAATACCTCTTGCTGGACAGCTTTCACCAACGCCGCCGAATCGATAGGCTCCGGCGACTGACTGCTACTGCTACTGCCGCGGCCAGCCAAGCCGTACCGTCCGGCTGGCTTCAGATTTCGCGCGGCTGCGCTACGCTCTTGGGCTAGCGCGAATCGCGCGGCTCCGGCTCCGGCCCACATGCCGGAGGAGATCGCCCAGGAGGCGTTGAACGCGCCGCCTCCAGACTTGGCCCCGGTAACGCGTTCCCGGGTGGCCGCATCGCCTGCGGCGTACAGACCTTGAACCGTGGAGGCGCAATCGTCATCCGTCAAGCGAATGCCTCCCGTGCCGCGAACGGTTCCTTCATAACGCAGCGTCAGCGGAAAGCGCTGCGTGAACGGATCGATCCCCGCGCGATCCAGCGGCAAGAAAAAAATCGCATGCGACTTGCGTAAAATTTGCCGCTTCTCTTCCGTATCCGCATGGTTGAGCATGGCGTATACCGATCCTTTGCTCAGCATCTTCGGAAGAAAGTCGCCGGCCCTAGGGCCTCCGCCTTGGAGCACCGTACCGTCTTCCGACGTATAGGTCGCCCAGTTGAGCAGCCTACCGCGCGTGACCGTACCGAAGGCTGCACTCGGTGCATATTGGCGCGTGAATTCCATGCCCGACAGTTCGGCTCCGAGTTCCGTCGCCATCAGCAGACCGTCGCCGGTGAGCACGTTACATCCGAGTCCTTTGCTCAGGAAGGCGCAGCCTCCAGTAGCGATCACGACCGCGTTAGCGCGAACTTCCCAATCTCCGCCGTCCAGACGCGATATACCGCGAGCGCCTCCTACGCCATGGTCATCCACCAGCAGTTCCAACGCAGGCGATTGGTCAAGAATACGTACGCCGGCACGGCTTACCTGCCGACGCATTAATTTCATGTATTCGGGCCCCTGCAGGTGATCCCTCTGCGGAACCCCTTCCTCGTCGCGTCTGAACGGATATCCCCAGCCTTCAACCCAAATCAAGCTTTCGTAAACTTGGTTCAATACCCGATGAATCCACTCCGGCTCGGCCAAATATCCGCTTTCCTTATACCGCTGCTGCACGGCCTTCTCGCGCAGCTCGCGATCCGGCGGAAGATACAGCAGGTTCGTACCTCCAGGCGCAGTAGCGCCGCTAGAACCCAAATATCCTTTATCCGCAAGTATGACTTTGGCTCCCTGTCTGGCCGCGCTCCATGCAGCCCAAGCTCCTGCCGGTCCTCCGCCGATCACCAACACGTCGGCTTCCATGTAATCCATTATTCCAAGATCCAATCGTTCAGATCGAAATCTTTCTCAGCCAATTTCTCGTCCACGAGGAATTGTTTCGTTCCTTCGAGCAGCTTAATGCCGTCATCCGTAAAAGGAACTTCCTTAATGAAGCTGATCGGACTTACTTTTTGCATCAACTCGGGCGTAGAATTGTTCAGCTCCGCCAAAAATTCGTAGTACTCGTCGGGGTTTGCTTTCAAGTCGTTCAAAGCTTTCAGACGAATTTCGTTCCAGATTTTCGGAAAGTCCGCTAATTGGCTTAAATAATCTTCCGAGACGACCGTAGCGCTAGTCCCTAGCAGATTCGGGTGTTTCGTGGCATCGTCGATCAACGGGTAGCCTTGATCGATTTGTTTGAGAGCGAATACGTCGGTATTGGTCATCGCGTCGATCTCGCCGCGAGCGATCGCCGCTTCCGCATCGACGCGCAGCATATGCACGATTTTCACGTCGGTGATATTGTTTTCCTTAAGTAAACCCGCCAGATAACGATGGTGAAACGAGCCTTTTTGCGTGGAAACGGTTTTCCCCTTCAGTTCCTCCAGCGTCTTGGGACCGTCCTTTTTACCGATTAAATACCCAATGCTGTTCGTAGATCCCTGAGTAATATAGCGCGTCTTGGCCCCTACCGATCTGGACAGAATAGCCGGGGTGTCTCCCAAGCTGCCCACATCCAGACGACCGCTGATTAACGATTCGCTTAAATCGGGACCGTTCGGAAACGCCGTTAACTTCACGTCCGTGATTCCGTATTTCTTCAATTCCTCTTGAATGATTCCTTTGTAGAAGCCCCAACCTTCGGCCCCGCCGGGGAAATTCAGCTTACTTGTCCCGATATAACCGTAATTTAACGTTGTCGGACCCTTGCCGACCGAGGAAGCCGTCGCTGAATCTTCGGCACCGGTTGATGCCGTCTTCTCCTTATCGCCGCAGGCTTGCGTAAACAACATCGCGAGTATAATCACGAGCAATATCCCTGCGTAACGGCTCTTATGCAAACCATCCTTGTTTTGTCTTTGTCCCTTTGTCATTCCGTTGTCCCCCTAATTTGGATTGATCTATCCTTGAAAGCTGTCTCTCCAACGCAGCCACCTACGCTCTAACAAGCGGACTGCCGAATCGACAAGCTTACCGAAAACCGCGAATATGATGACTCCCGTAAAAATCAGTTCCGTGCTCGCCGTTTGTTTGCCGTAATTGATGAGGAAGCCGATACCGGCCTGTGAGCCGATCAGCTCCGCTACGACAAGCCCCAACCAGGAAATGGAGACGGACAAACGCAATCCCAACAATATGCTCGGCAAGGAAGCCGGGAAAATCAATCGGAAGATTTGTTTCGATTTACTGAAATTAAGCACTTGCGTCACTTCGAAATACTTGCGATCGACATTGCGAATGCCTACGAACGTATTAATGTACATAGGGAAAAACGCGCCGTTGGCAATAATGAATATTTTGGAAACTTCGCCGAATCCAAACCATAGAATGATCAGCGGAGCCGCCGCCAGATGGGGAATCATTCGCAGCATTTGGAACGAAGGGTCCAGCAAAAACTCCAATCGTTGAGCAAACCCGACGAGAATGCCGAATACAAGTCCCGCTACGCCGCCTATGAGAAAACCCATAGCAGCCCGTTGGAGCGATATCGATAAGTGTTGAAATAATTCGCCCGACACGATAAGCTTCTGAAATTCGGCTGCAATGGCAAGCGGCGTCGGCAGGAACGTTGGGGAGAAAACGCCCAAGTTTCCGAGTACTTGCCATATTAGCAGGATGAATATCGGCAATAACGCGCCGATGGCAATATCGTTCAATTTGGTCCTGAACCATGTGCTTCTTAGGAGCAACCGTTCGGTCCGATCGGCGATATCGCTTGGCCGCGGTTGTTGCGATAACGATTTGACTGCGTTGCCCATGGGTCCGTTCTCCCTCGCAGGCGATCTTCCGTTGTTGGACGGGTAGATCACCCTTTATAGTTTTCACGCCAAGATAGCCATTTCCGCTCAAGCGACCGGACTAACAAGTCGGACAGAATGCCGAATGTCGCGAAGATTAGGATCCCAACGAACACAACCGGCGTTTTGGAGAATTGTCTGGCGTCGGACATCAGGTAACCGATCCCCTCCGTTGAACCCATCAGTTCGGCTACGACCAGTCCGAGCCAGGATACGCCCAGAGAGATTCGAACGCCAAGTAAAATATTGGGCAGCGCGGCGGGGAGAACCAATCGAATAGTCTGCTTCCATTTGCTGAATCCGAGCACCCGCGTTACATCGAACAGCTTGTTATCCACGTCCCGAATGCCGATGAAGGCATTAATGTAGAGCGGGAAGAAGGCTCCTTTGGCGATCAGTAAAATTTTAGCCGTCTCGCCAATGCCGAACCATAAGATGAACAGAGGGGCTATCGCCAGATGCGGTACCATGCGGATCATCTGTACGGTCGGATCCAACGTTCTTTCCGTATTCCGGAACAACCCGACAAGAACGCCGAGCATCAGTCCCAATGCGCCTCCTAGAATAAAACCGGATAAAGCGCGGAACAGACTGATCTGCAAATTGTCGAACAACTCGCCCGTTTGCATGAGCCGGATACCTGCTTGGAAGATCCTAAAGGGCGTCGGAAACAGCAACGTTGAAATAACGCCCCGGTCGCCGAGAATTTGCCACGCCGCGAGAAGCAGAACCGGAACGGTTGCGCCAAGAACGAAACGATTGAATCGTTGTCTGAATCTTTGTTTGTTTTCTATGAAAGACAGCCTTTGCTCCTGTTCCATAGTTGCCAAATCTACTGCCGCGAACTGCCGTTGCTGGCTCATTATCCATCACTCCGCTTCGGTCTAAATGCCTGAACCATCCGAAAAATCCAGTTCATCTATTTTCTCGAATTCGCTCAGCACCTTCAGGCGCAATTGTTGAAACGAGGTCGTCGTTTTTTTACGGGGTACCGGCAAATCGATTGGAACGATGTTGCGAATAGCTCCGGGACGAGGCTTCAGAATGACGACGCGGTTCCCGAGATAGACGGCTTCATCGATGTCGTGCGTAACGAAGATCATCGTTGTTTTATTTTTTTGCCAAATATCGAGCAACACTTCCTGCATGTGCGTTCGAGTGAAAGCATCCAGCGCTCCGAACGGCTCGTCGAGCAGCAACACTTTCGGATTGCGCAGCAGAGCTCTCGCGATGGCTACGCGTTGCGCCATGCCGCCCGACAGTTCTCTCGGGTACGATTTCTGGAAGCCGTCCAATCGTACAAGCCCGATCAATTCATCCACCTTTTTGCGTACTTCGGGCTTTCGCAGCGACAGATCGGCGGCTATATTTTTCTCGACCGTCAACCATGGAAACAATCGCGGCTCTTGAAAAATAAAGCCCTTATCGATTCCGGGTCCTTTGATCGGTTGGCCGCCAAGGCTTACATCCCCGTTATAATGAACATCCAAGCCGGCGATGATCTTAAGCAATGTGCTCTTGCCGCAGCCGCTGGGACCGATGACGGTTACGAAGTCTCCTTCCTTGACATGAAGCTTAATGCCATGAAGCGCTTGAACGGCTCCTTTGTTAGATTGAAAGGTTTTGTTTAAGTTTTCTATGATCAATAAAGGTTCAGCCATCGCAATCGTCTCCCCCGCGTCTAAATAACCGCCGATTTTCTATTCATTCCAGCCCAGCCGATGACGGCCCGATAGCCGCCAAGCATTTGTTTTTTCCAGTTCATCTTCATCCAGTTGTCTATGCAGTTCGGCATGCGGATCCAAGAACAAGGCATCCGTTGGGCAGTACAATTCGCACATAAAACAGGTTTGGCAGTCGCTCTTCCGGGCAATGACGGGAATTCCGTTCACCGTCTTGTCGAAGACGTTAGTCGGACAGACGGATACGCACATGTTGCACTGGATATACTTGCTTGCGCTGATGATTTCGATCATGCGAACCTATCCTTATGACGCAAAAAAGACACTTCGCTCTTTAATCAAGAGTAGAAGTGTCTCCATTCGTACGGTAGTCACTTAATATGGAGTTAAGCTTGGGTCTGGTAATCCTAGTTAATTCATGCGATTAATGTAAATTGAAATTAATTATCCATAGGTTATCACCTCGAGTCATTAATCGTCAATCAAATAATTAAATTCCTATAGAAATTATCGGAAAAAATATTGACACCCCTCTCGCGATGACGGTAGTATGAATGCATTACAACAAATCGACCATATCCATGGAGATGCGTTTCTATCGAGACGCGTCTCTTTTTATGTATTTTCAAGGAAAAGGAGTCATGATCATGGGCAGCTTCGCTAACAACAAAGAGCGTTCCTTAGAAGCAGATTTGCTTGTTTTGGGTGCGCCTACTTAAATCCGGTGCTTGCTCAAACCGTTGTCAATAGGTCGTGGCTGGAGGCTAGCGGGAGGCGGCGAGACAGGAGCGAGCGTGCGGGCTTACGAGCCGGAGCGGAATTCCGAATACATTCGTGCCATTCAAGATGAAGTCATGCCGTACGATATCAACTTTTTCCGATCCGAGGCCAAGCTGCGCAGTTCATTGTCCAATCTGCATGAGGTCTGGTCGGCCATTCGAGCGACCACTATGCCCAACGGCGTTCAAGCAGTCAAGTTTCGCGAGGCGACCGCTATGGCGGCCGTCTCTAGATGGATGTACACGTCGGCTTTAAACCGCACGGAGTCGCGAGGCATGCATCAACGCGAGGATTACCCTCATCTGAACCCTGCCCAACAACGTCGTCTGCTATCGGGCGGTTTAGATCGCGTGTGGGTACGGGAATCATCGACCGAATGAAATTCGAATATCCTCCATCGCTTAACCGCCGCCGGCATCTTTCGATCGCGATCCGATCAAGTAGCCGATAATCGTCATTTCGACGGGGAGAACCAGCGACCATAACTCCTTTAATCCGAAATCGGCCGACCGGAACTTCTCGGGCGTCAACGTATAGACCAGCGCGATAAGGAGTATTCCGAGCGCGATCGTGCCGACGATATACAAGCGGACGTTGTCCCCGGAACCGAAGAACTTTCCTAGAAAGCCGAGCTCCGCTTTGCGTTTCTCGCTCTCCGCATTCGCCGCGATGATCTTGCTGGCGACTTTAGGGTCTTGGATTTCGATTTTATTCATGGTCCGAGACCCCCTCCCCCGCATAGAAAGTAAACGTCAACACCCAAGCCGCCATATCGAAGTTTATCGTCACTTCGTAACGAAGAGACAGCCTGCGATTGTTTAGCACGCCGAGATGAATCATGTCATGGTTGCCGGTCGGCTTGCCTCTCGGAAAGTTGACGCACGCAATGCGCACCTCGTTATAACGGATAAGACGGATGTCGGTCGTGAAGTCGTCCCGTTCCGCATCTTGCTCGATGCAGAATACGAACTTCAATGGATCGTTCTCTTCGGACAAAGTGATTTCGATCGGGCTCATTCCATAGGCGAATACTCTTCCGTGATATACGACTTCGAATCCTCCGGACGTTATTTTCATCGTCATCCCCCCGAGGTAACCGTCATTCGTACGAGCGTCATCTTTCTATTTTACGAGCATGACGACCGGTACATGACAATAGACATCGGAGTTCCCGAATGATATTTCTACTGACGATAAATGCTCATAATTAGTGCTCGTCGGTTTGCGCGGCACCCCGGGAGTTCCGGTAAGAACGGGGAGCAACCCCGTACCGCTGCTTGAACAGCTTGGAAAAATGAAACTCGTCGTAAAATCGCAAAGCGGCGGCGATCTCCTTCACGGACGAGTTCGTTGTCTCTAGCGCCGCCTTAGCGGAAGCCAGCTTGAGTTCCTGCATGTAGCGATTGGGAGACATTCCGGTTCTCGAACGGAAGCGGGCGAAGAAGACGGTGCGCGACAACCCGCTTTGCCGGACGAAATCGTCGATCGGAAGCGTCTGCCCGATGTTCTTATGCATTTGATACAAAATATCGTCCAGCTCGGGGTGACGACTCTCATAGTTCGCGTCATGCTCTCTAGCCAGCAGTTGCAGCAGCTCTTGCGACAGGAGCTGGACCGTTAATCCGTAGCCTTTCGGCTTAACGATTAAGCTGTCGATCAGTCGCTCGCACAAGCGGACCGCTTCCGGCATTTTGGCGGTGGAAACCGGCTTCCCGACCGGTAGATCTAAGTGAAAAGCCATATCCAGGGGATCGAAATGGATAAAATAAAATTTCCAATCGCCGCCTACGCAACGATACGAGCAAGGTACGCCATTCCGTACGATCGTATAGGTGCCTGCATCAAGCTCATGTCGGGTGTCCGAATATGTGAAAGCTCCTTTGCCCTCATAAGCAACGAAGATGCCCGGAATTTCGAGACCGTTCGGTTGGTTGACTTGATAGGTATCGTTGGCCTGCACTTTCCAGATCGACTTGAAGCGAAACTCGGGAACGGAGAAATGATCGTCTAACCCATAAGGAATATCCATATACGACATGACGATATGCGGCCTCCTGTTCGGACAGGTATTTGGTACGATTATACATGTAATAGTGACGGCGATCCATGGAGAGACGAGGTTTCTGCTTATACAATTAAGCCATAACCTTGCTAGAGGAGTGCTGCCGGATGTTAGTTACAGTAGGAAATCGCGTGTTGGAGCTTGGAGGACCGCATTTAACGGAGTTGAGGGATTCGAACGATATTTTACATGACATCGCGGCTTTGAGGGATCGGATTTCGGAGGACGGCTACTTGTTGCTTCGGGGGTTCCATGACAGGGAGCAAGTGCTTAAGGCCCGACATGGCGTCTTGGAAAAGATGCATAAGATGGGCAAGTTGGACAGAGACACTCTGCTGGAAGAAGGCGTAATGGCGGACGGTAGCAAAACGTTGTTCATGGGCGGCACGAACGAAGATTTGCCGGAATTGCTGAACGTGTTGAACGGGGATCACATTATGAGATTCTTCGATCGGTTGCTCGGCGAACAGTCGCTGACCTACCATTACAAGTGGCTGCGCGCCGTCGGCAAAGGCGATTACACCGGCGCGCATTACGATATCGTGTATATGGGCCGCGGTACGCATAACTTGTATACCGTATGGTCTCCTCTCGGCGACATCGACTATGCTATGGGCGGGCTCGCCATATGCCTGGATTCCCATCGTTTCGAAGATTTGAAGCGATCCTACGGTTCCAAGGATTCGGATAGGGACGGAATCGGTCATTACACGGACGACCCGCTCGTCATTACGAATAAATACGGCGGCAAATGGGCGACGACGGAATTCAAAGCGGGAGACGTGTTGATCTTCGGAATGTTCCTTATGCACTGCTCGCTGGAGAATACGACGAACCAATACCGTCTTAGCGTGGATACGAGATACCAGTCTTCTCTGGAGAAAGTCGACGAACGATGGAGCGGCAAGAAGCCGCGCGGCCATCATTAAGCGGTTGTCAGTTCGGAATCACGAAAGACACCGTCGTTCCTTCGTTAGGTTGGCTGCGAATAGATAAGCCATGACCGTACAATTGCATCAAACGCCGATTCGTATTGGAAAGTCCGATCCCGCCCTTTCCTTTCAGGGTGGGATTCAGCAATTGAGCGACCTGATCGCGATCCATGCCTTTGCCGTCATCCGTCACTTCAATAAGAGTAGAATCGTCCTGTCTAGTGATCCGAATTTGCAGCGTACCGCCTTTATTCCGGCTAAGGAGGCCGTGCTTGACGGCATTCTCGACCAGGGGTTGCAAGGAAAGCGGAGGAATATACAAGCGGATATCGGATTCCACTTCCCATACGACGGACAATCTGTCCTCGAAACGTTCTTGTTCGATATGCAAGTAAGCCTCGACAAGCGCCAGCTCGTGAGAGAGCTCGACGAGTTCCCCCGTATTCAGAAAATCGAAGCTGATCCGCAAGAAAGAAGCGAATGCGTCGCCCAGCTTACGCATTTTGCCCGAATCGATATCGCTCAGCGCCATAATGGAATTCAACGTGTTGAATAGAAAATGGGGATGAATTTGCGCCTGAAGATAGGCCGCCTCCATGCGCAACCGTTCATTGATCGATTGCTTCAGCGTAGTTAACGCCCGGATTCGGTACTTCAGTTCCAACGCGTCTACCGGCTTGGTCACATAATCATTGGCACCCGCCGAGAATCCGGTATAGATGTCGGCGGGCTGACTGCGCGCGGTCAACAACAAGATCGGAAGCTCGGATACGGAATAGCGCTCCCGGATTCTCTCCGTTAATTCATAGCCGGACATTTGCGGCATCATAACATCGGCAATAAGCAAATCCCACTGGTTGCGGTCTAACAATTCCAGCACTTCGTGAGCCGAATGCGCCGTTGCGATCGTATACGGTTCCGTCGATAGAATGCCCACGAGCACGTTCAGGTTGACCGGGTCGTCATCGACGGCCAGAATATTCATTTTCCTCTCGGTGAGAAGCGGCGGCATAGTAAGCGCCGAGGCAGCCGTTTCTCCTATAGCGGCATCCGGCAATATCAGCCCCCCAAGCTGAATTTCGGTTTCTTCCGATACCCCGTAAGGTTGGGAGAGTCTGAGTATCTGCTGTTGATTCGACGAATCCGCTATCGGGAGATCAAAGCTGAACACCGATCCTTTCCCCGGCTCCGAACGAACGGTCAGCGTCCCTCCGTGTAACTCCACCAACTGTTTGCTTATGCTTAGACCTAGTCCGATTCCTCTTCCATCGCTTATTCCGTAAGACCCTTGCTCATAAGGAAGAAACACCCGGGCTTGCGTTTCCTTGTTCATGCCGACGCCGGTGTCGGAGACGCTTATAAGAACATGCCCGATCCGCTTCACGGCGGAAAAAGAGATCGTTCCTGCTTCCGTGTATTTAAGGGCGTTATGCAATAGGTTATACAATACCTGCACGAGCCTTTTCTCGTCGGCCATGACCATCGGCGTCGACTCGGGGATGTTCATTTGCAATACGATAGGCTTGCCCTCGGTCATATATTTAAGCATGCCGATTACGCCCGGTACGATCGATTGGATCGGCAATGGCTCTTGTTGCAGGACGATGCGGTGCTCTTGGAGACGAGCGACATCGAGAAGATCGCCGAGCATATGGGACATGCGGCTACTGATCGAGATCAGTAGCCCCATTTCCTTAAGGCTGCTCTCGCCGAGCTGCCCTCTCTCTTTGGTGACGACGGTCTGGGCGATGTTCATAATGCCGTGCAGAGGCGTCCTCAGTTCGTGCGACGTATTGGCGAGAAATTGATCCTTCAGTTTGTTCGCCCTCTGCAACTGCTCGTTGAGATCGGCGTTTTCCTTGGCATTGCGGTAGTATTTCTTGAACCAGTATGCGCTGATTCCGATAAGGGCCGCAAGAATATCGAAAGGATAGTACACGGTAGTTATGTCGAAGCTTGACTCTACGATACTCCATGACAGGTTGGAGAAGATGCCTGCGGCGGACAACAGCAGGAAGGCGATGTCCTTGTCGGCTTGTTGCTTGAAGATCATCGTTCCAACGGTGTACATAAACCAAACGAAAGGGATTAAATAGAGGAACATAAATCCTCCGAAATCGATCATTCCGTTTAACCACGTTGCGGGCGCGACAAGGATCAGTCCCGTTAAAGCAACGAGCGTCGCGGAATAAGTTCGCAACCACACGTTATTCGGGGGAGCCGATGCGAACCTCCGGAAAACAAGCAGTATAAATAGGTTCTGCCACAGAAGAGAGATCAGTCTGATCTTGATCGCCCATGTATAATTGATCGGCAGCCATAGCAGCAGCAAGTTATCGTGACCGCATATAATCGCAATGCCGACCGAGAGCGTTAATAGCGCCGTGGTGAATAAAGCCCGCTCGCGGCGATTGAATACGTAAAGGATGAACGCGTACAACCCGTGAAGCAGGAGCAGCACGAACGTAACCAACTGGAATCCGATGGAATACCAACGTACATCATCGATCGAGGCTTGAGAGCCGAAGCGAATGCCGCGCGTGATCCCGCCGTTAAAGGGCTCGTCGAAGTTGGCTACGCGAATGTAGACATCGACTTCCGTAGTCCCGGCTATCGTATAGGAAGCCGTGTAAGAGAAGTTCTTCGGAATATATTCTTCGGCATGTACGGCAGGTTTGCCGGTAACTCCCGAGACGATTCCGTTGATTTCTACTTCGGATGAAGCTTGAATCCCTTGTAGCCAGATGGCGACAGGTTGTATAAGCGGATCGGTAAGAATTCGTAATCGGTATGTTCCGTACCCGTACGAGGAGCCGGATTCCGGATTGAGCAGGCTGCCCCAGTCACCGGGAGTTTGAATCTTAATGGGGGGCGTCTCATCCGACGGAATACCCTGTTTAGTTATGAATTGATTAGGATAGAAATGCCACTCGCCATTCAAGAAGAACGAAGGGGAGTTCTCCAAATCGATTCCGCGCATGTCGAGCACCCCATCGACGGCACTTGGCTGTTCCGATGTATAGAAAAGCTCGGACCAAGCCCACCGCAGGGAGAATAGAACGCTAAGGAATAAGATTAATAAGACGATATATTTGGGGGTCGTGTTATTTAGCATTCGCATCATCATAATACGAAGAAATTCGACACGGAGAACGCATATTCCTTTATATAAACCGAATCAATAGGATTTCCATTGACAACTAGGCAGCGAGAATTTATATTTATTCATGAATGAAAATGAGAATCATTATCGACAGTGGATGATCATACATCCACGTATAAGGAGACGCGAGTATGAACAAAAAGCTGTCCGCCCCTATTTTTCTTTTGTTGCTGATGATCATAGTTACCGCTTGCGGGAGCAATTCAGGAAACAATGCAGGGAACAATTCAGGGAACAACGCATCGCCCGCACCAAGCTCGGGAGCAACGACGACTGCAGATGGAGAATCCGGGACGATTACTTACCAATCCGAGACCGGCCCCGTCGAGGTTCCGGCTAATCCGCAGCGGATCGTGGCCTTGTCGAATGCGCCGAATGTACTCTCGTTAGACGGGACGCTGGTCGGGGTAGATCAGTGGACGAATATGAACCCTCTGTTTGCCGAGAAGCTAGCTGGCGTCGAAATCGTATCCGAAGATGATTTGGAGAAAATCATCGAGCAGAAGCCGGATTTGATCATCGGCGGAACAGAGATGAAGAATATCGAAAAGCTAAAACAAATTGCGCCTACCGTAGTGTTTACTTGGGGCAAGCTGGACTATCTTGCGCAGCAATTGGAGATCGGCAAGCTTCTGAACAAAGAAGAGGAAGCACAGGCTTGGATAGATGATTTTAAGCAACGCGCGGAAGCAATCGGCAAGGAAGTCAAAGCGAAAATCGGCGAGAACGCGACTGTATCTGTTTTCGAAACGGATGCTAAAACTTTCTACGTGTTCGGCAACAACTGGGCGCGCGGCACGGAAATTCTGTACCAAGCGATGGGCTTGAGCATGCCGGAAAAAGTCAAAAAGGATGCGCAGGGACCAGGCTATTACACGTTGTCTCAAGAGGTTCTTCCTGAGTATGCGGGAGATTATATCGTGTTGAGCAAGAGCTCGAAAAACGATAACTCATTCATGAAAACCGAAACTTGGAACAACATTCCGGCCGTTAAGAACAAGCAAGTTATTGAGATCGATACCGAATCTTCCACTTATAGCGATCCAACGACGCTTGAATATTTGTTGAATATTTACAAGCAAGGATTTCTTGGTAACGATTAGAATAGAAAACAAGTAGATCCGGTTTCTCAGGTCTACTTGTTCTCGTTTTATTGCATATGAAAAGCGATAAGGAGAAACGCAGACGAGGCAACGCATGCCAATGTCCGAATATGGTTCCAAATCATCCACTTAGCAACGAAACTTCCCCATTTTTGCGCGCCATCGTTGGCGGCAGGATTAACGACGGCCAGCTTGTTATTAAGAGGGACGTTAAATGCGCCGGTAATGAAGAGAGCGATAAGGTACGAAGCGCTCCCTGCGAGCAGATAAATCGCATCGGGGTCGTTCCATCGGTTGAAGGAGGTTATCAGAATAAATAGGGTGATCAATCCCGTCCCGAAGAACAGAACGGAACATAGAGGATTAAGCACTGTAATGTTAATAGACTGCATGGCAGCAATGCTTTGTTCGGCCGAGAGGCGATTAAGAGCTTTCATCACGAAGGCGGAGAAAGCGAATAATACTCCCGCTACCATTCCGGAACCGATGGCCGCGATGATAATGAAATAATAGACGATCTCATCCATTCGGTTCGCCCCGATCCCAAATACCGGTTGCGGCGGTATCCCGCGCAAAATCCCTGAAATCCCTAGGCTCGCGCCCAAGGGCGCGTTTTACTCCGTCATTTAAGTGGGAATTGCGTCCGTCCAGTACTTTGGTGAATAACTCGAGGAGCAGATTCGTAAACTCCGCAGACAAGTTCTCTTGCTCTAACCCGGATCTGAATTGCTCAACGGAAATGGGTACATAATGGATTTCCCTACCGCTTGCTTGGGCGATCTCTTCAGTCGCTTCGGCAAAGGTGAGCGCGCGAGGACCGGTAAGCTCATAAAGTTGGCCGATATGCCCGTTCTCGGTTAGCGCGGCTACCGCGACGTCCGCAATATCGTCCGCATCGATGAAAGGTTCCCTAGCATCCTCTACCGGGAGGGCAATCGTTCCGCCGAGTACCGAATCGAGCAAGAAACTTTCGCTGAAATTTTGATTAAACCAGCTAGCCCTTAGAATCGTCCAGTCTGCGCCCGAGTTCCGCAAGGCTTGCTCGCTAACGAGAGCCCCTTCTTCACCGCGGCCGGACAATAGAACCAACCGTCGAACGTCATGTTGCAACGCTAACTCGGCGAATGACGCAATATCGTCGGCGGCACCCGGCATCGCTAAGTCGGGATGGTACGTCAGATATACCGCTTCCGCGTTCTCCAAGACTGCCGACCAAGTGGACTTGATTTGCCAGTCGAAGGGCGGTTCCCCGGCGCGAGACCCGATCCGCGTAGGAATGCCAAGAGCAGCGAGGCGTTCCGCTACCCGTCGACCCGTCTTGCCTGTACCGCCGATAATCAGGATCGGCTTTCTCGAGAGTTGATGTTCGTTCATTTGAATCCTCCTCATTTTACCTTCATAATATTGTTTGAGCAAACAACTATTGAACTAAAAAATGTACCACCTCCTTTCAAATGATTGTATGCAGCGTAATTGCATTTTATTTGTTTGCACAAGCAAATATTTTTATAAAAATTAATCAATTGCTATTCTCTATTTGGTCGCTCACTTTATATAAATGCAACGTAAGTTCATCGCTTTCTTTCTCGCCCAATATCTCATTTATACGTATACGAAGATTATCCCAGCATTCATGGATGATGGCTTCCAAGGCTTTACCCTTATCCGTGGCGTATATGAGGGACATCCGGCCTTCGACGCGGTTATAGATTAGCCCTTTAGCGGTTAGTTTCTCGATCAGACGTGTCACAGTCGAGGGTTGATGGTGGAGAACCTCGCCTAATTTTTTCTGGGAAATGCCTTCTTCTTCAATAACGGCCAGCATCAAGAAAGCGCCCGTAGGGGATAGGCCGCATTTGAAAAACTCGTCTTCCACGATTTTGGTGACCACTCGACTGAGTCGGGTTGCCGTAAAATACAAGCATTCTTTCAGGTAGGTGTCGAGCACGATCGTTACCTCTTTCTTGTTTGAACATAGATGTATTTGTTTGTACAGACAACTGTAGAGGATATTCCATAAAAAGTCAATCCCAATATTGAGTAGTGAGTTTAGACTGCAAAGATGGAGGACTCTAAACCCCGGAAGAGAATATATAAAGTGAAATCCGAATTTTATTGCGGAGGTGTGCGATGAAAGCACTATTCATTGGAGGGACGGGAACGATTAGTTCCGCGATCACCAAACAACTATCGGAACAAGGATGCGAGCTGTATCTTCTGAATAGAGGAACTCGCAACGAGAATTTGCAGCCTAACGTTAAGGTGTTGCAAGCGGATATTAACGACGAAGATCAGGTGTCGCGACTGATTCAAGATTTGGAGTTCGACGTGGTTGCGGATTTTATCGCCTTTCATCCTGCACAGTTGGAAAGAGACTATCGTTTGTTCCAGGGGAAGACGAAGCAGTTTATGTTTATTAGCTCCGCTTCCGCCTATCAGAAGCCGTTGTCCGATTATCGGATTACGGAAAGCACGCCGCTGGCCAATCCTTATTGGGAGTACTCCAGAAACAAAATCGCGTGCGAAGAATATCTAATGAAGCAATACCGCGATCATCGTTTCCCTATTACAATCGTTAGGCCTAGCCATACTTACGATGATCGTTCCATTCCTTTAGGCGTACACGGGAGCAAGGGATCTTGGCAGGTTGCTAAGCGGATGCTGGAAAATAAACCGGTCATTATTCACGGTGATGGAACTTCCCTCTGGACGATGACGCATAATAGCGATTTTGCCCAAGGGTTTATCGGTCTGATGGGAAACATGCATGCGATCGGAGAATCCGTGCACATCACATCCGACGAATCCGTCACTTGGAACCAAATTTACGAGGCGATAGCCGACGCGCTAGGGGTCAAACTGCAAGCGGTCCATGTTTCGTCGGAGTTCCTTGCCGCGTGCAGCAAGGAGGATTACACGGGCGGATTGATCGGGGATAAGGCGAATTCGGTCGTTTTCGATAATTCCAAATTGAAGCGGCTCGTTCCCGGCTTTGTCGCAACGACTCGCTTTGATCAAGGCATTAAGCAAACGGTCGCGAATATTCTCGCGCATCCGGAGTATCAGAAGGAAGATCCGGAGTTTGACCGTTGGTGCGATAGAGTTATCGGTGCTTTGGAAGGTGCCTTAGCATCGCTTGCGGAATAGCTCGCGAGAGTAAACCCTATATCAAAGCGAAAGACGCTGTTCCATAATTGGGGACAGCGTCTTTCGCTTGTCGTGCCGTGCCGTGACGAACGCGATGGCGACCAGCTTTTAACCTCGCAGCTTCGCCAACAGGTAAAGAAAATACGGGGCGCCGATCATGGAAACGATTAGCCCCGCGGGAATATCCGTGACGCGGGACAGCGTATCGGCGACAAGCACGAGCAATGCGCCGAGCAAAGCGGAAGCCGGAAGCAGGATGTTATGCTTCGGCCCGACGATTCGCCGGGCGATATGCGGCGCTATCAAGCCGACGAAGCCGATCGATCCGCTTACCGCCACGCACGATGCGGCTAAACCGACCGCGGAGGCCAGAAAGGCAAGACGCATTCTCTTAACGGGAGCGCCGAAGCCGGTGGCCAATTGATCGCCGAGATTCAAGATGTCCAATGTTCTCGCCTTGTAGAATACATAGGGTAAAATGATGACGAGCCACGGCAAGAGAGCGAGTACGAATCTCCAATCCGCCCCCAAATACTTCCCGCCAGGAATGTAGCCAGAAACTGATAGTTATCCGAATCGAGCTGGATCGTCATTACGATCATCAAGGCGGATAAGCCCGCCGCAACCGCGATTCCCGAGAGCACTAGCCGGGTCGGCGATAATCCTTTATTTTTCTCGTAAGAGAGCAATACCAAGATCAAGGCAGCCAGAGCGGAGCCGATGAACGCGAGGCAAGGCAGAAGCCATACCGGCGCGATCGTCTTGTTCGGATAGAAGGTGATGAAGAGGACGACCATAACCCCTGCTCCCGCATTGATACCGAGAATGCCCGGCTCGGCGATCGGATTGCGCACGACCCCCTGCAACAAGCAACCGGACACCGCGAGTCCCGCGCCGACCAGCAAGGCAATCACGATCCTCGGCAAGCGAAACTGAAACAAGGCGAGGTTCGTCTGTTCCGTGCCTTGCCCGAATAGCGTTCTCATCACATCCATCGGGGACAGGCTCAACGAACCGGTATTCATGCTGATAATAAAAACGACCGCGATCAATATTCCTAACGTCGTAAAAAATACGGATGCCTTTACTTGCCTATGTGCGCGCCGGTCATTTTGTAACGAATTCATTGCATTTCCCTCCTCTCCCTGCGAACGAGATAGAGGAAGAACGGTACGCCTAGCAGGGCAATTAACGCTCCGACAGGCGTTTCGAAGCTCATGTTAATCGTTCTCGCGGCGAAATCGGCGGCTACGACCAGCAATGCGCCTAGTACCGCGGAACAGGGAATCACCCATCGATAGTCGACGCCGACCAACGCCCGGGTGATATGCGGAATCAGCAATCCGATAAATCCGATCGCTCCGGCGACGGCAACCGAGACTCCGGCAAGCAGCAGGACAACGACGAACGAGGCGATCTTGATCGGAACGACGCGCAAACCAAGTCCTACCGCGACTTGATCGCCGAAGCTAAGCAATGTAATACCGCGAGAGAGCAGCATCGCCCCGATTAATCCCGCCGCTACCCATGGAAACATCAGCTCGACTTGATCCCATCTTGTTCCCGCAACTCCGCCGGCATACCAGAACGCCAGGTTCTGACCGACCCGGAAATGAAGAGCTATGCCTTGGCTGAAAGACATCAGCAGAGCAGTTACCGCTGCGCCTGCCATCGTTAACCGCATTGGGGACAAGCCGCCCAACGAAATCGATCCGATACCGAATACGATGATCGCGCCAAGGGCTGCGCCCAAGAAGGAATACAGCATGAGCGCCGTGAAAGGCGTGCCTGGGAAAAAAGCGAAGCATATCGCAAGTGCGAACCCGGCTCCGGCATTCAGGCCGAGCAGTCCGGAATCGGCCAACGGATTCCTTGTCATCCCTTGCATCATTGCGCCTGCAACGGCTAGGCTTGCTCCGACCATCGCACCCGCCGTCACTCTAGGCAACCGAAGAGCTTGAATGACCTGATGCTCCGTTAGGTCCGGGTTGAAGCGGAATACCGCCGTCCATACCGTCGCCAGATCGATGTCCTTCGCCCCATATGATACGGACAGCATCATGCCAAGGACTAACGCGGCAAGTCCGATAACGATAATCGCGATAGCGGACAGCGGGCGTGATGTAACTTTCGCTTGCTTATGTATATCGGTTGAATCCGTCGGGGAGGAAATCATAAGAGGCCACCTTCGATACGAAAATAATTGCATTACGGTCTTGTTTGTATTAGAATGAGCGAATGTGATGCTGATAATGATAATCTTTATCATTATAAAATACTTCATCAAGACCAATATTGCAATTATAAAGGAGAGTATTTTTTTTGAAAACAGGAAGAAGATCGCTCACGCTACTGCTTGTCGTTATTCTAACGCTCGTCGTTGCCGCATGCGGAAATAATAAAAACGCGGCCAGTCCTTCGGCCACGGGATCGGCATCGCCGTCTGCCAGCGAGAGCAGCACGCCGTCGCCGTCGTCCGAACCGGAAGCGACTACGAAGAAGATTAAGGACGGTCTGGATCGGGAAGTGGAAATTCCGACGAAACCCGAGAAAATCGTCGTACTCGGGAATATGGGAGAAGTGTTGTCGCTCGGGATTAAGCCGATCGCTACGAATGATTATTATTTAAGCAAGTATGGTACGGATCGGTTGGCCGGCGTGCAAAGCATAGGCGGCGACGAGCCCGACATGGAGAAAATTCTCGCGCTGCAGCCGGATTTGATCATCATCCCGAGCTACTTTAAACCGGAAGTGCTGGATGCTTTGCATAAGATCGCTCCGACGATCGCGACCAAGTGGGGATTGCTTCCGCTGGAGCATCTGTCCGTAATAGCCGGTTGGTTGGGCAAAGAAGCGGAAGAGCAAGCATGGCTTGCCCAATACGCCGAGAAAGCGGCTAAGACGAAAGAAACGCTTAAGCCGTTTAACCTGGAAGGCGAGAAAGCGATCGTTCTGCAATTCTGGAGCAAAGCGATCTATCAGCACGCGACGACGGTATTTACGCCGTTGTTCCAGGATATCGGATTCGTTCCGACGGAAGCTCAGGCGGCCGTTAAGGAAACGGCTGCGATTACGGAAGAAGCCGTCGTCGATTATGCGGCGGAAGCTGAACGTATTTTCATCCTTGTGGACGGCCAAGCGGATATCGATACGTATAACGCGCTGAAATCGACCGCGTGGAAAAACGTGCCTGCCGTCAAGAACGATAAAGTCGTGCTTGTCGACAGCGCAAGATGGAACGATTACAGCACCGCGGCAATGGAATGGATGCTTGAAGATTTAGTCAAGCTAATCAAATAAGGAATCGTTCGTTGCGAACGAAGCACGGGAGGCTGTCCGCTAAGGGAACTTAGGGGCAGCCTCCTTTTTCGCGCTGCGATTAACCCCTCGGAAGCTGAACGTAGAACGTCGTCGTCTCGTTCACCGTGCTTCTCGCGTAAATCTTTCCGTTATGCTGCTCGACGATCGACTTGGCTATCGCTAACCCGAGGCCGTATCCTCCTTGTTTGCGAGAGCGCGACGAGTCGGCACGGTAGAAGCGGTCGAAGATTTTATCCAAATGCTCCGACGGAATGCCGGCCCCGGTGTTGGTTACCGATAGCACGATATCGTGATGCTGTTTCTTGAGCGCCAAGGTAATCGATCCGTTGGGATTCGTGTACTTGATACCGTTGTCCAACAGGATCATGACGACCTGCTTCATTTGCTCGTTATTGCCGGAAATGGTGAGATCAGGGTCGATCTCGTAGCTTAGAGAAATATTTTTCTCGAAAATAACGGCTTCCATCGTCAGAATGACTCCTTCGACCGCTTCGCTAACGTTAAACGGGGCGAAGATCATACGCTCCCGGGAATCGTCCATCTCGGTCAAGTACAGGAGATCGTTCGTTAGCGTCTTCATTCTGTCCGTCTCCGATTTAATATGGTGCAGCCATTTCGTTTGCTCCCGGATCGTGTCTTCGCTGTGGGCTAAGAGCACGTCCGCGTTCGTATTGATAACGGCTAACGGAGTTTTCAGCTCATGGGATGCATCGGCGATAAACCGTTTCTGCTTATCGAACGCTTCCTTGACTGGAGCGATGGAACGATTCGCGAAAAACCGGCTCGTGAAGTAAATGACGATGAGCATCCCCAATCCGACGATCAGGAACGTGTACACGAGATTGGTCACGATGGTCTGCTGCGCGGTGACGTCCAGAAATACGATCGAATACCCTGTCATATTGTCTTGAACGGTATAAGCCCATGTATTGCCGTCAAGGGTGAATTGGCCGGTGCCCGATTCGCGGGAGGCGACTTTGGCTCGCGCGAGATCATAGAATTCGCCGTCCATATCGAATCGGGAGTTCGTGGACTTGATGTTCCCTTGCTCGTCCGTTTGCAAAGCGAAGGAGACGGAACGTTCCGGCGGCGGGTTCATCTTCCCCTTAGCTTCTTGCGGAGGATGGTCGTCATCGGGGCGGGGCATATCCGGATTTCCGTCGGATTTGCGATAGAAATCGGCTACGCGATGGAGATCCATATCGATGCCGTTGCGTACGTTCTGATAAGTAATCATGTAAATCGAAGCGAAAGCCAAGAGCATCATGACGGAGATGATGACCATGTTAACGATGAGAAATCGGTTCCGGAGCTTATTGAACATCAGGCGTTCTCCTCCAAGACGTAACCGACTCCCCTAATGGTGTTGATTCGGACGGATGAATTCAGGAACGCGATTTTTTTTCGGAGGAAAGAGATGTAGACCTCCACGTTGTTATGCTCGACCTCCGAATCGAACCCCCATAACTTCTCGATGATCTGCTCCTTGGAGGTAATGGCCGTTTTCCTCGTAATAAGCAGTTCCATGAGCTCGCTCTCTTTGAGAATGAGCTTAAGCTCCTTGCCTTCGCAAGCGAGCTTCAGATTTCCGGTGTTTAATTCGATATCTCCGAACTTTAGCGAGTCCTCCGGAATCACCTCGCCTTTACGTCTTAAAGCCGCTCGTATTCTTGCCAAGAGTTCATCCGTTGAAAAAGGTTTAGCGACATAGTCGTCCGCGCCGTAATCGAGTCCGGTAATTTTATCGGAAATTTCCCCCTTGGCGGTAAGCAGAATAACGGGAGCGGAAATTCCTTGGCTCCGAATCGTCTTCAATATCGTAATCCCGTCCACTTCCGGAAGCATAATGTCGAGTAACAGCAAATCGTAGATTCCGCTTAATGCGTTATCCAATCCCGATTGGCCGTCATGAACGGCGTCAACGGAATAATGGTGTTTTTTCAAAATTTGAGATAAGGCCTCCGCAAGATGAACCTCGTCTTCCACGATTAATATTCTCATAGGCGCGTACTCCTTTACGTCATCATGGCAATGCCGCTTTGCATCCTTATTATAGGAAGCGAACCTTTAACCAACCTTAACGAACTTGATTTCATATTAGCATGCTTGGGGCATTTAAGATTCATTAAAGGTTCCGGCTCTAAGATACAGTCATGGAACGGCGGTATACGCAAAGAACTACGAGAAAATCGAGAAATACGAGAAAGGAGAGTAACGGATGGCGATCGAGGTGTTTAACCGATATGAGAGCAAGTATTTGATGGATAGCAAATCGTTTTACGCGATCTATAACCGATTGCTTGAATACATGGAGCTCGATGAATACAACAAGGACGACAAATTCTACTCAATAAGTAACCTCTATTACGATACCGAGCATGATTCCTTGATTCGGAGTAGTCTCGCGAAGCCGAAATATAGGGAAAAGCTTCGGATTAGAGCCTACGGTGTCCCGGAAAAAGACGCCAAAGTTTACTTAGAGCTTAAGAAGAAGGTGTTCGGCCTGGTGAACAAGAGAAGGACGGCGCTAAAGCTGGACGAGGCATACGATTTCGTCGGTACGGGAACGATTCCCGAGCTTAAGCCCTATATGAACCAGCAAGTCATTCGGGAAATCGAATACTTCCTGCAGCGCTATGAATTACAGCCTAAGCTGTATTTGGCTTACGACCGAATTGCGCTGTTCTGCATTCGTAACAGAGATCTGCGGATTACGTTCGATACGAACATTAGAACGAGACGGCATGATCTGGAGCTCGAAAGCGGCGACCAAGGGGAGCAATTGCTCGACCGGGGGCAATGGTTAATGGAAGTGAAGGCGGAGCAAACGATTCCGCTCTGGTTATCGAGAATGCTGTCGGAGCTTGGCATGTTTCGGACGAGCTTCTCCAAGTACGGCAACGAATACAAAAAAACGCTAAGGAACGCCAAATTAGCGGGGGAGAGAATTAACTTATGATCGAATCGCTATTCGCGACGGACGCGACGACTGCCGAATTAACGCTGACCCATGCGTTGTTAACCCTTTTTATAGCTATCGCTTTAGGTGCCATTATCAGTTTGACCTATATGAAATCGCAAGCCGCTTATACGCAGAACTTCGCCTTGACGATGATCGTGTTGCCGGTGATCGTGGCTATCATCATTCTCCTGATCGGAAGCAATATCGCTCGTGCCTTTAGTCTTGCCGGAGCGTTCTCGATTATTCGTTTCCGAAGCGCGCCGGGCGACCCGAAGGATATCGCGTTCGTATTGTTCACGATGGCGGCCGGGCTCGCATGCGGAGTCGGATCGTTCGGGTACGCGGTGTTGTTCACAATCGTGCTCTGTTTATTGATGTTTTTCCTGAAAGCCATCAAGTTCGGAGCAAAGAAAGCGACGCAGAAAACGTTAAAAGTAACGATCCCGGAAAACCTGGGGTACGAGGAAGCTTTCGACGAGCTATTCAAAAAGTTCGACATCGGCTACGAGCTGAGAAAGGTGAGAACGACCGAGCTAGGCAGCCTGTATGAATTGGTCTACGAGATCACGTTGGGGCCTAGCGCGAACCAGAAACAATTTCTCGACGCGGTTAGAAGCCGAAACGGAAATCTGGACGTGACGCTAACGATGAGTCCGACCGTTGCGGAATATTAATAGAGAGGATGAGGAACGATGAACAATCCATGGCACGTGAAGGTAGGCGCCGTTCTATTATGCGCCGCTTTATTGTCGGCATGCAGCAATAATTCCACGGAGACCGTCCCGACCGAATCATCAACGGCAGAAGCCGCTCAATCCAATGAAGGAGCGGCAGGTTCGCAATTAGCGAGCTTCGATCTGACCCAGGAGGTCGAATATGACGACGATGACTCATACGCCGACTGGACTTCGGCGACGGATCTGACCCGGATCCATCTGAACGGTACCGGTGCAAGCATCGAAGGTTCAGGGGCGGAAGTTGAGGGCAGTACGATTAAGATTACGTCTGCGGGGACATATGAAGTAAGCGGCAAGCTGAGTGACGGTCAAATCGTGATCGCGGTCGAGGACAAAGGAACCGTGCGCGTGGTGTTAAACGGTGCCGAGATTCATAACGGCGAGAACTCGCCGATCTATGTCGAGGAAGCGGGCAAGACGATTATTTCTTTGCCGGAGGGAACGGAAAATCTGGTTTCGGACGGGGAGAAGTACGTGTACCCGGACGCGACGACGGACGAACCTAACGCGACGATATTCAGTCACGACGATCTGACGATCAACGGGACCGGCAAGCTTGTCGTTCAAGCGAACTACAACAATGGAATTACGAGCAAGGACAAGTTGAAAATCACCGGGGGTATACTCGAAATTCATGCCGTAGACGATGGACTGATGGGGCGCGATCTGGTTGCCGTTCAAGAAGGCAATATTACGATCGAAGCAGACGGTCATGGCATCAAGACGACCAACGATGCGGAAGATTCCCTAGGATTCATTTCTATCGGCGGAGGTACGTTCGACATCAAGTCCGGTGTGGACGGCGTTCATAGCAGCGGCGGTATTTTGCTGGAGGGAGGGACGCTGGCTATTGATGCTGGGGATGACGGAATCCATGCGGATGTCGCGATCGGCATCGCGGGAGGGACGATCGATATCGCGAATAGCTATGAAGGGATAGAAGCTCCTACGATCGATATTTCGGACGGGCGGATCACCTTGAAAGCCAGCGATGACGGAGTCAACGTCGCGTCGAGCACGGGTGAATTGGCTACCGGAGAAACGACGGCCGATGGATCGGCGGGTAACGAGGGCGAGCGTCCCGGGAATGGGGGGAATCCTCCCGACGGCTCGGGTGCCGCTTCGACTAATAGGCTAACGATAAGCGGCGGATATTTAAGCGTCGACGCCGAGGGCGACGGACTGGACGCGAACGGTTCGATCGCGATGAGCGGCGGTACCGTCATCGTTAACGGGCCGACCAATAACGGCAACGGCGCATTGGATTACGACGGCACCTTCGAGATGACGGGCGGATTCCTCGTGGCCGCCGGAAGCTCCGGCATGGCTCAAGCGACGTCCGAACAGTCTACGCAATCCGGCGTGCTGATGACTTATCCGCAGACCCAGGCGGCAGGCACATTGGTTCATTTGGAAGATAGCGAGGGCAATGAGATTGTTACTTTTGCGCCTGCGAAAGCCTATCAGTCCGTGTTCGTCAGCTCCCCGAATATGAAGCAGGGAACTACGTATATTCTCTCTTCGGGGGGAACGTCGACAGGTAGCGAAACGAACGGCCTCTACGACGGCGGTGAATATCAGGGCGGGACGAAGGTGGTCGAATACGAGGCGTCGTCGATTGTCACATGGCTGAACGAATCGGGAATCACCGAAGCGCGAAGCGGAATGATGGGCGGCCCCGGCGGCGGAGGTCGCGGTCAGGGCGGGCCCGGTGTTGGCCAAGGCGGAATGGGCGAAGGCGGACAGGGCGGCCCCGGAGCGGGCGGGGGTAGAGTACCTCCGGACGGCGAGCGACCTCAAAGGCCTCAGTAGAGGACTCAGCAAAGGACGCAATAACGAACGCAGTTAAGGAACAAGCTGGCGCAATCGCGCCGGCTTTTTTACGTAAAAAAAGTCTAAAATCCGAATAAGTGCGTGCGTGGTGGTATAAACGGCATGCTGGATCGACTCTGGAGGATATAGGCGTGTGCGGTGGTATTAATCGGCGTGTTGAGCTGACTCTGGCGGAGATAGGTGTGTGCGGTGATACTAAACGGCATGTTGAGCTGACTCCGGCGGAAAATTGTAACGCTAGCGTCCATCTAGCGGAAGCAGCAGCCGTTATTCTGCTCAAAAAGGCACTTTTCAAAATCTAACGGAAATCAGCGCTCTTATTTGAGAGTTTTTCAGTGAAAATACGCCAATATGGCATAAATAGAGGCGCCTAGCTCCGTTAGATTTTTAAACCGCTTGTTTTCGACTAAATAACGTCCGTGACCTCCGTTTAGAAAATACCCTGCCCAACCCGTGCATTTCCGAAATAAAGTCAACTATTCCCGTAATGAAGATAAGCGTTCCTCCATGCGGATTATCTATAATCAAAGCGTAATCGTATATCCGATAAGGAGAGGGATCCAATATGGCGGGAAACGGAACGTTGACAGAGGAGCAGTTGCAGGGGTACAAAGAGAAGGGATACGCGCTTCATCGCAAACCGTTGTTCGGACCGGAGAAAATGCAAAAGTTAACCGATATTTTCGAGGAACAATGGGCGATGGTCGGCAGAAAATTGAACAGCGAGTTGGACACTCCGCATTTTCGCGACGAAAGGCTGCTGGAGTTCCTGTTATCCGACGAGGTTCTTGATCTGGTAGAACCGGTCATCGGTCCGAATATCGGGCTGTGGTCGAGTCACTTCATCAGCAAGGAACCTCTGACCGGAAAGCAGACGCCTTGGCACGAGGACTCGGCTTACTGGAAAGGGCGCCTTTCCCGCTTCGACAAGATCGTGACGGTGTGGTTGGCGATCGACAGAAGCAACAAAGAGAATGGTTGCATGCGGGTAATTCCGGGCACCCACCGCAACGGATTCTCGGAATACGAGAGCGTGGACGAGGGACAGAATATTTTCTCGACGGAAATCAGGAGAAGCAGCATCGACGAATCGCAAGCCGTTTATTTCGAGCTTGAGCCGGGCGAATGCTCGCTGCACGATTCGCGCATCATACATGGCGCTCCTCCGAACACGAGCCCGAATCGCCGCTGCGGTTACACGATGCGGTATTTCTCGACAGAGGCCAAGGTCATCCCGGAGAATAATGAAGGCTTTAAGATTTGGCTAGCCCGAGGTAAGGACTTGGCAGGTAGCCCGTTCGTGAACGTATAGGTTCACTGCCGAAAAACCGCCGGAGCCTTAGATGGATATATTGGAAAGGGGATGCGCGCTTGAAAAACCAAGACATACCCGAAAGGCTGCTAAATGACCAGCATATGGATTCCTTGTCTTCCTTTCGGATGTATCAGCATACCCTGGACCGGACGATCGATACGCACTGGCATCAATTTTACGAGTTGGCGCTCGTCCTTTCCGGAACGGGAATTCATAGCATTAACGGCGCTCCGCTCCGAATGGGGCGGGGGCACGTGTTTCTGTTGACCCCGGCCGATTTTCATCGGATCGATCCCGATCCGGGACAGACGTTGCGGCTCTATAATCTGATTTTTACGGAGAGGATGATCTCCGATAAGCTTGCGGGGCATCTATTCGAACGAAGCAACGCGTATCACTGCGAATACGGGCAGGAGGAGTTCACGGAAGCGGAGCGGGAATTCGAACGTATTCTAAGCGAGTCCGCGGAGTGGCGGGAGCATGGGGACATTATCGTTCAAGGCTGCATCGAGCGATTGCTGGTCGATCTGTCCCGCAGTTGTCCGCCATCGGAGAAGGAAGAAGCGGTTCTGCCTGTTCATCCGTCTATTCGTAAAGCGCTCGTCTATTTGCAACATCATTTCCGCAGCCCTCTCTTATTGGAAGACGTTGCTCGTCTAGCCGGATTGTCCGCCAATTATTTTAGCGAGAGCTTCGCTAAGCAGACCGGGCTTACTTTCCAGGCATACGTACGCGATATGAGGCTGCAGTTCGCGAAATCGCTGGTCAGCGCGACCGATCTTCCGATCACGGAAATCTGCTACGCGTCAGGGTTTAACACGTTGGCCTATTTCGAGAGAGCGTTTAAGACCCGTTATCGGGTATCCCCCGGAAATTTGCGGCGATTAGAGGCCGATTTGGCGGGGACGGTTGGAGTGTAGGCGGAATGACGGCTTGGCTTCATGCCATTATTGGATTCACGGAGAAATGGTATTAATTATTGAAGTTGCAGAGCGCTTGCCATTGAGGCGGCGCTCTTTATTTGTTCGTGACTAACAAAATTCGACCTAGAGATGATACGATGATAGCATCGCAAATATTGGTTTAAAATGTATATTTTTAGCAGGGGGGAAGTCAATTGTGCTGTTTCGAAAAGCTGTTGCAACCGATATCCCGCAGTTAATTAAATTTCGTAAGATATTGCTATGTCATGAGGACGACAGCAGTATGGATGAAACATTTAGAAACTATTTCGATTCCTCATTATCGGACAAGTCACTCCTTGTATGGGTTGCCGATGATGACGGAATAGCGGTATCGACAGTATGTTTTTGCTTATGTCGACTTGCGCCGCGATTTGAAAATCCTTCTGGAGTGGTTGCATACATGACTAATGTTTTCACAATTCCGAGTTACCGTCGCCAGGGCATTGTATCGAAACTCGTTAGTGAAGCCATAGACGATTTGAAGACGCAAGGTATTAGAAAAATCCTGCTACATTCGTCGGATATGGCTAAACCGCTGTACGAAAGATTCGGTTTTGTTGAAGGGAAAAACTATCTTTCAATCAATATTTGATGCAGAACGCTTGAAAAAGGCGACAACCGGTTTGAGCCGCAAGATCACGCAACAAGAGCTAAAAGTCGTCCGGTATTTATGATACGATGGGAGGGATGAAACTTTTATTTTCTATTGGAGGTCGTTGAAGGATGAGCCGGGAACTTGCGCAAGAAGGGTATTTCGGGGAGTTTGGAGGCAGCTTCGTGCCGCCGGAATTACAGGAAGTGTTGGATTACCTGAACGAACAATTCCTTAAGTACAAAGACGATCCGGAATTCAACGAAGAATACCGTTATTATTTGCGGGAATACGTCGGGCGCGAGAATCCGCTGACTTACGTGAAGCGGTTATCCGAATCTTGGGGCGGCGCGAAAATTTATCTGAAGCGCGAGGATCTTAACCATACGGGAGCGCACAAAATTAACAACGTCGTCGGTCAGATTCTTCTGGCCAAGCGGATGGGAGCCAAGCGAATTATCGCCGAGACGGGCGCCGGGCAACACGGAGTCGCGACGGCGACGGCTTGCGCCATGTTCGACATGGAATGCATCATCTATATGGGCGCGGAAGATACGCGCCGGCAAGCGCTGAATGTTTTCCGGATGGAGCTGCTCGGCGCGACCGTCGTTCCGGTAAATAAAGGGCAAGGCCGCCTGAAGGATGCCGTGGACGAAGCGTTGAACGATCTCATTCGGAACTATAAGAACACGTTCTACTTGCTCGGTTCCGCCGTTGGCCCGCATCCTTTTCCATCGATGGTTAAACACTTCCAATCTATCGTCAGCGAAGAATCGAAGCGTCAAATTCTCGAGAAGGAAGGCCGTTTGCCGGACGCCGTCATCGCCTGCGTCGGAGGCGGAAGCAATGCGATCGGCGCGTTCGCTCATTATTTGGACGAGTCCTCGGTACTCTTAATCGGCGTCGAGCCGGACCAAGCGCCTACGTTAACCGAAGGCGTTCCAGGAGTTATCCACGGGTTTAAGTGTTTGGTACTGCTGGACGAAGAAGGCAATCCGCGGAAAACCTATTCGATCGCGGCGGGCCTTGATTACCCGGGCATCGGGCCGGAGCACAGTAACCTGAAAGCGACCGGACGGGCGGAATACGTGACGGTGTCCAATGAGGAAGTGCTGGAGGCTTTTCAAGAGCTGTCCCGCACGGAAGGCATTATTCCCGCTCTCGAGAGCGCGCATGCCGTCGCTCACGCGAAGAAACTTGCTCCTACGATGAGCAAGGATCAGATTATTATCATCAATCTGTCCGGCCGCGGCGACAAGGATGTCGAGCAAGTGTTCCATATGATTAAGTAATGAGGCACAAGGCACCCTTCGGGGTGCCTTGTTGTTTAAGTAGCAAAATAGATGGGCTTTAATAAAATATCAAAAAAAAGGAAATGCTCGAGGGGATGCGGTACCTCGATTCGTTTTCCGCAATGGATCGATATTAATGACTAAGGAGTTCTTATATGCCAGGCCTTCAACAGAACGTTATCGCCTTATTGGAACAGAAGATCAAATTAATCAGAAGGGGAAAAGAGGCCCTGTATCTCGTCGGGCCGATTCGGTTACCCGTGAGCTTGGAGGACGCAACCGCGACGTTTCAATGGTACTGTTGGTTGCGTTGCGAGGAGGTCACCGATAGCATCGAACGAATCATAGAGAAATTATCGGCCGTTAATTTGGCTGAAATGCAGCAATCCAGCGTGCTGGCATATGGGGATTTTCAGGATGGCGAGAATGCTTTGATCCGGATGCACTCTATATGCCATACGGGAGATATTTTCGGGAGCCAACGATGCGATTGCGGATTTCAATTGGGGCAGTCGCTGAAGATGATCGTCGAACATGGGACCGGTGCTTTATTTTATCTAGCCAATCACGAAGGAAGAGGAATCGGTTTATTCAGCAAAGCGATGGCCTACGTTCTTCAAGAGAATGGGTTCGACACCGTGGAAGCCAATTTGAATCTGGGATTCGTAGACGATTCCCGGAGCTATAACGACGCCATTCAAGTGTTGAAGGTTCTGCGTTCCAAACCGGTTACGCTCATTACCAATAATCCTAAAAAGCTGGAAGCCTTAAAGGACTCGGGAATGGACGTGGCGGGAAGAACTCCGCTTTGGGGCGATGTTTCGGAATTCAACGAGAAGTACTTGCAGACCAAAATCAATCGATCCGGACATATAGCCGCGAATAGCGGCTGTCCGAATGACTAGTTCGTATTCAACTTCGCCAGGAAGTTAATCTGATCCCTAAACAAGCTAATTTCTTGCCTATAGTTTAATGCGAATCGTTGCTAGACTAGACCTATATCTTATTCCTATGGAGGCATGAAGACATATGGGTCAATCTTATATCGAGCAACGAACGGAGCGGACGAAGTGGTTTCTTCAGGATCGTTTCGGCATGTTCATCCATTGGGGATTGTACGCGATTCCCGCGCGCGGAGAATGGGTAAGAAACGCGGAGCGAATAACCAATGAGGACTATCAGGTTTATTTCGACGATTTCAATCCCGAACGATACAATCCTAAGGAATGGGCGAAAGCGGCCAAAGCGGCGGGAATGAAATATGCCGTATTAACGGCTAAGCACCATGACGGCTTCTGCTTGTACGATAGTCAGTTAACCGATTATAAGTCGACCAATACGAAAGCCGGCCGCGACTTGGTGCAAGAGTTTCTGGATGCGTTTCGCGCGGAGGGATTGAAGGTCGGATTATACTACTCGCTAATAGACTGGTATCATCCCGACTACCCGGCTTATGGGGATATGCATCATCCGATGCGCGATAATGAACAATTTAAGAGAGATCCGGCGCGTTTCGGCAACTACTTGGAATATATGCACGGACAAATTCGCGAGCTCTTGACCAACTACGGCAAGCTGGACATCATGTGGTTCGATTTCTCTTACGGGGAATTGAAAGGCGAGGCTTGGCGTTCGACCGAACTGATGGAGATGATTCGTTCCATCCAACCGCATATTATTCTCGATAATCGCTTGGAGGCGAGCGGGGAAGAAGGCGGAAGCATCTATACGAACGATCCGAGTTTCTACTCGGGAGACTTCGCTTCTCCGGAGCAGATCATTCCTCCTAGCGGCGTTACGGACGAAGCGGGAAATTCCATTCCATGGGAAGCCTGTATTACGCTGAATAACAACTGGGGCTACGGCGCAACCGACTATACGTACAAATCGGCTAAGACGGTCATCCGCAAGCTCGTGGAATGCGTTAGCAAGAACGGAAATCTACTGTTGAACGTAGGTCCGGATGCCAGCGGGGAAATTCCGGAGCAGTCGCTCGCCATCCTCGAAGAAGTAGGCAAATGGATCCGCCGGAACGGGGAAAGCATTTACGGCTGCGGTCAAGCCGATCTGCCGAAACCCGAATGGGGACGTTACACGCAGAAAGGGAATAAGCTTTACGCGCATCTGTTCGAAGAGAGCGTCGGTCCGGTGAATTTGGCCGGCTTGGCCGGTCGCGTTAAGCATGCAAGGCTGCTGTCGGACGGATCGGAGATTTTCGTTTCTCGTCCGTGGAACGCAGTCATGTATCCGAACGACGCGTTCTTCAACTTCTCCAAGCCCGAGCATTTCACGTATCCGCTGCCGGATGAACGGGATACCGTCGTTGAGATTACGCTTAAGGAAATCAATTGAGCTATCGGATAGAGTAGTCAATAGTGCGGAATAAGGCGTCCCGGGAGACAATTCCCGTGACGCCTTTATATGTTCGCTTGATGTCCCGCGGGCCTCTGTAAGATCGCATTGAGGTTTGACGCAAGGTCAGGACAATCGCTTACGATTTCAGATTAATCAAGGCCTATTATCCGCCTTCTATTCAGCTAAGCTATAATGCTTACTCGCTCCATCTCATACTAAAGAATCTAAGTGTAAAATGTACAATTAGATTGACCTAAATTCCTCATTCCAAGCTTCTAAATGTAAAAGATACACCTAAATGGATAAAATTCGTGTTCAATCGAATGATTCGCCTGAACTAGTTGCAGGTTTTACACTTAGTCGTTAGAGAGAGTAAAACTCCCCAAACTAGTTGCAGGTTTTTACACTTAGTTTTTCAAGTTTACCTGTTTACTGGGTTACAGGAGTGCTGGAGTGCCGCTGTGATAGTTGGGAGTGTACCTAGGTCAATCGCTTTAGCAGGCAGGCTACAATTCAACCCCTCCGTTGTAAAACGGTTCCTCAACTTTTTCCAATTGCCTCATGTGAAGGCCAAATGCATGCAACTCTTACTGCCATCTTCAATAATTTCTAGTCATTGGCGCCGTGAGCGGAGCACGATAGGCTTAGCTATTGCGCTGACCGAAAGGAGCCGATCATTGTATAACTGAGACGCGCTTGATATAATGGTCGGAAATATCGAACCGGGTTTAGCATGAAAAACCGGATGGGAGACGTCAGTGGAAAATAAATATTGGGTGCCGGCGATCGAAAGAGCCGATGCCGTCTTGCGGTTAATCGCGGAGCATCCCGGCGGATTGCGCCTGATCGACCTCTCCAGGCAAACGGACATCAATAAGAGCTCGATGTTCTCTTTGTTGAACACCTTGGAGAAGTTGAATTGGATTCGTCGGGACAAGGACGATACTTTCAGATTGGGCTCGGCTTTAGGCTCTATCGCGGGAGGATATTTCAAGAGCAACGATCTCATCTCGTCGTTCCATCAAGAAGCCTCGCAGACGAAAGTTAAACTGGGGGAGACGATTCAACTCGCGGAGCTGATCGGAAGCGAAGTGCTCTACCTCGCGAAGGAAGAGTATCCGGGGCCGGTTAGATTAACGTCGGAGCCCGGCATGCGCTTACCCGCGCATTCGACCGCTTTAGGCAAAGTGCTGCTCGCGGATCTGCCGGATGAACGGATTGCCGAGCTCTTCGCAACGGAGCCGTTCAGAAGCTCGACGCCGAACACGATCTCGGATCGGCGTTCCCTTGCCCGAGAGCTGAATCGAGTGCGCGAGCTTGGCTACGGGGAAGATTTGGAGGAAGCCGTCCAAGGCTTCCATTGCATCGCTGCCCCGATCGTCCGACAAGGCAAGGTCGTGTCCGCGGTAAGCTGCTCCATGCTTAAGCACCATTGGGAAGCCAAGCGTTCTTTCGTTCTAACCGAATTGCGAATGCTTGCAAGCCGACTCTCCGCACCCTGAACAGCATAGCCGTTCTCTAGATGAGACGTTTGTCCTATCATAGCTTGAGTCAGCCGGAAAGTCGGTTGGCTTTTTTTTTGTTGTGCTTGATCGGAATAGATGTTAATATTTTATTATATTAAACTTGGTTTATTATAATAAACCAAAACGAATGAAACGATCGTAACAAAGAAAGGAGCGTTTCTCATGCGTTTAAAAGACAAGGTTATCTTGATTACCGGTTCCGGCTCCGGTATTGGCAAGTGTTCGGCGCAATTGTTTGCGAAGGAAGGGGCAACGGTCGTCGTCAACGACTTGGACGCGGTCAAAGGCGAAGAGACGGTCATGGAAATTCGGGAGTCGGGAGGTTCCGCGAGCTTCATCCAAGCCGACGTTACGGATCCCGCTTCCGTGCAAGCGATGGTGGAGCGTATCCTTGCCGAATACGGGGTTATCGACGTCCTCTTCAATAATGCGGGAATAAGCGGCGTCGGAGCTTTGCACGAGGTCGAGCCCGATACGTGGGATCGCGTGATGAACGTGAATATCCGAGGCGTTTACCTTCCGTGCAAATACGTTCTTCCGGCGATGATGGAGCGAAAGTCGGGTTCGATCATCAACATGTCTTCCTGCATAGCGGAGATCGGACTCGCGAGACGCGCTTCCTATGCCGCGACGAAGGGAGCGATTCTCGCGCTAACCAAATCGATGCAGGTGGATTATGCCCCTTACAGCATTCGGGTTAACGCTCTGTTGCCGGGAACGATCTTAACGCCGTTCGTGGAAAATTACTTAAAAACCTCGTACGACGATCCCGCTGCGGCGATCGAATCGCTTAAGAAACGTCAGCTTAGCGGCGAGCTGGGCCGTCCGGAAGACGTCGCTCAAGCCGCGCTGTTCCTGGCTTCGGACGAATCGAAATTTATGATGGGATCTCCGCTCTACATCGACGGCGGAGCCGTGTTCGGCAAAAACGCGTAGGAGGAAACGTTGCAAATGAAATTATTAACCTTCATAGAAAACGAGAAATACAAGTTAGGCGTTTATACCGAGGAAGGGATTCTCGATATCGGCGCTGCTGCGGCGTCAGCGACTGCTCCGGGTGAGCGAAGCATTCCTATCACGATTCAACAGGTTATTGAAGGCGGAGACGAAGCATTGGCTGCGCTTCGTGCTTTCGTCGGGACTACGATGGCGTCTTCCGATCGCGGCTCTTACATTCGGGAGCAATCGGCGTTGACGCTCGGACCTTGCGTGACGCATCCGAACAAGATCATCTGCGTCGGATTGAACTACCGCAAGCACGCGGAGGAGACGAATGCCGCGCTGCCGGAATATCCGATTTTGTTCAACAAATTCAATAATACGTTGGCGGGAGACAGAGAAGAAATTCCGCTTCCGAGGGTGTCCCAGAAGGTCGATTACGAAGCGGAGCTCGTCATCGTGATCGGCAAGAAGGCGAAATATATCGATAAAGCAGACGCGCTGTCTTACGTGCTGGGCTATTGCAACGTGAACGATCTGTCGGCTCGGGATTTGCAATTACGTACTCAACAATGGTTGACGGGCAAGTCCTGCGATAAATTTTCCCCTATCGGCCCTTACCTTGTAACGGCGGACGAAGTGGGAGATCCGAACCGGTTGAGCATCAAGTGTACCGTGAACGGGGAAGTCAGGCAGAATTCGAATACGTCGGACATGATTTTCTCCTGCGAAGAGATCGTTAGTTATATTTCGCAGAACATGACTCTCGTACCGGGCGATATTATTCTGACGGGAACGCCCGAAGGCGTCGTGTTGGGACAACCTCCGGAGCGGCAGGTTTATCTGCAGGCGGGAGACCGCGTGACCGTTGAGATCGAGAAGCTCGGTTCGATCACGAATACGATGGTTAACGAGGTTTAGGTTAAGGGTTGGAAAATCATATTGCCAAATGTTTGCTCTTGATATAAGTTATAAGAAGTTGAATCGCAATAAACGGGTGCTTGATGAAGTCAGGCTGAGATAGCGGCCTTATGCCGCTGACCGTCGATCTGATCTGGGTAATGCCAGCGTAGAGACGTTATTGTCGAGCATCTTCTTTTACGATGCCGTGCGCTAGCCTACCCTTTCGGGGTAGGCTTTTTTGATTACTCACATCATGCGATCAACGAATCCAAGAGTGTAGAAGGGACGTTGTTGAAGCATGGAACATGCTAGGCAAAGGCAAGGACAAGGGGCGAACCCCAGGGGATTGAAACTGACCGATATTCTCGTCACTATCGTGATCGCGGTCGTATTCGGCATCATCTACAAAATATGGGGACCGATGTACGACGTGGTCAAACCGCTGGGTACCCATGCGGAGCAAACGATATACGGCATGTGGTTTCTTGCAGGTACGTTCGCGTTTCTCGTTATCCGGAAGCCGGGAGTCGCGCTCCTCGCCGAGATAGCCGCGGCTTCCATAAGCGCTTTGCTCGGTAGCGAATGGGGACTTTCCACCTTGTACTACGGAGCGTTGCAAGGCTTGGGAGCGGAGATCGTGTTCGCGATTTTCCTCTATCGTTACGCGAACGTGTGGGTCACTTCTCTAGCCGCGCTTGGCGCGGCGGCTGGTTCGTTGGTGTTGGATTTCGGCTATGGCTACATTGAGTCGTTGTCTACATGGAACTATACGTTGTTGATCGGATTTAGAGCGTTGGGAAGCATCGTCATCGCCGGCGTGTTCGCCTCCGCGTTATCCAAAGCGTTGGAACTGACGGGAGTAACCAAAGCGCTGAGGCCGGCGTCCCAAGCGGACTACGACGCCTTAAACCGGGCATGACGGAGAACGGAGCCTCCTTTTCCCCGAGTTTGGCCGTAGTCGCCGGTGTTAAGAACTTAAAGCTTAAGTTTGCCGGAGAGGACGCCTTGTTGTTCAAGGGCGTTTCTCTTTCTTTCCGCGAAGGGGAGAAGACGCTGCTGCTCGGTCCGAGCGGATGCGGGAAATCGACGCTGCTTCAAGTGTTGAGCGGACTGATTCCCCGATCGATCGATGTTCCGATGATTGCCGATGAAACCGTCGTTCCTGAACGATGGGGATACGTGTTCCAAGATCCGGATACGCAGTTCTGCATGTCTTACATGGATGAGGAAATAGCGTTCGTCTTAGAGAACTTGCGCATTCCCCGCGACGAGATGACACCGCTCATTCATCGTTATCTCGCTCAAGTCGGCTTGGATCTTCCGGACGTCCACGTCCCGATTCATACTTTGTCCCAAGGGATGAAGCAGCGGTTAGCCATCGCATCCGTTCTGGCCATGGAGCCGGAAGTGATCTTCTTGGACGAACCGACGGCGCTGCTGGATACCGAAGGCACGGAACTCGTGTGGTCAACGATTAGATCCCTATCCGGGGACAAAACGTTAATCGTCGTCGAGCACAAAATCGAAGGCGTGATCGACTTTTTCGACCGCGTAGTGGTGTTATCGGGAGATGGGGCGATGATCGCGGACGGCGCGCCGGCCGAAATTTTTGCGACCATGAGAAACGAACTTCAACAATACGGGATTTGGTATCCCGGCGTCTGGGAGCACTATCTAGAAATTAAACCTCGCAAGAAGGAAGCGCACCTACGCCATTCGAATGACGGGAGGGGCGTCTTCCTTGAAATGAACGATTTTCGCGGTATACGGGGGAGCGGGCGTCCGGTCATTGAAGTCGGCAAAGCTCTCGTCGCTCCCGGTCAATGGATCGGAGTCATCGGCAATAACGGAGCGGGCAAGAGTTCCTTGCTCCTCGCGATCATGCGACTGATCAAGACGGAAGGGATTTGCAGCATAGCGGGCAGGGAGATCGATAACGTCGAGCAGGCGGCCGAGAATGTCGCGTTCGTTTTTCAGAATCCGGAATTTCAATTCGTTACGCATTCGGTGCGAGAGGAGATCGAGTACTCGCTTTTGTTGGACGGCATGAGCTCCGAGAAACGGCGCGGGATAGCGGAGAAACTGATGGATGAACTATATCTTCGGGAAGTTACCTCGCGTCATCCCTATCAGCTGTCGATGGGGCAGAAAAGACGGTTAAGCGTCGCGACGGCAATCGTGAGAGGGCAGAGCTTGCTGCTTCTAGACGAGCCGACCTTCGGGCTGGACGCCCGGAATACGTTCTCTCTATTGGAGAAACTGGAGAGGCTGCGTACCGAAGGTACGTCGATAATCATGGTCACGCATGATGAGCGGATCGTGGAGAATTTCTGCACGGAGTCATGGACAATCGAGGACGGGAGACTTACCGATGCAACTGACCTTTCCGCACAGGGAAACATGGCTTCACCGCGTCAATCCTACGCTTAAGATCGTACTGTTCTCTTTATGGTTCGCGGCAGTTATCCTCATTCACGATTTTAGCGTCATGATGAACGTTGCTATCGGGTCGGTATTGCTCCTTCCGTGGTCCGGACATCCATGGCGGAGGCTGCTTCTATACGCTTCTCCTTTCTTGCTGGTGTTCGTGTCGACGTCTACGGGAATGATGTTTTTCGGTAAAGGAGAGACGGAGTGGTTCCGATGGGGATTGGTGAACATTACGGAAGAAAGCTTCTTCAGAGGGCTGCACCTGGGGTTCAGAGCGCTTAGCATGGCGGCCGTAGGACTTCTGTTCGGTCTAACGACTCGGCCGGTTAGCCTATTCTATTCCCTCATGCAGCAAGGAAGATTATCTCCGAAGTACGCGTACAGTTTCTTGGCCGCGATGAGGTTGGTTCCCATTCTGGTCGAAGAGTTTCAAACCCTGCGCCATGCTTTGAAAGTCAGGGGAATGCGTAAACGAAGCCAGATTGTAAACTTCTACCAATTATTGTATCGATACGCGATTCCGCTTCTCGCCCAGAGCATCCGACGTGCCCACAGAATTGCGGTAGCGATGGAGGCGAAGCGGTTTGCCGGGGAGGCCAAGAGAACTTATTATTATATTATCGGTTTCTCTTACCGGGACATCGTATTCGCGGGATATGCAGTCGGCGTATTCTGGGTCGCGTTGACGGTCGGATCGGAGTGGCCTTACGCGGATTTTACCGATGTTCGCTAAGCGGCAGGGTGAATCGCATAATAGTTGGAGGTTGGAGAGTATGATTCTGAACGAGAAAATAAAAGCATCCGAGGTTCTGTTAACGGGAGTAGATGGAGAAGATTTAGGGGTCGTATCGCGGGACGAGGCATTGGCGCTAGCCCGCAAGTTCAAAGTGGATTTGGTGTGCACTTCTCTGTATAGCAGTCCGCCGCCTTGTAAATTAGTTTCCAAAGGGGCGGCCAAACAAGAAGCATCGAAGGAAAAGCAAGACGCCCGGAAGAAGGAGCAGCCTTCCAAGCTTAAGGAGATCAGGCTAACGGCGAATATCGAGGAGCATGATTACGATACGAAATGCAGGCAAGCGGAGAAGCTGCTCGCTTCGGGTAACGCGGTTCAACTGGTCGTAAAAATACAAGGCAAAGAAGGGCCGAAGGCGAAGGAGTTGCTGGAGCGGTTGCTGAAGGATTTGGCCGCCGGCGGGAAGAAGGAAACCGGCATCCAGCTTAGCGGCAAACAAGCGGCCGTTCGGGTTAATCCGTTATAATCGGTTACCATCGGCTGTTTGCCGGCGAAGGAGAAGATTTTTGTTTGCCAGGAATGAGGAGAAGAGGAAACCTTAATGATTAACATTCCCGAGTCTATCGTGCGCGAAGTGCGCGACAACGCCGCAAACGGCGATCGTAACGGTCGATTGACTCCGACGATATTGAATTACATTTACGATGCGAAGCTATTCAAAGTGTTCGTTCCGGAACAGTTAAACGGACTCATGCTTCCCTTGCCTGATGCACTGCGCGTGTTCGAGCAGGCGGCTAGAGTCGATGGCAGCTTCGGTTGGTTGGTCACGATCGGGTCGGGCGGCGGATTTTTCTCCGCTACGCTGCCTCCCGCTCAAGCGCGCGAGCTGTTCGGCGGCACGAACGCCGTCGTCGCGGGAAGCGGACATGCTAACGGAATCGCCCGACCGGTCGAAGGCGGATATCTCGTTAGCGGTCAATGGAAATACTGCAGCGGGTCGACTTACGCTAGTCTCTTTACCGCTAATTGCCGGATAGAGGGCTTGGAGGGCGAGGAAACCATAATTCGTTCGTTCGCTTTCTTGCCTGATCAGGTAAACATCATTCAGGATTGGAACTCCTTCGGTTTGAAGGGGACGGAGAGCCATTCGATCTCGGTGGACAACGCATACGTCCCCTCGGATCGCACGTTCGATATTATGGACAACCCTAACTACGACGATCCGATTTTCCGGTATCCGTTCATGCCGTTCGCCCAGACGTCCTTCGCCGCGGTTAGTCTTGGCATATGCCGACATTTCGCGGAGGAAGCTCGTTCCTTCGCCGAAGAGAAAAGAGAAGAGTGGAGTCGAAGCCGATCTCAACGCATGGAAGGACTATTGCGCGCGCTTGGCGAGCAAGATGCTTCATTGAAAGCCGTTGCAGACCAATTCTATGAGACGGTCGAACGGACGTGGACATCATTCGGGACTAACGGAGAGATGACGGAGCAACAACAGCTCGAAGTCGGAACGATCAGCCAGCGGTTGGCCAAAAGTACATTAGCATATGCGCATATGATTTTTCCGTTGCTTGGAATGGCCGTATTAATGGAAGACAACGCGATCAACGCGATTTGGCGGGATCTTCACACGGTGACCCAACATTCGGTTCTTGTTCCGGGATGAGCTCATGATCGGGGTGTTAAACGGAGAGGGAGGTTTGGCGGATTATGGATGCATTCAAAGCTTTAGTGGCGGATCGCGAAGGCGACGAAGTGCGGATCGGTACTCGAAGGATGACCGCGGCGCAATTGCCCGAGGGCGAAGTGCTGGTGCGGGTCGTCTATTCCAGCGTGAACTATAAAGACGGGTTGGCTTCCATTCCGAACGGAAATATCGTGAAGGATTATCCGTTCATTCCGGGAATCGATCTAGCCGGTATCGTCGTGTCTAGCGAGGATAGTCGGTTTAGGGAAGGCGACGAGATTCTCGTCACGGGATTCGGGCTTGGCGTCAACCGCTTCGGCGGGTACAGCGAGTATGCGAAGGTGCCGGCGGATTGGGTCGTTAAGCTGCCTGCGGGACTTTCGCTGAAGGAAGCGATGATCTTCGGGACCGCGGGGTTTACGGCGGCAATGTCGGTTCAAGCGTTGCAGGCCGGCGGAGTGGATCCGAAGAGCGGGCCGGTACTCGTAACGGGAGCGACGGGCGGAGTCGGAAGCGTATCGATCGCGATTCTGGCGAAGCTAGGTTATGAAGTCGTGGCGAGCACGGGGAAAAAGGAGGCGGCAGACGAGTTGCTTCGGCTTGGCGCGACCCGCGTAATCGGACGAGAGGAGCTCTTCCCGGAGAAGCCTCGCCCCCTTGGCCGGGAAACGTGGGCAGGCGTCGTCGATTGCGTCGGCGGGAAATCGCTCGCCTCCATCTTAAGCAACGTGAAATACGGCGGCACTGTAGCGGCGAGCGGATTGACGGGGGGGAGCGAGCTCGAGACGACCGTCTTCCCCTTCATCCTTCGTGGCATTCGGCTAATCGGAATCGACTCCGTCCAAGCTTCAATGTCGGCGAGGAGGCGGGTGTGGGAGCTTCTTGCATCGGAATACAAACCGGAGGGATTAGCATCTATAGCTTCCGAAATCTCTTTAGAGCAAATTCCGTCCGCCCTCTCCGCGATTCTCTCTGGGCAATCCCGCGGCAGAGTCGTTGTTAAGCTATAGAGCCGTTCGGGAGCAAAGTCTATCGATGTCGTGGCTCGGCTGACGGTCGATGTGTCGTTGTTCCTCGGTCAGCGACTGGCGGTATTCCCTGATTCTAGCGGAATACCGCTTTTTATCATGAATAGAGGAATGATGATCACCAAACCTGCGAGGAAGAATAGACCGGCGACCGCATACAACGGAACGAGCGAGATCGCGTTCTTGACGATGCCGGACAGCATCATCGTAACGACTATTGATCCCATGAGCAGCGGAGTCAGAATGCGGTTGACCCTACCGATGAACGATTCCTGCCTATTTCGCATAATCTTCGTGTTCATTCCGATATGGATGAACGGGAACAAGAATCCGCTAATGAATTGAAGTCCCAGCGTCAGCCAGTACTCCGTCGAGAGGCCGCTGCCGATAATCTCCAAGCTCATTGCCATCGCGCCGCCGATAATCATCGTAACGCCGTTGACCAATAGAAACCATTGCAAATCGTTTTCCGCTCTTCCGAGCCTTTCCGTCATGAGGAAAATCGCCAGCGGCTGAATCAGGCCAAGGCCGAGCCCCGCTGCGATACATACGCCACCGAGTTTGCGAAATAGGATGCTGGACCGCACGTAGCGATACTCTGCCTTAACATCTTCTAATATATGCGAGTTTTGTTTTTCCCCATCATCTTGACGATCGCTGGGCAGGATAGCCAGCAATGCGGCGGATATCAGAAAGGAAGCGCCCATTATACCGATTGAAGTCTCGATGCCGAAGTTCCGATAAACGAACGTGCCGACGATCGGTCCGAAGATCATAAATACCGCGTACAACGTTTGATACACTGACATTCCCTTCTGCACTAAATGTTCAGGCACATGCAGTTTGAATAACTTCATACCGGAGAGGTGCGTAAATTGAGACAATATCGCCGAGACCAACGTTGCGAAGAATACCGCTTTCCATGAACCGTTCTCCATCGCGAACAACACCCCGAGAATGGATGCCGCGCTTAACAGGTCGCACCGCACCATAGTCTTTTTCGGCCGCCAGCGTTTCGCCAACGTCCCTCCGATAAACGAAAAAATGAAGATCGGCGCATATTCCGCGACCGAGATGAATGAAACGGCCAATGAGTCGCCGCCGGTCATGTCGATTACGTAAAACAGGATAGCGATATTTCTCACCCATACCCCGATTTGCAAAAACAAAGCAGAGACGATAATCGTTTGCGCGAAACGGTTGCTCAGAATCGATGGTCCAGAAACAGGCGGATTGCTCATCAATGAATCGCTTCCTTTCGAAATCCCTTTTTGACGATCCCGTTGTTGTTCTCCCTGAATTTTACGGAAAATTTCAGAAGGGGCAGAAGCTTCGCAAGAATGAAAGTGATCTCCGCCCCGAGGCTGAAATTCGAATTCAAATTCGCAAACTCGGCATGAAAAGACAACGAAGGATCAAATAGTCTTATATCCCGAAGCGCGTTGCGAGATGGATAATGGAAGGTGCAGCCGTGAGAGTACTAGAGCGATCTGACAAGACTGGCGGCATATATAGTCAAGGAAAGCGAGAGTGCGCGAGATGAAGCTGGGAGTAGCCTATTATCCGGAGCATAACAAGCGGGAGCAGTGGAATCGTGATTTAGAGCAAATAAAAGAAGCAGGCATAGAAAGAGTACGGATTGCGGAGTTCGCGTGGTCGAGGCTGGAGCCGAATAACGGGGAGTTCCGGTGGGAGTGGCTGGATCAATTCATAACGCTGGCTGAGGAATACGGGCTGGAGGTGATTCTATGCACGCCGACGGCTTGTCCGCCGATTTGGTTGGTGGAGGAGTTTCCGGATGTGATTCCGGTAGACGAGGAAGGGCGTCGCAACGTCTTCGGGGCGAGGCAGCATCGTTGCTATAATTCTCCCCCTTATCTTCATTACTCTCTGCGAATCGTCGAACGGATGGCGATCCGTTACGGGAGTAATGCCAACGTCGTTGCATGGCAACTGGACAACGAATTCGGCGGCGAGCAGAAGCGGTGTTATTGCGATCACTGTAAGGCAGCATTCCAGAATGCGATGAAGGCGAAGTACGATACGATAGATGAGCTTAACGAGCGATGGGGTAACGTATTCTGGTCGATGGAATATCAGCGGTTCGATCAGATCGCTACGCCGAAGAAATACAAGGCGGACTTGTGGTTGAAAAATAATCCGAGCCTGGAGATGGAATATTCGAGGTTCTCCTCGGATGCGATCGTTCGATATAGCCGCGAGCAGATTCGACTAATCCGGCAACATAACGTCGGCGAGAGCCGTCCGATTACGACGAATCGTTTCCCGCTGAATTGGGGAGATAACGTACATTGGCCGGAGTTGGTGCGGGATCTGGACGTTGCCGGAATCGATCTCTATAGCGAGCATTTACACGAAATCGCCTTCTACGCGGACTTTAACTATAGCTTAAAGCCGGGAGCTTCGTGGTTCATGGAGTACGGTCCTAACGTAAAAAACTTACGCGAAGGAATGGAACAGCTGCGGGGCAGAGGGTGCGATTGGTTTACCGTGTTCAAGTTCAAGCCGTTCCCGTTCGGTCAGGAACAGGGTTTGCAGGAGCTTGTCACATTGACGGGCGAACCGACCGACAGCTATCGAGTGCTGCAAGAGTGGTCGTCTTCGTATTCGGGAGATTCCGTATCGGTAACGAAAGTCGTGCCGTTCGTTCAATCGGGTGTAGGTCTCTTTTTCGATTTCGAGAGCTCATGGGTCTATACGATCAGCGTTTGGGGAGCGCAAATCCATCACCGGATGCATTATCCGAACTACGTAATCGACACGGTATACAAGAGTCTGTATCGGGAAAATGAATCTCACCGGATTGTATGGGATGCAGATGGAGTGGAGGGGCTCCATACGCTCATCGTACCTTTGCACATTGTCCATGATCGTGCGTTGGAAGACGCGTTCTTGAGATTCGTGGACAACGGGGGCGCCCTTGTCGTCACTTCGGATCTGTTCCAGAAGAATGCCGAGAACGTATTCCTCGATGAGATTCCGCGAATCTACTCGGAGTTGTTCGGACTGTCCTCGTTTATTGTACGTCCAGCAACGGAGGAACCGGTGCTGCTTCGCAAGTCCTGGGGCGCGGGTAAAGTTATCGTCGTAAACAAAGACGCTACCCCCAGCGAATGGGAGAGCGTCGTTAAAGAGCTTAATATTTGATCTTCTCAATCTCGACTCGAGTCGAGAAGAAGGTCGCCCCGCCGCCCATGTCGGATAGGCGCTGAGAGGTCAGGGAATTGACGGCTTGAACGCCGTCGTTGCCGTGCTCCCACCATAAGCCTTGGGTGACGAGGACGCCGGGTAGTACGTTATTCGCAACTTTAACCGCAAGGCGGCATTCCCCGCGATCGTTCCAGATGCGAACGGGGTCCCCATGCTGCAGCCCCCGGGCTGCGGCATCTTTGGCGTTCATATCGACCGTCGGCTGCTTCTCAAGCTTCTTAAGCCGGTCTTGATTTCCGAAGGTAGAGTTAATGAAGCTATGATTAGGTCCGGTGACGAGGAGGAAAGGATAATCTTCCGGCTCCTTGATCGGCACGTACTCCGGCACGGGAGGAAGACCGACTCGCTCCATCGCTTCCGAGTAAAGTTCGATTTTACCTGACGGCGTAGGAATCCGATCCGGGAACAGCGAGGGACGATCCAGTTTCATTTTCGCCCATCCCTCCCGTTGAAGCTCTTCGTAAGTGAGTCCAGCCAAGTATGGAGTGTTGCGATCTAGAGCCTGGCGGATCATCTGCTCCTCCGTAATATCGAACGTGTCCGGCTCGAAGCCCATATGCAGTCCGAGTTCCTTGAATAACGTGAAATTGGATTTGCATTCGCCCATCGGCGCGATGATCGGTTCGTGTAGTTGCAAGTATAAGTGCCAATAGGACGCGTACAAATCGGGGTTCTCGAAGTGGCTCGTGGCAGGCAGAACGATATCCGCATACATGCAGGTGTCGGTCAGGAACAGGTCATGTACGACGCTGAACAAATCTTCTCGCATCAAGCCTTGTCTGACTTGATTCTGATCCGGTGCGACCACCGCGGGATTGCTGTTGTAGACGAAAAGAAAATCGACGGACGGTTCCGCCGCGAGTAAAGCTTCGCCTAGCCGATTCATATTGATCGTGCGAACGTTGCGATCCGGCATCAGATCGGGACGTTCCAGCTTAAAGCTGTTTAGCGCGGAATAATGGCTGTTTCCTTTAATCGCTCCGCCACCGAGAATGCCCCATTGCCCGGTCAGCGCCGGCAAGCACGTAATCGCGCGAATCGCCATGCCGCCGTTATCATGATGCTGTAGCCCGTTTCCAATACGGATGAAGGACGGCGACGCATTGCCGTAATCGCATGCTAGCTTGACGATGACCTCCTCCGGAATTCCCGTAATCCGGGAAACGCGGTAAGGAGGATATAGCTTCGCTTGGGTTACCAACTCTTCGTAGCCTTTGGCATATTTTTCGATAAACTCTTCGTTCGTCAATTTCTCTCGGATAAGCACGTGCATGATGCCAAGAGCGAGCGCAGTATCCGTCCCGGGCAGTATTGGAATAAATTCATCGGCCCATACGGAAGTTCGGTTCCGGTGTACGTCGATGTGAATGATTTTGGCGCCTCTCTTGCGGGCTTCGTTCAAATACATTACTTGATGCATATTGGTCGAAACGAGATTGCAGCCCCAGACGAGCACGTATTTCGAATGCACGGTATCCTCGGGATCAATACCCGCGGCAGCTCCCATCGTGTATTTATAACCGGCCGATCCGGCCGCATTGCATATCGTCCGATCCAGTTGGCTTGCGCCAAGCCGATGGAAAAAACGGCGATCCATTCCTTCCGCATTGAGGATGCCCATATTTCCGTAGAAGCTGTAGGGCAGTATCGTTTCCGCTCCTTTGTCCGCTATGGCGCTTTTCAACCGGTGAACGATTTCGCCGTAAGCCTCTTCCCAACTGATGCGTTCGAATTCGAGCGTCCCTTTGGGACCGACGCGGCGCATCGGATGCATGAGCCTGTCGGAATGATAGACTCTTTCCTTAAGATGACGGACCTTATTGCAAATGGCGCCTTGGGTCACCGGATGATCGGGATTTCCGTCTATGGATGCAATGACGCCTTTTTCCATTGTTACATGTAAACTGCAAGTGTCGGGACAGTCGAAAGGGCAGACCGACCGGACGATCGTGTTGTCGGTTGTTTTCATTTTGCGTGCACGCTCCATTCTATAGCCAGTATACAGTAAATTATTAAGAGGACATATACGAATTACGGAGGAATCAGAAACGAAATGGCGAATGGATGTATATGGAAGATATCCAATCGGGAGGGAATTTTTCGTGGCTACCAAGGTGAAGCTGTTAGTCGGTACGAACAAAGGCGTGTTCGTCTATTCCTCGAATAAGGAAAGGCTGAATTGGGAGCTTAGCGGTCCGTATTTGAACGGGTGGGAGGTCTATAGCGTACTCGGGGATAGTCGTAACGGACATGCTCTGTTCGCGGGAACTTCGCATGCGGCATACGGACCGTCCATTCGCGCGAGTTACGATTTCGGAAAATCGTGGACGCAGATCGAGGACGGCCCAAGCTATTCCGAGGAAAGCGGCTTCTCGCTCAACCGGATATGGCAGCTTGTCCAAGGCGCGCCGTCTCAACCGGACACGCTGTATGCCGGCGTCGAGGAAGCGGGACTGTTCGTCAGTCGCGATCGGGGAATCGCGTGGAAAGAATTAAGCGGGTTAACGAGCCATCCTACGCGTCCGGGTTGGTTTCCCGGCGCGGGAGGCATGTGTCTGCACACGATCGTCGTCGATCCGGACCGGCCGGAAAGAATTTGGGTGGCGATGTCGTCGGTCGGCGTGTTTCGATCGGATGACGGAGGAGAGACGTGGCAGGCCCGCAATGCGGGTCTTGCAAGGGTGCCCACAGGACAGCCTTACGAAGAGATCGGCTATTGCATCCATAAGATGGCGCCCGATCCGGACAACGCTAACATCCTGTATATGCAAGAGCATTGCGGAGTGTTTAAATCCGAAGACGGCGGGGATAGCTGGACGCCTTTCGAAGAAGGGCTGGTCCTGAAGGAAGGGGATGAGCCGTTCGGATTCCCGTTCGGAGTATCGCCTACCGGGGATCTGTTCATCATTCCGCTGGAAAGCTCGGAACAGAGGTCGATGAGAGATGGAAAGCTGCTCGTCTACCGAAGGCGACGGGACGAGCCGGAATGGCTGCCGATAGGCGACGTTCTGCCCGAGGAGAAACGTCACGTCAGCGTGCTGAGGGATGCGTTGTCGATCGATTCTCTTGATCCTTACGGCGTTTATTTCGGTACGACGTCCGGTGAACTGTTCTGTTCTTTGGATCGGGGAGTCAGTTGGCAACGCTTGCCGGGTCAACTGTCGCGGATTCTATGCGTAAAGCCGTGGATCGTGGAGGATGCGGATGAGGATTGAAGCCAGCGTACCGGGATTGCTGACGGATTGTACGGGAGGACGGGCGAAGTTTCCGCTGGAAGCCGATACGCTGCGGGAAGCTCTGGACCGCATGTTTTCCGATTATCCGTTGCTTAAGCGTCACGTGTACAATGAAAACGGCGAGGTTAGGAAACACGTGCTGTTATGCTACAACAAGGACAATATCGATTGGTTGGATGATCTGGACATCCCGCTCCGTCCCGGCGACAAACTGTTCGTGATGCAATTGGTATCCGGCGGATAAGGAGCTAGAGATGCTAGCGAAAGGGTTAGCGGGAAGAGGATTGCTGGAGGATTATTACTAGAAGATCATAGATGGAAAATTATGAATGAAAGATTATCATTAAAAGATTAAAGCCGAAAGATTATAGCCGGAGGATAGGATAGGCTCCTCGAGCTGCTGTCACAGCAGGTTGGGGATTTTTTTTGTTTATCTTAACCCCGGGAAGCCCGTCGATCCCCGCGCCATAGTCGAAAAAACCGACTATAAAGCCGGGAAACCTGCCGACCCCCGCCTCATAGTCGAAAAAACCGACTATAAAGCCGGGAAACCCACCAACCCCCGCCTCATAGTCGGAAAAACCGACTATAAACCCGGGAAACCTGCCGACCCCCGCCTCATAGTCGGAAAAACCGACTATAAAGCCGGGAAACCTGCCGACCCCCGCGCCATAGTCGAAAAAACCGACTATAAGCTCTTCCCTGCATGTTCATGCACAAAGAGGTGCGCGAATCTTATTATAGGTTACAAAACATAACCTAACGGTTTGACGCCTCTGCGGATTCGGTTGATAATCTGACTATTCTTAGTGTCAGAATTAGACTAGATGAACCCGAAAAGGTGATAGCATGCTCGATCTTCTATTTACGCAATGCTCCAATCCCGACTATCCGACGCTCGTGGATGTGGGGGTTCTGGGAGGAGTGATCGTATATTTAGCCGAACATGCGGCTTCGATTGAAGTTCCGGAGGCAAACGAGACTATCGATCTTCAGGGAAAAGTGCTGCTGACGGGCTTAGTAGAGTCGCATATCCATCTCGACAAAGCGCTGCTGCTCGACAGAATTTCCGACGACGTGACGACATTGCGGGGCGCGATCGCCAAGTCGGGCGAACTCAAGCGTTCTTTTACGGCCGAAGACATTATGAAACGCTCCATGAGGGTGATCGGCGAAGCGGTAATTCGGGGCGTAACGCACATGCGCTGCCATGTGGAAGTGGATCCTGTCATCGGTTTAATCGGAATAGAAACGACGATAGCGCTTAAAAAGCGGCTTAAAAACGTCATCGACCTGCAAATCGTCGTTTTCCCGCAAGAGGGCTTGTTCATGGACGACGTAACGCAAGGTTTAATGGAGCAGGCGGTAACGATGGGGGCGGATGTCGTTGGGGGAATCACGTATGTCGACCGGTGTTTGGAGGATCACGTCGATTTCGTTTTCCGCTTAGCCGAAAATCATGGTCTTCCGTTAGACCTTCACGTTGATTTCTCGGACCGCCCTGAACAGTTGGCCATACTGGAAGTCGTAAAGGCAGCCGAGAAATACAATATGCGAAACCGGGTATCGGTCGGCCATCTAACTTCGCTTGGATCCGTGCCTCGAGTCCGGGCGGAAGCGATCGCGAATGCGATTGCGAACGCGGGCATACATGTCATGTGCTTGCCGACGACCGATCTCTTCTTAAACGGTCGCGGAGGCAGTCTCGTTGCCGGCCGGGGGCTTACCCCTGTTCAATTGCTGCTGGAGCAAGGGGTTAACGTCGTTTACGGAAGCAATAACATTCAGAATGCTTTTACGCCTTTCGGAACGGCGGATCCTCTGGATGTCGGACTGCTGATTGCGCAAACCGCGCATATGGGGAGCAAGAAAGATGCGCAGGTGCTGGTCGAAATGGCCACGAAACGTGCCGCAATTGCATTGGGACTAGAACGTTATGGCTTGCGGATAGGGGCGGATGCGGATTTGGTCGTATGTCGGGCAAACGATGTGAGGAGCTTGCTTTACCGACGGTCGGAAAGAGAACGCGTATACAAAAGAGGGAAGCTGGTAGCGGAAACCGCGGTGAGTTCCAGGTGGTATGCGGATGAGAGTTAGAGGAAACCTCAGCGTGCTTCGGGTGGTATGCGGATATAGAGTTAGCGGATATCTCAGTGAGTTTCAGTCGACATGCCAATGAGAGTTGGAACCCGCGATGCGATGCGTTTAATGCGTCCGGTGAATGGAGGAGACGGTAGGGGAATGAATAACGCGACGCCGATTACGCGGCATGTGATGGTTACATCTCCTCATTATCTGGCGAGTATGGTAGGCGCAAGAATACTTGGGACGGGAGGCAATGCATTTGATGCGGCGGTTGCCGTCAGCGCGGCTTTAGGCGTTGTCTATCCGCATATGACGGGAATGGGCGGAGATGCTTTTTTCATGTTATACCGGGCCGAGTCCAAGCAACTGATCGGCTTTAACGGAACCGGCAGAGCCGGAAGTCGCGCGGACATTCCTTATTTCGCGAACCGGGGACTAACCTCCATACCGTTAAGAGGGATTCTTAGCGCCGTAACGGTTCCGGGGATGGTCGATGCTTGGTGGGAAGTTTGGTCCGGCAACGGCAAGCTGACTTGGGAGCAAATTTTGGAGCCGGCGGTCGAATACGCGGAAAAGGGCTTTCCGATTTCGCGTAACCTCCGCGAATGGATATGCCGGGATGAACGGCTCATTCGATCGTGCCCGGCGATGGCGGGAACCTTCCTGCCTGGCGGCAAAACTCCGCATCTGGGGGACGTGCTTACTCAACCGGATCTGGCGGAATCGTTGCGCTTGCTTCAACGTGAGGGGAGGGACTCCTTTTATCGCGGAGGGTTAATGAAACGGATGATCGCGGAGATGGATCGAGCGGGCGGATTGCTCACGGAGTCGGATTTCTCCTCCCATACCGGACAATGGGTGAAACCCATTTCGACGGATTATCGCGGTTATCGCGTGTACCAGATGCCTCCGAATTCCCAAGGCTTCACTACGATTATGATGATGAATATGTTGGAGCAATTCGATCTTAAGGAAATCCCGCGTCAATCGGCGGACTACTATCATCTCATGACGGAGGTCGTCAAGCGGGCTTTTCGAGACAGGGATCTCTATTTGACCGACCCCGAATTTGCCGATATTCCTTTGGATCGTCTGCTCTCCAAATTCTATGCCGAACGGCTAGCGGAAGAGATATCGCTTGAGCGGGCGGAAGAGAGGCTTTCTTCGGCGATGGGACAGGATACGGCCTATGCGGCCGTAGTGGATGGCGAAGGGAATTCGGTTTCTTTTATCCAAAGTCTCTATTTCGATTTCGGTTCCTGTTATATGCCGGAAGGTACAGGCGTGATCATGCAGAACAGAGGTTCCTTCTTCTCGCTCGACGCCGAGCACGTAAACGGCTTGCAACCGGGTAAGCGCACTTTTCATACATTAATGCCGGCGATGGTTTTCAAGGATGAAGCGCCTTATCTGCTACTAGGAACACAGGGTGGGGAAGGGCAGCCGCAAACGCAATTGTCGATTCTGACAAGCGTACTGGATTACGGGGATACGATTCAAGAAGCGATCGCGAATCCGAGGTGGGTGTACGGGCGCACTTGGGGACAAAATAGCGACACTCTCAAGGTGGAAGGGAGAATTCCGGCTTCGGAAATCGAGCTTCTTCGAGGCAAAGGCCATCTCGTTGAACGCGTTGGGGATTGGGATGGATTAATGGGGCAGGCGCAGGGAATATTGATTGACCGGGAAAAGGGTTGTTTGCACGGTGCTGCGGATCCACGCGGCGACGGTATGGCATTGGGTTGGTAGAGGAAAGTGTGCGGAAACCGTTCCTAAGGGGACGGTTTTTCTTATTGATAAAATCGGATGGATCAATACGCACGCGTCGAATCGCGATATAAACGATAACCGCCGTTAGAAGATTGCGGAAACGGTTACTGGCTATCCATATCCGACACTTCGAGGGTACGAAGAGGAATGGTGCATAAAGTCAGAGATAGAATGCGTTGTTGAACAGAGTGTTGATTATATATACGGCAATAAAGAATCCGTCAATTTCAATAGCAAGACTGGCTCAAACGAAAATAGCGTTTGTTCCATCATTATTGCCCATCTGTGCTAGGAATCGGTTCTGTAGCGTTACTTTTTGGCACTATTTCTCCATCTGTGCTCGGAGTCGATTCTGTAGCGTTTATACGAAAATGGAGTACCTCTAAACCAGAAGTTACTTGTTGTGTTCAATGTGGTGGAAAGTTGAAACGAAGTCACACAGCTTGGAAGAAAAATATATCCACCTTACATGGTGTCATTCAAGCTTGGAGCATGGCTTATGTATGCGCAAATCCAAGCTGTTCATTTCCAAAAACCTACTACAAATCAGTGGAAGCAGATTCACTGGCTATGAAGCACACTTCATATGGTTTTGACGTGCTTGCTTTAGTTGGTCAGCTACGTTTCAAGCATCATATGACCATAGCTGAGATCACGGAAGAACTAACTGGACGGGGTGTGGCCACATCAGAGCGAAATGCCCAAAGACTTTATGAGCGTTATCTGACGCTATTGCGTTCAAGTGTAACGGAATTTGTAAAAGAACAGCTTAAGCAGGTTGTCGATCTACGTAAAGGAATTATGATCTCGATGGATGGTGTGCAGCCAGAGAAAGGTAATGAAACCCTGTATGTTATTCGAGAAGTATTCAGCGGAACGATTCTTGTCGCCAAGAACGTCAAAAGCAGTTCTACTGAAGAACTAAAAAGTCTTATTCAACCCGTTATCGATCTTGGATTTCCAATCATCGGAATCGTGACAGACGGACAACAGTCTATTCGGCTTGCCATGGAATCCCTGCTTCCTGAAGTGCCCTATCAGTACTGCCAGTATCATTACTTGAAGGATATTGCCAAGCCCATTGTAGAACTGGATCGGAAATTAAAAACCGGCATCAAGAAAAGTCTCCGAGGAATCCGAGCTATTGAACGGAAGCTGGTTAAAGACAACTCCGAGGATTCAGAAATTGCGAAGGATTATCTAGCCGCTGTGCGCTCGGTACTACTTGAAGATGGGAACCCTCCTTTAGATTTGCCAGGCATTCGAGTGTTTGAAACATCCGAAGTCATACAGGCATCGCTGCTAAGCTGCCTGAGTAAAAAAAGAGCCATCTCTACTCCAAAACGTATTTAGAATTTTCAGTAAACTTGAAGAGTATCGCTCATTGTATGAAGAAGTAAAGCGCTGGTCATACGCTCTACAGCATGTCGCCACCGTCCTCAATCCCACAGTTGACCAAAGCAGCGATTCCGTACGGTTCCATATGCATTGCTTACTTCAATGGCTAGATGTAACTTACTCAAAAGAATCCGACCATCCGATGTTATCTAATTTAAAGAGTTACACAAAAGGGTTTTGGAAGGGTTTGTTTACCTGTTACGACTACCCTTATCTTCATCGTACGAATAATGACCACGAAAGATTTTTTCGTAAAACGAAGACACGACACCGTAGGATGACAGGACTCCGAAGCTGGAACGAATATATCGTCCGCTCCGGAGAGTTTGTTGTGTTCGTCGATGATGCACTCCGCCAAAGCAATCTCATTGAACGACTTCAAAGTGTAAGCTATGCCGAATTCCAAAACGAGCGGCAAAGATGGTTTCGTCGATTAGAGGAAACCACCAAACGTCGACGATTTAGAAGAAACCCTGCAAAGTATCTTCAAGCACTTGAAAATAAGTATTGCATGTTAATTGGTCAGTCGTAGAAAAAAATGCCCACCACCATGTTTTGACTAACTGGCTTTTAAAAAATTATTGAGTTCCTGTTAGCTTGAGCTCTACTTGGTAACCTAGTTGTTGAAGTTGCTTCGTCAGTCGCTCTGTCATCTTCTCGGTCGGTATTTGGAAGAATGACTGTTCTAAATGAGCATATTCGACTCGGTTTTTGAGTAGCGCATAAGCGATTCTAAGAAGGAGGTGCGCCGTAGCAACAGCGGCTTTCTGTTCGCCTCTTCGTTTTCGAATTCGACGAAAGTATTCTCCGATTCGATTTTGGTGCACGCTGTTGGCCCAAGCTGCTTGGCATAAGATCCCTTTTGCTTGATTATTTCCTTTTCGTGATTTAGCCGTCTTTTTAACGCCTGCGCTCTCATTGTTTCCAGGACATACGCCCACCCATGAAGCAAGCTTGGCGTCAGAGGAAAAATAGTTTGCTGCATTCGGGCTAATTTCTGCCATAAGCGTGGTTGCTGCAATTTCGTCAATACCTGGGATAGAATCGAGCAATTTCACCTCTTCTTGGTAAGGTTTCACTAACACTTGAATGTTCTCTTCTAGCCGCCCAATTTGATCTTCGAGAAACTTCAAGTGTTCCATGTGGTACTTGATCATCTCGCGATGATGGTATAGCAATTTACCGTTCAGTGCATCCATGAGCAGGTTAACTTTCTTCTTTAACTGGTTTTTCACCAGATCGCGAACCGTGTCTTCTTCCAGTACTTCGCCGTCTATGAGTTTCTCCAGCAAGGCACGTCCGCTGACGCCGAACAAATCGGACATGTAGGTTGTCAGCTTGATATTGGCATCCTGCAGAATTTTATGAACACGATTCTTTTCCGAGGTTGACTGCTGAACGAGCTTGCGACGGTAACGCGTTTTGTCCCGCAATTCGCGAATTTCCCGGGTTGCAACCATGCTTGGCTCAATCAATCCGCACCGATGTAGTTGCGCGATCCATTGCGCGTCTTTTACGTCTGTTTTGCGTCCCGGAAGGTTTTTGATGTGTTGTGGGTTGGCGAGCACTAACTTACAGGTGGACTCGAGGACATTCCATACCGGCTTCCAGAGTACGCCGGTACTTTCCATGGCTGCTTCAGTGCAGTTATTTTCCGCAAGCCAGTCTTGCAATTGCAGCAGTTCTTTTGTTGTCGTCCCAAAAGTCTGAATGAGCGTTTTGGGCTTGCCTTCAATTGGACCGGTAAGGATACAAGCGACAACCGTCTTCTGATGAACATCCAATCCCGCACAGGTGATTCGTAAAGCATCCATCTATACACCTTCTAACATCGATTTAGAACAGACCATGCAGCTCGATTGTGAAAGTTTATACGCGTCTTGGTCAGACAATGGGCAGCTCTCGCAACTGCAATAAGACGGGTTACTTTACGGGTTAACCAATACGCTACCGTCTTTTGATCTGTTCTACTATCTGTGTTGCCGACTTTTACGGTTTTTAGAAGAATGATGCGTACGAACCCATTTTCATTCGTGGCGGCGATGGTCACATCATGAAGGTTACTTTTTGGCACTATTGCCCCATCCGTGCTCGTAGTTGGCTCTGTAGTGTTACTTTTCGGCACTATTGCTCCATCTGTGCTCGGAGTCGATTCTGTAGCGTTACTTTTTGGCACTATTGCCCCATCCGTGCTCGTAGTTGGCTCTGTAGTGTTACTTTTCGGCACTATTGCCCCATCTGTGCTCGGAGTCGGTTCTGTAGCGTTACTTTTTGGCACTATTTCTTCATCCGTGCTTGAGAGCTTACTCAGAGTAATGTAATGGAAGCTTCTTTCCGGAGTTTACTGTATGGCGTGCATCCGAACAATTGATAGTCGCGCAGTTGAACAAACGAACTGCCGAACAGCCGGACAGCCGGACAGCCGGACAGCCGGACTACAGATCCGCTAATTGCGATTAAATCTAGTTTTTCAGCACTGCTGCCGACTCAGATGCGCTTATTTACCTCAATCACTGTATTTTATAGCGCGAAATTGAGCGATAACGGATTCTCTGTCCGCTCGATAGGAACATGTGCCGCCATCCAACAGGGCAGGCGATAGCCATAACGGAACGGCGTTCCGTTAAGCCGCACCCTTACGGTAAATCCTCCGCGTTAACGGAATGTCGTTCCGTTAATTCTTTAACTCTTGAAAGAATGGTGCGATTGTCTGCGATATAACGGAACGGCGTTCCGTTAAGCCGCACCCTGACGGTAAATCCTCCGCGTTAACGGAATGTCGTTCCGTTAATTCTTTAACTGTTGAAAGAATGGGGCGATTGTCTGCGATATAACGGAATGTCGTTCCGTTAAGCCGCAATCTAACGATAAATCTCCCTCATTAACGGAACGCCGTTCCGTTAACTTGATTAGTTACCGAATACTCCTGAGTCAACGGGATAGCCATATTACCCATACCATTCAGAGCACCTCAAATGTTATATAATATAACATTAATTTTGTTCACGCTGCACAATAAGGCCTAATCGGGTTATTTTACGTTATAATAGTTTACATAAACCATTGTTGTTAAGGGGCGGACTTCCTATAATCAGAACTATCAGAGAGGCGATGGAGGGGATCGGATGCACATCACGGTGGAAAAAGCTCTTGGGATCTATCCGTTATCGGAGGGGAAACTCGTCGCGGGTAAATCGGGTCTGTCGCGCATATTGAAGTCGGTCAACATTATCGACGCTCCGGATTTCATCGATTGGGTGAAGGAAGGCGACATGTTCTTCACTACAGCTTACGTCTTTAAGGACCAATTAGAAGACGCGATTAAGCTGATTCGAAGCTTGAAGAGGAGCGGTTCTGCCGGTTTGGGCATTAAGTTGGGCCGTTTCTGGAGCGAGATGCCGACGGAGTTGGTCGACGAAGCGGATCGTCTGGGATTCCCGCTCATCGAGCTGCCCTATCCCTTCACCTTCTCCGATCAGATCAACGGGCTGTTTCAGGATGAGTTATCCCGCAGCACGGACATTCTCCATACGATCTTAGACAAGCAAAAGCGGCTCATGCAGCTTGCCCTGAGGCAGACCGACGGAGGGAATTACTTCGAGCACATCGCTTCCGTCATAGAACTGCCGATGGCTGTTATCGGCGGCAGGGGACACATTTTGTTCAACGCGACGTTATGCTCCGACGGCGAGTTGATGAGCGATTGGCCGTGGGGGCCGCAAGTGCTGAAGGTTGTCCGGGGCGGCGTCCAGTTGATGCGGATCCCGCTTGTCCACCAGGACGAAACGATCGGATTCGGATTGTTCATGCCGGCGGCTCCTCTATTAAGCAAAGCGGAAGAGGGCTTGTTCCACCAAGCGGCCGAGATGCTTTCCTATTATCTCGGGAACATGCTCGTGAAAAACTCCGAATCGTTCTTGCATCTTGATCTAAACGCGATGCTGATGAGGTACCTAACGGAAGGAGCGCCGATCGATGCGTTGCTCTCTTATGCGGAGAAGGCTGGCGTTCGCGTCTTCGAAGGCGACTATCAATGCGCCGTGTGCGTGTTTCGCGGAGCGTCCGAAGCCGATAGGGCGACCGGTTTGAAGGCGATTCGCCAGGAACTTGAATTTAATCCTTCTATTAAAGAACGCAAAGGCTATCACCTCGCGATGGAGGACGGGATTCTATCGATCTATCCGGCCGACGGCGCGGGAGCCGTCAAGGGACTAGCCGCCTTGCTCAAATCCGGACTGCCGCCGGCGGCAGCTTTCGGTAACGCTCAACCGGTATTCGCCTTAAGCTCGGTGAAGAATCGTCCGGATCGGCTTGCCGATGCCTTCTCGGAATGCTGGGAAACGTTAAAACTCGGCGAAAGGCTGCAAATGAGCGAGCGGGTGCTGCATTTCGAGACGATCCAACTGGCTCACCTCTTCCAGTTCGTGCCTCAGGAATCGATGCGGCGATACTGTCATCACGTGCTGGGCCCGTTGATAGATTCCGATTCGTTGTACGACCGGGAGATGCTGCAGACGTTGCAAACTTATGTTTTCAACGACGCTCAAGTCGGGGAGACGGCGAAACAATTGTTTATCCATCGCAATACGGCGGCTTATCGGCTCGAGAAAATCAGCGATACGCTGCAAATGGATTTCAAGAAGTCGAATGACCTTCTGCAATTGAGGCTGGCTTTCCTGTTTCTGCAAATGCAGCAAGGAGAAGAAAGGGAAGAACATCTTGCGGCTTCCATGCGCAGGTTCTAAACATATAGAGACAACAAAAGTGGAGGGAATTCGATGAGAAACGGCATACGAACGTTTGGAGGAATACTGGTTCTTCTAATGGTAATAACGAGTTTGATCGGATGCGGAGCGGCTAACGAGCAATCCTCGGAAACGACCGGGGCTTCCGTTACCGGTTCCGGCGCCGCCGGGGATATCCCGAGAATCGCATTTATTTATGTAGGTACGGTCGGGGACGAAGGTTGGACTTACGAGCATGATCGCGGCCGCAAATATTTAGAAGAAAAGCTAGGGACGAAAATCGACTATGTGGAAAGCGTGCCGGAAAGCGCGGATGCGGAACGGGTGCTGACCGAGTTGGCTCAGAATCACGATATTATTTTCGCGACGAGCTTCGGTCATATGGACTACACCTATAACGTTTCGCTGAAGTTTCCGAAGGTGAAGTTTCTACACGCGGCTGGCTATAAATCCGGGGAAAATATGGGGAATTATTTCGCTCGCAACTGGGATGGCAGCTACTTGGCGGGCATTGCCGCCGGCAAAGTGACGAAGAGCAACGTTATCGGTTATTTGGCCTCCTTCCCGATTCCGCAGCTCGTGTATAACATCAACGCGTTTGCGTTGGGAGCCCAGAGCGTAAATCCGGACGTCAAGGTTAAAGTCGTGTGGAACAATTCCTGGTATGATCCGACGAACGAACGTCAAGCATCGACGAGTTTGGCGGACGAAGGAGCAGACGTGCTTGTGTCGTATCCGGATTCTCCCGCGACGATCAAAGTGGCGGAGGAACGCGGAGTCTGGGGCGTGGGCAATTCAACCGAGATGGCCAGCTACGCGCCGAACGCTTACTTGACCAATCCGATCTGGAACTGGGGAGTGTACTACGAGAAAGTCGTGAAGGAAATCATGGACGGCACTTGGAAGGGCGGAAGTTACCTTGGCGGATTGGAAGACGGAATGGTGGATCTCGCGGCATACGGCAGCAAAGTGCCGGAGGACGTCAAGAGTCTCGTGAACGAGAAAAAGGCGCTCATGCAAAAAGACGAATTGAACGTTTTCGTCGGTCCGGTGACCGATACGGAAGGCAACGTGAAGATCAAAGAAGGCGAGTCCATGAAGGACGAGGACATCATGCAGATGATGTGGTTCGTGAAAGGCGTAGAAGGCACTTTGCCTAAATAACGCGGCGGTTGGAATGGCGATCCTTCATCTAAAGGAGAGAACCGGTATGCAACATGTTCATGCAGTGGAGATGTTAGGAATAGCCAAGAGATTCGGCAGCGTTAAGGCGACGGACGGAGTGGACTTTCTCGTGAAGAAGGGAGAGATCCATGCGCTTCTCGGGGAGAACGGAGCGGGGAAAAGCACGCTGATGAGCATTCTCTTCGGATTGTACCGACCGGACGAAGGCGAGGTACGGATTCACGGAAAACCGGCTAAGCTGCGATCGCCTCATGATGCGGGGTTAGCCGGGATCGGTATGGTCCATCAGAATTTCAGGCTGGTACAGAACCTGAGCGCGCTGGAAAACATTATCTTGGGAGAATCGGCCGGATTATGGCGAGGCTCCGGATGGTTCAAACGGAAGAAGGAACAAATCGAAGCGTTGGCCGAGCAATTCGGCCTTCGCTTTCCTGTCGATCGGCCGATCTGGCAGCTTTCCGTCGGGGAGCAGCAGCGGGTGGAAATCGTCAAAACGCTGTACAAACACTCCGATATTATCATTCTGGATGAGCCGACCGCGGTTCTGACTCCGAATGAAGCGGAGGATCTGTACGCGACCTTGCTGCAATTAAAGCAAGGCGGCAAAACGGTCATCGTGACTACGCACAAGCTGAAGGAGGTCATGGCCTCCTGCGATACGATATCCATTATGCGTAAGGGGCGCATGATCGATTCGATGAATCGCGATGCGACTAACGAGAAGGAGCTGGCGCGGCTGTTAATGGGGCGCGAGCCTATGGCATCCCTTCCGGTCGAGCGTAAGCCGGCGGGAGAGCTTCTGCTCGAGATCGAGGGACTCGAAGCTAAGGGGGATCACGGTCAACGAGCGTTGAGCGGCATCGATTTGCGCGTATGCAAAGGAGAGATCGTCGGTATCGCCGGGGTGGCCGGGAACGGGCAGAAGGAGCTTGCCGAGGTGATTGCCGGAATGCGTCCGTCGCTCGAGGGGCGCTTAGCGTTCAAGGGCGAAGAAATACGGAAGCCTTCCATCGACGGCATGATTCGCAGGGGAGTCGCCCACGTTCCCGAGAATCGGATGAAGATCGGGATGGCGGGAAGTTTGGACGTGACCGATAATCTGCTAATGAAATCCTATCGCTCGCCCGAACGTCGGAAATTCGGTTTTCTTAGGAAGAAGGCCAATCGGGAGTGGGCGAACGAACTCGTGGAAGCCTACAACGTCGATACGCCTAACGTGGAAGCTTCCGTTCGTCAACTGTCCGGCGGGAACCAACAGAAACTGTTATTAGCGAGGGAAATCGATAGCCATCCGGATTTGCTTCTTGCCGTTCACCCGACTCAAGGGTTGGACGTAGGGGCGGCGGAAAGCGTTCATCGCTTGCTGATCCAACTGCGCAATCGGGACGGGGCTATCCTGCTCATCTCCGAGGATTTAGACGAAGTATTGAAGCTTTCTGATCGAGTGTTGGTCATCTTCAATGGTCGGATTAACGGGGAATTCATTCCGCACCAAACCCGTAAGGAAGATATCGGGCTGTGCATGACGGGGATGAAGGAAAGTCGGGAGGCGGCGGTATGAGCGGTAAAACGGTGGCGCTGCCCGGGGGCAGATGGGCGATATCCGTGAGGAAAGATTCGACGTTACAGAGAACAGCGTGGTGGATTCCGTTGATGTCGGTATGCTGCGCGCTGGTGTTTAGCGGTATTTTCATCGCGATGAACGGGATTAGCCCGTTTCTGGTCTATGGGAAAATGCTGGACGGGGCGTTCGGATCGTCATACGGCATCGGGGAAACGCTTGTTAAAGCGATCCCTTTGTTACTGTGCGGGTTAGGCGTATCGATCGCGTACCGGATATCGGTATGGAACATCGGGGCCGAAGGGCAACTGGTCGTCGGAGCGATCGCCGCCACGGCGGTTACGATCTACTGGCCGGATTTGCCCGCGATCGCGGCGATTCCCTTAATGGTCGTATTCGGGTTCGTTGCCGGGGCGATCTGGGGATTGTTCACGGCGCTTCCCCGGACGCATTTTCAAGTCAACGAACTCATCACTTCGCTCATGCTGAACTATGTCGCGCTGTTGTTGCTTAACTATCTCGTGTTCGAGCCGTGGAAAGATCCGAAGGGGTTCAACTTTCCGGGTTCGCCGATGTTTACTTTGGCGCAGCAATTGCCCTCTATCGGGGGCAGCAGGCTGCATATCGGCTTTCTGTTCGCGTTAGCCGCGGTGCTCTTATATTGGGTTTTCACCAAGCACATGAGTTGGGGATACGAGCTTCGGCTGTTATCGGCTAACCCCGTTGCCGCGCGATATGCGGGAATGAGCATCAATAAGCAGATCATATTGGTCATGCTCATTAGCGGCGGACTTTCCGGGCTTGCCGGAATGGCCGAAGTGTCCGGGGTCACGCATCGGTTGATGTACGGTATCTCCCCGGGGTACGGTTATACGGCGATCATCGTAGCTTGGCTGGCCAAGCTGAATCCGTTCGGCTTGATTCTATCTTCCGTCTTATGCGGCGCGGTGATCGTAGGCGGTTATAGCGTGCAGATGATCGGGCTTCCCTCATCCATGGCGCTTATGATTCAGGGTTCTATCTTGTTCTTCTTGATCGGTGGCGAGGTGCTAAGCAAGTATAGGTTTACATGGTCTAATTTGAGCGACGGGGGTCGTTGATATGGATTTTACGTTGACGCTGCTTGTAGCAGCCATATCTTCCGGCACTCCGCTGCTATTCGCCACGCTTGGAGGAGTATTGTCGGAACGCGCCGGGGTCATTAATCTCGGAATCGAGGGCATGATGCTAATAGGGGCAGTCATGGCCTATATCCTGAGCGTAACGACGGGGAGCTTGACGCTCTCGATCGCGGCGGGAATGCTGGCGGCCGGCGCCCTCGGGTTATTGCACGCTTTCTTAAGCGTGTCGCTGAAAGCGAATCAGATCGTGGCGGGGTTAGGCATTACGCTGTTCGCGACAGGGTTGAGCAGTTACTTGGGAAAGCCCTACGGAGGACAGCAAGTTCCGAATTCGATTCCCGTGTTGCATTTGAATGGTTTAGATGCCATTCCGGCGCTAGGAAAGGTTTTCGGACATCTCAACGCGCTCGTGTGGGTAAGTTTTGTTGCCGTAATCATGATACACTTCTATTTGTTTAAAACCCCGTGGGGATTGCATCTGCGTTCCGTTGGAGATAGTCCGTCGACCTCGGATGCCGCGGGCATTCGGGTATTTCGGTATCAATATGCCCACGTGATCGCGGGTTCGATGTTATGCGGTCTCGCCGGCGCTTCGTTGATTCTCGTGTTTACGCCGAGCTGGAACGACGGGCTTACGTCCGGGAGAGGTTGGATTGCGGTAGCGCTTATTATTTTCGCCAGATGGAACCCGGTTCGGGCTTTGTTGTGCGCTTATTTGTTCGGGGCATTCGAGTCTCTGGGCTTCCGGATGCAGTTGCTCGAGAACGCGATACCGCCGTATTTTCTGAAAATGATGCCTTACCTCACGACGATAATCGTGCTTATGTTCGTCGGTTGGCGCAATCGCAATCGGCCGAACGGTCAACCGGAATCGCTTGGAGTGCCGTACGTAAGGGAGCAGCGGGTGTAAGTTGTTTCGGATGTTAATAGGAGGCTTTCTTGATGTCGAAGACGTTAATAAGACAAGTGCGTGTCGGACCGGAGCTCTATACGCTGGAGATTGACGGGGGTACAATCGTTCGAATCGATCGCGGCGATCGGTTCCCCCGAGAAGATGAGGACGGATGGGATGCGGAAGGGCTGCTCTATATGCCCGTCCTTGCCGATATGCATTGTCATCTGGATAAACATTTTATTGGGGAGCGTTGGCGATCGCGCCGAACAATCGACTCGCTTCCTAATCAGTTGCAGAGGGAAAAGGAGTTGTTGGCTTCCTTGACCGGGAGCGTGGAGGAGCGGGCTCGCATCTTGCTGGATTTGATGCTTAGCCACGGTACGACGCGTATAAGAACCCATGTGGACGTGGATCCGGACATCGGATTAAAGCATCTGGATGCGGTACTGAAAGTAAGAGAACAATACCGCGGACTCATGGAGATCGAGATCGTGGCGTTCCCGCAACAGGGGCTGCTGCGCTCTCGTTCTTACGGCGTCATGCGCGAAGCGATGCAGAGCGGTGCGGATGTGGTTGGCGCGGTAGATCCGGGCGGACTGGATCGAGGGATCGAGCCTTGCTTGGAGCAAGTGTTCGGCTTGGCGACCGAGTATAACGCGGGCGTCGACATTCATCTCCATGATCCGGGACATCTTGGCGTCTATACAATGGAGCGGATGGCGGAATATACGGAGCAATCCGGACTGCAGGGTCGCGTTGCGGTTAGCCACGCTTGGGGACTGGGACAGATTAGCGAATCGGAGTCCTCCGACATCGGCCATAAGCTGAGGGAACAAGGCGTGTCCGTCATTACAAGCGTTCCGATCGACCGTCAGATGATGAATGTCCCTCAGTTGGATTCGATCGGCGTAGATATTCGGGTCGGAACGGACAACGTACTGGACGCTTGGTCCCCGTTCGGCAGCGGAGACATGCTGGAACGTCTGGGCAGGTTGGCGGAGCGCTGTTACTGGGTCGAGGACGAGCAGTTGCTTGGCGCGTACCGCTTCGGAACCGATAAGCCGCTTACGCCGAAGGGCGGCGATGCCGCCGATTTCGTGCTTGTGAACGCAATGAATCTGGAGCATGCGATGGCTTCCGCGCCAGTGAGGGAATGGGTTGTGGTTAACGGCAAACCGGTAGCGGGAAGGCGGTTCGAGGGAGGAGGAAGAAGATGATTATCGTCAATGCGGCTCTTCGCGATCAAGAGGGGCTATATTTCATTCGGTTAGAAAATCGGACGATATCGGCAATCGGGAAGATGGGGGAAGCGCCTCGCATCGGGGAGGCTGGAGCAGAGGTCCTTGATGCGGAGGGGGGACTCGCGTTGCCTCCCTTTATCGATTCGCATTTGCATTACGACTCCGCGCTGACGGCCGGCGAGCCGAATTGGAATCGAAGCGGTACGTTGTTCGATGCCATCGAGCTCAACGGCGAGCGGCAAGCTTCGGCTACTCCGGAGGATTACAAGCGCCGGGCCGTTCAGACGATCAAATGGCAAGCCGCGCAAGGGATTCAGCACGTTCGAATCCACGCCGACGTGTCCGGACCGAAGCTGACTTCGCTGGAAACGATGCTGGAGCTCCGCGACGAGATGAAGGCATGGATGGATATTCAAGTGGTTGCCTTTCCGCAGATGGGTCTGATGGGCGGCGCGCGTGCCTTGGAACTGTTGGAAGAGGCGGCTAAGATCGGAGCCGATGGGATCGGCGGGATTCCGCATTTCGAGATGACGCGCGAGCTTGGCGTCGAATCGGTAAAGGCGACGTTCGACATCGCGGAACGGTACGACCGTTTCATCGATATTCATTGCGACGAAACGGACGACGAACATGCGAGATTCATCGAGGTCGTCGCGGCCGAGGCGATCTTCAGAGGGATGGGCAGCCGAACGACGGCGAGCCACGTGACGGCGATGCACTCGTATAACAATGCTTACGCGGCCAAGTTATTCGGGGTCATTAAGCGTTCGGGAATCTGCATCGTTGCGAATCCGCTGTCCAATATCAGCTTGCAAGGGCGGTTCGACTCTTTCCCCGTCCGGCGCGGAATCACAAGGGTTAAGCCGTTGCTCGAAGCGGGCGTTAACGTCAGCTTCGGACATGATAACTTCTTGGATGCCTTCTACTCTCTCGGAACTTCCGGCATGTTGCCCGTGCTTCATATGGGACTGCATGCTTGCCATATGCTCGGGTACGAAGATATCCGGCGGTCGCTAGACTTAATAACCGTCAACGGCGCCGTCACTTTAGGCTTGGGCGAAGATCGATACGGTCTCGTCGCCGGCCGACCTGCCAATCTAATCATTATGGACGCGCCGGACGCTTTCGAATGCGTTCGAACCCAAGCGGCTGTAAAATGGGCCGTACGCGGAGGTAAAGTTCTGGCCGCGACGCCTCCCGCGACAACGAAAATATTCGATCCCGCGACCGGCGATGCCGAAACCGTGGATTGGTTTCGCAGCGGGTTGTAGAGGGAACCGAGTTGACGGCCAGTATAAATTCCAGTCCGTAAGGGCGCGGTAGGCGTATTCGATCTCTTGAACGGCGGCCAACTGAGCGACGGACAGGAGTATACGGTCTCTCCCGTTGGGGAGTGGGCAACGGCTGCAGATCAGGTTACCCTCGGACGAAAACATCGGCATATTCCGTTAAATAATGGTTTATCCTATATCCGGTAACGCTTGAGTACTCGGCGTTGCCGGTCATTGTTTCATCGGTAAAGGAGTTGTGCGAATGAGGGCATAAGATGATTAATTAAGTTTGCTTTTTACGAAGGAACCTGTTATAGTAAAAACTATCGAAATCGTGACCTGGATTCACAAAATGGAAAGGGTTATAATTTTGAATTTAACCCTCGCCATGTTGTGGATTTTTTATTCGTATGAATAAAAAAGTTCATGAGGCAACAGAAGTTGGAGGTGAATTACATGCAAACAGGTACAGTGAAATGGTTCAATGCAGACAAAGGCTTCGGTTTCATCGAGGTTGAAGGCGGCAACGACGTATTCGTGCACTTCAGCGCGATCACGGGTGAAGGCTTCAAAACTTTGGACGAAGGACAACGCGTTCAATTCAACGTGGTACAAGGCAACCGCGGACCACAAGCGGAGAACGTTGTTAAACTGTAAATCCAGTACAAAAATGCCCTTAACAGTTAGTTAAGGGCATTTTTTTTGGTTATGCTATAGCAAAAGGGGGCTCGTCCATGTACTCACGGAAAAAGGTGCTTGAGGAAATTCCTGAAGAAATGACGGCGATCTGGTCTTGCACGAGTGAAAATTGCAATGGATGGATGAGAGATAATTTCGCGTTCGAAACGGCTCCGACATGCGGGTTGTGTCACATGCCGATGGAGAGCGGAACGAAGATGCTTCCGATGCTCGTGAATACGAGCCGGGATCAGAAGTCCCTTCGCAAAGGCGTTTCAATCGGATAACCAATTTTGTGGGAGAGCACCGCGTGAGGTGCTCTCTTTCTTTGTCTTAAATACTCGACTCCCTCGAGATTTTACTGTTATTTTCCATGACCGCCTTGATGACCGGGGTAACTGGTCATATGACTTGTCGGACATTTACGATGAGTAGGAATGGAAAAGAAGGTTAATCGGGAGAGGGAGAATAATTATGGACAAATCGTATGACGTCATAGTGGTAGGGGCGCGAATAGCCGGCTCCTCCTTGGCCTATTTAATGGCCAAGGAGGGGTATAAGGTGTTATTGCTGGATCGAGGGACGTTCCCGAGCGATACGCTTTCCACCCACAACATCTACAGCAATTCGCTCGGTATGCTTCGCGATATGGGGGTACTGGATGCGCTGTTGCAGACGAATACGAAGATTTACCGCAGGGCGCATATCGACTTCGACGGAGCGGTGATCGACGGTCTGTTCCCGGAGACGGACGGAATCAGGGGATGCTTGTGCATTCGTCGTAAATATATCGATCATATCTTGTTCGAGAATGCCAAAGCCCAGACGGGCGTAACGACGATCGAAGGCTTTCGCGTAACTTCCCTGATCGAGGAGGGCGGCATAATCTCCGGCGTGGTAGGAAAACGCAAGGATGGCGAGGGAGAGGACGAGAAATTTACGGCTCGTCTCGTCGTAGGCGCCGACGGAAGGATGTCCAAAGTCAGGGAATGGGCCGGCAGCGAACGCAAAATCGTCGTGCCGACCGACTTCGCCTCCTATGTCGCGTATGTCCGAGGCTTCGAGCAAGAAGGCGAGTCGCACGTGGAGTTCTATAAGAACCAGGATAAGTTGGCGATCGTGTTCCCGACCAGCGATCGTTTGCATGTTGTCGGGGTGATGTTCCCGCTAGTGGACTCGGCTTGGATGGAGAGGTTTAAGTCGAATCCCGCGAACGGCATTCAAGATTTGATCGAAGAAGGGTTCGCGCATACGACGTTGGCCGATCGCTTCAGGGTAGCGGAGTTTGCGGAGTCGGAATCCATTAAAGGATTGCACGGCTACGATAACGATTGGTACGTGGGCATGGGCCAAGGTTGGGCGCTGCTCGGAGACGCGCTAACCTTCAAGGATCCCGCGATTGGCCAAGGGATGCACGACGCGATATACGGGGCTCACATGCTTACGGAAATATTGTCTCAATTCGAGGCCGACGAATGGCAGACGAAGTGGGAGGCGATGAGCGGGGTCTATCAATCGGCCATGGAAGCGAAGCTCATGTCCCGCTTCTGGATGGGGTGCCAATTCACGCAAAATAAACCGGTACCGCCGGAAGTAGCGGCTGCTTATCATCTCGTCGCCAAGGATGAGCGAGCCAAGGAAACGTTCCTAGGCATGTACAACTATTCGACCGAACCGGAGGATCTGCAAGCGGAGATCGAGAGGTTGGTTGCAGGCGTCGGCGCGAAATAGCTGATCATGTCGGACCATCGCGCAACAGGGGCATCCAAGCCAAGCTTGGATGCCCCTGTTCATGTTCCTATACGGATTAATTGCTAGCCAAGCTTCTTCGTTATGGAGAAGATGACCGTTTTATTGCCGCCGTCGACGAGGATGTCTACCTTATCTTCGCCGATCGTAACTTGCTTGGAGGAAACCGTCTTTCCCGCTTCGACATGGGTGCAGACTTCATTGAACCACTTGCGGAACGTAGCAGCGTTATACCCGAACAAGTAATTGGAGAACGTTTCGACGGCCTCTTGATTACGCGCGAGCGTACCCTCGCGGAGCTGAATCGTAATTCCGTAGGCGTTATATTGCGGATCGAGCCATAATGCCGTTTCTTCTTGCGGCTTGGCAACGCCCGCGGATGAGGCCGTGACGGTATCTTTCTCTTTCTGATCCTTAAACAGCCTTAACGTCGTATCGAGCAATACCTGATTAGTCCCTCTTTGCTCTCCTGCCAGCTTCAGAACGTCGTAGGCGTCCCGCATCCGCTGATCGGGGAACACGATCGTTTTCATACCGCCGCCTGTCGTCGGAACGGCAAGCCGCAGCTTGTCCGAGGATGGGGCTATAACCGCGATTCTCTTCTCCTTGTTCGTAAGCCGGTTCAAAAGGACGAGCGCTTGAGCGCGGGTAACTTTGTCTCCGACGCCGAAGTAGCCGTTCGGATAGCCTTCCATAATTCCTTTAACCAATGCTTCCGCGATAAATTTCTGCTCGCGTTCCGTTGCGCTTCTAAGGTCGCCGTACGCTTGCGCAAGCTGCTGTCCGAACTGGGTGTCTTCCAGGAATTCGGTTTCCTGAAGCGTATAATAGAGCACCTCGGCTACGTTTTCCCTCGTCATATCCCCTTGGAAATCGCTGTAGCGGCTTCTGTTCAAGAAATGCAGATCGCTTGCGATATCGATGTAAGGCTTCGCCCAATAGCCGACGGTCGCGGACTTAAACGTAAAGTAACGGTAGTCCTGCTTGATTATCGTTTGATTCTCCGTACTCAGGGACTGCAGGAACGAAGGGGTGAAGCTGCGTTCTCCGTTCTGATGAATATCGGAGTAGGAGAGAATAAGCATCTTGATGAACTGGTCTACTTTAACGGGCTGATCCGGCTGGAAAGAGCCGTTCGGATAGCCGTCCAGAATCCCCTTGGCGACCATTTCCGTGATCGTTTTTTCGGCCCAATGGCCTTTGATGTCTTTAAAAGGCAAGGTCGTTTGTTCTTTCGCGTAAGCGGTGCCGCTGAAGCACAATAGCGCGATGATGAAGCTGAATACTGTCCGGCGACGCATGAGGATCCTCCCGATAATCGATTGCCGAATGATCGGCTTATTAAGCTAATCATAATCGGGATAAGTTGGAAACCGCCGCGATGACTAAAGTACTCAGAGAAACGAACGGACTTAGGTTGTGTTTCCTTTGGGTCTGGAGTCATGCATTCCTTGCGGGACAACGAGTTTGCCATTTTCCGCGGCAAACGCAACCGAACCGGCTGATCTTGCCAGCAGGTTCGGTTAGGGGGCGTTTATGCTTATGCGGTGCGTTCTTTCCTCTCCGCTTCAATCCGCGCCTTCAATTCGGAACGTTCTCCGTCTTTAAGGATCGGGCAATTATAACATTTCGTTCCGCTCTCTCGTTTATAGTACATACAGCATGCGGAGCGCATCATGATTTGACCGCCTGGTTCGTAAGGACTGTCGAGATAACAAGGGGTATGTTCGTAAGGGTTCTTCCTGCGGTTGAAGGTTTCCCCGGGCATGCCGGCCAGCAGCAAGTAATCCTCGTCGATCACTTGGCGAATCGGGCCTTCCGGGATGAGCTTCCGCAAATAATCCATTAAGTATGCGACGCGGGCGCCGTACTGGTTCCAGATGATCGCCGGTTTAAATCCGCCGGCCGATGCGGCTGCTTCCACGAGAGGATTCATCGTCTCGGAGAAGTACCGCGTCCATTCCGAGCGAACGGCAGTCTCTCGGCCTTCCGTCGGCAGCTCCGTCCATTTGATTTCCGATAACTTAAGAACGACATGCGCGTGGTCGTTGTGCGTTTCCAATTGAATCGTCAAGTTGTCTAAAGACAGATCCAATATCCGATTGTATTGGGACATGACGACTTGCTTGGTTGCCGCTAAACCGAAGAAGGCAAGTCCGATGTAGGAGACGGCAAGCTCCAGGCCGATTCCCTTGACGAGTCCCGAGCCCAGTTGAAGCACTTCTCTCATTCGATTCTCTTGAAGGATCAGAGGAGCGGGTACGGAGATAAGAGGGGTTTCGGAACCTTTGACTGAGATATGAAAGTGATCTTCGAACAGGGTCAAGTCCAATGGAATCCCATCCCGCTTTCTATTTGGTGATAATCATTATCATTTGTTATCCAAATGATAGCGTTGAAAGCTTGGATTTGTCAATTCGACGATCCTCTAGTTCTGCTAAACGATAGACAGATCGTCCGTTTTTGTTTAAAAATTACATCCGCTTAGGACGAACCTACCGAGAAGGAGTATAATGATATGGCTAAATATGAAGGGGTGGACGAAGTTGCGGCGGTTAATCAATAAGCTATCACCGTTAAATGCGGTCGTATGGACGCAGTTCTTAAGCGCGTTCGCGGATAATCTGAATTTCTTTCTCATCGTCGGACTGGTCAAAAGGGAAGGCGTATCGGATCCGGATGGGACGGTTACATATATTCAAATGGCGTTTCTGATCGCATACGTCGTGCTGGCGCCGATCGTTGGAGCCTTCGCGGACAAAAATGCGAAATCGCACGTTCTTCTGCTAGGAAACGTATTGAAATCGACGGGGATCCTGCTGCTATTGCTCGGAGTACCGCCGGTACTATGCTTCTTCTTCGTCGGCGTCGGGGCAGTCGTCTATTCTCCTGGAAAATACGGCATTTTATCGGAATTAACGAACAACGAGAAGGATCTGCTGAGGGCAAACGCCCAGGTGGAGGGGTCGACGATTCTTGCGATCTTGCTGGGTACGGTCGCCGGCGGTTTCCTTGCCGCTAGGTCCGACTTGCCGGCGATCATTGTTTGCCTATTCATCTACCTGCTATCGTTGAGCATGACTTTTTTCGTTCCGGTCAGGGCGGGCAATCCGAACATTCGTTACCAAAGCGCGGCGGGTCAATTTTTCCGCGACGTCGTTAAGCTCTTCCGGAACCGCAGAAGCCGGTTCTCCCTTATCGGCACGGGCGCCTTCTGGCTTACGGCTTCGGTGCTTCGGATTGCTCTCATCGCATGGTTGCCGATTAATCTGGGAATCGAGGATACGGACCAACAATCGATGATTATAGGCGTTACGGCGCTCGGAGTCGTCGCCAGCGCTTGGCTGACTCCTAAGCTAGTGCCGGAAGGCAGGCTATACCGGGGATTCTTCTACGGCATTGCTATGGTCGCAGCCGTTATGTCCGCTAACTTCACGAACGAACTATGGCTAACGGTCACGCTTCTATTTGTTACCGGCGTCATGGGAGGCATATTCCTCATTCCGCTGAATACGATGCTTCAAGAAGAAGGTAAAACCGTCATCGGCTCGGGCAGGACGATCGCCGTGCAAAATTTCGTGGAGAACGCGTTGACGGTAATGGGACTGTTCCTCTATCTGACGCTAAGACAGATGAACGTCCCCGTTAATCATTCGGTCATGGGCATAGGCGCGGTATTAACTCTGTTCTTCCTATACTTGGCCTTCCAGATCAGAGCTGTTAAAGCGGGTTATTCCCGCAAGGAAATGACGTGAACGAGCTGCTCGTTAGCCGTTATCTTGATGACGGCGTGTCCGGGATCGTATACCGCGTTCCCTAGACCAACGTCGGTTGACGACTCGGTGCCCAGAACGTAGAATAGGTCGTCGGCTAAAGTGCGGATGCAAATTTCTCGTTCATCCTTGCTAAGGCCCTCCCAATCGTCCGTTTCCATCTCGAAGGCTTCATAGAAGCGCGGAACCGTTGTCAAAGCGCGGGACAAGTCATCCAGAATCTGATCGTACTCTCTCGTATAAGCAATGGCCATTGGGATGCCCCTTTTCAAGTTTTGTTTCATTATACGCGACGCTGAAATCTTTAGCCAACCTTTAGGTGATCTTCCTATAGCTAACGCTTTAACACTGAGTTTACATTCGTTATAATAGATAAGGTTCCGGGGGTGAATGACGTGAAATCCATAAAATGGGGGGTTTGGCTAACCAAACCGTTCGTCTTCTTCACCGCTCTAATGGTGATTAAGATTTTTCTTGCCCGATTTGTTGTTTTCGATAGCTCATCCATGTGGATGCAACTCGCTACGGGGATCACATCCGTCTGGGTTTTGTTCTGCCTAATCGAATGGATTGCTCCTCGCAGAAAACTGGGCGTGTACTTGGCCGTTAATCTATTTCTAACGACGATCTTCTTCGCGGTCATTATGTACTACAAATATTTCGGGGTCATCGTCACTTATCATGCCTTGCAGCAAGTAAATCAGGTGACGGAAGTGAAGGGGAGCGTCTTTTCCTTGCTTCACCCGTACTTCTTGTTTATTTATACCGACGTTGTTGCGTTCTTGCTGCTGTTCTTCAGCCGTCGGTTTCGAACATGGGGCAAATCGCTTGCCATACGCGAATCGAACGTGCTGATCTCGGCAATCTTCCTGCTATCGTTGGCGGGATGTTTTACGAATATTTGGATTCATCGCGACAGCATTAACGAACTGAAGCAAGCGGAGAATATGGGAATATTGAATTATGAGGCTTACGCCGTATTCGCAAGCGCAATGAAAGACGTCGAAGACCCGAGCAACATAACTCCGGAAGCGATCGCCGAATTGAAAGGCGAACAGCAACCGGCCGTGCCGCTTTATTGGGGACAGGCGCAAGGAAAGAACGTAATCGTTTTGCAGCTTGAAGCCACGCAGAACTTCTTGCTTGATCTCAAGATCGAAGGAAAAGAAGTTACGCCTGTCATGAACAAGCTGATCAAAGAAAATATTTACTTCCCGCATTTCTATCAGCAAGTCGGGCAGGGCAATACGTCGGATGCCGAGTTCGTCGTGAACACATCGTTCTATATTCCCAAACACGGCGCCGCGGCTCAAGATTATGGAGACTTGGCACTTCCGAGCATGCCTAAAGTATTTAAGGAACACGGATATCAGACGGCGACTTTCCATACGAACGACGTCCAATTCTGGAATCGCAAGGAGCTCTATAAGGCATTGGGATTCGATCGCTATTACGATTCCGAGTTTTTCGGCGGCGAAGACATGGTATTCTTCGGATCGTCCGATGAAGTGCTCTACGCGAAAACCGCGGACGAATTGCTGAAGATGAGTCAGTCGGGCAAGCCGTTCTATTCGCAGATCATCTCGATGTCATCGCATCATCCTTTCAATATTCCGGAACGCAAGGTGCGGTTCGAGCTGCCGGAGAGATACCAGGATACGCTTGTCGGCAACTATATCCAGGCTCAGAATTATACGGATTATTCGATAGGACTCTTCATCGATAAGCTCAAGGAAAACGGTCTATGGGACAATTCGGTGCTCGTCATTTACGGCGATCATTTAGGACTGCCGATCTATTCGCTTAGCGACGACGAGAAGAACCTGATGAAGGAAATCTATGGTCGGGATTACGGGTATACCGAAATGATGAACATTCCGTTAATCGTGATCGATCCGAGCGCGAAGGAGCCGCAAAGGCTGAATCAAACCGGAGGACAAGTCGATATTTTCCCGACGATCGCGAACTTGCTCGGGATCTCTCTGGAAGGTCATATCCATTTCGGACAAGATCTGCTGAATGAAACGAGCAACTTGCTGCCTCAGCGTTATTACTTGCCTTCAGGTTCGTTCGTGAACGACAAAGGAATATTCGTGCCCGGACTGAACTTCGATGACGGAACGAACTTTCCGTATGACGGCGGGAAAGCTGCCGAGACCGATTCAACGGAAGATGAATATAATCGAGCGTTGGAGCTATTGCGACTTTCCGACAGTTACGTAAGCCAGTTGCCTAAACATGAATAAACAAAGGGCGTTATAGATATATATAGGGGGGTTAGATAGTGGTCTTCAAAAATATAGAATGGAAGAAATACGCGCCGTTAATCTTGATGCTGGTTTTTCCCGTCCTCGGATGGATGTACGCAATGACCAACAATATCGAAAATCAAGAAGTTTATCGGTTGGTCACGGGCGTCGACGAAGCGATACCGTTCGTTAAATTTTTTGCCGTGCCTTACTCGATCTGGATTTTCTACATTTACGTTTGCTTGATCTATTTCTTCATGAAGGATATTAACGTGTATTATCGTTCGTTGTTAACGTACGCGGTGTGCGCTTTGCTTTGTTATTTGATCTACTCCGTATTCCAAACGACGGTAGATCGTCCGATGATCGTGGGCAACGATCCGTTCTCCGAGCTCATGCGATACATTTATAACCGCGATCAGCCTTATAACTGTTTTCCGAGCATACACTGCTTCTCCAGTTATATGGTGATGAGAGCGATTTGGACCAGCTCTTTCCGTAACAAATGGAACGTCACGTTAATAACGGGGATGTCGAGCCTTATTATTATGTCCACTTTGTTCGTGAAGCAACACGTCATCATGGATGCGCTAGCTGCCGTTTTCTTAGTCGAAGTGGTCACGGCGGTACTGATCGTACTCGAAAGAAAGCTTCGCGTATCCCGCGAACGCCAGAAAGGTACCTACGGAGCATAATTATAGGAAAAAGGCTGATCAACTGTGCAGAATCGCGGTTCTGCTAAGAGGATCAGCCTTTTTTATTATTTTTTGGCGACTATCGTTCGACATAACTTGCGAAGGTGCTCTTTGACCTGATCCGCGTTGTAGCCCTTCTCGTGCTTGATGTGGAAATAACCTAGCGGAGACATGGCGCACATGAAGAAGTGGGCTGCGACTTCGGTATCGAGCGGAGCGCCCGAATCGGCTTCGATGATTTCATTCAGGAGCCCTGACAAGCTGTTCCTGAAAAATAGATAGAAGGGCGTTTGAAAAAAGTTGCCTCGTTCATCGTTGCAGTTCATTTTGGATTCCATCGCCATCATTAATCCGGATATCAAGCCGGACTTTTCTTCGATCGCGTCGATCCAGAAATCGATAATCCCGCCTAGCCGCTCGATGGCGGACGTCTGCTTATTGTTCTCAAGGTAATCTCTTATCTGCTCCATAAGCTGAAGGCTATAATCATCGAGAATATCTAAGCATAGATCCCCTTTGTGAGCGTATCTACGGTATAGAGTTGCTTGTCCGATGCCGGCCGTCTTGGCGATCTGATGCATGCTGACGGGCTGCACGCCATGTTCATTGAAGAGCTCATGCGCGGTCTGGAGAATTAACTGACGGTTCTCGACCGCGTCTCTACGTTCCCGACGAATGGACACATACTAGCCCCCTCGTTTTACAGAATTTTAACATTGAATCATGTTGACATCCGGACAATTGTCCGGTAACATCGAAATTAAGCGGACAATTGTCCGTTATCAATGCGGGTATTCCTTCGTAGGGTCCATATATACATATTGTACCGTTAACGAATGTTACGGTCAATGGTTGAGAGAGACTGCGCGGAGGAAGCTCTAAGATGGATAGGAGGCTATACATGTCTACCAAAGCAGCACCGGCTTCAACGGAAGCCCCATTTTCTATTCGTAGCATATTGGGGCCGTTAGTCGCGATCGTCGTAGGTATCTTCATGGTTATACTAGACGGAACGGCCGTTAACGTCGCTCTTCCCAAGCTACAGCAAGAATTCAACTTGTTGAATCTGTCGTTGGTTCAGTGGACCGTCATCGGTTACGCTTTAGCCCAGGCTGCGGTTATTCCTTTGGCCGGGTGGTTGTCGGATCGGTTCGGCGCCAAGAAAATTTTCCTCATTTCGGTAGGATTGTTTACCGCAGGGTCGTTGTTATGCGCGCTCGCTACTAGCGTCGAAACGCTAATCGCTTTCCGCATTATTCAGGGACTTGGCGGCGGCGTCGTCGTGCCGATCGCGATGGCGTTCATCTATCGCTTGTCGCCTCCCGGGAAAGTCGGAACCATCATGGGTATGATGGGGATCCCGATCTTGCTCGGTCCCGCGCTTGGTCCGGTCGTGGCAGGATGGTTCGTGGAGTATCACAGCTGGCAATGGATCTTCTTGATCAATATCCCAATCGGTATCATCGGTATCTTCCTAGGTATTCGCACTTTGCCTAATATCGAACGCCAGACGGTGGCGACATTGGATACTCTCGGCATGATCCTAGGACCCTTGGCATTTGCCGCTCTTGTCTTCGGTGTTTCCCACGGGGGCATCGATCCGGTAACCGGAAAATCCACTTGGTTGGATTGGCAAACGCTGGTCGGATCCGGAGTAGGCCTCGTGGCCTTGATCCTCTTCGTCATCGTGGAAATGAATCGCAAAAACCCTCTCTTAGAGCTTCGGGTTTTCCGTTCGGGTAACTTTACGAAAGGGATTATCGTGCAATGGATTTCGCAAATCGCGATGTTCGGAACGATGTTCCTTGTTCCTTTGTTCTTGCAGCAGGCTCACGGTTATAGCCCCCTTGAGACAGGCTTGATCATGCTGCCGCAGGCGTTGGCATCCGGCTTGTTCATGCCGATCGGCGGGAAATTGTCCGACCGTATCGGAGCCCGTCCACTCGTATTGGCCGGGATGGCCTTGACGGCGGTAGCCGCCTTACTGTTGTCCAACATTTCCGGAAGCTCCGGAATCGGATCGGTAATGCTGCCGCTTGCGTTGCTCGGAGCGGGTATGGGATTGTTCATGATGCCGTTGAACACTCACTTGATTCAATCCGCGCCCCAGAACCTGGTAGGACGCGTAACTTCGCTTACCAATGCGGCGCAGCAAGTCATGATGTCCTTCGCGGTCGCGATCTTAATGACGATCTCTTCGACCAAGATGCAGAACCTGATGGTCGAAGGAGGCAAACAGAAGCCCGACGTGGATCTGTATGCGTCGTCGTTCGGGTATACGTTCTTGATCTTGCTGGGAATTGCGATCGTCGGCGGTTTGCTGGGCTTAATGCTGCAGAAGCCGAAGAGAGCGGAAGGCGAATCCGCGGGCAATACGGAAGTTCCAATTATCGTAGGCCATTAATCGAGCGAAACGAAAGACAGGCAGCATTCCGAGTTACGGAATGCTGCCTGATTTATGGTCTGGATATTGGACGACCCCCGAGGACGAGTCCTTCGGGGGTCTAAAATATTGAAGCGCAACCGCGCGATTCTTCCTGAATTCACTTTCACGAAAACAACGATAGCCCTACCTCTCCATCGTTCTTGCGGCTCCGAGGCCGCGCCAGTGAGAATTCGTGTTTCCTTCCAGCAGCCGATTCTTTGATCAAAATAAGGAATGTGTGGGAAAACGGAGGAATATTACCCTTTTAATGAGGAAAAACCTGAGGGTTACTACTTCTACAATATATGATTATACCCTTTTCACTAATATATGTCAATGAATTAATGAACGCATAGGATGCAACCGATGATCATAAGTAAGGATAGTTAAATTTGTTGAAGCAGGTGTCGGTCGGATGGATATGGTTAACTACGCGCACGTGAAATGGTTTACGGACGTCACGCCGGTTAAGGAGGCATTGGATAATGTCTTGTCGCCGGTATTCATGGGCACGGCGTTGGCCGTTGCATTGTTGCTCGCGGTATTAACGCAATTGCTCCCCTCGATCATGAAATTGTCGGCATTGGGCAAATTGGATCGCCAAGTTGAACGTCTGCGCCCGCGATCGTTCCTGATTTTACAATACGGCACGGCGGTTGCTTTGCTCTGGTCGCTGCTAGAGGGAAGCTTATTCGCGCCCGAGTTTATACCGCCCCACGGTTGGATCGAGATCACGATATGGGCGACGATTGCCTTATTGCTGATCCCGCATTCGATTCCCATCAAGCTGGCGTCTGTACTTATCTTCGCTCTCTACGTGTATTATGTCGGCGAATACGGACTTTTCCACATGCTCGATTACGGCTTCTACTTGGCGATTGCGGCGGCTTTAGGGTTGAACCGAACGGTATTCGAGAAGTGGTCTTTCCCGCTTCTGTATTTGGGTACGGGGCTTTCCTTATGCTGGGTGGCCGTCGAAAAATGGATCTATCCCGCGATGAGTCTAGACATTGTCGAGAACCATCACGTGCCGACGTTCGGTTTCGATCCGGCCGTATTTATCGTATTGGCGGCGTTTATCGAGTTCGTAGTCGGGTATTTGCTTGTCGTAGGCATCTTGAACCGCTTGCTGTCGATCGTCCTGACGCTAATTTTCATCATGACGACGATGCTTTTCGGATACATCGAAATTGTCGGCCATTTCATGATCCATATTATTTTGCTGCTGTTTATTATCGAAGGAGTGAGCTTCTACAAGCCCCCCGTCGATATGCACAAGACGAAGCTGGATCGGATCGTGTTCGTAGCCTTGAATTTCTTGCTCGTGCTGGCGACGTTCTTGCTGTTATACTACCGCTTCGCGTAGTGAAATGAAAATATTGCTCCATTATTGCTGATGAGAAGTTGACGGTTTCAAGCTGTAACGGAACCCACAGCCCTTATTCTGCTTAAAAAAGCACTTTCCAAAATGTAACGGAAATGTACGCTCTTATTTAAGCATTTTCTAATGTAATCATGCCGTTTGAGCATAAATAAAGGCGCTCAGTTCCGTCCCTCGTATTTAAGGGTTTTTCTCACGAATGCTCACTCATTCGCAGGATTTCAATGACTTAGATGTCAGGTGGGTCGATAGGGGCGTAGGGCTGACGGCCGTCGATGACACGTTCGGGTATGCGGGAACAGAAGTCGCGTTATATCGCACTTCGCATTAACGCTCTGCTGCACGCTCCACTTGTCCCCTTGGAGGTTCACCCTCCCATGACTCAACGGGTCTTTGCCCTTACATTCCTTCGTTGTACCTGTCCAAGGCGTGGAGACCGATTACGTTTAGAAGACGGGTCAATTGCCCTGACGGAACTGATACTCGGTTCTCTGTGCGTTCTTTGTCATTGAAGTCCCACGAATGGGTCAGTATTCGTAAGTTGTTCGGTGTGCTGGGTGTTGCTTGTGACTACGCGACCAACGTATCTTGCGATCCGCTGCTATACATTTCTCCACGTTGAATCATGCCAATTAAAATGCGTGCGAGCTTTCCAATGAGCTTGAAGATGGAATACATCTTCGACATGCCTTTAAGCTGGTTACGGGCGTGCCAATGTTTGAAGTCTGAATTCTGCCGCACTAAGCTCAGCATCCCTAAGTACAAATACTTGCGCAGCATGCTGTCGCCCCGCTTGGAGAGCTTAATCTGGCCCTTGTGTTTTCCCGATGTTCGTTCCGCCAGATTGAGACCGGCTCGGCGCAGCAGTTGCCTTCCATGGGCGTAGTGATGCAGACCGCCTGCGCAGCCAAGCAAAGAGGCAATGGTGATCGTGCCTAGACCGTGTAAGCTGCGGAGTTGCTGCACAACGGGCACCTGCTCCAAGAGCGCCTCTATCTCTCGCTGCATCTCTTCGAGTATGAGTTGCGTCTCTTTGTAGACATGCAAAAGGCGAAAGATATCGTGCCGCGCGGCATCGTTTGTATTGGATTTCCCAACACTGTGTGCTGCCGCGTTCAGCAGTTCTACAGCCTTTGCTTTGCCACTGGCTCCAGCTACGCGTCGCATCCCCTGGCTTCGCCATCCCTCCATCACCTCGTCAGCATTCAGTTGCTGTAGATCGACAGGCAGTGGAAAAGCCTTTAATGTTGCTAACGACCGGACACCGTCCCATTCTAGGAATACGCTTCGGAACTCAGGAAAGTACAAGTCTATCCAACGCACGATGCGATTACCTAAGGCGATGGACTGCCCCACCCAGTATTCCCGAGCGCTCATCGCGGCCTTGATTCCGTCAAATACAGGCTCTTGCGGCGCGTAGTTTGTGTAGTAGCCTCGGCTGACGACATCGGCGATGACGAGCGCGTCCTTCGGGTCGTTCTTAGATGGACTGTTGTCGCGGTTTTCCTTATTGCGATGCGTCGTTACCGGGTTCACCAGCACGACCTCGATGCCTTGCTTTAGCAGCCAGTCAGCGAGATTATGCCAGTAGTGGCCTGTGGGCTCCATGCCGACAAGGAAAGAAGTTTTGCCATGTTTGGCCCCCGCCTCCTGCATCCAATGGAGCAGCTTCTGGAATCCGGCTTCTGTGTTCGTAAAGGAAACGTGGCGCGGCGTTAGCGTCCGCCCGCGAAAATCCGTAACCTGTGCGGCATGTACATCTTTAGCGATATCGATCCCTACGATTGCATGATGACTGGTAATTCGTTCAATACGTTGATTTGTAGCGTCGTTTCGAGTAGACTTCATTTTAAGCGCCTCCATGATGGGTTTTAGGGCATTGACCCGTGACACCCCCATCATACGAGGCGCTCCTGTTTTTGTCTAAGTCCAAATCCTAGGCCCTACAGGAATGTTTACAATTTCAAAACGCTTGTTTTCCTCGAAATAGCAGCCGTGGGTTCCGTTAGAAAAATAACGTTACGACTACCTACCGCTTATCCAAGGATTAGAACGCGAACTCGGCCAAATCGGCTACAACAATAAAGCTCACCCGCGCCATCCCTTAGGACGGCGGGTGAGCTTTTAACATATTAGCTTACGGCATAACGATCAGAGTGGCCGATTTCGCCGGCAGACGAAGAGCTAAGCCGTCCTCGTTCCCTTCGATCGTGCCTGCTGGAGCTAAGCGCTTCTTGGCGTCGAAACGGTAGAGCGTACCGGTGCCCGACAGTCCGAAATCGGCCTTCACGCTAGCCATGCGAGGCGCGGTATCTTTGTTGAACAACAGGATATACGTCTTTCCGTCTTCCGACTTGATCGTGTAGGAGCCTACCGCGTCGCGGTTCGAACTGGTTGAGCTAATTACGTTCCCCGTGATCTTGCTGCCTTGACCGTCGTAGTCTAAGAACAGCTTAAACGCGTCTTCCAACGGGGAATTCGCGGGTAACGCTCCCCAACGCATCGCGTAGTCGACTCCTTCGCGGGCGAAGATCGCGAGCGCTTCGGCTTGCGCAAGACCGCTTCCGATTCCCATGCCATCCCCGAAGTTGTACTCCGATATCGACAGCTTCGTTCCCGGCGCGTTCCTTGCGATAATATCGTGCATGCGAGGAATCAATTGCACCGGTTCTTGGATCCAAGAGGAAGAATCCGTGAAATTCGGATCATACAGAGACTTCAAGGAGTTCAGTCTCCGCTTCGTCATCGCCTGCGACTCGTCGCTGTTAAACGCCACATTGTTCTCGGCAGGGTAATAGTGGATATCGAGAACGTCGACCAGACGAGTTCCCGTTTCCTTGCGGTAGTTCTCTACCTGTTCCAAGTACCATTCCAAGTAAGGCTTGCCGTCATGATCTTCCATATCCTGGCCTGGATAACAACCATCCTTGGCGGAATAGAAGTACTCGCACCAGCCCCACGGTACAGGACCGAAGATTTCGGACTGCGGATCGGCTTCCTTAATTACTTTGGCGTATTCGGACGTATAATTCCATACTTCGTCGTAGGTCGTCATTTGCGGATGGACATCCCAATGGGAATGCGGCCACAGCATCGGTTCGTTGTCCAATGCATACTTGTTCACATACGATCCGTACTGCCCTTTCAGATGGGTGAGCCAATCTTTTATGAAGTCGGTCCCAACGGGCTTGTTCGTATCGTTAGGATCGTTGCCGGTCAGGTATTTACCGCCCTTGAGCTTACCGTTTCCGGCGTCGGATCGGCACCAAGCCTCGCCCCAATCGCACTCATTGCCGGTTTGCTCGCCTAAATCTTTGTACTTATCGATGGAGAAGCTCCAACCGGTTTCGCGGCTCTTCGGCGTCCAACCGATCGTCGGAATCTGCAGCAATACGTCGGTTCCGCTTTGCATGGAATCCGAGATGAACTTGTCGGAAAGAGAGCCTTTAGGCAATTGATCGGGATTTCCCGTTTGGTTCGCGATATTCAGGAAATACCAATCTCCGCCGCGATTCGTCGTATCGAGCTGCCAATTATAGCGGGTCATTTGATTACCGCCCCAGCGCTCGATCGGAAAGTCCATTTCGGTTTTGCCTGCGGAAGGCATATCCTCGAAGTTGACACCGAAGATTCCTTCGCTGAGAGTGCGTTGAGCGGCGGTTGAATCAAGGGATACCGTTACGCCCGGAACCTCGGGATCAGGCAATTCCACGCGGCTTGTCGTCTTAAGCCAATTAACATCGTCGATAAAGACGGTGCCTTGATCATGTTCTCCCCAGGCGGAAACGACAAGCCCGTCGAAATCAAGGGCGCTTAAGCCAAGATCGGCGAACTTCAGGTTCACTTCCGTCCATTGGCCGGCAGGAATTCCGTTCGGCAGCAACTTGTCGAGATCGAAATCGCCCGCGAAGCTGCGGCCGTCCATCATATTCACTCTCAGTCTTTGTCCGCCATCTCCGCTACCGTATAACTTTAGGGTTAATCCGTAATATTGCGACAAATCCTTCGGAGTATCTCCGTGCATCCAGATTCCCTGGTAGCCTGTCGCTTGGAAAGAGATTGATCTGTTGCCGGATGCGACCGGCGTTTCATTCTCGAAGTTGCTTGTTCCCCAGCTCCAGTTGGAATAGCCGGGAGACAACGCATCCGAATAGACCGGTTCGGGTACATAAGATACGACTTGAACGTACATAGAGGAGGAACCGCCGCCGAAGTTAACCGTAATCTTGGCTAACCCGTCCTGCTTGGCTGTCAGTACCCCTTTGTCGACCTCGACGACGGCCGGATCGCTGGACGTCCATTCGGCTTTGCTCGTAACGTCTTGAACGGAGCCGTCGCTATATCGGGCTTCATAGGCAAGACTTGAAACATCGCCGGAAGCGAGTACCGCGCCGTATTGCGAGAGTACGCCTTCCACGAAAGCGGGAGGAGCCACGTAACGCTCCAGAATCCGCATGTCGTCCAGATACAGATTTCCTTGCGAGGTGCCAGAAGCGCCCCGGATCAGAATTCCGTCGAATATGCCGTTAGTTAGCTTTAATTGCGGCAGATCGACGGTTACCTTCGTCCACTCGTCCGCCGGGATGACGCCGCCCTCGATCAGGGAAGCGATATTCACGACTCCAGCGGGGCTTCCTCCGGAATTCAAGACAAGTTCGGCTTGTTGCCCGCCTTGTTCTCCCCCGTTGATCCAGAACTCGAGTCTATCGTGATTTTTTACATTCACCGAGCCCACTCCGCGGTAGAAGTAAAGACCCGCATCGTTGCTTGGATCCATTCGAACGGCTACTTTGCCGGAGCGAACGAAATCCTCGGAAGCAAGATCGTGATTCGCCCAGCTGTTGTCCTGAAATTCGGAAGACAGGGCATCATCGTAAACGGTGATCCCGGGACGGTCGTCCGAAGGCTCGGTTGGCGTCTCGTTCGGATCGATGACCGTAACCGGAACGGTTGCGCTCTTGTCACCGTATTGGGCGGTCAGCGTCGTTTTTCCTGCGTTGATCGCTGTGACTAAACCGTTCTGCACGACGGCAACCTGATCGTTGCCCGTTGTCCACTCTATGCCTTGTTCGACGGGAGTTTGGCTACCATCGGAGTAAGCCGTAGCTACGGACAGCGTGACGTGATCCTCCATGTTCATCCGAAGCGGAGAAGGAGAGATTTTCAGACCGGTCACGACGGTTTCGCGGATGAACGAGATATCGTCCAAGTAAACGTCGGCTTGCTCGTCGCGAGTCGTCCCCCGGATTAGAATTCCGTCCAGAATACCGTGCGGGAGGTTCAATTCCGCCAGATTAATGCTGACTTTCTGCCAGCCGCCCTGAATCGGATTCAGCGGCTTGCTGGCTACGGGTTGTCCGCCCGTTTGGAATACGATCTCCAATTGCTGGCCGCTGGCGTTGCCGCCGTTCAGCCATAACTCGAGCACGGGGAAATCGGACACTTGCATAATCCAGCTTTTGTAGAGATAGAGAGCATCGTCGCCTTTCGGCTTCAATCGGATCGACGAAGTCCCGCTGTGCACGACCGTTGTGTCCGCCAGATCGTGATTCGCCCAACTGTTGTTGTTAAACTCGGTGCCCAATTGATCGTCGTACACCTTTAAGATCGTAGGCTGTTCCGCCGCTTTGGCGACATCTGCCGTTTCGATAAAGCTCGTCAAAATCGTTGCCGCCGCCGCTGTTGCCGTTACCAGGGAAAGCAGCTTTTTCCATGTTCGCTGTTTCAATTACATGATCTCCTTCGTGGTATATTTGACTCCACTTTTATCCTAGAATTCGACAATTCCCACCACAAGGGACAAGTTCCCAAACGGACCGGGAACTTGATCGGGATATTATCCGGTCATATTGTGCATTTAGGTCATCTATTCGTTGTATAATAGGTAAAAAAAGGAGGAATTTCTAATGCAACAGTTTGCGATTGTGGTCAAGGAAATTCGCGCGTTTCTGGCCTCGTTTCAGATCGTAAGGTTCTTGTTGCCATTCCATCTACATATTTTATTCGGCGGCGTCGGCGTATTGTTTTTGAGGGAGCTGCTCGATCGCATCTTGCCCTACTCTAGCTACGATACGTTACACACGCTGTTTAACGATATTCCGCTAGGCTTGATCGCTTATTATGGTTTCTTCGTAGGCATCTGGTTGACGCTGATTTCCAGGAACGTGAGATATTTGCCTTACGGGTTATGGGGATATGCGTTCTTGGCGCTGTTTCCATTCGAGAATCTGGCGCTTGGCGACATCGTTCAGGCCGCGATTTACGCGGCGGGAGGTTACTTCTTGTTCCGTTATACGACAACGTCTGCTAGCCAATCCGACACCCGCTCGTTGAACGTGTAATTAATTGAAGGAGAATGGAATACGAAACAAGGCCTCCGGTTCGTCCGGAGGTCTTGTTTTTTTTCGACATAAACGTTCCTCCGTGGGGAATCGGGGTGCCGTTATGTTGAAGAAAGCGAGCAATTGGACTTCTTACGGAGCTGTACGCCGCTATTTTGAAGAAAACAGAGGTTTTGAAATTCTATCGGAGCTACACGCCGTTATTTCTATTAAGCCCCCTAAATGAATTGGAGAATGGCTAGGGAAATAAGGTAGTATTTCATTAGGGGGGCGAGCGGAAATGAGACAGCGAAATAATGCCTTTAAGGAAGTACGTTACAAAGCAGCACAAGAGGCTCTTGCGGGAATGAAAGCAGGCGTGCTGGCCAGAAAGTATGACGTGACTCCGAAAACAATTAGAGCATGGGTAGTGGAATATCAAGAGACGTTTGGGGCAGATTCATTGCCAACGATCGACGAACGAGTTATGGAGTCCAAGCGACTTGCAGATCTGGAAGAAAAGTACGAGCGTGCATTAAAGGCGTTAGGGCAAAAAGAGTTAGAGATCGAGGTGCTGCGCGAACTCGTAAAAAAGACGAACCCTGCCTCAATGACAAACTCGACGTTGCCCAGACGTTCATTGAGCAGGGACATACAGTAGCTAACATCTTAAGCATTGTGGGGGCCGCGTCTTCGACGTACTACGAACGAAAGAAAGCATCACGTGAGGATACAACTACAGAAACAAAAATGCCACTCCGAGGACGCCCTGTAACTAAGCATTCTCTAACGGTTTGCGGAAACGTAATAAGTAATGCACAGATTGAAGAGTGGTTAATGGAGCTGGTGTCTGGCGAAGAGCATAGCTACGGCTATCTGTTGTTAACAGAATGCTTACACGTACAGCGCCAACTCATCATCAATAAGAAAAAAGTGTACCGCCTCTGTAAGAAGCTCGGTATTCTTCATCCGCAACGACGTAAGAAGGTTCACTATCCAAGGCGCCTAGCACGCAATCACACGATAACAGGTTCCAACCAAGTCTGGCAGCTCGATATTAAGTATGGATACGTTGCGGGGTATGATCAGTTTTTCTACATCGCAGATATGATCGACGTTTACGATCGCAGTATCGTCGGCATCCATATCGGTACGAATTGCGAAGCCAAACACGTATGCGAAGCTGTGAAAAAGGCGTTACAGTCACGTCTAAAGCCCGAAGAGAGCAAGCCGATCATTCGCACCGATAACGGCCCCCAATTTATCAGCAAGGCGTTTGGAGAGTTATGCGAAGCAGAGGGAATTATGCATGAGCGCATTCCTCCAAAGACACCTAATATGAATGCATACATCGAGTCCTTTCATGCCACCCTTGAGCGAGATCTGCTTGGAAAAGAGAGCTTTGAATCTTTTCAGGAGGCACACGAAGCTGTACGGAATTACATTGATTTTTACAACAACCGCCGCATGCACAGAAGCCTGGGAAAACGGTCCCCAACGGCTTTCATGAAGTGGGTGGAGCAAACGACTGATTCTTTAGAAAAGTACACTCGAGCCGTTTAAGAATCGAAATCCTGAGGAAAACGCTAGTAAACCAAGTATTTTTACGACAGCAACGTATTTCATCAGTAATACTCCGGATTTAGGGGGTCTAACCGATTTGTGCCCAAAAGGTACGATTTCGTTGGATTATCGGCAAATAAGGGCGATGACTTCCGTTACATTCTGAAGTGCCCCTTTTTTAGCAAAATAAGGGCTGTGGGTTCCGTTACAGTTTTTCGGCCCGAAAGGGCGGGACCAGCCCCTGACCTGCCCCCTCCTCCGGCTGTGCCAATGGATAGTCGTTGCTAGCGGGGTTATGCGTAACGCACAAGGGTTAATCTGTCGCTCAAATTTCAGTTTCGTAAGCGATTGCCCAAAGTTCTCCCGCCATCCCAAAGGAAGGCGATGACCGTTTATGCTTGCGTTTCCGATGACGTACGCAAGCTGCGTTTTATTCTCAACATCATGGCGAAGTATAAACAATCGGTACTCTGTTATATAGTTTCGCCGATTTTCAGGGGATAGAATTAAAGACAAGAACATTCACTATCGGGGGATGAGCATGTCGCAAGCAACGACGAAGGAACGGTATGCGCCGATGCCGCCACAGCAGGGCATGGTTAGTAAAAAGGGCTTCTTCCGCAGACTGTTCAAGCAATTGGACATTCAACTAATGGTCTGGCCGGGCGTTCTACTGGTTTTCGTATTTTCCTACATTCCCATGTATGGCGTCCTAACCGCTTTCATGGATTACGACGTATTTACCGGCTCGAGAATATTCGAGAATCCTTGGGTAGGGTTCAAGCATTTCGAAGCGTTCTTCGATGCTCCGGCCTTCGACTCCATCATGCGAAATACGCTGGTCGTCAGTCTCTTGAAATTCATTATCGGGTTTCCCGCTCCGATCATCTTGGCGCTCATGCTGAACGAAGTGCGTCACATGATGTTTAAGCGGATCGTGCAGACGATAACGTATCTGCCTCATTTCATGTCCTGGGTTATCGTAGGCGGACTGGTCATGTCGTTGCTCTCCACGGAGAACGGAAGCGTTAATATTTTGCTGGAGAACGTGGGCGCGATTAATGAACCGATCAACTTTCTTTCCATGAAAGAGTATTTCTGGGCGATTCTCGTCTCGACGAACGTTTGGAAGGAAATCGGCTTCTCCTCGATCGTATACTTGGCGGCGATCGCGGCCGTGGATCCGCACATGTACGAAGCGGCGGATATCGACGGCGCCAGCAAGTTCAAGCAAATCTATTTAATTACGATTCCTACCATTATGCCGGTGATTACGATCTTCATGATTCTAGCGATGGGTAATTTCCTGAACGCCGGATTCGAAGATATTTTGATTCTGGCTCAGAACCCCGCGCTTAGACCGGTGTCGGACGTGATAGACACTTACGTATACCGGGTGGGCTTGCAGAATGCGAAATATTCGTATGCCGTCGCGGTCGGCCTGTTCAAAGCAGTCGTAAGCGTAGGGCTTCTGACGATAGCGAACTATCTGGCGCGAAGATCCGGAACCAGCTTGTGGTAAGCCTTACATCCGATAGGAGGTCGAACGGCGTTGAGTTTGAAGCGGTTGAGCTATAGCGATCGAATAATGGTAGTAAGCATATACGTTTTCCTAATCCTATTATCCTTCTCGGCGCTATACCCCTTCTGGAACGGCTTAGTCGTTTCGTTTAACGAAGGTATCGATACATCGAAAGGCGGCGTTACGTTCTGGCCGCGAGCCTTCACGCTGGATAACTATAAAGTCGTCTTCAGCGACGATAATCTCATGAACGCGTTCTTTATTTCCGTAAGCCGAACGGTCATCGGAACCGTAGCCGCGGTATTCATGACGGCGTTGCTGGCATACGGCTTAGGCAAATCCTATCTGATGGGCAGAAAGTTCTTCACCGTATTTTTCGTCTTCACGATGTATTTCGGGGGCGGGCTTGTCCCGACGTTTCTATTAATCAACTCCTTGGGCTTGAACAACAAATTTTTGGTATTCATTATTCCGGGATTAATCAGCGTGTGGAATATGATCGTTTTCCGTACCTTCTTCAAGAGTCTTCCCGCGGGTCTGGAAGAATCGGCGCAAATCGACGGCTGCGGCAACTGGGGAACGTTCTTGAAGATCGTCCTCCCGCTCTCCGGGCCGATCATCGCCACGCTGGGTCTATTCACCGCCGTCGCCCACTGGAACGACTGGTTCGTGCCGACCATCTACATTAACAACGAGAATCTGATGCCCGTCCAAACGATTCTGAGGCGGATACTGAATTCGAATCTCATCCAGGAAGCCGGCAACCTGAGTCCCGAGACGCTTGAGAGGATCGCCAAGAAAAGCTTAACCTCCAAAGCGCTCATCAACGCGACGATTATGGTCGTTACGCTGCCGATCATGCTGGTGTACCCGTTCGTGCAGAAGTATTTCGTCAAAGGCGTATTGGTCGGATCCTTGAAAGAATAGTTCGTTTCCCGTTGGTTTGGGGCGCATGGCGCTTTGGACATATATACGCAATCAAGAGAGGGGTAAAAAAAGGATGAAGAAAGTTAAAAAGCCGTTACTGCAAGTCGTATCGGCGGTACTGCTTCTTGCGACCGTACTAGCCGGTTGCAGCTCGTCGAATAACGGCAATAACGGAGCGGCGTCACCCGAGAGCAGCGACGCCGCGTCGCCAACGGCATCGGCATCCGCCGAAAGCAGCAATGCGTCGCCGGAATCTCAAGCATGGGTATTCGGTTCGGAACCATTCGAATTCAGCGCGTTCACCAACTATAGCTGGCAGGACTTCCCTTCCAAAATGGAGGACAATCCCTTCTGGAAGTATCTAAAGGAAAATAAACAAGTTACGATCACGCCGATCTTGGCAAAGGGCAATAATAATCAGCTTATGACGACGATGATTTCCGGCGGCAACCTTCCCGATCTCATCTACGGAGATCGGTTCTCTCCGGACGTTAGCAGGCTTTACGAAGCCGGCAAGCTAGTCGCGTTCGACGACTATCTGGATAAATATCCGAATTTGAAAAAGTATTTGGACAGCAAGTATATCGATATGCTCCGCATGCCTGACGGCAAGCTATACCAGTTCCCGAACTGGTATACGGACCACTCGACGAGCACGGCGGGTTACGTCGTCAACAAGAAGATCTACGCGGAACTGGGTTCTCCTAAGCTTGAAACGATGGATGACTTATACGCCTATCTCGTTCAAGTTAAGAACAAATATCCCGACGTGATTCCGTTCGAGCCGGATCGGACGCAAGACGCCCAAGGGATCGGCTTATTGTATACGGGATTCAAAGAAGGAGCGCTCTACCAATCGTTGGGCTCCCAGATCATGGCTACCGTGACCGGAGATAAGTTGACTTCCATCTTTGCGGACCCGGCCTTCCACGAGTCCCAGAAGTTCGTTTCCAAGTTGTATCGCGAGAAGCTGATTTCGCAAGACATGTTCACTCAAGACAGAGGACAGGTGCTGGAGAAACTTATGGCGGGCCGCGTAGCCGTCTATGCGGGTTCCAGCGTGACGACGTACGCCGCCCAAGGTCATGCCGAATTGACGAAAACCGATCCGGACGCCGGTTATTTCATGATCTGGCCGATCGTGAAATCCGGACTGGATAAGAACAAGGTATTTACGGGCGGATACGACAAGCTCGGTTGGAACGTAACCGTTATTACGACCGCGGCGGAAGACCCCGAGAAAATCTTTGCTTTCTTGGATTATAATACGAGCCCCGAAGGGATGGCCGTTCAATTCTTCGGTCCGGAGGGCGGCAACTGGCAAGGGTTCGACGAGAATGGCTATCCGAATTTCACGGATACCTATAACGCCGCCGAAGTCGCGGAAATTCAAACGAAGAACGATCCCGTCAATATCGCCGGAAACAGCGTTTATATCGATCCGGCCAAGAACAAGTACGAAGATACGATACCGCCGGAGAAGAAAAACTGGCAAGCGCGTTGGCAGAAGGAAATCACATGGCCGACGGCAAATGATATTACAGAGTTCAGAACGAATTTGCAACCGCCGGCCGACAGCGAACTAGGCGATATTAGGCAGTCCGTTCTGGATCTGCTCACGCAAACGCTATCCGAATCCGCGACGGCCAAGAGCGATGAGGAAGTCGATAAAATACTAGATAAAGCCGATGCTTCCGCCATGCAACTCGGCTACCAAAAGCTTCTCGATTGGCGGACGGAGCAATGGCAAGCCAATAGAAAAACGCTTGGAATCGAATAAGGAATAAGGCACTGCGAGCAATCCCAAGAGATCCTTCCGGATCTCTTGGGATCTGTCTGCTTTTTTTTGCTTCTATTAACTAATTAAGGGGCGCTGCGCATTGAAAGATAAGAAAGAAAGGTTCCCGCGGTTGATTTCCGTCCTTGTCGCCTTGGCTGTTCTTGCGGCTTGCAATGGCGAAAGCGGTCCCGCCGCCGCAACCTATTCCTCCGTCGAGCCTGAAGAGGAAGAACGCAACATTGGCGATAACCGGGGCGATCGATTGTACGAATTCGGCATCGAACCGCTCAACATTAGCTTCTATGCGCACTATAGTTCGTACAATATGCCCCAGTGGGGCGAGGACCCCTCTTCGAAGTGGATTCGGGATCATATGAAGATCCACGTTCAAGCGGTCGGCGCCGACGGGAACGGCGCGCAGAAGCTTCAGAAGATGATCGCGGGCAATAAACTGCCGGACTTGATCTGGGGCCAACGGGATTCGGACCTGGAAAGGCTGAGGGAAGCGGGGATGCTCGTTCCCTTGGATGATTATATCGAGAAGTATCCGAACCTGAAGCGGTGGGCGGGGGAGAAAATCTTGAACCTGCTTCGAGCATCGGACGGGAAAATTTATTTTTTTCCCAACTATTATACGGATAAACCGCATGGCAACGCCGGATACGTGGTGAACAGAAGAATTTACAAGGAATTGGGTTCGCCAAAGCTGGAAACGACGGACGATCTGTACGCTTATTTGGTTGAAGTCAAGAAGCGTTATCCCGATGTCGTTCCGTTCGAGACCGGTCAGGCCAAGGAAGGACATGGCATCGACCAGCTATTCTCGGCTTTCAAGGAAGATAATTTCAGTTTTACGAGCAACTACGCCGTAACGTCGGGGGATCGAATGGTCTCGATCTACAAGGACGAAGGTTTCCGGGAGTCCGCGAAATACGTGGCCAAATTAATGCGGGAAGGCCTCATGACGCAGGATGCCATGACCCAGACGGAAGAACAAGTTAGCCAGAAGTTGATGGAAGGGCACGTCGCGGTGTTCGCCAGCGCGGATCCGATAAGGCTGTCGATGAAGCCGGATGCCGAATTGTCCAAGAACGATCCCGATAACGGGTATTTCTTCATCGAACCGATCTACAAGCAAGGATTGGACAAGAGCAAAATCTATCCGGGAACCTATAACCTATTGGGTTGGAACGTGACCGCGATCACGACGAGCGCGAAAGATCCGGAAGCGGTATTCGCGATGCTGGATTGGATGACCGGGCCGGAGGGCTCGTCCGTCCAGATGTGGGGACCTCCGGGGCCAGACGGATATTGGGACGGCTTCAAGGAAGATGGAATCACTCCCAGATTCACGAGCAAATATAGCGAGGATCCGGAGGGGTTGGCCCGGATTCAATCGGTTTCGGGAGATCTGATCTGGGTCGGGAACACCACGTTTCTGGATAAAACGAAAAGCGATTACGAGGCAACGTTACCGGAGGAGAAGCGGAATTGGGCCACTTATTGGCAAAGCAGGATCACTTGGAAATCGCAGGGGGACGCGACGCCGTTCATGAATCTATATCCGATGCCGGATTCCGAAGAAGGCGTGATTCATCGGCGGATCAAGGATATTTGGTTAAAGGCGAGAGCGGATGCGATGTTCGGAACGACGGACGAGGAAGTCGACCTCATTCTGGATGCGGCGCACGATCAATCCATGGAGGCCGGATTCCAGCAATATCTGGACTTCATTACGGCGAAGTGGCATTCGAATTTAGAGAAGTTAAACAAAGAACCGGACCTGCAAAATTAGGATGGAGGAAACAAGATGTACAAAGTGCTGCTAGTGGACGACGAGGAGCTGGACTTGGAGGGGATGAAACGGTTCATCCCCTGGGAGGAGTTAGGCATGGAAGTGATGGGGGCCGCCAACAATGCTCTGACGGCTAACGAAATGATGGAGCAATGTCCGATCGATATTCTCGTAAGCGACGTGAATATGCCGTACATGTCGGGTTTGGAATTGGCGAAATCCGCGCTTGAACGGTCTCCGAATATTCGCGTCATCTTCGTAAGCGGATACCAAGAGTTCAGCTACGTGAGGCAGGCTCTTTCGTTAAAGGCTTATAATTACGTGCTCAAGCCGATGGAGGACCAGGAACTCGTCGCTACCTTGATTAAAGTAAGGCAAGATTTGGACGAGGCGAACAAGCGGCGGGAAGTGGAGGAGTCCTATCAGCAATTGATACCGATCGCCATGAGCGACTTGCTCATCCGTCTGCTGGAAGGCGATCGAATGGACGATGAAGAAGCCGTGTCGAGACTCTTCGCCGCTCACGGCTTAGATCGGTTGAATTGGCCCGGAAGAATTGCGATCATGGAGCTCGACAAATGGACTTGGGAATACGAAGACGCCCAGAGAACGCAATCGGACATCTCGCGCATCTTCTTGCAGCAAGTGAACGAGGCTCTTAAAGGCGAAGAACCTATTCTCTACTGCAAGTTAAGCGCCCAGCGAATCGCCTTGTTATTAGAAGAAAACGGGCTCGAGCAGACGCTGGATAAGCTCTATGCATCGATCCGGAAACAGCTGGATGTATCCGTCACGACGGGCCTGGGAGAGCCCGTATTCGGCTTGGAGCAATTGCATTCTTCTTATCAACAGGCGATCAAAGCGGTCGAGAGCAAGATGTTCGTCGGCAAGGGCGCGGTGATTAAATACGGGAAAGTACGGCGCGAACCGGAGATGCTGGATGCGCGCATCATCGACGCAAGAATGGAAGCGTTGCTCAAGTCGATGTCGGAATACGATCTCGTGCGGATTTACGACGAATTGGAAAATCTGTTTCAATCGGCAAGCAACCTTAGCTCCAAGTTCACGCTTCAGAACCTATCGATCTATATCGTTTGGAAGCTGGAGCAATACTTGGCCTCGATCGACGAAGATTTATTCAAGCTGCTGGACATCGAGCTTCATCATCTCGATATCGTGCTGCAATTCGATACGATTAACGATATCCGCTCTTGGCTTGTCCGTCGCGTATACGAGATTTCGGAACGCTTGCACGAGAAGTCCAATACGACGAATAGCAAGTTTATGAGAAGCGTTACGAATAGGATGAAGGAGCGAATGGGCGACAATATCACGTTGAAGGATTTCGCGAAGCATTTTCCCTTCTCGCCCAGCTATTTCGGATTTCTGATTAAGGAAAAGTCGGGTCACACGTTCAACGAATTGCTCGTCCAGTTTCGCATGGAACGGGCCTGCGAACTGCTCAAGGAACCGGGGATCAAAATTTACGAGGTGGCCGATCGGGTCGGATACCGTTATCTTCCGTATTTCAGCAGGCAGTTCAAAGAGAGATACGGAATTACGCCGCTGGAGTACCGAAAGAAGGAGCAGTAAGGAGGCGCGCCCTGACGCCATAATGGAGGACATCGATGAGACGGATTCCGGAGAAACCAAGAAAGCTAAGATACATTCCGATCGGATATAAATTAATGCTTTCCTATATGATTTTTATCGTTATTCTGGTGTCGGTTAACGGTTACGTTACGAATTCCATGTACGATGCTTCGATGCGGCAGCAGACCCGAACGACTATTCAGGCCGCCATAACGCAAATCAAGGATAACGTATCGTACAAAACGGACGATATGATCCGGATCTCTTCCCTCCTCTACGATGATTATAATCTCGTCCGGAATTTGAAGTCCCGGGAAACGGGCAGGGATCAGTATTATCGAATGGCTCAGCTTATCGCCCCCAAGCTGGATAGCGCGTCCAAATCGATCGGCTTCAGTCAGCGGCTCTTCGTCTATTTCCATAACGAAACGATAGACGAGGTCTATCAGACCCGAGTCGACGGGGATCCCGCTCTATTGGAGCAAACCTACGATATTTACCATTTGAGCCGAATTCGCGATCAGGAGTGGTATAAGAATTTTCCGAAGGAAGAGTATAGCGTTACTATGCAGTGGAAGCAGGTCGAGAAGGACGGCGCCGAGAACCGGATTTCGTTGATTCGGCGCATCGTGGATACGAGTAATCCGCTTAAACTGAAAGAGTTGGGCATAATGAGATTCAGCGTTCGGCTGAAAGACTTATTCGAGAGCGTCGATTACGCCAAGTTAGGCGAAGGCAGCATGTTGTCCGTCATGAGCGAAAAGGGAAACGTCATTTATACTTCCGGCGCGAGCGAAGGGAATTTAATCGATTCGGAAAGCTTGAAAAACGACTATATCAAAATCGAAGAAAAAATGGGAAGGCAGGAATGGACGATCGTCGCGCACGTCCCCGTCACCATCATCGCGCAGGAAGCTCAGAAGGTTCGGACGTTCATCATTAGCGTATGCGTGCTTTGCTTTATTTTGTTTACGTTCGCCGGCATCTTCATTTCCCGTTATTTTTCCATTCGGATAACGAAATTCGTATCGGTGCTGAATGCTTTTCGGGAGGGTGATCTGCATAAGCGGATCGCCTATCGGGGCAAAGACGAATTCTCGCAAATTGCCACGGCGCTTAACGGGATGGGAGAGGATGTCGAAGCGCTCATCAACAAAGTGTATTTAACGCAGCTTCAGAAGAAGGAGGCCGAGCTTGAAATGCTGCAGCTGCAAATCAATCCCCATTTTCTCTATAACACGCTGTCGTCGATTAACCGATTGGCGAAGTTCGGGGAGAACGAGAAGCTGCAGAAAATGGTCGTCCAGCTTGGCAAGTTCTATCGGCTGACGTTAAATTCGGGGCGCACGTTAATTCCGATTATTTCGGAGATCGAACAGTCGAACGCCTATCTGGATATCCAGAAGGTGAAATACGGCCAACGGTTGGAAGTGTTGTTCGATATCGACGCGAACATATGGCCTTACGAAACGATTAAGCTGATCCTGCAGCCTTTCATTGAAAATGTCCTCAAGCATGCTTGGTGGGGCGATCGCATTCATATTCGGATCGTCGCTCGCAAAGAGGGGAATGACATTCTGTATCGCATCATCGACGACGGTATGGGAATTAAGCGGAAGAGATTCGGGGAAATATTCGCCCCGGCGGGCGAAGCCGAGACGGGATACGGCATTCGGAACATCGACGAGCGCATAAAGCTGCAATACGGCGCGGAATACGGCGTCTCGATCGTGAGCAGACCGGGTATCGGAACCACCGTGCAGATTCGTATTCCGGCCAAGAAACGGAAGCTGTATCCGAGAGAACATTCTTCCGCCATATGAAAATGATCGAAGTCTTCCATTTTCCCGGATGCGGGAAGCTGGAGGCTTCTTTTTATTTTCGGTATTCCGGCGCCGTACCTGAAAAAATGCAACCTCATATGAAATTTGGAACCTTATGCGAAGGAGGTGCAAGTGAGTATACTATGGAATGTGTAAGGGCTTACAAGTGTTGCGGAGGAGATGCGGCCTACATGGAATCGAACGCGGGAATTCAAAGCCCGGTGCAGAAGCCAGTGAACAGATCAAGAGGAAGTGCGAGTCTTTACCGTAAGTTGTTAGCCCAGCGATATCTTCAAGTGATGGCTTTGCTAGGAGTCGCCTGGATGATCTTGTTCCACTACATTCCGATGTACGGGATTATACTCGCCTTTAAGCAGTATATCGGGATTGGGGACGTTGCGAAGGCGCCATGGGCGGGTTGGGAACATTTCCAGGCGATATTCGAGGACGAGCTTCTGCTGCAGGTCATTAAGAACACGCTCGGCATCAGCTTGTTGAAGCTGATTATCGGATTTCCGATCCCGATCATATTCGCTTTGTTCCTGAACGAGCTTCGTTCGTTAAAATTCAATCGGATCGTGCAGACGATTTCGTATCTTCCGCACTTTCTGTCATGGGTCATTCTTGGAGGCATTCTCACGGCCTGGCTGTCCGACGTCGGGATCGTGAACGACGTATTGATGGGACTGGGCTTCATTAAAGAACCGATCTTTTATTTGGCGGAACCTGGGTATTTCTGGACGATCGTGATCTCCTCGGATATTTGGAAGGAGTTCGGATGGTCGGCGATCATCTATATCGCTGCCATCGCGAGCATTTCTCCGGAGCTCTACGAAGCGGCGACGATCGACGGCGCGGGGCGATTCCAGCGAATGTGGTACGTTACGCTCCCGTGCATCAAAGGCACGATATCGATCTTGTTTATCCTGGCGATAAGCGGAGTATTGAACTCGAACTTCGATCAGATTTTAGTGTTGAAAAACCAATTGAACGAAAGCGCCAGCAGCGTAATCGACATCTACGTCTATGAAGTCGGAATCAAGTCGGGTCGGTTCTCCTATTCGACGGCGGTAGGGTTGGTGAAAGGGATCATCGCGTTTATCCTGCTGCTGCTTGCCAACTCCGTAACGAAGCGGATGAATCAATCTTCCTTATTCTAGCAAAGGCGGTGAACGGCCTTGTGGACGAAAGACCGCAGATCCATTGGCGATATCGTATTCGATAACCTCAATATTATCGCGATGCTACTGATCTGCTTCGCTACGCTTTATCCGATCTGGTACGTTCTCGTTAACTCGTTCAACGACGGAAAAGATGCCATGACCGGAGGCAACATCTACTGGATTCCGAGGCAGTTCAGCTTGGAAAATTACGAGACGGTGTTCAAGAACGACGGCATTATGACGGCGATGGGCATTACGGTGGCGAAGACGCTGCTGGGAACCGTCATCCACGTGTTCTTCACGGCAATGGTCGCTTATGCGCTCTCCCGCAAGGACTTGATTTTCCGTAATTTCTATATGATTATCGGCACGATTACGTTGTTTTTCGGCGGGGGATTGATCCCCAACTATATCTGGCTAAGGGATCTCGGATTGTTAGATACATTCGGGGTGTACATCTATCCCGCAATGTTCAGCTTCTTCGATCTCATCATCTTCGTGGCTTTCTTCCGCGAAATTCCCGAAGGATTAGAGGAAGCCGCCAAGATCGACGGCGCTAACGACTTCTCGATCTTCGTCCGGATCGTTCTGCCGGTATCGCTGCCGGTCGTCGCCACGATTTCGTTGTTCCACGGCGTATGGCAATGGAACGATTATTTTACCGGGCTTTTGTATACGAACAGCGATTATTTGCAGCCGATTCAGACGTTCTTGTACAGGGTCATCGCTCAATCGAGCTCGAACCAGATCGTCGGGACGGCGGGCGGAGCGATTAACCGGACGGTCACCTCCCAATCGATCAAGCTAGCGACGATGGTGATCACGACGCTGCCGATCGTGCTCGCCTACCCGTTCCTGCAGAAGTACTTCGTCAAGGGGCTAATGATAGGGTCGCTTAAAGGATAGTAAATACCGGCTTCACTTTCCCGAGAGGGAATACGATAAAATCGATACAAAGGGGTATGACAATGAAAAAATGGCTAAGCCTCACCCTCATCGTTGCGCTGATGTTTACGATCGCCGCTTGCTCCGGCGGAAAAAACGAACCGGCAGCGAGCAACAGCCCGAGCGCTTCCAGCGAACCGCCGGCTTCCAGCGCGGAAAGCAGCCCGAGCGCCACCGAAAGCGCGAGCGAACAGCCCGCTGAGGATGCACCCGGCTGGATGGCCGACACGTCTCCGATTACGTTCGACTGGTATCTTAACTTTGCCTGGTTCCCGAACAAATGGGGCGTCGATCCGACTTCCCAGTACATTACGAAGAAAACCGGCGTTAACCTGAATCTGGTCGTTCCGGCCGGTAACGAGAACGAGAAGCTTAACGCGATGATCGCGGCCAACCAATTGCCGGACTTCATTACGCTCGGTTGGTGGGAAGAAGGCGTGAAGAAGATGGTCGAGGGCGGTCTCGTCGAATCGATAAGCGATTTGGCGGATCAGTACGATCCATACTTCTTCAAGGTGGCGGATCCGGCGAAGCTGAGCTGGTACGCGCAGCCCGACGGCAAAACGTACGTCTACCCGAACGCGTCGTCATCGCCGATGGACTTCGACAAATTCGGTACGCAGTTCACGTCCAACCAGACGTTCGTCGTCCGCAAGGACATGTACGAGGCGATCGGCAGTCCGGATATGCGGACGCCGGAAGGGTTCCTGAACGCGCTTAAACTCGCGAAAGAGAAATTCCCGGAAGTGAACGGTCAGCCGCTGATTCCGATCGGATTCCATGAATTCGGCGATGTCGGCAACTACTCGTTCATCGATTATCAACAAGACTCTTCTTACCTGGCTAATTTCCTAGCGCTTCCTCGGGAGAAGGAAGGTAAGCTATACGACCGTTCTACCGATCCCGAGTTTTTGAAGTGGCTTAAAGTGTTCCGCCAAGCGAATCAAGACGGATTGATTTCCAAAGACGTTTTTGTAGACAAACGCGCTCAGATGGAAGAGAAAATCGCGCAAGGCCGTTATTTCGCGATGCTGTACCAACGGACGGACTTCGCGGCCCAGCAGAACGTGTTGTTCGCGAAAGACCCGAACTCGGTCTATATCGCGGTCGACGGTCCCGCGAACGCTCAGATGGATCCGCCGACGCTCGCCGGGCCGGCCATCTCCGGATGGACAGTCACGCTGATCTCCAAAAACGTGAAGAACAAAGAACGCGCGATCAAATTCCTCAGCTACCTGATCAGCGAGGAAGGCCAGAAGGATATGTACCTGGGAGAGAAAGGCGTCTCCTACGATACGATCGACGGCAAAGACCAATTCAAACCGGAAGTGCTCGATCTGCTGAATAAAGACCGTTCCGCGTTCGACAAGCAATACGGTTCGTCCCATACGTTCTGGATGCTGATGGATACGAATATGCAACTGCAATGGCAGCCGCCTTCCGTAGAGCCGTTCAAACAGCTGGAAGATTGGACGAAAGGCAAGACGACCAGCTTCTCGCAGTACGATCTGATCAATCCTCCCGCGACATCCAAAGAAGGCATCAACGCTACGAAAATCGCCAACGATTGGGGCAAGGTGTTGCCTAAGCTGCTGTTGTCCAAGTCGGACGCGGATTTCGATCAAATCTTCAACGAGTTTATCGAGAAACGCGATAAGACGGGATTCGCCGAGCTGCAGGCTTATCGCCAGACGAAGTACGAGGAGAACGTCAAGAAATTGGCCGAATTCATGAAGTAAACCGCGAGTTGGAAGTCCAAAAAACCCAGTACGCCTGGGTTTTTTGGGCTTTTCCCCGCTCATCGGCCTAAGCGCGTGATAGAATAAGGGCACGACCGCCGCGAAAGAGAGAGGACGACGAATCATGCCTCGTTATTGGACGAACAAACGGGAGAAGTTTAGATTCCGGCTGGAGCAGCTGACCTTGCAGAAGCGGCTGGTCATCTCCTACATTCTCATCATGCTCGTTCCTAGTCTTCTGATTTCTTTGTATATTTTTCGGGGGCTGACCGGCAATACGGTGAAAGAACTGCAGAAGAATAACGAGTATGCGTTAGAGATCGAACGGATTAATATCGATAATAATATGGAAACGATGAAGCGGGCCGCTGAGAGAGCGGTAGTCGACGATAAAGTGCAAATCTATTTAATGCAGCCCGATTTATTGGGCGTTCAGGATCTAATCGACTTGGATCGGCTCAGTCTGCAGAACATTGTCCGGATCCAGTACAACAATCCGAGTATCGAGCTCATACGTATTTTCATGACCAATGCTTCTTCTAACGAAATGTGGCCCGTCCTTTGGCATGAGCGTCGAATAAGGGGGGATCCTTGGTATGAGACCGTTAGAAAAGCAGGGTTAAGCGATGTGTGGTCGTTTAGTCTGTCTTTCCGGGAATTGATTCAAAATCGGTCCGGAGGAGAAGACGATAACCGCCCTAGAATTTCGCTGTACCGCGATCTACAGTACCCGCTGGGCTCTCACGTTGGTATTTTGCAGGTCGATATGCTGCTTACCAACTTTTTTCCGAATACGTTCGGTTCATTGCAGGATGAGCAGTCCCAGTTGGTCGTGTTCGATCGGAATGGTCATATTTTCCGAAATCCCGCCAAGGGTTTCTTGGATCGTTCGGGTTTAACCGACGAAATTCTGAAGCAGCAGTTTAACTCCATCGAACCTGCTAATCAAAGCAAAGGAAGCTTTGAATTCAAGGTCGGAAACGTTCCGTTCTTGGGCGTCTATTCTTACATCGAGCCTTTGGATTCTTATATGCTGAAGGTGGCTTCATTAGAGCCGGTATACAACGGAATTAATGAGACCCGCAATCGGATTATTCTTGCCAACGTTGTACTGCTGGCTATTTTGACGTTATCTACATACTACTTAAATTCCTTTATTCTCAAGAAGCTGCACGTGCTGACGGACTCGATGAAGAAGGTTCGGCAAGGGGATTTCGGGTTCGATATTAACATTCGCGGCGGAGGCGAGGTCGGCGATCTGGCCCATCATTTCCGTAAAATGCTGCGAAAGATTAACGAGCTTATCGCCGAGGCGGTCAACAAGCAGGCGGCCTCTAAGGAAGCCGAGCTTGCAACGCTTAAGAATCAGATCGATTCGCATTTCTTGTACAACACGTTAGAGAACATTAAGATGATGGCGGAAATCAACGATCAAAGGGACATCTCCGACGCATTGACTTCCTTAGGGAGCATGATGCGGTATAACATGCGCTGGACGAGCGAATACGTGCGTTTGAAAGACGAGATCGCCCATATCGGCAATTATATTAATATCGCGAATATTCGTTTCGATAACCGGATGAAACTCGAGATGGACATTCCCGAGGCGTATATGAAGCAAGAGTTGCTGAAAATGTCGCTCCAACCGATCGTAGAGAACTCCGTCAAACATGGGCTCGGGGATAAGGAACTTACAATTCGGATTCGCGCGGAGGAGGAAGACGGCGCCATGCTGATCTCCGTAACGGACGACGGAGTAGGCATGTCGGCTGAGCAGGAGTTCGAGTTGAACGGACGAATCAAACGGGCGAATGGAAGCGCGGCTTTAGGAGAAGGGAATGGGAACGGCAGCAGCAGCGGAAACGGCATCGGACTCGTGAACGTTCATAGCCGTATTCAGATGCATTTCGGCAAAGAGTACGGGTTAAAGGTAGAAAGCAAGCACGATAGTTACACGCGGGTAACGCTCCGTATTCCGCATTTTATATTAGACGGGGGGAACTCTGCCAATGAGAACGTTACTGATCGCCGATGACGAACGTAATATCCGGAACGGTCTAAAGGCAATGATCGAGCGCGAGTTTCCCGGAGCGTATCGGATTATGCTGGCAGCCGACGGTAAGCAGGCGCTTGAACAATACGGGCAAGACCCGGCCGACATCGTGTTGACCGATATCCGCATGCCCGTTCTGGACGGGATCGGGCTTATCAAGCGATTGGCGGAACTCCCGCAGGCCCCGGCGTTGCTTATCTTGAGCGGTTACGATGATTTCCAATATGCCAAAGAAGCGATCAAGCATAAAGTCAAAGAATATTTATTGAAGCCGATCGTCCGGGAGGACTTGTTCGCTGCACTCGGCAGAATCGAAACCGAGCTATCGCAGAGAGAATCGATTCATCATAAGCTCGAGTCCACGGATAAATACCGCAAAGGCATGCAGGTCAATACGTTGCAGCACATCTGGGCGAGATCGGACATCGGGGCCGATGAGATTGAATCGCTTGGTTACGAAGCGGGGCTTGGCGAATTCGAGCCGTCCTATTATATCGCAATCTTGGATTGTTCCGGGCATCAAAGGAATTTAATTAAAGGAAACGAATATCTCGCCGGGCATGAACGGGGCGAGAAGCTGCTTTCTTTAGAAGAGAAGGAGGGACGCCTTGTCGTCCTCTCCGCCGAGCGCGAGTTGCTTCGCGGGATGGAGAACGCTTTGGCTTCGGCTTCGGGAGGGACGGGTACTTTTTCCATAGGCATAAGCTCCGAAGGAGAGAAGATCGGACAGTTGAAAACCAAATACGAAGAAGCGCGACATGCGCTGAAGTATCGGCTCCTGCTGGATAGATCGGAATCGAGCTGGATGACTTACGAGCAATTCGCGAATCGGGATCGCGCATACCGGGTTGCGGAAGATTCGGTTCGCAAGCTGTCTAATATGATGGGAACCGACAGAGAAAAGGAAATGAAGTCGCTTCTGATGGAACTCTTCTCGGCCGAAAGGCTTGCCGATACGGATATCGGATACTTCGAGGAAGTCAGCCGGATGCTCAATGAACGGGTGTTCGACGAAGTGTTTCGCACCTACGGGGATTCGTCGGTTGAAGTTATTAAAATTTATAAGCTCGCTGGAAACTTGTACAATTTTACGCACATTCAAGACTACATTCACTGCGTCCAGGATTTATTGTTTTCTTTGAACGACTATATCCGGCATTTGAAGTCGGCGCATATCGACCAGAAGGATATGGCCAAGGCAATCGAATACATCCGCGCGAATTATAACAAGGATCTCAGCATGACGATGGTCTCTAACCATGTCTCGCTTAACTATTCTTATTTCAGCCAAGCATTCAAGGATTTCGCGGGAACGAGCTTCGTGAATTATCTGAAGAACGTTCGAATCGGGAAAGCAACGGAACTGCTGGAGACGACGGAGCTTAAAGTGTTGGAAATCAGCGAGAAGGTCGGCTTCGACAACGCGAAACATTTTAACAGAGTGTTTAAGGATATGCTCGGCGTCACGCCTATCGAGTATCGCCAGAATAGCAGCAGTCGCTCCAGAGGGAAATGAATAGGAGTCGGAGGAGGCCCCGCAGGGTTATCGATCTGCGGGGTCTTCGACGTGACTTAGAATCGTATACCAGCGCCGAAATTCGGCTTGTATTGACAATAACGGTTCTGAACACCGCTATTCCGAATTATTCTGCTACCGGATGCGAGTAAAACCGTATTAGAATCCTAGGGCAGTTTCCGGAAGGGCTTAGCGGTAAAGCGAGAATCAATTAAAAATCTCCCAGCGGGAGAAACTAATCGCATGAAATGAAAATTCCGGTTGTTGTCATGAAGGTGTTGACCAATCGTTCAATGCATATTCCCTTGACATATAAGGGTGTTAACAGGATGTTCATTTGACTTTTGAACGATCGTTCGATAAGCTTGGCACAGAGAGATTAGAGGAGGAGTTGGAGAAATGAAGAGCGTTATCGGGTTTTCACTGAAGAATAAATTCGCCTTGTGGATGATTACGATTATCGTAATCGTAGCAGGGCTGTATTCCGGCTTGACGATGAAACAAGAAAGCTTGCCTAATTTAAGTTTACCTTTCTTAAGCGTTACGACTGTGTCGCCGGGGTCCGCTCCAGATGCGATCGTGAAGGAAGTCACGGAGCCGCTGGAGAAGCGGCTGAAGAACGTGGAGGGTGTCAAGAATTTGACCTCGACCTCCATGGAGAACGTATCTTCGATCTTCGTCGAGTATGATTTCGGCCAAGATATGGATCAAGCGGTAGCTCAACTTAGGGAAGCGTCCGCGGACGTCAAACTCCCGGAAGGCGTTGAAGCTCCGAGCATTTCGAAATTCTCGTTTAACTCCTTTCCGGTCATCTCGTTAAGCGCTTCAGGACAGGGAAGCTTGGAAAACCTGACGAAAATCGTATCCGAAGAAATTCAACCGGCGCTTGAGGGCGTATCGGGCGTAGCTTCCGTGCAGATCGCGGGCCAGTACGTACAGGAAGTCACTTTAAAATTCAAAAAGGACAAGCTCGCGGAGTTGGGCTTGAGCGAAGAGACCGTAAAAGGAATCGTGCAAGGTTCGGCCTTGAAGGTTCCGCTTGGATTATTCCAATTAGAGGAAACTCAGAAAACGGTAGTCGTCGACGGCCGGGTAACGACGATCGACGATCTGAAGAAGATCGAGATTCCGGTTATCCCATCCGCACCGGGGGCAAACGCAGGAGCGCCTAACGCAGGAGCGCCTGGTGCGGGCACGCCGGATGCGGGAACGGCCGGCACGACTCCTCCGGCGACCGGAGCCGGATTGCCGACGGTTCAATTAAGCGAAATCGCCGATATCGAAATGATCGGCAAGGCGGAATCGATCTCCCGTACGAACGGCGAGGAATCCATCGGGATTCAGATCGTCAAATCAAACGACGCGAATACGGTCGACGTCGTAAACGGAGTGAAAGACGAAGCGGAAAAGCTGAAGGAAAAATTCAGCGATCTGAAGCTGGACGTTCTGTTGGATCAGGGTAAACCGATCGAGGAATCCGTCGAAACGATGTTAAGCAAAGCGTTGTTCGGCGCATTGTTCGCGGTTGTCGTTATTCTATTGTTCCTTAGAAATATACGGACGACGATCATTTCGATCGTGTCGATCCCGTTATCGCTGATTATCGCGATTTTGTTGTTGAAGCAGTTCGATATTACCCTTAACATCATGACGCTAGGCGCGATGACCGTCGCCATTGGAAGGGTCGTCGACGATTCGATTGTCGTCATCGAGAATATCTACCGCCGCATGTCGCTCTCGAACGAGAAGCTCAAGGGCAAAGAGCTCATGCAGGAAGCGACGCGCGAGATGTTCCTTCCGATTATGTCGTCTACGATCGTAACGATCGCGGTATTCTTGCCGCTCGGTCTAGTAAGCGGGATGGTCGGCCAAATTTTCCTTCCGTTCGCGTTAACGATCGTCTTTGCTTTGCTGGCATCCCTGGTGGTGGCGGTTACCGTCGTACCGATGTTGGCGCACCAAATGTTCAAGAACGGAATCAAGGCCGGTAAAGGCCATGATCATGAGAAGCCGGGCCGCCTTGCTGGGGGCTACCGTAAAATTCTGAATTCCGCATTGAACCACAAAATCATTACGCTCGTTGTCGCTTTTGCCATCCTTATCGGTAGCTTGTTCCTCGTTCCGTTGATCGGAGCCAGCTTCTTGCCGGAACAGGAAGATAAATACGCGATGGTGACCTACTCGCCGGATCCGGGAGATAGTATCGCTGACGTCGAAGAGCGTGCGCTTGTCGCCGAGAAATTCATCCTGGAGCAACCGGATATCACGAGTCTTCAATATTCCGTAGGCGGAACGAATCCTCTGCAGCCGGGACCGTCGAAGTCTGGATTGTTCTTCCTGCAATACGATAGCAAGACGAAAGATTTCGCGGACAAGAAAGAAGCGGTCCTGGAAGGCTTGCGCAAAGCCGTTCCAACCGGCCAGTGGTCCGAAATGGATCAGGGCGGCGGACTCGGGGGAAGCAATTTCAGCCTCAGCGTTTTCGGGGGATCGTTAGAAGAAATTACGCCTGTCGTAGATCGGATCGCCGAGCTGATGAAAGCGGACAGTTCGTTCGACAAAGTCGATACAAGCCTGTCCAAATCCTACGAGCAGTACACGATCGTCGCTGACCAAGCTAAGCTTAGCAAGTACGGACTTACCGCGGGACAGATCGCTATGACGCTGAGTCCGCAACGCGTTCGTCCGGTGTTGACGCAAGTCGAAGACCAAGGCAAAACCTACAACGTGTACGTGGACGTTGCGGTTGCGGAGTATAAGAACGTGAACGACATTCTGGATTCCAAGCTGCAATCTCCGCTCGGAGTATCCGTGCCGATCCGCGACGTGGCGCAGGTCGAAGAAGGCAATTCGCCGAATTCGATCGCCAGACAGAACGGCAAGATGGTCGTGAACGTGACGGCCGAAATCACGAAATCGGATGTCGCTAAAGTATCCAGCGACCTTCAAGCGAAAGTAGAGAAAATCGAGAAGCCGTCTTCCGTGGAGGTTAAGTTCGGCGGAGTGACCGAGCAGATTAACGAGACGTTCACCCAACTTGGGTTAGCGATGCTGGCCGCGATCGCCATCGTATATCTTGTGCTCGTACTGGCATTCGGGGGCGGACTTGCTCCGTTCGCGATCATGTTCTCCCTTCCGTTCGCGATTATCGGCGGACTCGTGGCCTTGTACTTGACGGGAGAGACGTTAAGCGTGTCGGCCCTGATGGGAGCGCTGATGTTGATCGGTATCGTCGTGACGAACGCGATCGTTCTTATCGACCGCGTCATTCACAAGGAGCAAGAAGGCTTATCTACTCGGGAAGCGTTGCTTGAAGCTGGCGTTATTCGCTTACGTCCGATTCTGATGACCGCGCTTGCCACGATCGGTGCCCTTCTACCGCTCGCATTCGGCTTCGAGAGCGCCGGAATTATTTCCAAAGGCCTCGGCGTGACGGTTATCGGCGGACTGATCAGTTCGACGTTGCTCACCTTGCTTATCGTTCCGATCATCTATGAGATTCTAATGAAAATGAAACGCAAGCCTAAGAAGATTGCAGCCTGACCGTCAGGTCGGCAATGGATTGAGGAAGGAGATTTAAGCGGTCGTGCAGGATAAAAAGAAGCAGATTCTCGATGCGGCGATTCGCTGCTTTGCTCGTAAAGGGTTCAATGCGACATCCATTCAGGAAATCGTAGATGAGCTCGGTATGGCCAAAGGCTCCATATATTTTTACTTCAAGTCCAAAGACGACCTGTTCGTCTCGGTTATCGAGTATTACGGCGAGATGTTGTTCGAATTGATGACCGGGTTTCCGGAGGAAGCCGGTCTTCCTCCCCGGGAGAAGCTTATTCTGCAGTGGGAAAGGCAATTCGGGTTTGTTGTCGAACATTTGGATTTCATGAGAATGCTCATCAGCGAGCCGTTAACCGGACTGCATCCGCAACTTCAGAAGCTGATGATCCAAATTCGCGCTCGTTCCCATCTTTGGCATGTACATCATTTGTTAGCGATATACGGTGATTCCGTAGAAGATTACTTGGAAGATGCGGCAGCGTTGTTTTCGGGGATCGTGAAGCCCTTTTTCGAAGCGATGTTGTTCGAGGAATGGCAATTCGACAGCTTACGATTAAGCAAGTTTCTATTAGAGCGTCTGGATGATCTTGTGACCGGGATTATCGAGGATAAAGAAACCCAGATCTTGCCCTCGAAGGACTTAAAGGAGCTAAGAAGACTAGCCGGATACGCCGAGGAAGAAGGGAACGAGGAAATGGCTCTTCTCCGACAAGTGGCGGACCTCGTCATGGCTTCCTCCGCCGAGCGAGATGACTTGATTCAGGGCGATCTTCTGGCGGCTCTTGGATTGTTGAAGGAAGAAATCGTCAAGCCGAGATTGAAAAACCATTTTCTTGCCCGGGCCATGCTTGCTCTACTTAAACAGCATGTTCCGGATTCGATTATGGAACCGTTGAGCCGGCTTGAGAGAAGCTTATCGAAGAATGGACATTTAGCATAAAATTATTCTAAAGTTTACCGTTCCAACCACATCTTTTCGACTAAATTGTGTATAGTTAGAGGGAATATTACACAATTTGGAGGATTTGCGGTCATGTATTGCGTGAATTGCGGAGAGAAACTAGTACAATCTGCGATATCCTGTCCAAGCTGCGGCTCGGTAGTCAGACAAGCTTATGACATACCGGAAGGAATGGCGGCCAAGGAAGAAACCCCGGAACAGCAGAGTTGGGTAACTCAACCGGAGACTCGATCATACGGCTTGTCCGATCAATCCAAGAAGCTGATTCTGGTAGGCATGGGAGCTATCGCGATCGTTTTCCTTATTTTCAGATTCGCCGGAGGAGCCGGGAGCCAGGCAACCCCGGAGAAAACGGTTAAGGGTTTCTTGAGCGCCGTCATGAAAGAAGACGCCAAGGAAATGACTTCCTATTTGTCGATCACTTACGAGGATTTTCCGAACGTCTCGGATAAGGATTCTTTTATAGCGATGCAAGAGGAACAATTCAAATCGGGCGGCATGGATCTTCAGGACTACGAGATTATGGACGTCAAGATTAACGAAGATAAGGCTACGGTCGATTATGAGATCGAGTACGTAGTAAATGGCATGAAGCAAACGCAAGAAGATTCTTTTAATCTCGTGAAGACGAAAAGAAAATGGTACATTTTCATAGACTTAAATCTATAAAGGTTAATTTTCGGCCTGATTCTAGTTGTAGCGTAAACGAAAACCCATTCTTCGCCTTATAGGCGGTTGAATGGGTTTTTTGTTGTAGTGTGTGGCTCGGTATTAATTGGCGCGCTGAGCCGGATTAGGCGGAAATAGGTGCAGGTAGCAGCGGCTATGCGACTTTCGGAGTTTGCTATTACCTCTTCAACGCTACCCGTGCGGATAATTCGCTAAGCTCGCCGAGTTCCGAATCTGTGAGACGGAAGCCCATCGCTTTAACGTTCTCTTCGGCATGATGCAGCTTAGACGCTCCGGGAATGGCGAATACGGAATCGCCGTTCGCATGGATGGTCCAATTCAGAGCCACTTGAGTCGCCGAGGCGTTATATTGCTTGGCAAGCCGCTCCAGAACGTCGATCAATGGTTTCGTTTGGTTTAGCCCTGCGGGTTTGAAGCCCTTCATAAGCTTGCGCGGACCCGATGTTTGCCGTATCAACTCCGGATTGGCATGGAACTTGCCGCTGAGAATCCCTTGCTCGAGCGGGGAATAGGCGATAATGGCGATCCCCAGCTCCCGAGCGGTTTCTAGAACGCCGTTGCTTTCGATTCTGCGGTCGAGCATGCTGTATTTCATCTGATTGGAAGCGAGCCGCAAGCCGTATTCTTTAAGCACGCTGTCGGCCTCTTTCATTCGCTTGGCGTTGAAGTTGCTAACGCCTACGTAGCGAATCTTGCCTTGCTCCGCTAGCTTGGCCATTTGGCGCATTTCGCTGCGGACGGAGGAGAAGGAAAACGGCTGGTGGATCATGTACAGATCGATCGGGTAGCCGCCTAATCTGCGAAGCCGTTCATCGATCGTAAGCGGGATGTTGCCCGCTGTTCGGAAGGCCGGCCACCATTTCGTAGCGATGTGCACGCCTTCCGCCAAATCTCCCGCAGCCTTTAGAGACTGCGCCAAGATTTGCTCCGATTCTCCGCCTCCGTAGACTTCCGCGGTATCGAACCAGTTGATTCCGCCCGCAAGACTGACTCGGACAATGTCGTGAACGAGGGAGCTGTCCAGCTTAGGCCAGAAACCCCCGACCATCCCTCTCGCCTGGCTGAACTGCCAGCAGCCTAGCCCGAGCGGAGAGAGTTGCAAATCGGTCGTTCCGAACTTACGTAAACCGGGTTTCGTCTGTACATCCAACATTTCATTTTCCTCCTCGGAAGATTAAAGGTCGAATTATTGTTCGAGCGCGATGGTTAACGTTAACTCGAGCTTCTCGCCCGGTGTTATCATGAGCAATTCTTTCTTCTTGTTCAGGGCTTCATTTAAGGCCGTCCAAGGTTCTACGCAGACGAACGACTTGCCTTCAACCGACCAGAGCACGACATAACGGAACTGTTCGCTATAAGCGAGACGGACCGTGCGACCTTGCGCGATCGGGAAGGTGATCTCCGGTTTGCTCGCATCGAGCAACGCTGCGGATTCTACCATCCCTTCAAGCTGCAAATATCCGTCGAAAGGCTTCTCTAGTTTATCGTTATCGTCCAGCATTCGGGTTGCGTCCGTGCCGTAGGTCAGATTTTTGCTTTCCGTCGCGAAATAAGGATGGAAGCCGGCCACCATCGGCATGTCCTGCGAAGATAGATTGCGGTATTGCTGGTCGATCGACAGGACGCCGTCCTTAAGCCGGTATGTAAACCGCAGTTCGAATTCGAATGGATAAGCGGCTAGAGTTTCTGCGTTACTATGCAACGCGAGAGTGATGGAGGCGGAGTCTTCCGTGCTAGTGTCCACGACTTCCCATGCGGAGGTTCGCGCGACGCCGTGATTGCGCATTTTGTACGTCTGGCCGTTCCATTCGTATTCGCCGTTGACCAACTGGCCGGTGATCGGGAACAACACGGGATTGCCGCCTCGAATATTCGCTTGCGGATTCAGGAACGTATCCCGATCCAAATAAAACAACTCTTCGCCATGCAAGCGGCAGCTTATAACGATCCCCCCGCGCTCGGGACAGATGGTAAATGAGGAGTTCGTGCTCGTCTCTTTCAGTTCGTATAGCGGAAATCCGTCGGTGATCGGGTTGATTTGATAGTTTGCGTTGGCGCTCAAGGAAATTCCTCCTGTGTCTTGACGTTCGTTCCTACATTATATCAATAAATGTTGCGTCGCCAAACGGCAAATAACGGCCGCGTCATCCTCGCGTTGTTAAGGGAAGTTATTCGTCATTTCCTGGGAAATGCTGTCGGAAATCGCGGGGGATGTCGGAAGCGCGCAGGAGATGCGGGATTACAAAACCGGCATGCTTATGTTTTAATAAGGGGGATTAATGGCAAGTCATCTTATAGATCCCGGCGGTGAAACGGCTTGACGATCAAATTTAAACTGCTCCTGTTACTCTTATTCTGCACGATTCTTCCTCTAGTCGTTAACGTGTTCGTTTCGTACAACTCAATCAACAACCGTCTGAAGAACGAGATGATTGCGCAATACAAATCGCAAGCCGAACGGCTTAACCAGTCGTTCGAATTGTCGATTCGAGGGATGGATAATAACATCCTTAGCATCTACCAGACGGCCGAACTGTACAACTTCGTCACGGAAAGCAGGCATACGGGAGTGGAAACGATCGCCAAACAGCGCCGGGTGGAAAATTTGCTGAAAATACTGACCCATTCGCTAAACGATTTCAGCAATGTCTATTTGTATTTGGATTCAAGCCATCAGATGTTCAAAGTAAACGCCAAGTACTTGGATGTTCGCAATCAAACGGTTCCTCCTTCGGAAAGCCCGGCTTGGATCGAGGAAACGAAAAAACACGATGGCAATTTGGTTGTCGTTCGTAATTCGGTTCCGGGCGCGTCCGCCGAGGAGCCCGTTCTGTTCGTGGGCCGATCGATTCCCGACGTCATCGAGAAGAGGCAGGCCGGAGTTATAGGTATCGATCTGGGAACGACTTATTTTCAAAACATGCTTGGCAAAGACTTCATCGTGGAAAATACGGAAATCCGCGACGCGGACGGAACGGTGATCTATTCGACGGTTAATGCCCCGATGGATGACAGCGATCAGTTGGAGATCGTAAGCGAAACGAATGTCTACGGTTGGACGGTCGCTACCTATTTGTCAAAGAAGACGCTTCAGGAAATCGCCTGGGATGCGGTTAAGCCTACTGTGTTATGGGGAGTCGCTTTCTTGCTGGCGGGAATCGTGCTCTGGCTCATGCTGTCGCGCCAAATTTCCGTACCGATCTATGGGTTGGTGCAACGGATGCGCAAGGTCGGCAAAGGGGATTTCACCATGTCCGGTTGGACGCCGAAACACGTTAGAAAGGACGAGATCGGTTATCTCGAGCTTCAGTTTCATTCGATGGTCGTACGGATAGAAGAGCTGATTAAGCGGGAATACGAGTTAAAAATGAGCGAGTCCGTCGCGCAGATGCGTGCGCTGCAATCGCAGATCAATCCGCATTTTCTGTACAATACGTTAACCTCGATCTATTCCGAAGCGTTGGAGGTTGGGGCCGACAACGTTTGCAAAATGGTCAAAATGCTATCGGCCATGTTCCGCTATACGACGGATCATAAGGACGATATCGTGACGATGGCCGCGGAGATCGAGCATATTCGGAACTATCTTGCCATTCAGAAATATAGGTTCGAGCATCGTCTCGAGTTTCGCATCGACATTCCGAAGCATCTGGAGGAAGCCCCTATTCTTAAGCTAAGCTTGCAGCCGATCGTGGAAAATGCCATCGTGCACGGCGTATCGCGGAAAGGGCAAGGGACGATTGCGATCTCGGCTAGGGAAGAAGACGGGCGAATGATCGTGGCTGTGACGGACACGGCGGGGATGGTAGACGAGAACGAAGCGAGCCGATTAACGCTTCACGTTCGGGAAAGCGGCTCATTGGGAACAAGCGTGGGACTAGCGAATGTGCATAAGCGAATTCAATATTTGTTCCCGGGATCCGACGGGATCGAAATCCGGACAAGTCAGGGGCAGACAAGTGTTTCGATAAGCTGGAAGGCGGGAGCGGCATCATGAGAGTTCTTATTATCGAAGACGAACCGAAAGTTAGACGGGCATTGAAGCGGCTGCTGCTTGATATCGAACCATCCATCGAATCTATCCGCGAGGCGGAGACCGGATTGGACGGGCTGGCCGCCGTTCAGGAGGAAACGCCCGATCTCATTCTGCTCGATATAATCATGCCCGAGATGAACGGCAACGAGCTGTTGGAGCGCATTCGCGCCCTTAAACTCGAGACTCCGGTTATCGTCATTAGCGGACATAACGACTTCGGGTTCGTTAAGCATGCTCTCTCGAATGAAGCCGTTGAATATCTGTTGAAGCCCTTCGATCGGGAGGATATCGAGACGGCACTGCTTAAAGCGAAGGATCGAATGGACAAAAACCGGTTCCAACGCCAGACCGAAAGGTTATGGGAGGAAATGAAGAAGGAGAAATCGCAGTTGCACCGCGTCTCCGTCCTAAGCAATCTGTACGAAGGGCGAAAGCTGACGGGGGACGAGCTGGCTTTATTGCCTAAATTCGCAAGGGAAGACTCCTGCGGGGTTCATACGATCATTCTTAAGAATTACGACAGGGCGCTGCAGGAGAGATTCCATAAGGACAAGGATCTGCTAGCGTACGCAATCATAAAATTAATTGCCGAGTATGAGGAGCAGCAAGGAATCACGCTACTATTCGGCCCTTCCGGAAGATACGATTGGTGTTACTGGTTGATCACTCCCGCTTCAGTCCCATCCGCGACCCTATTGAAAGGATTTCAGGACGCATTCGAAACGGTGCTTAAGTTAGCATGTTTCGCCATATCGGCAGAAGGCAGCAAAACGATAGCGGATTATTCTCCGACGATCGCTATGTTGGAGGATACGGCATTCTATACCGATATACATTCACTGGAGTCGGGCTCGACGGGCAATTCGAACGAATGGAGGAGCCGAGCGGTTTCTACTCCGGAATTGCAGGCGCTCGTGACCGCGTTCGTCCCGAAGGCTTGCCATCTGATCAAGCACGGGTTGGCGTTCCGTATTCGGGGAGAGCTGGATGAATTGTTCGAGGCCGCGTCTTCCTCGCGATGCCTGTCGGCCATGTTTCTGTTCCAAGCTTGGACGATGCTGTTGACCCAAGTGGGGACGGAATTCGGCTTTCGAGTCTATGGCTCCGAATCTTTGGACCGCGTAGAGCCGTTCGCGATGAAGATCGCTTTCGACAAGACGAAGGCGATGGAACTCTTCGAAGAATGCTTGAATTTCTTCATGAATACCGCAAGCGCCCTCCGAGGAGAAACGGCGTCCGGAAGCAGGGCACTGGCGGTAAAGGAATATATCGACATCTGTTATCGGGAGGAAATGTCGCTCGCGGATTTGGCTGAACGGTTCTTCATCAGCAAAGAATACCTCGCTTCCCGGTTCAAACGGCAATTCGGAGTGACGGTGGTCCATTACATACATTCCCGGCGTCTGGATACGGCGAGGCGAATGTTGGAAGAGGAAGGTCTTTCCGTATCGGCTATCGCTTCCGCCGTCGGCTACGATCATTTCAGTTATTTCGACAAGTTGTTTAAGAGAGAGTACGGAAGTACGCCTTCGGAGTATCGGACATTGTCGGCAAAAGCCAAAGTAGATTAATATCGTGCTAATCGATCCCTTAATATTATGGTAGGTGACCCCTTCGGAATTCCTTATAATGAGGATATTCAATCCGAGAGGGGTCATTATTTTGCGCAAAAAGAATCTGCTAACCCTAACATCCACGCTATTGTTAAGCTTTACTATGGTGCTATCCGGTTGCGGCAACAACGGCGGCAATAACGCTTCGCCATCCTCCTCGAGCCCGGCTTCCACGCCTGCAGGCGAAAGCGCATCTCCAAGCGCAAGCGCAAGCTCAGATGCGGGAGAGCCCGTAACGCTCACGGCTTTCCTATTCAATATGGACAAACGCCAGGCCCTCGAACAATCGTTCAAGAAATTTACCGAGCAGAATCCGAACATTACGGTCGACTTGCTGGTCAACGACCAGGACTACTACACGGTGCTGAAGACGAAGATCGCTTCCAACGACATGCCGGATATCGTCATGGGCGAATACGGGGATCTTCTGGAGCTTGGACAAGCCGGACATATCCTAGATCTCGCGGGAGATTCCTACATCGGGAATTACTCGGAGCAAATCCGCTCCCAGATGACGACGCCGGACGGCAAAATCTACGGGATCCCGCTCGATATTTCCGGTATGGGAATTTACTACAACAAGGACTTGTTCAAGGAAGCGGGCATCGAGTCTTTCCCTAAGACGCAGACGGAATTACTCGCCGCTATCGATAAGCTTAAAGCGAAGAAAATCTCGCCCTTCGGATTGGCTGTAGCGGACGGTTGGACGCTTGCGCATACGCTGTTCACGACCATTGCGGGTACGACGGACGACGTCAAGACGCTTGCAGAGAGCGCCAAAGCCGGACAACCGATTCAATCGGATCGCCTGAAACAAGGCTTCAAAACGTTAGACGCGATTTACGGCAACGCCGATCCGCAAGCGGCTTCGAACAACTACAACGCGAGTCTATCGCTTCTGGCTCAAGGTAAAGTAGCGATGCTCCAACAGGGCTATTGGGCTTACTCCAGCATCACGGACATTAATCCGGACGTGAATCTCGGCTTCGGCGCGATCCCTTATAGCGACAATGCCGATGAAGCGAAAATGGGAGTTAACGTCAACGTTTCCTACGCGATTACGTCTAAGTCCGCGCATCAGGATGCAGCCAAGAAGCTATTCGAATGGCTCACGACCAAGGAAGGCAATGCGATTGCCAACGAGAACATGAAACAAATCCCGGCTATCGAAGGAGTAACCGTATCCAGCAATCCGATCGCCGACGACATCTTGTCGTACGTGAACGCTCAGAAAGTCGTTCCATGGTCGCAGGTGCTTATGAATGGCTCCACGCGGGTTGAAGCGGAGGCCATCATGCAAGGTTATTTCTTCAAGAAGAAAACGGCTGATGAAGTGGTCTCGGAAATCGCGACATCTTGGGCGAAAAAATAAAGATATAGAGACGGAAGGACACCTCGCAGTGTCCTTCTGCTCTTCTAGGAGTGGTTTTGAATGTCATCCGGCGTTTCTTCCAAACTAAGAAAGCTCGGAATCACGCTGTCTTTCATAGGGCCGATCTGTATTTTGTACATTTGTTTTTTCGTTGTGCCTCTCGGCGGTTCTGTGATGTATTCTTTCACCGACTGGGATGGCCTGCAGTCTACGTTTAACTGGGTTGGCTTCCGTAACTACGCGGATATGTTGTTGCACAGCGGGGATTTTCGGGATTCATTCCTGTTTACGTTGAAGTTTTCCGTGCTGAATATCGTGCTTGTTAACGTCTTCGGAGTGCTCCTCGCGTTGTTGGTCGATTCGAAGCTGAAATCGAAATACGCGCTCCGGGTCATCTTTTTTTCGCCGAACGTCATTTCCTTGATCGTGGTCGGTTTTCTATGGAAATTTTTCTTTTCCTCCGTGCTCTACGAGATGGGAACGAAGCTGGGGTGGAATTTTCTAACCTATAGCTTTCTAGGCAACCCGGACCGCATTCTGTATCCGATCGCCGGCGTTTCCTTATGGTCCAGCGTCGGGCTGGCGATGGTTATCTATTTGGCCGGGCTTCAAGGGATTCCGGGCGAATTGAAAGAAGCGATGCACGTGGACGGAGCCGGGAGTTGGACGCGGTTCTGGAAAATGACGCTTCCGCTGCTCATGCCCGCGATCATCTCCAACGTGTTCCTGACGACGACGAATTCCTTCAAGGTGTTCGATTTGATCTTGGCATTGACCGGCGGAGGCCCGGCCAATTCCAGCCAGAGCTTGGCGATCAACATTTATCGCGAGGCGTTCACGGCCAATTCTTACGGCTCGGGCACGGCCCGTTCGATTGTATTCTGCTTGTTCATCGTTATCGTCATGCTCGTTCAATTCCGCGTTATGCGGAGCAAGGAGGTGAGCGCATGATCCGAAGAAGTATTGGAGAAATCGTGGCGGTGCTTATCGCGCTGCTCTTCCTGCTGCCGATTTTATTCGCGCTGCTGAATTCCTTCAAGACGAACGGGGAAATGCTTCGCTCGTTCGTATCCTGGCCGGAAACTTGGGAATTCGGTAATTACAAGCAGGTGTGGAAAGACATGCACTATCCCCGCGCTCTATGGAATACCGTGCTCGTTACGTTGTTCGGAGTAGGATTTACATTATTGTTCAGCGCGATGGCAGCTTATCGGATTTCGCGGATGAAGGGCTCTCGCGGCTTCTGGTTGCTTATGTTCTTCACGCTGTCGATGATGGTACCGTTCCAGACGATCATGATTCCGCTCGTTAAACTGGCTTCGGAGCTGAATCTAATGAATTCTAGATTCGGGCTAGTGCTCATGATTGTCGCGTTGTTCTCGCCCTTTACGATTTTCCTTTATCGGGGCTTTATGACCCAACTTCCCGCCGAACTAGAAGAGGCGGCCCGAATCGACGGAGCGAACGTCTATCAAACGTTCTTCCGAATTATCGTTCCGTTGCTGTTACCCGTAACTGCGACTGCCGCGGTACTAAACGTCCTATGGGTGTGGAATGATTTCATTTTGTCCTTCCTTATGTTGCAGCGTGAAAACGTGATGACTCTGCAATTGACCGTGTATCGTTACTTCGGAACGTATAGCCAACAATGGAACCTTGCGCTCGTATCGCTCATACTTGCCGCGATCCCGGTGCTCATCATCTATCTCATGCTGCAAAAATATATCATCAAAGGCGTCGCGGCGGGCGCCGTGAAAGGGTGATCGGAATGAAACCAGATCAAGAAGCGTTACTTGCAAAGTGGAGCACGACGAACAAAAAAGAGAAACCGGCTTTGGCCGGGTCGGGGATGAAGGGTAGCTACGATTCGCAGGGCGTCGACTGTCCGTTCGTCTTCCGGCATAACGACCAATTCTACATGATGCATGTCGGGTTTGACGGCATCGGCTATCAGACGGCGCTGGCCGTTAGCGACGACCTGTTGGAATGGCGCCACGAAGCCGTTATTCTGCCCCGCCTCGAAGGCTCGGATAGGTGGGACCGGATCGGCGCGGCGGGTTCGTGGATCTTGCTGGCATCGAACGATATTCGGGAGGTGCCGACGCTTCGCAAGCGGGACGGTCGGTATTGGATGATCTATCACTCTTATCCGGGCGAAGGTTATGAAGCAGGGGGAGCCGTCATGGGGCTTGCCTGGACGACGGACGAGTCGCTACGGAAGTGGAACCGTCTCGAACAGCCGATTTTCACCTATGAGAACGGCGGGGATTGGGAGAAGGAAGGTCTGTATAAGTGCTGCTTGCTGGAGCATGAGGGCAAGTACTGGATGTTCTACAATGCGAAGGGTTCTAACGTATGGCCATGGAAGGAAGAAACGGGCGTCGCAACTTCGATCGACCTGTTTCAGTGGGAACGTTATGACGGCAATCCGATTATGCCTTTCGAAGAAGGGACGTTCTATAGTCAATTCTACAGCGATCCTTGCATTCGTTATGATGGAGAGCGCTGGTTAAACTTCGCTTTTGGATTGGATGGAACGCATGCGCAGGGGTTGTTGGCGGTTTCGGAAGACTTGCTTCATTGGGTAACGCTAGACAAGCCGTTGCTGCCGCATGGCGGAACAGGCGATTTGGACGAAATTCATGCGCACAAATCGTCGGTCGTGATCTGGAACGGGACGCTCTTTCACTTCTATTGCGCTTGTCGCCCATGGCGGGAAGGCGATTCCACGCAGGTCGAGGTGTTCGAGGGGCAGAACGAGTTCAGATGCATCGCGGTGGCGACGAATCGCAGCAAATAATAAATCGACTCTGCATCGAGTCGGAAGGAGAATTCCAATGTTAAGAAAATGGACTTCCACATTATTGAGCGGCACGTTGCTCTTATCTACCGTAGCGCTCGCCCAGCCTAATCGGGTGAGCGCATCCCCTATAATCGCACCCCCAGCCATTACGCAGGACGTTAACAACAAGACGATATCTGTTACGGCGGGCAATTTGAGCGTCAATTTCGATTACGACAATAAGCTTGTCTTATCCTCAATGAAGCTTGGCGGGGACGTTGAGGTACTTGAACCCGGAGAGACTTCGGGTTCGGAGGTGCTAACGGATGCTAATCCGGTAGCCGTAAGCGCGTCGTATACGAATTCCGGCGATAATATTAACCATTTGAAAGACGGAATTATTTCTTATACCGAAAATCCGCGGAACCGCTGGACCGCTTACCGTAGCAACAAACTACCGGTGACCTCGGATTGGATTGAGTACGACTTTGGGAAGAACGTGGACGTAGACAAACTCAAGATATATTATTTCGAGGATTCGGGCTATACGGCCGCTCCGCAAAGTCATTCCGTCCAATATTGGAACGGGTCCATTTTTGTAAACGTTACCAATTCAACGCATAGCCCGTCGGCTCCTCTTGGCAACGCTGCGAACACCGTTGCATTCGATAAGATCAATACGTCGAAACTCCGTCTGAACATGGTCAATAAAAGCCCCGGCGGAGGCAAATCTGCTTATTATGCCGCTATTACGGAGCTCGAAGCCTATGACGGGACAACCAATCTGACGCAATCGCAATGGATAGGCACTCACCGGTTGGCTTCTTCCCCGCAGGCTACGGTTGACGGCCGGAAGGTCACGTTCAACGATATTCATTACGAGAGCGGCGGTATCCCGATTAACGAGACATGGATCGTAGAAGCGAGAACATCGGACATTTTATTGAATGTTGCAAGAACCTACGGAGGAGCGCTTCAGCTTAAAGATCAGCGGACGCTGTCATTCGCTTTCCAAAGCAAGGCATTCGACGTCGTACAGAGGACGGAAGACGGAGGTAGCATGATCCTTCTGGATCCCGGCGTAAACGCAGCGGGGGAGCGGCGAACGCTGAACAGATTTTTGTCCCGCACCCCCTATACAACGTCCCTTAGCGCCAACCCGGAAAAATCCAATGTCATTCGCACCGGCAGTTGGTACGACAATGATCGGTACAGCTTTTATACGGCGAATATGGACTTGATCGATAAGCTTAATCATCGGGTTCTGAGTATCGAGTTGGCTTCCGACCGCAACCGCGCGACCAAGATTTGGCGCAAACCTCTGAACGAGACTGGTGCTCTTGTCGTGGAGCACAAACTAAGCGATCAAGCATTCTCTCTCGGCGGCACTTCGAATGCCCAAACCGGGTACACCGATAAGTACTTGCCGCTCGGCATTTTTCAGAAAAACGATTTCAAGCCCGTGCAGGTGAAGGCCGGCCAGACGGACGCGTTCACGTATACGTTCAGCAGCGACGACAACCTGGATGCGTATTACGATATCGGAGAAATTCCCGCAAGTTCGGGCATCGATGAATTCACGTTGGCGGAAGCCATTCAGGATTACGCGAGATCGTCCGTCATCGATCTGAACGTGGGCATGGGAGACACGGATGTCAGCGGCATGGGGCCTTACGAGACTTGGTGGTATTCCCGAAATGCGCTGGCTTTGCAAGGCGCCGGCAACGGAGCATATTTGGATACTCTGAAAAATTTCGTTCGGTTCATTAAAAATTACAATTATCCGATCCACGGCACGGGACAACTGTGGGCCGTCTCCGCGAGGGAGAACGTCTGGTACAAGGATTATTTTTTCGACACGTACGGGCAGTTTATCGCCGGAATCGCGGCGATCTACGACTTGTCGGGGGATGACGTCTGGTTGTCTGAAGTGAAAGACATGTCTAGGAAGGTATTGGATTGGGCGGCTTTTACCAGAGATACGAATAACGACGGCTTAATGGATTCTTTGGCCTATCAGGTTTCCCAGTGGGACGACCAGAGCAAGATCGGCCAGAACAGCGCCTACGCGAACGCCTTTCTCTATAAAGCGCTACTGGACTGGGCAGCATTGGAGGAGGACGTGTTCGGCGATCAGCAACGGGCGAACAAATACAAAGCCAAAGCGGAGCAACTTAAGACGACGTATAACAAAGACAAGTCGCAAGGAGGCTTCTGGTCGGAGACCACGAAATCTTTCGTCCACTCACGCGGCTTGAACGGGGAAATCTACGGAGACGTCGGTCACACGTTTGAAAACGCGTACGCCATTATGTTCGGCTTGGTCGATGAGGAGCGCGCACGAGTGATCCTGGAGCAATATTCGGATTTTCGGAACGGGAATAATCTGATGAACCGTCCGCTCACCTTGTTCCCGGCGCAAAGATCGGCTTATTCGAGTTCGGAGAATAACAATCCGTTTCCAACCTATTTGCATGGGAACAGCTTCCCGCAGTTGAGCTACGATATGATGGCGGCTTACGCCGCAATCGGCAACAATGAGGTGCCTGCGGAACTTCTCCGTACGATTGTCGAGCAGTATAGCAAAGACGGTTTGATCTGGAACACGTATACGTGGGACCTTCGGCCGGACACCTTACGTGAACCTTGGATGAGCGCGAACGCGCGTCCGATCGCCGGATTTTACGACATTATCATGGGGATCAAACCCAAGTACGATCGGTTGGTCATCGATCCGTCATTGGACGCTTCGCTGTTCGGCGCGAGCGTCAAATACGAGCTTAGAAAACATTCTTTTACTATCCGGCATATCGATGACAAAAACCGTATCGTTGACACGGACGGAGCCATTCCGGTCGAATCGACATGGAGAAATCTGGATAACGGCAAATCCTATCTCGTTAAGGACGAAAATCTAACGGACGGTACAGTTGCATCGGTCTTGCTATTGCCGAAGAACGGGCAGGCGGCCTATACGTTTGCTGCACAGGGTAAGCATAGATTGACGATAAAGGAAATACATGCGGCAGTTTCTTTCGAGGACATCCGCGGCGTTAATGCGTCCGAGGACCGGATCGAAGCGGATCTCGTTCTTCCTGCGGTCGGCCGAAACGGGGAAACGATAACGTGGCAGTCGGACAAGCCGGAAGTGATTACTAACTCAGGTATCGTGACGAGACCGTCCTTCGCGGAGGGAGATCTTCCGGTCAAGTTGATCGCGACTATTCAAGGAGGCGCGGAAGTTTATCAACTGACTTTCTCGTTAACGGTCGTTCGAGAACGAAACTCGGAGGCGAGTATCCTGTCCGATGCATACGCGATCGACGAGACGATGCGGACGATCACGAACGTGCCTTGGGGAACCGACGCGCAAAGCTTCTTCAATGGGTTAACTTGCGCAGTTAACGCGACATGCATGTTATATCTTAGCGATGGCACGACACCGGTTGCGGATCAAATGCTAATTGCTTCGGGCATGAAGCTTAGGGTCACTTCACAGGACGGGCAGAATTCCAAGCGGTACACGCTAATGGCCGGAAGGAAAAACATAGCGTTGAATCCCTCGAAGCTGGGGTTTCCTGCTGCGACCGAGTCTTACGCCTATACGACTTACGATCCCAACGCTTGGAAGACGGTGGACGGCATTATCTCGTATACGGACAGTCCCCACAGCCGATGGCATAATTATAAGACGACTAATACGGCCGCGGGCGTTGAGTGGTTGAAATACGACTTCGGGACGAACAGGGTTATTAACCGCATAGACCTTTACGTAGTCGCGGGAGGGGGAAACGAGACTCCTCCCACTTCCATCCGAATTGAATACTGGGATGGAACGGGATGGGTAAGCGCGTCTACTCAAACGAGCGTGCCGAAAACTCCCGATGTCGCGTTGAATCGAATTATGTTCGATCCCGTGCAAACCTCTCAAATTCGCGTTGTAATGGGCTTTCTCCCGGGCAAAATCATTGCCGTGACGGAAGCGGAAATCTACGGTCCGAATTCCGATACGACGCTAGCTTCCGGAATTTATGAAGTCGACAGCGGAGCGGGATCCGTAAGCAAGGTCGTATACGGTACCGAGGTGGAACAATTTGTAAGCCGGGTATGTGCTGCCGAGGGAGCGGTAATTGGGGTTTATGAGGCCGACGGAACGACGCCGGTCACGCAGGGGAAAGTTCTACCGGGGATGATCGTCGTGGTAACGGCGGAAAGCGGGACATCGCAAACGTATTCGATTGACGTTCAAGCTCAACCTGCATGGGTGAACGGATCACTCGCAACCGATCGCGTAACTTCCGGTTCCGTGCAGCTTCGATGGTCGGGAGCAAGCGATTCCGAAGGGATTATGCAATATAAGATCTACCGGAACGGAGCGGAGCACGCGTCCGTGACTGGTTCGGTTTACTCGTATGAAGCTACAGGATTAAGCCCGGCGACTACGTATGCGTTCAAAGTGGAAGCGGGTAATCCCTTCGATGTCTGGAGCACGGACGGACCTTCGGTCACAGTTACGACGCTTGCTGAGGATAACGGCAATAACGGCAGTAACACCACCAGTAACGGCAATGGTGGAAATCGAACCGTCATCGATGAGAAGCCGAAGGTCACTGTGCGCGATGGAGTTGCGGTTGTCCAAATTGCGGAGGGTCAAAACTCTGCTGAAATCTCTTACAGTCAGATAGGGGAACTTCCGCTAAGAGTTGAATTCGGCAAAGCGAACGTAAACGTAGATCGCACTACATTGGATGCTTTGGCATCGGGTTTGGCCGAAGGTAGCCATGCATTGCTGCAGGTAATCTTCAGCCCAGTTAGCGACGTCGAGCTCGGGAAGGTACCTGTAGTCGGAGGAGGAACCGCTAACGTTCGGTTGGTCGATAGCATCTATGACGTTCGAATGTCATTGAAGAGCGGCGATCGGTCAGTAGAGTGGCGAGGACCTGAAGGCATGCAAATTGTCCTTCCGTATCCGGCAGCATCCGTCGATGCTGATTTACTGGGCGTCTACTATTTCAATGAATCTTCGGGGAAATGGGAATATGTCGGAGGAACGGTGAATCGTAACTCTAACATCGTTCAGGTCGATGCGACAAAGCCCGGCAAATACGCCGTTCTGGAGTTTGACAGAACCTTCGCCGATATCCCTGCGAATCATTGGGCTGCGCGAGCATTGAAGGTGCTGGCAGCTAAAGGCATCGTTACCGGCATTAGCGAAACGGAGTTTAAGCCGGACAAGCCGATCACGAGAGCGGAGTTTACGGCTCTATTGGCTAGAGCCCTTAGACTGCAAGGTCAAGTCGCAACGAAGTTCCGCGACGTTCCCGATAATGCCTGGTATGCGGCCGATATTGCGGCGGCTTACAAGGCGGGATTGGTTAAAGGGATATCGGATGCTGAATTCGATCCAAGCGCGATCATTACCCGAGAGCAAATGTCCGTATTGTTGACGAGGGCATACGAGTACGCGGCCCATAATCGAGAAGGATGGAACGGCTCGGCGCTTAAATATAAGGATGCCGACCAAATCGCCGCTTGGGCGAATGCCGCGATCGGGAAAGCAACAGAGATAGGGTTGGTTCAAGGCCAATCGAACGGTAAATTTTCGGCTAAATCGAAGGCAAGTAGAGCCGAAACCGCTCAAGCGATTATGAATTTGCTAGAACTTCTGAAATCGAAAGCAGAATAAGCCTTTCGGCAATTTTGCGAGATAGCCGATCAACGCAAGAAGACCGTTAGGAAGCAGTCGAGCTTCCTTGACGGTCTTCTCGCCGTTGTCGTTCCTAGGCGGTATAACTGACTTCCTTCAAGTGACGCAACAACATTAGCGCTTATCTCGTATATAGGAGGTGCGAGATTAACAATTACGAAGGAGCGTGGATGCCTTGGCACCTTTGCCACCTAGATCAACTAAAACGGCGTCAGCTTCGATTGGGGGAGTCGCGCGGCGAGACAAGAAAGCTCCGCGGCGGAAGCGGTCTTTGCTATGGCGGCTTTATAAGATTATGTTCGTATCGGGGTTTACGATCGCGGTATTGTTCTCGGGATGGTTCTTCTTAACGCCTTCCGGAAACGAGTACCGTTACATGTTAGCCGATTCGTTAATTACGACCCAGCACCGGGAATGGGCGAAATACATTATCGGAGAGAAAGCGTTGCGGGAACGCGTCGCCCATTATGTGAATCAGTTCGAACAGATGGGCGAAGAGCGCGATACGCACACGATTCCGACGGATTCCGAGCAAGGTGGAACGGTGGATTCGGAACCGGATAAGCTTACGACCATCGAGGAAGTGGATGGCGAAGGGTACCATGGGTTCCTGCTGACCGTGCGGGATCCGAAGAAGGTGAGGCTTGTCGTTCCGAACAAGAGGGGGCGCGGGGAGAAGGTTTCCAGCATGGTGAAGCGCACGGGAGCGATCGCGGGCGTGAATGCGGGAGGATTCTCGGATCCGAATTGGAGAGGGAATGGATTTAAGCCTATCGGTTTGGTTATTAGCAACGGGAAAATTCTATATAACGGACTGGGAAGCAAGAAAAGCGTTCAAATCGTCGGTATCGACAAACAGGGCAAAATGCTAGCAGGCAAGTATTCCGTTGACGAGCTTATGGCGATGGGGATTGCCGAAGCGGTCAGTTTCTCGCCGAGAATTATCGTGAACGGCAAAGGTTTGATTCCGAACCGCTCGCAAGGCTGGGGAATCGCGCCTCGCACGGTGATGGGGCAACGCGAAGACGGGGCCATCCTATTCTTAATGATCGACGGTCGCCAGCCGGGATACAGCATCGGCGCTACGCTATACGATGCTCAGGAAATTCTGCTCGAGCATGGAGCCGTTATCGCGGCTAACTTGGATGGAGGCTCTTCCACCGTACTGGTTGACGAAAACGGAGATATCGTAAACAAGCCTTCATCCTCTTCCGGTGAAAGATACTTGCCGACCGGCTTCCTCGTATTCGAAGATCCGGATGCGATCGAGGTGCCGAATATTTGGGAAGGGCTGAAGCCGTCGGAGATCGATGCGGGTAAATGGTAGTTGTTGACTCCGTGATTTCGATCGTTTACGATAGGCTGTGAACACGTGTTTACGGAAAGAAGCTGAACACTTGATAAAGACAGAAATGAATGCCATGGAGATCGTCAGGCTGGCCGGAGTATCGCGAAGCACGGTCAGCCTGACGAACATGCTGATCGCGAGTGTTATTGAGAACGCTTACTTTCACACATATTACGTCTTAAGCGATTCGAGTTTTGGGCGAGTACGGCGTTCGGGTGCCGGATGACATTTCGATCATCGGGTTTGACGACGCTTAGGATCGATTTCGGAGCGATGCTAGAGAAGGTGACCGCTTCCTTGATCGAGCATATCGAGCAACGAACGACCGAGTATACCTCGTTCGTGGTTGACATGAAGTTGGTTAAGCGTGATTCATGCAAGCAAGTCTAACCTAACTTAAGAGGAGACGGTCTAGGATGGTCAACAATGCGCTTGGGAATAACGTTATTACGCAAATCGGGTTATTGGTCAACGATATCGAGAAAACGTCGCAGAAGTACGCCGAATTTTTCGGAATCGAGAAGCCGAATTGGTTTTGGACGGATACGGCGGATATCGCGCGGACGGAATACCGGGGCGAGCCGTCGGAAGCTAGGGCGAAGCTGGCTTTCTTCGATATGGGATCGCTGCAGTTGGAATTAATTGAACCCGACCATAATCCGAGCACTTGGCGCGAGTCGCTTGAACGGAACGGAGAGGGGTTTCACCATATTGCGTTCATGGTTAAAGGAATGAAGGAAAAGATCGCGGTATTGGAAGCCGGAGGAATGCAACTGCTGCAGAAGGGCGAATATACCGGAGGACGGTACGCCTATATGGATACCTTCCAAGACCTGAAAGTTCTGGTTGAGCTTCTCGAGAACGATTAAGCTGGCAAAGGGGATTCCAATGAATATTCTAATAACCGGAGCGGGTAGAGGTTTAGGGTTGCAATTAACGAAATTGGCCGTCGAGAGAGGCCACGAGGTGATCGCGTGCATCCGCGAAATATCCGATGCCTCCGAGGGGTTATTTGCATTGGCCGCTCGAAGTCCGGATTTGGTGCACATCGAGCGAATGAACGTGACGCGCGAGGAAGAAGTCGCGGGATTAGCGGAAAAGCTAAGCCAAGATTCGGTGAAGCTGGACGGCGTAATTAACAACGCAGGGGTGTTATTGGGACGGGAACACAAATTAGATACGCTTCCGATGCATCTGCTAAAGCTAACTTTCGAAGTGAATCTGTTCGGTCCGATGTGCGTTGCGAAACATATGGCACCCTTGATGAAGGAGAACTCCGACGCTATGGTGATCAATATTTCATCCGAGGCCGGAAGCATGGCCTTGGCCTATGGCGGCGATTATCCGTACGCGATTTCCAAGACCGCGCTGAACATGTTCTCGAAGCAATTGAACTCAGAGCTGCATCCGCGGGGAATCAGGGTGCTTGCCGTGCATCCGGGATGGATTCGCACGGATATGGGCGGAAACAAGGCTCCGATGGAAGCATCGGAAAGCGCGATGGGAATTCTTGATCTGATCGAGCGTAAGACCAAAGTCAGCGAGGAATTAATCTTCGTGGATCATACCGGGCGATCAATGCCATTATAGTATTTGAAGCGTTAAAAGGCGCGTAACGGGGGAATAAACTTCCTCGGTTACGCGCCTTTTGATATTTTAATACATGAGAATCCCTAACGGTCCATCTTCGTCTATAATGTCTTGAATTTCGAACACGGAGATCGGGAAGTAAGGAAACCCCCACACATAGGGAACGATGGCGTACAAAGGGAAATAGATGACCAAGGATTTGTCGGCGATATAGAAGTCCTGGTCGGGCGTAATTCCCGGATAATCGACGAGCAAAGGTAACTTTCTTGCTTTGATCTGGGTCTGAATGATCGCGTTTAAGCGTGCCTCGTAATTAGAACCGGGCTTAAACAATTGCCCTAACTTGTAGCTGCGGCCGGTGTCGGCATCGAAGGTGAGAGATTTCTGTAACGTATTGCCGTGAGCTCCGCCCGTGAATTCATAGTTAAGCAGCGAAAGGCTGAGCACGCCTCTTTGATTGTTTTTGATCTCGAAGGTGCCATCCATTTGCTGTATGTCTTTGCTTGGAAAGCCTTGCTCCTTCAGCAACTGCTGGTTGGCCGCGGCAATCGCTTTATTCATTGCCTCCTGCGCGGCGGGAGTCGTGCCTCCGTTTACGTAGGGGACGTTAATCTTTACGTTCTTGGCGGTCATCGTTCGGATTCGGATCGGGAGCATCAACGTTTGGCCGTTCATCCTCATTCCCCCTTGCCTATGGGCTGTTGTCATCCCAGTTTATGCAAGGGAATAGATTCGGTTCGCTCGCGGTCAGCTTGCAGGCGTTAGGGGCAGCAACAAAGTAATGACGTAACCTGTCTTCTCATCGTCCGCCGTGATTACGCCGCCTATAAGCGCCGCTTGTTCTGCGATGGCTTGCAAACTGAACCCGAGATCCTTGGCCGAATAATCATGCTCCTCCAAGTGAATTAATTGCATGTTAAGCGTCTTCATATCCGATCGGATGATGAATTGAAAATGAAAAGGCTTGCGAGATCCATGCTTGATTCCTAAACTTAATCCTTCTTGCAAAGTTTGAAATACGATCCTTTTCTGAAACGTGCTCAACGCTAGAGGAAGCAAATCGAATTGACTGTCGACTTGGCAGCCGGTTAGATGCTCCTTCTCCCGGATTAAAGCTCCGATCGAGCCGAGCAAATCATAATAAGAGGCATCGTCGCGAAGCAAACGCACGGATTGTCGAATATCCTCCAGTCCTCTTCTTACGAGGTCTTGGGAAGCTTCGAGCTTCTCTTCGGCTAAGTCATGATCCTTCGCGATCAAACGCTTGGCCGCTTCCAATTGGATAATGGTCGCGCTTAACGTGTGCCCGACCGTGTCGTGAATGCTTCCGGTAATGCGATGCCGTTCTTCTAGAATCATCGCTTCCGCCAACGCTTCCGCATTTTCGCGCATGGATGCTCCCAACTGTTCATGGGCCGTCTCCAATTGCTCAGTTCTCTCTTGGAGCTGTTGCGTGCGGGTTTGTACGACGTTTTCCAAGGAACGGTTAAATTCGGTTAACTGCCGATTCATTCCCGTGTATCGATGCATGATAACGCGGATCAGGCAGACGACGAAGAGGAACAGACCCCAGAACAAGGAATCGGCGGGCAAGCGATGCACCCAGAGCATTCGTTCGTTAAACCATTCGGGTAAATGAAAGATCAGAATAAAGCGGTACATATGGATGAGAGAAATGACGGTTAAGGAAGTAAAGCCGGCGAGCAACCAGATCGATTCTAGATCTTTTCTAGAACGATAGGCCGTCCACAGCGTCCAAGATACGGCTATGAACACCACGGCGAATAGAGGGCCAAACGAATTTATCGTAAAAGAATAATACCACCTCGGATTCGCAAGCGCGGCGATAATGGTAAGAACGGTATCGGCAAGCATCACCCACAGCAAAAAGGAGATCTTACGCCGGTTGATCGTCGGAAATACATGTCGCAGCACTCCGATAAAAGCGAACGTCGCCAACGACAAGCAACTATCATGAAAGTAGGCAAGTTGCGGGATATCCCATATCACCTGCAAAAGAAGGTTGCGAACGAGCGCGGCAAATCCTCCGGAAAACGCGAGAAGAGCGAAGAATAGATAGAGCCTGTCCCGTTGCGTCGCATAGAGTCCGAGCGCGATAATTCCGCTGAATAAGAGCAGGGTTCCCAGAATGAGATTATCCAGATCGTTAATCAGAATGATATTCAGCAAGCTGGATTTATTCCCGATGACGACGGATGCGGCGAGAGGGGAATGCTTCGCGTATTTGACGAGAAGATCGACGTGGTCCGGCGCGGGCAAAGGTACGGCGATCATTTTCCAATGAAATCCCGTGTGTACTTGTTTAGTCTTAAGGATGTAATCGTAGAGGATCGCTCCATCCGCATACGCTTTGATACTCCCGACGCGGAGGACGAATAGTTGAGGATCTGCCCAACCGTTCCGCGGAATCGGTACTCTAATCCAATAAGCTTTCGCGGGAATCACGGTGCCGGGTACATGATCCTGCCAGCCTTCCGAAGGGGGGTGAGCGTCTTCGAAAGAACGAGCGGGAGCCCAGCTCCATCTGTCGGGATTTAACTGTATGGCGTTGCTATCCCTCTGCTGAAAGGCGGTTAAAGCAAGGCCGATGCATAGGATCAAGGCGGTCAAGCCCAATAAAATACGAAATAGAGGGATATGGGTTGTTAGAAAACGGATCATCCTCGGGTCACCTCTTCCGGCTGCGCATGCGCTTGAAAGGGTAAAGTTAGCGTAAGCACGCAACCGGGATTGCCTGGTTCGACGGCCATGTGCCCGCCTAGGTTAGCGACTCTCTCCGACATCGCCTTCAGTCCGAATCCGAAGGTGGAGGGAGTGTAGGTTAGCCCGTCGCTAATCAACCGAAATTGTAACCGAGTGCCGGAGACGGTTAAGGAAAAGTCGAAGCGCGTGCTGCCGCCGTGTTTTAACCCGTTAGTCATCCCCTCCTGCAGCGCTTGATAGAGGACTCTCTTCTGCAGCGTCGTTAGGGAATCCGGCAACGGGTTTATCCGGCTTACGATCGTGACTCCCGTCGTTTGTTCCGTCTCGCGGATTAATTCCTTCAAGGCGGATTGCAGATCGTAGCTGGAAGAATCGTCCCGTAGCAGGCGCACGGAATTGCGGATTTCTTCCAGTCCGCGCCGAACCAAGCTTTGAGAAGCGTCAAGCTTCTCTAGCGCTAAATCCGGATCCCGCTTAAGCAAGCGTTTCGCGGCTTCAAGCTGGACGATCGTGGCGGTTAACGCATGGCCGATCGTATCGTGAATCGTCCCGGTTAAGAGATGCCGCTCCTCCAGAACCATGGAAGAAGCGATCGCTTCCGCGGTTCCTCTCATCGTAATGGTCAACTGGGTATTCGCGTCCCGAAGCTGCGTTTCTCTTTCGAGTAACTCTTCCGTACGCTTGCGGACGTTGGATTCCAAGGAAAGGTTAAAAGCCTTTAACTGCTCATTGATTAAGCCGAACCGAAAAATAATAATGCGAAACAGGCAAATGAGAAATAAGAATAGCGAGATGGACAAGACATCGAAGGGCAGCTTGAAAAGCAAGGGAACTTTCCGTTCAAGCAGAACGTAGAACATCGGCAAATAGGTGCGAAGCACGTGAATGAGAGCGAATGTGCATACGATGAAAAAACCGGCAAGCATCCAAATGGATTCCGGTCCCTGCCTTTCCTGGTAAGCGCTCCATATCGAGTGAAATACGACCCCGGCCGTAACAAGAAACACCGTTAATAGCGGATAGCTAAGCAACCAACCGAACCATTTCATATCCAAGAAGATCGCGCTGAATAAGGTGACGATGACGAAGCCTAAGAGCACCCATCGGATAGCTCGAAGAATGCCAGCCTGCGCGGAACCGAACACTTCAATCATAATGTTGACGAATCCATAGACGCCGAGCGGGAAGATGACGTGCTCCATAAAGCTGACCCATGGCTGATCCCAGATGACTTGCAGCAGGTAATTCCGGGCAATCGAAGCGTAACACCCGCAGAACGCAAGCAAGGCAAAATAAAGATGAAGCCGATCCCGACGAACGAAATACAATCCGAGGGCAACGAACAGGCTGAAGAGAAAGAGACCGGCAAGCAGGAAGGCGTAGGTATCCTTTTGGATGAAATACGTAAAAATATCGCCTTTTCCAACGAAATGAATCGAAGGCAGAGGACGCGAGGAGTCGCGATTGTCGAGCAGGACGTACACTTCCGAAGGGATAGGGGCGGGTAACGGAACCAAGTTCCAATGGTAGAACAGATTCAGCCGATGGTGTTCGGCTTGGGGGTCGTAAGTATAAAGAAGGCGTTGGTTATCGTACACGGATAGAGCGACGGCGTTGAAGATCAATAATTGCGGTTCGCGCGCGGAGCTCTTGTCCAATGGGATTTGCAACCAATATGGACTGCTTGTTTCCAGATTAGGGGATTTGTTCGGATAGGGCAACCATACGCCTCGGGGCGGCGAAGAGTCGTGAAATGAACGGGCGGGAGCCCAAAGCCATCGATCGGATTTCAATCCGGAAGCTTCATCGCTTTTCCCTACGGATCCAAGTCCCCAGCCTATGAGTACAAGGAATCCTAGCAATACCGTTAACGTGCGCAGCAACGGTAGATGATTGCGAATACCGCCTCCGACCAACCTTCATTCCCCCAAGCGATGCAGCCCTTTATAGGTATAAGAATCTGATCTTATTGTAACTCGGGGGCACAACGCGGCACAGTGACGAGGGTCATATGACAGTCATGTCTTTGAGCCAGATCACGGCTTGCGTGCGGTCGTTCGTACCGATTTTATCGTATATCGCGCTGATATAGTTCTTAACGGTTCCCTCGCTCATGAACAACAGTTGCGCGATTTCCCGATTATTGCGTCCTTCGACCATCAAGGCGATGATGCTCATCTCCCGATTCGTGAACTTGAGGTCGGAAGTTCTACCGCGTGCTCGGGCAGGCGGCGTGCGTCCGGGAGACGGAGCGGATAAGCGCGCGGCCAATTTCACGGCAATCGAAGACGGTAGCATGATTTCTCCCCTAGCCGCTTCGCGTACCGCTTGGAGCAGCTTCTCCGCGGGAATGTCTTTCAACAGGAAACCGACAGCCCCGCCAGCCAGAGCGTCGATAATATATTCGTCTTCGTCGAAGGTCGTCAGCACGAGCACCTTCGTATGAGGAGAATCGACGCGCAGCTTCTTGACCGCCTCGATGCCGGTCATGACGGGCATGCGGATGTCCATGAGAACCAAGTCCGGATCGTGAATGGCGACTAGCCGGCAAGCTTCCTCGCCGTTCTCGGCGGTGGCTATGACTTCGATATCGTCCTCTAATTGAAGAATCGTTTGCAAGCCGTCCCTCATGAGCGTTTGGTCGTCCGCGATCAATATTCTTAACATGCGTTTCTCCCCTTTCTTTTCCATTATAGAGGAACATTTAATTTTGAACAGTATAGATGGCAAAACATGCTTACATAATCATGACCGAAGAGGTGACACGCGTCACTGGTCATATGACGGAAGGATTAGATAGGATGAGTACATAAGGCGGGGACAAGCTTACGTCCCGCTTGCGGAAGGGAGTCGAAAGTATGATTATTTTGCATACGAATCAGTGTCGCCCGGGCATGAAGCTGGGGCGATCGATCTATACAGAGCAAGGACACGTGTTGGCGGGAAGAGGATTCGTGCTTACGGCGAACGCGATTAACAAGCTGCAACAGTTAGGATTGCCGTACCTTCATATCGAGGAGCAGGGAACGGAGGACATCGCTCCCGACCAAGCGATCCGAGACGAGACGATCATCGTGCTGCACGGGGCGTTAACGCATGTCATGGAAGAGCTTGCGGGAGGGGCTAAGGAGAAGCTGTCGCCGGCGATCGTGAGATTTTGTTTCGATGCGTCCAAGCTTCTGGTCGACGATCTGAAATCGCGCCGTAACGATCTTTGTTTGCCGGTTCATCTAGCGACCACGCTTGCGGACGGGGACAAGCAGCATTTTCTGGAGCATGCGATGAACGTCGGAGTCTGCGCGACCCGTTTGGGTCTCGATGAGGGTTTGGTTGGCGAAGATCTGCAGGCGTTAGCCATAGGGGCGATGTTCCACGATATCGGCCGGCTCTTGTTGCCCGACGGCTTGAAGGCGAGGGTGACGCAGAACGACAAACAGTACATGACGCACGCCGAGCTCGGATTCAAGCTGCTGCGGGATAGCGGATTTCCGCTGATGGCGGCGCACTGCGCTTTATTCCATCACGAGAGGATGGACGGAAGCGGTTATCCCTTCGGGCTGGAAGGAAGAAAGATACATCCCCATCATCAATGGATCAGCATTTTCGATATGTTCGATACGCTCGTCAATGGACGCGGCAATGGCATTCCGATGCTGCCTCACGAAGCTTTGGAGGTATTGTACGGCGGAGCCGGCTCGCTCTATGACATGGATAAAGTACGCAATTTGCGGGACAATATGGCCTTGTTTCCGAGAGGCACCACGGTGCGCTTAAGCACGGGAGAGCTCGGGGTGGTGTCCGCTCTTCACGAGGATACGAAGCAAAGGCCGATCGTCCGCGTTATCCGCACGCCGGAAGGGCAATTGCTGGCGAAGCCTTACGAGGTGGATCTCAAGAGCAAGCTCGACCTCATGATTAGCGGCGTCGGAAGCGATAAATCGGGTAAGCTGTTAATCGGAAGCGAGCCGGAGCAAAAGGAAAGACGTTCGAACAAAGTGTTCCATCTTGTGTAATTAGCCGATACAAAAAAATCCAGTCGCGAAATTCTTGACTTTTTCTTCGAAAAATCCTATCCTAATATAGGATTTGCTGATGTAGCTCAGCTGGTAGAGCAACGCATTCGTAATGCGTAGGTCGGGGGTTCGAATCCCTTCATCAGCACCACTAATATTTCAATTAAAGCGCACTTTCCGGGTTGTCGGAGGGAGCGTTTTTTTCATTATGTTTAAAATGCAGCCCTCCATCTCTTATGAGAGACCGAGGGCTGTTCATTATTTTATCCGTTAACGATCGACTTATCCATCAGCCGCTTAGTAAAGACGATAAGCCTCTCCTCGTGCTCCCGTTTTTTCCTGCTGTATTTTCCGGTGCACGTAATGAGATTAAGCCGGGGCTCATCCGCATGTCCGAAAATTCTTTGGATGGGTGCTTCGGAAGTTCGGAAGCTCTCGACGGATTCAACGATGAATGGGATAGAATAACCCTTATCGTTCTTTACGATAACGGAATCGCCCTTCTTGAGCTTCTTGAGATCGAAGAAAACGGCCGGACCTTCGTAAGAATCGACATGCCCGTCCATTATCGCGTTTCCGACAGCGCCAGGTAAAATGCCGCTGGATAAGTACCCTACTCTTCCCGTGCTGTTCGGAACTCCCATTTGCCCCTTGCTTGTGACGCTAACGGGTTCGATATCGGCATGAACGTCAATCGCGGGAATGTAAATTCTTGCCGGAGTAATTCCTTTGCTCGCGCTCTTTATCTTGGGTTTCTCGACTCTCTTGAGTTCCTGGACTTTGGGCTCGACGTTAGGGACTTTCGATGCCTGCGGCTCCTTCGACTCCTTCGATTCCTTCGATTCCATAACCTTATTCTCGGTACTCGTAGGGTTCGTGGGTAAATCTTGAACGATTTTCTCGCTCTGGCTCTGTTTGCCGCAATTCGTGCTTCCGACGAGGATAGCGATCGTAAGAACAAGCAAAGGCCATTTTTTCATCATAAAGAATAAAGAGGGGAGATGCTCGATCCCCTCTTTGCGCTCCTTTATTCCGTTTTTTCGCTTGCGCCGCCGAAGCCTGTTTTCGGCAATTCAGTAACGTCTTTTGCTCTCAGGCTTTTTGAGTGGAGGCTCTTCGAGTGAAGGCTTTTCGCATGAAGTTTGCTTGGGTGTTTATGGGCTTTTGTAGCGTGGGCCTTCATTTTTTTCTCATGCATTTTCTTCTCATGCATTTTTTTCTCGTGGGCGCTCTTCATGTGAACTTTGTGCTCGTGTTTTTTCTCCGCCACCGGAGCGGAAGCGTAAGCTGCCGAGCCTGCGGTGAGAAGCATACAAGCGGATACGAACGTGATAACTGCCTTCTTCATTGGATTGCCTCCTTGGGATTTTGAATGAGGGGCTTTTGTCCCCTGAGTCATTATGTCCTTCTGCTCAGCAGAAATGAGAGTGAAACAATTCCAATGTATGAGATCGCGGTATTTTCGAAAGCCTACAGGTATTGTGCATTCGCGTTTAGGATGGTGATTCCTCATTAATCGGAAATATTTGCTGTGTTTCCTTAGCCTTACTGTACTGTTCATGAACAACAAGGCGGAGGCGTTGCCGTTCAAGAAAGATCGATATTATTACGAGAAAAAAGGGGAGATGATTTGGGAAGTCCGAACCGATCATAAGATGATCGCCTTTACGTTCGACGACGGACCGGACAAGGTTCAAACGAATCAGATTTTGGATTTGCTCGAGAAATACGAAGCGAAAGCTACCTTCTTCGTCATCGGCAATCGCGTTACGAAATATCCGGAGATCGTGAAGCGGATCGTGAAAGAGGGGCACGAGGTGGCAAACCATACATATAACCACGTGTATTTCAAAAGTCCCTCTTCGGCACGGATCGTGCAACAAGAAATCGAACGGACCGAGCGGGAAATATATCAAGCGACCGGGAAGAAATCGTCTTTTTTTCGCCCGCCGGGCGGTTTATACGACGATACGATCGTTCAGGTCTCGAATCGTATGGGTTTGGTTCCCGTCATGTGGTCCTGGCATCAGGATACGAGGGATTGGAGTAAACCCGGGGTAAGGAAGATCGGAGACAAGGTCATTCGGAACGCGCGAAACGGGGATATCGTCTTATTCCACGACCATGTTCAAGGGAAGACTCAAACGGTGGAGGCGCTGGGCATCATTTTGCCCGAATTGCGTGCCAGAGGGTATCGGTTCGTCACCGTATCGGAATTGATCAAATCGTCGGTTTCTAAGGAAGTCCGAAAATGATGGAGTAATTGAGCGAGGGGGAACTTGATAAGAGGAACTCGATAAGGGGAACCTTATGTCAAGGGAAACGTCACGTCGCGGAAAACAGACCGAGCCTTGCGAGAAGGTGGCGGTCTGTTTTTCCTCGCTATTGTTAGGGGGAAATGATAGAGTAACCGGGTTTAGTTCGTTAGTTTCAGGCTAACGGAGCCCACAGCCCTTATTCTGCTAAAAAGGACACTTTTCGAAATCTAACGGAAATAGGCGCTCTTATTTTCGTATTTCCAATAAAAATATACTATTTGAGCATGAATAGAGGCTCGTAGTTCCGTTAAAAATTTAAAACGCTTGTTTTCGTCGAAATAGCGTCTTTGGCTTCCGTTAGAAAAACTCACGATTGTTGTTTACGCCATCAACGAATTTTAGTAGATTTTAAGCGTACTCGTCTCGAAGTCAGTCTATTGCGATTACCCTGAAGAAAAATGAAATTGGGTATTGCAAAGCTCGTCCGAAGGTGGTATTATCTTATCTTGTGAGCCATTAATTCGCCGACTTAGCTCAACTGGTAGAGCAACTGACTTGTAATCAGTAGGTTGGGGGTTCAAGTCCTCTAGTCGGCACCATTTACGTAAATCGATCCCTGTTCAGCCCTTGTGCTGTATGGGGATTTTTGCTTTTTATACTACGCTGCATTAATGGAAGTGAGACCGGCTCAGTACTTCTTCAATCGTCAGTTCGCGCTCGATAATCTCTCCCAGAAGGATTTGGATAAACTCATCATCGGGAGATTGCTCGGAAGCTCGGTGAAATTGGTTGATCAGAAAGCTGTCGTCAAGCGTATGAATGCTGTCTCTCAAGTCCCGCACGTTGATCACCACCTTTGTAATGATTTTTAGATGCTGGGAGATTTAATTCTCCTGGAAGCATGATGTGGTTGTATTTTCCATTACCCTGCTTTGTTTAAGAGAAAACATTCCTTAGCGTTAGAGGACCGCGTTTTTATTATGGAATTCCACTTGGAGCAATAGTCTCTGAGCCTCTTGCTTCAAAGCTTCTTCCCATAGAACGGAAGCGAACATTCTACGTTGGATTTGCTCCAATCGTTTGCTCGCAAGTTCATGCGTGACTCCGAAGTGGCTGGCAATGAACTCGCTGGCTTCGTCCATTCGGTCAGGCAGCTTGAGCTCCCTCAACATGAAGAAAGGGGTGGAAGCATACAGCACGAACCGGTTCGCTTCCGCTTCTTGTCCCTCGCAGAAAAGCCGCGGCATCGTCGTCTGATTGCCCGCATGCCGAAGAATGTGGCACAGCTCGTGCAGGAAGTCTTCCCATTGCGATTCCCGTCCTTGCCGCTTATCGATTAAGATGGATCTCAACCCCATATACTCCAGGGCGCGGCTAGTATCTTGCATGAAGTGAACCCACACATCCAGTCTTCCGGCTACGTCGTCGATATTCAATTGGGAGGGGCTCACGATTCCCGATTTCAACCAAAGCTGCTCGATCCATTGTTCCAATGGGGTTGTTCGATAGTGTCGGTACATAGTCCCGTCCTTATTAATGAGAATGTATGTTCGTATTTAATGGGAAAAGAAAAGCCCATTCGGGCTTAGTTGCGAGAACTAACGATTACCTTGCTGATCTCCGGGTTTCCTGCCTTTTTCCTTCTCCTGAATAAACTCCCAGAAGCGTCGCATTTCCTCTTTCCGTTCCTCCGGCGCATTCAAGTAATCTTTGAAAAAAACGCCATGCTCCGGATTGTTGATGAATTCCTCGAATACGGGATACTCCATCGTACCGCCGGAAGAATGTAAGTCCGAGGACGCATTGTCCGTTCTTCCCAGCAAGTAATCCGTTGTGGTGCGGTAATATTCCGCAAAACGGCTAAGCATCTCGGGGTCGGGTTTACGATCGTCCGACTCGTATCGGGAGAGCTGGACGTTGCTTATGCCTAGATGTTTGGCAGCGTCTAGCTGTGATTTACTGAATTTCTCGCGTCGTTCTTTAAGACGTGCGCCTAACGACATCGTAATCTTCCTTCTTTAGTAAGGATACTAATAGTATACCACAATTTCCAAATTGGTAAACTGATTTATTTGCCAAAATGGCAAAATTACAATTGACTTTACCTAATTGGCAATATATGATGGGGTTACATTACCGATTTGGTAATTTGTAGCTTATAAACGCAATCGGTTATTGGTTGGATGTAGAGCATTAGGTGATACCAATTGATTCTTCGAATCTATTATTTGCCAAATTGGCAAAACATAAAAAGGGGAGTGAACCTATGAAAACGATTCGGATAACAGAGCTAGGCCCAGCTACATTAGAGAGCTACTTAGATACAAGGCGGATGCTATTGAGGAAAGCAGACGAGTTATCCTTACTCATCAGCCGACTGGAGCCGGTTAGATCGCTTGAAGAGATGAACGAAATCCTCGCTTTGGATAAAGATCGCCGATTGGTTATCGAAATGATCGGAAGCTGCTCTTACGTCATTGAATGGTTGGAGACGGGGAGAAGGCCGGGCAGTCGAAGAGGCATCGAGCGCCGGGCCGGGTATCAGCGGGAGATCTTAACGGATCCTGCGAAGCTGCCGACGAGTTCGAGATTAGGAAACGAATCGCATGCTTCAATCGAAGAAACCGAGGTTAGTCGATTTCGTCTCGAAGCCGCCCTCCGAGGACTGACCGAAAGGGAACGCAGTTGTTATATGCTCGCCCATGGCGAATGTTACTCTTTTGCCGAGATTGCCGTCTTGCTGAACATTAGCAAATCCAGCGTAGGCACCTACATGACGCGCGCCCAGCGTAAAGTCGCCGACAACGTTAGCTTCCTCATCCTCGTCGGCTAACGGTTGATTGTCAGGTTGTCGTACGGTTGCCACTTAATAGCGAGAGGACAAATTAGGGGAGAGGAGGACTGACATGGCAAACCACTCACGAAATAGAAGCTATGGGCATCAGCCATGAGGAACGGTATTCGGCAAAGGTTGACTCAAGCCGTTCCGTTGATCGGGGGAAGAGTCGTCGAAGCCGACGAGACGGCAACCGGCTTGGACAAGCCTTACGTGTTGCTCGTTCAAGGCGCCGATACGGTAGACACCGATTGGATGGGATATCGAACCTCTTTCGAAATATGGCCTTTCGTTTCGCAGGATGAATTTTCCGAAGTGGACGGGTTATCCAACCTGATCATTCAAGCATTGGACGGGCAGGTCATTACCGATCCGGATTCTATGGCATCATTCACTTGTCAATACGAGGGGAACATCGGCAGCGACAAAGTCGATATCGAGCGGAACGCTCTCACTCGCGGCCTTCGATTTGCGGTAATCTCCGTGAAGAGAGGGGATGTCCCAGAAGATTTGCAGGAGGACGCCTGGCTAGCTGCCCTCTCAAGCTGGACCAAGAATACGCTAGGCAGCGAGGATTGGCAGGTTTACTGCGGCAAATGGCCTTCGGACTACGTTCGACCGTCTATCTTATGGAGATTGGAAGGCGCGGAAACTACGGCAAGCACCCGAGCGGCTACGATCGAGGTTCGCAAGAAAACGGTCGGTCATGTATTAGGCCGAACTTTGGGCGAGCAGACCGCAACTATCCTGGAGCTTACGCAAGCCTTAACCAGCGCGGTAAAAATTCCTCTTAACGTTACCGAGCGTCGTTATTTATCCGTACTTAGCCCTATCGTCGATCTCGCGCAAGATGCTTTAACCGAAGGACAGCTATCAATCACGCTATCGAGAAAGGTCGTGCGTCAGCTAGACGAGGGCCCGTTGATGCGGACAATTCAATTTCAACACAAATGATGAACGAGGTGGTACGAATGGCAAACAAGAAAGCCGGAGTCGCGGAAGCAAGGTACAACCGGGACGATTATATGCAAAATGCGCAGGCGCTTTTTCAGGTGAACCCCGAGATTGTTGCCGGAGCTTTCCATCAAGTCGAGAACGATCAACTTACCATCGATGATGCCAAGCGCTTAGTCGATCAATTTCTGAAAAGGAAGGTGCTTTAATATGGCTGGAGGAACTTGGAGTACGACGGATAAACCGGTATTGCCGGGTTTTTATATGAATTTTCGGGCAGCCGCGGCTGCGGCGATCCAAGCGGGAGCTAGAGGCGTTGTAATCGTACCGGTAAAAGCTCATTGGGGGCCGGCAAAACAATTTGTCGAAATCTCCAGCGAAACGGAAGCGGCGAATGCCTACTCGCGTTCGGAGGAAAATGGAGCGACAGCATACCGTTCTATTAAGCTAGCGTTGCTGGGAGGCGCGCGGAAAGTTATTGCTTATCGCATGGCTGACGGGAGCGCGGCCGCTTCGGCGATTACGTTGACGGATTCGGCAAGCACGCCGGTAAACGTCTTGAGCCTGGAAGCGAAATACCCGGGCACTAGAGGGAATGATTTCAGGGTTACGGTTCAAGTCAACGCGGTCGAACCCGCTAAGAAGGATTTGAAGCTGTTCGAAGGAACGACGTTGCTTCGTACTTTTACGATCGACGGAAGCTCTATTCAAGCGGCGGTTAATACCATCAACGCCGATAGCGGCAACAAATGGGTGAATGCCTCGAAGCTTGCCGAAGGTAACGGCACGCTAGCTAGCGTGTCGGGCGTTTCTTTGAGCGGCGGAAACTCGGGCTTAACGGGTATCACCAACGCGGAGTACTTGAACGCGCTGGCAGATTTCGAAACCCGGGACTTCAATGTCATCTCGCTTGATGGCGTATCGGATCCGGCTCTTCATACGAGCGTTGCTTCTTGGGTGAGTCGAATTCGGAGTGAAGGCAAAGGCGTTATCGCGGTGCTGGGAGGCACTTCGGCAGACGATACGGCATCCGATGCGGTGGCCAAGGCGATTAGCCGCAGCTCGGCGTTTAATCATGAAGGCGTCGTTAACGTCGGCACCGGCGTTAAGTTGGACGGAACTTCCTACAGTTCCGCTCAAGCTGCGGCCTATGTCGCGGGATTGATCGCGGGACAGGGGCTTAGCCAATCGACCACTTATGCCCCATCTCCGTTCGAAGACGTTACTCGTAGATGGACTCGCTCCGAGCAAGAGCAAGCCGTTCGCAATGGCGTATTCTTGCTCGTTCACGACGGTCGCCTAGTCAAAGCCTTGCGAGGCATTAACAGCTTAGTGACGTTACGCGAAGGACAGAACAATCCATGGAAGAAAATCCGCACGATTCGCGTGATGGACAGTATTAACTCCGATCTTCAACGGACGGCCGAAGATTCCTACATCGGTAAAGTCAACAACAGCGAAGAAGGACGATTGGCGCTCATCGGCGCATGCCGTCAGTATATGCAGTCGCTAGCTCAAGCTGGCATTATCGAAGCCGAAGGTTACGACGTCTATGTAGATCCGGATTATACTCCGGAGCCGGACCAGGTTTTCTTGAAGTGGGAAGCGCGTCTTACGGACGTTATGGAACAAATTTTCAGCACGTTTATCGTGCGATAAGGGGGCAGAACAAACATGATGGATCCAACAAGAGCGATTCTGGGTACGTATGGACAAGTGTTTATTGACGGGGTATGGCAAACGAATATTAACAAGCTTGAGGCTTCGGTCGAGGTGGAGAAGCGGGAGTTGAAGCTCGCTGGACGAGAGTGGACGACGCATAAGCTGGGCGCTAAGAAGGGCACGGGTACGATGAGCGGTTACAAAGTGACTAGCGAAATGATTAATCGTGGGTTCTCTAAATTTACCATCGTTAACAAGTTGTCCGACCCGGAAGCCTATGGTTTTGAGCGTATTGAATTATATGACTGCGTTGTGGATAAGATCCAACTGGCCAATTGGACGGCGGGAGAAGAAGTAACTGAGGAGACAGCTTTCACTTTCGTAGGATACAAGTTGACCGATCCGATCGTAGCAGGCTAATAAAGGGAGGAAAGACAAAATGTCTTTTGATCAATTGACGGATGAACAGGTTTTGCAGCGATTACTGGACGCCGACAAACTGCCCGAGCGGGCAGTAAGGCTTGAACGCCTTGATATTCCGGTTAAACTTCGCGGTTTGACCGGCAAGCAAGTATTCAACATTCGCGAACGTTGCACAGAGAGAAAAGAGAAACGCGGTCAGACGATCACGCGGTTGGACGAGGAATTGTTTAACGTGTCGCTAATCGCGGCTTCCACCATCTCTCCCAATTGGGGGAACCCGCAACTGCTAGATAAATTCTCGGCTAGTGGCGCAGAGGAAGTAATCAAGAGGATTTTACTGGCGGGAGAGCTGTCGGCGCTTGGAGACATTGTGCTCGACTTGTCCGGTTTTAACACGGAGCTCGAAGACGTAAAAAACTAATTCGATCCGGGGGGCTCGCAGGCATGCTTCATGCCTGCTGGGTTCGCCACCATTTGCGCCCCGGAGAGTTTTGGCGCCTTCCGCGAGGCGAGCAGCTATTCCTGATGGCTAGTATGGAACTGGAATGGGATGCGGAGAAAGCGACATCGGCGAAGAGAGGAGGATGAAGGGATGGCGAGTAAAGAAGAGGTTGTTATTGGTGCAAGTGGTGGTGCATCGTCGGATATTAAGAAACTTAATACAGAATTAACCAGACAAATGAAAATGCTTCAGCGATTAGATAACTTGACTAATACTGTCCAACCAAAAGCAGGTTCTAAAGCTGCTTCATCAAGTTCGTATTACGATAGCACATGGGTTCAAACCACCAATAAAGTTAACGAAATAATGGGCAAAGTTTTAGAAACCGTTGATGAAACAGGTAAATTAACGGACGTTACTCATACCACTATGGAGTGGGGGTATAACCAAAGGACTGAAGCACTTAATCGAGTGAGACAATCTAGGCAAGCTTCTAGGTTACCTGGTCGAACGATAACTCAGAGGGATTCATCAGGGAAATGGTGGAATGATCCTGCAATGAAAAAAGTAGTTGATCTGAGCAGGAAGTCAGAAAAGGTTTTTAAGTGGGCTGGCTATGCTGGTGATGCAATAGAGCTGGCAACAACAAAACCGGGGAAAGAGCTGCATGGAGCAATAGGTGAAATGGCTGGTGAGTTTGTAGGATCTCTAGTAGGAGGCGCTGTAGGTACGTTAGTTCCGATACCTGGTGCTACGATTGTTGGAGCGTATTTAGGGTCAGAAGCTTTTGGGAGAGTAGGTAAACATATTGGGACAAACTTTAATAACTATGTTGATTGGGTTAACGAGACCTCGGGCATGATTCGTGAAAATGTTAGCAATGAGTGGAGCTCATTTCAGGAGAAGTACAATGATTTTTCGGGTCAGGCGAGAGAAAAGTTCATTGAAATTAAAGGGAAAGTAACAGAAAACTTTGATTTCGCAGCTAACCAAACAAAGCAATACCTTGCGGATAATCTAGGAATTGATATTGATAAGGTATCATCACGGGCGAATGACAAGTTTAACGAAGTCAAAGAAATAGTTGGAGAAAATTTAGACTACGCTGCTGATCAAACAAAGCAATACCTCTCGGACAATATAGGCATTAATTTAGACGACATAGCTTCAAGGATGAACAATAAGGTCAACGAAGTAACGGAAAAGGTAGAAGAAAGCTTTAACGACGCTGTTGATCGAACTAAAGCATTTTTCGGGTTTGGCGGTAAAAAAGATAAACCCGAAAAAACGGATAAAGAACCTTATAAGTATTCTGAGGCAGAACTGAAAATATTGAATGGTCCGCCAAAGCCGTTAACCTTACAAGACGTAAAGGTTCAGGAATGGTTACACAAACAACAAAACTTTCCAATGTATTCTTCAACAATGTCTCCTTTCCCGGTTTTGTCGAATTCCTCTGAGTCAGCGAAGCAGCCAAGTTCTCCATCGCCTGCACCAGTTAATGTTAGTCTGCCGCCTGGGGCGATTCAGCTTTCATTACCAGGTAATGAACTGAACTATGAAGAGCTTTCTGCTGTTTTAGGAGAAAAATTGACAGCAGCTATTAAGCAATCCTTAATGAACAGCAATGTTGCATTCAATGCGGGAAGGTAGGTGACTTACTATGGAGTTTATATTAAGGGACCCTATTGAAGGTAATTTTCAATTTCCGGTTAACCCCGAAGAAGTTCAAATCAAACGAGACAGGCAATTCGAAACGGTAACAATTCTATCGCTAGGTGAAATCGATCTTTTTCAAGGAGAAAGGATTAAGGAAATTACCTTCTCTTCTTTTTTTCCGAAATATCACGATACTTATTGTAACTGTTCTCAAGATACTGGTGGACATCCCGATCCACAAGTTGCGATGAACCGGCTGACATCTCTTCTTACCAAAAAGAGGCCAGTCAGGCTCTCGATTACAGGTACGATCATTAATGCGTTGGTCTATGTGACTTCTCACAACTCGACGTTTAAGGGCGGGGAACCCGGGGATATTTACTTCGACATCACATTCCGGACATGGAAAGGGTTTAAGGTCGGGACTTTAGGCGCGAAAGCGTCCACACGGCCCGACACTAAGCCGGTGCCTAAAGTCTACACGGTCATATCAGGAGATACGCTTACGGCTATTGCCAAACGGGAACTCGGAAACAGCTCCAAATGGCGTGATATTTACAACGGTAATAAAAAGGTCATCGGACGCGATCCAGACCTCATTAAGCCCGGACAGAAGCTGGTGATGCCGTGAGCTACGAAGTTATTTACGCTAATAAATATGATCTGAGTGAATTAATAGAGGATATTTCCCTGGAGGAATCGCTTGAAGAGATTGCTTATCGCGCGAGTATGAAACTGGTCGTTACACCGGACATGCCAATGATTACTCCAGGTCAGTCCATCCGCGTTGCAGGAATTCCTTTCGGGGGAAACCGGAAGGAGAACTTGTTGCATCCGGGGTAGTTTGGGAATGTCAAAGCACGAATACTGGTATTAAACGTCTTAGTATAACAGCTTATGAGAAAACGATCTATCTCGCGAAATCCGAGGATGAGCTGCTGATGCCTAAAGATCAAACGGCAAGTGAACGACTTCAAATCTATGCGAAACAGTGGGGTATCTCAGTTGGTAATGTAGTAAATACCAAAGAGAAGCTTGCTAGGAGCATTAAACGATCGCAAACGATTCTTTCTATGATCATGGAGGATTTGAAAGAGACCGTTAAAAAAGGCGGAGGAATGTTCAAGCCCCGAATGACGATTAGAGGATTGGAGTTGGTCAAAGTTGGTGGCAACGCAGCGGTTTGGGAGCTAGAGGCGATTCAAGAAGTAACTCAGAGCCGGACGCTTGAAGGTGCGGTTACACGAGTTAAAGTGATGGGCTCTCAAACAAGCGAATATTCAGAACCCAAGTCATTGGCGATCATGAGTAAGGATACGGAAAAGTTTGGCACTCTCCAGAAAATAATTTCCGATAGCAATATCAAGACAATTGAACAAGCCGAAGCAGCCGGCAAAAAAATATTGTTGGGTTTGCAGGAAACGCTATCGGTTACTGCTCTCGACATTAATACAATTCGAGCTGGTGACAAGGTGCGTATGAATGGACAAGAGTTAATCGTAACGAGAGTCCGCCACCAATTGGGTAGTCCTGGGCGGATGGAATTGGAACTTGCAACAGAGGCAAAAGTCAGGAGGGATTTTCTTGGCTGATCCTTACAAAAGTTTGGTGTCAACATTGGAAAAGCGATTTTCGGAGATTGCCGCGAAATCGCTATCCGGGATTCCTTCCGAATTAGGTACGATTACAGTATCGGGCTTGAAGCTTGATTCTTTCAAATATGAAATACCGGATTATCTTGTCGCTAATTGGGTGGCGCAGTTAGAATATCCGGCTTTCTCGCTAGTAGGCACGATGACTTCCCCAGTGGACGAAGACGGTGTGACCATCGGTGGAGCTACCCCTTCACAGAGAACGCGTTTTGATTTCCAGGAAACGAAGGTGGGCGAAGTGCGATTGAATTGGGCGGCTGGATTAAAATCAGGTGACCGAGTTCTTGCCGTTCCCGTAAACGGCGGTAAAGATGCGGTTGTCGTCTGTAAGGTGGTGAGTTCAGGTGGCTAATTTATTTCCGACGGAAGAGCCGATTGAAGAGGTTGTGGATACGGGGAGCGATGACGTATTTTTCGGTCGAAGCTGGCGTTTCGATTTCGAAGCGGGAGAGTTCGTAACGACCCCTAGCGGGAAAATTGCAGGTAGCGAGGGCAAGGAAGCATGGCTCGAATGGTGTAAAAAAGCGCTGATGACCGAACGCTACCGTCATCTCGTATATTCGAGAAACTACGGCCAGGAATTCAATGAGCTCATTCGTTCCGGCTTATCGCGTTCCGCGATTGAGATGGAAATCGAAAGGATTACGATCGAGACGCTAATGAGCGATCCTAGGACCGCTAGCGTGGATGGATTCACATATGAGTGGTCGGAAGACGGCTGCTATTTTAATTGTAACGTGTCGAACGTTCATGAGGAATCGGCAGAAATTCAAGGAAGGGCGGTGAATGTTTAATGGCGGTATTACCGGATTTTTTACAAGATCAGACGGAAGAAGCGATTTTGGCGAGAATGCTAGAGCGCTTGCCGACAGACCTCGATAAATCGGAAGGGTCGTACATTTGGGACTCTCTTTCTCCGGCAGCCTATCAGTTGTATAGAGCGTCAGAATGGGCGCGGGAAGTGTTGAGCCGGGGCTTTGCAATGACGACGTTCGGTCCCTACTTGAAAATGCGCTGCGAAGAGCAAGGCGTAATTCCACGACCGGCTGTTGCTTCGTCGGGAACAGTCAAGTTGACAGGGGTTGTCGGTACGGTCATTCCGCTTGGCACGCAAGTAGCGACGCCGGCCGACGATGTTACGTCATCTTCGTCTATTGATTACGAGACGATGGAAGCTGCCGTATTGGATGGGCAAGGCGTGGCTGTTATTCCGATTAAAGCAATAGAAGCCGGAGTTGTAGGAAATGTTCCCGTCGGGGCGATTAGTCTTTTGGCACAGCCAATCGTCGGAGTTACTGGGGTGACGAACACAGCAGCGACGACTGGTGGGGCAGACGAAGAATCGGATGAGTCTTTGCTCGCTCGGTATCTTCTGAAGGTTAGGCAACCGGGAACGAGCGGTAACAAGGCGGATTACCAGCAATGGGCGCTCGAAACGCCGGGAGTGAGCCGGGTTCAGGTTCAACCGTTATGGAACGGTCCAAGTACGGTAAGGCTGTTCGTGCTTGACGAGAGTAAAAGGGCTCCTAATCCAACAATCGTGCAAGCCGTGCAAAATTATATTTCTCCATCTGCCGGTCTGGGTGAAGGCAAGTCCCCGATCGGTTCGACCGTAACGGTACAGGCGGCTGTCGAAGTGCCGCTTAACATACAAGCTAAGCTTACCCTTGCTAACGGTTCAACGTTAGAACAGGCGAAGAGCGACTTCGTAGCTGGCCTTACCGAGTATCTCGAACAGCTTGCTTTCGTCGATCCTCTCGTTCGGTACAACCGGATCGGGGCGATCCTGCTAGATATTCCTCGTATCGTCGATTTCGAAGGGTTCCTACTTAATGGCGGGATCGACAATGTCGATTTGACGCTAGGTCAAGTGGCGGTCATCGGGACGGTGAGCTTCATTGTTTAATTTTACGATGACTAACGAACGAGGGAAGGAATTGCTGTCCTATCTCCCCGATTACTATGCGACTTCACGGGTTATGAGCGCCAACATGGATGCCCAAGGCTCCGAGTTAGATCAATTATGGCAAGCATTGGACGGCACGCTTGAGCAATATTTTGTGTCGACGGCGACATGGGGACTTGATTTCTGGGAAAAAGAGCTCGGTATCTCGGTAGACACGACGAAGCCAATCGCTCAACGTCGCAGCGTCATCCTATCGAAACTACGCGGCATAGGTACCGTCACGGTTAGCTTAATCAAATCCGTCGCGGAAGCTTATGACGGAGGTACAGTGAATGTCACTATGCAGCCAGAGGCCTATACTTTTACCGTAAAGTTCGTAGATACGCGAGGCATTCCGCCTAACCTAGACGACCTCAAAGCTGTAATCGAAGAAATCAAGCCGGCGCATCTCGCCGTCGAATATGCCTTCACATATACCCAATGGGAAGAGTTGAAGCTTACGACGTGGGGCAATCTCAAAAACTTCACGTGGGGTGAAGTGATGACAAGGAGTTGGAGCTAATGGCTGAGACAACGCCGAATATTGGATTGAAAAAGCCTTTGGAGAACGAAAGTGCGGATATTAACATCATTAACGGGAATATGGATAAGATCGATCAAGTCCTTGGCTCGATGCCATCAGTCTTGACGGCAGCCAAGAATGTAGCTGGGGCGATTGACGAATTGCATGCTGATCTCGAAGCTTTAGGAACAAGTTCGACAGGCCCGACACCGATTACTCTCGTGAAACGAGACACCCAAGGACGAGCTAAAATTGCTAATCCATCAGCGTCTGATGACATTACGAACAAAGGCTCTGTTGAGTCGGCAATCGCGACAGCAATCACAAATTTAGTTGACGGATCGCCAGTTGCATTAGACACGCTGAAAAAACTGGCAACTGCACTCGGGAACGACCCGAATTTCGCGACTACAATTACGAATTTAATTGCATCTAAGCTCAATTCTTCTGCATATACGGCCGCTGATGTATTAGCCAAAGTCAAAACGGTTGATGGTACAGGAAGCGGCCTGGATGCTGATTTGTTGGATGGTGTACAAGCGGCAGCTTTTGCGTTGTTGGGATATCCAAACACATTTACGAAAGCACAAAATTTTACCACGCCCACGGGTGAAGGGACTAAGGTTGCGGATGCCATAACGTATACAAAAATGCAAGCTATGGCAACTTCTTACGATGGAGAATTTGCTGGTTACGCTTTTCATCGCGCAGGCTCTACTGCGGGCGCTTTATTTATCGATCTAGTTAGCAAACTACGCTATATCGATAACGGTGGCACATCGGCAAACGTGCTGCTCAATTATGCTACTGGGTTAATTGAAGCGGTGACTGCTCAGAACAATACATCATACACAACCAAACAAATCCGTAATATTACCTTGTCCACGGCTGCGCCAAGTGGCGGCGGAAATGGTGACGTTTGGATTGTCTATACACCGTAAAGGGGAGTCTGTCGTATGACGATGCATGTTAATATCGGCGGCGCTTGGAAGCAAGCGAAAGAGGTGTGGGTGAACATCGGCGGGGTTTGGAAAAAAACGAAAGAGGTTCATACCAATATAGGGGGCGCCTGGAAAAAAGGATATTCCGGTGCGGTTATATTGCAACAAGGTGCAAAGTTAAATGACTTTGATAGCATTATACAAAAAAATAGTGATCATGTGCTTGTTCGTGTGGGGGTATACAACAGCGGAGTCCCCGCATACAACACGCTGGAAACGAGCGAAGCAATCGATAGTGCCGGTTATAATCAAATTGTTGTTGATATGGCCCACATTGCAACTAATTCAGTGTGGCACTCTTCTCGTATTAATTGGGGGCCTTTTTCCACAAGTGCAACATACACACCAAGCACAGTTGAATCTAGGATAACAGCTACCCTAACAATGGCCAACCCAGGTGTCTACAAGATAGAAATTCAGCCAAATATTCATTCGGATAATGGACAACAGCTTCATTCCGTAACCATTAAAGTTTACAGCATCAAACTTCGTAATACCGTAAATTCTGCGGAAAAGTTTGTTTGGGATATCAATCAACAGCCATAAGGAGGAAGAGGACGTGCAAATCTATTTTCTTGGAATAACGGAGATAGGAAAGGATAAACGTGCCGATTTCCTTATCGTTACTTCGATAGGTAACGATTTTCAAATTTCCGGAATGATATACGGGGTTGCAGCAAATGGAACTGCAGGTGAAATCCGGGACGCTGTTTGGTTTGAAATCCGGAAACATGCAATATCAGAAGCTAACCGGATCGACGCCGAGAACCCGGAGCTGAGTGCGGAGCCGATAATACCAGTGGGTGAACAATACAACGAGCCAGTTTCGACACCATCGAAGGTAATCATTCAGGGGCCGGAGTTGCTCCGCGTTTACGACGTCCAGCAAATTGTTAAATATTCCGCTCATGTCATAGACCAATATGGTGAACAAATCTATGCGGCTGTTACTTGGTCAGTATCCGGGGCCACAATAGACTCGAATGGCTTCATGTTGATTTATCCGACTGCTACAGGAGAAACTCAGACGGTAACTATTCAAGCTATGGCAGACGGAATTGTTGATTCGATGTCGGTCGTTGTGTACCAGTTTGGTGTATCTGAGCCCAAAACACAGGATCAGGAGCTCATTGAGCTCAAAACTAAACAAGCCCTCATGCAAGCCGCTCTTGATGAATTAATCCTAGGAGGTGGGGGTTAATGGCTGCGTATATGGGACAGCGCATAGTTGACGGGGTTTACACATACGAGTTTGTTATCGGGAAGCGACCTGACCTACAGGTTGAAATAGATGCGTATTTAGTATCTAAGGACAAAGAGGATTTAATTGGGAGCTCCGCAAAAGAGGGTTTTCAATTATGAGTGGAGTCGGATTAATGGGATAAGAAATATTATAGCCTGCTGCACTTGTCGCAGCATTGTCAGAGTCATTAGATAATTCGGATTAATAGAGAAACAGACACACGTAGTCGCCTTAATAGTAACAGCTATTTTTTAACTTACCTCGGTGGGATCAAGGCCGTCATAGGAACCAAGTGCATATTAGAAAAGGAAAACAACATAGGTAACTTGGGAAGACTACGGTTCAGGCCGATCGAACACAGCAATACAAGGAAATAAAGGGATTTGAGTACTAAAGGGTACGCATAAATTGACTTCTATGCATGAAGGGGTCGGGTCGATGGAAGATGAAATATTACAGCTCGCTGCACTTGTCGGGTTCATTAGAAGATTCGGATTAAGAGAGAAATGGACAAGTAGTCGCCTAATTGGAAGTCAATGTCTCAACATCACAACGTCATTCTATCGAATCTTTACGACACAGGTATCGTCAAAGTGGTCAATGAAGAAACCAAGGCGTATATCATCGTCGAAAACGCCTACTCACTTTATACCTGAAGGGTAGAAGTGTAGCGTACGACTAGGGCATCTCAACAACTTCACTTACAGTGAAGTGATGATAAGGAGTTGGAGTTAATGGCTGACACATCGCCGAATATTGGATTAAAGAAACCACTGGAAAATGAATTTGTTGATATCGGAATTATCAATGGGAATATGGATAAAATCGACCAATCTCTTGGGCAAATGTCAAACTTACCGACTGCGGCTAAGGATGCTGCTGGGGCGATTTCGGAGATACATGATCAATTGCGACATAAGCCTGGGGTACCTATTGCTTTAAACAATGGTGTTCAGATCGTGCAGGGTGGGGATGTACCCGCTATATTACATCCTTCTATGATAGGTAGGACATTGATTAACCTTTTGGGACGTGATGGTAATTGTGAGCAGTTGAACATATGGAACAGTTATCAAAATACCCATTCACTGGTAACGACAAATGTAAAGTATGGTAACAATGCTATGAGACTAACACTCAACCCCGCCGCTGCTGGTGGTTATGGAAGTGCGTGGAGATACTTCTCTATTGTTGGAGGGAAGACATATCTGCTGCTCTTTGAGGGCAAAGTGGGAACTGGAACTAAGATGGCAGTCGGAGTAAGTGGTGGTGACGGAGCTACTATAGGAAATGAAGTGACGGATACAACCAAGTATTGTATTTCTTACCTAACGTGGACTGCCCCCGATTCTATAATGAGGCAGTTCTCTATTTATAGTTACGGAGCAGATAACACTTTCAACTATGTAGATGGTGCGCGATTATTCGAAATCACAGCAACCGAAAAGATGTATATTGACGGGTTATCTGTTTTGACAGCACAGTCCTATATTGAGTCTAAATATCCTTATGTAGACGATATGAAGCATGTCAATTCAGTTTTTATGCGGAATCCGGGTAAGAATTTATTACCATTGTTTTCGGAATGGACACAGTATTCAGGAACATCCACTGTCACCGAATTTAATACGTTAAGTCTTGATGCAAATTCTACCGTTCAAATGGACGTTCCCTGTATGCCTAATTATGATTACACATTTAGTGTGACTAATGTAGGAGGCGGGAGAATTTTAATCGCAACTTTTGATATTAGTATGTCTCTCATAGCTCAATCTAACTATGTAGTTGGTTCAAGTATTAGTAAAGTAACGGAAGTAAATGCAAAATATATTCGTGTTGTTTTAGATACAACTGGACTAAGTGCTAAAGGTTTTACAAATCCTATGCTTAACATTGGTTCCATAGCCATTCCATTTGAACCACAGAAACCATCCTATTTGTATTTGCCAGATTGTAACTTACGATCCAATGTCGAAGGTAGTATCGCAGATAAGTTGTATACAGATGGGCAAGGTAAGCCAAGAGTTTCAAGACGGTTCAGGGAGACGATCTTAGATGGAACGCTGATGTATACGCATGATGGAGACTATACGGGATATAAAAGGGTAAATACTTCATCTATTGGTGGCTGGGTTGGAGATACTACAGCGAATATCGGAATTAAATACGATGGAAAGTTGTTAACTTCAGTTACAAATGTTCCCACTTTCTATGATGCGGTTCGGTTTAATAATGCTGGAATCTTATACATTTATATTGCCGACACTGACAGTGGTTGGGGAGAATCATACTCACCGTCACAAGATGAGATTAAGGCATATTTTAATGGGTGGAGAATGCACTTAGATGGATCTGGATATCAAACCCCGTTTAATGGGATGGGGACAAGGGGATGGCACTATCGAGTTGATGGGGTTACAAATCCAAGCGCAGGAAACGGGACGTTAATACTTCCTACTACTCAGGCTCCGTCCTTTACGCCATACCGCCTAATGTACCAACTAGCCCAAAGCGTAGATGAAGCGGTCAACTATGAGGGTTCCTTAATGCTTCAAGAGGGTGCGAATCAAATTGAAGTGGGAACAGGGATTGTTGTTCAAGAAGCAGCAAAGCCATTAACAAATGGAACATCATATTATTTAAATAGGACAGATGTGGCAGGGAGTAATTTTAAACGCAGGGCATTAAGAACAATTAAAATCTATAAGAATGGCAACATAGACACTGTATGGAAGATAGATAACAATTCAGCAGGGAGTAGTGTAGTAAACGGAAGTTCGTGGGCGATGACGTTAAATGCTAATCTTGATCCAACAGCCGCCTATTCCGTAACATACCTTGCCTTAGACACATACGCGCTAGGTATCGCACCACACTCAATCAACGCTGAATACGCGCCTAATATTCGAGAGTCCGTCGAGTCAATGGTTCGTGAAGTGGTAGAAGCGCGGACGGAAATATCAGTATTACGAAACACTAAGGTACAAAAACAACTGCCGCAATGGGTCGTACCAACGTTGTCGAACGGGTGGACATCTGCTGGAGGAATTCCGGTTAAATACTCTAAAGATGATTCCGGGAATGTGATTATTGATGGATACTGTTGGGGCGGAGTCGCAACCGAAGGGACAACAATATTTTTATTACCCAGAGATTATAGACCGACTGAGAGGGTATTGAGAGCAGTTCTCAGCCATGTTCCTGACATTGCAAGTCCTTATATTATTGTGGGTACAAATGGTGAAGTTAAAATATACAAAGTAGCCGTAGGTGGAACCAACAATGACTTCTTTATGAATGGTGTGTCATTCCGGGCCGCACAATAGGAGGATTGAATAATGAGAGAAGCACTAAAAATCGACCTTGAAGGCAATATAGTAGATGTAGAATTAGTAGGTGAAGAGCTAAATGAATTACATCCCATTTCAGAACAAGACCCGGATAAACCGGAGGTTATGAACATCACCGGATATCTCACAACAAAGAGAGTACCAGAAGGAACCTATAAACCCGTTTATGACTTCGATACAGACGAGTTTCGTGAAGGTTTAACCCAACAAGAAATAGAAGCAATCAAAAACGAGCCACAACCGGAAACGGACGCCCAGAAGATAGCGAGGCTAGAGTCCGAAAGTGTCGATACAATGCTAGCTCTAGCCGAGATATACGAAATGGCTTTGATAGCCAACTCGGCACTTGGACAGAAAGCTGTTGATACGACAAGTGGGTTTGGGAAGCTTACAAGATTATTCTCCGCCAACAAGCTGTAATCAATCAAAGCCCAAGCACTGGCGATCGAAGGACTATCAACCCATATCGCCACATTAGAATCCAACGGAGGAGGCAAATAACTAATGGCACAAATATACGCAAACTTAATCAGAAAAGGTTTAAAAACGATCGATGACGTTCCTACTGAAAAGCGACCAGAAGTTGAAGCTATTCTAGCAAGAGATGTTTAAACGGCTATAGAAATAAAATGTAGCCCTAACCCCCACCCAGGAGGTGAAACCATGTCCAGCGAAGAAGCGCGCGTGCTCTCGGATATCCGGGAGCGCGTTGTTCGTGTGGAGACGAAGATCGATGCGATGACCGATGTACGCGATACGGCGGAGGCGGCGAGAGACGCGGCGCTTCAGGCGCTGCAGTCGGCTAAGTCCGCCCATCTGCGGTTAGACGAGATCGCCGACAACCAGCGTTGGTTATGGCGGACGCTTGTCGGTGCCATACTGGCGGCCGTGATTGCGGCCGTGACCAACTTGCAGGGAGGATGAATACAATATGGACAGCCTTACATTGTTAACCGACAAAGCGGTCATGCTAGCGCCTATCGTTGCCGCGTACGTGGGAATCGCGAAAGAATTCCGTATCCCCAGCCAATACTATCATCTAATCAGCCTATTAATCGCAGCCCTCTTCGTGCTGGTTCCTAGCCATGTGCAGCAGACGCTAACGACCATCTCGATCATTGGATTGACGGCGTCGGGCGTGTATCATTTTACTAAGAAGAGGGAGGATCAGCCGAATGGCAAAGCTTAGCAAGTCGCAATTTATCGCTGCTTTAGCGCCCATGGCGATTCGCGTTAGGCAAGAGGGTTCTCCGTTGTTCCCGTCTGTCCGATTGGCGCAGAATTTGCTAGAGACCGGCGGGGTGATCCATCCATGGAACAATCTCGGCGGCATTAAGGTGGGTAGCGGCAAAGCGAATGCATACTGGCATGGGCAGTGGGTACGTAAAGGAACATGGGAAGTGGAAAATGGCACGACCGTGGACACCTCGGCACTGTTCCGAGCTTACGATAGCGTCTACGATTTCTACAAGGATCAGGACTTGCTATTCCAGCTTTCCCGCTATGAGCGGGTTAGGAAAGCCCAATCGCCAAGCCAGCAAGCGGAGGCGCTGCGCCTCTGCGGTTATGCCACCGATCCGCAATACGGAGCCAAAATCATCTCGATTATTCAAGCCAATAAACTCACGCAATACGATGATCTTGCCGCGCCGGTCGATAATAACCCTAAGCCGGCTGTCACTCTAGTTCCGATTTCGGTAAACGGGGTTCAAGTAGCCGAAGGCCAAACTTCGGATAGCCAGACTTGGGTACCCGCTAGAGTCGTTGGAGAATCCTTGCAAATCAAAGTGGGCTGGAACGGACAATCCGTTACCGCCAATGGTATCATTTTAGCGACGAGACTCATCGATGGCAAAGGTTATGTACCCATCCGCGATCTGGCGGCTGCGAATCCGAAGGCGAAGGTAGCTTGGAACAAAGAGACCCACGCCGTCGACATTCTTTTGAATTGATTTTAAGCGACAACTTCCGGATAAAGCATGATTTTGCGAATGAACAGAATCGAAGTCCCCTCGGGAGCGGTCAAATAAAACTTGTATTTTCCGATGCCCGGCACCGTCATCTCGACGTTCTCGTTCGTGATTCGCCGCAGGACGATGCCGGACTTCGTTTTGAGCATTTTCCCGCGATATAAGATTTCCGCTTCCTCGTAGGGCAGATCCTCTCCCGTCAAATTCGAGGAGCCCGCAGTTACGACGTCGATACCGTTAGCCTTCCAAGGCTGATGCCCCTCGTCATGCTGCCGAAAAACATGTTCCTCCAGATAAACGATCTCTCCGTTTCGGTAATAAGGAATTTCCGTTCGCGTGCGTTTGAACATATCGTCAGAGAGAAAATAGAGCACAAGAGGCCGTGTCTGATAGACGATGGTACGAGGTGGTTGAGTTGCTGGATATTGCGGCTGTGAAGCAGTGTGTTTTACGGAATCTATCGATTGTCCGCTAACAACAACCTCTTCGTCGGGAATCGGATTCGATTGGCATCCCGCAAGAACGAACGTGCAAACCAATAGCATTTTCCAGATCAGGTTCCGGCTCATCGCTATCATCTTCCTCTCTCGCTATGTCATTCCTTCCGTACTCGGACAATCAATAGACGATTCTCTTTGGCGAAAAGTTGGGTGAAAGTACCCCTCGCAACATTGCTGCATATTCTATAGGCAATTATACTGCCGACAGTCACAATGAGGCAGATTTAGAGGGGGGACGTCCCTGTGCCGCAAATTCCGAATTTTCCTCAGAACTTGATCGAGGAGCATAAGCAGTGGCACCATGCTAGGCATAACGTGGATATTAACAATCCTCCGCCCGGTTACGGTTTGGAGTTTTTGCAATTCCACCGCAACTTCATCGCTCGCGCATTGGCTTGGTACAACCAGAACGGGAACGATCCTAGTCTCGTTGAGCCTTGGCCGTCCGTTCCGGAGCCGATCAGGCAGGCGCCTTGCTATAACAAAGCCGCGGAAGCTCGCATCTTGTTCCAGCCTGAATCATTCGCTAGCGCGGACGAATTGGGCCGATTTATCGAGTCGTCCAATCTGCATGCCTGCATTCATCAGGAATCGGCCAGATTGTACGCGGATCAAGACATTAACGATTTCGACGTCGCTCCGCATGAAACGGTCTTTTATAACATTCATGGCATGATCGACCGCTGGTGGCGCAATTGGGAAGGTTTAGGTCGATTCCGCGAGGAAGGCGGCTATTGGTGCGGCAAGTTCGAAGGGGAAGACGACGAGATTCTATTGTATAGCTCGTTATTCGGGGATTGGTGGTTAGGGAAGCTGCAGCAAAATCAAGGCATGGATCGCAAGGAAACAAGGGTGGAGTGGTCGGTCATCGGAGATAGCCGGGAGTTCGGTTCGATGGGCGACGATCGTCCTTTTCGCGTATGGGACGCGGATGGAGACGGTAAGCTCGAGGTGTTGTTCCATCATCCGGCGAGAGACTGCTGGATCGAGGGGAAGGTAAGGAACGGACGGATTATGTGGCAACCCGTCCGGTTACAGCTTAGCGGGGCTTCATCTACCGCGCTTGAACCAGTTCTCGCAAAAACTTAAAAACGGAAATATAGTAATCATAATCCCGGAAAACGAACGAGCTGCGGGTGACCCTGGTTTCCGCCTCCTGCAGCTTGCCGGATCGGAGCTCCACGCCTTGCGCCGCAATGGCTTCGACGTTCCCTTCCATTAACGAGATTAACGCTTCCGCGTCCGCCTCGTACAATCCGGCAACTTCCTCCTCTTGCAGACGGAAGTCGGACAGTTGCATCGAAGTGACCAGACCGTAGACGTGGCTTATTTCGGCATCGACGTATCGGACACCTCCGAATACGCCGGTTCCTTGTTCGCGAATGATCCCGTATTCCCGAAGCTGTTGGAAGTCCGCTTTTACGCCAAGTTCCTCGTCCAGCTCTCGAACGACCGCGCGGGGCGTTTCTCCGGCTTCGATATGGCCCGCGGCCGTAATGTCGAAGCAACCGGGATTCGTGTCCTTGTTCGCCGAACGCTGTTGGAACAAGATCTTGGCGCTCACACCCGCGTCCGATCCTTTCCCAGCGCCTGAGCCCGCAACTAAACCTGCCTCCTCGCCTTCGCCGCTTACGGAATCTGCATTGCGGACAAGCCAGCAGTGCACGGTCTGATGCCATAATCCCTTCGCATGAACCTCGCTTCGCTCCGCTATGCCTGTCCAATTCCCTTGTTCATCATAGACATCGAACATTTCAGCCATGCCTGATTACCCTTGGGCTGTAGAAGCTTTTACAGGAGTCACTTCGGAAGTACAGTGTCCGCAGCGGGAAGCCGCTAACGGAATCGCCGTCAGGCAATAAGGGCAATCGCGCGTCGTAGGCTCCGCGGCAGCAGGCGCTTCCTTTTCCTTCTTGCGGCTGAGCTTGTTCAAAAACTTCACGAGCATGAACACGCAGAAAGCAACGAGGATGAAGTCGATAAGGATGTTGATGAATTGTCCGTAGGCGATGACGGGGACTTCTTTTTGTGCCTCTGTTAGTGTTTTAGCCGAAGTAGATCCTAGCGGGAGATATAAATCTTTGAAATCTACGTTCCCTAGCAATTTTCCAATAGGAGGCATGACAATATCGTTCACGAGAGAGGTGACGATCTTGCCGAAAGCCGCCCCGATGATAACCCCGACTGCTAAATCCACGACGTTGCCACGCATGGCAAAAGTTTTAAATTCGTTTAAAGTTGAGCGAAACATTTGTATAACCTCCATTTTTTGACTTTGACGGAAAAGGAATTTGCTGGTATTCGTCGAATCCTAATACACGAAAGCAACAAATGTCAGTTTCTGCGAGGGATCATAATGATGAACGGTTCCGTAGCCACTTGGTCTACTTTCTTTCTGCTGCTGGCGCTGTTAATTAGCATACTCGCATCATATACCATGTTCAACTTCATCGGCAATCTCAAAAGAACGAACGGAACTTTTCGCCAGTTTTGGTTGGCGGGGGGAGCGTTCGTTTTCGGAGTCGGGATGTGGGCGAAACACTTCGTTACGCTGCTAAGGGAAAATGAACCTCTCAATTTTACCTGGGTCATGCCGGTAGCGTTGATGTTTATTATTTTCTTCTCGCTAATGTCGTTCGTCATGCTGACTTTTCAGGGAGTTCTGAAGTATCGTCTCGTGATCGGCAGCTCGATTCTGGCGTTCGGCGTAGCGATCATGAACTATTTTAGCGTGCTAGGACCGGAGATCGAAGGATTAAGCATCAACATCGGATACATCTTGCTCTCTCTTCTTCTGTTATTCTTCGGCACCTACTTATCCTTTCTCTTGTCGGAAACCGCTTATCGCAGCAGAAAGTTTCTCTCTAGCTTGATCTTGGGCGCTTCCGTCGTCGCCGTGCAATTACTAGGCAATGAAGCGTTGCAGATCGAATATACCGACGGAATCTCCACGTGGGACAAGCTCAGCCAGGATATTAATTTGCTAGCGCTGATCGTAGGCGTCGGGGCTTTATTGATTCTGGTTTCGACTCACATTACTTGGTATATCGATAAACGATTAAACCAAATGGACGAACGTTACCGGCTGTTGGTCGAGAACTCGCTGGATACGATCGCGATACTTAAGGGCGACCGCTGGGGCTTCGTGAACGCGGCCGGTTTGAGAATGTTCGAGGCGGAGATGATCGGAGATTTTATCGGCAAGTCCATCTACTCTTTCCTGCCCGTGAAGGATCATAGCATTGTCAAGGAAAGGCTGCATAATCTGGTTTATACCGGCAGCGGCAAGCCGATCGAGCAAGAATGGTTAACTTTGAACGGTAAAGTGCTGCATACCGAGATCGTAGAGACGATGACGACGCTCGACAACGAGCCAGCCATCCAGGTGATCATCAGGGACATCTCCGAACGGAAGAAGAACGAGGAACTGCTTATCAACTCCGAGAAGCTCTACGTAGCAGGCCAATTGGCAGCGGGAATTGCGCACGAAATCCGTAATCCGCTCACGTCGCTTAAAGGATTTCTGCAATTGATCGCTTCCGGGAGAAAAAACAACAACAGCTACTACGACATCATGAACGCGGAGCTCGATCGGATCGAGGATATCGTCAGCGAACTGCTCATGTTATCCAAACCGCAGGTTTACGAGCTAAGCTATCAGGATATGCGGGTAATGATGAGGGATACGGTTACTCTTCTGGAGACGCAAGCCATTCTTCATAACATCGCGATCGAAGCCGAATACGGCACGGATCCTCTGTGGATTTACGGCGTGGAAAATCAGGTGAAGCAGGTTTTTATCAACGTGATCAAAAACGCGATAGAAGCAATGATAGACGGAGGAGCGATCGGAATTAAGCTCTCCCGCGAGAACGACGGAGTATACGTTCGCATTCGCGACGAAGGCCCCGGGATCGGCGAAGATCAATTGGCGAAGATGGGGCAACCGTTCTATACGACCAAAGAAAAGGGAACCGGTCTCGGTCTCATGGTCAGCTATAAAATCGTCGATAACCACCAGGGGAAAATCACCGTGGACAGCGAGATCGGCAAAGGGACGTTGTTCGAGATCATGCTGCCGTTCCGCTATCCGGAAACCGCGATCAAGAAATCCAGCTGACGAGGACGAATCGCGGCCGTAATCGGGGTTTCCCCGGAAGGCTCCCCGTCTCCATAAGCCAACATGGACACCGGCGTCTCGATGGTGACGGAAGTCCCCGACAAGATCGTTACGAATCGTTGCTGACGAATATGTTTGCCCGTTAAGACCGTTGGGAAAATGTATAGAATACGCGGAACACTACAGTCGTGAACGATGCACACATGGAGAAGTCCGTCGTCCGGAAGGGCGTTCGGACAGATTTGGAGTCCGCCGCCGTAAGAGGAAACGTTCGAGACCGCGGATAACCAGCCTTGCCGGAATTCATGGCTCGTTCCGTCGATCGTGATCTTAATGGGACGCGGTTTGAATTTTGCCAAAGCGCGCAGCAAACCGATCACGTAAGCAAGGGAGCCGATTCTAAGCTTGTTGCACCATTTTTTGTAGCTTGATCGGTTAACGTCCTCCGCGACCGTCGCATCAAGCCCGATGGCGACCGCTGTGAGGGTAAGCTGTTTTTGACCGCTGCTCGTCGTAGTCTCCAGCAGGTCGATCCGCCGCGAGTGCCCGTCTAGCAGAATAGCTAAAGCTTTGATCGGATCGCTAGGTATGCCGAGAGAACGAGAAGTATCGTTGCCGGAACCGGAAGGAATAAGGCCCAAAGGAATACCGGAGCCGGCAAGTATGGGCAGAAGACCATGCAACGTACCGTCCCCGCCGACAACCGCAACCGCTTTCATTTTTCCCCGTTTCAATTGCTCGCTTACTAGGGCAACGGCCTCCGATTCCGATTTCGTAGCAATCTTCATGTATTCCGCGCCGCTTTTTCGAAGCCGAACTTCTACTTTATCCCATATCTTCTTACCGCGGCCGTTACCGGAATTTTCATTGACGACGAACAGAATCAAGCCGTTCAAGCCCCCTTGGTGTATGCGTGCCTATGACTCTCATTATAAGGGGGGGCGGCGAAATGGGGAAGACCCGTCCACGGCGGGGAGGGGCAATAGAAACCTTTCGGGGGGATACCGCGTCCATTTGCACATGAAGCTAAGTTAGGGAGTGAACCTGATGTCCGCAATCCGTTACAAAGTGGCCGTCATAACGGCGCAAGGAAGAAACACGTTCACGGAGCAGCAAGTCCGTAAGCTGGAGGATTCGGCGCAGGTCGAGTTCAGTTCGGCGATTCGCGCGCTTGGAGCGGATGAAATCGTAAAGCGTTTGGCCGATGCGGATTATGCGGGCTTGACCCCGCGATCGGTGCAGGTCATCGACCGGAGCTGGCTGGAGCGGCTGCCCCGATTGAAGGGAATCGCCGTATTCGCCACGGGCGTTGATTACATAGACACGGAGTATTTAAGCGAGAGAGGCATCGCCCTTTGCCATCTGCCCGACTACTCGACGGAGTCGGTCGCCGAGCATACGTTGGGCCTGTTGCTTACGATGTCTCGCCGGATTCACTTGAGTCAGGACCGAGTAAGAGGACGCGTTCCCGCAGGGACTTCCGTATTGGGGTGGGAGCTCCGGGGGCGCACGATCGGGATCGTAGGACTCGGCAGAATCGGTAACCGCGTTGCGGAGCTGGTCCGCGTATTCGGAATGCGAGTGCTCGGACATGATCCTAATCGTCAGGTAGAAGGAATCCCTAACGTAAGCATGGAGGAGCTGCTTGCTTCCAGCGATGTCGTAAGCCTTCATTTCCCGGCGCAGTGGCAGGGGGAGGCGGCGATCGGCCGTGAGGAGATCGCGAAGATGAAACCCGGCGCAACTCTGCTGAACGTGTCCCGCTGCGCGTTGGTCGATCCCGAAGCGGTCGTGGAAGCGATCGACTTGGGAGCGCTGCGGGGGTATGCGGTCGACGATATTTTTCCGATCGGGGAGTCGCATGGACGCGCCAAGGTTCAGATCGCCGAAGGCCGCATCCTGCAGACCGGTCATACGGCATGGTATTCGCGGGAAGTCATTCATCGGGGATACGACGCTTGGATCGATAATCTAATCGGCCTGGCCACCGGGAATCCGCGAAATCTAATAGGATTGCAGGAAGAGCGGGAGGATTAGGATGAATCGGTTAAAAGGTATAAGCAGCGAGATCAAGTTATTACTCGTACTCTGGACGGCCGTCATGGGATTTCTGCTTCTGTTGATTGCAGCGGCCTGGCCGCAATATTGGCGGTTCATCGCCGCGGAGACGACTCCGCTTGCTTGGCTGGAGAGCGTTCTTCTCTTGCTTGTCGCGGGAATAGCGGGACTTAACGCATTCGTAGGAACGATAGACGGAGACATGAATAGGAAATCCATTTCGGGATGGACTCTTCTGGCGGCGGCTTTCGCTTGGTTGGCCCTGGATGAGAGATTCGCCTTGCATGAAAGGCTGAGAGACCGGGTTCTGAAACCGACGGGAATCAAGCTGCTGCCTTGGATGGAAGCGGGCGACTGGCTTATTCCTCTCTACGCGGTCTGCGGAATCGCGGCGTTATGGGGCATCTGGCGATTAATCGGCGCGAATAGATCGGCACGGGTATTCCTCGTCGTCGCCCTTTGCGTATCCGTCTGCGCGGTTGCGATGGACACGATCGATATTCGTCGTTTGGACAAAAGCGCGGAAAGGTTGCTTCAGTCCGTGGAGGAAGGTTTGGAGACGATTGCGATGACTTCTTTCCTATCCTCGTTTCTATGCGTATGGATGGAAAGAATCCGTTCGCTTGTAAGCGGGAGAAGGAACAGAGCGATTAACGGATAGGCGCGTACCGACTGCCGGACATGTTATAATGGGATGGCTTTACCGTTGCATGAGGAGGATTTCAGAATGGCAGAACCGCTTAAGGCAATGTATAACGAGCCTTTTCTTAGAGCGTTTACCGATATTGTCCGCAAAGCTTACCCCGAATTCGACGGAGAGTCCTTCATACGGCTCTCGCTTGGAGCGGGCTGGAACGAGCTGGAGTTGAAAGGCAGAATGCGCCGAATTACCATGAGTCTCGGCGCTACGCTACCCGCCGATTACGATCGGGCAATCGATGTGCTGGAAGCGATCGCGGAGGAATGCCGCGGGTTTCCTTATTTGTTTTTCCCCGACTTCGTGGAAGTCTACGGCTTGGAGCATTGGGAGAAATCCGTGGCGGCGTTGGAGACCTTTACGAGAATGTCGAGCTCCGAATTCGCGGTTCGGCCTTTCGTGAAGCGGGATCGGCCGCGCATGATGGCCCAGATGCTCGAGTGGAGCCTGCATCCGAACGAGCACGTCCGCAGGCTTGCCAGCGAAGGATGCCGGCCTCGGCTGCCGTGGGCGGATGCTCTGCCCGAGCTCAAGCGCGATCCAAGCCCGATATGGCCGATCCTCGAGAACTTGAAGGCAGATCCGTCGGAATACGTGAGACGAAGCGTAGCGAATAACTTGAACGATATTTCCAAGGATCACCCCGATCAGGTCAAGAAGATCGCGCAAGCTTGGAAAGGCCAGAACGAACAGACGGAGTGGGTCATTCGCCATGCTTGCAGAGGGCTGTTGCGCGCCGCGGATCCGGAAATCATGGCGTTGTTCGGAATCGTCCCTCAGCCGGACGTTATCGTGAAGGAGTGGACGGTATTTCCTTCGACGGTAGAGATCGGGGGAGCGACGGAATTCCGATACGAGCTGCAGTCCCCGACCGGCGAGCCGGTCAAGTTAAGAATCGAGCTTGCCGTGCTGTTTCCCCGTTCAACGGGCAAGTTCTACCGTAAGCTCTTCAAGCTAAGCGAGAAAACCGTATCCGGCGATATGTCGATTCGAGGGGGGCGCGGCTTTTCCTTCGCGGACCTGTCCACGCGTCGCCATTATCCGGGCATTCACCGGCTTTCGCTTATCGTTAACGGGCAGGAAGTCGCTTCCGCCGACGTTCAGCTTCAAGCTTCGGCGACGGGAGGGACGGGCGACGCATGACGATCGGAGCAAGAGTGCTGAAGACGGGTCTAGCGGTGGCCATCGCGTTATGGGTAGGCGGACTCGTCGGTCTGGATTCCCCGTTAATCGCGGCAATCGCCGCTATTTTCACCATCCAGCCGTCCATTTATCGTTCTTGGATGCAAGTATTGGAGCAGGTACAGAGCAACGTGCTCGGAGCGATCATCGCGATTACGGCCGTATCGCTCATCGGAAATACGCCCATCCTGGTGGGCCTTGTTTGTATCGGCGTTATTTTACTATGCATACGACTGAAAACCGAAGAGACGATCGCCCTCACGTTGGTAACGGTCGTAGTCATCATGGAAGCCCAAGGCCAAGGGTGGATGCTTGCTTTGGACCGAATTGCCGCCATCTTGACGGGAATGGTATCGGCTTTCGCCGTGAATGTCGCCATTGCCCCTCCGCGGCATCGCAATCGTTTTCTGAAACAAGCGGAAGAGGTTCAGGTGATGTTATCCCGTTTGCTCAGGACGGTCGTATCCAACGAATTGAAGGAGAACGTCTACCGGGAAGAACAACACCGTCTCCGAATCAAGCTTCGCAAGCTGGACGAGTTCTACGAACTATTCGCAGAGGAGCGGGTATGGAGAAAGAAATCGAGGCTGAAGCGGGCGAGACTGCTCGTCGTGTACAAAGGGATGCTGACCACGCTCGAACGTGGATACGCGCTTATCGAAGCGGTGGAGGATCACTATTGGGCCGTCTCGACAAGCAAAGCGTGGAATCGGCTCATCGACCGACAAATCGAAGCGTTATGCGGCTACCACGAACAATTGCTATGGAAGTGGGAAGGAAAGATGAAGCCAGGCGCGTTGGCTTCCGCTCCCCCTCCCGAAGCGTCCATCCTGCTGACCGAGCTGATCTCGGACCGGACGGACGAGGATTTGACCGCCAAAGCCCGGCTGTTCGTCATTACCTCTTCGGTCTACACCTATGAAGAGCGCCTAAGGCGTCTGGATAAGCTGATGGAGCAATGGCTGCATCGCAAAGACGACGAAGAAAATCCGGAAGAAGATTAACCGGAAGAAGAATAACGTTCGAACCGAGCTAATTTCTGATATGAACGAATGAAAGTCCAATCAACGTGCCTAATAGGCCGGAGGTTGGGCTTTTTTTGCAATAATACTCATCTGTTCGCTACGACAAAATCGACATTCTCGTCACTTCCGTTAGAGTTGAAATCAACGTCGTGACCTCGAATACTAAGCCGTTCCTCATGTGATTTCCCAGTATCCAATCCGCTAAGGGGAAATGTAAGTATACGTAGTGGATTATCCGTAGTTCACTTTATAAAAATTTTAGAATTTTTTAGATTCGCTTTACAACCGTTTTAGGGGGAGTTTAGAACCGGTGGCTAAGATGAAGATATGGAAGCCGAGAGGAAATTCCAAATATCTGATAGAACCCCCAAGGAGGAAAAGAGAATGAACAAGAAGTTGGCGATGATCGGAGCGGGAGCGGTAGCGGGCAGCGTGCTGCTGATGTCGTCCGTATACGCGGGAATCGGAGGGACCCCCGGCTACGATACTTACAAATCGGCCATCAAGAATACGGCCGTCACCGTACAGAACTCCACCAATAAGATGAACTTGACCGTGGAGGATAACGGCAAGGTGCTGTTGCAAGTGAATACGACGATAAAGACGGGCAAAGACGATAAGACGGGAAGCGCCGATGCGACTCTTCAGAGCGGAGAGACGAAGCAAAGCATTCAATACTTTAATCAGGGCGGCAAGCAAATTATCAAGTCCGGGAATTCCGACGTGTACAAAGTACTGGAGAACGACGCGGGAGAGGAAATGCGCCACGAAAGCGGACATCCGGATGAACTGCAAGATCCGGCTTTCGCCCGGGAAGCGGAGAACGTCATCGATGCGTTGGTGGGCAATTTGAAGAACTATGTGACCTTGGACGAAGAGGGATCTGCAAAGGAGATTTCGTTGCATCTCGAGGGTAGCCAAATTCCCGCCGTGGTGAACGCCGTAGGTTCGCTGATCATTAGAGAAGGAGGCCGCGATCACGGCGATAAGGCCCAGGGGAAGGCGGCGGATATCTTCGGATTGAATTTGCAAACCGTTCATGACAGCCTTCCGAAGCTGACCGATGAGATTAAAATCGATGCGGTTAACTTGGGTGCGGACGTGAATGCCGACAACCTGATTACGAGCCATGCCGCCGAAATTCGGATTAGCGGCAAGGACAACCAAGGCACTCCGCATTCAGTGGTCGTAAAGCTCGGCATGGAATCGTCCGATTTTAACTCCACTACGCCGGATACGGTTGATTTAACCGGCAAGCAAGTGGAGAACGTGAAGCTGTCGGATGAAAAAACGTTCCAGCGGTGGCACCGTTCATAGTCAGACCATCAGACCGCGCTAAGAGCGGGGAGCGACCAAGACTGAAAGATCGGAGTCGCTCTTCCTCTTGCGCCATGCGAGGAGACCAATAAGATGGAAACGATCGTCGAGATAGAAGGATTAACGAAAACCTTCCGCAATCAAAGGGGAATTCACGATATAAGCCTTACGGTACGTAAGGGGGATATCTACGGATTCTTCGGACCTAACGGAGCCGGTAAAACGACCGTGATGAAGATTATGGCCGGCTTAAGCAAAGCGAATAAGGGCAAGGTTCGATTATTCGGCCATGAGGTGACGACGCATTACGAGCAGGCGATGGCCAAGGTCGGCGTATTGATCGAAACGGCGGAAGCCTACGAGTACATGAGCGGAAGAAAGAACCTGGAGCTAGCCGCAAGGCTGTATCCGGAGCTTCCGGGCAGTCGAGTGGACGAAGTGCTCGAACTCGTCGGGTTAAGCGGCTACCAGCGGGAGAAGGTAGGACACTATTCGCTGGGCATGAAGCAGCGGTTGGGTTTGGCGGCGGCCATTCTATCGCGCCCTGAGCTGCTGATCCTCGATGAACCGACGAATGGGCTCGACATCGAAGGGATGGTTCAGATTCGCGAGGTGATCCTGCTGCTGGCTCGCGAGGAGCGAACGACCTTCTTCCTATCCAGCCATCTCATTCACGATATGGAGCTCATGTGCAACCGAATCGGAATATTGTACGGCGGCAAGCTTATTCGCGAAGGACTGAAGACCGAGCTGCTGGACGGACGCTTTCCTACGTTAGAGGAGCTGTTCATCCACGAGGTGAAAGAAGAAAGGAGAGCGGTGAACCATGCATAACTTGTACGCGAACGTCTGGAATGAAACTTTGAAGATCGCTTTGAAGAAGAAAACTTGGTTTTTCATGGCCATGACTTTGCTGATCCCGATCGGAGCCGCCCTGCTATTTGCCAACGTTCAAAGCGGTTTAGGCATCAGCGCCGTTTCCTCGGGCGATTTTCCGATCGTCATGCTCGGGCTGTTCACCGGGATATTCCTGCCGCTCTTCATCTTCATGGGCGCGGCGGACCAGTTCTCGGGAGAGCTCGGCGACCGAACGCTTAAGATTTTACTGACGAGGCCGATCTCTCGCTTCAAAGTTTTCGTATCCAAACAAATTTCCCTTAGCCTGTCCATAGCCGTATATTTATTCCTCGGGATGCTCGGTTCGGTAGGTTCTGCCCTATTCTTAAGTGGCCGCGTTTCGGTCTACTCCATTGGAGATTGGTTGCTCGCTTACGGTTCGGCATTCGTTCCGCTTGCGGCGCTAAGCATTGCGGCGGTGTTTATCGCGCAGTTTTTCTCGAGCGGCAGCAGCGCGCTAACCGTCAGCGTATTGTTATATATCGGGGTGAAGGTAAGCTCGTTCTTCTTCCCTCAGGTGTCGACCTATTCCCCGACGGCCTATTTGGATTGGCACATGCTCTGGATAGGCACCCCGATGGCGTCGAATCAGGTAGGGGCCGTATTTATGTTTTTGGTAGCGTGCAGTATACTGTTTTTTACAGCGGGTTATTATTTGTTCGATAAAAAGGAGCTTTAATCTTGTCCATTCGCGTGAAGCTCGTCCTATCCTACTTGGCTATGTTGGTCGTGCCGTTCGTGCTGTCTATCATAGCCTTCGCCGTGATTTTTTATTTCTACGCAAGTCACGGCAGTCCGTTTATGAAAATGGTAGAACAGGAAGCGAGCCTGTATGCGGAGATCAAGCTGACGAGCATTCGCGAGCCGGAGCAATTCCTTCGGAAGGACGTAGCCGAGAATTTCGAAGAGCGATTAAGACAAATGAACATGAATCTGATTATACGAGTGAATCAGGATATTCAATATGCTGCGCCTAGTTTACTCTCGTCGGATCTCCTCGGGCAGTTGCCCGCTTTCGGGACGGTATCCGAGGAGGAGGGAGAATTCCGCAAAAAACATAGGATTGCGCGTCATGAGGACTTTCTGCTGCCGGACGGGCGCGAAGGCTCTATTTTCGTCGTCGCGGACGACTTCCCGATTTCCAAAGAAATCATGGAAGCTTTTATCTGGTTGGCGGCTATCGTTCTGGTTATTTTGGCTCTTACCAACGGGGTGCTGACTTATTTGATGTCGCGCAGCATCATTCGTCCCTTGAAAGCCTTGCAGAGAGCGACGGAAGAAATTAAAGAAGGCAATCTGAATCATGAGGTCAAACCGCGTTCCAAGGACGAGATCGGGAAGCTTAGCGTTGCATTTGAAGAAATGCGCAAGAAGCTCAAGGAATCGGTCGAACTGCAACTGCGCTACGAGGAAAACCGCAAAGAATTGGTCTCGAACATCTCGCACGATTTGAAAACGCCGGTTACCGCGATTAAGGGCTACGTGGAAGGAATCATTGACGGAGTGACGGACTCGCCCGATAAGCTTGACCGGTACGTCAAGATTATTTATGCCAAAGCGGTGGATATGGATCGGATGATCGATGAGCTGTTCCTCATCTCCAAGCTGGAAATGGGCAAACTCACCTTTCAATTCGAACCGGTGGATTTAGGCGCTTATTTGCAAGATTGCGCGCTCGAAATACATTTGGATATGGAGAAAAGGGGCATCAAGCTGCAACTGAACATCTTGCCGGGGAATTCGGCGCTCATTATGGCCGATCGCGAGAAGTTAAAGCGCGTGCTCATGAATATATTGGAAAACGCGATGAAATACATGGATAAACCGGACGGAAGAGTAGGGCTGAACGTCCACATGGAAGAGGGGAGGGCCGTCATCGGCGTGAGCGATAACGGTCAGGGAATCGCCCAAGAGGTGCTCCCTCATATATTCGATCGGTTTTACCGGGCGGATCCATCCCGTAATTCATCCACCGGCGGGAGCGGGCTTGGACTGTCTATCGCTAGGCAGATCGTTGAAGAGCATGGCGGTCTGATCTGGGCCGAAAGCGAGCTTGGCATGGGCACAACGGTTTATGTGGCGTTGCCGCTGCGGAGCAGGGACGAGAGGGGGACAGCGGAACATGGGCACAAAGATCTTGATCATTGAAGACGAGCAAATTATAGCGGAGCTGGAGCGGGATTATTTGGAGATCAGCGGATTTTCCGTGGATATCGAGAATTGCGGGGAGAAAGGGCTGCAACGCGCGCTCAGATCGGATTACGATCTGATTATTCTCGATCTCATGCTGCCGAAGATCGACGGCTTCGAAATCTGCCGGAGAATACGCAACGAGAAGGATATCCCGATTATTATGGTGTCCGCGAAGAAAGAAGATATCGACAAGATTCGAGGTCTAGGTCTTGGCGCGGATGATTATATCATCAAGCCCTTCAGTCCGGGAGAGCTCGTCGCCCGGGTGAAAGCCCATCTGTCGCGCTATGAAAGACTCAGCGGCCGGAAGGAAACCCGCAACGATGAAATCCACATTCACGGGTTGTCGATAGACAAGACGGCTCGTCGCGTATTCGTGAACGAGAAGGAAGTGACGTTTACGACCAAGGAATTCGATTTGTTGTGCTGTCTGGCCATGAATCCCAATAGGGTATTCAGCAAAGAGCAACTGTTCGATCAGATATGGGGCATGGAAGCCATGGGCGAAATCGCCACGGTAACGGTACATATCAGCAAGCTTCGCGAGAAGATCGAGGCGAACCCGTCCAAGCCCCAATACATCGAGACGATTTGGGGCGCCGGTTATCGTTTTAGAATTTAACGTAATGCACGGTGACACCGTCAACGAATAAAAGGCCGAACGGAGTTAACCCCGTTCGGCCTTTCGTGCATATCGACGCTGAATTTAATCTCGCAGTCCGAACTTTCGCCAAACCGCTATTTCTTTCCGCGGTCCATCTGGCGACGGGGATGATCGATCTTGCCCATCTTGTCCACGTCGTCCTCTTTCGGGACAAGCCGCGGATCCGTTCGGCCCTCGTGATGGTTGTCGAAACTGAACTCGGTCAGCTTCCACTCCGTTTCGCCTAGAATCAGATCGGAGGGGAACGCATCTCCGCGCTTGAGCTTCTGCGCTTGTCCCGCCTCGTTCTCGTAGACGCCATCAACTTCGACTTTTTCTCCGGACATCGGGTCCATGCTGTTAGAGTCGCTCATCTTGTTCGCTCCCTCACAATCCGTGTTTCGGAACGGCCGCTCTATCGGCATCCGATTGAAGCTGGCGCGCTCTGTCCTTGCCCGCCCCGGTTTGGTCTGCTTCCGATTGAGCTTTGCTGGCCGCTTTCTGGTTGGCGGAAGGGTTCTTTCCCGACATGACCACCATTCCTCCTTTTTATTCCGTGCACTTTAGGGTGCCACTGGAGGAGGAGCGTTATGCTTGGCAATAAGTGCTCGGGAGTCGGCTTAGTGATACCGGGCTTCCAACTTACGGCCGCCTAGCCACATTAAGATGAGGAAGGCAATGGCCATGACAATGCGCCAAGGCTGGTCGGCCATCGCTTGCAGATCATGTCCCAGGAAGGAGAGCGTGAAGATCATTACGCCCTTGCCAAGCGCCATAGCGATAAAGAAAGTATGTAAAGGAATTTTCGATAAGCCTGAAGCGATATTGACGATAACGGAAGGCGAGAAAGGAAAACAAGCCAATAAAAATATCGGTGTGAAACCCTTGCGTTCGATGTAATCGAAAAACTTTTTCGACTTCGGAAATCTCCGGCGAATGCGGTCTCCATATCGGTATCCGAAACGCCGGGCTAGCATGAATACCAAGAAGGAGCCCGAAGCCACTCCGATCCACGAGAACAGGAAACCCCACCACATGCCGTATGCGGCGGCATTCGCAACGACGAATACGACAAGAGGAAGAATGGGCAGTAAGGCTTCGAGGAACGGAAGCAGGATGCCGGGAAGAGGCCCGAACTGAGAGTAGCGTTGGAGGAGACTCTTGATCTCCTCCAGATTGATGTCTTTCGCATAAGAGATCCATTCGTGAAAGCTCCATGCGGACGACCATAACAAGTGCGCACTGTACATCGCTCGAACTCCATTCAACCCAACCGACTCCAAAATCTTGTCGGCGAATATTCGTTTATTTCATCCCGTTTACGGGAGGCAGTTCTTCGCCGCCCTTAAAGAGACGGAAAGGAAAGAAGACGTAAAACAAGCTAATGATCATAAACATGATGCCGGCCAACCCTACGACGGAGGCTTCGTGGTATCGCGTCGCGATGAAACCTCCGATGAGCGGACCGACGATCCCGCCTATCCCTTCCACGGTCGAGAAAACGCCCCAACCGAGGCCCTGCTGTCCCGGAGGGACGAAGGTTGCGAGCAAAGCGTTCCAAGCCGGCAGTACGGCGGCGTAAGAGACCCCTAGCACGAAAGCCCAGAACAAAGCGAGAGCGAGCGGAGGCTTCTGGGTGAGAGCGATCAGAATGATTCCGAAAGCCAAGAATCCGACGATGAGGAACCATTTTTTGCCGAACGTGTCGGATAGCTTTCCCATCGGGATAAGCCCGACTACGGTGCAGCCTCCGCCGATAATAAGCAGGATGGAGTAGTGGGTTGCCGACATGCCCAAGCTGTTCACGGCAAAGCTAGGCAAGATCGGAAGCAGCATGCCCGCGCCAAGCGTCTGCAGGACCATGCCGGGCAGCAGCAGCTTCATGTCCTTAAGCCGGCTTCCGAGTATGGCCAGCTGTTCTCGGAACGGGACGATGTCGATATGGACGCTGCGGCTTCCCTTAATAAACAGGGACATGACCCAGGCGGCTAGAGCGACTCCCGTCATTACCCAATAAGTGATCTCCAGGTTGAAATCCAGCAATAGATTCGTGACGACCGGTCCGCTGCCTAAGCCGACAAGCCAGACGGTGTACAAGAAACCCATTTGCGTCGCGCGCTGATCTTCTTTTACCCTTGTTAAGCAGACGATCCAGATCGGAGAAATCCCAATGCCATAGATGGCCGCGGCCGTAATGAATACCCAAGGGATATCTGCGAACTGAAGCGCGGCTATTCCGATCAACGAGAATAATAATCCGATGCTCACGACCGTGCGGATCGACAGACGGTCTAGTAGATAGCCGATAGCCAGCTTAAGTCCCGTATCCGTAATGTAGTGGGCCGTGATTGCGGCGCCGATGACGTCAAGGTCGAGACCGAGAGCTTTATCTCCATAGATCGGCAGGAAGCTGATCAGGGCCGCGCCCCGCACGAATTCAACTAAGAAGAGGATCGTCAAATAAAGCAGCATGTCCGATTGGAAAAAAAATTTCGTGAAAGCTTTGCTCACGATCAGCTCTCCTTTAACGAAGCTTCAATGAGAAACGAATTTAAGAGGTCGGGATAGACATTAACCTTTGCCTTAGCCCATGAATCATATCCGTACCATAATCGAAGTCGAGGAGGCCTCTTCCATTATATGCAATTGACGGACAATATCCAAGGCGATCCGATCGGCTGCTCCTTTTTTGCTTAAAGATCGCAGCGCGAGTTTCATCTCCAATTGGCGTCCGGGCTCAGAAAATAGCTCGGTAACGGCGCTTAACAACTGTTCGACGGAATGACAAATGACGGCCGCGCCTTTATTTTGCAAATATCGGGCGTTGTTGCGTTCTTGCCCCGGGACGGGGCGATAGAGGACGATAGGCAGCTCGGCGGAAATCGCTTCGGACAAAGTTAAACCTCCGGGTTTCGTTATTATGCAAGCGGATATCCCCATCAATTCATCGATCCGGTCGACATACCCGAGCACCGTAATGTCCCGATTCGCTTTGAATAAGTCGGTTAGAGAGTCCTTTAATTTTTGCCGGCGCCCGCATACGACCGCTACTTGCGTTTCGCGGCGGAGAGCTAGTTTACGGCAAAGCTCGGCGGTTTCCGACCCGCTCGCGTTGGCTGCGGCTATCATGAGCACGATAGGTTTATGAGGAGATAAGCCGTAATGGGCGGCGGTTCCCGATCCCGCCAAGAAATCCGGGCGAATCGGGATGCCCGTTGCGGCTACGCGATGAGAGTCGACGCCCAGGTCGCAAAGCTGCTTCCTTATATCTTCCGTCGCGACATAATATTTATCCACATCCGGATGTACCCATCTGAAATGCAAGTCAAAATCCGTCACGACGTTAAACATCGGAATTTTGCGACCCATGCGCTGGCTTACGTATGGAAGGACTAGAATGGGGAACGTATGGATGATGGCATCCGGCTGCTCTTGCTCCACTAGCTTTTGTAAGGTTACGGTACCGAAGGAATGCAACCAGGAGGCGAACAAGGAATCGGATTTCATTCCTTTAGTCGCTTCGTATACCCATCCGTACACTTGGGGGAGTACTTGGTAGCTCTTGTTATATACGTAGCGGCTGACTTCGTTAAGGACGGGATGGGATTCAGCGAGTAGATCGATGAGCTTAACTTCCGTATTACCTTGCTGGGCAAAGCTAACCTGCAGAGCGGAAGCCGCTTGCCAGTGACCTTCTCCAAAGCGTGCGTACAGGATGAAGATTTTCCTTCGTTTCATCTTTTGCCACCTCGCTTATCCCTGTTAGTCATCATCTTAGGTTTCCCAATTATTGTAGCTCCTAAGTGTAAAATGGGGATAAACGCACGAAGAAACGCTCGAAGGAACCCAGAACCCCTCGATTCTGGATTTGACGATTTCGTTTAATCAACTAGATGAGCAAATTAAACAGGATCGGATCTTTGTTGAGTTCGATAAACTGGAACCCTTTGTCGTTCATTCTGCCGACGAGTCCTTCGTAATCCTCCGGGCTCTTCAACTCGATTCCGACGAGTGCCGGACCGTTCTCTTTGTTATGCTTCTTCGTGTATTCGAATTGCACGATATCGTCGTTCGGCCCGAGCACGTCATCCAGGAATTCCCTAAGCGCTCCAGCCCGTTGTGGAAAGTTGATCATAAAATAATGCTTTAATCCCTCGTAGATCAACGAGCGTTCCTTGATTTCCTGCATCCGGTCGATATCGTTGTTGCCGCCGCTAATGATGCAGACGACGTTTTTTCCGCGCAAAGCTTCTGGATCCATGGCCGAGAGGGCAGCAACCGTTAACGCCCCCGCGGGCTCGGCTACGATCGCGTGCTCGTTGTACAGCTCTAGAATCGTCGTGCAGACGCGTCCTTCCGGAACGATGACGACGTCGTCCAACAGGTCGCGGCACATCGCATAAGTTAGCTCTCCAACCCGTTTAACGGCCGCCCCGTCCACGAATTTGTCGATGTCCGTCAGTGTGACGACTTCGTACGCCTCCAAAGCGCGCTGCATGGAAGGGGCTCCTTCCGGCTCGACTCCGACGATTCGCGTCGTCGGGCTGATCGCTTTAATATAGCTGGATACGCCCGCGGCGAGTCCGCCTCCGCCGATCGTCACGAATAAGAGATCGATGGAAGGGGAGCCTCCCTCGATGATTTCTTTGCCAACGGTCGCGTTACCCGCGATGATGCGGGCATCGTCGAAAGGATGAACAAACGGCAGCCCTTGCTGCTGGCTTACACGAATCGCCTCCGCGTATGCATCGTCGAACGTATCTCCGATTAGGCGGATGTCAACCTTGTCCCCGCCGAATAGCCGGACTTGGTTGATTTTCTGCCTTGGCGTCGTGGCCGGCATATAGATGATCCCGGGAATATTCAGCTTTTGGCAGGAGAAGGCGACGCCTTGGGCGTGATTGCCGGCGCTTGCGCAGATGACGCCCTGGCTTCGTTCTTCTTCGGATAGCGAAGCGATGAGGTGATAGGCTCCTCGTATTTTGAAGGAACGCACGACTTGCAAATCTTCCCTTTTCAAATAAACGTTGCAACCGAATTTAGCGGAAAGCGCGCGATTATGCTGCAACGGCGTCGGATTCACTACGTCTTGAAGTACGAGATGAGCGTTTAAGATATCGGCTAGAGATACGTAGTTTTCATGCTTGGGTCTGGTCATTCGGGATCATCCTTTCCGTTATTTAGGTATAAAAAAAACCGCCCCCGTAAAAGGGACGGATCGTTATCCGTGGTACCACCCTCGTTCCGAACTCACATCCTGCCGGATGCAACGTTTGGCGCTCGCGTATCGTATAGTGTGTATACGACGTCCCGTAACGAGGGCGAACGTCAACGCCTACGATAGATTTTCGGCGTCGCTTCTCGGGGAGGATATTGATCTGAGCTTCAACCATCGGCTTTCAGCAAATCGCCGACTCTCTGGAGATCGAAGGGTACAGATAACGTGTTCCCGTCATCGAATGTAATTTCTGTTATACGCTTCTCTATGACCGAAGTCAATCGCAGATTTGGCAGTTCCGCGAATAGTAAAGGGGATTACGATGAAAAAATTATTTATAACTCTGTTCGTGCTCGTATTTCTTGCGGCGTTCGCTGGGGTGGGCGCGCTCTATTACGTAAAGCCCGATCGGAATCTGGATTTATCGTATGAGGCTGTGCCGCTTAAGGATCGGGCTCTTGACATGATTCGCAGGGTGTCGCCCGAAATGATTTTGACGGGGGAGGATATAAGCAATCTCGCGATAAAGTCGCTGGCGGACAATCCGCAAGTCGAGAAGGACGTGTTGGTGACGGGAGCGGACTTTACGCTGGAGGGAGATCAGCTTATCGCCGATCTGAACATCATTTGGAAGAATCAGGTATCCGCTGGAATACAAGTGACTTACTTGCTCCGTTGGGACAATCCCAATGTCGTGGCCACGGTTGAAAAAGCGACGATGAAAGGAATTACGCTACCGAATTCGATGTTCTCGGATCGACTGATTCCGATCGGGGACGATCTTCCGAAGCTGCTGAAAATCAAGGATCTCGTATGGGGAGACGGCCAGGTAAAGGTATTATTCCAGAAACCTACGTTACAGGATTTACAACAGTTGATCGGGTAACTTGTAAGTAGATTTTGGGTCAATATTCTGTAAATGCGTCTATCAAACTTGTATTCACCCGTTAAAATAGAATAGAGTTGAATGAATGAAGCAGGACTACATACTAATAAAGGTTGGTGCGTTAATTTGAAGCGAATGCTAATTACTTTATCTTCCGCGGTTCTAGCGTTTTCCTTGGCAGGAACGGCATCTGCATCCACCGCGGTTAAATCGCAATCGGTAAAAGTGATTCTTGAAGACAAAGTCGTGGATTTCGGTGCGGATCTGGTTGTCACGAAAGGGAAGACATTCGTTGAATACAAGGCATTACTAAAGCAACTAGGCTATGAGACGGAATTCGATCAATCCCTTCGTACCATTTATGCGGAAGCGGAGGAAATGGAGCTTCAGTTTTCCGTCGGCGGCGATGTCGCGTTCGTGAACGGATTAACGCTTCCAAGCACGGGAGAGGTTATCGAACAGAACGGAAAGACGTTGGTCGGGCTCCGTTTCGCAGGGGCATTAACGAACCATGACGTAGAATGGGACAACAAGGCGAAATCGATCACCCTTTCGTATTCAGGCCCTTCCGCTCAGGAGAAAGCGGCCGTTTACGAAGTGTTTAACAAAATGCTCCTCATCGAGGCGGCCGGCGATGCCCAGGGTCTTAAAGATCTGATGGCGGAAGACACCGTCATGGACATCGCAAGCGTTTCGGAAGGTTGGAAAACGACGAAGACCAAGACGAAAATCGAAAAGCTGGCGATTCAATCCTACAGCGATACGTCGGTGGTTGTTGTTCTCGTCGAAGATACGTCTAAAGTTAGCGGAGGGTTTTTTCCCGATAACAAATCCCAAACCCGTTATACCTTGCACAAAGATAAAGCCGGTTCGTGGAAAATTTACAGTATCGAAGTGTTAGCTCAGCAATATACGAATATCCCGGGGCTTTTCGAACAAAAGGCAACGATTCCGGAAACCGAGAATACGTCGATTCGCAAAATATTCGATGACCAAATCAAAGCCGCCAACGAACAAAACGTTGATGCTTACGTAGCCACATTGGTCGATTTTGCCGAAAAAGAAACATTAAAGACGACCCTTACCGACTTATTCAAGTCGACAACGATGAACATAACCGCGGAGAAATGGGCCATCGTCGAATACAACGGATCGGACAAAGCCAAGCTGCTAGTGTCCACGCTTAACGAAGTAGAAACAGGCGGAACCAAATCGCAAAACCGCGCCATCATTCTTAACGATGCAGAGAAAGTAAACGGCAAGTGGCTCCTGAAAGCGGAAGCCGTCCTCTTGTCCAACGAACAACTCTAAGTTTCCCCAATCACGAGAGAGACGTGTCACAAGCCGGTTCATCGGCTAAGCGGCACGTCTCTTTTCGCGTTCGCGTTATCCCTTAGGCTCAGGAATACGAGTTTACCGTGAGAGCAGTGGTGGTCATTGGGAGTTGCTTTCGACGCTATTCCTTTGGCTTAGGAAGTGAGTTTGTGGGGGAAAGCAGTGGTCGTTCGGAGTTGTTTTTGACGCTATCCCCTTGGTTCAGGAAAGTGAGTTTGTCGTGAGAATAGTGGTCATTGGGGGTTGCTTTCTACGCTATCCCCTAGGCTCAGGAAATTGAGGTTGCCGCGAGAGCATTGGTCGTTCGGAGTTGTTTTCGACGCTATCCCTTTGACTCAGGAAAGTGATTTTGTCGCCAGAGCAGTGGTCGCTCGGAGTTGCTTTCGACATTATCCCTCTGGTTCAGGAAAGTAAGGTTTCCTGAGATAGCTATATTTTGTGAAAATGTGACTCCCAACCAACTCCTGAGCGAAGGGGATGACTTAAGAGAGAGATTGTGTTGGTTGCCTGAGCGAATGGGATAGCGTGAAGGAGGATTCCATCCAACTCCTGAGTCAAGGGGATATCGTAAGAGAGAGATTGTGTTGGTTGCCTGAGCGAATGGGATAGCGTGAAAGAGGATTCCATCCAACTCCTGAGTCAAGGGGATATCGTAAGAGAGAGATTGTGTTGGTTGCCTGAGCGGAAGGGATAGCGTGAAAGAGGGGTTCCAGTCGACTCCTGAGCGAAGGGGATATCGTAAGAGAGAATGTGTTGGTCACCTGAGCAGATGGGATAGCGTGAAAAGGCGTTGTAACCGCCACCTTAATCGGTGGCGGCTAACTCCTTGATTAGTGCGGGGATGACCTCGAATAGATCCCCGACGATACCATAGTCGGCTACGCTGAAGATGGGAGCGTCGGGGTCTTTGTTGATGGCGACGATGACGCGGGAGCGGCTCATGCCCGCGAGATGCTGGACGGCGCCGCTGATGCCGCAGGCAATGTAGAGGTCTGGCGTGACGGTTTTGCCGGTTTGCCCGATCTGGAGGGCATAGTCGCAATAACCGGCATCGCAGGCACCGCGCGAAGCGCCGACCGCACCGCCGAGCAACGCCGCGAGCTCCGCGAGCGGCTTGAAGCCGGCGCTGCTCTTCACGCCGCGGCCGCCGGCGACGATAATTCGCGCCTCCGCCAGGTCGACCGCGCCGGAAGCCCGCCTCACGATATCGCGCACGAAGATGCGCGACTGAGGAGGGGTGAACGGCACGCTGCGGATGGGAGCGGCTGTGGCTCCGCTGTCAGCGACGGCGGGGGCGAAGTTGTTCGGACGCACCGTCACGACGGAAGGCGCGTCGACGAGCAAAGCGCGCCGCTCGAGCGCTTTGCCCGCGTGCAGCGCACGCGTAAACACGATGCGTCCGTCCGCGCCCCGGGCGGCGGCAAGCGCATCGGACACTTGCCCCGCGCCGAGGCGTGCGGCCAGCCGCGGGGCAAGATCGCGCCCGATCGCGGTGTGGCCGAGCCACCACCGCGCCTCGGGCGCCAGTGCTCTCGCCGCCTCCAGCAGGGCGGCGAGGTGCACTTCCGGCGCATAACGGCCCAGGATGGGGTGATCGACGACGATCACCTCATCCGTGCCGTGCTGCGCCAGCGCTTCCGCGACGGCATCGGCCTCGCCGTCGCCCGCGCGAAGCAGGACGGCGGCCAGCCTGTCGCCGTCCTTCATGCAGCCCCGGGCTGCGGCAATCGCCTCCAGCGATACTCGCCGCAGTTGGCCGTCGCGGCATTCCGCGACAACAATGTGTTGGCTCATGGATTCGCTCACCTCGCCTTCAATATTCGCGCTTCGTTGCGCAGCAGGGCGATCAACTCCGCCGCTTGCTCGCCGACCGTCCCGTCGAGCTTTCGGCCAGCAGGCCGCGGAGGTGGTGCTTCGCAACCGAGCCGCTCGGTGCGAGGCCCTGCTACAGCAGCCCCGTCCAATGCAACCTCCGGCTCTCCATCTCTCGCACGGCTCGCTTTTTCTATCTCCGGCTCGCCAATCCGCTCCGAACTTACTCGCTCCGAGTAACCCATCTGCCCCGAACCTACTCCATCTGCATCGCCCACTCGTCCCGCTGTTCCTCCCCCCACACCTCGCGCGGCAAGGGTCCTAGCCTCACTTTCCGCAAGAAGCTCGTCAAAGCTCAGCTCGGTCAAAGGTTTGCGTTTGGCTTTCATGATGCCGGCAAGCGCCGGGTACCGCGGCTCGTTCAAGCCTTGCTGCGCGGTGAGCAAGGCCGGTAGAGGCAACTCCCAATTCTCGCTATCGCCTTCAGCATCCCGGGTAACATGGAGCGTATAGCCTTGCCCTATTTTCCGAGCATTGTCTTCTCCATTACGATCCACTCGGCAAGCGACAATAGCGCCGGCATGCGGCCACCCAAGCAACTCGGCAACACGAATGGCAACTTGGCCCGCGCCGTTGTCGATGGATAGATGTCCCGCGAATACGAGGTCGAACCCACCCCGACGAACGGTTTCCGCAAGCGCCAGCGAAAGTACGTGTTCGTCCCCGGCCCCCTCCGTACGAATCCACCAGGCTTCGTCGGCGCCCATAGCTAGAGCCGTCCGCAACGCTTCAACGGTTTTCTCGTCCCCGGCGGAAATGACGGTTACCGAACTCCCGTCGTCTTCTTTGATTCGCAGAGCCTCCTCCAAACCGTATTCGTCGTAGGGGTTGATTACTTTTTTGACCCCATCCTCGTCGATTTTGCCGTTACGCACGATGATCGGTTCATCCGTGGCAATAACGGATTTGATCAATACCGCGATATTCATGGCATCCTCCTTGTAAACGTATTCGCAGAATGGTGCTGATAAGTTGAATTTTGAACCCTTGCGTAGGGCGCTAGTTCCCCTTGAACGTGTCCTTTTTTGCCGATGTGAGCATATGAAGGGCGGGCTAAGGAATAAATTTACAAGTATCAAGTCGATTGATTGGTCTCTGTTTCATCGTATGACCCTTGAGGGAGGTTCAGAAGAACGCGATCGCTCCGGGGGCGCAAGCAAAGGGGAGCGAGGTGGGCAGCTCGATGAATGGTTGGCTAGTTGCAGCCGTCACCTTGTGCGGAATCGGTATTTTCAGTTGGATCGTCGTGGGCAAAATCAAGCTTATTCTAGGCGGCGCGCCGGATGGGGGGATGAGACTGGAATGGCGGCGCGCCGTTCGGGCAGGCGGTCAGGTTTTCGGGCATCGCCGTCTTCTTCAGGACCGTCGCAGCGGTTGGATGCATCTCGTCTTGTTTTACGGATTCCTTATTCTTCAGTTGGGCGCCTTGGAGATTTTGTGGAAAGGGGTTTCAGGCAAGTCGTTCGCTTGGGCGGACAATGGCGTTTTTTCGATGATGCAGGAAGTAACGGTCGCGTTGGTACTGATCGCGGTTGCTTACGGTGCTTTTAGGAGGTATGGGGAGAAGCTCGCCAGGCTGCCCAAAGGGTGGAAGCCGCTGCTCGTGCTGATTTGGATCGCGGGTTTAATGCTGTCCGTCGTGTTTACGCTGGCCTTTGATCGGCTGAGGGAGCATATTCCCGCCAAAAATTTAGCCCCGATCTCGTCCGCGCTGGCATCCGGAATGGAGCAAATGTTTGGGGGAGCTCCCGCGGTTTGGGCGGAAACGGGTTACGAAATCTCATGGTGGGTTCATTTGCTACTCTTGCTTGGTTTTCTCGTTTACGTGCCGCTGTCTAAGCATTTTCATATTTTTACGGCTCCCGTGAACTGGTTATTGCGAGAGACCGGCACTCCGACGATGACCAAATTAGACCTCGAAGACGAAACCGCGGAGAAATTCGGGATGAACGCCGTTGAGGATTTGACTCGGAAAATGAGGCTTGATTTGTTCGCGTGCGTCGAGTGCGGGAGGTGCACGGACGTTTGTCCGGCGGCGAACACCGATAAGGGATTGTCTCCGATGCATCTGATGACGAAGCTTCGCGATACTTTGCAAAGTAAAGGAAAGGCGTTTCGCCCGACAGACGAGATAGGAAAAGGCGACTCGGATCGGATGGATATCTCGGGGACGATGGCGTGGCAATCGGAAGGGTGGGTGAAAAACGCTAACTCCCAGCCGGCCGCTCTTATTGGGGAAGTGATCACGGAGCAGGAGTTATGGGCATGCACGACATGCAGGCATTGCGAGGAGCGTTGTCCGGTCGGGAATATGCAATTAGCCCCTCTGATGGAAATGCGTCGTTACCTGGTATTGACGGAAGGGAAGATGCCTACGGAAGCAAGACGGACGTTGCAAAATATCGATCGTCAAAGCAATCCCTGGGGATTCCCGCGCCAAGATCGGGCGGCATGGATGGAGGAGTTCGCCGCCAAGGAGGGCTGGTCGATCCCGACGTTGCGGGACAATCCGCAGCCTGAATGGCTTTGGTGGGTAGGCAGTATGGGGGCTTATGATTCGCGAGCTCGCCGGGTGACGTTCGCTTTTGCCCGATTGCTTCGCGAAGCGGGCATTTCTTTCGCGGTTCTTGGAACGGAGGAGCGCAATTCCGGAGATACGCCGCGGCGACTGGGCGACGAGTTCCTGTTCCAGGAGCTTTGCCGCTCGAACATCGCCACCTTCCAGCGCTATGGGATCAAAAAAATCGTTACGACTTGTCCGCACACGTTTCACCTTTTTCGCAACGAGTACAAGGATTTCGGCTTCGAAGCGGACGTCAGGCATCATACGGAGTTATTGGCGGAACTTATCGCGGATGGCCTTCTTGCGCCCCGGTATCCCGTATTCCGAACGATGACGATGCACGATTCTTGTTATTTGGCTCGCTATAACGGGATCGTCGATGCTCCACGTTCGATCTTGGCAGCGATCCCCGAGTTAGCGACGAAGGAGATGGAGCGCTCGGGCAAGCAAGGGCTTTGTTGCGGAGCAGGCGGGGGCCGCATGTGGATGGAGGAGCCGGGCCGCCGGGTGAACGTGGTTAGGACGGCACAAGCGTTGGCAACGGGAGCGGAATTAATCGGGTCGGCATGCCCTTATTGTTTGACGATGATGGAGGAAGGCTTGCGCAAGCATGGAGTCGAGGAGCGGGTCGGCGCGTTGGATGTGGCGGAGATTCTGGCGATGTCCGTTCTTGGACCGGCGGAAAAAAACACTCGAGAGGGGTGAGGACGTTTGTGGAATGTACGGAAAGCGGCGGTTATCGGAGCGGGGGTGATGGGATCGGCCATCGCCGCTCACTTGGCGAATGTCGGTATTCCATGCCTGCTGTTGGATCTGGAAGGACTGGCGGCTAAGGGAATCGCTCGGTTGAAAGAAACGAAGCCCTCGCCGTTATACGATCCTTCGTTCATTACCCGGATTCGGGCGGGAGATCTGGATCGGGATGCGGCATTGTTATCGGAATGCGACTGGGTCATTGAGGCCGTCTCCGAGAAAATGGACGTCAAGCATAGCGTATGGTCGCTGATCGACTCGGCTTGGAGACCTGGGATGATCGTCAGCAGCAACACTTCCGGATTGTCGATCAACGAAGTGACATCGGTTTGCGGCGAGGCTTGCCGACGGAATGCGATGGTAACTCATTTTTTCAATCCGCCGCGGTACATGAAGCTGCTCGAAATCGTCCCTTGCCGAGAGACGGACCCTCATGCGGTCGCCGAGGTTGCGAGGTTTTGCCAAGAAAGATTAGGCAAAGGCGTCGTGATGGCGAAGGACACTCCGAATTTTATAGCGAACAGAATCGGGACTTATGCGATGCTTGCGACGTTGAAGGCGATGGAAAAGCACGGACTGACGGTAGAGGAGGTCGACGCCGTTACAGGTCCTTTGCTCGGACGGCCTAAGAGCGCGACTTTTCGTACGTTGGATATGGTCGGGTTGGATACGTTCCTGCACGTATGCCGCAATGTGAGAGAGAACGTCACGGATCCATTGGAAGCGGCGGCCTTTGCTGCTCCGGAAATCGTAGAAGTGTTAGTATCGAAAGGCTGGATCGGGGAAAAAAGCGGAGGAGGCTTCTATCGCAAAAACAACGCCGAGAAGGGAAAAGATCGCATTCAAGTGCTGGATCCGGTCACGATGACCTACGGGTCGCGAAGCAAAGTGTCATCGCCCGCCTTGGAAGCGGCGAAGCTGGCCAGAGGAACGTCGGGAAAGCTTCAAGCTTTGTTGGAAGCCGCGGAGCATGACAGGTTAGCGGCCTTCGCCCGCGACGTTATGGAAGCTACCTTATGTTATTCGGCTGAAAAGCTAGGAGAAATCGCGGATACCGCCTATGAAATCGATCAAGCGATGAGATGGGGTTTTAACTGGGAGGAAGGTCCGTTCGAAACCTGGGATGCTCTCGGCGTCGGAGAAACGGCAGCCCGGCTCGAGGCAAGGGGAATCGCCGTACCGGCTCCGGTAGCCTCGATGCTCGCGAAGGAAGCTTCCACTTTCTACATTAAAAAAACGGGAAGCTTATTTCATTACTCCAAAGGCCACTACAAGTATGTGGAAGAGAACAAGGAAGAACTGTCTTTAAGCGTGCTTCGCGATCGCGGCAAGAAGATTTTTACGGCGGACGGGGCTAGCTTGATCGATCTCGGGGACGATGTCGCGTGCTTGGAGTTTCATTCTCCGCACAATGCGATCGGACCCGGAGTATTGGCGGCCATTCGCCAGGCTTCCGAAGAGGTGGCCAGCAATTGGCGGGGGCTCGTGCTCGCTAACGAAGGGAGAAATTTCTGCGTTGGCGCGAATCTCATGCTGCTGTTGATGGAAGCGGAAAACGGGGAATGGGAGGAAATTGACCTTATTATTCGCGAGTTCCAGATGAGCATGAAGACGCTGCGGGTCATGCCGCGTCCGGTCGTTGCGGCTCCGCACAGGATGACGTTAGGCGGAGGGGTGGAAGCTTGTTTGCCCGCCGATCGGATTCTTTTCTCGGCGGAAACGTATTTCGGTCTCGTGGAGACGGGAGTCGGATTAATCCCTGCGGGCGGAGGGTGTTTGGCTTCGGCGGTGATGGCGCAGGAACGCGCGGAAGCGGCGGGAACGGACGATGTGACTTCTCCGCTATCCCAGTTGTTCGAGACGATCGCGATGGCGAAAGTATCGGAAAGCGGGCATCATGCCAGGCGGCTTGGATATTGGAGGGCGAACGATGCGGTCATTGTTCGTGAGGAATCGCGAATCGCCGAGGCGAAGAGCGCGGTGTTGGAGCTCGATCGGCGCGGCTACGCCGTTCCCGAAGCAGATCGGCGAGTAGCCGTCGGCGGAAGAGAGGCGGCGACCGTGCTGAAGCTCGCGGTGTCGGCGATGCGCCGCGGCGGCTACGTTTCGGACCATGACGTCCGAATCGCCGGGAAGCTCGCCGGGGTGCTTAGCGGAGGAGACGTTCCCGCGGGAACTGTCGTGCGCGAACAGCATTTGCTCGATCTCGAGCGCGAAGCTTTCTTGAGCTTATGCGGAGAACCGCTCACCCAAGCACGCATGCGCCAAATGCTCGCCACCGGCAAACCTCTCCGCAATTAAGCTGCCGCTTCAACTAACCAACCATGGCCCGCCCATTGTCGCAAAATGCGACTATAACAGGCCGGAACCCACCAATGGCCCTCCCATAGTCGGAAAAACCGACTATAGCGGGCCGCAGCATATTCAAGAAGGAGAGCGAGAGCCATGATAGCCAGAGAAGCCGTCATCGTCTCGGCGGTACGCACGGCGGTTGGCCGGGGGAAGAAAGGTGGCTTCGCTCAGACCCGCCCGGAAGATTTAGGCGCGGCGGTGCTTCGCGAAGCGGTGCGACGAGTGCCGGGGTTGCGGCCGGCCGACATCGACGATGTCATTCTCGGCTGCGCGATGCCGGAAGGGGAGCAAGGGCTGAACGTTGCGCGGCTGATCGCGTTGCATGCCGGGTTTCCCGTTCATGTTCCCGCGGTAACCGTGAACCGTTTCTGCGCCTCGGGATTACAGGCGATTGCCCAGGCGGCGGCGGCTATCCAGAGCGGTATCGTCGATACGGTCATCGCGGGAGGCGTGGAAAGCATGAGCCGGATTCCGATGACCGGCTTCAAACTTTCTCCCCACCCGGGACTCTATGACGCGATGCCCTCCGCCTATATGGGCATGGGGCATACGGCGGAACTTGTTGCTAGGCGTTGCGGCATCACGAGGGAGCAGCAGGATGAGTTCGCCTCGGATAGTCATCGCAAAGCGGCTCAAGCCGCGGCAACCGGCCGGTTTCAAGATGAGCTGCTCCCTATTCTTACGTCGTCGACCCAAGCTGCTTCGGACGGTCAATTAGAGACTAAGCATTATACCTTGGCGAGCGATGAGTGCGTGCGACCGGATACGACGGTAGAGAAACTAGCCGCTCTTAAGCCATCGTTCGCCGTCAACGGAACCGTAACCGCGGGTAATTCATCTCCCTATAGCGATGGCGCCGCGGCGGTCGTCGTCATGAGCCGGGAAAAGGCGGAAAGTCTAGGCATTCAACCGATGGCGATCTTCAGGGCATACAGCGTAGCGGGAATCCAGCCGGAGATTATGGGACTTGGTCCGGTCGAAGCCGTACCCAAGGTGCTTAAGCAAGCCAATCTAGCGAAGGAGCAGGTTTCCCTTTGGGAAATAAACGAAGCTTTTGCCGCGCAATGCATTCCGGTCATCGACAGGTTGGAGATCGATCACGAGTTGGTTAACGTCAACGGAGGAGCCATAGCTCTCGGTCATCCCTTGGGATGTACCGGAGCCAAACTGACGGTTACTTTGCTGCACGAGTTACTTCGATTGGGCGGAGGGTACGGCGTGGTCACGATGTGCATTGGCGGCGGCATGGGAGCGGCGGGCGTGTTTGAGGTGGTTTAGCGCCGGGGGCGGCGTGACGCAATTCGCCGAGAATTACTTGAAATAATCGAGCAATTCCGCCGCAGTGACGCCTTACGCCGAGAATTACTTGAAATAATCGAGCAATTCCGCCGCAGTGACGCATTTCGCCGAGAATTACTCGAAATAATCGAGTAATTCCGTCGCGGAGCCGCGTTTCGGCGAAATTTGCGGAGGATGGATTGGCGTAGTCTATTAACTCGAACAAAGGAGGTGGCGCACGATGTCTAAAGCAGCATGGGGCGGCGGCAGATTCGTGGTCGAGGATGCCGGGCCGGAACAGATCGTGACGCCTGAGGATTTCACGGAGGAGCAGCTGATGCTTGCCGAGACCGTTCGGTCTTTCGTTGAGCGGGACATCAAACCCCGCGACGCGGAGATCGAGAAGCTGGACTACGACTTAACGGTACGACTCATGCGCAAGGCCGGAGAGGTGGGACTGCTGGGCGCCGACGTTCCTGAAGCGTACGGCGGCTTGGGGTTGGACAAAACGAGCACGACGCTGCTAGCGGAGACGCTGTCGCCGGCGTCCTCGTTTGCGCTTTCGGTAGGCGCGCATACCGGAATCGGAACGTTGCCTATCGTTTTCTTCGGAACGCCCGAGCATAAGAATCGCTGGCTTCCGCTGCTGGCAAGCGGCGAATTGATCGCGGCTTATTGCTTGACCGAGCCGGGCTCCGGCTCAGATGCGTTGGGCGCCAGAACGACCGCGACTCTGTCCGAGGACGGCGAGCATTACATCCTCAACGGCTCCAAGCTTTACATTACGAATGCCGGATTCGCGGATTTATTCATCGTGTACGCGAAGGTGGACGGCACCCATTTCAGCGCTTTTATCGTCGAACGAAATACGCCGGGCTTCACGATCGGCCCCGAAGAACGCAAGATGGGAATTAAAGGCTCCTCGACCCGCCCGTTATTTTTCGAGGATGCGCGAATTCCCTCCGGACAACTGCTCGGCGAAGTGGGCAAAGGCCATCTAATCGCATTCAATATCTTAAACATCGGCCGCTTCAAGTTAGCCGCGGGCTGTCTGGGAGGCATGAAGGAAGCGATCCAATTGTCGGCTGCTTTCGCGAACCAACGCAAGCAATTCGGCAAAACGATCTCCTCGTTTCCGCTTATCGCAGCTAAGCTAGCCGATATGAATACGCTCGCTTTCATCACCGAAAGCATGGTCTACCGGACGGCGGGTTTAATCGACCAGTCGCTTAGCCAAGCCGATCTGGATGGAGTAGACGGAGGGCTGCAGGCGGCCAAAGCGATCGCCGAATACGCTTTGGAATGCTCCATCAACAAAGTGTTTGCATCCGAAGCGATGGATACCGTCGTCGATGAAGGCGTTCAGATTCACGGAGGCAGCGGGTACATCCAAGAGTACAAGATCGAGAGATTGTATCGCGACTCCCGCATTAATCGTATTTTCGAAGGGACGAACGAGATCAACCGGCTGCTCATTCCCGCTACTTTACTGAAACGGGCGCTCAAGGGAGAGCTTCCTCTTATGGAGAAGGCGCAAGCGTTGCAACGGGAGTTGTTGAACCCTACCCCGTTAGCTGCTGCATCAAGCTCATCCGCTTTATCGAAACCGATTGCGATTTTGTCCGTTCTTAAAAAGGTATTCCTAATGGTCGGAGGTCTCGCTGTCCAGAAACACGGGCTAAGGCTTGAACGCGAGCAGGAAATCGTAGCGGCATTGGCCGACTCCATGATCGATATGTACGCGCTCGAAAGCTCCTTGCTAAGATCCCTCAAGCTGACGAAGAAAGAATCAAGCGATGCCGATCGTAGGGACAATCCGATCGACATGACGGCTTTATTCGCGGAGGAAGCGGCGGAGCGGGCGGGACAGCGTTCTAGAACGATATTGGCGGCGTTGGAGAAAGGAGAAAACCTGAGAATACAGCTGTCCGTCTTAAAACGGCTGTTGAGATTCGAACCGACGGATTTATCCGTTTTGCGTAAGCGCATATCCTCTCGCGTCATCGCTGCCGAAAGTTACGTCGGATATTAAGGAGGCATGCAGCATGAGTGAAGTTACCGATATGCAGGCTAGCAAGCCATGGCTGCGGCACTATCCACTACAGGTTTCTCCTTCTTACGACTATCCCAAATCGAATATCGCCTCCTTCCTGCTGGATTCCGCGCGGGACTTCCCTAATCACGAAGCAATCGATTTTCTTGGCAGAAGGTACACGTATAAGGAACTGCTTCGTCAATGCCGCAAGTTGGCGAATGCGCTTAAGGAGCTGAATATCAACAAAGGCGATCGGGTGGCGATCATGCTTCCCAATTGTCCGCAAGCCGTTATCGCCTATTATGGAGGGTTGATGGCCGGAGCCGTCATCGTTCAGACGAATCCCACCTATACCGAGAGGGAGCTTCACCTCCAGTTAGCGGACAGCGGGGCGATAGCTCTGATTACGCTGGATTTACTTATGCCCAGGGTGAGCAAGGCGAGAGAAAATACGGCGCTGAAAGATGTGATAATTACCACTTTGTCCGACGGACTGCCTTTTCCGAAAAATATTCTGTACCCGATCAAACGACGAAGGGAATACCCTAATCTGAAGGTGAAGTATAGTAAATCGGAAGGAAATCATCGATGGTCGTCCGTTATTCGTCAGAGTAAAGATACCCCGATCTGCGAAGAGGTAGACGCGGATACGGGGCTGGCGATGATTCAATATACGGGAGGAACGACAGGCCAACCCAAGGGGGTTATGTTAACGCATGCCAATCTGTTGGCGAACGCGGTTCAAGTGTCGGGCTGGTTTTATCGGATGGAGCTGGGTAAAGAAAGATACTTGGCCGCGCTTCCTTTGTTCCACGTTTTCGGTCTGACGGTGCTGCTCAATCAAACGATTTTCCAAGCCGGAACTCTCCTGCTCGTTCCTCGGTTCGATCCGAAGCTCGTGCTCGAGACGATTAGAAGGCGCAGGCCGACTGTCTTCCCCGGAGCGCCGACGATGTACATCGCGCTGCTTAATCACCCCGAAACGCAGGAAGATGACCTTGGCTCGATTAAAGTTTGCGTAAGCGGAGCGGCACCGCTTCCTCGCGACGTGCAGGAGAAGTTCGAGCAGAAATCCGGAGGCAAGCTGATCGAAGGCTACGGAATGACGGAAACTTCGCCGGTAACGCATTGCAACCCGATCTGGAACTTCCGCAAACCGGGCACGATCGGAGTTCCCCTTCCGGATACGGACGTTAGAATCGTTGGGGAGGATAACTTGGAGCCGTTGCCGATCGGCGAAATCGGCGAGCTTGCCATTAAGGGGCCGCAGGTCATGTCGGGTTATTGGAACCGTCCGGAGGAAACGGCGGCCGCGTTGAAGGAGGGATGGCTTCGAACCGGAGATCTCGGAACGATGGATGAGGACGGGTTTTTCACCATTATCGATCGGAAAAAAGATATTATTCTCGCCGGAGGATATAACGTATATCCAAGGGAGATCGAGGAAGTTCTATTCGATCATCCCGCGGTTAAAGAAGCTTCCGTGCTCGGTGTTCCCGATCAATATCGGGGGGAGACGGTTAAAGCTTATATCGTGCTGAAAGACGGGTGGCAAGTGTCGGATATGCAATTGGACCGTTGGTGCCGGGATCGGCTAGCGGCGTACAAGGTTCCCAAACAATACGAATTCAGAACCAGTTTACCCTTGTCTCTCATCGGCAAGGTCTTACGTCGCAAGCTGAAGGAGGAGCTTGAAACAAAGGAAGAAAACCTAAATATTACCTAAAAAATGGATTCCGGAATTGAACGAGATCTTCTTTTTCGCTATAATGAATTCGAATGCGAAAAAATTATATTTCCTTTCTAATGAATAAGGAAAGCGTTTACAAAACAAATCGATCCAGTGCGGCCGATAATGGGGGTGAGGGTGTTGACTGAGCGAGAACAACATACAGATGAGAGGGGGAATCGCTTCAAGTACCGCTGGGGAACGACGCCCCGGCTATACAAGGCGGTTGCATGCGTCGCCGTCCTGTTAACAGGTTCGCAGTTTATGCCGGTACGCGCTTCCGCCGCCGCGCTATCTTTGGACATCGTAACGTCCCAAGTCAAGGTGGGAACGTTGCCGTTGCTAGCAGCGCTTGGCGTAGGCATCGTCGTTGCTGTCGGGGCGGTGATCGCCTTCCTGCAGCTGACTGCCAAGGGCAGGGAGTCGCGCGATCCGACGCAATCCGCGATAGATGAGGACCAGGAGACCTATGAAGAGCAGAGCCTCGAAGAGTGGGGCGAGGAGGAAACGACGCCGAATCCGGAGTACGAGGACAACCCGCTGACGGATTATACGATTCCCGTCACGAAAATCCTATCTTACCCGGACCAAGCCGAGCCGGCGGAAGAGGACGAACCGAGGTTATGCGGGATAGAAGGCGAGCACGCGGGTAGCAGCTACCGGGTATTGGGTCGCCGACTGACGATCGGTCGCGATCCGGCGCATTGCGCCATCCTCTTCCCGTATGAGGCTAGCGAAATCAGCCGCATTCATTGTACGGTAAGATTCATAGAAGAAAGCCGTTTGTTTTTGCTGGAGGATAACGGCTCGTCTAACGGAACGTTTCTCTCCAACGGAGATCGGCTTCAGCCCGGAGTTCGGTATGAACTCCGCTCGGGAGAACGGTTCTCCTTGTCCGGCAAGGAACAGTATTTCGAAGTGCGGGACGAAGCGGGTCAAGGATTGTAGTTAAACTTCCATGGGTTCAAATGCCTATCGTTTTTTACTTTATCCTCCAGCTGAGAAATGGTATAATGAGAAAATGCAGGGACGTTTTCCTTTATGGTAAAAAGCGGTGGAACATCGAAGCTTAGGGATGAACCTTAATTCGGTTCTCCGAGTGGCGAAATACCGCCTCCGTTCCGGGATTTGCGCCGGGTCGGAATCCATTCCACTGGGAGGGAATTGCATGGCCAAACGCAGCCACAACGAAGTTCAAGAAAGTTTGCGAGAACTGACTAGAATTTTCCGCCCCAAGGATCCGCGCAAGTTCGTTAAAGACTACATCCGCAAATACAGAATTACCGGTGGATACGAAGAGGAGCTAACGATGCTCGTGGAACGCGAGCTGACTAAATTAAATACCCCCGCATCGTAACGCAGCGGGATTAACCGATCAGGAAAAGGCGGATGCTTTTTCCCGGTCGGTTTTTTTGTTGTTCCGACGCTAACGTTTATTAGCAACCTTAAGGGCGGTGGAGCAGTTAATGCTTTGTTTGGGGCTTGTTTTTTGAGGTTGCCTGCGACTTGTTTGGGGTCATCATTGGGTTTGCGTGAGGTTGGTTTGCTTGAGGTTGGTTTTTGGTTTGATTGGTAGTCCCGATTTTGCAGGCACGCTTCTTTGATAACGGAAATTCCTGCCGCTATCTTCCTCTCTGCCCCACTTCCGCGACGCATAACGGCAGGGATTTCCGCTATTCCCCCGTATATTGCTCGAAAAGAGAAAGGGACGTTGAAATAAAGGAAATCCGTGCCGTTATCCTTTTCCAAAGGGTCTGTCCGCACCCGAATAACGGAAGAGAATTCAGTAATGATCACTTCCAGGCGGAACTGCTTATGCTTATCAATGTACATGTTAACATTTCAAGCCCTCGGGGCCCGTGGGACAGTAAATTTCCTTAAAATTTCTGCCTAGATAGAACGAATCCCAGCTACGTTTTATTTCAATAGAAGATTTCCGCGCCAACAACATCAAATGATTTCCTCCAACATATCGTACAGCCGCCCGTAAAGATTTCAGCCCTGCCGGAATAACATAGAGGAAAGCGGAGGTGGAGGCTGTGGCTGATGACAATGGCCGGAAATACGCCGGAGGAATACCGATTCGTTCGCGGGAAGATCTGATTCAGATGGCCGCGGCGGGGAAGTTGGCCGCACGGCTGAGAAGAGAGCTCGGGAAGAGGGTTAGACCGGGTGTTACTACGATGGAATTAAACGAATTCGCGGAAAAATACATGAACGAACGGGGAGCGTACGCGGCGCAAAAAGGTTACCATGGTTATCCCTTCGCGATCTGCGCGGCGGTTAACGATTGCGTATGCCACGGGATGCCTGACGAAAGAACGCTTCTGAACGGAGATCTAGTTACATTGGATTTCGTCGTCGAGCTGAACGGATGGATGGCGGATACGGCATGGACGTATCCGGTCGGTCAAGTCTCTCCCGCAGCGAATCGATTGCGCAAAGCGGCGTATCAAGCGATGGTCAGCGGCATCGTTCATGCAAGAGCCGGGAGGACGATCGGTGATATCGCGACGGCCATTGGCCATGTTGCGAATGCGGGTTCTTTCGGAGTCGTGAGTCAATTCGGCGGACACGGGATCGGCAGGTCGATGCATGAGCCGCCGGAAGTTCCTTATGTAGGTAAAGCGGGGACGGGACGAAGGCTTAAGGAGGGGATGGTCATAACGATCGAACCGATGCTAACGATCGGATCTCCCGATGTCTTCATTGCCGAGGACGGCTGGACGGTCTTAACCGCGGAGGGCGGACTGGCCGCCCAATTCGAGCATACCGTTGCGATTACGGCGGAGGGCCCGCTCATTCTTACCAAATAATTGAACCATTTAGGGCGGAGGGCCCGAGGTTTGTCGCGGAGTCAATGACTTGCGCGATATCCCTCGGGTTACCGGCCCGTTTTTTGTTTTAAATAGAGAGGAATCGGAACTTCGTTGCCGTTATCGAACGTGTATTGAACCAATGTGTTAAAGTCCGCTGTTAACGGGGTAAGAGATTTCTTTAACCATGCGACTTTGGCATATTCCAGCGATTGATTCACAAACTCCCTGTTCGCGGAAATATGAACTTCCTGGGCGCGCGGAAATGAAGATCTAACCGTGTTGCCGATCACTTGACGAAGCTCGGTCGATAAATCGCCGTAGTCCTTATGCGTGAAATAAGAGTTGTAAGGCGTAGCCACTTGGCGATTGTCCCATTTCGAACTGCCGTTGCTGACGTTATACACGCCTTCGGTCGTTCCGGAATTATCTTGCTCGTGCGATCTTGGACCCCCTCTTGCTTCGGTACCGGTGGCGGACCAATCGGTTAAGATGCCTACATAAGCATTTTTGTCCGTTAGGAAAACAAGAGCGGTATTAATGCCGGGCAAAGCCGCCACTTTGTTCGATAAGGCGGAGCTATATTCGAAATAACGGTTGTCATGTTGCTTAGGATCGTTGGACAAGGAGCCATAAGATCGGACATGCATCATCTTCGGATCATTGGCGCTGCGGCTGGCGTAATCGTTGTTGCTTTTCTGGAAATACGATTTGTAATTGCAGGCGGATAACGTCAGTCCAAGCATGAGGACTACTCCGAATAGAAGGAAATAACGTCGAGCTGGCATGGGGTAAACCCTCCTAATCATTCAACTTAAGATTAGGGTTTACCGGTGCCGATAAAATATGCAGGAGGCGGTGCACATAAAACTCGGCCTTATTGGCAAAAAGAAGGGGAGGAGTAAAAAGCGGCAACGTTGTCGCCGCCTCGGGAGCAGTTCCGGTCCGCGATCGTCGACACCTGCGTCGAAAGAATCGGTTTGAGGGTAATAAATCCTTAGAACGGCGGCGTTTTCGACAGTTTTGAGAACAATTTGTGAACTGTTCTGTGAACATTGACAAGAAGGCGGAACAATCTTTATATTTATTAGAGTGCTTAAAGAGCGTTTGTTGTTGATTTTCAGCAAGGATAAGCATTTTGCTGGTTTGGTCCAACATCCGTGTACATATAGAATTCGTTTGCCGGACGGGGCAAACGATTTTCTATGAAAACGTCAAAGTGGGGTTGATATGATGAATCGGTGGCCTGGGATGAAACGGCTGCTTCCGCTGCTGGCAGGTTTGGTACTGTTATTGTCCGCATGCGGAAGGGAAGACCTCTCAACTCTGAATCCGCAAGGACCAGTAGCTGAGAAGCAATTTGATTTGATGAAACTGTCCATCGGCATTATGGCTTTGGTCGTTGTTGTTGTGTTCATCATCTGTATTTACGTATTGATTCGTTTTCGCCGTCGTCAAGGCGACAAAAGCATTCCCGTGCAAGTGGAAGGGAATCACAAGCTAGAAGTAATTTGGACGGTAATCCCTCTTGTTCTGCTCTTGATTCTCGGCGTTCCAACGATCAGAGACGTATTCGGTCTTGCCAAGGATTACAGTAAAGACAAGAACGCCGTGCAGGTCAAAGTAACGGCGCATCAATATTGGTGGGAATTCGAATATACCGATTACGGTATTACGACAGCTCAGGAATTGATCGTTCCGACGGATAAGACGATTTCCTTCGAACTTGTCGCTGCCGACGTTAAGCACTCCTTTTGGATTCCTTCCATCGGAGGCAAAATGGATACGAACCCGGGCGTAACGAACCGGATGTATCTTGATTTCCCTAAAGAAGGCGTTTTCCGCGGTAAGTGCGCGGAGTTATGCGGCCCGGCCCATGCCTTGATGGATTTCAAAGCGAAAGCCGTTAGTCCCGAATCGTTCGATCGCTGGGTTGCGGCGATGAAAGCTCCGGCGGTTATGCCTGCGGATGCGGAAATCGCGGAGAAATTCACTTCGCAATGCTTGAGCTGCCATGCTGTCGGTGAGAATGGCGGTAACAGCGCGCCTAACTTAACGGGAATCGGCGGACGTCAAACGGTCGGCGGTATTCTGTATAACGATGAGGCCGGTGTGGAGCAGAACCTCCATGATTGGATCACGGATCCTCAGAAATATAAAATTGGCGCAATGATGCCGGGCGCGGAAGATAACAGCTTGACGCCTGAAGAGGTATCAAGCATCGCCAAGTATTTGGCGGAATACAAGCTCGACTATTAATCAGCGGAATTGAAGGGGGTACGTGGTCTTGGCAGCACATGCACATGGACACACGGTCAAGCGCTATAGCGGCTTGATGGATTGGCTAACGACCGTCGACCATAAGAAGATAGGTATACTGTATATGATTGCAGGAGGGTTCTTCTTCTTAATTGGCGGCTTGGAAGCGATTATCATTCGGGTTCAACTGATGAAGCCGATGAATGATGTCGTTGCCGGGGATACTTTTAACGAATTGATTACGATGCATGGTACGACCATGATCTTCTTGGCCGCGATGCCTTTGCTATTCGCGCTAATGAACGCGGTTATTCCGCTTCAGATCGGAGCGCGCGACGTCGCATTCCCTTTCTTGAACTCCCTTGGTTTCTGGACGTTCTTCTTCGGCGGATTGTTGCTGAATTTGAGTTGGTTCGCCGGTACGGTGCCTGATGCGGGATGGACGTCTTACGTTCCGCTGGCGGGGCCGACCTTTAACTCGGGGCACGGGGTCGATTATTACGTAATCGGCTTGCAGATCGCCGGTATCGGTACGTTGCTTGGCGGTATCAACTTCATGGCCACGATCATCAACATGCGTGCGCCTGGATTGACCTTCATGAGACTTCCCATGTTCACTTGGTCCATCTTCATTACTTCCGCACTGATCGTGTTCGCTTTCCCGGTTCTGACAGTCGGATTGGTCGCGATCATGTTCGACCGGCTATTCCAAGCGAACTTCTTCGAAGTCGCGAACGGCGGTAGCGGAGTGCTATGGGAGCATATCTTCTGGGTTTTCGGACATCCTGAGGTGTACATCCTGATCTTGCCGGCATTCGGGATTATCTCCGAAGTCGTAAGTACCTTCTCGCGTAAGCGTCTGTTCGGTTATAGCTCGATGGTATTCGCAACCGTTCTGATCGCGTTCTTGGGATTCATGGTATGGGCTCACCACATGTTCACGACGGGTCTTGGACCGGTTGCCAACGGTTTGTTCTCGATCGCTACGATGTTGATCGCGGTTCCGACCGGGGTTAAAATTTTTAACTGGCTGTTTACGTTATGGGGCGGTTCGATCCGTTTCACGACGGCAAACCTGTTCGGTATCGGATTCATTCCGACCTTCGTTATGGGCGGAGTTACAGGCGTAATGCTAGCGTCCGCACCTGCGGATTTCCAATACCACGATAGCTATTTCGTAGTCGCTCACTTCCACTACGTTATCGTCGGCGGTTTGGTCTTCGGTATTTTCGCCGGATTGCATTACTGGTGGCCGAAAATGTTCGGACGTATGTTGAACGAAACGATCGGTAAAATTACGTTCTGGACTTTCTTTATCGGGTTCCACTTGACCTTCTTCGTACAGCATTTCCTTGGATTGCTCGGAATGCCTCGCCGTGTCTACACGTATCTCGGCGGTCAAGGCTATGACGATATGAACATGATCAGTACGGTCGGCGCGTTCTTGATGGGAGTCGGAACGATCGCGTTCTTGCTCAACGTCTTCATCACTTGGGCGAAGCCGCGCAATGCAACTAACGATCCGTGGGAAGATGGCCGTTCGTTGGAGTGGACGATTCCGTCGCCTCCTCCGGAGTACAACTTCCAACAAACTCCGCTCGTTCGCGGGTACGATGCATGGTGGAAGGAAAAGATGGAAGGAAAGACGGCTATGACGCCTGCGGAACCGATTGGGTCGATCCATATGCCTTCACCGTCGATTCTGCCTTTAATCATGAGCATCGGATTGTTCATTGCAGGTTTTGGGTTTATGTATGATCACCTTCTCGTCGCTGGCGGTGGATTAGTAATCACGTTCGGCTGCATGGTCATCCGTTCCCTGTTTGACGATCACGGTTACCATATCGAACCGGAGGATCAGGAGAAAGGAGTGAAAGCATGAGTTCACACGACCACGTAGACGGCCACTTGCCTCACGAGCCTGAGAAGGCAACGTTGCAAGCCCGTAATAATATTTTGGGATTCTGGCTGTTTCTCGGCGCGGAAACCGTATTGTTCGGTACTTTGTTCTCGGCTTTCTTGGCTCTGCGCCACAACATCGGAGACGGACCTTCCGCTAACGAGATTTTCCAACTCCCGATGGTATTCGCGGCGACGATGATCTTGTTGACTTCGAGCTTAACGAGCGTATTCGCGGTTCAAGCTTTGCACCAACATAAGAAAAAAGCGATGGTCGGATGGTTGATCGTGACCATCGTGCTAGGACTAAGCTTCCTAGGCCTGGAGATTTATGAATTCTTCGAGTACGTACACGAAGGCCATAAATTTACGACAAGCGCATTCAGTTCCTCGTTCTATACGTTAGTCGGGTTCCACGGCGCGCACGTTGCGTTCGGTGTCGTCTGGATCTCAATGATCATTGGACAAATCTTCAAAAAAGGTTTGACCGTCGTGACGGCGCCGAAAGTATATATTTCCGCCATCTACTGGCATTTCATCGACGTTGTCTGGGTATTCATCTTCACCGTTGTTTACTTGATGGGAAAGGTGGGTTAATCTCATGTCGAGCAATCATGACCATGCGGCTTCCGGAGAAGCACCGAAACGGCATAGGGTGGAAGGTCCGCAGAAACATATCGTCGGCTTCGTGTTATCTCTAGCCCTTACGATTATCGCGTTCGCGGCAGTATCCGCAGGGGAAATCAACACGACTTTTACGTATATTATTTTGGTCGGTATGGCTGTTGTTCAAGTTTTCATTCAAATGGCATTTTGGATGCATATGAAGGATCGCGGACATTTGTTTCCGATCATAGGAATCGTTGCGGGTGCCTTTGTCGTTTTCACTATGGTGATCATGGCCCTGTATTGGGTTTGGTGGTAAGCAAGAAAAGAGTTAAACTACAGAGAGGCGGGCCACAATCCGTCCTCTCTATTTTTATGAACGGAACGAATGGCGAGCGAACCCTCGCATGATTCGTTACAGCTAGAAAGGGGGTTAACGATGATGTGGGGTTTGGAGTATTTTTCATTTCGCGATTTGTGGAGTCCGATGTTCATGATCTTCATGATGGCGATTATCGTGTTATATACGTTTATGGTGGGGCCTTGGAAACATCGGTTTGCGGGTAGCGCTCCCGTATCCTTTTCTCGTCAGTTGTCATTCGTGCTTGCGATCGTGCTGCTTTACTTAACGCAAGGCGGGCCTTTAAGCTTGATGGGGCATCTGATGTTTACGTTCCATATGACCAATATGGCGCTTGCGTATATCCTCGTACCTCCGTTGTTGATTTATGGTATACCTGATTGGATGTGGAGACGGCTTTTCCGGGCTAGCTTCTGGAGATGGGGAGCTTTCCGGCTCATCATGAATCCGATCATCAGCCTGGGACTGTTTACGTTACTGTTCTCGTTCTATCACATGCCGGACAATCACGACTGGATCATGACGCATTTTACGGTTCATAGAATCTACTATGCTCTGCTCTTTATCTCGTCCGTTATGATGTGGTGGCATGTTTACTGTCCGATTCCGGAATGGAGACGGATGACCCACATGCTTACGCTCGGTTATATTTTCATGAGCGGATTGTTGTTGACGCCGGCTTGCGCGATGATTATTTTCGCCAGCGGTCCTTTATTCGCCGTATACAACGATCCCCAAGTATGGGTGAAGGCAATGGGATATTGCGTATCCGGCGATCCGGCCGAATTGCTCAGCAAGTTCGAAGGGCCAGCATTCTTTAATATGATGAGCGGCAAGGACGACCAGCAATTGGGCGGAATCGTCATGAAGCTGCTGCAGGAATTCGTTAACGCAGCCGCGCTCTACACCGTATTCATGCAATGGTACCGGAAAGAGCGATCGGAAGAGAAAGATAAAGACGAGCTTCTTAAGCCGGCCGCCGCTAATCGGTAACCGTACGATTATTAACAATCTGTGACGGTGTGCCGAAACGTTTGAACTGAGCCCGTTGGACAGGTACAATAGGGTAAAGACGGATGTTATGACGATAGAGCGGGTGAATAGACATGTCGTGGTATGATATTTTTCCACTGGTGAGTACAAGCTTTATTCTGCTCAGCGGAATATTGGTTGCCATCGGTTGGCGATTGATTATTAAGAAGAAAAGGGAAGCGCACGAGAAGGTTATGGTAGCGGCTGCAGTAGCGGCAACGATCTTCTTCATTATCTACGTGTCGCGGACGATTTTCATCGGCAATACGATGTTCAACGGACCGGAAAGCTTGAAGAACGTGTACTTGGTTTTCTTGCTGTTTCATATCGTGCTCGCAACGGTTGCCGCCGTATTCGGAATTACGACGCTGACGCTTGCCTACCGTAAAAATTTCGCCAAACACCGCAAGGTGGGCAGAGTTACGGCCATGATCTGGTTTACCACCGTCGTAACGGGAGTTACCGTATACGTTCTGCTGTACCTGTGTTATCCCGGCGGTCATACGAAGCCGGTCATCGATGCGATATTCGGTTAAAGACTGGAAATAGAGCTGCGCAGGTGAATAAAGGTATCCATAGACCGAACGCTTTTTGTCAAAGTGTCCAGTCAACGGGTACCTTTTTTGTTTTGCTTGGGTAAGCAGGGGATGGCGAATAGATTACCGGGATCATTGTTTTAATTCCATAATAAATGTCACAGCGATCGGAATAGTGATCATCGCTAGTCCTATGTACAATCCTTAAAATGAAGAAGAAAACGCGATGTCGCCAAATGAAATGATAACGCTTCCAATCGCTCGCAAAAGGTGATATTAGGATTTTCATATTTATTAAGGAGAGTGAAATCATTGAGAATTGTAACGCTCAAGCAAAAGCTGAGTCTGTATCTCGTCATCCTGTTAGTCGCGACGATGTTGCCGTTCGGATCGGCATTCGCGGATGACTCGCAACCGATTACACCGAGCAGCGAACCGTTCGCAGATGACTATAGCGGGAACGGGAATACGGACGCGATCTCCGATAATTCCTCTGTTCATTCGATCGTGCCGGACGTTACGCCTCCGTCTGTCGTATCTAACGTATATGCAGACGGTATTACGGACAAAGGATTTGATCTGCATTGGGATGCGGCTACAGATAACGAAGGTGTCGTGGCTTACGAAATCTATAGCGGTGATGCCTTGTTGTCTTCGGTGGGCAATGTAACGACTTATAAGTTGACGGGATTGGCGCAAAATGCGAACTATTCCTTGCGGATTAAAGCGCGCGACGCTAATAATAACGCTTCGGCACTAAGTACGGCTGTCGTCGTAAAAACGGCCGCTACGTTGGTTGGCGATAAGTACATTCATGGAGGCGTCGAATATACGGCTAAATACGTGAAGAGCTGGGATTTCGCTGGAGACGGTAAACCTTGGGTGGGAGATCAGCCGACCTGGGATGGCCAGAATGCCTCTTGGGTTGACAACCCGTATAATGGCGGAGATAAATCGATAGCCCTTATCATGACGAATAATGAGATACGAAAGAGTCAGATAGGTTCGCTTGGCATGACGGAGGACCAGCTTCAAGAACTGTCAGGCAAAGCGAATTATCTTGTTCGTATACAGTTCCGCAGGTGGCAGCCGAGTGGCTGGAATAGCGGATCCTTCCTCTATTGGTCACTGGTCAACTCCAATCCGGACACGAACAACAATACGCAGTGGAAGGATTTGCGTGACGATACATTAAGAAGTTCGGCCTTAACCGGGGCAACGGAAAACTATTATTACAGAGGAACCAGTCCACGGTTTACGACTACAACTGGGTGGGCGCCCAAGGATGTGCGCATCGAGTTTGATCTGGCCAATTGGGGTAACCCAAGGCCTGGAATCGGCACCTATATTGACGATGTTTCTTGGACGATCTATGTAGATCCGCTTGGTGATGCTCCGGCCGCACCGACGGCCCCGGTAGTGAATAACACGAATCACTCCTTCGGATGGACGAATACTAGCGGATACGATAGCGCCGGCAAGTATGAATACTCCCTGGATAACGGTGCAACTTGGCAGCAGGCAACAACGAATCCTCAATCCGTGGGCAATGCGTTCCGTGCGGCAGGAGAAGTTCAAGTGCGCGTTCGTGCAGCCGCAGCTACGAACGGTCTGGCGGGCAACGTTCTGAAGTCGGACAAAGCGTTCGTGTTCAGTGCATCTAACGGGGTGAAGGCCGGCGAGGAAGCGTCAAGTCTACTGTGGCGGATCGGTCAAGAAGATATGAATTCCGCTGAATTCCGCGATTATGCTCCTTCCGAGGAGACCGTTACGATCCCATCCGATTGGGCGTCACGCACCGACTGGAGTGCTTTCTCCAAGGGGATGAAGGCAGATAAGAATGGCACGATGAATATTCGTTTTAATCTTTCCGAGGTTCCAGCTCACGGGCTTAGGCTTAGCTACAAGATTCTGGATGCCTATAAGTCGACCCCTCAAATGGACGTGTTCATGAACGGCATCCTGACCGGACTTGTCCAAATTGCAGGTATTAACGGCAGCGGGGCGCTTGATAACGATGGTGAACCGTTAGCCTACAAGCAGAATTATAAGGTATATATTCCTAGAGAGCTCCTACAAATTGGCGAGAATACGTTGAAGCTAAAGGTCGATCGCGGATTGTATGCGAACAATACCGGAGATCAATATTTATGGTACCAGTGGGATTATGTGAAGATGGAGCAACTGAGCGAACCTGCGGTCGAACCGTTGAATGGCAGATATATTCATCTGGGCACTAACTTAGGTAATCTATTTTCCTTCGGTAACGATCAGACCCGACTTCTCCCGCAGCTCACGGAATGGCTTGGCATTGCTTACAGCGGTAACTGGATGCGCGTTCCGTTCTGGACGGATACGAAGAGCCAGTGGTGGGAGGAAGGGCGCAACTATTTGCTCGCATTACGAGATTTGAATCTCGCTCCGATGATGAATGTGTTCGGCGGTGATCTGAAGAACGATACGGTGTTGCAACAAGGCACGATCACGCAAGGCGTTCGTGACACATATCGTCAGTTTGTGGCTCGATACGGCGATCTGTTCCAGTACTTGGAGCTGCAGAACGAACCCGGACTGTTCGGCTGGCACCAGAAGTCGGTTGTTGCGCTAGGCCAGATGCTGCAACAGGAGCGGATGACTCAACAGCCGAATCTAAAGGTTATTGCACCTGGCTGGGCCTATTGGCCGACGAACGGTTCCCCTGCCGGGTGGGAGCGCAATCCTGAACTTCGCAGGGAAATTGAAGATCTCTCCGATATGACTAACGGACATAGCTATGGGGGGACTGGGGTGTCCTCTCCTCGTGGCAGCTCACTCCCCGAAACCTTGCTGACCTATTCGGAAACGAATGGAGTTATCCCTAAGGAGATGGTGATGAGCGAGACGGGCGGTAATGACGCTCACGTGGATGGCTCCCAATACGGGACGACGGCTTATCGGTTCGCTTCCTCGTTCGACCGGGAAATGCGGGCGAATATCGGATACGTAGACCATATCATGCAGCATGCCGCCTTCTTCGAGGAGGGGGATACCTCATTTGGTTTATTCGATCTCGATTTCAATTGGAGGACGCAGAAGCCCGAGGATACGATTGCTTGGCCGAATACGAAGGAGCCGGGCGAGACTCGCTTGAAGTCGTTTCGCCGTTTGGCTGCGGCCTATGCGACTCACGGGACTCCGTTAGCCTACGAGTATATCGACAAGGCGGCAGTGCAAGACAAGCGCGTGCTGTTCCGTGCGGTGGATACGTCGGGACTGGGCACTTCGGGCGTAGGAGCTAGCGCGAGCAAAATATTGCTGAACTTTGTCAGCTTCGAAACCTCGCCGGTCACAATGAAGGTAAAGGTCAAGCTTCCGACCGCCGGACAATATTCAGGCAGTCGTTATGGCAATGGAGATTCGTATACCGCCTCGCGCCAAGATGTGACCGCATTGACAGCCGATCCTTACTTGACGCTAGAAGCGACGGTGAATCCGGGCGAAGCCGTGCAATATATCCTTGAAGCTAAGGATGGCAGCGCTCCAACCGCTCCGACAGGCCTTACTGTTCAGCCGATCTCCTACGAGCAAATGAATTTGGCTTGGAGTGGCTCCTCAGATAATAAGCGCGTAGCAGGTTACAAGATTTACCGCAACGGCGAGCTGTTGAACACTTTACCTAGCGTATTGAAGTCCTACAAGGATTTCAGCGTGGCGCCGGAAACCATATATACCTATTACGTGCTGGCTTTTGACGATTCCGGCAACGTATCGACTCCTTCCGGCGAGATCACGAAAACATCGCTAGTCATGCCGGTCACGCCTGGAGGCCCTAGATACGAGGCGGAATTTACCCAGCTCGCGAGCGGCATGGTCATCGTCAACGATTCGAACGCTTCCGGGGGCAAGGCCGTAGCTCAGACACATACGGGTCCTTTCACTCTACTCAATATCACGGCAGCAGAAGCGGGATATTATACTCTAACGATTCGCTATGCAGCCGGAGGGGATGCGAGCAAGATCATTGTCGTAAACGACAATCCAGGCGTACTGATCGATCTGCCGTCAACAGGCGGGTGGGCTAACGGCAATCATTACAAAGATCGGAAAGCGAGTATTCAATTAAAGCAAGGGAAAAACAACATCATCGTTGAATCGAGAACCGGTGGTGCGGATGTCGACTACTTCGAGCTCTATCCCGGCGAATATGTGCCAACGCCGATATGGCAGGAGCTTCCGCATAATAGCGAGTTTTTGGAATACGGCGCCGGATTTGCTCTCAGCGCCGGAGGAGATTCGCATGATGCTTCGACGCCGGACGCTTACGCGGAGTTCGCCTTTAAGGGGACAGGGTTCAGCTGGAATTCTCGGATTCAGTCGAACATGGGAATTGCCGAGGTCTACGTAGACGGGATACTTCTGGCAACCGTCGACTTAGTTCAGGCGGGTCTTGAAGGCTTCAACCGCGAAGTATTCAAGACGGAAGGACTGACAGACGGTCTGCACGTCGTGAGGCTCGTCGTTAAGGAAGGTACGATAGCCATCTATAAGTTCGGCTATTTAGGCTTGGAGGCCAAGCCGATCAGTTCCGGCGCGGATCTCATTGTGACTGCAGTGGAGCTTACCGCGAATTCTCCGCATGCCGGAGATGATGTACTGCTGCGCGCTACCATCAAGAATGTCGGGGTGAAACCGACTCCGGCTAACTCGGTCGTCGGTGGCGTATTCCTGGTAGATGGCGGTATCGTCGCGTATAACGATGTGTTCAAGGATTCCATTGCACCGGGCGAATCCGTAATCTGGGAAGCGACTGGCGGGCCTCAGGGAAGCAATCTTTGGCATATTCCAAGTGAGGGTACCTATAAGATCGGGTTTAGGGTCAACGATATTTATCGAATTACGGAAATGGATTATACGAACAATTCGTTCGAGAGAAATATAACGATAGCAGAAGCTTCAACACCTCCGACATTACATTGAAGGGCTCGCAGCAGGATAAGAACAGTGGTATAAATAAACTAGCGAATTATGGAAGAGTTTGTATGAGGTAATAGACTTGGATTCGTTTTTTTTGTTGGATCAAGGAGGAATAGGCAGATGTTTAATGTATTGATCGTCGATGACGAGCCGATCATTTGCGGTGCAATCAGCCGATTCCTTCTGCGTTCCGAATATGGAATCGTGAGGGCCGAGACGGCGCTGAATGGCTTCGAAGCTCTTGATTATTTGAGGTTGGATAAGTTCGATCTGATCATTACAGATATTCAAATGGGCGGCATGAACGGTATCGAGCTAATGGAAGTGATCTTCTCCGAGCATCCGAATATTCCGATTATCGTCATTTCCGCTCATGAGGATTTTCATTATGCTCAACAGGCGCTTCGGCTTGGAGCTATTGATTACCTGATCAAGCCAGTGGAATCCGAGCATCTGTATCAAGTGGTAGGCAATGCGCTCAGCAAGCGACATTCCGAGGACTTGAGGACCTGGGAGCACCAAATACGGCAGAAGTATGCAGTAGGCCAATTGCTAACGGCAAAATCGATTCTGTTATATGAATGGCTAAGCGACGAGGACAATGAATGGACTTCGGATGAGCTTGAGGTCGTCTTCTCCGATCTAGGGGTTCTATTGCCGGGTCCGTTCTATTGCGTGCTCAATGTCGAGTTGGATTTGGGCGAAGGAGGCTTGCGCCGAAACACGAGGTTTAACGTCAAAGATCGCAAGCTGCTGCTCTTCGCCGCTTTGAATATTATCGAAGAGAGTCTTTCAAGCTGGGAGGCGGTGAGCTTCTATGGGTTGAAAGGCCAACTGGTAACTATCGTCTCGATTAAAGAGGCGGAATGGAAGCAGTGGGGCACAGAGGCATTGACTCAAATCCAACTGATTGCGCGTACGATGCAGGCGAATATCTCAACGTATCTCAATCTGAACAGTTGGATTGGGCTTAGTCGGACGACTGAGGGAGTAACTCGGATTCCAGCCTTGTACCTGGAGACGAAGGATGCGCTGGAGGCCAAGCAGAATGACCGTCCTGAGTTACCGGTCTATTATATCGGCGATGTCGAGCAGCAGCTTGACAAGTTAATGCTCCGTTGGCAGCAGCATCTCGAGGGTCTCGTCAAGGTGCTGCAACAGCAAACGGAAGCCGAGCAGGCCGAGGCGGTTGTCATGCGTTTACTTAAAGAGCTAACGAAGCTTGGCATGCCGGAAGAGCAGTGGGCGAACTGCTTGCTGCAGGCGGCATATTGCCTGTACGGGATGCTGGGTGAATTACGCGATATGTTGGAAGAGGAGAGTCTTCCGCCAGAACCGCAGGCTTATGCAAGGCATGCGGTGTCGAAGGAGAAAATCGGCGAATTCGGAGCCTATCTCACGGAGATCGCCCGATGTGTCATTGTAGGACATGTTCGGCGAGAGAGCTCGACGGTCATGAAGGCAATGGAATATATTCGCCGTTCTTATGCAAACAAGGGCTTGAAGCTGCAGGATGTGGCCCGCGAGGTTCACCTTAGCCCGAACTATTTCAGTTATCTCTTCAAGCGGGTGACGGATAAGAACCTGTGGGACTACCTAACGGAAATCCGGATGAAAGAGGCCAAACGACTCCTTCTACAAAGCGACAAAAAGCGATATGAGATTTCCGAATCCATCGGTTACGAGTCTCCTGAGCATTTTAGTCGAGTATTCAAGAAGCACTTCGGTGTCAGCCCCGCCGACTATCGCAATAGGTAAGGACAACCCATCCATTGCGGGAGGAGAAAGGGGAAGCCATTATGCCGCTAAAGAACAAGATCATTCTCTCGTTTCTCGCTTTCATCGTCATTCCCTTTCTAATAGTCGGCGGATTCTCTTATAGGCAGGCATCGGAAATGACGAAGGAGCAGGTGAGCCTTACTCTGTTTCGGCTGGCCAAGCAGAATGGGATTACGCTGGAGCGAACGCTAAACAGCATGAACGAGAAGACTCTCAAGTTCATTGAGGAGCACTTCATCAATAATGCGAAGAGTCCGATTGTCCTCAGTCAGATTAGCGACCTATCCGAGTACAATACGATCAGCGATATCATTTCCAAGTTCACGCTCGACGGAACGCATTACGCCCTGTTCGTGCCCGACGCGAACGACAAATGGAATTATACGCTCGATTCGGGTAAGGAATTCGGCTTGATCTATACCGATTCGAATCGTCTGCCGCCCTTCTACGAGGAAGCGGTCCAGCTTCGCGGGACAGGAATCATTCGCGTCGTGAAGTTCGGCGATTCACTCCGTCCAACCGTCTGCTTCGTAAGGGCGATCGTCGATCCGCAGGATTCGAAACAAACATTGGGTGTTCTCTATGTGACGCACCTAGAGACTATTCTGTTTAACGACATCTGGGATAACCAAGTTCCATCGGGAAGTCGTAGTTACCTCATCAACGAGAGGAACGAAGTGTTAAGCTCCGACTCGAACGAGCAGATCGGCAGTAAGATGGATATTCCGGTACAGATGCAACAGATAACTAACGATTACCGCGTGGTGAATTGGCACAATCGCCAGGTCTTATTCACCTCGATCTATAATCAGAAATTCAGCACACGCCTTGTCTACGAGGTCCCCGTTCATACGATGATCGGCGAGCAGGAGTCCTATCAACGGGTGTTATTCGTCGTTATGTTGCTTTGCTTCCTTTTCGTTGCCGGGTATCTCGTCTACATGCTTCGACTAATGCTGAGTCCGCTGCACAAGCTGTCTAAATTAGCCGAGAGGTATGAGCCGGGCATGACATTCAGCCTTCTGTCTATGGTGCAACGCAATGATGAGATCGGCAAAATGTACGGATCCTTTCAGCGAATGACCGAGCGGGTGAACCAGTTAGTCGGAGAACGTTACTTGTTGGAAATGAAGCAGCAGCAGATGGAGCTTATGACTTTGCATACCCAGATTACGCCGCATCTGCTGTACAACACATTGGACTCCATTTATTGGACCGCAATCGATAAGGACGAGCCCGAGCTTGCGCGAATGGTTAAAGACTTATCCTCTCTTCTACGGATTGGTTTAAGCAGGGGAAGGGAACTCGTAACGGTTCGCGAGGAAATCCAACATATTCAGGCGTATACTCGTCTGCAACTGCAGCGGTACCAAAACGTATTCGAAGTGCATTATGACTTGGATGAAGGGTTACTGGACGAGACTACGCCTAAGGTTATTTTGCAGCCGATTGTGGAAAATGCCATTCTCCATGGCGTCGGGAAGATGGACGGCGAGGGAGAAATCTGGATTCGGGCGGTACGAGGGGCGGAGTACTTCGCTTTTATTATCGACGATAATGGCTTTAAGCCGGCAGATCCTGAATCGCTGCATCGTCTCATGGCCTTTGGAGTGGGAGAGGGGTACGGGATTCGTAATGTAGACCGACGGATCAAGCTGCATTTCGGAGACGCGTTCGGCATCCGATATTCGTTACGCGAAGATGGGGGTACTAGAGCAGAGATTCGTCTACCGATCCGACCGCTTGTGCCATTGGATGATAATGACGGTTCGTTATAATTTCTCGCACCTTTTCCGGCTTCGCAAACTCTACTCGAGTTTGCGAAGTTGTTTTTGTCCTGAACGATCGAGGCATGAATATCCATCACGATAATGAATACAACCGTCATCGTAATGCCTCAGGATCGCCTCTATAATCAGTTTATATCCGCTAGAGTCAGATATTCGACGCTAGAGAATTAAGCTAGAGGCAGGAGGAATTCGCATGGCAATTCAGACTTCCATAGATCGCACGGTGTATGCCGACAAGGGGGTTAAGCCTCTCGCATTCAAGCAAAGGGGGTTATCCCGGTTTGTTCGGAATTTGATCTCTTACAAAGCGCTTTACTTGATGTTCATTCCAGGACTGCTCGTACTTCTCGTCAACAATTACCTGCCTATATTCGGCGTTTTCGTCGCCTTTAAGGACGTGAACTATATAGACGGTATTTTCGGTAGCCCTTGGGTAGGCTTCCACAACTTCGAGTTTCTTTTCAGCAACGACGATGCCATCCGAGCCGTTCGTAATACCGTCCTCTATAGCGTCACCTTTATGTCGTTGACGACGGTGTTCGCCGTCACGGTCAGCCTGCTCTTCAATGAGCTGAGGTCGCGATTGTTCGCGAAGCTGTATCAAAGCTTAATGATCTTGCCTTACTTCCTTTCCATGGTCGTTGTGAGTTATCTCGTGCTCGCATTCCTAAGCCCGCAAGGCGGCTTTATTAATACCATTCTCAGGAGCATGGGTATAGCAGAGATCGATTGGTACTCCTCCTCCGAATACTGGCCTACAATCTTTGTTCTGATTACTTTGTGGAAAAATATCGGCTACAGCGCAGTCGTCTATATCGCCGGTATGGCGGGTATCGATCCGGAGTATTACGAAGCGGCGGTCATCGATGGCGCTAGCCGCTGGCAGCAGGCGAAGTCGATTACATTGCCGATGATCCGTCCGCTCATCATCATTCTCACTCTGTTGTCGATGGCTAATATTTTCGTCTCGGATTTCGGGCTATTCTATCAAGTGACGCTAAATTCAGGTATCCTCTACGACACGACCGACGTTATTGATACATTCGTTTACCGATCCCTTATTAACCTTAACGACATCGGTATGTCATCGGCAGCAGCGCTCGTGCAATCAACGGTAGGGTTCGTCTTAGTCTTGAGTTCAAATGCAGTCGTTCGCAAAATAAGCAAGGAAGACTCGCTTTTCTAGGAGGGGGATCTCTATGAGCAAACTTACGGCAAGAAGGGAAAACGTTGTCGGTCCGACGGCTAACTTTCTTATCCACACTCTTTTCACTGTCGTTTCCATCGCTTGCGTCGTGCCGCTCTTGCTCGTTATCGTGATCTCGTTCACCAGCGAGACTTCTATCGTTAAGAACGGCTATCTCTTCTGGCCGGAGCAATGGTCGCTTAAATCCTATGACTTTCTATTTAAGGATGCTTCGACGGTATTCCGTGCCTATGGCGTTAGCATCGGTTTGACCCTCGTTGGAACGCTGATTAACATCCTCATTATGGGGCTATACGCGTATCCGCTCTCAAGGAGGGACCTTCCTTACCGCCCTATCTTCTCGTTCCTCCTTGTCTTTGTTCTCCTATTCAACGGGGGGACGGTCACGAAGTATATCGTCTATACTCGCATCCTGCACATTGGAGATTCTTATATGGCCCTACTGCTGCCGCTCTTGATGCTACCGTTCTACGTCATCGTCATGCGGACGTTCTTCCAGACGACGATCCATCCCGCGATTCTGGAATCGGCTAAGATCGACGGCGCCGGCGAATTTCGAATCTTTGCTAGAATCATCATTCCGCTATCGTTGCCCGTGTTCGCGACGGTCGCCTTGTTCAGCACTCTTAACTACTGGAACGATTGGTTTAACGCGCTGCTGTTCATTAACGATGCGAATAAGCTGCCGCTTCAATATCTCATGATCAAGGTTATGAACGACGTTCAGTTCATTAAAGACCGCATGGATCAAGTAGCGCTAATGAACCTGAACCTCAGCGAGCTTCCAAGCGAAACGCTTAGAATGGCAATGGTCGTTGTCGGTATTGGTCCCATCGTATTGTCTTACCCGTTCTTCCAACGTTTTTTCATCAAAGGTTTGACGGTAGGCTCCGTTAAAGGCTAGACAAGCCGTAAGTTCCGTTAAAGGCTAAACCCGGGGACGCCCGGTTAGCATAGAGAAGCAATCATGATATGCATTCATTAATGGAGGGGTATTCCGTGATAAAACATCTAAAAGTTCCAGCCCTGCTGCTCGCTTTAGGCATGACGGCGGCTATCGGCTTAAGCGCTTGCGGCAACAGTAACAATAACGCGTCACCGTCCGCATCCCCAACCGCAACAACGAATGAAAGCAACTCGCCAAGCGCTAGCTCATCAGAACCCGCTACAGCCGAGCTTCAACCCTTCGAAGTGTCCATTTATATGCCGGGTTCGCCACAGAAGGATCAAGTTGTCGTCGAAGAAAGGATCGATGAGCTACTTAAGGATAAGCTGCCGAATACGAAGGTAAGTCTGAACTATATCGATTGGAGCGCTTATTTGGAGAAAACGAACCTCATGCTTCAAACGGGGGAGCCGATAGATCTCGTCTTCGCTCCGGAATGGTATCAGTTTTTCTCCAATGCGGCGAAGGGGGCATTCCTTCCCTTGAATGACGACAGTCTGGCTCAAGGCAATTTGCTCTCCCAATATGGTAAGGGTATTAGCGAAACCATCAATCCTATTTACCTGCAAGCGCCGGTCATCGCGGGAAAACTGTATGCAATTCCAACGAATAAGGAGCTGGCTCAGGGGCGGGGCTTTGCCTTCCGTAAGGATATCGTGGAGAAGTATCAATTCGACATCAGCACGGTCAAGGAGCTAAAGGATATCGAGCCGTTCCTTCAAGTCATTAAAGAGAAGGATCCGAACATCTATCCGGTTTATAGCAACAAGCAAGATTCCGTTCTAGATTGGTTGCAGGATTACGGGTATCAAGACTTGGGCTTCGGCACTTATATTAACCGCAAGGTGGAGGGCAGCAAGGTTATCTCCGTAACAAGTCCCGAATATTTAGCTATTGAGCTCGAGAACGACAAGCTGCTTAATGACTGGTACAAGAAAGGTTATCTGAACAAAAACGCTCCGACAACGCAAGAGAAGATTGATGACGTTAGGTCAGCCGGAAAAATATGGTTCCTCTCCACGACGACCTCTCCAGGCCGGGAAGCTTCTTTCCGGATTAAGAACAACTCCGGCAGCGGTCCAGAGCACTTCGATTGGTCCGTCGTGAATACCCAAACGCCTCTCGTAACGACGTCTCAAGCGACAGGCTCACAGTTCGCGATTGCCCGCTCTTCCAAAGATCCAGCGCGTGCAATGATGGTGCTTGATCTGCTTTATACGGATAAAGAGCTATTGAATACGGTCGTATATGGAATTCAAGACAAACACTACACTAAGGTCGGAGACAACAAGATCAAGCAAATCGCGGATTCAGGTTATGCTCCGGGCAACTCGTGGATTATCGGCAACCAGCTAAATAACTATTTATTAGACAATGAATTAGACAGCAAGTATGAAGAATACGTGGAATTCAACAAAACGGCGGAGCAGTCGCCGTTGCTTGGTTTCTCTTTCAATCCCGATCCCGTAAAGACGCAGGTAGCCTCCTATAATACGATTTTTACGGAGTTCAAAGATATTCTACGCACAGGTTCGGTCGATCCTGCGGATATTCTCAAGAAACGTAACGACAAGCTGGACAAAGCCGGGATCGATGAAATCGTGAAAGAAATGCAGAAGCAATTGGACGAGTGGAAGATAGCGAACGGTAAGTAAGAAGAGTTTGAAAAATAAGAACACGGGATCGCGGCGAAAGTGCTGCCGATCCCGTGTTTTTTGGAGCGTGGACAAACCAAGTCATGTTCTCGCCCTTTCTTTAATATAGATAAGATTGAACGGTTGAGCCGGATGTCAGGCTAGCGCGGAAAGGGTGAATAGTATGCTGCATATCGTTGCATGCATTAAGCAAGTTCCGGACACGAAGATCATTAAGATGAACCCCAAGACGAATACGATGGATCGTTCGAGCGCTCCGGCGATTCTGAATCCGTACGATTCGCATGCGGTCGAAGAGGCGGTTAGGCTGAGGGAGCGTTATGGCGGAGTCGTGTCGGTTCTGACGATGGGCCCTCCTCCGGCGGTGAAGGCGATAAGGAAATGCATCGAGATCGGGGCGGACGAAGGGTACATGATCACGGACCGGGCATTCGCGGGAGCGGATACTCTGGCGACCAGCTACGCATTGACCAAGGCGTTGGAGAAGATAGCGTCCGAAGTCCGGCCTATCGATCTGATCATTTGCGGCAAAATGACGATTGACGGAGATACCGGGCAGGTTGGTCCGGGAATCGCGCGCAGGTTAGACATGCCGCCGCTTACCTCGGTCAATAAAGTGGTCGAGATCAATCGGGCCGAAGGGTACGCGATCGTTCATCGGAAGCTGGAGGACGGGTACGAAGTTATCCGATCGACCTTGCCTTGCCTGTTCTCGGTAGAGAAAGACATCAACGAGGTTCCTTATTCCACTCTGCCGAATATGTTGCGAGCCGCGCGATATCAGCCGCATGTATGGGCGGTCAGCGATCTGAACGACATTGACAAGACGCAGCTAGGCTTGAAAGGCTCGCCGACGATCGTCAGTTCGGTATGGGCGCCGCAGAAACCGCAAGGCGGAAAGCTTCTTGAGGGGACGCCGGAAGAGCAGATTCAACAGCTGCTGGATGTCGTGTTGACGCGAAGAGAGCTGTTCGATGCTGTAGCAGGGGGGGAAGGAAGTTGAACTTCGACGATTATCGCGGCGTTTGGGTGTTTATCGAAGAGAAGGACGGACACGTGGCTTCGGTATCGCTCGAGCTGCTTGGAGCGGGAAGGCAGCTTGCGGACAAACGAAAGACGGAGCTGGCCGGGGTGTTGATCGGGGATAACGTTCAATCGCTGGCGCAGATCGCGTTCGAATACGGAGCGGATAAAGTCTATATGTACGATGCGCCCATCTATCGCTACTATCGGACGGAAACGTTCATGCGAGCGGTGTTAGCTTGCGTGGAGAAACATAAGCCGGAAATTCTACTCTATGGCGCTACCTCGACGGGAAAAGATTTGGCAAGCGCGGTGGCGACCGATCTGCCGACGGGGTTAACCGCGGATACGACGCAATTGGACGTGGAGGAAGATACCGGACTACTCCTCGCCAGCCGTCCGGCTTTCGGCGGCAACATCATGGCTACGATCTTATGCAAGAAGTATCGCCCTCAGATGGCCACCGTTCGCCCTAAAGTAATGAAAGCGCTCCCCCGCAATAAGGAGGCGTCGGGTGTCGTCATCGAGGAGAGCATCCCGATTACGGAAGAGGACATCCGTACGAAAGTTCTGGAGATCGTCCGTTCGACGACGCAACACGTTCGGATCGACGAAGCGGATGTTATCGTTGCCGGAGGCAAAGGACTCGGAGGTCCCGCGGGTTTCCAGGTTATTCATCGCTTGGCGGAGACGCTTGGCGCAGCGGTCGGCGCTAGCCGCGACGTGGTCGAAGCCGGTTGGGTTCCGCATCATCATCAAGTCGGTCAGACCGGGGTGACGGTGACGCCGAAGATTTATTTTGCCATCGGCATATCGGGAGCGATTCAGCACTTGGTCGGGATGCAGAATTCCGGATTGATTATCGCGATCAACAAAGACCCGGCGGCGCCGATCTTCCAATCCTCCCATTATGGAATCGTAGGGGATGCGCTGACGATCGTGCCTATGCTTACCGAAGCTTTCCAAATTGCGCTAGGGAGAAAGGAAGAGGCCGATGCCGGAAAAATTTGAAGCGATCGTCGTCGGAGCGGGCCCTGCCGGAATCGCTTGCGCTTACGAGTTAGCGAAGGCAGGCGTGAAGGTGCTGCTGATCGAGCGGGGAGAATATCCCGGTTCCAAGAACGTCATGGGCGGCGTGCTCTATCGCAAAATGATGGAGGAAATCGTGCCCGATTTCCATAAGGAAGCCCCGTTGGAGCGTCCGATCGTGGAACAGAGGTTTATGATGATGGATAAATCCTCGGCGGTAACCTTCTCTTACAAAGGGATGGAGTGGGCAACGGAACCGTTCAATAACTTCACCGTGCTGCGGGCGAAGTTCGATCAATGGTTCGCTTCCAAGGCGGTGGAGAAGGGGGCTTTGCTCGTCAACGAAACCGTTGTCCTGGAGTGCATCGTCGAAGACGGCAAAGTCGTCGGCGTGCGCACGGACCGTCCGGACGGAGAGCTTCGCGCCGATGTCGTCGTATTGGCGGACGGAGTGAACTCCCTGCTCGCCAAGTCGCTAGGCTTCCATAAGGAGTTCCGTCCGGACGAAGTGGCGCTGGCGACGATGGAAGTGCTGAAGCTCGACAAGAAGATTATCGAGGATCGGTTTAACCTCGAAGAAGGCCAGGGCTGCACGATCGAGCTGTTCGGAGACGCGACGAAGGGCATTCTGGGCACCGGATTTCTGTACACGAACAAAGATACGCTCAGCATCGGCGTCGGCACGTTACTTTCCGGACTGATTAAGCATAAGATAAAGCCTTACGAACTGATGGAATACGTGAAAACGCATCCGATGATCCGGCCGTACCTTCTTGGGGCGGAGCCTCAAGAATATTTGGCGCATCTGATCCCGGAGGGAGGGTATCATTCCATTCCGAAGGTAGTTGGAAACGGCGTGCTTGTCGTCGGGGACGCGGCGCAGCTCGTGAACGCGATTCATCGCGAAGGCTCGAACATGGCGATGACTTCGGGGCGGTTCGCGGCGGAAACCATCGTGGCGGCGAGAGAGCGGGAGGACTTCTCCCAAGCGTCGCTCGACGAGTACCGGGTGAAATTAATGGGCAGCTTCGTCGGTCAGGATATGAAGAAGTACAAGGATTCCACGCACCATTTCGACAAGTTCCCGCAGTATTTCGAACAGTACATTCCGATGATGAATCGCGCGGCAAGCCAGATGCTGACCGTAGACGGCTCTTCGAAATGGGAGAAGCAGAAGAAGATATGGCGCGACATCGGTCCGGCCAAGCAGAAGTTCAAGATCGCCCGCGATCTGATTCGGGCATGGAGGGTGATCAAGTAATGAGCAGCGATTCTCAGCCGGTTCCTTCCAAAGGGGCCAACATCGAGGAGAAGCAATATTTGCTCAGATTCAACGCGGATACGCAGTCGCATTTGCATGTGATGGATACGGAAGTATGCATGACCAGCTGCCCCGATAAAATATGCACGATTTTCTGCCCGGCAGAGGTATACAAGTGGGAAGAAATCCGCATGCATGTCGGATACGAGGGCTGTCATGAATGCGGGAGCTGTCGCATCGGCTGTCCTCATCAGAACATCAAGTGGGTCTATCCGAAGGGCGGACACGGCATCGTCTTTCGACTCGGGTGACAGGGGTGGGACGCGAATGAAAATCGGAGATCACGTCGTATACGTTCAGGACGGAACGAAAGGGGTTATCGTGGAAATCCATGATAATCTGTACCACATCATTTGGGAAGATCATTTCAGCAGTTGGGAACATGGCGAGCGGTTAATCATTCAAGAGGCTTATCCGTGATTGTCGCGGGTAAGCTTTTTTTCATGAAATAATTTACAATTTTATCCTATTAAACTAAAATATTAGTGTGAGTGGAAATCCATATTCCAAGTTTGGAGGTGATCTTATACTCTTTCATGGGGCAAGCCTTACCAATTTTATTCTTCAACTCGTGTTCTTTTTTCTCTTATACGTGCTGCTGAAAAAATTTGCGATTACCCCCTTGCTCACGGTGATGGAACGCAGAAAAATGTGGATTGAAAATCATGTTGCCGATTGGGAAAACTTGAAGAAACAACAGATCGATCTGCAAAATGAGCAAATAAATGTAATCCGAGAAGCTAAAGTCGAGGCTCGGACGATCATTTCAGACTTGAGGGATTCGGCATGGGTTCAAGCTGAACAGATCGTAAACGAAGCAAAAGATGAAAACAATCTGCGTATTGCCCGTGCCGTTAACGAAATCGAGATGGAAAAAGAATTAGCCCTCATCCTCATTCAAGAGCAATCCAAAGAATTGGCGGAAAGAATCGTCAAAAAAATTTTACACTAAAGAATTTCGAGAGAAGCGAGTTAAAAAGAAACAATCCAAAAAGACCGATGGGGTTAATGGAAGATACCCTTGCGGTCTTTTTGTTGTGGCTCCGTAATTACGCTTTTCGGCCGCGCCATGCGGGATGATCAATTGATGACAGAATTCAAGATTTATGCGACCGCATTCTATCTCCGCCGTCCTATTCCTTGCATTACAATTAGAGTAGTATGCATAGGCAGGCCACACGCGGCCGAGCTCCGGACAAGGGAACCAGGCTTGGCTGAATTCATTGAGGTATATGATCCCGGATGCTAGAATGAACTAATGAAAGCGCATACCTTTGCAGCCGACAGCCGTCAGGAGGGATGGACATGCCGTTGTTACCCCGAGGAATATACCCGTTCGGACGCACGATTAAGGGCCGAATGACGCTCATCCTCCTACTCAGTTCGATCGCTCCGCTAGCTTTGCTTGGAGCAATCTCGTACTCGTCGTTCCACTCTTTCCTGAAAAACACGTTGACGAGCGGCATCCAGGAGAACGTCAACAAAGAACTGACCGGCGTCGACAACGTGCTCAAAAATTTGAACTTCGCTTCCCAGCAGTTGGCGCTGGACATCGTTATGGTCGAGTATATCCAGGAGTATATGCGGACCGACGACATTCTCGTCAAACAGGATGTTATCAAGTACGTGCAAGATCGGATGACGCTGATCAATTATTCCAGCCCCCATGCGGGTATTTTGACGATTTTGGACGGCAACCGGCAAATTTTGTTCCAAAGCTTCCCGTCGCAGGACACCGTCGACCTGGACCGATACCCCATACTTCATGAAGCCAAGGGGGTGTCGTATCAAGCTCCCCATCGATCGGTCGACAAATACGGGAAACCGGAAGATGATCCCGTATTTTCGTTAGCCCGCAAGGTTACCGATTACCAACAGCCTGAATTGTCTTTTTACGTGTACATCGAGAGTAACTTTCAGACGCTGAACCAACTGTTCGGAGGCCAGCAATACGGAGAACAAGCGACTCATCTGCTACTGGACGGAGACGATCGGATCGTATACAGCGAGAATACGGAGTTATATCCGATCGGCTCCGTCTATGAGGCGGCAATGAAAGTCGGACGAGCAGGCGAGATGACGTTCGTCGCCGCCGGAGAGCAAAACTGGAAGCTGATCGTGTTTCTGAAGGGTACGGTGTTCCAGTCGGAGCTGAACAACTGGTTCACCCAGTTTTTCACTATCGGCCTGTTCTCGCTCATTCTCAGCGCCGTGCTCGCCATCATCGCCTGGCGATCGATCTTTCGGCCGCTGCAGACGTTCCGCAAGGAAATCGAATGGATGGGCGACAACCGGATCGTTCGGCCGCGCCGTTACATGCAGCTTGCCGAATTCGACGACTTGCTCGGCCGCTTTTACCGGATGCGGGATCGCGTGTTCGACCTGTTGAAGGAGATCGAATATCGCGAACGCGCCCGCAGCCGGATTGAAGTGGAGAAGCTGAGGTTCCAGATCAACCCGCATTTCATACATAACACGCTGAATACGGTTCAAGTCATCGCCAAAGTAAACAAGCAGGAAGAGATCGTCCGGCTGATCACTTATTTTACGCGCATCCTGCACTACAATTTGGGCAAGGAAGGCGCATTCGTTCACGTAAGAGACGAGATCGTGAATTTGCGGGATTATCTCGCGCTTCAGCAAATTCGGTACAATCACGCCTTCCGAGTCGACATCGACGTCGATCCCGCGGCAGAGGACAACGTACTGCCCCGGTTCGTGCTGCAGCCTCTCGTGGAGAACGCGCTATACCACGGCTTTCTTAGCGACGATGGCGTCATTACGGTGAGGATTGTCCAAGAGGAGGACGGCGGCTTGCGCATTACCGTCGCGGATAATGGCGTCGGCATGTCGGAAGAGACGGTGGCCATGCTGTCCCGAGGGAACCGAACGGCAGGACGCAAGACCGGCATGGGCATCGGACTGTCGTTCGCGCATCAGCTTATTCAGACTTATTATGGGGAAGCGCATGGTTTGGAAATCCATAGCCGGCCGGGAGCGGGCACGAAGCTGACGATCCGGATTCCGGCAAAACCGCAGGAGGGGATGGACGATGATTCGGACGCTGCTAGTTGATGACGAGCCGATTGTTCGCAAAGGGTTATTGCACATCTTGCCTTGGGATCGCCACGGCATGAGCGTCGTCGCCGATCTCGACGGCGGCGAGAAGGCGCTGGACTTGCTCGGCCGGGAGCCGATCGATCTGTTGGTGACGGATTTGACGATGCCCGGGATGTCCGGCTTCGAGTTGATCCAAGAAGCCCAAGCGAGATTTCCGGAAGTAAGTATCGCTATTCTTACTTGCCACCAGGAATTTCAATACGTTCAGGAAGCGCTCCGGATTGGAGCGCTCGATTATATCGTGAAGACGGAGATGGACGACGACAAGCTGGACCGGATTTTCGGCCGGATTGCTTCCCGAATCGAAGAGAAGCGGGTTCGTCGGCAATCGCCTGCCGCCAAATCCGCTACAGCCGATAAGGAGGGGGCGCTGTTCGTCGCTATGCAGTCCGATTGCTCCGTAGGCGAATTGTACGCGGTCCCTTGGGTATCGGAGCGGATGCCTAACCCGGTCAGCGACGCGGAGCAGGCTTGGTTCGCCGAGCTGCCGGCGTTAGACAAAAGAGATGACGGGGCGGACGGTCCCGTTCCGACGAACAAGTGGTTCGGTCGCTGGGCTGTCGTCATTCTTCATCATTTGACCATGAAGGATCGGCTACGGGAACTGTTGCCGGTATACGTCAGGCGCCATATTTTCTACCTCGTCGATCGTAAGGAAGGGAGCGTCGTCTGGCACGATTCGCTCCGCGACATCATGCTGTTCGAAGAAAAAGCGCAACCGCCGGATTGGGAGGAAGAATGGGATTCGTTCCGGTGGATTGCCGATGATCGCGCTTGGCAAGAGCTGCAGGAGCGCATCCGAATGCAACGTCCCGAGCCGTCCGCGCTGTGCGGCGCTATCTATCGGACGGTTCGATGTTGGCGAGGTATCCGGAGGTTTTCGGAAATCGAACGTTATGTGACGCAAGCTCGGACGCTGCGGATGTGGACCGATTGGCAGCTTTGGCTCGCCCGGTTGCGCCGCGATCTGAAGCGCGCCTTGGAAGGACCGGAAGCAAATCGGGAGCATTCGCTGCGTATTCTTCAATCGATACAGGGCGTGCAGCGAAGGCTTGCGGAAGGGATTACCCAGGAGGAGGCGGCTGCCTCCATTCATTTCAGCCGCGGCTACTATAGCGATTGCTTCAAGCGCACGATCGGCGTCACCTTCAACGATTTCATGCGCGAGCTAAGAATCGATCGGGCCCGGATGTGGTTGACTTGCACGGACGTTCCCGTGCATGAAATATCCCGGCGCTGCGGCTTCGCGGACGAGCCTTATTTCCGCAAGCTGTTTCGCGAGGAGACGGGGCTTGCCGCGAAGGAATACCGCGCGATGCCGGAAGCGGCGGAAGAGTATGGCCTCCGCTGCATCGGGAATGCCGACATTCGATTATTGTAGCGTCGGCAGTGAAAATTGTAATGCGAAAAAGCGCGCAGATGACAACATTCCGTCAACTGAGGCGCTTTCTCCGTATTTTCCGCATGCAGGCTTCCGTTAATATGAGTTTGTAAGCGTCATCAACATCCGGAAGAGAGGGGCAAATCCGCAATGACGAAATCTGCAAAATGGACAGCCTTCGCGCTGGCTTCGCTGCTATTCCTAACGACCGCCTGCAGCGGCGGAGGCGGCAACAACAATAACGGGGCGTCGCCGAGCGCGCCGTCGAGCGAAGCGCCGCCGGCATCATCCGGTTCGGCATCTCCATCCGCCTCGCCGGTCGAAGCGATCGACCCGTTCGGGAAGTACCCGGAAACGGTCGAGTTTACGACCGTGCGCCCGGTCGCCAACAATCCGCAATTCCCGGAAGGGCAATCGTATGAAGAAAACGACTTCAACAAGTTCATGCAAGATCAGTTGAACGTCAAACCGAAAATCGTGTGGACGTCTCCACAGGACGGCGGAGCATACAATAAAAAGCTCCAGCTGGCCATTAACGGCAACGATATTCCAGACGTATTCCAGATCGTGGATACAAGTCCGACCGCCGTTCTGTCGACGCTCAAAAGGCTGGTCGACGCGGATATGATCGAAGACTTGACCGAAGTCTACGAGCAATACGCATCTCCGCAAATGAAGGAAGCGTTCGGAAGCGCCGACAATGCGGTGCTCGATCTGTTCAAGGTCGACGGCAAATTGTACGCGTTGCCGGGACAAAATTCATTGGAAAACTTCAACTTCGTCTGGGTACGCGAAGACTGGCGGAAAAAGCTGGGTTTGCCGGAGCCGAAAACTCTGGATGATGTCATCGCGCTCGCCCAAGCATTCAAGGATAAGGACCCGTACGGCGACGGGAAGACGGTGCCGATCGCCATGCAAATGGAGAAGGAAGCCGCCGGCTTGTTCGGACCGGGATTCCTGTTCGACCAATTCGGAGCGTACCCGGATCTGTTCTATAAGAACGATGCCGGCGAAGTCGCGTTCGGGGGCATCCAGCCGGGTATCAAGGATGGGCTGAAGGTATTGTCCCAGCTATACAAAGGCGGACTGGTGGAGAAGGACATCGCGTTAAAGGATACCGGCAAGCTGCAGGAGTTGCTGGCCAGCGGCCGCGCGGGCATCGTCGGGCAAGCGTGGTGGGGAGTATGGTATCCATTGTTCATGACGTTGCAGAACGTGCCGGACGCCGACTGGAAGCCTTACATCATTCCATCCAAGCTGAACGGTAAGATCAACTATGGCACGACGCTGCCCGTCAACGGCATTCTGGTCGTGAAGAAAGGCTTTAAGAACCCGGAACTGCCGATCAAATGGTTGAATGTCTATAACGACCCTCAGCATGACGAGTTCTTCATGAAGCTCGGTCAGGACAAATTCAAAGACGCGAACGACAAGGAACCGATCTTGTGGGGCATGGGCGTCAACTCGACGGACAAAATCACGAAAGAAGCGAAGCAAATCGTCGGTGCCGTGAACGGTACGGTTGATCCGAGCACGCTGCCCGTTACGAACAAAGACGCGTACAACCACATTAAGAAGTATATTGACGAGCTGCAGGATCAACCGCAGGCCGCGAGCAAAAATATGCTGCAATGGCAAAATACCCGCAGTTGGTACGATGCGATGGGTTCGGCCGCGCAATACGAGCTGAACGTCGTCTACTCCGCGTTCGATGGCCAGACGCCTACGATGGAGAAGAAGCTGACCGCGCTGAAGGATTTGCAGATGAAAGCCTATCATTCGATGATCATGAAGTCTACGGACATCGACGCCGACTTCGACAAGTTCGCGAGCGACTGGAAATCCCAGGGCGGCGACGAAATATTGGCGGAAATCGCCGAAGCTTTGAAAAAGTAATGGCTTGGGGGAGGCGCCGAGCAAGTCTCGGCGCCTTTCTTAACATTTCAGAAAGTATAAAATCCACTCTACTTTTCTGAAATGTCTCCGACATAAACGTTCCCCCGCCATCCCTAAGGACGGCGAAGGCCGTTTATGCTTGTCCTTTATCTCTCAGGAAGCAAGGGGGTTAACGTCATGATTCGAAGATGGTCGGAACAAGTTCATTACAACTTGATGCTGCTCCCCGGCATCGTGCTCGTGCTGCTGTTCAGCGTATGGCCGATGGGCGGCATTATCCTTGCTTTCAAAGACTTCAGTCCGACCAAGGGCATATGGGGCTCCTCGTGGGTCGGTTGGGAAAATTACGAGCTGCTGTTCGATACGCCGGTAGCGATGCAAGTGTTCACCAATACGGTTGTCATTGCCCTTATGAAGATGACGATCGGCTTCGTCGTGCCGATCGTGTTCGCGCTCATGTTGAACGAGCTGCGCATCCGTTGGTTCAAGCGGACCATGCAGACGATCGTCTATTTGCCGCATTTTCTGTCCTGGGTGCTTATCGCGGGCATATTGAGGGACATGTTCGCGATCGACGGCATCGTGAACGAGTGGCTTCACTCGCAGTTCGGGCTCGAGCCGACGATGTTCCTCGCGGAACATTTCTGGTTCCGAACGATCATTATCGGCTCCGACGTTTGGAAGGAATTCGGATTCGGAACGATCGTCTACTTGGCCGCGCTGACGGCGATCAATCCGTCGTTGTACGAGGCGGCCGAAATCGACGGCGCCAGCCGCATGAAGAAGCTGCGCTACATTACGCTGCCCGGCATCGTGCCCATGATCGTGCTGGTCGGGACGCTTAGCATGCAGAACGTGCTGAACGCGGGCTTCGACCAAATTTTCAACTTGTACAACACGCTGGTGTACGACTCCTCCGATATCATCGACACCTACGTATACCGTGCAGGGCTGGAAGAAGGGCGCTTCGAAATCGCGACGGCGGTTGGGCTGCTTAAGTCGGCCATCAGCTTCGTGCTCGTCGTCAGCTCTTATGCGCTGGCCAGCAGGTTCGCGAACTACCGGATATTCTGATCACGAGGAGGAAAGCCCGATGGTACGGAACGCAACTTGGGGAACGAAGGTGGCGGACGGCGCGCTGATCGCGTTCATGGTGCTGATCTCGCTCACTTGTTTTTTTCCGCTATTGCACAACTTGGCGATTTCGTTCAGTTCGCCCGCTAAGGCGACCGGCGGATTCGTTACGATATTCCCGCAAGATTTCACCTTTGCCTCCTACGAGAAGCTGTTCGAGGACAGCACCTTTTTCCGGACGTTTTTCGTCTCCGTGGAGCGGGTTGTCCTCACGACGATTCTCAGCTTCTTCGTCTCTCTGTTGATGGCTTATCCGCTGTCGAGGACGAACAGGGACTTCGCTCTACGCAACGTGTATATGTGGCTGCTCGTGTTCGTTATGATGTTTAACGGCGGACTTATTCCGTTCTACCTCATCGTCAAGCAGATGGGGCTGATGAATTCGTTTTGGGTGCTTGTGCTTCCGATGATCGTGAACGTGTTTAACGTCATTTTGATCGTGAACTACTTCCGGGGCATCCCGAAGGAACTGGACGAATGCGCCTCGATGGACGGCGCGGGACCGTGGTACAAGGTGTTCCGCATTTATATGCCGCTGGCGATGCCGGTACTGGCGACAACGACGCTGTTCCTGATCGTCAACATATGGAACGAGTTCATGACCGGGATGATCTTCATGCGCAACATTGAAGACGCGCCGTTGCAGACCTACATGCAGCAGCTTGTCGTTCGGATCGATCCGAACCTGCTCAAGACGGTCGACGACGTTAAGCGAATGGCCAGCGTTTCGGACAAAACGCTCAGCGCCGCGAAAATATTCGTGTCCATGCTTCCGATCATGCTGTTATATCCGTTTCTTCAGCGCTATTTCATTTCGGGGATTACGCTGGGTTCGGTGAAGGAATAAGCGGGAAATTGCGGTTAGAGGGACGTGGACGGGAAGGAGGGGACGAAACGAATATGAACGAGACGCAACGAATGGATGGAACGAAAAGATTGAATGGGACGGAAGAGACGGTATTGCCTGGGGCTTCAAAGGCGATTTGGTTCGACGAGCAGGGGCAAGGCCGCAACATGTACGCCCGTTTTCGGCTGACGTTCGAGATGGACGGCGCGCCGAAAAAGGCGATTTTGAATTTGTTCGCCGACACGACCTATCAATTGTACGTAAATGGAACATACGCCGGCAACGGATCCGTACGATTCGATCCGCGGCATCCGGTTTACGACGCGCACGACTTAACCGGTCTGCTCGTTCCCGGTCGTAACTCGATCGCCGTGCAGGTCAACTATGTCGGACACAAGACGTTCATGACGATGCCGTCCCAAGGCGGATTCGCGGCATGGGGAGAAGCGGTGACGGTGAAAGGCGCATCCGTCGATCTAACGACGGGGGCGGCTGGCTGGAAAACGGTTCCGGTCCCGGCCTACCGTTATGCGACAAAGGCAAGCCTGTTTCTGAAAGCGGCGGATCATTACGATCAGCGGTTGGACGAGCCGGATTGGGCGCAGACCGATTACGATGATGGCCGGTGGCTACGCGGAACGGAGCTGGCGGATCAGAAGGCTTGGGGACATCCGCAGCCGCGGGCAATTCCGTTCATGTCCGGCGAGCCTGTACCCGTAAAGCGCGTACTGCACGCGCTGCCGCTCGTCCGGCAGGAAGAGCTCTATTCGTTCAGCGTCCCGATGCCGCATGTGAACGAGATTCACGAGCCGGACCGTACCAGCCGGAAGATGGCGGTGTTCTCATGGATCTATGCGCCGGCGGATACGGTCGTTACTCTGGGGCTGTTCTATCAGACAACCTGGATGAACGGCGAGCCGATCGCGGAAGGGTTGCCGTCGATAGACAAGAGCATGGGGTTGAACCATCGCGTGCGGCTGCGCGGCGGGTGGAACCATTACGTTGCCGAGATCGACGCGCTTCAAGACGGCGTTCATCATTACTTGGCGTTGCCGGCAGGCCGGGGGCTGATCGTGTCGGCCGATCGCGAGATCGGCTCGGCCGCGCGGTTCCGCCGCTCTCCGGTCGTCTCGCAGGAGCAGTACGAGTCCGCGATGCGAAATCTCGCGCTTCCCGGGATAACGGAGACGGCTTTCCAGGAGGCGGGCGGTTGGATCGACGTCGCTGCCGAAGAGCAGGGCGCCAGTCCAACGATGGCGACCAGTTGGGATTCGTACGGCGAACCGATCGAGTCCTTAGAGTTGGATACGTTGGTGGGACGGACGTTCGCGTTGGAAGACTACCCGGAAGGCTTCTCGCTCTTGCTGGATTTGGGATTGACGCGGCTCGTATTGCCTCGGCTCGTATTGGAAGGGGCAGGCGGCGCCACCGTCGATCTGACGTACGGCGAGCATCTGAATCCGGACGGCAAGCATTTACGTCACTATCACTGGTACGGACTCGGCGACCGTGCGGAGGCGGATTCTCGTCAGCCCTCGCTCGATTGGCGGCTGACCCAGCCCCGCGGATTCCGGTATATGATGTTGACGGTTCGCGGGGCGCGGGACAACGTGACGCTGCGGAAGCTAGAGTTAGCTTCGGCGAGCTATCCGGTGAAGACGGTCGGAGCGTTCGGCTGCTCCGATCCGCTGTTGGAGCAAATATGGGCAATGGGCGTTCGGACGCAAGCCGTTAATATGGAGGACGCCTACACGGACTGCGTGACTCGCGAACGCGGTCAATACGTTCGAGATACGATTATTCAATACCACACCAATCTGATGGCGTTCGGCGATCATGCCCTTATGCGGCGAAGCCTGGAGTTGATCGGCCAATCGCCGGATTTTACCGGGAAATTCAGGGCGGTATACCCGAACACGGGAGACTACACGATATCGGACTTTGCGCTGAACGCGCTGGAAGGTTTCCATGCTTACTACGGCCGAACGGGAGACCGGGAGTTGATCGAGACGTATTGGGACGCCATGATGCGTAATCTGGCTTGGTTCCATGAGTTGGCCGACGAACGGGACGACTTGCTGCTGGATGCGGAATGGGATACCAAACGAGGCATAAAAGCGCATTATGGCGGGTTTCATGGAGATCTAGCCATCGTTCCAGGCTACATGGACACGAAGGGCATCCATTGCGTGTTTAGCTGCACGTATTTGATAGCGATGCGATGCGCGGCCGAATTAGCGGCTGCGATCGGCCGGACGGAGGACCGGCTTGAGCTGGAGCGACGGATTGCCATCGTCGAGCGGTCCATCCGGGAAATGTTCTGGGATGGGACGCGCGGCTGTTACAGCGACAATGCTGCTCGAACGACATCGTCGGTGCATGCCAGCTTGTTCGCCGCCCGTTCGGGCGTACTTACGGAGGAGCAACTGGAGCCGTTGCGGAGCCACGTCCGTCGCAACTTGCGGTCGTTGTTCGTGAACGGCTACGGACCCGAGGACGGCGTGTATGTCTCGCCAAGCTTCTCGTTTTACATTTTCGACGGATTGTACCGGATCGGTCTTGCGGATGTTGCGGAGAGGATGATGCGTCAAGGCTGGGGATGGTTTCTGCAGCAAGGGCTGCAGCAGACGCCCGAGTATTACGACTTGGCTCAGAGCCTCTGCCATGCCTGGTCCGCTTGCCCTACGTACTTCCTGTCGAGATACGTTCTGGGTGTGTGCCCGCCCGGGTTAGAGCATCCGGATGAGGTCACCATCGACGTGCGTACAGCGGACGTGACCGCGGCCGAGGGTACGGTTCCGCATCCTCGCGGGATTGTCGAGGTCAAGTGGCATCTGGACGAAACCGGTGCCCGCATATTCGACTACGTCCGCGCGCCGGAAGGCATACGGGTACGATTCGCGTAGTAGTACGCCTGACAACTTACTGAATTCCTATCACATAAGGGCTTCTGTGTCCATTTGCTATATAAGAGTAAGACCGATCAAAGACGGCGAAGTCGTGATATTCTCGTTGTCAGCGGGAGTATATATTCAAGCTAGATTCATGCATCAGCCTCTAAGTGTAAAAATGACATTTAGAAGGGATACTTTTCTTCAAATAGAAATCTAAGTGCAGAAGTTACATCTATTTCGAGAATTTGAGCGATTATCGAAGATCATCCGCTATCTAATTGTGCATTTTACACTTAGACTAGAAAGCTCCCGAGTTTCGGGCAATCTAAGTGTACTTTCTACACGTAGTGCCTAGCGAGAGAATGGTAAATAACCCTCTCTTCCAAACGATAAGCTGCGAAAAACCGTCAGGGAAAGTCCCCTGACGGTTTTTCTTACAGCTTGACGGCTCAAGGATGCGAGGCAACCCAATCGACGATCGCCCTGTATTTCGGGGCGTTGGCGTTCGATTGTCCCGTCTCGGATTTAGCGCCCCAAGCGCCGCCGGACGACCACGTACCGGCATGGGCATAATGATTGAACAGCTTAAAGTACGGAGCGAATTTGTTGAACATGTAAATGTACTCGTTATAGATTTGCTGATTCGCGCTCCATTGGTGGGCGTTGGTCAGAAGATGCTGACCTCCCTCGTAAGTACCGAGCGGAACGTTGTATTTCTGGGCGATCGTCACCGCGGTTAATACGCGATCGATGAATACTTGGTCGGTATCCTGCCGGAACTGCGATTGAATGTTGGCGCTGGCTCCATCGAGACCGGAACCCACGTAAGGCGCAATGGCGATTAGATCCGCTTTTTGTCCGGTAGGATTCCAAGTCGCGCTGTTTATGACGTTCTGGTAGCTTTGATCGAAAATGTCGTAGTTGCCGCTGAACGATCCGACGCGTACGACGCGACTCGCCATTTCAGAGCCGTAGACGTCCGCGAACTGCTTCCATATGTTTACGGATCGATATAAGCTGAACGCGCCGCCCTGGTACCATTGGTTGTAGCCGGGGAGATTCAACGCCACGCCTTGATCGATCGTGTACTGGAATTGGGTGAATCCTCCGTTCCATGTTTCGTTGGAATATTCCACGTATACTTTCAGGTTCGGATTCAGCTTGGATTTCACGAGAACGGCCAACTGGTAGGCATAGTTGTTATCGGCCATATGCGGCAAGGTCACCCACATATCCTTGTTCGTCCGGTTGCTCAGATCGATCATCCATTCATAGGCTAGACCCGCTCTTAACGGATCGCTTGGTCCGATATAACCGATATCCGGATTGCCGGTATCGGTCGGCAAGCGCCGTTGAGACCAAGTTTGAACTTTGGAATTGTTCGTACCGCCCCAGTCCATGAATCGGATCGTCGAATAAGGGGCCAGTTCGCCAATGAAGGTCGGATTCCAGATGTCCGTACCGCTTGCATAAGCGGTAGCCCAGTTCACGTTCGATTTGAAGGGCGCTTCTCCAGACCACGGGGCGAGGAACCAGAAATTCGTACCGATCTTCATTGTCCCGGTTGGAGTAGTTCCCCCGGTCGTCACGATCAATTGCGGCTTATTGACGCCTTCGCGAGATTGATAGGCTTCCCACGTGTCCAGATTGGTGCTGAATCCGAAGCTGGCGGACGACTGCGAAGCGTTCAGCTTGTTCTGCACGGCGGTCGTCACGTCGAATTCGACGTAACCGTTACCCGTAACCGAGGCCTGGGCAATCGAGGCGGCCAAGTTAGGCTTCGTCCCGCCTTCGCTCCAGCTTTCCGTCGAAGCGTTGCTTGCGGTCAACGTATGATTGTAAACGTGGGCTTCATGGTAAATTCGCAGCTTTGCGCTGCTAATAGGGGAAGAGACTCCAGACAAGCTGAATTTGGTGAACGTATAATTCCATTTGCTAGCGTATAACGTGGCATTCGTGCCCGCCGCGGAGTCGCTTTGCGTGTCGGTGTCGGCAATCGGGTTCAGCGTGATCGTCGCGGCGGAAGCCGGCTTTCCGTTTCCGAGCAGTACCACGGAGCTTATCAATGCCAAGGCCATCATAAACGTAAACCACTTTTTCAACATGAACCTCACTCCTCATAAGAAATGAATTTTTAAGCTTTTCACGTAACGCACGAGAGCGCGTTCACCCCCTTCGTCAACAGAATAACAACGGATGGCGTCCCCCGATATGGAATCCTGTTTACCCCGAAGTGACATTCGTACGGAATTGTACGAAATTTGTCCTATCAGTCCCTTTTTTAAGGAAACCACTCATGTAACAACAGTGAGAAAGGTTTATGATCGGCGAATTTCGTTCGGGATTTCGGATAATTGTCCGCACGCGCCGTAAAACCAACAACTGTCGGCGATAAGCAGACCAAATTCGCCTCCGATCGTCCGAGGTCAAGAGTAGACTGGTATCGAGCGCTCCGCCAAGATCATCCTCCACGTTTGCTAAAGCGCTTCCATAACGGGGGTGAAGAACGGATTGCAATTGAACGCGCTCGGAATCCACATCATCGTAAGATAATGGAAAGGAGCCAAAAGATGCGATACGGAAAATGGTTGGCGATTGCGATCGCGGTCGCAATGCTAGGCGGCGGAGGCGTATGGCCTGCGCACCAAACGGTTGTCGGTGCAACGGCGCGACAGTACCCGCAAGAAGATCTTCTATTCCATGAGGCGAAGCTCTCGAATAACGGAACGATATCCGGCAATCTGAACAACGTTGCGTCGGCCGCCATCAGCGGCACGCTTATCGCGACGCTATACGATTCGGGCAACCGGATCGTTGAAATGAAAACGAGGCAAATACGGGTGGAACCCGAAGCTGGCGAGTCGTTCTCCGTGGCTTTCGACACAGCGATAGACCCGCAGAAGCATCGAGTCAAGCTGTTCGTCTGGGACAGCGTCCAATCCCAAAAGCCGCTTGCGCAAGCGGTGGATGTCGGTCTATACGCGATGTCCGAAGTGACGGCGCCCGCCGTTGACCCTTACGCCTTTTACGTAGGGAGAGTGGCCCGGCAATTCGGAGACAAGGACGAGACGCTGTCAGCGAATCTATCCTCCTATATCCGCGACGCGGACAAGCATATATCCAGCATTACGGGACAATTGAATTGGGATTACGGAGTCGGCATCGCCAAAGTCGATGCGCCCGCAAGCCAGGGAGCAACCGGCGTGCTGAACGCTGTCGGGTCGATCGAACTGACAGACGTGTCCATCCATTCCGAGAACGACTTCGGCACAGTGATCGTCGTACCGCTCGACGGCAAGCCGATCGCGAGCTCCCGCAAGCTGCTCGTACAGGCGTTCACCGAGGATAAGCCTTACGGATTCGCGTCGGTGCCGGTTAATCAGGACGGGAAGACGTTGCAGAAGATTACATCTCTAGGCACGGGGCCGATGAACGTCAAGAACGTGAGCACGTCCGTGACGCTGAAAGGGATAACCGACGTTACGAACGTATACGCGTTGGATATGAACGGCTACTACAAGGAGCCTTCGACCGGAAGCGCGTCCGCCGGCAATTACACCTTCGCGCTTAAGCCCAACGCTATGTATACCGTTGTAGAGCGCGCCGGAGTCGGTAATCCTTACGTACCTAAGCCGACAGTACCCTCGGAACCGGTGTACGTATGGTGGGAAGCGGAAGAGGCGTTGGAGACGAACTATCCGGCAACGTCTAGCTTTTCCGTGGACACGCTGCCGGATACGCGAGACCGACTGTCCGGCAGCGACTGGCTGTCTACGGATAATATTCCTTCCAGTTCCGCGAATCCGCCGTATGCGAAATACGAAGTGGACGTACCGGAGAACGGGACTTATACGTTCTATGTGCGGAAATTTTGGCTGCACGGTCCGTTCAAATGGCGCTTCGATAATAACGAATGGACGCAACTCGACCGCGATATAACGCTGCTGGACGATACGTTCCTACGCCAGTTCATCGGGGCGAACTGGGTGGCAATGGGCAGCGTCACGCTTACGAAAGGCAAGCATCGTTTCGAGTTTGCGCTTACTCCTGATCCCGAAGCCGACAATTTCGTGTCGGGGATGGACAGTTTTCTGCTGACGAAGACGCCGCATACGCCTAACGGCTTGCTTCGTCCGGGCGAGAAGTTGAACTTGGCCGAGCAAGGCTGGTGGGCATTCGAGCCGGATACGGACGCTTATGACGACAGCGCTATACTCGACTTGCGTAATTTGAACGAGCGGAAAGCCGGCGAAAATGGTTTCGTCCGCAAGCAGGGAGACAAGCTGCTGCTCGGCGACGGCCGGGAAGTCCGTTTCTGGGCGATTAACGCTGGGACCGACGTCACTAATCTGGAGAAGCCGGATGTCGATTACCTCGCCAGTAAGCTAGCCAAATACGGTGTCAACATGGTGCGGATTCACGGCAAAATTTTCGACGAGAACGGTAATATCGCGCCCAAGGCTTTGGATAAATACCACTACTTTGTTTCCGCGATGAAAAAGCAGGGAATCTACGTCGAGCTCAGCTACTACTTCGTACTGTGGTGGGATATGCGCCAATCCGCCGCTTTCAAAGGCGAGGGCGAGCAATTTTACGACTTCAACAAAGAACCGTTCGGGCTAATCCAGTTCAACAAGAAGCAGCAGGAGTTGTACAAAAAAGGAGTGCGCGCCTTGCTGCAATCTCCGAATCCGTACGAGGGCGGTTTGCCGCTCGCGCGAGATCCCGCCGTCGCGATGATCGAAGTGCAGAACGAAGACAACTATTTGTTCTGGACATTCGAGAATTGGCGATTCCCGGATCGCATCAAGGAAGATTTGTTTCGTCAATATGCGGATTGGCTGATCGGCAAGTACGGGTCGCTGGATGCCGCATACAACGCGTGGGGACCGCTCGCCACCAAGTTCGCCGATCAACCGGAGAAGGGATTGATGGTGCTCGAAGGGATCGGCGTCATTCCTGGAGCGACGGGCAACGATGGAGATTCCAAGCGGCGCAAGGATTCGTTGGCGTTTTTAACGTGGTCGCAACGTATGTTCTACGAAGAGATGAACGCTTTCCTCAAGGACGAAATTCGCACCGGCAGCTTGATCGTGGCTAGCAATTGGGTGACGGCCGATCCGCAGAAGCTGGAAGCGATCGAACGCTACACGTACGCATCGACCGATATCGTCGACCGCCATGCATATTTCGAATCCGGGCATAAGGCGCTTAACGACATGTACTGGACGATTCAGGAAGGAGATACGTACTACCCTCAGCCCGCGGTTCGTCATCCGAGCCTTAATCCGGTGAAAATCGTGCATAACGACAAGCAGCCTTCGATGATCTCCGAAATCACGTGGACAAACCCAACGCCATACGGCGCGGAAGGAACGTATATGCTGGCAGTGTACGGAGCTTTGCAAGGTATCGACGCGCTCGACATGTTCTCCGTCAAGTCTCCATCGTGGTCGGGGAAGATGGACAAGTGGCCGGTCATGTCTCCGGCGATGATGGGGCAATTCCCCGCGTTTGCGCTGCTATACCGGAACGGTTACGTGAAAGAAGCAGGCAACGTCGTGCTGGAGAGCCACAAACTCGACCCGCTGCTGCAACTAAAGGGGTCGAAAATTTACGAGTCGCTGAATCTGGACGATGCGCGCAAATAGGGGGAGGAGGATTAAATATGACGAGGTTTATCCGACAACGATTTCACGGGATGAACGCCGCTCTGGCAGCTGTGCTGCTCGCATCGAGTCTATCGCTGGCTCCGTCGCCGGCTAAGGCTGCCGCGGACTCGGACCTGCTCGCCTATGAGCCGTTCGGATCGGCGGCGGGCTTGCCGCTTCATGGAACGGGTACGGGCAGCGGGTGGGACGTCAACAAGTGGGAAGTGCAACTCGACGACACGACGATTCCAGGGTATCAGCTTAGCGATACGGAACCGTTGGTACTTGGCGACTTGAAACGATCGGGCAACTACGCCGAAGGCGGCAGCGGGTACAAAGCGGCTTATCGCAAGCTGGACTTACGATGGGACGGCATGTTCGCCGAATATTTGCAAGACGGCCAAGTCGGCAAGGACGGCACGACGTTATGGATCAGCGCGCTCGTTCGCAAAAATACCGCTTCCAACGATCCCTCCTTTATTGGCGGAGGCGAGTTCGCGACGGCTAACTTCGGGATGGGGTATTTCGGCGCGGATTCCCATGACGACGGAGGCATCAAATATTGGTCCGTCATGCTTGGCACCCCTTCCGTCTCACAGAAAATCGTTCGGTCGAACGTACCGGTCGCCGTTGGGGAGACGGCGCTGCTCGTCCTGAAGGCGGAATTCGGAGCGACGAGCCGAATGAGCCTGTTCGTTAATCCGGAATCGCTCGCGGGTACGGCGCCTGCCGAGCCGTCGGCGGTCATCGAGTCGAGCGCTCCAGCGTTCTTGCGTTATTTTGTAGCAAGAAGCGATACGGGCGCAACGGGCAACATGTCGTTCGACGAGATTCGGATCGGCAAGACGTTCGCCTCCGTCACGCCCGTGCTCGTCGAGGATTTGGAGTCGCCGACCGCGCCAACCGGACTGACGGCCGATCAGATTAAAGCGACAAGTTTAGAGTTGAATTGGATAGCCTCGACGGACAATATCGGAGTAGCGCGCTATGACGTCTATCTGAATGGAGCGTCCGAGCCCATTGGCTCCGTTGCCGGGACCAAGACGAATTATTCCGTCATCGGCCTTCGCTCGGAAACGGAATACGTCTTTACGGTAATCGCGCGAGACGAATACGGCAACGAATCGGCCATGAGCGCACCGTTCTCGGTCACGACGTTAGCGCGTCCGCCATACGGAGGAGCGGGCGTGCTGCTCGCGCGGGAACCGTTCGATTATTTGGCTGGAGCGTTGCATGGACGAAACGGCGGGAAGGGCTGGAGCCAACCATGGGCGGTGCAAAGCGATTCCAAGACGGTGCCTGGCTACAATACCGAAGAAAGCGTCACCTCGGCTGTGTACTATTCGGGTACGAATGGCGACTTATACCGGTCGGGGCGCTATGCCTCGGGCGGAGACGCCTATTTGACCGCGTACCGGTCGCTGGACGCATCGCAGAACGGTCCGTTCCGCGCGGTGCTCGCCTCCGATGGGCAGATCGGCAAAACCGGAACGACTTTTTGGTTGAGCACGCTGATGCGCCTGCAGCCGGACAACCCGTCGGAGGCGTGGGTCGGCTTATCGGGAACGGAATGGTACAAGCAGTCGTTATCCGTGGGTTACTTTGGCGGACCGGTGCGCAACTGGACTCTGCGTATAGGTACGAACGATTATGTGAGCGACGTACCGATCGTTGCCGGAGAAACCGCGCTGCTTGCGCTGAAGCTCGAGTACGGTTCAACGAACGTCGTTAGCCTGTACGTCAATCCGGCGGAGCTGAGAGGACAGGAGCCCGAGGAAGCGGATGCAACGGCGTTGACGACCAGCGGGTTGACGTTCAGCAAGGTCGTTTACTACGGAGGATATGCCGCGGGTCGGAGCGCGATCGACGAGTTGCGCATCGGTACCGGATTCGGCATCGTCACGCCGACGTTCCTCGACACGGAAGCGCCGGAAGCGCCGGCCGAATTGATTCTCGTTCGGAAGAGCGCGGATACGATCGCTATCGGGTGGATGACACCGGCTGACAACGTCGGAGTCGCGGGCTACAAAGTATACGCCGACGGAATAGAAGCGGGCGTTACCGATCAGCCGAGCTACAAGCTGACGGGGCTGGCCTGGGGTCGGGAATATGTGCTGACGGTAAAAGCTTTCGATTCGGAAGGTAACTTGTCCGCGGCAAGCGAGAGCTTGGTCGTTGCCACCGACACGGAGCCCGCCGATAATAATTTGTACAATTTCGAGGACGGCGAGCTGCATGGACTTGCGCTGCTGGATAACAAGCAGCCGGGCACGATCGTCAGTACGACGGAAAGAGCTTTCAAAGGCGAAAGCTCGGCCAAGGTAACGCTGCCGGGCGGAAACGCGGAAACCGTAGGCATCGACAATCCCGACGCGCGTATCGCGAACGGGAAGACGATCAAATACCGGTTCTATATTCCTAGCGGACAGGAAGATTTCGCCCTTCAGCCGTTTGTCTTCGGAGCAGGATGGAGCTTCAACGGCGACTTCAAGGAAACGAAATTTTTGCCGAAGGACGAATGGTTCGAATTGACAGTCGCGATGGCGAACGGCGATTCTCCGAGCCCAAGGCTTGGCGTCATCATCCATAATCCGAATGCTGCCGTTTTCTATGTGGATAGCATCACTTACTCCGGATTTGGCGAACCGGATACGACGCCGCCGACCGTGCCGGGGAACGTGAGAGACAATTACAAGACGGACAATATCGTGAACATGAGTTGGAATGCGTCGACGGACAATGAAAAGCTGGCGAACTACCGTGTTTACGTAGACGGCGTCATGGCGGGATCGACGTCGGCAACCTCTTATACGGTGAAAGGACTCGCTGCGGGGACACTGTACAACTTAACGGTGTCGGCGGTGGACAATTCGGGGAACGAATCGGCACCGAGTGTCGCGCTTATTGTGACGACCGATCCGGCCCATGCGAAGCTCGTCGGTACGCCGTTCGGCAACGACTCGGACGAAGCGGGCTATGCATTCGATGGCTTGCTCAACACCGAATATGTTTCCGCCGCGAATAACGCCTATGTCGGTCTTGAGGTCGGCGCTGGAGAGGCGAAGCGGCTGACGAAGATCAAGTATGTTCCGATCGCGAACGATCCGGAGTCGATGATCGGCGGCAAATTCCAAGGCTCTATGGATAATGAGACTTACATGACCCTGTATACGATTCGTTCCGCGGATAGCGGATGGAGCGAGATTCCGGTCAATGCGCCGCAGGCGTTCCGTTATTTCCGCTATGTGGCGTCGCCGAACGAGCCTGCGCGCGTCGCCGAGATCGAGCTGTACGGCGTTGACGGCGACAGCGAGCAACCGTCCGCGCCCGCTGGCCTGCGCGCGGAATCGGTGACGGATACTTCCGTCATGCTGAGATGGGAAGCTTCATTGGACAACGTCGGCGTGACGGGGTATGAAGCGCGAATGGGCACCGAGGTCGTAGCGAGAACGTCCGACACTAACGCTGTCGTCTCGGGCTTGCGCGCCAATCGCGCATACTCGTTTACCGTTGTAGCCAAGGACGGAGCAGGAAACGTATCCGAATCGAGCGAGGCGTTAGTCGCGACAACAACGGCGAGCACGATCACGGTACAGGCAATTAACTATCGCGAATTGGGGCTTCTCACGATTACCGGCCAACTGTCCGCGGGACGCAACCGGCAAGTGACGGTGGAAGCGAAAGACAGTACCGGAAGGCTGCACTATTTGGATCAAGTGACGACCGGCTTCGACGGTTCCTTCATCGCCTCCGTTGCGAATACGGAAGTCGGGTCCGTAGATCGATTCACCGTAACGGCGGGCGGAGACGGTATTGCCGGTCTAGCTGTAACGGATGTACGGATCGCGAACAATCCGAATCCAAACCCGAATCCGGGGACGACTAGCGGGCCTGGTCAAGTATCGACGGGTACTGCAAGTATGATGGAAGTATCGAGCCTGCAAGCGAGCGGCGACAAAGCGGTCGTCTCCATCCCAGCCGACAAGAACGGATTGTTGCTGTCGGGCGTTGCGGTTAGCCAATTGCTGGAGAAGACGTTGGAACTGAGCAAAGGCTCGCTTATTTTGCGATTTCCGAAGGACACGCTGCGAAGCTTACTCGGCATGGTGCCTGTCGATGATTTGAAAAGCGCTACGGTTACCGTACAGGTCGAACAGTTATCGGACGTTGAGGCGAATCGGATGGCAAGCGAGTCGGGCAACCCGGCATTGTACCGCTTGGCGGGAAGCGTTTATCGGTTGGAGCTGTCGATCGCAACCGCCGACGGACAGGTTCGCAAGCTGAAGCAATTCGACGTTCCCGTCGCGTTATCGTTATCAATTCCGGCGGGGAGCGATGCCGATTTGCTGGGCTTGTATTACCGCAACCCTCAGACTAAAGAGTGGGAATACGTTGGCGGAACGATAGATCCGGCTTCGGACCGCCTGGTCGCGGATTTGCCGCATTTCAGCGAATTCGGATTGCTAGAATACCGTAAGAAGTTCGTCGATGTCGGGGACGAATGGTTTGCCCGACCGATTATGGCAGTCGCCGCGAAGCACGTCGTCAAGGGCGTAAGCGATTCGCGATTCTCGCCGAAGGGTCAAGTGACGCGCGCAGAGTTCGCCGCGATGCTCGTTCGAATGTTTCGTTTGCCTACCGCCTCCAATGCGGCTCCGTTCGCGGACTTGGAAGCAAATGCGTGGTACGCCGGCGAAGTCGCGACCGCCTACGAGGCGAAACTGGTAGAAGGGTTGAACGATAGAACGTTCGGTCCGAACCTTCCGATCACGCGGGAGCAGATGGCCGTCATGATTCGTCGCGCTTATGAATTGAAGTCCGGTCGAACGCTGCCCGCAACGGGCGAGAAGTATGAGGACATGGGATTCCTATCCGTCTGGGCGACGGACAGCGTGTCGGCGCTGCGGGCAGCGGGCCTAATGAACGGTAACGGAAACAACAAGTTTAACCCGCAAGGGTACGCGACTAGGGCCGAAGCGGCTCAAACGCTGTATGCGCTGCTAAAAATTTGATTCCAGTCCTATAGAATTAGCTTACCGAAATGGATTGCGAACACTTCCATCTAAGGAGAGAACACGTATGTCAAAACAACTTATCGCCGCGGCTCCGCGTCAGGCGAGGATCGCGCTATACGAGGAACTGCCGATCCGTCCCGACGAAGTGAAAGTAAAGGTCACTCACGCTTCCCCGAAGCACGGTTCGGAGCTGGCCGCATTCCGCGGAGAAAGTCCGCATCTGGCCGACCGGTACGACGAAGATTGGAGGCTGTTTCTCCCCCGCGACCCTAACGGTCGGCAAGAAGTCGTGTTCGGCGATTGGAACCTCGGAAATCAGTGGGTAGGGGAAATCATCGAGGCGGGATCGGAAGTGCGCGATTATCGGGTCGGCGAGAAAGTGTGCGGATACGGCGGTATTCGGGAATTCCACAATGTAAAGGCGGTAGACAACTTCTATTTGTTGAAAATGCCGGACAACATGCCGTGGCAGAACGCCGTCTGCCTAGATCCGGCGATTTTCGCGCTCGGAGGCGTTCGCGATGGGCACGTTAGGCCCGGGGATCGGGTGGCCGTAATCGGGCTCGGCGCCATCGGACAAATCGCCGTGCAAATCGCTAAGCTGGCGGGGGCGAGTTACGTCGCGGCGGTCGATCCGATCGAGAGTCGCAGAGCCGTCGCCCTACGCAACGGAGCGGATCGGGCATTCGACTCGGCGAACGAAGATGTCGGCTTGATGTTGAAGCAGGATACGAACAAGCTGGGAGTAGACGCCATCATCGAGACGAGCGCGAACGAGTTCGCGTTGAATCAAGCGCTGCGCGGTCTCGCTTATGGCGGTACGATCGCCTATGTCGGATGGGCGCGTCCGTTCAAAGGGGGAATGGATTGGGGGAGGGAGGCTCATTTCAATAACGCTCGCATCGTCTTCTCGAGATCGTGCAGCGAACCGAACCCGGATCATCCCCGGTGGAGTTTCCGCCGGATCGAGGAAACGTGCTGGAATATGCTGAAGTCGGGCGCAATCGACTGCGCGGACATCATTCATCCTATCGTGCCGTTCAACGAGGCGGATACCGCCTACGAAACCTTCGTAGACAGAGAACCGGCAAGAAGCATCAAGCTTGGCATCGATCTGATATCTTAAAATGACTAGGGAACACCTCGCAAAGCGGGACACGATTCGTGTTGCTTTGCGGGGTTTTTGTTTGTTGCATCCAAGAATACGACGAGATTCTTGAACTCTCCTTCCCTATATGCGATGATCATTTTTATAGGGAGGCTACTGGAATGAAACGATTCGGAACGGCGATATCGGGAGTACTCCTCATGCTCGTTCTCTCAGGCTGCTGGGGGGAGAAGGAACCTAGCGTTACGCAGCCGGCGACAAGTTCGGAAGGAGCGGGCGGCGGACTTCAGCTTGAGAACATTTTCGGAACGGATAGCTTCGACAAACCGGTCGGCTTGGAACATCGGGAGGGGGATCCCGAGCTCGTATATATCGTGGAACAACCGGGGCGGATAGTCAGCAAAAATCTAAAACGGACCCAGGACGAACCGCAAGTCGTACTCGATATAACCGATCGGGTCTATGACGTAGAAGGCGAACAAGGCCTTCTGGGCTTGGCGTTCCATCCGAAGCATCCGAATCAAGCTTACGTGAACTACACGACCGAGACGCATACGGTTATTGCGCGGTTCGATGCCGATCCTGCCAATCAGGGACTGCTCGACCCGGCCAGCGAACGGATTCTGCTAACCTTCGAACAGCCTTACGCCAACCATAACGGAGGACAGCTTGCTTTCGGACCGGACGGCTATCTCTACGTCGCGACGGGAGACGGAGGCAGCGGAGGGGACCCTCATAATAACGGCCAAAATTTGAATAGTCTGCTAGGAAAGATTCTCCGTATCGATGTGGACAATGAGGCTGAGCCGTTAGCTTACGCGATCCCTGCGGATAATCCTTTCATCGGGCAAGGGAGGCCGGAAATCTATGCTTACGGACTTCGCAATCCTTGGCGATTTAGCTTCGACGAGAAGACCGGCAAGCTATGGGCGGCCGATGTCGGCCAGAACAGCTTCGAGGAGATCAATACGATAGAGAAAGGCGGCAACTACGGTTGGCGTATCCAAGAGGGGACCGAATGTTTTAATCCGCAATCCGGATGCGAGACATCCGGGTTGGAGCAGCCCGTATTTACGTATGGACGCGAGCAAGGCGTATCCGTCACGGGAGGTTATGTGTACCGGGGAGAGAAGCTGCCCGATCTTCAAGGATGGTACGTCTACGCCGATTACGGATCGGGTACGGTGTGGGCTCTCCGTCAAGGGAGCGATGGCCAGGTAGAGAATCGGACCTTGATGGAATCGGGGGAGAACATCACGTCTTTCGGCGTGGATAGCTCGGGCGAGATCTATGTCTGCACCCAAGAGGGGCAAATCTTAACGTTTATCGATAAGGATAAGGAATAGAGGGAGGTAGTCATCGTGGATTTAAAACCGGCCATAGCGCTATCCGGAAGAGCTAAGCTTCTGATTGCCGGCGGACTTGTTGTCATTTTATTGCTTGCGGGGGCTTATTTCTTAGGGAAGCAGTTGACCGACGAGCAACGCCTTATCGCGCGATTCGAGAATGCGATTCGGGACGGGAAGACGGATAAGGTTATGGGGATGTTGTCGGACCCGAATAAGGGCGTCGGATTCAACAAAGAGACGGCCCAAGACATCGTGACTTATTTGCAGTCGAACAAGGAAACGCTCGACCAACTGATCGCTCGGTTGAAATCCGAAGCCGAGCTTCTGAAGGGACCGCCTGCAGCGTCGGTAGAGCAAGAACGGGATACGGCATTCTTATATTTACATAAGAAAGAGGAGAAACGTTGGTTTCTCTACGATGATTATGAATTGAAGATTAATCGGTATTCGATCCCGGTGACCACGAACTTCGCGGGGACGAAAGTGTTGATCGACGGGAAGGAAGCGGGTACGGCCAAAGGCGAGAACGAAACGCTGGAACTGGGAACGTTCCTGCCGGGACAGTACGAGATTAAGGCGGTCTACGAAGGGAAATACACCACTTTGGAGAGCGCGAGCACGGTATCGCTTTTCCCTATGGCGAACAACGAGGATCTTACCGTCGAGCTAACGCTGGAGGGGGATTACGTTGAGGTGCAGTCCAACAATAGCTACGCGCATATTTATATTAACGGCGAAGACATAGAATTAGCCGTCGGCGACGGGCAACGGATCGGTCCGATCGCCGTAGACGGTTCCAATCGGATGTTCGTGGAAGTCGAATATCCTTGGGGGAAAGCGAGAAGCGAAGAGTTGGCGGTGGATTCGAACCGATTGGAATTCAATGTGCCGGGATTGGATGACTCGCTTAAGAACGACATCATGAGCGCGGCATTCGATTTCGTATCGAGCTGGATGCAGTCTTTCCGGGAGCAAAAAAACGTGCTCCGACACGTGCATCCCGACCGGTCGGGCGATATGGCCGAATACTTAGCCGACATGGAACGAAGCAAGGAGTCTTATACCGGGGAATTGCATCGCGCGACCTTTGATCTGGATAGCTTTAAGCTGAATCAGTTCGACGAACACGATTATTCGATTACCGTTAAAGTAAAGCTGGATTATCGCGAAGTGTTCTATTTCAAAGAATACGAAACCGATCCCGTTCCGGTAGAGGGGTCCAATTATACGGAATATCAGTTGCAATACGTGGACGGGCAGTGGTTAGTGTCCGGCTGGTCGAACGTCGAAGGAATGGGAACGGACAATACGAAGGTGTACGAGTAACGAGGTAATGACTTAGAGCCGTTTTAAGGAAGCGATACGCTTCCTTAAAACGGCTTTTTGCTTTCGAATTATCCAACCGATCTTCATTGTAGCCGACTTTCTCCGCAAGCTTGTTGCAACGCATTTAAATTTTACCTTTAGAAGATGAAGATAGATGAAGATAATCCAATTGAAAGCGCATCATCTCTGATAAAATCAAGGCACTTAGCGGGATAACGTTACGATGCACAATATGCCGCATTTTGAGGAGGAGATTATTATGCGTTACAAACGAATATTGGCGAGGATTTGCAGCGGAAACTTGTTTATTCGGAATTCACCAGCATCGGCCAAAGAGGTACGTTACATTCCGATACTGAAAATCTAAGTGTAAAAAGTACAATTAGATTGACTTAAATTCCTCATTTCCACCCTCTAAGTGTAAAACATATACTTAAATGATTAGAATTCGCGTTCAATTGAAATAGTCGGCTGAACTAGTTGCAGGTTTTACACTTAGTCGTTAGGGAGAATAAAACTTCCTGAACTAGTTGCAGGTTTTACACTTAGGTGTACTAATTCCTCTGTTTTGCTGGGTTGCTAGAGTGAATCGATAGATTTGCATTCGCTTATGGGAAACCTATATTGCCGTCTATATAAACATTGCGGGTTTGTTGTCTTTGTAGCTATAAATGCTCGCCCTGAGAAGTCGAACGGTACTGCCCGGGCGAAACCCCGGTCATTTTCTTAAACAGGTTCTGAAAGTAAGTCTCGCTTTTGTAGCCGACCTTTTCCGCAATCTCGACCATTGGCAGGCGCGTCGTCTCCAAATATTTCTTAGCTACCTCTATACGGTATCGGATCAAATATTGAATCGGACTCATCCCCGTCTCTTGCTTGAACACATGGATGAAATGATAGGCGTTCAAATGCGTCAGGTTAGAGAGGATCGTCAGATTCACGTCGGACAGGTAATTCTCCTCCATGTACCTTCTCGCCAGATGTACGGATTCCTTGTTCGGCCTCCTCTTGACTTCGTCCTCTTCCGAATAATGCAGTTTACGGGCTACCCGACCGAGTAGGTTACGGAACAATCCGTTTGCGATCACGGCGGATTCCGGCAAGGAGCTATGCCATTCCGTGATCATCTCGCCGAACAACTGCTTGATCGGCAGGAATTGCTCATTCAGCTCAAGCATAGCCGGTTGTTCGGTTCCGGACAGATAGTCCGGCGGCAGTCCTCTTATTTGCAAGCCCGCATAGCCGACATAGATAGCCCTAAACCTATCGCTGATCGACCTCTCCTCATGCCAGACGCCCCGGTTGTAGAACAACAAGCTTCCCGCTTTCGCCGCGTATGGCTTGCCATCCACCCTAAAATCGCCTTCCCCTTCCAGAATAAGCAGCATTTCGGAGTTGTTCTCATGCTGATGAAGGGGGAAATAGAACCGTTCTCCCGGTTCTGGCTTTATGAACGCCCCGCTCAGAATATCGGGCATTCGGACGAAGATCGAATGTCGCACCATGTACCTCCAATAAACCCAATTTTCAATAGCCAATGTTCGCAACAATGCTCATTGAACTCCAATTTAACTATAGTGTAGATTATTTATGAAAGACATGGCAAGAGCGCTTACCTAAATATTAAATATATTACTATTGGAAAGGAACTGAGTGGAATGACTATTACTTTCAAGAAAAGAAAGCTAAGCGACGCCCCTTACGAAGCTTGTTCGGTGTTCGACGTTAACAATGACGGAATGCTGGATATCGTGAGCGGCTCTTATTGGTACGAGGGTCCCGACTTCGTCAAACGGCACAAAATAACCGAACTGGCTTCCTACGCGCATTATCAAGATGACTTCTCCGACTTTCCGATGGATGTGGACGGGGACGGCCGAATGGACATCATAACCGGCTCGTGGTGGAGCGGAGCGCTGAACTGGCGTAAAAATCCGGGAGATTCATGTTCGGAGTGGGAAACGTTCGAGATCGATCCATCCTCCAATATCGAGACGATTCGGTACTTCGATATCGATGGCTGCGGCGTTCCCGAGATCTTCCCCAACACGCCGGCAGTGCCCCAAGCATTCTACAAGTTGATATGCGACGAGAACGGCAAAGGTACCGGGAAATTCGCCAAGACGGTTATCTCGGATCGGCCTAGCGGTCATGGATTGGGGTTTGCGGACATTACCGGAAACGGGAAGACGGACATCGTGCTGACCGACGGCTGGCTGGAGCAGCCGGAGGATCCGTTCACCGGTCCATGGATATTCCACCCCGAGTTCTCCCTCGGCACGGCTAGCGTGCCGATTATCGGACATGACGTGAACGGCAACGGCCTGTGCGACCTGATCGTCGGTCAGGCGCACGACTACGGCCTTCATTGGTATGAACAGGTGCTTGGAGAAGACGGCTCCAGAAGCTGGATCAAACATGAGATCGACATGAGCGCTTCGCAGTATCACGACTTGATGCTTGTTGATCTCGATCTCGACGGCGAGTTGGAGCTTGTCACGGGCAAGCGGTATCTGGCGCATGACAACGATCCCGGCTTCGACGACCCGCTCGGTATTTATTACTTCAAGATCAAGAACGGCCTATTCGAGAAGCACGTCATCGATTACGGTCCTGCGGGCGAAGGCTCCGGAAACGGCATCTACATGTGGATTCAGGATCTGACGGGAAATGGATACCCGGATATCGTCGCTCCGGGCACGGAAGGCTTGTATTTATTCGAAAATCTAGGACCCCGGGAGTGAAGACATTGAGCAAGTTAAGGATCGGATTCGTAGGCGCAGGCGGCATGGGACAAATGGCGCATTTATCTAATTACGCGGTGTTGAGCGAGCTGTGCGAGGTCGTCGCATTGGCGGAGGTTCGGCCTCGGCTTGCTCAAACGGTAGCGGACCGCTACGGAATTCCGAAAATATACGGCAGCCATCTGGATCTGCTTAACGACGCGAAGGTCGATGCGATCGTGGCTCCTCAGCAATATCGCTCGCATCTGGCAATCATTCCCGACATTCTTAGAGCCGGCATTCCGGTATTCACCGAGAAGCCGCTCACGCTGACGGTCGAAGCCGGCGAACAATTGGTGCATCTCGCGGAAGAGCATAAGACGCTTCACATGGTCGGCTACCACAAACGCTCCGACCCTGCCATGGAGTGCGCCAACAAACGGATCGAAGAGTGGAAAAAGAGCGGAGAATACGGCAAGCTGCAGTACATTCGAGTCACGATGCCGCCTGGAGACTGGATCGGCGGAGCGGATGCTCCCTTGAACTCGGATGAAGCCTATCCTTCCATCTCTATGGAACCAGGCCCATCATACTTTACGGATGAACAGACCCGTCAGCTTGACACTTTCGTCAATTATTACATCCATCAGGTGAACGCGATTCGTTTCCTGCTTCAGGAGTCCTACAGGATTACGTACGCCGACCGCAACGGGATTCTTCTGACAGGCGAGAGCGAGAGCAGCGTAGCCGTAGTTCTGGAGATGGCTCCTTATCAAACGACGGTCGAATGGCACGAAAGTCTGCTCGTTTGCTTCGAGAGAGGGTTTATCCGCGTAGACCTCCCATCGCCGCTCGCCCGCCAGCAAGCGGGGAAAGTAACCATTATGAAGGACAACGGCAAGGATGCTCCCTCCTATGAGATACCCGTTATGCCGAACCGTTCCGCCATGCGTCAGCAAGCCATGAACTTCATCGCCGCCGTGCAGGGCATTCGTCCGGCGCCTTGCGAATCCAGAGAAGCGTTAGAAGATCTTAAAGTTGCCAGAGATTATATACGGTTGATGCAGCAATACCAATAATTGAAGCAAGGGTGGGATTACAATTGAGAAGAGTAGCGATTATCGGAGCAGGCAGCATTGTCTTCTGCAAAACGCTAATGCTCGACATCATGGCGACGCCGGAACTGGAAGACACTGAATTCGTTCTGATGGCCCCCTCAACCGGCAAGACGTCACAGGTCAAAGCATTCGCCGACAAGGTCATCGAGAAGAACGGTCTGAAGTCCAAAGTAACGGTTACGACCGACCGCAGGGAGGCATTGACCGGCGCGAACTACGTCATTACGTCATTTCAGGTTGGCGGGGTATCCGCTTTTGGTCTGGACTACAAGATCCCGCTGAAGTACGGCGTCGATCAATGTATCGGCGACACGCTCGGACCGGGAGGAGTATTCCGGGCATTGCGGAGCATTCCCGTCATTCTGGACGTTGCCCGCGACATGGAGGAGCTGTGCCCGAATGCCACGCTGCTGAACTACGTCAATCCGATGGCCATGATCTGCTGGGCGCTGGGCGAGACGAACATTCAATACGTGGGACTGTGCCATGGCGTGCAGACGACGCTAGATCTGATCTCCGGTTACGTAGGCGTACCCAAGCAGGAGATCGATTACGTCTCCGCGGGCATCAATCATATGGGCTGGTTCACGAAGCTGACCCATCAAGGCCGAGATCTGTATCCGGAGCTGCGCGAGAAGTTCGAACAGCCGGAATTCTACGTCAATGAGAAGGTGCGCGGAGAGGTGTTCCGTCATTTCGGCTATTTCATGACCGAATCGACCGGGCATCTATCGGAGTACGTCCCTTGGTTCCGTAAAAATCAGAAGGCGCTCGACCTCTATTGCGACGAGCCCTCCTTCGGGGGGAATCGGGCGCCTATTACAACTGGTGCACCTATGTCGCCGACAAGTACAAGGATCAAGAGATTCTGAAGGATGAATCCTACGATCTGCCTCCACGCAGCGTTGAGTATTGTGCCTATATTATTGAAGCGCTGGAAACCGGGAAAACGTTCAAGTTCAGCGGCAATCTGCGCAACAACGGGATGATCTCGAACCTGCCGGACGAGTGCTGCGCGGAAGGAGCCGTATTCGCCGACCGAACCGGTCTCCACCGGACCGTCATCGGCGACATTCCGCCTCAGTGCGCTGCGCTGAACATGACCAATATCAACGTACAGCGGCTGGCCGTGCTCGCCGCCAAGTCCGGCGATCCGGAAACGGTCGTTCAGGCGATCGCCCTCGATCCGTTGACCTCCTCGGTGCTGACATTGAAGGAAATTCGCGATATGGTCACCGAGATGCTGGACGCCCAGCGCCAATGGTTGCCGCAGTTCGGGAATCGCAGTCCTCGTCCGACGCCGATCATTCCGACGCCTGCCAACCTTCAACGCGCCGAGGTTCCGATCGACCCCGCTCTCGCCGTCTTCTCGCGTTTCGGGGAATTGGCTAAGTAGAAAAGACTGTCAAATCATAAATAAGATCGCCAATATCCTGGCCAAGAAGGGAGGATATTGGCGATCTTATTTTTTTTTGCGGCAGACCAATTCACGTACACGAGTTATTCCTTATCGGCGCGATTCAAGATCCCAATAATTGTGACATCATCGCAACTGTTGTCGATTGTTGCCTATCGGACTGCCCTTTATAATTTAGGAAGAAAGACGGGCAGCAGCCAAGATAATAAGGGGGAAGCAAGATGTTCGCAAGCATGAAGATTTCAAGCATGAAAAAAAGAATCGGCGCCGGTCTGGCCGTTACCATGCTCGCAACCGTGCTAGGCGCATGCGGCGGAGGCGGCAGCGGAGAAACGTCGCCGAATTCATCGGAAGAGCTGAAGACGGAAGGCGCCGGGAAGCAGGATGTTACGCTGAGCATGCTGATCGATTCCTCGAACAACGAGCAGAACAGCAGCATTCTGAACCAGGCGGCGGAAATTGCCAGTCGAAGAAGCGATAAGTACAATATCAAGGTTCGTTTAGACACGGTGCCCAACACGGACATGGACAAGAAGGTGGACGTGCTGGCCGCCGGTTCCAACCTCCCGGACCTCATCGCCTCCGCGCCGAAGCCGGTCTGGATGAAACGGGGACTTCTGGCTGATCTGACGAATTGGTTTAATCGTTCTCCGCTGAAGGACGACTATATGTATCCGAGCCTGCTAGAGGAAGGACGCAATGGCGGCAAGCTGTATGCCGTGCCAATTAAAGCCGATTCGATCTTCCTCATCTATAACAAAGAACTGCTGAAGAAGGCAGGCATTGCGAATACGGACTTTACTTCGATTACGTGGGATGAATGGACCGCGATGCTGGAGCAGATCAAGCAGGCAGGTCTTAAAGCGGCGAACGGCAAGGATGTCAAAGGCTTCACCTTCCGTATCAGCACGTACGAAACCGCTCCGATTATTTTCAGCGCGGGCGGGGAGTTTTTCACCCAGGACGGCACGCAGGCTGTTTTCGGTAGCCAAGAGGCGGCGGACGGCTTAGCGCGGCTCAAAGGGCTTGTGTCCAGCGGCTACGCAGACAAGCCGGAGACCGATTACGCCAACTGGATGAGCGTATTCTTCAACGAGAACGCGGCGTTTACGATTACCGGCGGATGGTCGCTGACCTCCTATGAGGAAGGCGGACTGGATCTTGGCAAGCTAGGATATTCAACCGTGCCGAAAATCGCCAGCAGCACGTCCATCTTCGGTCCGGGTTTATCGTTCTCCATCTTCGAATCCAGTGCTCACAAAGAAGCGGCGATGGAGCTACTGACAGCCATTTATTCGCCCGAAATTTACAAGCAATGGCTTGCGCTTACCGCGGGCGTACCGGTTCTTGCTTCGTTGTCCGACGACCCGCAATTTGCGGACAATCCGATCAAGCCGGTACTATCCGAACAATTGAACAATATTAAGCCGATTCATTCGGACAACGCGCCGAGCTTCTGGACCAAATACGACCAACTGCTGGAGAAAGTCATCCTCACCAACACGGATATCGTTTCGCAGCAGCAGTTGCTAGAGAAGGACATTCAACAGGAGATTCAAAACAATCTAAAGTAACCGTAGGGGAGGAAGGGGGATCGCCTTCTTCCTCTTCTTGCTTGGGAGGTGCTCGGCATGAGTTTCAAAAAACGGGAAAGCATGTTTGCTTATGCGTTGGTAGGGCCGGTCGTGCTTTTCTATGGCGTCATTTTCGTCTATCCGCTGCTGCAGATGTTGCTGCTTTCTTTTCAGACGTACGATTTCTATTCGCCGCCCGTGTTTATTGGCCTGGATAATTACACGAGGATTGCGCGAGATCCGGAGTTATTCGATAAGCTGCTCAATACGCTTGCATACTGGTGCATCGGTCCGGTGACGATCGCCGCCTCGTTCTTAGCTGCGTTGCTGATGAGCAAACTGAAATGGGGGCAGGGCTTCTTCCGCTCGGCTTTCTACGGCACTTCGATGGCGCCCATGGTTGCGCTTGCGGTCGTGTTCACGTATATGTTCAGCCCCAATCACGGCATCGTCAACAACCTTCTGACGTCGTTTAACCTGCAGCCGATCGAATGGCTATACGACCCGATGTTGGCCAAAATCGTCGTCATGTTTATTTTCTTCTTCATGAATGTGGGGTTCTACACGATACTTTTCCTTTCCGGCATACTCGGCGTGGACCGGAATCTGTACGCAGCCGCCGAGCTAGACGGCGCGGGACATTGGCGCAAAACGGTGCACATTACGCTGCCGCAAATCCGTCCGGTCATGATTTTCGCCGTGATTCTAATGACGATCTCGATTTTTCAAATGTACGGCCAAATCGTCATATTGACAAAGGGAGGCCCCTACGGCAGTACGGAAACGGTGTTCATGTACGCTATGAATAAGGCTTTCACCGACCACGAGATGGGCTATGCGGCCACGATCGTCGTCGTGCTGTCCATCGTCCTGGCCTTCGTCTCGTATGTCATACTCAAAATTGGTGAGGAGAAGGAATAGATCATGAATACAACCAAGACTCAGCATTATGCGAGCCTGGCTTTGTTGACGCTCGGTATCGCCTTTATTTCCGCGCCGCTCCTAATTTTGCTGTTCTCTTCCTTCAAGCCGAACTCGGAAGTGTACGCTTTCCCGTTTCATTTCTTTCCCAAGCTGTGGACGCTGGGCAATTACAGCAGCGCCTGGAGCAACAATCTAAGCCTGTACGCATGGAATTCGCTCGTCACCTCGTTAATACCGACGGCGACGACGATCGTTACCGGATTGCTAGCGGCTTACGCGCTAGCCAAGATGACGTTCGTCGGCAAAGGCGCCCTGTTGAAGTTCATCGTCCTGATGATGCTCGTTCCATTCGATATTTTGATCGTTCCGATGTTTCAATTGTTCAAGGGTTTTCAACTGCTGGACACGCTGACGGGCATTATGATTCCCGGTCTGGTGAGCGCCTTCGGAGTGTTCCTGATGAGGCAGTTCATGCTGCAAATTCCGGACGAACTCATTGAAGCCGCGCGGATCGACGGGTGCGGGCTAGGGGGCATCATCGTCAAGCTGGTGTTGCCGAACGTAAAACCCGGCATAGCGGTGTTAGGCATTACAACGTTTCTGCACAACTGGAACGTCTTCACGTGGCCGTTCATCATAACCTCCGGCGACGTCAACAAGACGCTGTCCGTGGGGCTGGCGAGCATGGTCACGTCGATCAACAACTTCAATCCGGGGGCGCTGCTGGCCGGCGGGATCATCATGATCATTCCGGTGTTCGTCCTGTTCGTGATATTCCAAAAAGGCATTACGCAAGTCTATATGACTACCGGAATTAAATAGGGTCTGCTATACTGAGGGCATTTGCTTGTCGCCGGGGGGAACAACCGCAAATGATGCCGACATCGATGCGCAGCAGAATGGTATTGCTTGTCCTTCTACTGATCATGGTGCTTACCATGGCCGTTGCTTTTATCGTGCTCCGTTACAATTACCAATCGGCGAAATCCATGGCCGACGACTACAATCACCAATTAGCGCTTGACACCATGGAATCGCTCGATATCAAGAACAAGAAGTACGGCGAGATTTCTCTGCAAATCGTCATGAGCCACCTGGTGCAAGAGCGGTTGCCCCGCATGATTCGCGCCGACACGGCCGACGAGGCGTACCTGGTCTTCAAGACCGAGCTGGTCGGCTTCCTCAATCAGTACTACTATACTTCCGATGAAATCGAAAGCATTCGCGTCTGGTTCGGCGACGACAATATATTGTTCGTCGGCGAATCTAAGCTGAAGGGTGACGGTGGGTACGAGCAGCAGCCCGGCTACCGGTTGGCCAGAGTGAGTCCGACCCATCTGGCTTGGGTGTCCAACGACAACGGGACGTTATCCCAGTGGCACGTCATCACGAGCTTTCAGAGCAAGCGAAGTCCGAATAACGGCAGCGCCAATCCGGTCATCGGGGCGGTCGAAATTAATATGAAGCCGCAGCGTCTGCTCGAAAGCATGGATAAGCTGAAGGTTATCCCGAACGCAAGATTCAGTTATGTCAACGAGGACGACAGCTTGTTGGTTCAATATCCGGAAGTGCGGAGAGACGGGCCGTTTCATTCGGATACGGCGATGCTGCAAGCCTTCCGAGCTGAAGGCGGAAAACCTCTCGCGTCCGGGCTGCGTTCGGACGGTTATATTTATATTTTCGAGCGATCGTATTTAGGCATCTACTTGATTATCTCCTATCCCGTGCAGACGTTCCTGCAGTACGTGGCGGTGGCCGGCGTGCCGATTGCGCTCGTGGCTCTGTTGGTGCTGCTGCTCTCGCTGGTCGGCGTCCTCTATATTTCACAGATGACAACAAAGCCGCTGCGCATGCTGCTGAAGGGCATCCGCGCTTTCGGCGAAGGCAGCTTGGACGAGAAGATCCCGATAACCGGCGTGCGGGAAATCGATCTGATCGGCGGCGGACTGAACCGCATGGCGCGGCAAATCCAGCAATTGCTGGAAAGAGAAGTGCAGTTCAAGCAAGTCGAGCACGATCTGGCTATGAAGAACAAGCAGGCCGAATTGCGAGCGCTACGCAATCAGATAAATCCCCACTTCCTATTTAATACGCTTCAATCCATCCACTCGGTCGCTCTCCGCAAGACGGGCCAAGAAACGGAAATCAACCGGATGATCATCCATTTGTCCAAGCTCCTGCGCGAGAGTATCTATCATATCGGAAACAGAGTCACGGTCGAAGAAGAGCTCAACAATCTATGGGCGTACGTCGAGCTGCAACAGTACCGGTTCAAGGGGCGATTCCGCGTCAAGTGGGACGTTCACTATGAATCGCTGTCCAAAACATTGCCCTGTCTGATTCTACAGCCACTAATGGAAAATGCGATCAATCATGGGGCATTCCACGCCGAGTGCGAGGAGGTGCCTATTGTCGTAAGCAGTTCCTATCTAGACGGCATATTGACGATTTGCGTCCGCGACGAAGGTTGCGGTATGCACCGGGAGACGCTGGAGGGTTTAAAGTGGAGCTTGGACGGCGAACGAGCGCCGAGCACAAACGGACACGGCGTCGGATTGTTCAATACGCACAACCGGCTGAAATACGAGTTCGGAGATTTGTACGCCATGAGAATCGAAAGCCGACCCGATGCCGGCACAAGTGTGCGACTTATCATCCGGGATCAGAACCAACTCAATGAACGACAGGCGGTGGAAGAGCATGTATAAGGTGTTGATCGTCGACGACGAGGCGATGATTCGCGAGGATCTCAAGGATTTCGTAAAATGGGAAGCCGCCGGCTTTACGGAAGCGAGGCTTGCCGGAAGCGGCCAGGCGGCGCTTCAAGCGGCGGCGGAAACGGATTTCGACTTAGTGCTTGCCGACATCAATATGCCCCGCATGAACGGGCTTGTCATGATACGGAAATTAAGGGAGTCGGGCTACAAGGGTCACATCGTCGTCATTACCGCGTATGGTGAATTCGAGTATGCACAGCAGGCGATTACGCTCGGCGTAAAGGATTATATCCTCAAGCCGATCGACTTCCGGGAGATGAACGTCATCGTGCGGCGCATCGCAGAGCAGTTGCGCGAGGAGACGAGGACCGTCCGCCAGCAGTTGTTCGCCGGGGAGGCGGAGAAGGCGTCTGCGGAGCTGCTCGTGGCGGCCGCCATGCAGCGGCGGGAACGAGCTGAAGAGGCCATCGAGACCTTGTTTGCGGCATGGGAACGGCAACGCCAGCCGCTCTCCGCCGTCCTGTCCGCGCTGCGGCAGAGCATTGTGCAGGCGGAGGCGCAGCTTAATGGGCACAATCCGGCCTATTATGCCTCGAAGCAGTCCGTGTTCCTCGAGCTGCTGCATAGACAGGCGGCATGCGCGACCGAGCAGGACGCTCGACTGCTGTTCAGACAGCTGGCGGCGCATATGATCGACTGCTACGAAGAGGCTGGCACGGAAGAAAGAGGCTCGTTCAGCCAGCTAAAGCCGTTGATCAAAGCGCATCTCGGCGAGGAAATTTCGCTGGAGTGGCTGGCGCAGCGCGTGCACATCAGCGCGAATTATCTGAGTGTCGTGTTCAAGAAAGAAACGGGAGAAAACTTCAACGAATTCGTCATGCGGGAGAGGATGATGTCCGCCCGGGAGTTGCTGGGCAGCCAAGAGCACCGGATCATCGACATCGGGGTCAAGGTCGGTTACGCGAATTACCGCAGCTTCAGCAGAGCTTTCAAAAACTTCTTCGGTCTGTCGCCGAGCGAATTCCGCGATCAGCATGGCTGCCGCTGACGCCGTGTGAGCCAAGTTCATCGAAATTGTCCCTTCTTCCAAACAATTGTCAATTGAATGCGCTTCCAACCGATGACATGATGGGGGCATGTTCCGTCGGCTAGCCTTATAGATGACGTGTGCAGATGAGCCAGCCGGCCGGAGCGCGACGAAATTGAACTGCGCGGGGCGACCCGCCGGGGAAGGGGAAAGAGAAAAGAATGAAGGAACGAAGAGGATTAAGGTTACAATGGGGCCGCAAAAGTCTGCTGCTGCTGCTGACGGCGGCGTTGTTGCTGCCCACGGGCTGGATCTGCGATGCGCCCGAGGCTTCGGCGGAAGCCGCGCCGACGGCGGACCTGCCGATTTCTCGGGAGGTGCGGGTGGCGGCCATTGCGGCTACGGCGTCATCCGGCAAGACCGGTCACGGCCCGGAGCTTGCGTTGGACGGCGTGCATGGGGACGAGGCTAACAACTGGCGTCCCGCTACCAGGCCGACTGCGTCGAATCCGCAGTGGATTCAGCTGGATCTGGGCCGGTTAACGAAGGTCGGGGCGCTGGAAGCAATCGTCGTCGGCGATGACGGTCCGATGCGTTACGCCGTTCAGGTTTCGCAGGACGGCAGTCACTTCCAGACGGTTGCGGAGCGGGAGGTGCAATCGAGCCGAACGCTATTCAGCGCTTGGGACAGCGTGGAGGCACGTTACGTGCGGCTGCTCGTCACGGACAGCTTCGGCCCGGACAGCCCGATCAACGAAATTATTCTGTTTCCGGACGTTCTTCCGCACCGCGTAGGCATTCTTTCGTGCTTTCCCGACATGAAAAATTTCGGCGACGCCGGGCTGGCCTCGCTGCTTAACCAGCATCAGCAACTGATGAACCTGTGCGTCAGCATTGCGGATCCGGCAAGCCCCGGCATCAACTTGATGCCGGAGCTGATCGACGACGCGCTGTATCCCAACGGCATTTCCGATCAGGACGTTCTCGACTACGTGAGCAACCCTGCGAACTACTCGTGGGAATACGCGGACGAAATGTTCAAACGGTTTACAGACGTCGGGATGGATATCTGGCTCGGATTCCAGGGCTTTTCCAGCCGGGCTTTCCCCAGCTTCTATTCTACGATCGTAGACGAGATCGGAAGAACGATCGAGCACCGCGATTTTTTCAACGAGTTGCACAACGAGACCGTCATCGAAGTGGCCAAGCAGACGATGCGGCATTTCGACAGCAACCCGAACATTCGGAAGTTTTCCATTCTCGGACCGGGCTGGTTCGGCGGGATCGAGTATTATTCCGGTCACAGTCCGGAACTGCTGGCCGTATACAGCGAAAGCGCGCAGACCAGCTTCCGCTCTTGGCTCTCGGACAAGTACGGCACGATCGGGGAGCTGAACGAGAGCTGGGGCAAGAGCTACGAAAGCTTCGACGAAATCTCGTCTCCACTGCCCAATCGTTCGAACGCCGATTCCGTGGACGATCGGCCGGAGTGGGCCGACCTGATGTTCTGGAAAATGGAGTACATGGACGATTTTCTGAATAAGTACATGCAGGAGATGCGGTCTGTGTCGGACAAGCAAATCCATGTCGAAGTCGACGGCGGATATCAGAGCGCACCGATGGAGACAGGAGAGAGCATGGGTAAAATCGCCCGCGACTTCAGCAAATACGACAACATTATTTTCGGCAACAGCAATCTGGACGCGTCTTACGGCGTCGCCCAATACGCCGCCACGGCACGCTTCTACGGGCTTAAGGGCACGATGGACGATACGGCGCAGCCGTCCGACAAAGCCCAGACGGACAACGCCTTCAACTTCCTGAGCCGAGGCGTCGACATGCTGGCGCATTCGGCGCTCGGCTGGGACTACGAGGCGTTCAACGGCGGCACCGGGAAGTGGGACCCGAACGGCAACTATAGCGGCAACGATCTGTACCGTTATACCCAAGCGAACGCCAAGAAGTACCTCACGATCGATCCGGAGCCGGAAGGACCGGACGTGCTGATCTTTAATCCTTGGTACGCCAATCTGTTCCGTCAAGGGTACGACCGCAACGACCATAACTTTATTTTCGACGGCGACCACGGCATATCGTGGTTCGGAGCGCCGATCGCCAATTGGGCGCACTATCTGCAGTCGCCCGACATTCTCGACGACTTCCCGATCGAGGACGGCGCGCTGGACAATTACAAGGTGTTCATCAGCCCCAACATGGGCGTGACGCTGACCTCGGACGCCGCTGAGGCCAAGATCAAATCTTGGGTGCAGCGGGGCGGCGCTTTCGCCAGCTTCGGAACGGATAGCTTCAGCTACCGCCTGAAGCTGGAGGATCGGCGGTTGGAGGGCGGTGACGAAGTGGACGACTGGATGATGGGCATGCTAGCCGGCTCAGAGGCGACTGAACGCGCGGGGACTCAGGTCAAGGTGTCCAATCAGGCGCCGGCATGGCTGAAGTCGCTTGCGGCGGGCGCATCCGTAACGGTTTCGGCGGAGACCGGAAGCGCGGGTAAGGCGCTTAGCGCGCTGCCCCCGAATGCGGTTCCCGTGCTGGAAGACGAGGCGGGCAACGTCATTATGGCGGAGTATGCCGTCGGCGAAGGCAGCGTCCTGTTCGGTACGTTGCCGGTGGCGGACAATGCGATGTTCAAGGATAGTTTCATGAGCAGGCTGCTGTCGGACTACGCCGACTCCCGCGGCATCAAGCGCACCGTAACGGCTGATCCGGCCAAGTTTCATGTAGCGGACGCGGGCGTGGACGCCAACACCGGCAAAAGGGTCATAGAGGTAGCCCGAAACGCGACGACCGATCCGAACGAAGTGCTCGTGATCCGGCATGCGCCGTCGCTTGACGGCGCGGAAGCGATCATCGATCTGAACTGGGAAAAGGACAGCGTGCTGGAATATACGTTCGAGTCCGGCAAGGCGTTCGTATACGTCCCGAGCGCGGACGGCGTGATCGCCTCCAGCGGAACGATTACGGAGGAGGACGGACGGCAGGTTGTCACGCTCGATCTGTCCAACGGCTATCCGCTTTCCTCGATTTCGCTGAATGCGGAGAAGCCGTTGGCAGCGCTGGCTTTCGCCGCGGACGGTTTCGGCAGCGGCTGGCAGAAGGTCGGCGGCGCTTTCAGCGGCAGCCCCGTAACAGTAGCCAGCATCGGAGCTGTCGCAAGCTCCGCGGGGACAGAGGGAGCCGTCGGCAAACTTGTCAGCAAGCCGTTCGTCATAACAGAAGATGCGTTGGCGTTTTACGGTGCGGGGTACGCCGGGGAATCGGGAACCGGAGAGCAGCCGGCAGGCGAGGACAAGGTCATTGCCGATTTCGAGACCGGCGACTGGAGCGAGCTCGCCTACGTCGATACGGAGGTGTTCGGGGCTTCGCCTGCGACCGGAGGCGCCGGGTGGGTTTCGGATGGAGACGGCTACTACGCGGCTTCTTCGACCGGCGGCGGTCAGAAGGGCAAGCTGCGGACGGCATCGTTCGTCATCGACCGGCCGACGCTGGCGTTCGACGGGGCGGGCTGGAACGGCACCGTTTATGGGGAAGGGCCGTGGCCGTATGCCCTTAACAATCGCTTCTACCTCAAGGACGCGGCGACGGACGAAATTCTGATCGAAGAGGTACCGACCAACCGCGTAGGCGACAGCGGCCGGATGAAGACGTACGTATGGGACGTCTCGCAATGGGCAGGCAAGGAAGTTTATTTCGAAGCGGCGGATGCCATCGGCGCCGAGGAATCGGCGGTATATGGAGGCGGATTCGACTGGCTGGCCGTCGACAATGTCAAGCTGACGGGAGAGCCCTTCCAGACGGAAGCCAGCGTGACGGGGCAGAACCGATTCGTGCTCAAGGCGATCGACGGATCGGTGCTCCGATCCGCTGCGCCGCCGAACGGCGAAGCGTATGAATTGATCTACTGGGATGTCTCCAATCTGAAAGGAAGGACCGTCTATATGGAAGCGGCGGATGGCATGGATACAGCGGCGGACGGCTGGCTTGCCTTCGGCGCGCCGTTCCTGTTTGATCACAAGGACGCCGTCGAAGACGACTATTGGTCTTTCGAATCGGGAACGTACGCGGATTGGGAACATACGGGAGACGCTTTCGGGTCGGAACCGAACAGCCGGTACCTGGGCCGTCCGCTCGGCAGCGGCAACGGGAAATACTGGGCGGACAGTCTGGCGGCGGGCGAAGATAAAACCGGGACGATGACGTCCAAGTCTTTTGTCGTCGACAAACCGATTCTGTCTTTCCTCGCAGCCGGATGGAATGGGCAGTCGGGCTGGAACCCGCCGCGCAATTACTACGAGCTGATCGATGAGAACGGGCAGCGATTGCGGCTGGCGACGCCGCCGGGCCAAAGCTCCCAGCCTCTCAATCAATTTATCGCGCAGTATTGGGACGTATCGGATCTGATCGGAGAGACGGTTCGCTTCAGGGTCGTTGACGGAGATTCGGGTAGCGGATACGCCTGGCTGGCGATGGATTCCATTCATCTGCTGGACAACAGTGATTTCGAAATGGGCAGCTATGCTTCCTGGCAGTCGACTGGCACGGCATTCGGCACAGAGCCGGCTTCGTTGGAGCATCCGACGGTCGCACGAGGCGCAAGAGGCAAGCGTTGGAGCGATTCGTCTTCTGGCGGCGCGACCGCCGCGGGTACGCTGACCAGCGCGCCGCTCAAGCTGGAGGGAGAATGGCTGAGTTTCCTCGCTGCGGGCTTCGCCGACGGGGGAGCCAATTATTACCGCTTGCTTACCATCGACGGGCAGGAGTTGGACCGAGTCGCTCCGCCGAACACAGCCGACTTCGTACCGCTTAAGCTGCACGCGCTTGGTGGCGAAGGTACGCTCGTCCGCTTCGAAGCGGTTGACGGCAGTGCGTCCGAGCCGGAAGGCTGGCTTTCGTTCGACGACCTGAACGAACGCAGGTTGCTACCGGACAAGCTGACGCTGCGGTTGTCGGAGGACGGCGCACAGTGGACAGATGAGGTGGAATTAGGCGGAATCGGTGCTACGCGGCTTGCTTACGAATTGCCGGGAGGCGAGACTTACCGCTACGTGCAATGGATTGTTGAAGGCGGCCGTGTCGATGCCGGGTTTCTAAAGCTGCTGCAGCTTCGCCAGCAGGTCAGCCGCTGGACGGACGGCGCGATGGGGCCGGATGGCATGCTTGATCTTGGACAAAGCCGGTCCGTGAACGGCTTGAAGCTGCAATTCGCGACGGAGAAGACGCGCTCGTTTGTGCTGGAGACTTCCGCCGATGGTCAGACCTGGTCGCCGACGTACAAGGCAATTGCCCAAAAGGGCGCGTCGGTTCAGGCGGTATTCCCCGCAGTAAGCGCTCGTTATGTCAAGGTTGCCGGACTGTCATCCGAAAGTGCTGTTGGGATGACCGCCCAGGTTGTGGCACCGCCCGAGCTGAATTTGCGGAACATTCCCGATCCGAGCGACGGTACTGACAATGGGGCACCGGAGCCTGAGAGGCCGAATGGTCCAGACTCGAACTACGGAGCGCCCGCGAGAGAATTGTTGGACGTCGACGTTGTGCAGGAGAACGGAAGAACGACTTTGTCAATTAGAGTGCAAACCAAGCCTGAAGGGAATGACGGCGGAGCCGCTGCCGAATTAACCCGGGCTCAATGGACAGCGCTGGCGAAACTGGCGGCCGAGAAGTTTGCGGAGGGGCAGCGCGTACATGTGACCGTCAAAGTTTTGGCACCGAAAGACGTGCTTATCGTGAACTTGCGTCTGCCTTCGGGCGCGATGACCGCTTTGGAACAAGGCAGTGATTGGACTCTGGAGGTGGATTTCCCGGCAGGCCGAATCCGATTGAATAAGGAAGCTATGGAGACGTTGACCGCTGCAGCCGGCCAAGGCTCGGTGGCAGTAGGCTTAACGAGATCCGTGCCGGGACAATCCGTTCCGGAAGTGCAGGCTTCGAGCTTGACCTCTTCCGAAAGCGGCGAGATTTACCGATTCTCCATAAAGGCGAACGAACAGTCGCTGGCGACGTTATCCAAAGGGAAGGCGGAAATCGCCGTCCCGTATGTGCTTGGAGAAGGCAAAGATATGCATGCGGTCGTAGCCAGAGAAGTCGGCCAGAACGGAGCGCTGAAAGCGTTGCGCGGCGGTTTCGACGCCTCCCGGAGCGTTGTGCGCTTCGTGACCGGCGAATTAGCGCCGTTCGCAATAGACTACAATAAGGTTGTATTTAATGATGTGCCGAGGGATGCCTGGTACGGAGAGTCGACAGCTTATCTGGCTGCCCGCGGCATTATTCTAGGCAAGGGTACGGGCATCTTCGCTCCGGACGTCAGCGTAACCCGGGCCGATTTTCTGGTCATGGCTATGCGGGCTTACGGCATCGTCCCGAAAGATGAGACCGGCTCATCTTTCGACGATGCGGGGAGCGCCTACTACACGCCTTACTTGGATGCAGCGAAACGGTTGGGTCTGGTAAACGGCGTAGGCGGCAACCGTTTTGCTCCCGTCGATGCAATGAGCAGGCAGGACATGCTCGTTATTTTGCAACGTCTGCTGTCGCGTATTGGAGAGCTACCGCAGGCGAGGACGGATTCGGCAGCCTTCTATTTCGAAGACGAAGCGCAAATTTCCGGTTATGCAAGGGAGGCCGTACATGGTTTTGCAAAAGCAGGCGTTGTGACTGGCTATCGAAATACGATAGACCCCGGTGGAATAACTTCGCGTGCCCAAGCCGCGCAAATCTTGTACCGACTGCTGAACCGATAAACGAACAGAGTTAAACAATTGAAAGTTCGTATATGATCATGACCGGAATTATAGGCAGATGAAGGATGAAGGACAATAAGAAAATTCAAGCATTATAAAGGATGAGTTGGACCTCGTCCTAAGGCTGTCGAGAAAATTTCGACAGCTTTTTATTTTAATGATAGCTTCTTTAATCGCGAACCTTCAGCTCGCGATATTCCTGCGGGGTCATATGCGTATATTTCTTGAACATTTTGATGAAATAATTATGCTCAAGTCCCACTTCTCTCGCGATCTCATGGATCTTCAAAACGGTTTCCGTCAGCAGCGAGTTGGCCTTGTCGATTCTCTTCTCGGCAATGTATTCCGCGAGTCCGTGTCCGGTCGTTTGCTTGTACAATCTGGACAAGTACGAGGCACTGAGGTTCGCCACTTCCGAAAGCTTGGTCAAAGAAAGATCTTCGTGCAAATGCTCCTTGATGTACAGGTTCAAGCGGGTGACGATCGAATGGGATTTTTCCTCTCGTTCGTCATGCCGCTTGGCGAACAGCAGCGCGACGACGCTCTCGAAATAATGCGCCGCCGCTTCCCAATCCGGATGGTCGTCGATTCTCATCAGTCCGTCGAAGTCTTGCCGCTCTAACAGGTCTTGCGTCGCTTCCAGCCGATTCAGATAGGATAAGATCATCGTGGCTATGCTGTAATACATCTCCGTATAGTGTAAAGGATCGTGCACCGCGGATTGCAGCATCCCGCTGCATAGGGAGGCGAACTCCCGAGCGTCTCCCCCTTCCAAATAAGATTCCAGCAATGGAATAGTTCTTCTCTGGCTCGCGATGTTCGCGTTGTCTCCAATCGAACAGGCACCTTTCGTGGCTGGACCGGATGTCTTCTCCGCGGTAGGGATGTCTATCAGCAGACTTTCTCTGCCTAGTCCGAGTCCGCGTCCGAGCAAACGAATCAGCCGGTTGAAGACGGAAGGCAGTTCGCTCCACGAACCGAGACTGCTGTGGGTCACGAACGATACCGGAATATTGAGCACGCCGCGGCTGGCTGTTTGTACGGAATCCAGCGTTTCGTGGACGCGTTGAACGAACGCGGATCCGTTTACTTCGTCCGCGTCTTGGGGCTGGATCAGCCAAATGAACTTGGTACGATCATACGATATGGCCGCGAACGGGCAATTCGAAAAATACTCCTGAGCAATGTTGTGAATGGCAAACGTCAACAATTCCCGGTCCGCCAAGGAGTAGTCGCCCGGCCATTCATCCACGCGGCCTACGACGATCAATGCGGGAACGGCAGTGTTCAAGGAGATGCCGAGCTCCGCGAATCGGAGCTGAATGCCTTCGTTGTGCAGACGTTCGCCGTTCAGCAGGCTCAACAAGTATTCTTTTTGCAGCAGAGGCTTGGCCAGATGCAACTCTTTCCGGGCTTCTCCCATCAGATGTTCTTTCTCCCATTCCTCCTGCAAGGCTGCGATGGCGCTGTGGAACGCCTCGAGGATTCTTTCGTCGCCCTCCGTTTTTAACACGTAATCCAAGCCCCCATGCCGCATAGCGGTTTGCACGTAGGAAAAATCGTTATACCCGGTAAGGAAGATCGTCTTGCAGAAGGGCCATTGTTTTCGTATGAGCTGTTGCAGTTCCAGCCCGCTCATGCCGGGCATCCGAATGTCGGCGATCACGATATCGATCTTATGCGCCGATAAGAGGGTTAGCGCCTCCGAAGCCGAGTACGCTTTCAGCACAACGAGTTCCAATGAATCGAGCTCCAGAAACAAGTCGTACAATCCGTCTACGATAAACGGTTCATTGTCGATGAGCAATAATCTGTACATATAACGAAAACTTCCTTTCTCGGGTTACTTTATGGCGTTCGAGGCAGCCTGATCGTCACTTGGAACCCTCCGGATTCCCCCTCGGCAATGACAAGGCCGTACCCGGTACCGAACTGCAACTGCAAGCGTCTGTGCACGTTGATGATGCCCGTCGTCTCCAGCCCCGCGTCTTGGGCGACCAGCTTCCTCCGAAGATTTTCGATCAAATCTTGATCCGTTAATCCCCCGTTATCTTCCACTCGAACGAGCAAGCTCGTCTGTTCATCGACGAATCGTACCGTCAGTTTCGCGCCGGTTTCTTTCTCTTCCAAACCGTACTTGTACGCATTTTCAAGGAGCGGCTGGACAATGAGGCGAGGCACCATCAAGTCCGCATACGCCGTCGGCAGCTCTCCGAACGCGACCTCGATTTGGCTGGCGAATCGCATTTTTTGGATTTCCACATAGTTCTTGGCATGCTGCACTTCTTCGGCCAAGGTGACGGTATCGCTGGAGTTACGCGTCATGAATTGGAAATAGTCGGACAAGTATTTGGCGAATCGGATTTGATTTTCGTCACCGTTTTTCTTGGCCAGCCGATACAAAATAAATAAGCTGTTGTATAGGAAATGGGGATTGATCTGCGACTGCAGCTGTTTGAGCTCCGCATGCTGAACGCGAAATTTTTGCTCGTATACTTCTTTGATCATCTGCTGAAGCCTTTGAACCATAACGTTGAATTGCGCGTACAAGTATTGGAATTCATCGCGGCCCCGATAGTCGAAGGCGACGTTCAAGTTGCCGTGCTCCACTTTGCGGAAGACGCGCACCAGTATTTTCAACGGCCGGTGGATGAGGCGGTACACCGAATACGATACGATCAGAATGACGATGAGAGTCAGGGCGGAAATCATCCAGAACCAGACGGTATACCGGTCCAGCGGGCCGAGCACCGTACGTTCCCGTTCATACATGATCAGCGTCGTACCTAATACTTTCGATTTCTCGAAGGCGACTAAATATTTCTGTTCGTCGGCGGTCACGGATTGAAGATCCGAGGAGATCGCACCGTCCGCTTGAATGACGGAATCGATGGCTTTCAGAATCCCTTCGGGTTCGTCGCCGCCGATTCTCCAGCCATTCTCGAAATTGACCAGCATCGTATTGCCGGCCGTATGGTTCGTAAATTGCAGCAAAGCGTTCTTCAGCGAAGGGATCGAGATTTCGATATCGACGACAAAATCGGGCGACAGGCGATTCGACTTGATTGGGTACGGCAAGCTGATAAACAGCCGATCCCGCCAGTAGATAAAGGGCGACTCGAAGATGTTGGCGACGACGTTGAGCGCCTCGAACTCGTCTTGTTGGATAACGCCGAAGTTGTCGTCCGAGATCGTCCTGTCAATAGAAGGAATATGAACGCTGGCCTCTTGGATATAGTTGCTCGAATTTTTGATAACGGATAATTCCTTCTGCAAGTTGCGGATGGCTCCCCGCTGCTCGTAATGACTCATGATCTCCGTACGATTGCTTAATAGATCAAGGTCATCGTAACTGGCAAACTCGCGCATGATGTTGATCGTGCGGGTGAATTCGTTCTCCAGCGTGTTATTGTAGAAATGAACCTTCGATAACATGGAGTTGGTGATTTCCGTCTTGACGCTGGACGAGCCATAGAGATTCATGACGAGGCTGAGCGAGAAAAGCGGCATCAGCACGATTAGGAAGGTGATGATCAGCTTCGGGTAAATTTTGATCGAATCGAAAAGCGCTTTCATTATGGCTCCCACCCAGCATCGTGTTAATATAAATGTCTTGATTCGCTAATAACGGGCTTGATTCCTGTCGATCCGGCCTCCACGTCAACAGAAAACGATAAACGTAAAAAGAGTTCTATATTTTGTTGCAGGTAGTGCTCATTATAATCGACATTGAAAGCGATTCCAAAACAATGGAGGTTATGGTGAATGATTGCGTTTAGAATTGTCAAACGATTTGCGCTTCCTTTTTTCCTAACGGTTGCTTTGCTTGGTTCGGGCCTCGGGTTTTTGCCTAAAGCGGAGGCGTCGGCCATGGAGGATATTACGCCCGCGGAGACGGACGAAGTTCTGCATAACCCCGGCATGGGACTGGTCGTAACCGAGATCGCTTATCCGGGCTTGATGGATATGGGGACATCTTCAACCTTCGACGAAGTGGACATCGTCGCGATCGCTACGACTTGGGGATATATCGAAAGGGCGGAAGGCGTTTACGACTGGTCGTACGTAGACCAGCTCTACAACTATTGGGTGGCCAAAGGCAAGAAGATCGCTTTCAAATTGTCCGTAGAGCCTTTCTACTACGCGGACGGCCACGATGAACAGCTGCCGGAGTGGCTATTCACGGAATACGATTTGCCTTATCAATATCAGACGTTCGGCGGAGGAACTTACGCGAAGTGGGTGGATCAGAACAACCCGATATATAAGGAGAAACTGACTGCCTTTATGAACGAATTCGCTAATCGTTACAAATATGACCCGAATGTGGAATATATCGATCTAAGAACATACGGTTTGTGGGGAGAAGGACAGACCGGCTATGTCTACCCGACGACCGAAAGCAGAAGAGAAGCTTTTATCGGCTTGATCGACATCTGGAACAACGCCTGGGAAGGCAGGAAAGTTCTACTGCAAAATAATATTGTGGAAGGCACGGCGTGGCCGGACGATCATACCCCATCCTACAAGGATTACGAGGACTTCTTGTACATGTCGGCTTACGACTACACCACCTCGAAGCCGCGAATTTCTCTTCGCAGGGACGGCATCCCGGATTTTTACCGCGATTACGAGAAGCAACTGCTTGACGATATTTTCTTCAATACCGATTTGCCGCTCGGCGCAGAATATTGTTTCGCTTATGCGCACTACAAAAACAACAATAAAGTAGAATGGGCCAACAACGAGATTATCGAAAAAATGCACTTCAACTATTTGAATTTGCCGGGATGGGAGCCCTCGCACGATGCGGACGATTATTACAACGAACAACCGGATGAAGTCCGCAGAATGTTAAAAAACATAGGATATCGCTTCGTCTTGACGAAAGCGCAATATCCGTCGGAAGTGGCGGCTGGCGAAACCTTTGCTTTCGATCATACTTGGGTGAATCGGGCGACCGGCAAATCGCCGGAGCAATATCCGCTGAAAATATACTTAGTAGACGACAGCGGCCGAACGGTTTGGTACGGGACGGATTCGAAGTTCGATCAACGCCGCTTCTTTAAGGGCAATGACTATTCCGTTCAGTCTGCGTTCAACCTTCCTGCCAATCTGAAAGGCGGCACTTATGATGTCAAAATCGCAATGGTAGATAGACTATCGGGAAACCCTGCTTTGGAGTTGGCCATTGAGGGGAAAGACGCCGAGAAGAGATATAAAATCGGCCGAATTACGGTAATCCCGTCCGTGCCGTCGCTGGAGGAAGCCAAAGCATACGACGTCGGCGGGACGCCGGGAACGGCAAGCGGCGATAAGCTGGTTCTGAAATTTGACTACGCGACCAACGGAAACGTTAATCCGGATGCCGGAAAGTTCGTATTGTCGAACGGCCATACGCTCGGCACGAATCCTTCGTTTGCATGGAGCGACGATAATCGGGCGTTGACCATCACTTTAGGAAATGAGCCGACGGTCGAGGCCGGCGACACGATCGTTCTGACGACAGGAAACGGCATCAAGGACTCGATAGGACGAGTCGAAGTCTTGACGGATGAGCCGATGACGATATCCGGGAGCTTTAATCCGATGTATCAACTGTCGGAGCAGTATTCCTCGGTGCAGGGGCAGAACGGCTGGCGGTACATGTATAACGACGGCAACGGGTATGTGGAAATGGAATGGGACGGGGCCAAGTGGAAAGGGCCGGACATTATCTCCTACTTGTTCATCGAACGGTCTGCGCACATGCTTGCGGAAATGCACGATGCCGTTCCGGCCTGGGAAGCGCCGTTCGCCGGCACTGTCCGTATTCGCGGGACGGCGAAAATGGATGATGACGGAGGAAACGCGTGCTACGGCTGCGGGGACGGAATACGCGTGAAGGTCATGAAGAACGGATCGCAAGTATGGCCGTCCGCGGAGTGGCAGTCGATTGGGGCCACGGATCTGGTTGGCGTCGCGCATGACTTCATGATTGAAGTGCAGCAAGGAGACCGCATTTACTTCGTCATGAACCGGAATGCGAACCACTATTTCGACGGCGCCAGCTGGGATCCTTCGATCGAATACGTGATTTCGTCCGTGCCGACGCTTGAGGAAGCAAAAGCTTACGACGTCGGCGGAACGCCGGGAACGGTAAGCGGCGATAAGCTGGTACTGAAATTTGATTACGCGACGAACGGAAACGTGAATCCGGATGCCGGAAAGCTCGTATTGTCGAACGGCCATACGCTCGGCTCGAATCCTTCATTTGCATGGAGCGGCGACAATCGGGAGTTGACCATCACGTTAGGGAATAACCCCACGGTCGTGGCGGGAGACACGATCGCGCTGACGGCAGGAAACGGCATCAAGGATATGGCGGATCAAGTCGAAGTCTTGACGGATGAGCCGATGACGATATCGGGGAGCTTTAATCCGATATATCGATTGTCGGAGCAGTACTCCTCGGTGCAAGGGCAGAATGGGTGGCGGTACATGTACCACGACGGCAGCGGATATGTAGAGATGACATGGGACGGGACGAAGTGGAAGGGGCTGAATACGGTGTCCTTCTTGTTCATCGAACCGTCTACGCACATGATCGCGGAAACGTACGACGCGGTTCCCGCTTGGGATGCGCCGTTCAACGGAACTGTCCGTATTCGCGGAACGGCGAAGATGGATGACGACGGAGGGGACGCATGCCACGGCTGCGGGGACGGGATATGCGTGAAGATCATGAAGAACGGATCGCAAGTATGGCCTTCCTCGGGGTGGCAGGCGATTCAAGCCACGGATCTGGTCGGCGTCTCGCATGATGTCACGATAGAAGTCCAGCAAGGGGACCGCGTTTACTTCGTTATGAACCGGAATGAAAACCCCTACTTCGACGGTGCCAGCTGGAACCCTGCGATTGAGTACGTGGCATAACGGCCAGCCTGTCGACTTTCTTCCACATCAACAGAAAACGATAAACGTAAAAAGAGTTCTATATTTGTTGTAGGTTGCGCCCATTACAATAGAACTTGCAAGCGATATCAACAATGCTAAAAGGGGATGTATCGAATGAAAGGCCACATGTTGCACAGATTGTTCCTGTTTGCTCTCGTATTGATGCTCGTAGGGTTGACGGCCTGCAGCAAGAACAATGAAAACGCCAAATCGTCCGAGACGCCGTCTTCTCCCGCATCGTCGACTGCATCGTCGTCCGCTTCGGAAGAAACGCCCGATCCGTTCGGGAAATACGATCCGCCTATCGCGTTGTCGACCGTGAAAATTTTTAACACGGCCGATAAATTCGAACCGGGAGAAACGCCGGAGAAAAACACTTGGATGGACGCAATCTTGAAGGATCTAGGCATCGATATCAAGCTCAAATGGTCCGTCATCGGCGATGAGCCCGGCGGAGCGGGGGAGCAGAAGCTGAACATCACGATCGCTTCCAACGATCTTCCGGACATTATCCCGGTCAATGCCAAGCAATTAAAGCAACTGGTAGATAACGATATGGCGGAGGATCTGACCGATGTTGTCGAGAAATACGCGTCTCCGCTGTACAAGAAATTTCTGGCGTCCAACGGCGGATTGGCTTTGAAAACGGCCACCTTCGACGGCAAAGTGCTGGCACTCCCGCAAACGACTTCCGGCATCGATGATGCGCCCATGATCTGGATCCGGAAAGATTGGCTGGATAAGCTGCAACTGTCGGAGCCGAAGACGATGGACGATATTCTGGCCATCTCCGATGCGTTCACGAATCGCGACCCGGACGGCAACAACAAGAAGGATACCTTTGGTCTTGGGGTCGGCAAGGATCTGTATAACGGAGCGTTGCACGATTTGAGCGGCTTCTTCGAAGGATATCATGCTTACAAAAACCTGTGGATCGAGGACGGGAACGGCGGGCTAGTCTACGGCGGCATTCAGCCGGAAATGAAGACCGCTCTCGCAAAGGTGCAAGAGATGTTCAAGGCGGGGCAGATCGATCCCGAATTCGGGGTGAAGGATTCCGGCAAAGTAAACGAGTCGGTCGTATCCGGCAAGATAGGGATGTTCTACGGCGCGCATTGGAACGCCTTCTGGCCGCTGCCGGATTCCTACAAACAAGATCCGAACGCCGTCTGGAAGCCTTATCCGATCGTATCCGCGGACGACAAGCCGGCTTCTCCGTCCATCGGCCTCGGCGCTGGCGCACCCAACTATTTCGTATTCAAAAAAGGCGCCAAACATCCGGAGGCAATCGTCAAGCTGGCGAATTATTATGCGGACAAAGAATACGGCTGGGACACGGGCGGCATCGACCTGTCGTTCCATCAGCCCGTGCCCAATCCGGACGGTTACATCCGTTGGAGGTTCGCTCCGGTGTTCGCGACGGATCCCGAGCAGAACATCAACATTTACCGCGGGGTGAAAGCGGTCGTCGAAAACAACGATCAGAACGCGCTGAAAAACTTGCAGGTGAAAGACAACTACGACAATTACATGAAATTCGCGCAAGACGGAGATCAGGGCCATTATGCCACCGCGCTCTGGACCGGTCCGCAAAACTCGGGGTTAAGCGTCCTCGACTATTATTTGAACAACGGCCTGGGGCAGTCGGATCAATTTTACGGATCCAAGACGGACGCGATGGTCGACAAACAGTCGACGCTGGAAAAGTTGCAGTTGGAAGCGTTCACCAAGATCGTCATGGGGGCCGCTTCGATCGATTCGTTCGACCAGTTCGTCTCCGATTGGAAGAAGCTCGGCGGCGATAAGATTACGCAAGAAGTAAATGACTGGTATGCCGCTCAATAATAAACGCACGAAGCGGGAGAGGATGCGGAAGTTCGATACTTCCGCATCTCCCGCCAAACCGACATATGAAGCTTGGAGGGAGTCAAATGCTCTCGCATAGATGGAAAAGGCTCCTGCCGCTGCACTTGATGCTTTTGCCTGCTCTATCGCTGCTGTTGATATACGGTTATGGACCGATTACAGGCATCGTCATCGCGTTCCAGAAATTTATGCCCGCTAAAGGCATGTTCGGCTCGCCCTTCGTCGGATTGGACAATTTCAAGTACGTGTGGAATTTGCCGGACACGAAGCAAGTGCTTATGAATACTGTAGTCATTGCATTTTTCAAAATCGTGCTGAATTTATTGGTGCCCATCGTCCTTGCGCTGCTTCTGAACGAGATTCGCCTGAAGCTGTTCAAAAGAACCGTGCAGACGATCATTTACTTACCCTACTTTTTATCCTGGGTGTTGCTGGGCGGCATCTTGATCGATATTCTGTCGCCGTCTCAAGGGATCGTCAATGATATTATACGCGCTTTGGGGTTCAAGCCGGTGTTCTTCCTGGGAGATCCGGGCTGGTTCCGCTTTACTGTCGTCTTTACGGATCTGTGGAAGGAAGCGGGCTTCAACACCATTGTTTTTCTGGCTGCGGTCACGAACGCCAATCCGTCCCTGTACGAAGCCGCCGTGATCGACGGGGCGAACCGTTGGAAGCAAACGTTGAGCATTACGCTGCCGTCCATGCTGCCGGTTATTATTTTGCTCGCTACGCTCAGTCTCGGCAACGTGCTGAACGCGGGATTCGATCAAATTTTCAACTTATACAGTCCGCAGGTGTATAGCTCGGGAGACATCTTGGATACGTTCATTTACCGGATTGGCCTGATTGATACGCAGTATGGCGTGGCTACCGCGGTCGGTTTGTTCAAATCCGTCATATCGTGCGTGTTCATTTCCGTCTCGTATATGTTGGCCTACCGGTTGGCGGGCTATCGAATATTTTAGAGAGAAGTGTAACTGATATGGTTGGGAAAATGTCTACCTCTAGGATTTCATTTAATCTCATTAACTACAGTTTTCTGACGATATTGTCCTTGCTGGCGCTCTTTCCTTTCCTGAACGTGCTGGCGTTGTCTCTCAGCAACAAGACGGCCGCCGCCGCGGGTTTGGTTAAGCTGTGGCCGGTAGATTTCACCCTCTCTTCCTATCGGTTCGTTTTTATGCGGCACGAGTTTTTTACGGCTCTCGGTATTTCGCTGGAACGCGTCCTGCTGGGGACCGCAATAAGCATGATCATCTCGGTTCTGGCTGCTTATCCGCTATCCAAGGAAGAGAGGGCTTTCCCGGGTCGCACGTTGTACGCCTGGATTTTCGTCTTCACGATCCTCTTTAACGGGGGATTAATTCCTTGGTATATGACCATTAAAATGACGGGAATTTTGGATTCCGTATGGGCGTTGGTGCTCCCGGGAGCGGTACAGGTGTTCAATTGCTTGCTGCTGCTGAATTTCTTCCGCGGTTTGCCCAAGGCGTTGGAAGAGGCGGCGTTCGTAGACGGAGCCAGTCACTGGACGACGTTAGGACGGATCTTCGTTCCTCTCTCGACTCCGGTATTGGCTACCGTTACTCTGTTTACGGTCGTGGGGCACTGGAACGCCTGGTTCGACGGGATCGTGCTGATGAACTCGCCTTCGCATTATCCGTTGCAAAGCTATTTGCAAACCGTGGTTGTCAAAATGAACACGTCGACGTTCGCCAATATCGACCCCGTGCAGGCGAAGCTGTTGGGCGAAATCTCGGACCGAACGGTGAAAGCCGCGCAGATTTTCATGGCAACGTTGCCGATTATATGCGTGTATCCGTTCCTGCAAAGGTACTTTATGTCCGGGATCGTGCTGGGCAGCGTGAAAGAGTAACCGAGACTGGAGGCAAAAGCTTGCCTATGAATGCGATCGATATTACAGGCAATTGGGAATCCGATGTGTTGCCGGCCGACCGGCTCCAGACGAGAGAACCGGAGGTGAGGCAGGGACAGACGACCGTCTTTCGCCAAAGGCTGCAGGTTCCTGCGGGAATCCATGCCCTGGAGTTGGTTTATTGGCCGGATCAGGACAGCCGCTTGGGCAAAGCGATCGAGGAGAAGTTCGACGGCTTCGACGGTCTTCGCATGAATGGCAGCTCCGTAAGGCTTGCTTTTCAGAGGATGGAAGGGGCCAGGGAAGGATACCGAGCCCTTGTCCAACTGGAAGAGGTTCGGGACTCGCAGAGGGAATTGCAGCTCGAGCTCACCCTGTGCGCTTCGAGACCGCTGCATACGAGACTGATCGGGGATAGCGGGCGGCAGAACGAATGCGGAGGCGTTTATCAAGCGCTTCCTCCGCTCTCCGATGGACAACTCGCGATCGTCAGAGGCATCCCGTTCCATCTGTCCGAGCTCAACGAGTTCGAGATCGACGATCTGCTGAAGGACTCCCCCGGAGATCGTGGAAGCTTGCACCCTTGGAAGGACGGGATGACGCTTCCGTGTCATGGCGCGAAAGTCCGAACCGCCCATTTCCTCGGCATGATCCACAGTATCGACATCGCGAACGGGTCGTGGTTTTCGCCGAAGGGAGATCACGGGTTTTCCCACTTCGTCGGAGACAAGGCCGGGGAAATCGCGATTCGTTGGACGGACGGAGAAGAGACCGTCGTTCCGCTCGTATTCGGATTCAATATTTGGTACTCCCGCGCATGGGACATGTTCTGGCATTGGTGGATGTACGACCAGTATATCGGCCATCTCGACGAACGAATGTTCAGCGGCCGGGAGGACGGAAGGGAAATCGTCGAGGAAGCCGTCGCTCTCGTCGATGGCATTCGGGCCATGGGATCGTTAAGCTCTAACGCCCGATTCGTCTTTTCCGTAGACCTGGGTGGGCGCGAAGTGGCTTCCATCTCCTTGAAAGGCGACCCGCTGCTTTACGGACATCCCGTCGTATCGGCCGTTACGTTGGAGACCGCGGAGCTATGCTCCGAGCTGCCGACGCTGCCGGATTTCGGTTCCGTTAAGAGTGCTAGGAAGACGGTTAGCCTGGAGCAAATTGAAGCGGGCGGCTGGCAAGACCGGGTCGAGCGGCTGCAGAAGCTGCTGTACACGTACGTCGACGAGTTACCCGTTCTGGACGAACCGTTGGTGCCGGACGGCTATTTCGGGCCGCGCTACCGTTTCGAAGGGAATCCCGATTCGGTGTACGCGGCTACTTTTTTGTATCGCAACGGTCCGGAGTGCGCCGCTTATATCGCGGACAACGGAACGGATTGCTCCTCCTCCACGGCAAGACAGGCCATCCCCCACTACATTTACGGGATGGGCATCTGGTTCGGGTTCGACCCGGTGTTCGGCAGCTTGGACAACTGGTTTAAGCTTTACCGGGAGCGGTCGCCCGGCGAGCTGCCGGGGATTAGCGAAGCGTGGGCCCGCGGAGTCGGCGAGCTGCTGCGGGAGGCGATGGCGTTCGGCTACGACAAGTTCGTCCGCTCCTACGTCGATTGGCTGGATAACGCCTTGTTCACGGAAGCGAATCCGCCTCACTGGAACAGAATCGTCGGTCGTTCGTGGTATAGGACTTACGAGGTCGAGGTCGGCGGTATGCTCGAGAAGGGAGTCCGGGAGAACGACGGTCACGGCATCTGCATGTGGGGACGCTACATGGTCTGGCACGGAATGGGACGACCGGCGGACTGGAACGAGCGGCACTTCACCGCTACGGAAGCGGCGGTAGATTGGATCGAGTGGCAGCTTGCGAACGATCATATTCGACCGGGAGTTCGCAAAGACGTGCTGTTCACCGAAAGCGAATGCGCCCACGGCGCGTATGACATTTACTCGTCTTACAACTGCCTGCACGGGAGCAAGCTTTCGATTCGGATGGCGGAGCAGCTCGGAAGATCGGCGCTTGCCGAACGCTGGAAGCAGCTCTACGAGCGGCTTCGCCAAGGGATTTTGGATCATTTGGTCGATCCCTCGGAGGACGGGCCCATCTGGCACACGGAGGAGGACTGCTATTGGCAGGATCATGCGCATAAGCTCGTGCCGATCCAGCTGGCCACGGAAGGCGACACGTATACGCCGTTGGAGGACTGGGCAAGCGGCGACTCGATGGATCGAACCTATTTGGAGATTAGCCAGAATTCCTACCGACATCTGATGAGATCGGAAAATTACAATTGTTTGCGCATGTTCGGGTACGGTCAAGGGATGATGACGCAATCGGCGCTGCTGCTCGACCGGATGGCGGATGCGGAGAAGTTCTTGCATCTGATGCTTACTCATACCTATCTGCCTCATCTGGAAGGCTGGACCGCTCCGGAAGGAATTATCGTGCATCGCTCCGGCAAGTACTATTTGCCGGTTAACGGGTACATGGGTCAGGATTCGCATGTCGCGGACAGCACCAAGGCGGTTCGCCTGCTTCTGGGCATCGACGACAACGACCCCGGTCATTTGCGGCTCGTTCCCCGTTACCCGGCGGCTTGGACGAAGATGTCGATATCGGAATATCCGGTGGTGACCGGCCAGACGAGACAATCGATTTCTTACGTATACGTGAGGGGAGAACGCGGAAGCGACAACGAGCATACGTTTTCCTTCGAATTGCAAGATTCGGCGGATCGAATCAGCATCCGTCTGGGACCTTACCCGCCCGATGCTCAGATCGATCGCGCGTATTGGAACGGCAGCGAAATTCCGTTCGACTGCGTCGATTCCGGGGATAGCCGATGGGTATGGGCAAGAAACGTAAGCGGAAAATCCGGCGTCATTCGAATCGTAGGCGTTAAACCCATCGAGGAGGGATAATTCGAATGTTCAAAAAAGCGTCCATCTGCGTATTGTCCATTTTGCTTGTGTTGTCCTCTTACTCGCTCTATCAACCCGTAAACCGCCAATCGATCGCTAACGCCAGTTCCGGCAATGAAGATCAACGCTATTTCATGTACGGAGCGGGAGATACGCAGGACATGAACCTCTATCAAGGCTTGGTCGATCAGGCGATCTCGTACGGAATGAATTCGTTTCGGGTCTGGTTCTCTTGGTCGTCCTTTCAGAATGCGGACGGTACGTTCGACTGGACTTTAATGGATGCGCAGCTCGACTATATTAACAACAAGAACATGCCGTTCGCCTTATCGCTTTATTTCGCGATGGGTCCGGACGGCGGATTACCGGAAGCGGAAAGAGTCAGGGACGCTTCGGGGGGGCTGACGCCTTATCTCTCCATCAATTCCGCTTCGGCCATGGATAAGATGGTCGAGGCTTACGAGGAAGTAATTTCCCGGTATACCGCGCGGTATCCGACCAACAAACCGATCTTCGTCTCCGCTTTGTTCGGCATGTACGGCGAGAACGAAATCTCAGGCGGCGGAAACGGGTTAATGGGCGATTATTCGGCGGCCTCGAAGCAAGCTTTTCGCGCTTGGCTGCTTGATCGATACGATAACGTCTCTAATCTGAATACGCACTGGGGTACGCAATACGCGTCCTTCGCTCAAGTCGAGCCTCCTACGGACTTCAACGGGAACAGAGGCTTGACCTGGTATCAGTTCCGGCACTTCTCCTTGAAAAGCGCGATCGATCGGCTGGCCGATGCCAATCACGCCATCGGGGGAACGAAATTCCCGCTGGTCATGGGTTCCATGTTCGACGATCCGGCAAGCAAGAGAGGGACGCTGGACTTCGTGGATCTGGCCGAAAAGGCGGATATCGTTTTCGTGGATGACGGCCCCGAATACAATCATGCTTTCTCGATGGACTTATTAAGGACCAACCTTCCGGGCAAGGAGTTGGCCCATGAATTCGACGGACCGGATCTGGCGAACGACGCCACGTATTATCATCAAGCCTCCACGGCGTTCGAACATGGCGCCAAATACGTTACGAACGGCAATTGGAACAAAAATCTGCAAAAGTTTATCGATAGGGGCCAACTGTTCGAAGACATCGTCGACGACTATTTAGGAGACCCGGTCACCGATATCGACAATCCTTCGCAATCGATGTCCGTCAGCGACTACGATATGCTGTTGAATCGAAGCAGCGCCGCGTATCAGCGATACTACGACGCGCTCTATCTGAACAGTCCTCAACCTATGAACGTCCATTTAATTCGGGACATCAACAGGTTGGACTGGCACAAAACGAACAACGACGATCCCGGTCTGAGCCCTCAAGGGAATTGGACGGAGCAGCGCGTGGATGGCCCGTTCCAAGGAGACGATCTAGCGACGGATCAGGCCGGAGCTTCCGTCGAATTTACTTTTAACGGCGACAGGATCGAATGGATCGGCTCTCAAGGACCCGATCACGGCAAAGCGGACGTCTATATCGACGGCGTTCTGGAAGCGAGCGGAGTGGATCTGTACGCGGGGCAAAAGCAATATCAGCAGGTTCTGTTTTCGAAGACCAATCTGACGGACGGCGAGCATACGATCGAAATCGTCGCGACCGGTCAGAAAAACGTCTTGTCCAGCCATGCATTCGTTAATCTGGACGCTCTGTCTTATCGATTTACCGAGTTTCCGGCGCCACCGAAGATCTATCGTTTATCCTCGCAATTTTCCGACACTCAGGGGGAGAACGGGTGGTTCTATCGATATCATGACGGAAACGGGTACGCAAATATGACATGGAACGCGGGGAGATGGCAAGGGCCGAACCCTTACCTGTTCATCGAGTCCACGACGCATATGATGCCTGACGGTTACGATGTCGTGCCCGTTTGGCAGGCTCCGGAGAGCGGAACGATTCGTATCAAGGGAAACGTGAAGAAGGACGATATGGCCGGAGCTTCTTGTCCCGGGTGCGCGGACGGCATTCAAGTCAAGATCATGAAAAACGGCGCGCAAATCTGGCCGGCCACCGGCTGGCAACAACTGGCCGACGATGATCTGATAGGAGTATGGCATGACTTTACGGTCAATGTGGCTCAGAATGACCTCATCTATTTCGTGATGAACCAGAAGGCGAACAATTACTGGGACGGATCGAGTTGGGATCCTAGCATTAGCTACGCGGCGCCGGTCTATCGATTGTCCGCGCAATATTCCAACGTTCAAGGCCAGGACGGATGGCGATATCAATACGATAACGGCAATGGACCCGTGGATATGACCTGGGTTAATAACAGGTGGCAAGGGCCGGCATCCGTCGACTACTCGTTCGTCGAATCCTCCGCGCACTTGATGGCGGAAACCTACGATTTGCTTACGAATTGGGAGGCGCCTTTCGACGGTACGGTAAGAATCGCCGGAACGGCGAAAATGGACGACGACGGCGGATCAGGGTGTTACGGGTGTGGAGACGGCATTCGGGTCAAAATCATGAAGAACGGTACGCAAATCTGGCCGTCTTCCGGATGGCAGTCCATTCAAGCGGTCGATTTGGTCGGCGTTGATCATGACATCGATGTTCAAGTCCAGCAAGGCGACCGCATTTACTTCGTCGTGAATCAGAATGCCAATTTTTACTTCGATGGGGCCAGTTGGGATCCGACGATAGAATACAAGTGAAAAGCGGGCGGTACAAGGGGTTGCTCTTGTACCGCCCGTTCTGTTGTGGTCAATAACTACTAGAAAAAATAATCATTTTTTTCCGGAAACAACGCTTGAATGTATCAGTGACACACAATAGTATTAAATGTATCAGTACATATCAATTAGGATCAATTGATTCAGAGGAGTGTCGGAATGGCCCATTTAAAGCTGGGAATCAATCTTGGTTTTGCAATCAATAAGTACGTCGAGCCTGAAGTGTGGACGCGTATCGTAGCGGAAGATTTAGGGCTCAAATACGTACAATTCGTCGCCGATTTGTTGAACGTCTTTCTACCGCCCGACATTGTGGACCGCCAGGTGGAGAGGATCAACGAGTGCGCGCAGAAGCGCGATCTTGCAATCACGAGTACGTTTACGAGCGCATTCACGCGCGTTAACCACTTCATGCACCCGGATGCGGATATCCGCAAAGCATGGCTGAACTGGTTTAAGAGATTCGCGGATATCTCCGTTCGAATGGGAGCGAGAACGACAGGCAGTCACTTTGGCATACTTACCTTTGCCGATTATGACGATGTTCGGCGCAGGGAATATATCATCGAAGAAGGGATCAAGAATTGGCAGGAGCTTAGCTGGTACTGCAAGGAGCTTGGCATGGAGTATTTGAATTTCGAGCCGATGTCCATTCCTCGGGAAATGGCGAATACGGTCGAGGATACCAAGGAGCTATTGGCGAGATTAAACGATGGCGCCGGAATTCCCTTCAAGATATGTCTGGACGTAGGGCACGCACCCCATCCGAACGATCGGGATCCGTACCGGTGGGTTAGGGAGCTCGGCAGCGTCTCGCCAATCATCCATATCCAGCAAACCGAGAAGGACCACAGTCGGCATTGGCCGTTCACGGAAGAATACAACAAGCTCGGCATCATTCATGGCGAGCCATTGATCGAAGCCATTGAACAATCGGGTGCAACCGAGGCGGAAATTATCTTCGAGCTTTCCCACCGGGAAGCGTGGTCGACCGAATTCAGAATTATCCAAGATCACGTAGAGTCGGTAAACTACTGGCGGCAATTTATTAAGAACTAAGCAGCACGGATATAAGATTGGAGGGGAAAAGGATGAAGGGCTGCGTACTGCACGGACTCGGAGATTTGCGCGTGGAGGAAGTCGAGACTCCCGCGCCTAAGGAAGGCGAAGTGCTTCTGCAGATCAAAGCATGCGGGGTCTGCGGATCCGACATTCCGCGAGTGTTTACTAAGGGAACCTACCGTTTCCCTACGATACCCGGGCATGAATTCTCAGGGCTAGTCGTACAAGCGGGAAAAGGCGTTGATCCCGGCTGGATCGGAAGAAGAGCAGCGGTCTTTCCTTTGCTGCCTTGTCGCAAATGCGCTTCTTGCGAGATTGGCGAATTCGCCCAGTGCGAGGACTACGATTACATGGGTTCGCGGCGAGATGGCGCTTTCGCTGAATTCATCTGCGTCCCGATATGGAATTTGGTAGCTGCGCCGGATACGTTGTCCTATGAGGAATTGGCCATGGTCGAGCCTGCGGCGGTAGCCGTGCATGCTTTGCGGCAAGCCGGAATCGGCATCGGCGATCAGGTTCTGATCAGCGGAGCCGGTCCGATCGGCATGATGCTGGCACTATGGACCAGAGCCTGGGGGCATCCCGCGTATTGCTTGCGGATATCGATCCGGCAAAGCTTGATTTTGCCGTAGGTCAGGGATTCCCCGACGTATTCAATCCTTTACATGGCGACATAAGGAAGTGGGTATACGGGCTGACCGGACGAGGCGTAGATGTATCGGTAGAAGGAGCCGGAAGCGCGGTTTCATGGGAAAATTGTCTGAAGTCAACGCGGAACCTAGGTAAGGTAGTGTTGATGGGCAATCCAACCGGGGGCATGAGTCTGACGCAGGACGGTTACTGGGAAATTCTCCGTAAGCAGCTTACGCTAAGCGGCACTTGGAATTCCTCCTATTCGGACATTCCAAGGAACGAGTGGAAGCTGGCCGTCGATTATATGGCAGCGGGCAAGCTGGATTTGAAGCCCCTCATTAGCCACAAGCTTGCGATTGAGGAGGTCTATGAGGGAATGGTTATGATGCGTGACCGTCAAGGCTTCTTTAACAAAGTCATGTATGTCAATTCTAACGAATCCGTAAAGGTGGAGAAGGATAAATGATGAAAGCAGCGGTTTTAGAGCAATTGGAGCAAATGGTCGTCAAGGAAGTGGAAAGGCCAACTGTAGATAAGGACAGTATTTTGATGAAGGTCGAGGCTGTGGGCATCTGCGGTTCGGATATCCGGATATTCCGCCATGGGAACAACAGGGTGACGCTTCCGCAAGTGCTGGGGCATGAGTCTGCGGGGAGAATCGTTGAACTGGGCCAAAACGTAACAAAGTTCAAAATAGGAGATCGAATTTCTCTGGGTGCGGACGTACCCTGCGGGGAATGTATCTTCTGCGAAGCGGGAATCGGTAACAACTGCCAGATCAACTACGCTATGGGCTACCAATTCGCGGGCAGCTTCGCGGAATACGTACTTCTGAACAAGACGATGGCGAATTACGGTCCGATCCACAAGATCCCGGATCATATTTCCTATGAGGAGGCCGCTCTGGCCGAACCGCTCGCTTGCGTTCTGAATGCATTGGAGCTATCGAACATTAAACTGGGAGATTCGGTCGTTGTTATCGGCGCAGGTCCCATCGGCTGCATGATTATAGAGGTAGCGAAGCTGATGGGGGCCACTAAGGTGATCCTCGTGCAACGTTCCAGACCCCGATTGGAGATGGCTAAACAGTTCGGCGCGCATGCTTATATTTGTTCATCCGAGGAGAACGCCATCGAACGGGTATTGGAGGAAACGGGCGGGTTGGGAGCGGACGTGGTTATCACTTCGAACCCGTCTCCGGAAGCGCAGGTAGATGCGATCTATATGGCGAAAAATCGCGCGCGAGTGAACTTCTTCGGCGGTTTACCAAAGGGGAAATCGATGGTTACGCTAGATACCAATATTATTCATTACAAAGAGCTGTTCGTTCACGGGGCGCACGGTTCCTTACCTGCGCATCATCAGAAAGCCATAGACTTAATCGGCTCCGGCGTTATCGATATGAAGCGTTACATCTCTCATCGGTATCCCCTCGATGAGATCAGCCAAGCGATAAGCGCGGCGGAAGATCATGTCGGGATGCGGGTTATCGTGCAACCTTAAGCTTTAATAGGGGAGGAGGTGACGTAATGGGAGGCAGAATATCGCCGTCTATCATGTGCGCGGATTTCAGAAATTTGGAGACTACGATAAGAGCATTGGAGCGGGCGCGCGTTGATTATTTGCACGTGGACATCATGGATGGCAGCTTCGTTCCTAATTTCACCCTCGGTCCGGACTTCATGAACAGCGTGAGAGAGATGACGGACATTCCGTTCGATATTCACCTGATGATCAACCGGCCGGAGGATTTTCTTCCGATCTTCACTATTCGCCCTGGGGATATTGTTACGGTCCATCAGGAAGCCACGATTCATCTGCAACGAACGCTTCAGCGGATTAGAGATACGGGGGCCAAGGTGTCAGTGGCGCTAAATCCCGCCACTCCGATCTACACGCTGGATGATATTCTCGACGATATCGATATCGTATTGATTATGACGGTTAATCCGGGGTTCGCCGGTCAGAAGCTTGTCCCTGCCACTCTAGGAAAGATACAAAAGTTGAAGCAATATCTTCAACAATCCGGTCATTCGCATATCGAGATTGAAGTAGACGGCAACGTTAGCTGCGAGAATGCGCAGAAGATGCGCTTGGCGGGTGCGGATATATTCGTGGCGGGCACCTCGAGTATTTTTAAGAAGGATCAGGATTTATACGAATTGACGGAGAAGTTCCGCGAGTATATTACGTGAGGTGAAGGCACTATGTTGGACAGAGCTTATCGGGAGTTTGAGAAACGGCAGCAGGACAGAGGCATCTCGCTTAAAGGAATCAAAGAAAAGCTGAAAATGCTGAAAATCGAGACGCCCTCATGGGGATATAGCGATCAAGGGACGCGGTTCAGAACGTTTAAGCAGCCCGGGGCAGCCCGTTCAGTGGAGGAGAGATTGCAGGATGCGGCTAAGGTACATGAAGTAACGGGACTGTGCCCGAGCGTAGCCATTCACATTCCGTGGGACAAAGTCGACGATTATAGCCAATTAAGCAACAGGGCAGCATCGCTTGGGATTACTATTGGAGCCGTTAACCCGAATTTATTTCAGGATGACGATTACATGCTGGGCAGCGTATGCAACCCTGATTCGAGAGTAAGAAGCAAAGCCGTTGCCCATCTGATCGAGTGCGTGGACGTCGCAAGGGCCGTAAAGTCCCGCGATATCAGCTTGTGGTTTGCGGACGGTACGAATTATCCGGGACAGGCTGATCTTAGAAGGAGAAAAGGGTACATGGAGGAAGCGCTCGCGGAAATGTACCGCTCCATGGATCCTAACATGCGGATGCTGATCGAATACAAATTTTTCGAGCCGGCCTTCTATCATACGGATCTAGCGGACTGGGGAATGGCGTATCAATTGGCTCAAAAGCTAGGACCTCAGGCAGAAGTGCTGGTGGATACCGGTCATCATGCCCAAGGGACGAACGTGGAGCATATCGTCGCTTATTTACTGGACGAGAGGCGGCTTGGCGGCTTTCATTTCAATGCTCGGAAATATGCGGACGATGATCTTATCGTGGGATCGGTGAATCCGTACGAGCTTTACCTGATCTTCCATCAAATCTTATCCGCCGAACGGGATCAAGCCCATCCTCTTGTTCAGGACAATGCCCGGAATATCGCCTATATGATAGACCAAAGCCATAATATCGAACCGAAGATTCCTGCCATGATCCGTTCCGTGCTCAACGTTCAGTACCAATATGCCAAGGCATTGCTTGTGAATTGGAATTTGCTCGAGGAAGCGCAAGAACGCGGTGACGTTCTTGCCGCGGAAGCGGTTGTCAGAGAGGCTTTCGAACAAGATCCGACACCGCTCTTACATGCCGTTCGCGAGGAAATGGGCATTGCCCCGAATCCGATGAAGGCGTATTCGGAAAGCGGGTATGCGGAGAAATTGCTGCAATCGCGTTGATAAGTCGATCCGGAAGCATTATGTTAGTATCAGTGATACATTGCTGATAAAGGATGAGCGGATATGCGCAAAATCATAAAGGAACAGCTGATTAAAGGACCTATCGCGTTATATGAGCAAATGCGTCAGAAGGTAATGGATTTGATTGTCGAACGACGATTGAAGCCCCATGACCCGGTTCCTTCGGAAGGAGAGCTTGCCGAATTATTCGGAGTAAGCCGAAGAACAAGCAAACAGGCACTAGAGCTCCTAGCCAAGGAAGGCATTCTGTATAGACTGCCCCGCAGAGGAACCTTCTTGGCCGAGAACGCGGGAGATAGACTTAAAGATGCGGTTGAATCGAATTTGTCGGTTGTGCCTCAGCAGGCGGTCGCCATTGTTGTCCCTATACTGGATGAGTTTATCGGAATGGTCGTCACTGCATTTCTGCAGGCGGGGGATTCCATTGGCTGGGAAGTATTGATCCGAGTGACGGGCGGAGAGCTTGAGCGAGAGGACGAAATCCTTCGCGAGATGAGCATCGGAGGAAGAGTAAAGGGCATCGTGCTTTTCCCGGGCGCGCGGAAGACGTGCGGACAAGAAGTGTTACGGCTTCATCTGGACGGATTTCCTGTCGTGATTGTCGATCGGGTGTTTCGAGAAGTGGACATCACGGCGATCTACCATGACCATTACCAGGGCGCCTACGAGATGACCAAGTATTTATTCGACAAAGGCCACCGAACAGTAGGATTCATCTCTGAGCCGATATCGGGCATCATGAGCAGGGAAGACCGTTATTACGGATTTATTCAAGCGCATCTTGACGCCGAAATCCCTATCATGATTCATTCGATCATCTCGGATTGGGATATCGAACGGAACGATTCCAGTAAGCTGTCGCAATTTCTAGAACAGAATCCGGATATGACGGCTTTATTCTGTTCGAACGACTTGGTTGCCAATAAAGTGATGAATATGGCCGAAGAATCGGGACGTCATATTCCCGAACATTTATCCGTAGTCGGATTTACGGACATGATGATCTCTAGAGTTTCCAAAGTATCGCTGACTACCGTCATGAAGTCTCCGGAAGAATTGGGCAGAAAGGCTTTCGATTTGCTGATTCGGAAAATGGCTTCAGAGGACGGAAGAATGGAGAGCGTTAAGCTGCCAACGCAGATTATTGAACGAGGAAGCGTTCGGCAAGTGATATTGTAGGCAATAAACCCGCCAATTAAAGATGGCGGGTTTATTGTGCTTATGGATTAAGCCGATTCGTCAAGGATTAGCAACAGACTTGCAAGCAATCTCATAGCTTCCCGGCTTCAAGTTCCGCAAATAAACGTAGCGGTCATCCTCATCGATTTCTAGCGCTTGATCGGCTTCGGAAGCTTCTCTATTGGAACGGTAGAACGGCTTCCCGTTAACGTAGACGATAAAGGAATCCGAAGCAGGTTTGGGAATGCCTAACGTAGCGATTGTCCCTTCCGGCGACGCCAACGCAGCGCTGAATTCCGAATCCGTGCGGCTCCAGGAAAAGCGAATTTCTCCATGGGGCGTCGGTACGCTTCCTTCCGCCCATTGTAAATCGCAAGCGTGCGGTACGGCTTCATAGGCTCTAAATCCGGGTTCCGTCGGTTGAATGCCAAGAAGATATCCGGATAATAAATGAGCTATCGCCGTGTCGGGGTGGGACGAATCTCCCCAGTTTTTGCCGGGCGGAAGAGCCGGCGGCGGATAAACCATGCACTCCCATGTCGCGTGGGGGCCGCGCCAATCATGCAATGCGCCGATCCAATCCACGTTGCCTCCCGGCTTGCGGATGGTTCCGATCGCATCCTCGTCGTGCCGGTAATGAAACTTGCCGCGAATCGCCAAGCTTTGATATTTGCCCATATCCGTTTCCTTTAGCCTGGACATGATGGACTCCGCCTGTTGCCGATCCGGAAATCCGATCGCGAGAGCAAGAGCGTTATCATAGAAGGAGAAATGCTTGCTTCCCTTCTGATCAACGTAATATCGTAGCTCGTCATCCCATAAATAATCATTGATGCCCTTCCGGATCACCGCCGCTTTGGCGGAGTAATCGGCCGCGTCCGAATCCATACCCAATTGACGGGCAAGGAAAGCCGCTTCCATAAACGAGTCGTATACGAGGAAATTGACGTAGGCCCCTTTGCCCGTACGCTCTAGAAGATGCCCCCATATTCCTTTCGACGTCTCATACCGCTGGAAGAATAGGCCATCGCTCTCCACATAGTTCCACAGGTAGTTCAATCCTTTGCTAACTACCGGATACATCTCGTTAGCAAACTCTAAATCTCCGGTAAACAGGTAATAATCGGCTAGCACCGGTGCAAACCATGCGCAGAATTCGTCGGATTGGTAATATCCGTATTCTCCGAGCCCCGGTTTCTCCTGATTCTCAGGGTAACAGGCTGCCCATATGTATCCCTCAGGCGTCTGGTGAAAGGCAAACATTTCGATGGTATCTTTCATGTAGCCGTAATTATCGAAGGCATAGTAAACGTTCCGTCCCGCCCAATCCAGATCTCCGAGCCATGGCAAACGATCCCTTTTAGCGCCATCGGCGATGAATGAAGCGGTACGGGCATAAGACCAACCGCTCAAGTCCCCGCTGAAATCGTCCGCGAACAAAGTCGCGCCGCCGCTATCTTCCACGCGAACATTGCGGATTAACGCCCATTTATCGAGAGGCTGGCAGAAACCGACTTTACCTTCCGAATAGGTTGAATCCACTGTCGTATCGACAAGCTGACCGTCTAAATAAGTCTCGATTCGGGACCCGTCCAATTTAATCTCCAGACGATACGTCACTCCATCCGTAAGGGTAACGGGAAGAGTCACGAACGGTTTTAGCCGCACATATACGCCTTCGATTCTTTTGTACAGATGCAAACGGCTGTCCAGATCAATCTGTCCAACATAACCGTTGTTCTCGTCTTTAGCCCGGACGACCCAGCCGACGGCGGATACCGGACCCGGATTTCTGCGGATGACGAAATCGAAGTGAAAAGAGTAATCCCGCCAATCCTCTCCCTGTACGCTTAAGCCGATATCGTTGCTCTTGGCCAGTCTACGGGGTATGAGCCATCCCTCTACAATCGTCCAAGCATCGACATTAGGATACGAAGCGATCTGCGCCGTATAAGTACTCGCGTACCAAAGACGGTTCAAGTCATCGTCATTGCATAGAAAATGGCCCTTGTACGGCGACATATCGGATACGTTCTCAAGTCGGAAAAATTCGATCTCGACGCTGCTATCCTCCGTATCCAGTTGAATGAGCACCCAGCGCTGCTGCCCTTGAATCATCGGAGCGATATACATCCCCGGATTCTGAATGGTGTATAGCTCGTACCGATAGGGATTGGCAGGCGGAACGGGAAGCTCTACACCCAAATAGGTGGCCGATCCTCTGCTGAAATCTCCATTCTCGCCATGGCTCGGATCGACGATCCACTCGTACCAGTCCGCATAGGCAATTCGCAGTACCGGGCTGCCTGTCTGCGCAGACACTTTGAATATCGGGTACCCTCCCGGGGCGGAAGGACCGAGATCAAGCAGGATAACCGGTTTTTCCCCTCCTTTGGGGTACATAAGCTTCGCGGTTTGTCCATCGGCACTCCGAATGTTGTCCACATCCCGTACCTCGCCCTTGGTTGAATGGACCGCATGGGCAAAAATCTGCTTGGACGATGGAGTTAAAATATACTCTTTGTTTATCTCGCTTTCCAATCCAACAGGTTCTCTCATCGTAGATCGCTCCCGCTTTCGCTTTGTTGTTTCGATTCATGCTCTATTATAGTTTTCGCGCGTACGAATCATAGACGGTTATTAAACCAAAAGATTAACGATATGAACCTAAGAGATTGATGAGTTCTCTAAGTATTATAGGTTGTATCCCCAGGCAACTCGGAATAAGATGAAGATATGAAACTACTAGAGGAGGGTAAGCGCTATGTCTGATCTTTACTTTACGGCCCCGCCTCTTCCCTATTATATTTTCTCGGGGGAATCGATCTTCAAGCCGGGGGAATGTCATCCTGCCCGCAGCAACATTGGTTTATTCGATCTGTTGGTCGTAAGCAAGGGGACTCTTTATATAGGGGAAGAAAATCAATCTTGGGCAATAAGCGATGGACAAGCGCTCATCCTAAGACCGGATAAATCCCATTATTCGACCAAAGCCGTCGAATCCGAAACAAGATTTTACTGGCTCCATTTCAACACGTCGGCTAATTGGAGCGATCTTGCGCCAGCGGCAAACGATTCGATGCATCAGGATAATGAAGACCGTTACCGGATCGAGCAGGGTCTGGTCACGCGCCCCTTCAGCTTTAGTCTTCCGCAATACATGGCATTAAAGAACCCGGAATCCGTCTACGGCATTATTCGCGAGTTGATTCAATTGGAACAGCAGCCCCGTTCGTGGGCGCGGTGGCAGCATCAAATTCATACGCAAAATTTGTTGAAAACATTAGCTGGGGAGCATGACGTATTTCTGCAATCGAGCGCCCTTCAACTCGCCGAGCGGGTCGCCATCTTCCTGCGCAAAAATTACCGTTCGTCCTTTACGAATGAAATTCTGCAGCGGGAATTCAACTTCCATCCCGTCTATATCGCCAGATGCATGAAGAAGGCGTTCGGTTGCTCGCCTCTGGAATACTTGGCCAGGTACCGAATCGAACAATCCAAGCTGTTGATGATCAACACGTCGCTCCCGATCGAACGGATCGCGACCGAAGTCGGCTTCCATCATCAAACCTACTTCTCCCATACGTTTCGCAAGCTGGAGAACATGGCTCCGAGCGTATTCCGTAAAACATACATCCGATAGCGTGGCGGCGAATCATAAAAAAACCGCCCTTCGGAAAGCGAGATGCTTTCCGAAGGGCGGTTTTTGCGAGAGGGGAAACCTTCATAAGTTAACCTTTGTTAGCGCCCGCGGTTAATCCGTCCACGAGATAACGTTGCAGGAACAGGAATAGCAAAGTCACGGGCAAAGCCACGAGTACCGCTCCCGCGGCGAACATCGTGAATTCGGTGGAATTTCTTTGGCTGACCATTTTGAACAACCCGACGGCCAGCGTGCGTTGCTCTTCCGTGCGCAGAATGAGGTCCGCGAAAATGAAATCGATGAAAGCCCCGTTAAAGATCATCAGGCTGGCATACGTTAACATCGGCGTGGAGAGGGGGACGATGACCGTTGCGAACACTTTGAAATGACTCGCGCCGTCTATTCTCGCCGCATCTTCCAAGCTCTTCGGAATCGTGTCGAAGAATCCTTTGGCCACGAAGACGTTCGCGATAATGGAGCCCGAGCTGTATACGAGAATAAGCGCCCAATGCGAATTCAGCAGCCCCATGGCGTTAAGCATTACGAATATGGCGATCATAGCCATGAATCCGGGGAACATCTGCAATACGAGCATTACCTTAAGCGAGGTTTTCCTCCCGGCGAAACGAAAGCGCGAAATCGCGTATGAGGAAATAAGCAGTAGCGCGGTTCCGAACACCGTAGAGAGTACGGCTACCTTCAGCGTATTGAAAAACCAGATGGGATATTTGGTTTTGTTAAACAGATCCGTGTAATGCCCGAACGTAAATTCCCTTGGAATAAACGTCTCGCTATACAGGCTGTTTCCTGTTTTCAACGAGGACAGAATGATCCACAAGGCAGGGAAGAGGCTTAGAAAAGTCAATCCGGTCAATATGCAGTAGCTTAGGACGAGCTTTAGATTGCCGCCGGATGTTTTCATTGGATCATGTCCTCCTCTCTGTACGAACGCGTCCGCGTATAGCTCCAGATCGAGACCGAGGCTACGATGAAGAAGATAACGATTCCGATGACGGAAGCGAAGCTGAATTGGGATTGATTCAAGGCGAGCTTATAGAGCCAGGTGACCAAGAGGTCGGTATGACCCGCGAACTGATAGTTGATATTGACGGGCTCGCCGTTCGTTAATAAATAAATGACGTTAAAGTTGTTGATGTTGCCGGCAAAATTCATGATTAGAATGGGCGACGTCGAGAAGAGCACCATCGGCAGCGTGATCATGCGGAATTTCTGCCTGGCGCCCGCGCCGTCTACGTCGGCGGCTTCGTACAGGTCGCGAGGAATGGTCGTGAGCACCCCGAACGCTAGAATCATCGTAATCGGAATACCGATCCACATGTTAGCGAGAATTACGGTAACCTTGGCCCAGAACGGATCGGTCAGCCAGGGCAAGCCTTTCAAGCCGAAATATTGCAAATAGCCGTTGATCGGACCGAACTGATTGTTGAACATATTTCTCATGACCAGCAACGAAATCATGTTCGGAATGGCAAAGGGAACAATCAAAGCCGTCCGCCAGAATTTCTTGAACCGAATGCGCGGCTGATGAATGAGAACGGCGATGAGTATGCCGCCGACATAAGTCGTAGCGGTCGCGATGACCGCCCAGACGAGCGTCCATGTCAGAATGCCGACGAACGTACTGCTCCACACCTTCAAATTCAACATTTTAGAAAAATTATCGAATCCTACCCAATCGACCAGGTTAGCCGGAGGGAGTATCGGATCGGCAAAGTTAGTGAAGGCAAGCAGAATCGAGAAAATCAGCGGAAGTATCGTTAGGAAAGTAATGACGATAAAGGGCGGAAGAAGCACCAAATACGCGAAATGTTTATCCCCTAACGCCGCCAGCGATTTCCGGAACGTAGCCGGAGATTTGCCTTCGTCGCGCAAGCGGCCGACAAGATAGGCGTCCCGTATGTTCAGAATATAGAAACATAGGAAAAACAAAACGGCGACAAGGGCGATAAGTCCCTTAATCAATAAAAAGATGGAGTGGTCCCCTTCGACCATCTTCATCATCTTGCCGACTTTGACGAATCCGCTAGGTTGTTCCCCGAGCGTAATGAGGCCATGCAAATGATCGTATAGCTGAAACACGGTTAAATAAATTCCGACGAGAGCGGCGGCTACGAATACTATCCCTTTACCCCATTGCCGATTGTAGAGTTGTCCGAGACCCATCAGCACCAAGGAAAGGACTGCGCCTATCGTCTTGCTCTGCATGCCATGTACGACCTCTTTCCTTTAACGAAGTACCTGTCTCCACCCGCCGCTTGGCGGGATGAAGACAGGTTAGGTTACGGAGATTTGCTCCGATCCGGTTTATCTGGCGGCTAAGCCGTCCTCGATGTTTTTGACCATCTGATCCAAGCTTGTTTTAATGTCGAGGCTCGGATCGTCCCACAGGGAGACGAAGGTCGCTTTCAAAGCTTCCCAAGCCAAGTCCGTTCCGGGAACGGACGACATCGGATGCGAATTCGCGAACTGTTGGAAGAATCCGCTGACGTAAGGATCGTCTTTGATTTTAGGATCCTCTCCGGCTTCTTTATTCGCGGGAATAGCTCCGGTCAGTTCGAAGTTCTTCAGCTGGTTTTCCTTGCTGCTCGCGAAATGGGCGAACAACCGGGCTGCTACCGGGTAGGCCGTGTACGAGTTGACGTAGTAAGATTTGACGCCGGAGAACGAGATCGAATCTTTGCCGTTCGGGAACTTCGGCAGCGGGGCAACGCCGAAATTAACGCTATCCTTGAATGCGGCGACGGACCAAGGACCGTCGATGTTCAGCGCAAGCTTGCCTTCTTTGAACAGCTGCGTCTTGACGTCGTAGGAAATATCGCCCGCGTTCATCGGCAATATTTTCTTGAGCGATCTAAGGAATTCGAAGCCTTGAACGGTGTCTCCCTTGTTGAGGCCAATATCCTTCGCGTTCGTGTTGTTATCTCCGAACATGTAACCGCCGTAACTAGCGATGAACGGATAGGAATAATAGCCGACGAACTCCCACATGATCGTATATTTCTTTTGTTTCGTATCGTTGAACGTGTCGGCGAACGCAATGATCTCGTCCCATGTCTTCGGCGCTTCCGGAAACAGGTCCTTGTTGTAGAACATGGCGTAAGTTTCAACCGATTTCGGGTAGCCGTACAGCACTCCGTTCTGCGAGGATGCGGTAATGGCCGTCTCCACGTTCGCGTTCCGAGTCTCTTCTTCGAAGACGTCGTTCGGAAGCAACAATCCCGCTTTGACCGCCAAACCGATCTGATCGTGCGGCAGGGTCAGAATATCCGCCGCCGTCTTGGACGGCCCGTCGGTCGACAGGCGCGAACCTTGGTCGCCTCCGGCCACTTGCTCGACCGTCACGGGAACCCCGTATTCCGCTTCGAACGCCGCGCCGATTTCTTTCATGTATTCCAACTGCTCAGGGGCTTCCCATACGACGAGCTTGGCACCGGGCTCCGGAACCAATTCTTCCTCTTCGGCGGCCTGGCTGGCCGATTCGGTAGCAGGCGGAACCGTAGCCGAGGCGTTTTCGCTTGCCGGAGCGGATCCGTTATTGTCGCCATTGCCTCCTCCGCAAGCCGCCAGCATGATTACGAGAGTGAAACAGACGAGCGCGGAACCCCATTTTTTAATAGCCATTCTTAAGCCACCCTTTCGTTTCTTTGTCATTTCCTTAGCCGTAGTCCCATCCACAACGACAAAAAAGAGCACAACCTCTTCGCCACGTAAGTGCCGAGGTTGTACCCCTAAAGGTAACATCGCCTTCATATTGTCCTTGATTGGTTAAATCATACGATAGCCATAAAAGCGTTTGCAAATCGAAAATGAGCTGGAATTTAGAGGTTTACAAGCGTTTATCTAGCTTTAACTAGAGATTACTTCGTTTTTTAGGGGTTTTTCTCGCGAAATTGATTTTTTATCGCCCGTGCCGAATAGGCAAGGATACAATCCATGGCGAGGCGTTCGTCATATACCAATTGAAGGTTTGATAGAGCTCGGAAAGGTGGATTGGATCATGGCATGCGTACAATTTGTGGCGCCTACGGTCGGCCGGAGGCTGAAGACAACCGACGTGATCGTCGTTCAAACGAATACCGGGCGGAAAGCCGGAAGTTCCACGAACGGCTTCACGGGGTACGTCCGGTCTTCTTGGCCAACCTAATTACGAGAGGGAAGTTTAGACCGGCAAGCATCGAGCTCATTCCGCTTAAGACAGGGAGCGTGCGCATCGGTACCCGGTTAACGGGCTTCGCGGCGAGCGGCAACCGTTTGCCGGGCGAAGGCTTCGTTCCGAAGTATCGCGGCAAGGTTTCTGTTTCCGAGACGATCGACTGCGGTTGCATGAGGAGGAAGACGGTAAGCAAGATCGTAAAGCAATCGATATGGCAGCGATAGAAGAGACGAGACGGAAAGCTCCCTATTTACGTCAGACCTGCTCGTTTTGCTTCAAAGTTGACCTTTCTGAAACACAGATCAGGAATAACGTTACGACATCACTCTATTTCGCGCTACAGATAGAATGAGCATGGAATAACATTATGCCATCACTTTATTATCATCGTTACTTAGATTTGCAAGTAGTTTAGGTGAAATAACGTTATCATGTCACTCTATTTCGAGTAACCGATCAAATTGATCAAGGAATAGCATTATGCCATCACCTTATTGCTTCGACACAAGATCCGAATTTCGACAAGGTCGCGCTCTACGCGAACAGACTGATCGGAATCGGCGTCATGATCGCGGGAGACGTCATTTTCAAGCTGAAGTAAGTCGGTCACCGGAGACGGCTGGAGATTGACTCGCTACGCGAACTCCCGCTTGTCGCGGTATTCGTTAGGCGTAATGCCGGTTAAGTTCTTGAACACTTTGAAAAAATACTTCTCGTCGGAGAAGCCGATCTTGGTCGCGACTTCATAGATTTTGTATTGCGGGTCTTGCAGCAACGCCTTGGATTTCTCGATTCGCAGCTTCTGTACGTAGTGGACGAAGCTGATGCCGGTTTTCTTCTTGAAGAGGGTGCTGAAGTAACTCGGATTCATGAAGATTCTGTCGGCCGCGGAACGTAGCGTAATGTCCTGATCGTAGTGATGCTCCAAGTATTTGATCGTAAAAGAGATGGCGTTGCTATCGTAAGCGACGCTTCGATTCGTTGACGTCGCTCGCAGAACTTCGGCGAATCTTTGCTTCACGAGGGCTTTGAATTCGTCGAGATCGACCGATCCGCGGTACATGCGAGTGAGGTCGGAATGGGTCCGAGAATTCCAGTCCTGCTCCTTGGCGCCGGTGAATTCCGAATAGACGAGCAAGTTGTAGAGCGTATCCGCGACGAAGCTGGGAGTAACGTCGGTTTGCTGGCGAACGAACCTAAACCAGCCGTCGAGCGCTTCCGCGAGCGCGCGCGGATTGCCATCGTGAAGGGAGCTGCGGACGGTTTGCAAGAACACGTTCGGCGCCTGCGACGGAGGGGCATGAGGAACGGTTTCCTTGTAGTAAAAATGGCGAACCGCCGGGCGTAGCAACCTAAAGTCCAGCGCATAAGCGGATTGCTTGATCAGGCGTTGGAGATCTTCCGTACGGTCCGAATATTCGCTTATTCCTATCGTTGCGATCGGAGATCCGGAAAGATCGGCCTCCGCGATCAAACCTTGCAAGGCGGAATGCAGCTGGCGGCCGGCCAACCAAGCGGCATCGTCGCTTCCGATGAGCAGCAGGACATGGCCGGGCTCCGATTCGCAGGCGGCCAATACGCGATAAGTTTGCCGGTTGGTCTCGTCGATCCGTTCGATGAGCTCGGAAACATCCGATCCGTTACTCCCTACATGGACAGTGACGGCAAGGCGGTATCGCGAGCCTGTCGGAATTCGGGCCGACGAGAGCAGCGATTCTATGTCGGATACGGTATGGCTTCCTCTGGCGATCTCCCGGAGCATACGTTCCCCAGGCGATTCGCGGCGTTCCGCGGGCCGATTCGCAGCGGACGGATTCGGTTGCTCGGAGTCTAGCTGCGAGATGAGCTTGGTCAGCGCCTCATGCAGATTTTTCTTCTTGATCGGCTTCAGCAAGTAGTCGCTGACTCCAAGAGATATCGCTTGCTGAGCATAGGCAAACTGCCCGTATCCGCTCAAGATGATCGTCTTGGCGCGAAGGCGGGCATGCGGAAGCGCTCGAATGAGCTCCAACCCGTCCCCGTCGTCCATCTTAATATCGGTCACGATCATGTGTACGTCTTGGCGGCTAATGATCTCAAGCGCTTCCTTGCCGCTCGATGCCTCGAAGACGGTCCCGATGGATAATTCCATCTCTTGAATGATCTTCTTGATTCCCGCGCGGATAATGTCTTCGTCCTCCACGATCAACAAACCGTACATGATCTTCACCTCGCCTCTAAGATGTCGCTCCGACGGGTAACGTTAACGTTACGACGGTGCCATGGTCTCGCGAACTGTCTATTTCCATTTCGGCCGCGGCTCCGAAGAAATACTGGATTCGGTCGCGGACGTTCACAAGCCCTACGCCTCCCGAACGCCCGGTTTCCTTGCTTTTCTCCTGTTCGGCTGCCTTGAGATTCCGCTTATCGGGCGGCTGGGATAACTGCGAACGGATTTCGTCCAGCCGTTCGGGATCGATGCCTCTGCCGTTATCCATGATCGCGCAATGGATCTGATCTTCTCGCTCCTCGATAACGATCTCGATCGAAAGATGGCCGCTAATGCCCTTCATGCCATGGATGATGCAATTCTCGACGATAGGCTGCAGCAGCAAATTCGGAATCCGGTACGATTGGAGCGGGTCCGGAACGGACACGTTCAGGGAAACCCGTTGGTTGAGCAGCAGATTCTGGATTTGCACGTAATCGTGAATATGTTCGATCTCCGTTGCGAGCGCAACGGGTTCTTTGCCGTTGTAAATGTTGTACCTCATAATGCTGCCGAGCGCCGTAATCGCGTCGGACAGCTTCGGCTGATCTCCGGTTTCGGCCATCATGCGCAGCGTCTCCAACGTATTGAACAGGAAGTGGGGATTAATCTGCGCTTGCAGCGCTTTAAGCTCCGCTTCCTTCTGCGAGACTTGGGACTTGTACACGCGGTTGATTAATTCATCGATTTGCCCGGCCATGGAGTTGATGTTCAAGGCTAGCCAATCGACTTCGTCCTCGCCATGGACTGGGATGCGAACTTGGAAATTACCGTTCTGGATTTTGCGGACGTTGCCGACGATCCGCACGATTTTCCGAATCAGAAGCCCGGCCAGCAAGAACGAGATCGCGGCGAGCATGACGACAAGGAATACGATCAGGAGAAGAAATACGTTTCTCGTCTTGATCCAGGGACTGTCGATCTCGGAATGCGGAACGAGCCCGACGAGGGAAGCATGCAGCCGCTCGATCGGTTTGACGACGTAACGGTAGGACGAGCCTTCATAAGTTATATCCCCGTACCCCGCGACGGTAAAATCGATCTGGCGGAAGGAGGAATGCTCCGTTACTTCCTTGGAGAACTCCATCGCGGCCGGCGGGGCCGACAGGAGCCCTCCTTTCCAATCGACGGCGAGCACGCCTCCGGATTGCGACAAAGACATCGCGCCGGATTTCGAGAAAAAATGGCCGATGTCGATCTCGAATTCCAAATACGAGGTTTCGTCCGCGAAGTCTTCGTTAATCGGGTAGAACATCGAGAAGACGGGATTTTTCGTCTTTTTGCCGTAAGGATAGTCTCTTTGGTTATGCCAGCTTTCCCAGTAAGGGTAGGTCGTCTTGATCCGCTCTTGCATTTCCCGGAACCAAACCTGTTCGGAGAACAAGGATACGGGCAGGAAGAAATCGCTTTCAGGAAGCGTTTCGTTAACGGTAAAAAACCGGAAATCCCCGACGTCCTGATGAGTCGCTTCGAACCAAGAGAGCAAGGATTGAATCGAAGTGTTCATTACGTCGATGAGCTCGGACTGGTCGTAATATCTCTTGAGCAGCGCTTTTTTCAAAACGATGTTCGTGGAGATTAGATAGCCGGTTTTCTCGATATCGTCGATGTCTTTGTCTATAGCCGATTCCAACTGGCTCATCGACTGATCGATCAACTGAAGCCGCTCCCCGCGTACGGGCACGATGACTTCGTTGTAGATCCATGCCGCGCTGATCGATACGGGAATCAAGACGATCAGGATGTACGAGAGGAACAATTTGGACTTGAAGCTGAACCTTCGAAGCCTTCTCGGAAGCACGGTTAATCGCATGCAGCATCACCTGTCTTCATTGTAGGGGAAGCGGATATATTCGTCCATAAGGCTATTATTGGCTGGAGCAAAGACCTAGAAATAGTCGACTAAACCTAAAGATATTCTCCTGATTCGGTTAAAGAAAGCGCCTACAATAAAGCCATGGCCTTGCCAAACGAACAGCAAAGAGTAGAAAGGGGGATTCCGGATGCACCTTCTGAAGAAGAAGCAACCTCGCGGATGGGATAACCAATTGATCCTGCAATTGATGATTTTGCCGGCCTTATTAACCTTACTGATTTTCAGCTATCTTCCGATGTTCGGAATCGTAATCGCGTTTAAGGATTACAACGTGCTCGACGGTTTGTTCGGGGGACGGTGGATCGGTTTCGATCATTTCCGGGAAATGTTCGGCGACGAACGGTTTCACACCGCATTGCGTAACACGTTGGGGATGAGCTTCATCAAGCTCGTCATCACTTTCCTCGCGCCGGTCCTGTTCGCTCTGATCTTGAACGAGATTCCTCTGGCTAGATTCAAGAAGTGGACGCAGACGCTGACGACGCTGCCTCACTTTCTATCGTACGTCATTATTGCCACGTTAACGATGATCTTCCTTGATCCGAAGGGGATCATCAACGGCATCCTTCAGGGATTAGGCATCACGAGCCAACCGATCGAGTTCCTCTCCGAGCCGAGCCATTTCTGGTCGTTGGCTGCTTCTCTCGACCTGTGGCAGGAAACCGGGTGGGGAGCGATCATCTACTTGGCGGCGATTACCGGCATCAATACGGAAATCTACGAAGCCGCGAAGGTGGACGGCGCAGGCCGACTTAGAACGATCTGGCATATTAATCTGCCGGCGATCAGAGGCACGATTATGGTGCTGCTGATCCTCAACATCGGAAGTATTATCTATGGCGGATCGAATTTTAACCAGTCTTATTTGCTAGGAAACGTGTTTAACCGGGATACGTCCTATGTGCTCGGCTACTATACGCTCGATAACGGTTTGTTGCAGATGAGGTACGCTTTCGCTACGGCGGTCGACTTATTCCAATCGTGCGTGTCGTTGATCTTGCTGCTGGCCGCCAACTGGGGCGCCAAAAAACTCAACGGAAGCAACATTTTCTAGAAAGGGGAGGAACCCTCATGAACGCGATCAAGCTGACTTGGGAAGATAAAGCGGTGAATATCGCCGCGGTGCTTCTGTCGCTTATTATGGTCATCGCGACCGCTTATCCCCTGTATTACGTCTTGATCAATTCTCTTAACGACGGCGCGGATGCGGCAAGCGGCCATATCTATTTCTATCCGCGGCAGTTTTCCTTGGAAAATTATTCGATGGTATTCAAGCAAAATTATTTGATTACCGGCCTCGCCATGTCCGCTGCCCGAACGATCGTCGGAACGGTTGCGGCGGTGCTCGTAACCGCGATGGCGGCCTATGCGCTAACGAAAGAAAACCTGAAATTCAAGAAGCTGTATCTCGCGCTCGCGATCGTTACGATGTACTTCTCCGGAGGTTTGATCCCGCTGTACTTCGTCTTGAACGAGCTCCATTTGCTTAATAACTTTTTAGTGTATATTCTGCCTTCGCTATTCACGTTCTTTCATTGCTTACTGTTCATGGCGTTCTTCCGCGAATTGCCGAAAGAGCTGTATGAATCCGCGTACATGGACGGGGCGAACGATCTGTTTATTTTCTTCAAGATCGTGATTCCGCTCTCGATGCCCGTCGTGGCCACGATCTCGCTGTTCGTCGGGGTAAACCATTGGAACGATTACTTCGTGCCGTCCTTCTTCATATCGAAGGAGAGTCTCCAGACGTTGCCGGTTATCTTGATCCGATTGCTCTCCTTGAGCGAAGCCCAGCAGCAAATTCAACAATACTTGGGCAATCACCAATCGAAGGTGACGATGGAGTCGCTGCGTTACGCAACGCTCTTCGTCTCGATCTTGCCGATTACGCTTCTCTATCCTCTGGTACAACGGTTTTTCGTGAAAGGAATGCTAGTCGGATCCATTAAAGCTTAGCGGATCCGTAACCGGACGGTTTTGGCTCGCTGGCTTCTTGGAAGGCCGGCAAGTTAAAATAAATAGATACTCTAGGAGGTCATACCGAATGACGAAGACGAAGAAGAGCTTATCATGGGTTATCTGCATGTTCTTGATGGTAGGACTGCTCGCAGCATGTTCCTCGAACAACAAAGAAGAAGCATCCCCATCGCCGGCATCGTCCGGATCCGAATCGCCGAGCGCGTCGGCGCCGGCATCATCGGAAGCTTCTCCCGAAGCTCCGTCGACCGAGCCGATCACGTTCGACATGTTCGTGAATTTCTCTTGGTACGCGCTTAGCTGGGCAGATCCGGCAGCGAAGAGCATTACGGATAAAACGGGAGTTTCTCTCAATATTACGAAGCCGGTATCCGACGACAATCAGAAAATGAACATCATGCTGTCGAACCGGGAGTTGCCGGATTTCGTGCTGCTCGATAAATCGGATCCCGCGTTGCAGCGGATGATCGAAGGCGAAATGCTCTATTCTCTCGAAGAATTGATCGATCAGTACGCTCCCGAGATGCGGGACGTTCTGCCGAAAGAAGCATTGACCAACTATAAGGCGAAAGACGGCAAAACATACGCGCTCGTCAGCTTCATCGAAGGCGAACAATATGTCGAAGCCGCCAAGAAGTACAACGCGCTAATCGGCTCCAACCAACCGACTTGGTCGATCCGCCAAGACTATTGGGAAGAAATCGGCAAACCGGATATCAGCAATCCGGACGCGTACATCGCGGCTCTTGAACAGATTAAAGCGAAGAACAAGGACAAGATCGGGTTCTACACGAACGCGAACAACATTCCTAACTCCAAGCACTTGACGGAGAGCGGCGTCGTCACGCTCGGTACCTCCGCGATGTTCGGCGCGACAGCTCTCGTGAAGGACGGAGACGCCATTAAATCCGGCCTAAGAAGCCCGGAATACCAGAACGTCATTAAGTTCTTGAACAAGATGTCGACCAAAGGGTTGCTGACCAAAGACTCTTACATCGATTCGAAGGATATTTTCACGCAGAAAATCAACAACGGCGACGCGGTCTCCTACGCGTTCACGATCGGGGACGGAACGAAGGTGCCGGCGGATAACCCGAACACTTCCTATACGGTCATGGCTCCGTTCCCTTCCTACAAGCAGGTGCGCGACGGAAGCGGATGGACGGCCATCGCCATTCCGAAGACGAACAAAGATCCTAAGCGGGCGATCCAGTTCCTGTCCCTCCTGTCCTCCGAAGAAGGCCACAAGCTGACCAAATGGGGAGTCGAAGGCGAGACGTACGTAGATGCCGCGCAAGGTCCGCACTACCATATGGTAGACGGCAAAGCGACTTACTTGCCTGCTTATTGGGCGGATAAACAGAAGGATTGGTCCGGCGTCGCGGAGAAAAACGGTCTTTCCGAGTATTGGCTGACGGCTAACTCGACTTGGTGGAACGGACCGGAGTGGGATGCGGCGGATCCGATCTTCACGGAGTATAACAAAATGTTCGCTAGCCATGTAGAATACAATCCGTCTATGGCGGGCATTACGCTCGACTCGACGACGAAGATCGGCATCGTGGAGAAGAAAATTATCGATCTGTATTCCAGCTACTACTCCAAGATCATTTTCGCCAAAGACGAAGCAACGGCTCTGAGCCTCTACGCCGAATTCATCGAAAAAGCGGATAAGCTTGGATTGGCGGAAGTCGAGCAAGCTTGGACGGACCTATATAAAGCGAAAACGGCGAATCAATAATCGGAGGACACGGCATGCAACGCATTCTAGAGCATCATTACGACATCGAAGGTTTGCCGAACGGTGCCGCGTATTCCCTTGATAAGGTTAGCGAGGCGGAAGGTCTCGAACGGGTGACGATCAAGCTGAGTTTCCCCGAAGCGGCCGTCCCGCCGGTTATCCGGTTGAAGTGGAGTCATCCGATTCGAGATATCCAGCATTTCTGGCATCCGGGTTCCGGCAGGAACAGGGGGCTGTCCGCGGATTGGGCAACGGGTTTCAAGACGCGGGCGACTTACAACGCGCCGGTCGGCTGCCTGTTCAACAACACGGGCAGAAATCGGTTGACGTTCGCTTTCTCGGACGCGTTAAATCCTTTGATATTAAAGGCGGGCGTAAACGAGGAAACGGCCGTATTCCATTGCGAGGTAACTCTATTCGGAGAGCAAGCGGCTCCGATTGACAATTATGAAGCGGTTCTCACGGTAGATACCCGGGATATTCCGTATTACGAGGCACTAGGCGCGGTCGAACGATGGTGGAGCGAGATGCCGGGCTATAAGCCCGCGTCCGTTCCCGAAGTCGCGCGAGTTCCGATGTATTCGACTTGGTACAGCTTTCATCAGCGCTTGAATCCGGACGAGATAGAAGAGCAATGCCGGTTAGCTCTCGCATTGGGATGCGGGGCCGTTATCGTCGATGACGGCTGGCAGACTTCGGATAATAACCGGGGATATGCGTATTGCGGAGACTGGAAGGTAAGCGAGGACAAAATTCCGGCGATGAAGGCGCACGTGGCGAGGGTTCATGAACTCGGCATGTCCTATCTGCTATGGTATTCGGTTCCTTTCGTCGGGAAGGAAAGCCGCGCTTGGCGCGCCTTGCAAGACAAGATGCTCTACGTGAACGAGGAGCTTGGCGCCGGTATCGTCGATCCAAGGTATCCTCAAGTGAGGGAATATTTGATCCGTACGTACGAGAACGCGGTAACCGAATGGGATCTGGACGGGTTAAAGCTCGACTTCGTCGATACTTTCCGCTTGCCGGAGCGTTCCGGCAACGCGGGGGGAGCGGGTTCGGAGGGCGGTTCGGGGGCCGGTTCCGGGGCGGAAGCGCACCCCGAGATGGACTACGTATCCGTGCCCGAAGCGGTCGACCGGCTTCTAAGCGACATCATGCTTCGGCTTCAAGCGGTCAAACCGGACATCATGATCGAGTTCAGACAAAGCTATACCGGACCTCTCATGCGGAAGTACGGGAATATTTTCCGGGCGACGGACTGTCCGAGCGATTCGCTTACGAACCGCGTCCGCACGCTTGATCTCCGGCTCGTCTCCGGCGATACGGCCATACATTCGGACATGGTCATGTGGCATCCGGAAGAGCCCGTCGAATCCGCGGCTTTGCAGATCGTTAACGTGTTGTTCTCGGTTCCGCAAATCTCGGTGATGATCGATCGGCTGCCGGCCGAACATCGGGAAATGCTCGCTTTCTGGTTACGATTCTGGCAGGAGCATCGCGAGGTTTTACTGGACGGCAAGCTAGAGCCCGCTCATCCGGAGATGCTCTACCCGCTCGTAAAAGCTTCGTCGGACAAATATGTTTTGTACGCGTCTTATAGCCGGGAAGTCGTAAGTTTGGAAGCGGGAAGACGGTCGACGATTCTGGTCAACGGGACGTTATACGATCGCATCGCGATCGAAGTCCGGACGGATATGGGGAAAAGCAGGCTGCGCATTCGAAACTGCAAGGGCGAGCTGATCGACGAGCGGACGCTGGAGCTAGGAGAAGGGCTTCATTCGATCGCGGTTCCGCCGGCGGGATTGGTTACGATCGATCCGGCATAAGGCGCGGATATAGAGAGAGAAAGACGACGTCGCATGCGAAGAGGTGCAGGGAATGTATGAGAACGGAATTCGGGATGCGGCATCGTTCGGGATCGAGCCCGATACGGGATTGGACGCGACCGGGAAAATACGAGAGTTTATCCGCTCGGGGTTGGAGAGCGGGGCGCATACTTTTCGATTCAAGCGAGGTCGTTACGAGATCGCGGACGGAGAAGCGATTCGCGATTTCGACTCGATGATGGAAGGGAAAGGCTCCTGGGACTTGGGAGACAATCGGGATAGCAAACATATTCTAATTCGCGCGGACGGAACGGAGAGGATCGTTCTTGATTTTCAAGGCTCGACCTTGATGTTCCATGGTCTGATTCAACCGTTCTTCTTCCGCGGCTGCAAGCAAGTGGAAATACGGAACGTCCAAATGGATTGGGCCAGACCTCCGTTCTCGCAAGGGGAAATCGTGTCCGTCCACGAAGAAGGATTCGATATCCGGTTCGACTGGGAGTATCCCGTTCGTTCAGGAACGCCTATCTCGGCGTTGATCGACTACGTTCCGGACAGCTCGCATCCGATTCGGGGAACGGTAGACTGGTTCCACATCGCCGAACGTACGGAACTCGTGGAGCCGCAGACGCTGCGCGTGACTTTGAAGGAGCGTTTCCGTTCGATCGCGCGGGGAGAGATTCAAGGCAGAGCCGCACCGGTTCCCGGAATGCGCGTCGTCGTTCGCCATGTGATGAATTACAAGGCAGCATTCCTGTTCTTCGAATGCGAGGATGTCGTGATGGATCGGGTAACCGTCTATGCGGCGCCGGGAATGGGCGTCATCGGTCACGGCTGCGGAGACGTAAAGATGCGCGGCTTGCGCATTATGAGACGGCCGGGCAGCGGTCGCGTCATGAGCGCGAACACGGATGCGACGCACTTCATCGGGTGCCGCGGGAAGATCGATTTCGACGATTGCTTGTTCGAAGGAATGGGAGACGACGCGACGAACGTGCACGGCTTCTACTTGACCATTAGAGGTCGTGGGGGGCTAGGTGAGCTCTTCTGCGGAATCGATGCGGACATTCAATCCGAATATCCGGAAATTCCGGCGGTAGGGGACATCATCGAAGTGACTCGGCGCAGCACGTTAAAACCTTATGCGACCCTGACTGTAAGTAGGGTTGAAGCGAGTCTTAGCGGAGAGGTCGCATTGCGGTTTGTCGAACCGCTCCCGGAAGAGATTGTACCGGGCGATCTACTGGCTAACGTCTCTCGCGTCGCCGCTTTGCGCTTCCGCAACAGTATCGTTAGGAATAACCGAGCGCGCGCGATCCTCGTTCAGACCCGTCACGTCGAAATCGCGGATAACACTTTCGACCACTGCACGGGGACGGCGATCCACGTCAATTGCGCCGACTACTGGAAGGAGTCGGTAGCGACGGAGGACGTGACCGTTACGCGGAACACGTTCATCTCCTGCGGTTACGGAGCGGGTACTTACCGCGAGACGTCCGCGCTCGCGCTGATGACGGAAAGCGAAAGCGTCGAATGCGGCGTTCATCGGGCGTTCGCGTTCACCGATAACGTCGTATACGGTAACGGCCGCATCGGCGTAAGTCTCGGCGCGTTAAGCGGCGGTTTGCTGCGAGGCAACCGCTTCGAGAACGCCGGCGAAGCCATCTCTATTCAACGGGATACTTGCGAGCATATCGTAGTCGAGTAGGAATAGGAAAACCCCCGAAGAGCAGCGCTCTTCGGGGGTTTTTGCAGGTTTTATGGCGCTTTGGTGGCGGATTGAGAAGCACACAGCTTCTCGGTTAACCAATTAGACCGCTACCAGCGGCTTGCAGCACGAAGTTCCTCGGTTTTCAACCAATTAAACCGCTGCCAGCGGCTTACAGCACACAGTTCCTCGGTTTTCAACCAATTAGACCGCTACCGGCGGCTTGCAGCACGAAGTTCCTCGGCTCCAATTAATGTTGGCGGTGTGCTGCCTATCCGGCTGTTTAGATAAGGTACTCTCAGTGCGCTTCACGGATCGTTGGCCAACTTTCGGCGGAGATAAGGTACTCTCAGTGCGCTTCACGGTTCGTTGGCCAACCTACGGTGGGGTGTAAGGTACTCTCAGTGCGCTTAGCGGATCGTTGGCCAGCTTTCGGCGAGTGTAAGGTACTCTCAGTGCGCTTCACGGATCGTTGGCCAACCTACGGTGGGGTGTAAGGTACTCTCAGTGCGTTTCGCGGATCGTTGGCCAACCTACGGCCGGGTGTAAGGTACTCTCAGTGCGCTTCAAGGATCGTTGGCCAACCTACGGCGGGGTGTAAGGTACTCTCAGTGCGCTTCACGGATCGTTGGCAAACTTTCGGCGAGTGTAAGGTACTCTCAGTGCGCTTCACGGATCGTTGGCAAACTTTCGGCGAGTGTAAGGTACTCAGTGCGCTTCACGGATCGTTGGCCAACATTCGGCGAGTGTAAGGTACTCTCAGTGCACTTCACGGATCGTTGGCCAGCTTTCGGCGAGTGTAAGGTACTTTCATTCAGTGCGCTTCACAGATCATCCCCCAAACTACGGCGGAGATAAGGTACTCTAAGTGCTCTAAGCAGATCGTCCCCCAAACTGCTGCTAAGACAAGACATTCTCTAATTCTAACGCCGAACAAGGCGAGCAGCTTACTGAGGCTCTTCCTTGAACTGGCTCAGGAACGGCTTTGGAACGTCCGTCTCGAAACGCATGAGCTTGCCTGTGACCGGATGTTCGAAAGCGAGCACGCGCGCGTGAAGGCCTAGCCGCGAGAACGGCTTTGTCTTTGCGCCGTATTTTTTGTCGTTGGCGACTGGGTGGCCGAGATCCTGCATGTGCACGCGGATCTGGTTTTTGCGTCCGGTTTCCAGATGAACTTCCAGCAACGAATAGTTACGGCTGGCTCGCAGCACCTTATAGTGCGTTACGGCATGTTGTCCGTCGTTGGGCGTGTGGCTGGAATACATTTTCAGAGTCGAGGTTTCCCTCAACCAGGAGGTAATGGTGCCTTGGGTTTTCTTGACCATGCCTTCGACCAACGCGACATACATGCGCTCCTTGACGATATCTTTCCATCCGTCCTGCATTTTCTGCTGAACCTGCTCGCTCTTGGCGAACATCATTACGCCGGACGTTTCCCGGTCCAAGCGGTGCAAGACGAAAATCCGATTCTGGGGATGGGTAATCCGAACATGGGCAGTGAGTTGGCGATATGCGGTCAGCTCGGTTTCCTGCTCCGTCGCGATGGACAGCAATCCGGCATCCTTATTGATGACGATAATGGCATCGTCTTCGTATAGAATCTTAAGTCCGACTAGCAGCGGGGCAACCGTATTGCGATCTTTACGCACGGTTACGACTTGTCCGGGCTTGAGCGGATGGTTATAGAGCTTCTCGACTCTGTCGTCTACCGAGATTTGTCCGTGGGCGAGCAACGACTTGACGGAGTTCCGTCCTTGCGGAGCCAGCTTAACGAGCAAGAAGGCTAGGAGCTCGCCGTCTTCCGCTACCTTGAATTGTCTCGGAGGCGCTGAGTTCCTGTGATGAGCCCCGGCTTCTTTTTTGCCTGCGAAGCGGGGGGCTTTCGTTCCTTTTTTCATAGAGAATTTACAATTCCTTTCGCGTATCGCGCCATGTCTTGTGGGACAATTATAACCTATTTCTTAACGGTCATGAAATTTACCGTATAGGAAATCGTTAAATCTTTCCCGTCTTTGGATTGCAAACCTAGAACTTGCACCTTGAAGCGATCTCCCGCCCTATATCCGACGATGCCGTCCGGACGGAAAATGATCGCGGATCCCGTACCGTACCCGGTATTTTCCACGTTAAAATAAGCTCCCTTGCCCGTTACCTTTCCGTTTTTCGAATTCAATTTCCACGTTCGATTATCTTTTAGTCTCGTTAAGGATACTTTAACGTTTTTCTTCTCGGGTTTCTTGAACTTGTCCATATTCAAGCTAATCGACCAAGCTTGATGAGGGCCGAAAACTTCTATTGGAAAGGGGCTTTCTCCGGGATAGGCAACGAAGTTATGTTCGAGTTTCTTATTCCCGCTTGTATCGAACACTTGCAAGGCGGAGTAGGTCCACTCGTCCTCGCTCTCGGCTAAACCGATCCCGACGAACTTAAGCGGGGGATTCAGTATCCATCGCCGGTGACCGAGTACGGATAAGTTATAAGTATCGGAATCATCCATATAAGCATTGATCGATCGGGTTACGATATGGCCGTCATATCCGAAAGAAGCATAGATGTTGGCGCTGGAAGTGGATTCGTAGCCTTTGCCATAGAAATCCTTAGACATGTCGGCGGGTTTCTTCGGCGTATGGCTGAAGTTGTCTTCCGCGGCGAGCAAGACGGAACCGAATTGCGCTTGAACATTAAGTGGTTTCGTTGCGGTAATATTATCCGAAAGCCCGCTGATAAACCGGTAAAAGTTAATCGCGTTCACGCCGTCTTGGATGTAGTCCGTCTTTAGAGAACCGGGAGAATAGGGCGCGGATACGGATGGCATGTCGATGTAAGGCTCGCGATCGTCGGGTGAAGACATTCGTTTCTTCCATTGGGCTGCGATCTGCTGGGGCGTCCGAATGGGAAGTCCGCTATCTATGGCGGAAGCGGCAGCGGCAACGCTAACGGCAGATGCCGTGGATGCTGCGGATGCTGGACTAGTATGACCAGGCAAGAGCACCGCTAAGAAAAGAGCTAGAATTAAGGGAATGGCGGATAGCTTTCGATTCATGTTGTCAGCTCGCTTTCGTAGGGGTACATTCTCTATGTGTCGTCCTCTAATCAATTAATTCGCTGCAAAACAAAGTTTTCCTGTCGCATTGACGAGAGTGTGAACACCGTGTATAGTGTGTATATGGATATACACACATGAACACTGTGTCCGCGAGGAGGATCAACCCATGACGGAGCGCAAAGCCGTTAGCTATATCGGAGTTTATTTATGGAGAAGAGAAAGGTTCGGAATGGTTTTCACCTTGTTATTCTCGGTTTATCTGGGCTTCATCATTAGCACAACGGTGGATGCGCTCCTGGATTCGAGTGAAGAGGTTCCCAAATGGTTGAACGTGATGGCAGACTGGATCTACCTGATGATGTTCCCGACATTCGGGATGGTCATGAACAAGGCGGCTTGGGGCATGTGGCGGGACGACTTTTACTCCAAAAGGCTTGCTCATTGGCGTTCGATGCCGATTCCCGCCGCTTCCATCGTGAAGGCGAGAATGCTGCAGAGCGCGATCATGTTGCCTGTTATCGGAACGGTATTCATGGTTCTGCAATACGCGGTAGCGCCTCATCTCAGGGAATCGGTTTCGCCGCTCCAGTGGATCGAGAACGGAATCGTCTGGGCTTGTTACGGGCTTGTTCTCATCGCAGTGTATGTCTGGTTAGAGCTCGGATTCAGCGGCAAATGGTATTGCATTTATTACTTCGGAATCATGTTTCTAATGGCCGTCGTCTCCATCGTCTTGACATGGCAAGGGATCTATTTGTTTCAAGAAGTGCTTGGGATCATCCTGCGAGGATATGGCGGGGTTCTGATCGCAGGAATGGCGATCGCCGCCGGCGCGGCACTGTGGCTCAGCCATCGGATGACGATTAACCGGATCCGCGCAAGGTCGATGCCCTTATGATTCCCGTTAAAGAAAGCGTGGTGAGCTTGTGTGGCTGCCGATACGCATAGATGAACAACGTCCCGAACCGCTTTACCATCAGATCGAGGTGCAGCTTCGCGGGCTTATCCTCGGAGGGCAATTAAAGGAAGGGACGTTGCTTCCGTCGATCCGGGAGCTGGCCGTTTCCTTGAAGTGCAGCGCCATAACGGTAAGGCGGGTGTACCAAGACTTGGAAAACGAGGGCTTGATTCGAACGAGACAAGGAACGGGGACGTTCGTCGCGGGAGTGGAAGAGGTCGCCCGGGACGAACATCGTCTGGAACGCGTCGCGGAAGAGCTCGAGCGGGCGGTGGATGCGGGCTTGCAACTGCAATGCACGTTGGAAGAGATCGAGACGGCTTTCAGGCGGGTAATGGGCAATAAGTCGGAACATAGGAGAGAGGGGCAACCATGACGATAACGGATGCGAATACCGCGATTGCCCTTCGGGGGATTAAGCTGGAGCACGACCGGTTCGTGCTTGGGCCGATCGCCTGCGATATTCCGAAAGGAATGGTCACGGCGATCGTCGGTCCCAACGGGTCGGGCAAGAGCACGCTGTTTCGGGCGCTGCTCGGTCTAGAGCCGATTAAGGACGGAGAAGCCGAAGTGCTCGGAACGAATTTGATCGGGGTACAGGACGACGCGTACAAGAGCCGGATCGGCTTTCTTGCGGAAAACCCGCATGCCCACGAGAGTCATTTTACCGCCGATGAGAAAGCAAAGTTCGCCTCACTATGGTACCCGACCTGGGACTGGGAGAGATACCGCAAGCTATTGCGCCATTTCGACGTCGACGGCGGCATTAAGTTATCGAAGATGTCTAAAGGGATGCGTCGCAAAGTGGAGCTAGCGATCTCGATGGCTCACGATCCGGAGTTGCTGTTGCTGGATGAACCCTCGTCTGGCCTCGACCCTTTCGCTTGGAAGACGATGCTGGAAGAACTCAGGCGTTATATGGAGCCGGGGGACAGGACGCTCGTCCTAGCCACTCATATTATGGAAGAGATCAAGCGCTTGGCCGATTACATCCTGTTCATCTACCGCGGACGCGTTCTCGGCTTGTACGAGAAGGATCGACTGCTGGACGATTGGCGAACGATCGTCGTGCAGAGCGATTACGCGGCGAAGGGCGGCAACGAGCTGTTGGAACGTGTGCCGGGTTTACAAGGCATAGCGGAAGCTGGACCTGGAGTTTATCGGGTCGAAGTGAACGAACCCGAGCAAGGGGAAGCGTATTGCCGCGAGAACGGCTTCCAAGTGCTGGCGGTTCAGCGCATGGAGCTTGAAGATATATTAAGCTGTTTAATTCGAAAGGAGGAAGCTAGACGATGATTTCATTGAAAGTTGATCGCATACTTAAAAACTACGGCGACAAAACGGCCGTAAACCACCTCAGCTTCGAGGTGTCGGAAGGTGAGATATACGGATTGTTAGGCGCTAACGGCGCGGGTAAAACGACTACGATGCGTATGGTTCTGGGACTCATATTGCCTGATCAAGGGGATATCCGTTATCTAGGCAAGCCATACGGACAGGAGCAGCTTAGCATGCTTGGGTATTTGCCGGAAGAGAGAGGCATGTATCCGAAAATCAAAGTCAGCGACCAGATCATCTATCTGGCCCAGCTTCGCGGGATGTCCCGTAAAGATGCCGACCAGAATTTGAAGCGGTGGCTGGAGAAGTTCCAGGTGCCGGAATATTACAACAAGAAGGTAGAAGAGTTATCCAAAGGGAACCAGCAGAAAATCCAATTTATCGCGGCGGTCATTCATAATCCGAAAATTCTTATTCTCGACGAAGCGTTCAGCGGTCTCGATCCGGTCAACGTGGAGTTGTTGAAATCTACGGTGAAGGAGCTTCGCGACGGAGGCACGAGCATCCTGTTCTCTACGCACCGGATGGAACACGTCGAAGAGCTGTGCCGGAACATTACGATCATGCACAAGTCGAATCCGGTGCTGCAAGGCCCGATCAAAGATATAAAGAAGAAGTTCCCGCAAGAAAGAGTCGTCGTCGCTTCCGATGGCGTCATCAATGGATTGGAGTCGATCCCGGGAGTCAGTCAGGTCATCGTTCACGAGCATGGCGGTTACGAGCTTAAAGTAAGCACCCCGGACGCGGGACAACGCATCCTGCAACACGCGATGTCTCAAGGACCGGTCACTCGTTTCGAAATAATGGAACCGACCCTGAACGAAATCTTCATTAAGACGGTAGGTGAGAGCCATGAATAATAGCTTATGGACGGTAATGGGATTTACGATGCGCAATAAGCTGCGTAGCAAATCCTTCATCATCATGACGGCAGTGCTCGCGGTATTGCTAATCGTCGTAGGTAACCTCCCTTATCTGATCGACAAGCTGGGCGGTAGCGGCGACAAGGTAACGAAAGTCGGTTACGCGGCAGGACAGCAGGCTCCGATCATTGAAGGGCTTACGAAATTCTACACGAATATTCCGGAGTCGAACGTCGAGTTGGTCCCTCAGGCTTCCGAAACGGAATTGAAGAGCGCGCTGGAAAACGGGGACGTTAAAGGATACTTGACGTTCGTCGAAGATACCGCCGTCGGTTTCCCGAAGGTAACCTATAACTCGAAGAGCGCGTTCGAAGGCGGCACCGCTTCATCCTTATCCGCCGCGCTTCAGCAGGTTAAGATGGAATTAATCTTAAACGATGGCTTGAACGAAGAGCAAAAGGCGCAATTGTTCGCTCCGGTGTCGTTCGAAACGCAGAAGGTCAGCTTTACGAACGAGGAGGGCAAGACCGAAGAGGAGCAAGGCGTCGCCATCGGCCTTACTTACGTCATGATCATCATGCTGTTCATGGCTGTCATGATAACGGGGCAGCTTATCGCGACCGAAATTACAGCCGAGAAGAGCTCGCGCGTCATGGAAATCATCGTTACGAGCGTCTCGCCGTTAAAGCAGATGTGGGGTAAAATTCTCGGCACTTTCGTCGTCGCCATCATCCAGATCGTCATTCTGATCGGGGCGTTGGTCGCTAACTTAACGTTGCCTCACAACAAGGACATTCTGAAAGACCTCGGTATTAACTTGGGCGATGTTGATCCGATGCTCATGATCTATGCGGGATTCTTCTATCTGGCCGGGTTCTTCCTGTACGCGACATTGTTCGCGGCAATAGGCTCGATCGTCAGCCGTACCGAAGATCTTGGGCAAGCGATCATGCCGATCACGATGCTCACGCTTGTCGGATTTTATATCGCGATATTCGGCCTACAACAGCCGGACAGCACCCTAATGCTCGTGTGCCAATACATTCCGTTCTTCTCTCCGTTCATCATGTTCCTGCGGATCGGAGTAGCGGAGCCGGCATGGTGGGAAATCATTATCTCCATCGGCATTCTGATCGCTTCGATCCTCGCCATCGGTTGGCTTTCTGCGAAGATCTATCGCGTAGGCGTACTGATGTACGGCAAACGGCCTTCGGTTAAAGAAATTATTAAGGCTATGAAGGCTTATAAGGTGTAAGAGGGAAAAATTAATTGAGACATATATTTACGACCAGTTAGATCAACCCTTGATCTGACTGGTTTTTTTTCTAGGAATTGCTTAGTCGAAAGAATACGAGACCAGTAGAGTTTCGAGTCCATAAATGAAAGGACGTTTAACTAGAAAAAGCCTGTAGGTTTAGAGCGTCTGCCGTTTCTTCAACATACGTCCAGCATGGACTTCATTTAGGATGAAAGTTCCGAAAGGTGCTAGCAAGCTACTACCGGGCAAAGAGGGTATACCATTCACTGTCTTTAATCGTGAGTGGTTTTTTGTTGTGATTAATTGTGTTTCTTGACAGAACAAGGTTTTAAGTATTTGTTAAGAGCCTCTTGTCACACTGTTCGACAAGTCTTAATTAGATTCAAGGAGGAGAATAGTTTCCAGATGCTAATAAGAATCTAACATCAGAGTTTAAGAGTTTGTTAAGTGCTTAATGTTACACTGTTCGACAAATTACGTCATCATCCATGACTCAAGGAGGAGAACAGTTCCAGATGCTATCGAGAGGAACAAGCGGAGTGAAGAAATGGATTAGAACGACTCTGGCTGCAATGGCCATCGCTTTACTGACAGCCGTAGCTCTGCCGTCCAGCGAGACTCATGCCGGGGGTGTACCCCTGAATCTTAAGTCACCGCAAGATATCAAGTTTTACGCCTACAACGGCGTAACGGAAATGTACATCGTCGATACCGGCAACAACCGGGTCATTCGGGCGAATACGGACGGGGTGGCGAATCTGATCGTTCCCGTGAACAATCCGACGGCGGTCGCCGTTGACGGGGAAGGCAATCTGTACGTCGCCGAATCGGGCTTGGCCGCGGGCTTGCATGCGTTCGACCGGGATGGAGAGCCGCTCACGCTGTTGAAGCACAACGGGGAGACGATGGCCAATCCCATCGATCTGATCAGTCGAATGGTCACCCCCGTCCCGAACTATCCGAAGGTAATGAACATCAAGAGTCTCGTCATTCTCACAAAAATCAATCCGGCCACTCAGCAAGCATACAAAGAAGCTAAGTTTCAATTCGAAAACTATGCGGCAATCAGTTATTTTCCGACGGTAATCGGAATGTTGAATAGAAGTGTCACTTTGAGACTGGATCTGAGCGGTTCGAGCGGTGGCAGTTCATCCAATGCCGGAGATGGAGAGTGGGGCCTCGCAATCCATTTGGATAGTAGGGTATGGGAATCTCAAGGCTACGTCGTCGACCTGGAGGGCGTCTTTAACATGTTCCCGGGAGCAGGCTATACGACCGGAGAAATCGCGGTAGATTTCATCGGAGAGAGGTTTTACGTCGTCATGAACGAGACGAAAATTTACCGTGCCTCCTACGTCGGCGCATCGTACGTCAACCGTCCAACGCTTCAGCCCTGGCTCAATCTGACCGATGATCACGGAATCAGCAAGCCCCATGCCCTCGCTGTCGGTCCGGACAATAAGCTGTACGTAACGGATGCGGCGCAGGATCGCATCGTCGTCCTCAATCTGGATGACACCGGGACCTTCAACCGAGTGCTGAGCTTGACCAACAAGCCGCAGGATCCGCCCACCGCAGGCTCGTTCGTCATACGCGGCAAGCAAGGGAAGGCTCTTGCGTTGAACGGCTCGGATTTCCTGAACGGTTATTCCGATCCGAAAGGCAGCGCAATGCAGGAGATTCGCGTCGTGTCGCTGCCGGACCACGGCACGCTCAGCCTCTCGGGAGTTCCCGTTCAAGACGGGCAATCGATTCCTCTGGCCTCGCTGAACGGCTTGGCATTCACGCCCGATGCGTCTTGGGGCGGCACAACCTTCTTCGCATGGCAGGCGATGAATTCCGCCGGGGCGTATTCCGAGACGCCCGGTAAGGTCGAGATCATCATCCGGCCGAAAGGAGACGCCAACGGGGACGGAGCCGTAACGCCTGCGGATGCACTGCTCATCACCAAGTATCTAAAAGGGAAAATCACGCTTACGGCCGAACAGCTCGAAGCGCTCGATATGGACGAAGACGGTGAAATAACCGAAGCGGATGCTACCTTAATCATGAATATCTATATGGGCAATGCAATCTAAGAAACTTTGAGGTGAATATATTGAATTACTTTCATGCTAACCAATCTGGACTGCGCGACAAATTCAGCGCTATCCTCGTTGTATTGCTAGCGCTGGTACTGCTGCTGCCGGCACTTCCGAAAGCGTCCGCTGCTCCGTCCGACACGCCCTCTGTGCGTGTCGGCTCGGTGGCCGGAGCGCCGGGGGCTTATGTCGAAGTACCGGTTTTCTTCGACTCGAATGGCTCCGATCTGTATGTTTACCGGTCGGACACTACGATTAACTACGATCCGAACGTGCTGGAGCCGGTGGCAGGAGATGAAGCGGTCATTAGCGGACCGGTTCGAGCGCTCGACACCAACGCGCTGTTGCTCGTAGACAAGACAACAACCGGAAGTCTGAAACTCAAGCTGACGCTTACTGATTTTATAGAGGACTCCAGCGAGTTGTTCACGCTGCGGTTCAAGATCAAGGAAGGCGCGCCGGCAGGAGATTCCGCCCTTACGATTGTTCAAGGCCAGCTTTACGAGGACGTCGATCCGATATCCGCCGATCTCGTGAGCGGGAAGGTGACCGTGTCTCCGCCGGGAAATGCGGACATTGAAATCGGCTCGGCGTCCATCAAAGTGGGGGAGCAAGGCATCGTCTCCGTGCCGGTGAAGGCGGTGAAGCTTGATAAGGCTGTAGCCTCCTACGGCATACGGATCAAGTTCGATCCGGCCGCGATAAGCTTCAATGGAATCGTGGGACAAGGCTTGATGTCGAACTATAACAATACCGACGGCTGGTTGATTGTCTCTTGGCTGGATCTGACGGGCGGAGACAACCCGATTCCGGCTTCTCAGGATGCTCAGACCCTGTTCACGATCAAGTTCGCAGTTGAAGATGACGCGCCGATCGGCGATCACGCGCTGACTGTCGAGACTCCGAACGACGTGCGGGAGCTGACGTTTACGGACGTGCATGCCGTGGAGATGAACAAGACTGTCGCAAACGGCAAAGTTTCCGTTGTGGTTCCGCCCGATGCGCCGGTATCGGTCACCGCGACTCCGGGTGATGGCAAGGTCGGGCTGACCTGGCCGGCCGTGCCGATGGCGGAAACGTACAAGGTATACCTTTACGAGGGAGAAGCATCACCGGACGACGACGCCGATTGGGTAGAGATCGCTGACGGAGTCGGAACCAATGCGTATACCGCAGTGGGACTGAATAACGGTAAGTCCTATGTATTTGCCGTTAGGTCGGTCAACCTTGCCGGCGCATCCGGACTTAGCCCATCTTCGGAGGCGGTCGTGCCAGTGCCGGCTCCTGGAGCGCCGAAGGATTTCAACGCGACGCCAGGCAACGGCACGGCAGTCATCTCCTTCGCGAAGCCGGTCGGCACGGTCGGCGAGCCGATTTTGAAGTACCGTGTCGAAGCGGTACTCGACGGCGACATCATTGCAGCGAAGGAAGTGTCGGAAAGCGGCGAGGGCGTGTACAGCGCGAGCTTCGATCACTTGGTTAACGGAAAGACGTATACGATTCGCATCTACGCGGTGAACATTGCCGGAGATTCGGTGCCGCTGATCGGCGCGGTTCGTCCGGTGGCTAAGCCGCTGGCTCCAGCTATCCTGTCGGTTACGCCAGGCAATGGGCAAGTACAAGTCGCCTTGGGCGCGCCGGCCAATGTGAACGAGGCACCGGTTGACCGCTATATTGTGACTTCTAATCCCGGCGACATCTCTGTCACGGTTAACGGGGATCAGTTGTCGGCCGTCGTCACCGGGCTGACGAACGGCAAATCCTATACTTTCACGGTTGTCGCCCAGAATGCCGCCGGAATGTCCGATCCGTCCGCAGCATCGCAAGCTGCAGTACCGACGGCGCCACAAGCGGGAAGCGGAGGCGGCGGAGGCGCTTCGTCTCCGACGGAGAAGATAAAGGTCGAAGTCAGCGATGGCAGCGGCAAGGGCGGCGTTGTCGCCAGTACGACCATCGAAAGAACGACCCTTGCGGACGGCCGCAAGAAAGACGAAGTGATCCTGACGTTGGCACAAGCTGAGCAGGCAGTCAAGCAATTAAAAGAAGCCGGCTCATCTACGGCCAAAATCGTCATTCCAGACGCTAAGGACGAGGTAATAGATTTGAAAATCAAGCTGGCGGCAGAAGCTGCGAAGCAGTTTGCCGCGCAAGGCGTCGATCTGCAGATCTGGACCGACAACGGTGGCATTCTTATACCTAGCCGCTCATTGAAAGACTTGCAGGAGGAAGTGTATTTCCATATCGTGCCGATCAAGGCAACCGTCGAACGCAAGCAGGTGGAAGAGCGCCTCAAAGGAGAGCCAACGCTTCTCCAACTAGCGACGGCGGACGGCTTGCAACTGATTGGTCGACCGATGACGATCGAGACGAATATGAGTAGCCGAGAGGTGACTCTGGAGCTGCCTGTAGGCGAGGATTTGCCGAGGGCGGAGTTAGAGAAGCTGGGCGTTTTCATCGAGCACAGCGACGGTACGAAGGAATGGGTAAAGGGCGAACTGGTTGGCTACAACGGAACGGACAAACCTGGCATCCGGTTTAAGATCACAAAGTTCAGCACCTTCTCCATCGTGAAGCTGAGCGTGGAGAACTCGTCTCATACCGCTTATATTCAAGGGTACAGCGATGGTACATTCCGTCCGGATCAAGCGGTTCAACGGGTGGAGATGGCGGCGCTACTGTCTAGAGCAATGCCGGGGACTGCTACAGGAGCAGCGGATGCGGCTTACACCGATCTGCCGTCTGCCGCATGGGCGAAGCAGGCGATCGCGCAAGCGACGTCGTGGGGGTATATGCAAGGCTCCGATGGCCGCTTTATGCCGGACAAATCGATTACCCGCGCGGAGATGGCAGCGATCGTCGATCGCTTGCCGAAAAGCGGAACGGCAGCGGTCGATGCGAAGGCGTCGTTCAAGGATACAGCCGGCCACTGGGCGGCTGGAGCAATCGAACGCGTAAGCGCAGCAGGTATCATGTCCGGCTCCGGAAGCGGTCAATTCCGTCCGAACGACTTGCTGACGCGCGCAGAAGCGGTTGTCATTCTGAATCGCGTGCTGGAGCGCGGGCCGCTCACGGGCGAAAAAGCCGCTTGGAAGGATGTTCCGGCAAGTCATTGGGCGTTCGGACACATTCAGGAGGCGTCCACGGATCACCGCTATAACCGGAACTCGGGTGGCGGAGAACAGTCTCTCGTTAATTAATAGGTTATGATATTAAACCAAACCCAGCGATCATTCTATATTGATCGTTGGGTTATTGTTTTGTATGTAAGCAGGTATGGATGTTTTTCAGCGTTTGTTAAGAGGCTGCGCACAATATACCGACTCCCCGATACGCGATTGCGTTTGACGGCAACGGATTTGATGCCGGGAAGGGAAACTGCAGGAAGTCGAAGTGTTCGAAGAACGCGAATGGGTGGCCATGCCGGCTGTAATTCCATAATTGCAACACCACTTTGAATGTATCACGATCGAGTGAACAGTTGGCAACAAGATTTGTGGAAATATACGAGTCCATGAATTAGCCGTGACGGAATGAATGCTCACATTGACATCCTCGTATATGTTGGACATAATAAAAGTATATTGAATTGTACGGGGAAGCACCTCGCCAAAGCCAGACACAAGACGTGTTGCTTTGTCGGAGGTGCTTTTCTATTGCGGAGGAGGATCGGCAATGGATAAAAACAAGAAAAGAAAAGAACGGATCGGGGAGCAGCCCGTAACGTATGAAGTATATTCGGCGATGCCAGATGACGGAGAACGGTACGAAATATTCGATGGTGCTCTCGAGATGATGTCTCCGGGTCCGTCCGTCATTCATCAGAGCGTTAGCAGAGATCTGCTCTATATTCTGATGCAAAGCTGCAATTCCGATTATGCGATGTTTGTAGCGCCGCTTGACGTTATTCTAAGCCGAACGAACGTCGTTCAGCCCGATCTGATCCTCGTTCATCGCAGCCGGATGGAGATCGTAACCGATAAAGCGATTGAAGGAGCACCGGATATCGTCGTAGAGGTGTTGTCCCCGGGCTCCCGAAAACGGGACAAGGTAAAGAAACTGAACATCTACGCTAAGCATGCGGTACCGGAATATTGGATTATCGATACGAATGCGCGTACATTGGAGCAGTATGTGCTAGGCGGTGAGCATTATACGTTAAGCAATTTGTTTGAAGGCGATGATCAAATGGCGTCGGACAGATTGCCTTGCGCGGAGTTCGCCATTAGCGACTTGTTCAAGGATGCAAGCATACAGAAGTTATATCCCTTGAGCTGACTCGCTGCTTGAATCTTATCCATGAAAGAGTATATACGCAGCCTGTGAATCTATTTGTTCCTACCGGGACGAGGTCACAGGCTGTTTTTTTGAACTATCAGAAAGCATAATACTTCCTATTTTTAATCAATAACCGCAAAAAACCATCTTGACGTTAGGATTGGAAATATTTTATAATCCAACCACGCCACACGTGTGGCATGAGGGAGCGTGAAGTGACAAAGGAGGACGAGGGTGGCGAAATTACCAAGGAAGATAAAAGTTATCTACTCGCTAGGGCAGTTAGGTTGGTCGATTCTGGCTGGAATCATCGGAACATGGCTCATCTATTTTTATTTACCGCCGGAAGGATCGGGCATTAAAGTGGCGATTCCGCAAGGCGGAGTTTTTATGGGCGTTACGATTATTGGCATCATTATGGGATTCGCTACGTTGATCAATGCGATGACCGATCTATGGGTTGCGAATTTAAGCGATAGTAGCAGGCATCGCCTTGGCAGAAGGACGCCGTTTATGAGACGAAGCGCGCTTCCTAGCGCCATTTTGCTTATAGCGATACGCTCGTCTACTATATTACGGTGCTCGCCAGACAGAAGGAAAATCATGTCGGATTGATCGTGACAGCCGTCGGCGTCCTCTCATTTTTGCTGTATCCGTTGGTTAACCGTTTGAGCAAAAAGTACGGAAAGAAGAAATTGATGATCGTTTCGTTCGTGTTTCTTATCGTATCTTTCATCTACATCTCTATGATGCCATATATGACGCTCGTTCGAGCGGTGAAAACAAAGAAGCGCTTTACTTTGGCGTACGTTCGTTTCTGACGAAATTCGGAACCGCTTTATCCGCCATCCTGTTGCCCACCGTATTGGCGATCGGGAATTCGATCGATCATGATTCCGGGATCAGAATATCCGTTGGGATTGCAGCCGTTGTTGCCCTGTTTTCCTTATTCGCTTTCCTAAAATACGACGAGAAGAAAATGATTCACCCCATTTAAATAGAAGAACGGGAGAGGTTTGTATGTTTCATGTAAAGGGAAAACCATTCATGCCCATGGGGGGACAGTCCAAAAACTCCAGCGCTTATAACGCGGAAGAATTGGCATCTGCTATTGCTGGCGTCAAGGCATTGGGAGGCAATACGTTGGAAGCCCCGGTTTATTGGGAGCAGGTGGAGCCGCAGGAGGGGCAATTTGATTTTTCCTCGGTAGACATGCTTCTGGAAGAGTGCCGGAAGCACGAGTTGCAACTTATCGTATTGTGGTTTGCGACATGGAAAAACGGCGAGATGCGTTATTGTCCGGGCTGGGTAAAGAGGGACAAGCAACGATTTGCCAGAGTGCTTCGCAGCGACGGCGTCCCTATGAATATTCTATCCGCTTTTTGCGAGGAATCGCTTCAGGCGGATACGAGAGCGTTCCGCGCATTGATGAAGCATCTGAAAGAAGCGGACGGCGACGCGCAGACGGTTATTGCGGTACAAGTGGAGAACGAGCCGGGCATTCTTGGCTGCGATAGGGATTATGGACATAAGGCGGAAGCCGCATTAGCCGGGGCTGTATCTTCCGAACTCCTCGAGCATGTGAAGGGACTAGGTAAGGGCTTTGTTTGGGACGCTTGGAAGAAGAACGGTTCTAAAGAGCAAGGGGGTTGGAAAGACGTTTTTGGCGTCGCGGGCGGCGAGTTCTGCACGGCTTGGTCAATTGCCAAATATATTGATCATATCGCTGTCGAAGGCCGCGCGGAATACAATATCCCGTTGTATGTAAATGCATGGCTCTCTTTCCCTGGGTGGCCGATTCCCGGATTCTATCCCTCCGGCGGGCCTACCCGAAACACGATGGACATTTGGAAGTTTACGGCGCCTCATCTCGATCTGATCGCACCGGATATTTACTCCGTTAATTTTAGCGACTACAAGATCGTGTGCGAAGATTATCGTCGGCCCGACAATCCTTTGTTTGTTCCGGAATCCGGCACGGATGGGCTTAACGCGCGAAATATGCTTCGGGCGTTGGCTGATTACGACGCGATCGGATATTTTTGTTTTGGCGTAGACAGCATCCTGAATATGGAAGGCAATCTGCGCGAGGATGCCGTATTATTCGCCGAAAGCTTCCGCAGCGTAATGAGCTTATTGCCGTTGATTCAGAAGTATCGGGGCACAGGCAAGGTTCATGCCGTCGTGGAAGAGGATTATCAGATGAATCAGAGTTTTGAATTCGAACAATACATCGGGGCGGTGCCTTTTATCAACATGGGCCCAACGAGCGAGAACAAGGACCACAGACATGCCCGTAATCCCCAGTTGATCGAAGGACGACCTAAACACGGGCTAATCATCGAAGCCGGACCGCAAGAATTTTACTTGGCCGGCAACTTCCATCTCTTTATGGTTCCCGGGTCGGGACCCGGATGGTTGGAAGCTTTGAAAATGTCGTTAGTATCAACCCCGGTGGACTATCTTACCGTAGAGGAAGGCTATCTGACCGAATCGGGAGATTTTGTATCCACGCGCACCCGCAATGGCGATGAAGCCGTGTTCGGAGGTTTCTGGGCGACCCCGTATTGTGGAGTCGTAAGAGTCGTTCTAACTCCATAGCTATTAATAACAGTCACGCCGGCGCATAGGAAACCGAAGTCGATAAACTCCGGTTATCATGTGCGCCGTATTCCGCTTAGAATAATATTCCGGAATGCTTTATTAAAATCAATATTATCGCAATATTCATACTTTAAGTGGTTCTCTCTCAGAATCAGCCTTTGGAAGAGGGCGATAAAGCTGTGACTGATAAAATGGTACAATTCTTCGACAGTCATATCATTCCGAATCGAGCCATCGGTCACGCCATCGCGAATATAATGAAATAACGGGTCCTGATTCGGGTTTAAAGCTTCAATAAAAGATTGCTCCAAATCCGGATTCGGATAATTCCCCTGAAAATACCTGTCGAACTCGGCGGTCAACTTGATCTGTTCTTTGACTTTATCAAGATCAACTTGAAAGAAATACGCTGTTACTTTTTCAAAGCCGGTTTTGTTCGTTATGTCCCCGATATCCAATGTGAAATAATCCTGCAGTTGCTTCATGACTATGATCTCGATTTCAAAGGCCAATTCATCTTTCGTGGGAAAATAACGATACAGCGTTCTTCTATTAATATTAACGGCCGATGCAATATCTTTCATTTGCACGGTTGCGATTCCGAGCGCGATAAATTGCTTTTCCGCTTCCATCAGGATGCGGTGTCTCGTCGAAGGTTTGTCCAATTTATTAACCCCGCTTATTCATATTGTTATCTTATCCGTGCCTTAGACTATCTCCCGGATGCCTTGCGATAAACGGAGTATACCTTTATCATCCAAATTATTGCAAGCCCTGGTCATATCTATCCCCACTTCGATGTATCGCTATGAGCGAATAAAACAAGAGCTGCCCCATGGGACAGCCCTCTGTTTCGAGTTTTAAGTTATTTCGTTGCTTTCCAAGCGTCGATTTGCTTTTGCATTTCCGCGACGATTAGATCGGAGCCTGCGGTTTTCATCTTTTTCAAGAACTCGTTGTATTTCTCTTCGCTTGTTACGCCGAGCTCAATGCCTCTGTAGTACTCGTCATAGACTGCACTTGTTTTACCGATTTCCGCTTTGACCGGTTCCGCATCGAAGGAGAAACCGAGCAATTTCGATGGTTCTGCGGCTTCGTTCAAATTGATCGTATCTTCCCAGACGGTTTTCGGCATGCCTTCCTGTACGTAAGCAAGGAAGTTGGAAGCGAACATCCACGGTGCTTGCGGGTTGTAGCCTTGTTGATTCGGCCCAGCAACCATGAGGCCGTCGTCGTTGAGTTTGAAGTGGTCATCCTTGATGCCGAAGTTGAGCAGGTTATACAGTTCTACGTCCGTATTCAGCAGTTCAAGCAGCATCGTCGCTCTTTCCGGGTTTTTCGACGTGCGGCTGATGGCATGCATCGTGGCGATGATGCCGCCTGTCGTCAGATGCGGAACGGAGGCAGGTGCAGTGACATAAGCCTCGCCGCCCAATACGGAGCTGAGTACATCTCCGCCCGGCTTGTACGCACCGCCGATGCTCATCATCCATTTGCCTGCTTTGGCGTCGGTCCATTCATCTGTTTTCTTGGCGATCCGTTCTTTGGAATTCATATAGCCTTTGGCGTTCCAGTCCCGCAAGGCGGCGACGAATTTCTTGAACTCATCGGACTCAAACTGGTTCATTACCGTCAGCGTGTCATCATTATAGTTTACTGCGCCGGGTACGTTGATGCCGGCGATGTTTTCGAAACCGAACATATCCTGAATGCCAAACAATGGGGCACTAACATATTTTTGCGGATTGTCTTTCTTGACCGCATCAAAGTACGGCTCAAGCAAATTCATCGTATCGGCGCTGAGTTTGCCGCCAACGCTGTTGATGTCAAAGCCGTATTTTTCTGCAAGAGCTTTCGGTATTGCAATTTCCGGTGTTCTTGCCGAGATTTGATAGTTGATATAGCCGTAGATCTGACCGTTTACGCGAGTAGCATCCCAGAAATTACTCGGAATAGCGGCATAGGACTTCGGTGCATATAGTTTAAGCAAATCATCCAGTGGTAAATAGGCGCCTTTCGCTACGTTCTGAGTGTAGTTATTAAGCCAGTTGGAAGTAAAGGCAAGGTCGTAAGGTTCGCCGGAGGCGGTGACCACTTTCATTTTCTGTTCGTAATCCGCACCGGCGATCGGTTTGAAGTCGATGGTGGCGTTGATTTTTTGTTTTACGATTTTGTTTACTTCGGCAAACACTTTGTCTTGTTCAGGCTGCGGGAAGCTGCCCGGGAAGTACCAAGTCAACTTGACCTCCGGCAATTCTTCGGGGGCTTTTGCGCCTTCGGATGGATTCGCGCTCGCAGGGCTTGTCGGAGATGCGCTCGGCGAGCTGGCATTGTCGTTGTTTCCGCATGCGCCTAGCACCAAGCTGAACACGAGAATCAGGAGTATAGCTATGATGCCGGTTTTGGAAAGACGTGTACCTCTTAACATTGTGAATCCTCCCTTTGTCCTATTACTATATTCTTAAAATGGATCGAAATCCATGTTTAAGCTATCCTTTGACCGCGCCTACCGTAAGCCCTTTGACAAAATACTTTTGGAAAAAGGGGAACACTAGAAGCATCGGACCGGCAGCCAGAATGGCCATCGCCATCCGGGCCGTTTCGGCGGGAACGGTGTTCATTCCCGGCATAATGCTCGCGGTACGGGTAAGAAACTCGATGTTGTTGATCATGCGGTACAGCATATATTGCAACGGAACGAGACTTTCCTTATCGATATACATCAGGCTTAGCCACCAATCGTTCCAGTATTGAAGAATGGTGAACAAGCCGACGGTGGCTAGTCCCGGTTTAGCCAATGGTAGAATCATCTGGATAAATATCCGGAGCTCGCTCGCGCCGTCGATCATGCAAGATTCAATGATAGTGTGCGGAATTTTCTGCATGAAAGTTCTCAGGATCAAGATGAACCAGGGAATCGCCAGATAGGGCAGAATGAGTACCCAGATCGTATTTTTCAGGTGCAGGTAATTGCTGATGAGGATATAGGTCGGAACAAGACCGCCGTTAAACAGCATCGTAAAGAACACATAGAAGCTTAGAGAGTTCTTATATTTGTAGTCTTCTCTGGATAATACATAGGAAATGCCCGCAGAGATCAGCACGGAAATGATCGTACCTATAGCGCTGACGAGCAGAGACACTTTCAATGCATTCAAGAGTTGAGCCGGTTTGTATAGCACATAGGCATAGGCGCTTAAATTAAAGCCCTGGGGAAAAAAGCTATACCCTTCTTGTAGAATGGTCGTTTCGTCGCTTAGCGAAACGGAAATAATCGAGATTAGCGGGATGATGCAAGCGATGCCGAATAAGATCAACACGAGATGGATCAACATTTTCGGCAGTTTTTTACGGAGCGTCATAAGCTCACCTCCATTTTAGAAATTAGAACAGTTTGTTCTCTTCGTTTACTCTTTTAACCATATAGTTGCTCAGCAGGACGACAACGAATCCCATCATCGATTGGAACAAGCCGACTGCCGACGACATGCCGATATCTCCGGATTGTCTAAGCATGCGGTATACATACGTATCGATAACTTGGGTGACCGGATACAACTGACCGACTTCCCTCGGGACGAAGAAAAACAAGCCGAAGTCCGAATAGAAAATTTTCCCGATCGACAGAAGCGTCATGATCGTAATCAGCGGCATAAGCAACGGCAACGTAATTTTAATAATGGTTTGGAATTTAGATGCGCCATCGATTGCAGCCGCTTCAAAGTAATCCTGCGAGATGCCGAGAATTCCGGCATAGAAAATGATGCTGGTATAGCCCAACCCTTTCCATACATTAATGAAGGTAAGCAGGATGGGCCAAATCCACGTTTCGGTATAAAAATCGAAGGACGTAAATCCGAGGTCTTCCAACCAGCCGGTCACAATCCCATAAGGTCCAATAAACGAGTATGCCATGTACGCCACGATGATCCAAGAAAAGAAATAGGGGAAAAAAAATAAAGTTTGATACGTTTTCAAAAATTTGCGGCTAATGACTTCATTTAACAAGAGGGCAAATATAATCGATAGCAAGGTGCCGACCACAATAAAGACCGTATTGTACCCGAGTGTGTTCCTGACGACCATCCATGCGTCGCTAGAGCTGAAAAAGTAGTTGAAGTTTTCAAAGCCGCTCCAAGGACTGCGGAAAATGCCTTGCTCGTAATTGACGTTCTTAAAGGCAATAAAAATTCCCGCCATCGGAATGTACGAGAATACGAAAATCACCAGAATTGCCGGGAGCGCCAGCATCGTAAGCGTCAAAGTTTTCATGGATCGCGTTTTACTCATTTTTTTATTTGTTGCTGCCATAGCCACAAGCGTCTACTCCTTTGCCGTTTCTATTTTGCCAATCGCCTGTTCATGGCTTAATACTAGCAACCCCATGTAAGAAAACAATTTCTAATCCGATTGTTCTGTCCTTTACGGAGCAAAATAGGAGTGCTTAATTTGGTTTTTTGTACTGAATTTACACTTTTCACGTCCGGAAGGTAATTGTATTTGCTCAGTTTTTCACGATTGTGATAGTCTTCATTAATGGAGGGGGTAGCAAACCATGTTTAAGCAACTTGTATTGAAAAATCCGTTTCAGTTGTTTCTGACGATATTGCTGCCGTTTCTAATCAGCGCATTGGTCTTACTGTTCGTTCAGTCGTCGATATTAAAAAAGAATTTTGAAGATTTCGCGCTTCAAATGATCTACAACCAACAGAAATCCGAATTGCAAAACACGAGCCAGAATGTGCAGGTGATGGCCCAGTCGGTTAGATCGCTGGCGACCACCGCTTTTTTTGACGATATGATCAAAGATTTGTTGTATTCGGATGTCGCGGCCATTGATTATGTGAAATATCAGACGAAAATGCAATCCTACAAAACGATTTATCCGTTTCTGCAATCGATTTACATTTATAACGGACAAACGGTATATTCGGTGCCGAGCGAAAACTTTCTATATAATAGAGGGAATTTTAGCGATAAGGGAATATTCTCGATTTTGGACGATATCCAAAATAATCGGTCTCATAGCATCGTCCTTCGCGAAATACCAAATATCATGTCCGGCATCTCGAGCGGTGCGTCCAAAACCGTCAACGTGTATACATACTTGTTTTTTGACACGCAGCTAGAGAAAGGAAAAGTAAGCGAAGCCATTATTCTCAACATATCCGAGGATTGGATCAAGCAAAACATCAGCATATCCGATCAACAGAGCGATAACCGGATGTTCATTCTCGATTCGAAGGGCAGGCTGATGTCCGGAGATCCGAATCATCCGTTGCTTAGCGATATGAACGAATTCGAATATACCCGAATCATCAATTCCTCGAAGGAACCGTCAGGCAGTTTACATATGAACGCAGACGGAGTCGATTCTTTTATTACGTACACGGATACGGGCGTATTTGACTGGAAGCTGGTCAGCGTTACTCCTTATACAAAGATCGTTCAGGAAATCGAGATTATGAAGAAGAAAACGTTACTGCTTATGTTGATTTTTCTGGCCGGAAGCGTTCTGCTCACGTTCTATTTTTCCCGAAGGTTATATGTGCCAGTCAAGCTCGTCATTCAGAACTACCATACGCTAGAGTCTGAGCAGAAGGAGGAGTTTTATAGTCGGAAGCAAGAGGTATTAAGAAAACTGGTGCAGTCCAGCGATTTCGGATCCGATCAATCGATTCTCCGAATCTTTAATAAATTCAATATCGAGCTTGAACCCTGGGAATCCCTCCAGCTCTTCCTGTTCAAGATCGATCATTATTCGGAGTTCAGTTCCCAATATAGTTCGAAAGACCGTGGATTGCTGAAATTCGCCATGATGAACATCATTTCGGAGCTTCTCTCCGGCATGTATAAGCATGAATGTATCGAAGTGGAAGAAGATCAGATTCTGTTGTTGATTAACTTCAAAGCCGAAGAAGAGTCGCAGCAGCAGGAACGGCTGCTAGAGCTCTTGCAAGAAATTCAACTGAATACGTCGAAGTATTTGCGACTGTCCGTTTCCATTACGATTAGCCAGCCTTTCGAATCGATTTCGAATATCAATTTCTACTATTTAAAGACGCTTGATCTCTCGTATTACCGTATGATCTTAGGACATCAAGCCATCATCTCCGAGAGTGTCGTCTCCATTAGGAACGAAGACTTCAAATATCCGCAAGATCAAGAGAAAGAGTTGACGGATGCTCTGATTCAAGGACATTTCGAGGAAGCGGACCGGGTATTGTTCGACATGATCGGTTATGCGTCCGCTTACAGCTATACGGTGCTAAACTCGGTGTTGATCCGATTGCTGCTGTCCATTCGATACGCGATTGAAGTGCTGGAAGCCAACCATTCAATGAAAGTAAATTTCAACTTTAATACGTACTTGACCAAGCTTCAAAAGATCGAGACGTTGGACAATATCAAATCCGATTTCCGCCAACTGTTCGGGCATTTGGCTGAAGAACTGCAATCCAAAAAGGATAATAAGTATTTGGATCTGCTCGAAGATGTCAATCGGATTATTCAAAGAGACTTCACCAATCCTGGATTGTCTCTCGATACGATTGCGGATGAAGTGGGCTTCTCCCCGCCCTATTTAGGGAAGTTGTTCAAGAAGTACCGTCATCTTTCGGTGAATGACTATATCAATCATGTTCGTCTGACGCATGCGACCGAACTCATTGCGACTACCGATGAAACCATTATGGAGATTATGCAGCATTCGGGATTTTCCAGCCGAAGTCATTTCTTCGCATTGTTCAAAAAAACGAACGGACTGACGCCTGCCCAATATCGAATATTAGTGAAAAAATCCGAGTAAGCGGCGAGAGCCGCTCCGGATTTTTTTTCTATATTCGAAGAATGAGAACCGATATTCAATTTGAGTACTCATGTCTGGAATCCGTAATCGGAATTGTCATAGATCAAGGACTGATTCTAGAAATGAGAAATTGTAATAGAACGATAGGGTGCTAGTATGGGGACATCGCGATCGTGCTACCCGATCATAACCGATTCGGCAGCGAAATGGCTTCGTGGTCGGAATATTAAAGAAAAGTGATTTTATTGGAGATCACGATGGCGGTTTTTTGTAGGAAAGTTAGTTTTATTTGATTTCAGTATTCATCGACCTTTGTATAGTGGAGGGGAGTAGATCTACTTTCATAGCAAATAGGTGAATCCATTCAACGTCAATGACGCGGAGAGGGAGATAGGTGGAGATGGCTGAATTTTTGAATCAAGTTGCGATAGTAACCGGATCCACTAGCGGAATCGGCAAAGCGGTTGCCGAGAGCTTAGCCAAGCAAGGCGTTCGCGTCGTCGTTTGCGGACGGGATGAGGAGAACGGGCGACAAGTCGTGGAAGGAATTGAACGGGACGGAGGAACGGCGATCTTCGTGCAAGCGGATCAGCTCCTTCCCTCCGCTCCGGATACGATCGTAGAGCAAGCCGTGAAGTCGTGGGGGAGAATCGATATTGTCGTCAACAATGCCGCCTTGGTTTGCAACAAGCCGATAGAAACCGTTCAGCACGAGGATTGGGACCGGCTATTTGCAGTTAATGTAAAGTCGGGATTTTTTCTGGTTCAGAAGGCGCTGCCGTATTTGAAAGAGACCCGTGGCTCGATCGTTAATATCAGTTCCTTAAACAGCCAAAAAAATATTGCGGGCAATTTCGTTTATGACTCTCTTAAAGCGGCGCTAAACCATCTGACGACAGGACTGGCGCTCGATCTGAAGGATACGGGGATCCGTTGCAATGCCTTACTTCCGGCGGGGATCGCAACACCGCTTCTGAACGATTGGTTTAAACAGCTGATGGATGATGCGGTCGAAGCCGAGCGGGTTGCGGAATCCGAAAAGCTAAGATCGGATGTCGGGTCGCCCCAGCAGGTGGCGGATGCGGTGTTGTTCTTATGCAGCGGTCAGGCATCATGGGTCAACGGGGCGCTTATTCCTATGCATGGCGGTCACAAGCTGGGCTAGTTCACGCAATAGAATCGGACTTGGAGGAGAAAATCAATGAAGTCGTTAACGCGAAAGTGGAAGATATACGCCGTCCATCATTCCCATTCCGACATCGGCTATACCGAGAGGCAGGAGAAAATCGAACAATATCATGTTGATTTTATTCGTCAGGCGGTACGCATCTCGGAAGAGGCGGAAGCGGGACTGCATCCGGAGTGGCAAGGATTCAAATGGACGTGCGAAACGTTCTGGGCGGTCGAGCGATTCCTGGAACAAGCGGACGCGTCGGAGAGGGAACGGTTCGTCGCCGCATTAAAACGCGGAGATCTGGAGTTGTCCGGTACGTATTTGAATATGAGCGAGTTGATCGGCTACGACATCCTGCGCAGTAAACTGTCCGCCGCCGGTGAATTCGGACGCACGGTCGGCATTCCGGTCACGACGGCCATGACGGCCGACATTAACGGCTACAGTTGGGGCTATGCGCAAGCTTTGCTGGATGCAGGCATCGATTCCTTGCTATCGAACGTGCACACTCATCATGGGATGTTTCCGATCGGGCGCAAACAGACGCCGTTTTATTGGGAGACGCCAAGCGGAGAACAACTGCTCGTCTGGAACGGCGAGCATTACATGGTAGGCAACGATTTGGGGTTAAACCCGAATATGGTGCTCTCTTATACGATTCAAGACGAATTCATAGACAATGCAGTGGGCGGTGGTTATACATTACTCCAAGATCATTGGAAAATCGCCGAAACGCGAATCGAACGATATTTGAAGCAATTGGAGAGCGAGGATTATCCGTATGATTTCGTCCTGGTGAACGTGATGGGGCTGCTTCGGGATAATGCTTCTCCGAACGGGGCCGTAGCCGCATTCATCAACGACTGGAACGGCAAGCACGGGGAGGCGGTAAGCATGGAGATGACGACGTTGTCCCGCTTTTTCGCCCATGTACGCGCGCAAACGGACGAAATTCCGGTTTATCGCGGGGACTGGCCGGATTGGTGGACGGACGGCACTGCCTCTACGCCGATGCACACGCAAATTTTCCGGGACGCCCAACGCACGTACGGTCTGGTCCGGCGATTGGACAAAGGCGCCGGTCTCGTTCCAGAGTCGCAGCTTTTGAAAGCGGAGCACGAATTAATGATGTACGCGGAGCATACGTGGGGTTATCATTCCTCGATCGCCGAACCTTGGCATCCGATGGTGCAAACACTTGGCGTTCGCAAGGAAGCGTACGCGGCCAATGCGAGCCGTCTTGTCTACACCGCGCTCGATCAAGCGCTGCACAAACTTGGGGAGACGACGTTGACCCCCGGCATGCCGCTTCGTTATCAAGCGATCAATTCGTTTGATCATCCGGTGGAAGACATCGCCCGTATTTATCTCGAAAACTATGAATTACCCGGTTTTCCGAACGGCATCGAAGTCGTAGACGAAGCGACGGGCGAAGCCGTGACTCATCAGCGTGAGAACGTCAGCCGCGGCAACCAGATATCTATCGGCGTAAGCCTGCTGCCGAACGAGAAACGCGTATTCAACGTGCGGGCGGCTTCCGCCAAAGCGGACGGTCAGACGACCAGCAGCACGCAGCTGCAGGGAAAGATCCGCATCTTCGACCTGGATGATCTGTATCCCGGCCCTGTTTCCGACATGCCAGTGATCCGTATCACCGAAACCGGCGTAGACACGCCTCATGTGTCGATCCGTTGGAAAACGGGCGAAGGCATCGTGTCATGGAAAGAAAAGGCCAGCGGTCGAAGCCTGCTGAGAACGGATGCGGCGCACACCGCTTTCTCGCCGGTATATGAAGTGACGAAAGCGGATCCTGAGCGGCAGGTGGAAGTACGAGGCAAAATGGGACGCAATCGTAAAGGCGCTCATGCTCAACGCTCGGTCGGACGTCTTGTTCAAGCGCACCAGGTTGCGAATGGTCCTCTGTACGGTACGGTCGAATTGAAATACGAGACGGACGGAATGCAGTATTATTCTTTGCTGCTGACGGTCTACCGGGATTTGCCTCGCGTCGATGTCGCCGTACGGATGCTGAAAGACAGCGTATGGGATCCGGAAAACGTGTACATCTCGTTGCCCTTCGATACGAACAAACAGAATCAGCAATTGTGGCTGGATAAAGCGGGTGCGCTCGTGCGCCCGGGTATCGATCAACTGCCGGGTACGTGTTTGGATTTTTACGCACTGCAAGAAGGATTCGCGCTTCTGGACGAGAAGGAAGGAATCGTCATCGGGGTTCCCGACGCGCCGTTGTTGCAGACCGGCCCGCTTACTTATGAGACCAGGCTGTTAAACGGACAGCAGGGCGAAGAACGGAATCATCCGTTATATTCCTGGCCGATGACGAATTACTGGGAGACGAATTTCAAGGCGACGCTAGGAGGATTCTACGAGTTTCGTTACAACGTGACATGGGGACAGGACTGGACGTCTCCTGAACAGGCGGTTCGTTATTGTCATAGCATGAACGCGGGAGTAACCGCATTTCGGTTGAAGGATTAATAAACTATTCGAATATTGGAAAGGAGAATGGGCAATGGCTTCCGCTTATCAATCGCCTGCGCATGTCCGTGCCTCGAAGCGGGTCGTTCCGCCGCAATGGGCCTTGCAGGAGCAGGTGCTTTTCGAAACGTTGAACAAGGCGGCCAAAGAGTTCGTCGAACGGTACACTCATCCCGACGGCACGCTCATTTGGTTCGAACATTGGCCGGGTATGGACGGATCGGATGATCCTTACGAAGGGTTTATGAACTTGGCGCTCCTGTACGTGCTGGGGGGGAGCAGCGAGTTGCATGAAGTCTCCCGCAAAATATGGGAGGGCATCACTTGGCAATGGACGGAATACGGACAAATTGACCGGGAATTTGACGCTTATTATGACTGGATGCATCATGGCGAAGGTTATTTGTACTTGTATTTCCTTGGATTGGCGGGGCCTGCCACGCTGAAAGACCGCCAGCGCGCGAAGAACTTCGCGGCCATGTACACGGGAGACGATCCGGAGGCGCCGAACTACGACAAGGAACTGAAGCTGATCCGGTCGCCGCTGAACGGGAGCCGCGGACCTAGATTCGAAGTGAACGAGGAGGACTGGAGCACTCATCGGGGAATCCTCGACGATTACCTGGCTCCTTACGAAGATATTCCCGGCGTAGATTTCGCGAGCGGTAAGTGCGCTTGGTCGAACGATGCGGTCTATGAGCAGATCATTGCCAAGATGAACGAACGGATGAATCGCGGCGACGTGCCGCTGAATTTGAACGCAACGAGTTTGATCGCGCACGCTTTCCTGCATTCCGGAGACAAGCGCTTCAGCGACTGGGTGACCGAATATGTAGAGGCTTGGCAGGAGCGGGCACGATTAAACGGCGGCATCATCCCTGACAATGTCGGGCTTTCAGGACAAATCGGAGAGCTCAACGATGGCAAGTGGTGGGGCGGCTATTACGGGTGGCGCTGGCCGCACGGTTTCATGACGATCGTTGAGCCGCTGACTAACGCCTGCATGAACCAGGTATTGCTTACTGGGGATATGAACGGGTTGCAGTTGGTCAGAGAGCAGTTGGATCGCAACTGGGAATTGCGCAAGGAGCAAGACGGGAAATGGGTTGTTCCGTACAAGCATTTCGATAGCGGATGGACGGATTACCGCGAAGCGTTGCCTAAATATCCGATCTATCTGTGGACGACGTCGATGGCGGATGAAGATTTGGAACGCATCGAGCGGATTCCGCAAGACCATGACTGGAACGAGGTCATCGTACCTGCATTCTCCGGCAGAGACCCGAAAACCGGGCGGGAGACGAAACATTACATCGGCAATACGCAGCCTTGGTATCAGTATATCCGCGGGCTCAATCCGGATTATCCGGAACGAATCCTGAGCGCCAATTACGAAATGATCGGCAATCAACTCGCCAAGATGCGTTCTCCCGAAGGAGATCCGCACGGTTGGACCGAGCATTACAACGAAGGCATTTATTCCGCTATTCACATCTGGCAGGAAATGTGCCCGCTTTATTTCGAAGGACTCGTCCAGTTAACGCTAGGCGGACCGATGCATATTTCGCACGGCGGTCTGCAACATGGTCGCGTTCGCTATTTCGATGCAACCGCGAAGCGTCCGGGACTGCCGCCGGGAATATCGGCCTTGGTGGAGAAGTTGACGCCCGATTCGGCTACGGTTCATTTGGTCAACGCAAGCCTGTTCGATGATCGGGAACTGATCGTGCAAGCCGGCGTATTCGGCGAACATAGGTTTAGTGCCGGAGAGATCATCGATGCTTCAGGCCAGGTGGCCGGATCGCTTCCGATCGAGGGAAAATGGCTGCGCGTGTCGCTGCCCGCGGGGACGGGCATCACCTTGAGACTTGCCATGGAGAGGTATGTCTATTCTCCAACGTACGACATGCCTTGGCCGAGCGAAGAGAAGAATAGCGTCATCCGTGGACGGGGCGATCAAAGTCCGAAGCAATCGTAGGGGAGTAGAGGCATGGCTGCAAACAGGATAACACAAGTAAAAGTGGCTCATCTCCACCCGGATCAAGTCATGCGGTACGAACAGCTTCACCGCGAAATTCCAGCGGGTAACGAGAAGCATATGCGGGAAGCGGGCATCGTGTCTTTGCGGATTTTCCGCGAGGGTTATACCTTGTTTATGATCGTCGAGTCCGATCCGTCGTCGGCGATTCCGGATCAGGTCATCGATCATCAGTTGGAAGAAGAGTGGCATCGGCTTACGGGCGTATGCTTTTCCGAAATGTGGAAAGACGCAAGCGAGGTTTACCGGTTGCAAAGCTAGATCTTTATTGCGTACCCGCGGAATCGTCTCGGGTACGTTTTTACTAAAATCGAGATGCGGTGAATACATGGAATATGCGATATTCGGCAAAACAGGGCTGAAGGTTTCTAAGCTGGGCTTAGGCGGAGCGCCGCTTGCGGGCGATTTCGGCAAGACGGACGAAGGCGAAGTGCAGCTTATGATTCACGAGGCTATCGATTCGGGCATCAACTTCATCGATACTGCGCCTTTATACGGCGGCGGCGAATCGGAGCGACGAATTGGCAAAGCGATTGCCGGCCGCAGAGGTCAAGTCGTCCTGGCATCCAAAGCAACTCGATTCGATATGGGCTTCGATTACGAGACGACGATACGGTCCGTCGAAGATAGTCTGCATAGGCTGAAGACGGAATGGATCGATATTTTGCAGCTTCACGATGTAGAAACTCAACCCTTTGAGCTCATTGCAAACGAGACGATACCGGCACTCGAGAAACTGCGGCAGGATGGCAAAGTCCGGTTCATAGGCGTAACAACGCGGGATTTGCCCGTGCTTAGGAAACATATGACGACCGGGAAATTCGATTCGATTCAATTTTATGCGCGATATATGCTTATGGATCATACGGCTAAGGATGAAACGATCCCGCTAGCCAAGGAGATGAATATGGGCGTTATCAATGGAAGTGTCCTAGGCATGGGGATCCTTGCGGATACACCGGCTCCTTTTCTAAGGGAGGACGTTCGTCTGGAAGGGATAAACCGGATGGAGCAATTGGCTTTTCTGCGGAAAACCGAGCCGCAAGGGCTCATTGAGCCCGCGATGAGGTTCAGTTTGAGCAACCCCGACATCCACGTCACGCTTACCGGGACATCTTCGCTCGGCGAATTGCGTACGAATCTGTCTTTTTGCGATGGCAAAGGTTTAGAGTCCGAAGAGATGGACAAAGTGTATGCGCTATTCCAAGGACGGCCGTTGTTTGATTAAGGGGGAGGAAACAGGACTTTGATTATCGATGCCCATCAGCACGTATGGAATTTGGAAAAATGCAGTTACCCTTGGCTCGGTCCTGAAAGCGGACCGCTTTACCGTAACTTCGAAGCATCGGAGCTTGCACCCGTATTGAATAAGATCGGCGTCGATAAAACAGTTCTTATTCAAGCTATGGATTCCTATGAAGATACCGAATCTATGCTGGAGACGGCTGCCGCTTGCTCCTGGATCGGAGGCGTAGTCGGCTGGGTTCCGTTGGACCGTCCGGAGGAAGCATCGCGAAGTCTGGAACGGTATAGTAGCAACCCTCTATTCAAAGGTGTCCGGCATCTTATACATGGGGAGCAAGATCCGGATTGGCTGTTGCGCGGCGAAGTGCTCGAAGGGCTCCGACTGCTCGAGCAGAAGGGGCTCACCTATGATGTCGTCGCCGTGTTTCCGCATCATCTCAAGCATATTCCGGTATTGTCGGAAAAGCTCCCTCATCTGCGCATGGTGATCGACCATTTGGCCAAACCGCCATTCCATGCGGACGGATGGGAGGAATGGGCGAGGCAGATGAAACAAGCGGCGGAAAATCCGAACGTATTCGCCAAATTGTCCGGGTTAAATACGGCTGCCGGCGACGGATGGTCGGCGGAGACGCTCCGACCCTGCATCGAGTATGCCGTGAATCTATTCGGCGCGGACAGATTAATGTTCGGAAGCGATTGGCCGGTTGCGTTATTAAACGGCAGCTATGAAGAAGTGTGGGAACAAACGCATCTTGCGCTGTCGGGATTTTCGGAGGCGGAGAAGGACGCAATATTTGGAGGTACGGCGGCTCGCTTTTATCGGATTTCGGAGGATGCGGAATAAATAAATACGAAAAAAGTCTCGATCGGGGATCGAGACTTTTTTCGTGAGGTTGATTGAAATGCACGATGGATTTCCGAAAGCGGCTCACTCATCTTTGATCTTGCTAACCTTTAGCCGATATTCAGTCAGCGAGAATCCAAAATATTTTTTGAAGCTGGTATAAAAGTAATTCGACTTCTCTATTCCGCATTTCTCCAAAATATCGTTTATTGGCATGCTGCTATTTTCCAAGTCGTGTTTAATCTTCTCCATCCGGATCGTAGTGATGTATTCAGCTACGGATTTGCCGGCGGCATTCTTAAACAGCTTGCCAAGATAGACCGACGATAGGGAAAGGAATTCTGCACAGCTATTCAATGATAGGTTTTTGTCTGGATAGTGTTCATGGATGTACTCGATGACTTGATTGACGATCTCATTCTTCCTCCTGTCTTTCGTCCCGTCCTTCAAGAGGATAATATCATCGATTAACTCGAAAAAAGTCTCTTCAATCTCTTCAAGTGTTTCAAATGCAGTTACTTTATGAAGAAAGTCTAAGGATATATCGTTAAATTTGGATGGAGCTTCTGCAACGATCTGATTTAGCGAATTATAGATAGAAAAAAACAGGTAGATGATAGAGGTTACGATATTATCATAGGAAGAACGTTCGATTGTTTTAATAATATCCTTGTACGTTTCCTTCGCCGCATTGCCGCTTCCTAGTTTTAACGAGTCGATAAGTTGTTTTTCTTTGGACGTCGGGAACTTAAAGTGGCCGTTATCCACTTTCTTTAGAATATCAGGTGTAATGATGCTGCAATGCCCATATTGGATCCTATACATGGAAAGGTTCCGTGTTTGTTCGTAAATAGGTTTAATTTGTTCAGGCGACTCTATTCGATAACCGAGTGTACCCGACAACGATATATTCAAATGTTGCTGGGCATAGCTCTGAACTTTAGCAACGATTACATGAAAAGAGTCATAGATCATATTCGGGTTTTCCAATAATTCGTCAATGTTCGCCATGACCACAAGCTGGTCGGGCGCGGTATCGATCACTTCGTTGACAAAGTACTCGGAAGTCACATCTTTGGCAATATTCGCTATGGCATATTTATATAAGGACCTGTCGATTTCATTATATTTCTCGACAAAATCTTTGTAAAAATCGATCTTTAAGATATACAAAAACACGACATCATTAAAATCTAAATCAATATTAAACTCTTTCCCGGTGGCAGCCGGTTTTCCATTTGGAAGAACGATATGTCCATTCAATATTTTTATAAGAAATTCATTTTTCAAGAGGGGCGCACTGTTTCTCTTCATATTTTCCAAGTAGGTTGTCTTGTCGATGATTCCGTTAAAAGCGCTGGTGAGAAAGCCAACCTCGTCCATGTTAGTATCCATTCTGCTTTCTGGGTTTAGCCTTTGCTTGATACCGTTCGTAAGGACGCCGATTGGACGGTACAGCTTTTTGGAAGCCAGGTAGGCATAAAATAAGCCCAGAAGTAGGACAACCAAACAAAATACAATGGTAATGGTTCTGTTTCTTTGAACACTGGCAAAGACGGAATCATATGGCGTGATACTCAGAAACGTCCATCCCAGGTTTTCGGAGGATACATAGGAAATCACATTTTTCTTATGGTCGATATCGTCGAAAAAAGTGCCGGAAGCTTCCTCGGAAGACAAGATGGATTGGATATAGTCTTGATCGGAGATGTTCTTCATGAACATGTCAGGTGACGAGTGGCTGATTGTGATACCGCTTTCATTCACCACTAAGAGTTCATTGCCTTCATTGTTCATCTTGGTGTCGATAGAAGAGATCGTCATCCTCAGCCAATCGGCATCTACATTCAATACGATGGCGTTATTGAAGTTTTCCCGATTATCGTTTGTATCGAACAAAACATAAGTGTATACGTTTGCAAATTTCTTGTTTGCCCCCTCAGGATTAGCGACTTTTCTTGGAATCGGATAAAGAGTCGGGATCTTGCTATTGAGGGGACGATTAAGCATCTTAATAATTTCCTTGTCAAAGAAGTCGGAGCTACTGTAGAACGTGTCCGATGGAGTGGAAATAATCGTATCGATTTTTTTGTTGTAGACATAGGCCGAATGGATATATGTGTTGGGGATGGCCAGGGCGCTCAAGGTTCGAATCGCCGTGCTGATATTGAGAATATCCTCATCATTGCTATTTGCAAAGGCAATGATGGGATTATTTAAGGAAAGCGATTGGCAAAACTTTCTTGCAATCGTATCCATATACACGGCGCTATAGCTTGTTTTGGACAAGATATCTGCCTTCATGTCTTTAAGCATTGAGATGGATGACGAATTGTAATTGTAATACAGCATGGAAGAAACGACCAAAATCAAGGCGGTAATGATACCCACAAAGGAGAGGAGCAGTTTTTTATAAATGCTTGTGCGGACTTTAAATGAATCCAAGTTTCAAACGCCTCTCTCTCTTACACAAAATGCGATGGGTGATGTGTGTTCATTTTAAAGGATTATGGGTTAAAAAGGAAAGGGAAAATGCCCCATGCGGGTTGAAGAGTCATATTTTAGAGATTTGAACCTTTTTTTAAGATCATCTTGATTTAAAAATCGGAGTGATATCGAATCTTATTGTTTCCTTTCTCACTGTAGGAATTTACGATAACAGTGCAAGTCGACCATTCAAAATGAATTCAAGGAGAACACCAGTGGAAACAGTGACCATGAAATCCAAAACCAAGAGATCAAGCACTCGCCGACCGTTGCCTTTTTTCAGTGAAATCTTTAGAAACAAGACGTTATATGCCATGATGTTTCCTGGTCTGCTCTTCGTTCTTGTCATTTATTACTTGCCGATGTTCGGGGTCGTAATTGCTTTCCAGCAATACAATCCGTTTAAAGGCGTATTGAAGAGTCCTTGGATCGGGTTCAAAAATTTTGAGTTTCTTTTCAAATCGGACGCTTTTTTTCAGATCACGTTTAACACGATCTTCTATAACTTGATATTCATTATTTTAGGAATTGGACTCGCGTTAATTTTCGCTATCTTGATTGATGAAATCGGTAATCGTTTTCTTGCGGGAGCGTACAAAAGCATATTGCTTCTCCCTTACCTGTTGTCGTGGGTCGTGGCTGAATATCTGCTTTTTTCCTTCCTAAGCGTGGATAGAGGGATTATAAACCATGCCCTTCAGTACTTTGGAATAGAGGCTGTGTCGTGGTATTCGGAACCTGCATACTGGCGATTTATTTTGCCGGCGGCATATGTCTGGAAAAACGTAGGCTACTTTGCTGTTATCTTTGCGGCGGGTATTTCCTCGATCTCGACTGAATTTTACGAAGCGGCCAAAATAGACGGCGCCAGCAAGTTCCAACAAGCGGTTAAGATCACGATTCCGATGCTCGTCCCGATTACGATTATTTTAGTGCTCTTGCAGACGGGCAAAATTTTTTACGCTGCTTTTGGAGATTGGGGAATGTTCTATACCTTGACCAAGGATTCGGGTGTGTTGTTCAGCACAACCAATGTTATCGATACCTATGTTTACAGGGCTCTGAAAACAATGGGTGATTTCGGAATGTCCTCGGCTGTTGGCTTATACCAGTCCTGCGTAGGATTTGTTCTCGTCTTAGCATCCAACTATTTGATTCGACGATACGACCGTGACAGCGCTTTATTCTAGGAGGATGACGAGATGAATCAACTGAAATTGTCCAGGATTGTGCTTAATCTCAGTTTTATGGTCTATTCCGTAATCTGCCTGATCCCTTTGCTGCTTGTTCTTTCCGTTTCGTTAACCGATGAACAGTCCATATTCCAGAGCGGGTACCGTCTTATACCGCAGACATTTAGTTTTGACGCTTATAAATATATTCTGTTTGGGAATTCCCCCATACTTCGGGCATATGGAGTGACCATTATCGTTACCGTCGCAGGCACGTTATTTCATTTAGTCATTTCTTCCATGTTTGCATACAGCCTGTCCAGAAATGAAGTGAAGTACAGGAATATCGTATCTTTTCTAGTGGTGTTTTGCCTACTGTTCAGCGGGGGATTGGTACCCTGGTATATTCTGCTTTCCAAATACCTTCATATGAAAGATACGATATTCGTGCTCATCGTACCTTACCTGGTTTCATCGGTAAATGTGGTGATCATGAGGAATTTTTTCAAAACGATTCCAGAATCGATCATAGAATCTGCAAGAATCGACGGCTCAGGCGAGTTTAATACTTTCTTAAAACTGGTCATTCCCTTGTCAACGCCTGTGCTGGCTACAATCGGACTGTTCGTAGCGGTATTTTATTGGAACGATTGGTTTACCGCAGCACTCTTTATCGAGAACAGCGAGTTGTACACGTTGCAATTTCTGCTTCAATCCATCATGAACAACATCGCGTTTCTTCAGGGGAACCCCTTGACATTAAGAGCGGCTGCTATGCAACCTGATGAGACGGCCAGGATGGCAACTTGCGTCTTGGCAGTAGGACCGATTATGATCACGTACCCCTTTCTTCAGAAGTATTTTGTCAAAGGGCTCACGTTGGGCTCCGTAAAAACTTAAGTCGGGCTTTACCGGGCATCGTCCCGTTTAGCATATAAAATAATGGAGGTCATGACTGTGATGATGAAAACGAATAAAGTATTGAGCGTTGTTTCCGCACTCGCGATTGTGCTCGCAGGTTGTGGGACAAATCATTCTAACAACACGGCTTCACCAAGTGCCAAGCAATCAGAAGGAAGTGCGACGCAACCGGAAGCTAGTTCGTCGCAACCGGCTAAGGAAACACCTCAGGAAACTTTGGATCCGGTAGAGCTGACGTACTACTTCCCGGGCTCTCCGCAGAAGGATTTGCAGACCGTAGAGGACGCCCTGAACAAGCTCGTTCAGCCGAAAATTAACGCCACGGTTCGTCTCAAGTTGATTGACTGGGGAGCATACGAGGAAAAAATGAAAGTCATGATGGGTTCCGGCGACCCCTACGACCTCGCTTGGACTGCCGCTGGTACGAATAATTATTTTCAGAACGTAGCAAATGGAGCGTACGCGCCGCTAGATGAATTAATTGATCAATATGCTCCAGACACTAAGAATGGGATTCCGGATATGTTCTGGGATGCTGTGAGAGTAAAAGGAAAAGTATACGGCGTTCCTGTCTTCCAGCAATCGACCGCCGGATATGGCTACATTATTCAGAAAGCCGTTGCGGACAAATATAATCTGGATTGGAAGTCCGTTACGAAATTATCTGATTTGACGCCTTTCCTGGAAACGGTGAAGAAGAACGAGCCGAACCTCATCCCGTGGGAATATAGTCAAGGGGGGGATCCGTTCCTGACGGCTCCGCCAATGTTTGGCCTGGAAACTTTAGGTGATGCCAAGACTCCGGGAGATCTTTACTTAAATGACGGCGGTAAGGTGATCAATCAGTACGAAACCCCGGAATTCAAAGAATATATAACGATGATGAGAGACTGGTTTAGCAAAGGATACATGAGGAAAGACGCTGCAACTTTGAAAGAAACGTCGGCGGACCGCAAGGCAGGAAAGAACGCGCTTCAAATAGGCCAGATTGATATCGACACCCTGGCTTTTGAGCAAGCCGGTATGGAAGCGTCAGGTAGAATGTCCCAATTCAATAAGGATAATCATTCTTATGATCTACAATTCGTGAAGCCGTTGCTGACGACTGACAAGGCTGCTGCTACCATTACCGCGATTTCCGCCAATTCTCCGAACAAAGAGCGGGCGATGATGCTCCTCAATCTGCTGAATACGGATAAGGAAATTTACAATACCATTGTCTGGGGCGTTGAGGGCAAGCATTACACGAAAGTAGCAGAGAATCGGATTGAAACGAACCCGGACGGCGGGTATCAAACTTTTGCCCCTTGGGAATTCGGCAACATGAAACTCTCGTATTTGTTCGAAGGAGATCCGAAAGGCGGGGAAGTCGACAACAAGTTTACGAACATGTGGGTGGATCTGAACGAAAACGCAACGCCTTCCAATGCGTTGGGATTCGTATTCGACTTTACGCCGGTCAAGACGGAAAAAGCAAACGTAGATGCTGTCATCGACGAGCTATACTTCGCACTCGCTAGCGGGTCCATAGATCCTGATAAGTACTTGCCTCAGTTCCTGGATAAATTGAAACGGGCAGGCTCCGACACGATTATTGCTGAGAAGCAAAAACAGCTAGATACTTGGATAGCTGAAAAAAAATAAGAGTTTAACTCAACTGGGAACTTCCATGTATATCTCACATCGAGTCTACATTAGAAGTTCCCTTTTTTGAATGTTCCAAAGAAGAGAAGCGACCCAAAAGGAGGCGGATTCATATTCAAGAGGATGGCCTAAAGTTAAAGAATACTTGATTCAAAAATTAATAACAATACGCTTATCCCAATATTCGGTTTGACGTTGTGCATGCTGATAGACGTGATGTAACAATAGTAGGAAATGTCCGTTAATTTGGAGTGATCTACGATAATCTTCGTGATGGAGTACTTTGTGTTTGGACGACAAGTTATCGAATAAATCTATCAGGGTTTTCTTCGTGTTCATGGAGAAAACCCTGATTGTGTAAGGTTGGAATAGTTTGCTGACCGAATTTTATAGAAAAGTGTTTTTTTTGGTGATCGGAATGGCTGATTTTTGAAGGGAAGTATGATTTTTTTTGAACTCGGTATTCGTTTACTCATGTACAGTGTAATCGTAGAGTCACTACTAAACGGTTCAAGGAGAATCCAGCGATGGCAACGTTCACAATGGAAGAAAAAATAGATAAGGAGAGAAACGATATGAGAACCATTACGGCAGCATTAATCGGAGCAGGACAAAGGGGAAGGGGAGCCTATGCTCCCTATGCGCTGGAAAATCCGGATGACATCCGATTCGTCGCGGTTGCGGATGCGGATCCTGAGCGAAGAGGACTGTTCCGCCAAGAACATCGGATTTCGAACGAGAACTGCTATTCGAGCTGGGAAGATTTGCTTGCCGGGCCGAAGCTGGCGGATGCCGTCCTGATTTGCACGCAGGATAAAATGCATTACGAACCTGCGATCAAAGCTTTGGAAAAGGGATACCATGTTCTTATGGAAAAGCCGATGTCGCCGGATCCTGTGGAATGCATCATCATGGGCGAATACGCCGAGAAATATAACCGAGTATTTTCGATTTGTCACGTGCTGCGTTACACCGATTTTTTTGCGACATTAAAGCAGCTTGTTACGGATGGTAGAATTGGCAGGCTCGTTTCGATTCAGCATACGGAGAACGTGGAGCATCGTCATCAAGCCCATAGTTTCGTCAGGGGAAACTGGAGCAATTCGGAAACTTCGAGTCCTATGATTTTGCAGAAGAGCTGTCATGATATGGACATCTTGCAGTGGCTGGCAGACTCGGAGTGCACCAAAGTTTCTTCCTTCGGTTCCTTGACCCATTTTCGCAAAGAAAATGCGCCCGAGAACGCTCCTCTGCGCTGCTTGGACGGTTGTCCCGTTAAAGAGGAGTGCCCTTATTATGCTCCTAAAATGTATATCGAGAGAGATGACTGGGTTGGCACGGTGCTTCGTTCGGTTGTCAGCAACGACACGAGCGACGAGGGTGTGCTCCGGGCTTTGAAGGATGGACCTTACGGAAGATGCGTGTATCATTGCGACAATAACGTGGTCGATCATCAAGTGGTCAATTTGGAATTTGCCAATGAAGTGACGGTTGCCTTTACGATGAGCGCCTTTACGTATGAAGGAGGCAGGTCGGTGAAGCTGATGGGGACGCACGGACAGATTAGAGCCGATATGGAGAAAAACGAAATCGAGGTGACCAGTTTCATTACCCGCGAGAAAGAGACGATCCGGATCGATACCGATTTGTCGGGGCATGGCGGCGGCGACAACGGGATTATGCGGGATTTCGTACGTCTCGTACGAAGCGGCGGCACTGAAAAAGGACTAACCGGAGCGAAAACTTCCGTACAAAGCCATCTGATTGCTTTTGCCGCGGACATATCCCGATTGGAACAACGCGTGATCCTGATGGCGGAATATACGAACGAATTGAAAAGAGAGTTAAGTTCAAAGAAATAGAAGCTCCGTTCCTTCCGAGTTGGGAAGAAAAAGAGCCTTGAGCATCAACGATAAGTTGAGGTTCAAGGCTTTTCTGCTAGTAAAGCGGATATTTCTGACGGAGATCCTCCCGATGAAGAACCTGAGAATCCTCGCGGATGTAATGACAAACGTAGGAACGGCGCCAACGGTCTTTACTCCGGTTCTTATTAGAGGAATGGATCAGAAGTTCGCTGAATAAGAGAATATCCCCTTTTTCCATGATCACCGGAATTTGTTGTTGGGTATCTACGCCCTCCGTTTCCTCAGTCCAGGATTCATGTTCTTCCAAGTTTTTGACGGCACCGTGCGGAAGTAAGCCGAGCTTGTGAGTGCCCGGCATCACCCACAGATATCCATTCTCCGCGTCGACCGAATCCTCCATGGCGGTCCATGCCGCGATTCGTCATCGGATCGTTCTTGATATAGTAATAATCCTGATGCGATGCTTGACCGGGAGCTCCCTTCCGTTCGATCATGTTCGATATGCCCAAGCAGGATCGATCGTATATTGCTAGACTAGCAACGAAAAATATGAAACCGCGGGGAAAAATGAATCATGACACCAGAAATGAATCATGACTCAAGAGGAGATTTGCACCCTCAGAAGGAATGATGAACATTCCAATTGCGGATGAGTTGATGTAGCTTAAGGCTATGTAAGACGAGATGGCCCAAATAAACAGAAGGAGCTTGAATCATGACAAATCAACGGAAGAATGACATGGAGCTATGCGATATTTCCGATGCGAGTATCGTTCTGTCGGCATCCGTGTCCGACAGGGGCAGGCATGCGGTTTCTATTTTAATTGAAGAGATCGAAAGAAGATCAGGTGTCCGATTACCTGTTTCGGATTGCGCTTCCGTCGATCGACAATCTCTCATCCTTATTAAGATGATTCCTTCCCAAAGCTCCCATGGCGATAACGCTTTACCCTACGGGCAAGAAGGATACCGAATTCAAATAAGCCAAACGGATGGCAGACGAGTCATCGAAATTGAATCGGCAGACGACAGGGGGATGCTGTACGGCGTTGGAAAGTTGCTTCGGATCATGTATCTTACGAACGACAAAATTGAAATTCCAACCGATGCGGATTTAACGGAGACGCCGCATTTCTCTTTAAGAGGCCACCAACTGGGTTATAGGCCGAAAACGAATGCCTATGACGCCTGGACGCCTGAAATTTACTCGCAATATATAAGAGAACTCGCTTTGTTCGGGGCGAATAGTATCGAAATCGTACCCCCGATTACCGATGACGAAATAACGGGCCCGCTTATGAAATATGACCCATTGTTGATGATGCGTCATGTTTCGGAGGTGTGCGATGCGATGGATTTGGATGTATGGATCTGGTATCCGAATATGGGCAGTCCGGATAATTGGTATCCGGCAACGGGGAACGATGAAGAATTTATGAAGCCTGCCTACCTGAAGCGGCAATTGGAAGAACGGGAGGAGATCTTTAGTTCCCTCAAACGAATCGATCATATTATGGTTCCTGGCGGGGATCCCGGAGCGTTAAGCGCTCAGGACTTGTTCGATTTTATGCCTATGGTAGCGAAAATATTGAATAAGTATCACCCCAATGCAAAGCTGTGGATATCCCCGCAAGCTTTCAATCCAACGAACGAATGGTTAGATACGTTTTACGAGAATGTGAGGAAAGAGCCTTCCTGGCTTGCCGGGGTTGTATTTGCGCCATGGGAGAAGCATACATTGCCGGAATTGCGCAAATTGATTCCTAGTAGCATGAAAATTCGGAATTACCCGGATATTACGCATACGATCAATGCCCAGTATCCTGTACACAACTGGGACACGGCGTTTGCCTTGACGCACTCTAGAGAATGCATCAATCCTCGGCCAGTGGCGCAAAAGCATATTCACAACTTTTCTAAAGACGAAGGAATCGTTGGCTCGTTAACGTATTCGGAGGGCATTAACGACGATGTGAATAAATTTGTATGGAGCGGACAGGATTGGAATCCGGAAACGCCTGTTCTGGAAACGCTGCGCGAATATGCCCGCTTCTTGATCCACCCGGATCTGGAATACGATATCGCTCACGGCCTGCTTGCTCTGGAACGTAATTTTGAAGGGCCGATGATCGCGAACCGTCAAATTACGCAAACGTTAAGGCATTGGAGGGAAATGGAGCAAAGAGCCGACGACAAGGTCTTGCATAATTATCGGTTCGAGTCGGGGCTGCTCCGGGCCTACTATGATGCGTATGTCCAAAGAAGGTTGATTCATGAAGAAGAGCTAGAGCAGCGCGCGATGGAGGTTCTGAGTCAGGCTAACGATTTGGGAACAATACCGGCAATGGAACGGGCGGAAGAAATTTTTAATCGAAAATATACGCAACCGGTTTGTATTGATTATAGAAGCAAGTGTTTGGATCTGGCAGATCGATTGTTCGAACATATTGGCGCGCAGCTCACGGTATCGAAGCATCAAGGGGTTAGCATTACCCGAGGGGCTTTCGTAGAAGCGATCGACACGCCGCTGAATGATAGCGCTTATCTTCTGTCGGCCTTTAGAGTTATAAGATCTATGGATGAGGAGCCGTCCAGAATGAAGGCGTTGCACGCTATCATTCACCGGACCGACCCCGGAGCGGGCGGGTTTTATGACAGCTTTGCCGCAGATCAGTCGCTGTCCCGGGTTGAGATTTCCCATGAATGGAAGGACGATCCCGGCTATCTCCATACGGCGCTTATCAGACATAATCCAGGATTGCTTGAAACCGCATATTCCATTTTGAATGGCAGCAATTCGCATACGCTTTTGTGTCGTGAAACTTTGGATCGTATTCTACCAGGGTTGACAAGCCCTCCGCTAGCCTGGATTTCCAATCTTTCATCCTATTACTCGGCTCCGGTAAAACTGACTTATTCTAATCTGGACTCTCAGAGCTCGTATACCTTGCAAGTTATGGGGTTATGGGGCGGCGGCGTAAATATGACGCTCAATGGTGCAAGTACCGCAGACAGCGGCAAAACATACAGAGGATTGATGGAAACGTTCGAGGTGACTCCGGATATGATCCCTTCGGGGGTATTGGAAATCGTATGGATTAACGAGGAATCGGGAATTGGTCCATATATTAATGAACTATGGCTACGGAAAAATGGAAGCGGGGGTCAGCCCGCATAAGCACTGTCGCGTCTATAAGGGAGGCACAATTAAATGATCTTGGACCAACTTAAAAATGCAGCTATTTATTCGGGAATGCATGCGAAGCTTAGGACTGCGTTTGATTATTTGCTGAATCATCCTGTGATCGATTGGGAACCGGGAAGATATGAAATCGAGGGTAGCGACATGTTCCTGCTCTTGCAGCATTACGAGACTCGCGAAGCGAAGGACGGCTTTTGGGAGGCTCACAGAAAATATATCGACGTGCAGTACATGTTGCAGGGAGGCGAAAGCATGGGCTTTACCCATGTGGATCGCTTGAACGTTAAGGAGCCGTATGACCCGACTAAGGATTTCGTCATGCTGGAGGGCGAAGGGGATACCGTGACCGTCCATGAAGGATGTTTCGTTGTGTTCTTTCCCCAGGATGCTCACATGCCCTGCTTGTCTTGCGGAGAACCCAAATGGATCAAGAAGGCCGTAATCAAGGTGTTAGTAAACTGATTGAAGATCCTTTCAACAAAACGGAGGTTTATAGATGAACAGCAAACAGCTGATGGCTGAACTGAAAAACGGAAGGCGCGTGTACGGCACGTTAATCGTATCGACTTCTCCCAGATGGCCTCAAGAAGTGAGTAAGCTGGATATGGATTTCGTCTTTCTCGACTCCGAGCATATGGCGCTGGATCGCAATATGCTGTCCTGGATGTGCCAAACCTACAAGGCGCTGGATTTGGCGCCGATTGTGCGCATTCCTTCACCGGATCCCTATCATGCGAGTATGGCGCTTGACGGCGGGGCTTCGGGGATTATCGCTCCTTACATTGAGACGGCTGAGCAAGTCAAGGCGCTCAGGGCGGCGGTCAAGCTCAGGCCATTAAAAGGTCAGATTGCCAGACAGCGGGCTGAACGACAAGGTCAACCCTCCGATCCTGCGGAATTGGATTTGAATGAATATATTCAGGAGTACAATGAATCCAACCTGCTTATCGTGAATATCGAAAGCGTCCCGGCGCTGCAGGCGCTTGACGACATTCTTGCCGTAGATCAACTGGACGCGGTTCTCATCGGTCCGCATGACTTATCCTGTAGTCTGGGAGTACCGGAACAGTATCGTCATCCGATCTTCGTGGAGGCTGTCGAAACGATTATTAGGAAAGCGAGAGCGGCAGGGGTTGCTGCGGGAATTCACTACTTTTTTGGAATTGATCAGGAAATCGAGTGGGCGAAGGCTGGCTTGAATCTGCTTATTCACGCTTCGGATCTGACGGCCTTTATGGCGCGCATGTCAGACGAGATTGCAGAGATTAAACTAGCGCTGGGCGATCCGACTCGGGAAATGCAAAATCGCATCAATATATAAGCGAGAAAATTCATCAGAGGGTAAGGTAATCATGAAGCCAAAAGTATACGTGACAAGGCAGCTACCTGAGGAAGTTCTTGCAATTATTCATCAATCTTGCGATGCACGCGCGTGGGAAGACATCGATTTGCCGGTGCCGCGGGATGTTTTGGAGCGGGAGATTACCGATGTCGAAGGCTTGTATTGCTTGTTGACCGATCAGGTAGACAAAGCTCTATTGGAACGGGCTCCCCGTCTAAAGGTGATCAGCAATATGGCGGTTGGTTACAATAACATTGATGTGGAAGAGGCAACGCGGCGTGGCATTATGGTCACCAATACGCCGGGTGTCCTGACCGAAACCACGGCAGACCTCACATTTGCTCTGTTAATGGCTACCGCACGGCGATTGCCGGAGGCATCGGAATATTTGCGCAAGGGGAGCTGGCAGACTTGGTCGCCCATGTTGCTGACGGGTCAGGATGTGTACGGCGCCACCCTAGGTATTATCGGGATGGGGCGAATCGGAGAAGCGCTAGTTAAGCGGGCGCATGGATTCAACATGAATTTGCTTTATTACAATCGTACGCGAAAGCCTGAGGTAGAAGAAGCTTACGATATCCGGTACACCGACATGGATGAACTGCTCAGCGTCTCAGACTTTGTCTGTGTCCTGATCCCCTATTCCACGGAGACAAGGGATTTAATTGGCGCGAAAGAGTTGCGTCAGATGAAACCGACAGCCGTGCTTATCAATACAGCTCGCGGCGGTATTGTCAACGAAGAGGCCTTGTATGAGGCGCTGCGAGTGGGTACGATCTGGGCTGCCGGTCTAGACGTGTTTGATCGCGAGCCGGTTGCTCCCGACCATCCTTTGTTGACTTTGCCGAACTTGGTCAGTTTACCGCATATCGGAAGCGCCAGCGTTGCAACTCGTATGAAGATGTCGAGATTAGCGGCCGATCAGTTGATTGACGCGATTTACGGTCGTCGACCGGCAAATCTGGTGAACCCTTCCACATGGGGAGGTTGACTACGAATTGGGAGGCGATTGCCTCAGTTCAAGACTTCACGATAGGAATGCGGAAACGCTAACATCCCTCATACTATTCATCACCGTTTATCACCCCATCTCTTAGATTGATAGTACGGGAATACCCCGACCAGAAACGAATAATCACGACAAAACGGATTCGGTAATGCCGCCAATATGGCTAACCGAATCCGTTTTTTGTTCTCTTTGCCCGGCTAGCTTTGTTTCAGCGATTGTTAAGAGGCGTTGGCTATGATGGGTTTGAGCTATGTCGCATAGTGTTGAATAATCGCGATTACGCGAACAAAGGGAGACCAAAGCAGAATGGCTGTAAACAGGTGGGACTACGCGAAACGATTGACTAAAAAAATGGGGATTTGGACCATGATTTTGATGCTGGCGTTGCCGCAGCTCTCCATGGCTTCCGGGCAATCCAGGAATTGGACGTTATACGGCAAGCCCGGAATGGCAAGCAACCACTTCGTCGGATCATTCGACAACCCGTCGGGCGTGGCGGTGGATGGGGCAGGAAACGTCTACGTGGCGGATACCTTTAATCATCGAATCCAGAAGCGGGACGCCGCAACGGGAACTTGGAGTGTAATAAATACGAAAACAGATGGCCCGGGTACCGGCCTGGGAGAGTTCAATAGTCCGCGGGCCGTTGCGGTCGATACCGCCGGTAACGTTTACGTTGCGGATACGGATAACAATCGAATTCAAGTGTTTGCCGCTTCGGCTGGGATGCAGGCCGAATGGAAGATCATCGGCGATCCCGCGCAGTTTAAGCACCCCAAAGGCTTGGCGGTAGACCATAACGGCAATGTCTATGTTGCGGATACCGATAACAACCGTATTCGCAAGCTGGATGTCGTATCTCAAGAGTGGATCGACTATACGGGATTCAAATTCCCGAGAGGCGTGGCGGTTGACGGCGAAGGCAATGTCTATGTGGCCGATTCCGCCAACTATAGCATTCGGAAGCTGAATGCATCCGGACCTGCTGCAGGAACATGGGAGACGATATCCGCGGTCTATGGCAATGGCCCGGGGCAACTAAAATACCCATCCTCGTTAGCGACCGATCAGGACGGAAACCTATACGTGGCGGATACGTTTAACCATCGCGTTCAGAAAAGGGATGCGGATACCGGAGCTTGGAGCGATTGGAAGAAAAACGGCGGCGGATCAGGGAAACTGCCGGGCGAATTTGATCTACCGTTCGGCGTTGCCGTCGACGGTAATGGGAATGTGTATGTAGCCGATACAAACAATCATCGCATCCAAATGCATAACGCGGATACCGGAACGTGGAGCGGATGGGGCTACCAGGCCACGATTGCGGGTCAAGGTCTGGGAGAGTTTAATTCACCGACCGGAGTAGCGCTGGACAATCAAGGAAATGTCTACGTCACCGATTACGAAAATCATCGCGTACAGATGCTAGACTCCACCGGAATATGGAGGGAATGGGGAAGGGACGGGGGACAATCCGGCAGCGTTGCGGGAGAGTTCACCAACCCTACGGGTATTGCCGTCACCGTAAGCGGCAGCGTCTACGTTGCGGATCGGGACAATCACCGCATTCAGATTCTGGGAGTGGACGGCGTCTGGAATGCGATTGGGCAAAGGGGAAGCCAACTTGGCGAATTTGAATTCCCTAATGACGTAGCGGTAGATCGCGAAGGCAATGTATATGTCGCGGATCTGAATAACGGTCGCATTCAGAAGCGGATCGCCGGAACCGGGCAATGGGTGGAGATCGGATATGGAAGAGGAACGACGCCGGGCAAATTCGAGTATCCTTCGGGCGTAGCGGTAGACGATGCCGGGAATGTGTACGTGGCCGATACCGACAACCACCGCATTCAGAAACTGGACGTATTCTTAGATCAATGGGAAGTTATCGGCTTCGGAGAAGGAAACGGGCTAGGACAGTTTAACGAGCCCTACGACGTGACGATAGATAGTAAAGGTAATATCTACGTCGCGGACATGTCCAATCATCGCGTTCAGATGTTGGATATATCCACCGGTTCGTGGAGAGAGTGGGGTAAAACCGGCGCGCAATCCGGAAGCACTCCCGGAGAATTCAGCAGCCCGACCGGCGTCGCGGTAAACGGCAAGGGAGATATCTTTGTCGCCGACTTCGGCAATCATCGGATCCAGAAGTGGGTCTTCTCCAAGCCGGACGCGCCGACGGGCGTTACGGCGACGACTGGCAACGGGGAAGCTACCGTTAGCTTTACTGCTCCTGCTTACGATGGGGGCAGTGCTATAACCGGTTATACGATTACATCCAGTCCGGGTGGCTTGACCGCAAGCGGTTCGTCAAGCCCGATTAAGATCACTGGCTTGACGAACGGAACGGATTACGTCTTTACGGTCGTCGCAACCAATGCCGAAGGAGATTCCATCGCTTCGGCGGCATCCAATGCAGTCACGCCGATGACGGTTCCGGACGCGCCTACGAATGTGCAGGCAAAGGTGGGTAACGGGGAAGCTACCGTTAGCTTTACTGCTCCTGCTTACAATGGGGGCAGTGCTATAACCGGTTATACGGTCACTTCCATTCCTGGCGGATTGACGGCAACCGGTACAGCTAGCCCAATTAAGATCACTGGCTTGACGAATGGTACCTCGTATACGTTTACGGTTACTGCGGCCAACGCTGCAGGCGGTAGCGTTTCATCAGCCTCGTCGAGTGCGGTTACGCCATCCGTGCCTCCCGCTGGCGGAGGAGGCGGTTCATCCTCGCTGGATACGATTACGATCGACGTGCAAGATGGCTCCGGAGATAAGAGCGGCATCGTGTCCCGAGCAACCCTCCGCCGCACGACCGATGCCGGCGGCCGGAAGAAGGACGAGCTGACGCTGACTGCGGAACAAGCGTCCCAAGCGATCGAACAACTGAAGAAAGCCGGTTCGAATACGGCCCGCATCGTCGTTCCCGATGCGAAGGACGAGGTGTCGGAGCTGATCGTGAAGTTGCCGAAAGCGACTGCCGTGGCGCTCTCCGACAGCAAGATCGATTTGGAATTGGTTACGAACGGCGTCCGAATTCTCGTTCCTTACGCTTCGTTTCAAGGAGTCTCGCAGGATGTGTACTTCCGGCTCGTCCCGATCAAGGCGGCTGCCGAGCGGAAAGAGATCGAGAAGCGAGCGGCTACCGAGCCAATCGTGAGTGACAAGCTGGACAAGACGACGCTGATCGTCCAGGGTCGTCCGATGGAAATCGAGACGAACTTGTCCAGCCGTCCGGTCACGCTTATTCTACCGCTGGAACAGAAAACGACGGCGGAGCAGGCGGCCAATCTCTACATCTTCATTCAGCACAGCGACGGAACGAAGGAACTGATTCAGGGCGAACTCGTGTCCTATGACGCAACCGGAAAGCAAGGCATCCGGTTTACCGTCCAGCAATTCAGCACTTTCACGGTGCTGGAAGGCCGACGGGCGAAGCAAGCTGCCGCGAACAAGGCTTACATGATAGGCTTCAAAGACGGAACGTTCCGTCCGGACAAGGAGATGACGCGCGCGGAAATGGCGATGATTCTGTATAACCTGTCCGGCGTGGGTGCTTCGACGCATGACCTTGCCTACCCGGACGTTTCAGGCAAGCATTGGGCCGGCACAGCCATTGGCTACGCGTCCGCCAGCGGGCTGATGAAGGGTGCTCCTGACGGCCGGTTTAATCCGGATCGGCCGATCACACGCGCGGAAATGGCGATTATCGTTCTTCGTCTGAAAGCAGCCGCTGCGACCGAGGCTGCGACGGCCGCGTTTTCCGATACGGCCGGACATTGGGCGGAGGCTTCCATCAGGCAGGCGCAAGCGGCCGGATACATGAACGGGTACAAGGACGGCGCGTTCCGTCCAGAGCAAACGTTGACTCGTTCCGAAGCGGTGACGATTGTTAACCGGGTCCTGAACCGTGAACCGTTGACTACCAACGACGGCAAGTGGAGCGACGTTCCGGCTGGCTACTGGGCGTTCGGAGCGATCCAGGCGGCGACAATAGATCATACGGCCGGAAAACCGAAGAATTGAAGAGATCTGCGAATAATCGAATTAAGACCAAAGGGACGTTCCGAATCCGGGACATCCCTTTGGTCTTAAGCTCGACGTGCGTACAGGGGACGCGACCGCCAAGCCGGCCGAGTCGGCCGAGGAAGTCGCCAAGCTAATCCAGAATCGGGCGACGACGTATTTTAACGAGTAAAGGTTTAAGAAAAGCTTAAAGAAGCTTAACGAAGCTTAATGATTTAGCGTATTTGAATTTAAACAGTTTCCCGTATCCTTTAACTAATCAACGGAGAGAAGGCGAGGATACGCGATGAAACGAACAAAACTCTTAAGCGGAATGATCGTAACGGCGCTATTTGGCTTATATTTATATGCGTTATTGAAAGTCATATTGTTCAAACTGCAGCCGATTGACGTCACGTTTCTTTGGCAGCAGCTTCAGGTGAAAATAGAAAATCCTCACGCGCTTATGGATCGGTTGAAGACGGGGAATACGACCCCGTTCCATCAAATTTCCGAAAATATGCAGATGAACTCGGGTCAGGATTTTCTCAACTTGGTCGGAAACGTCGCGTTATTTATGCCGCTTGGGGTTTTTCTGTTCATACTGCTTAAAAACAATGGTCTGTCCATCGTAGGAGTGATGGTTTTGTCCTTCGTTTTAAGTTTAAGTCTCGAATGCGCGCAAGCCGTATTCTCGCTCGGCGTTTTCGATGTGGACGATTTGATCTTAAACGCCTGCGGCGGATTGCTCGGTTACTTGCTCTATAAGATCTATTTCAAGTTAAAGGAAAAAGCAATGGTTACGTCAAATTTGGGCGCAAAGATATAGAATGGCAATACGCGAACGTCATAAATACCCGGTTGGATCAATGCTGATCTAGCCGGTTTTTTTGGTTTAAAATATTTGCCGTTCCTTACGAAAAGGATGGGGAGATCGGCGCAGATCGTTGTTTTAGACAAAAAATCGGTTTTGTGATCAAAGACTTCAAACCGGAAAAGCTCTAAATTAATAATGTAAGCGATAACAAAGGAGTGGACACGATTGATAATTCGCAAAATTATGTTCGTCAGCCCGTATCAGGTTGAAACCGTAGAAGATGATTTCAGCCCGCCGGCGCTGGCCGATCACGAAGTGCTCGTCAAGCTGATTTATTCGCTCATCAGCCCGGGGACGGAGCTGGCGATGTTGTCCGGCAAGGAGCAATGGGCCAAATTGCCGGTTTGTCCGGGTTACGCGAGCGTAAGCCGCGTCGTTGAAGTCGGGTCGGGAGTCGCGGACTTCAAGCCGGGAGATACCGTGTTCCATTACGGAAGCCATTCGGAATATCAAGTGGTATCCGCCAATCCCATGTTCATCAAGCCTCCGGCCGACCTTGATTTAAGATGGGTGCCGTTTACCCGGATGGCGACCGTCGCGTTTACGGCGGTGCGCGTTTCCGATATCGAAGTCGGAGATTTCGTCAGCGTAACGGGATTAGGCTTGGTGGGAAACTTGGCCGCTCAGTTGGCTCGTCTTCAGGGAGCCTTCGTCATCGGCGTCGATCTGTCGTCCAAACGGATCGAAACCGCGAATCGATGCGGCGTAGATTACGCGCTTAACGGCGGGAATGGAGGGGTAAAGGAGCAAATCCTGGCGTTGACGGGAGGGCAGGGCGTGTCGACGCAGATCGAAGCGACGGGCGTACCCCAAGTTGGCGTGGAAAGCCTCGAGTGGATCGGGAGCTTGGGTGAGATCGTTTTCCTGGGCAGCCCTCGCGGGGAGTTCAACGCGGACGTGACGGACGTTCTGAATTATTGCCATCTTTACAATCGGGGCTGCATTACGTTTAAGGGGGGGCATGAATGGCGGTATCCGATGGAGCCGAACTCGTTCGTGAAGCATTCGTTAGTCCGCAATTCCAAAATCGTGTTCGAATTGATGAAGCAAAACCGATTGCAAATCGAGCCGTTGCTAAGCCATGTGATCAAGCCGGAACAGGCGAAAGAAGCTTACGACGGCCTAAGAAACAACAAGGACGGCTTCAATGGCGTTTTGTTCGATTGGTCCTAGGAGGAATCTTAAGTGATTAGAGGATTAACGAGGGCGGGTCTGGGAATTATCGAATCCAATGAGCGCTTTATTGCCGACGCGGCCCGATTCGGCTTTCAAGCGATCGATCTTAATCCGGTTCATTTTATTAAGGAATGCGGACTGGACAAAGCGGAGCACTTGCTGGAAAGCAAAGGGGTCATGATCGGTTCCATCGATTTGGACGTCGATTGGCGATCTAGCGAAGAACGATTTCGGGAAGGTTTGAAAGCTCTGCCGGAAGCTGCCGAAGCGGCTATATCTTTAGGCTGCTTCAAGTGCTGTACGTATATTTTGCCTTCCACCGATGAGGCGGCCGCTCCTTTCATGGCAGCTGCGACGCGCCGATTGAGGCTATGCGCCGATATTCTGGGAGCTTACGGCATTCGTCTCGGATTGGAATTCGTCGGCAGCCGGCACTTGCGGACGCAATGGGCTAACCCGTTCCTATGGACAATGGACGACACGCTCGATTGGATCGAGACGATCGGGGCTCGGAATGCGGGCTTGCTGATCGATTCCTATCATTGGCATACGAACGGACTGGCGGTAGACGATCTATTGAAATTAAAGCCGGCGGATATCGTCCACGTTCACATCAACGATGCCAAGGCCGGACCGATCGAGAATCTGTTGGATGACGATCGCTTGTATCCGGGCGAGGGAGTCATCGATTTGCACGGCTTTCTGCAAGGCTTGCGGGCGGCGGGATATACCGGTGTCGTCGCGCAAGAAGTGTTGGGCTCGCATTCTTCCGCAAGCATGGAAGAGCTGTTGGCAAGATCCAAGGCAGGATTTGACAAGGTTTTCGCTAATATATAGATTCAGGGCTCAAGGACGGGTATTGGAATCAAGTCGTTAGAAAAGCTTCAACGGATGAGGGCCGGTCAGGAGGTCAATGCGATGGTTGAGTCGTGGATGAACGGCATATCCCCTTTAGTCAGAGCCGCGAGAATCATGAAATCCAGCTCGTTAACTGGGGAATGGATGGACCATGATCACGTTTTTACGTATATCGAGCAAGGGGAAGCGGAATTTTTCCTGAGCGGCGTGAAATACGAGGCCCGGGAGGGCGATATTTTGCTTATGCATCCCTTCATGTCCCATATCATTAGATCGACCTCGTCCGTCCCATTAATTCAATACATTTTTCACTTTGACCTATATTACGACGAAGAGCGGAGCTTGTTGAAGTATACGAACGCGACGAAGCGGATGAGAAAGAAGGTCGTCGACAGGGAGATGAAGCTGGTCTCGATCATTCCGATCTCCCATTTGCAATTGGCGGACCGAATCGATTTGAAGAAGCGGTTTCTGCTTCTGCATAAGGAATTTCTGGATAAACGGCCGGGCGGCTCCCTAATGATGAAAGCCATTTGCCTGGAATTGCTGCACGTCTTCTTGAGAAACCAAGCGGATCGCAAGGATGAAGAAGGCAAAATGACAAAAGGATGGGCGATTATCGAAAGAGCGATTAACTATATTCACGATCGCTTTTCCGACCCTCAGCTTAACAATGCGTCGATCAGCGAGCATGCCGGGGTGTCCACGAACCATTTGTCACACTTGTTCAAGAAGCGGCTCGGCATATCGATTCATAAGTACGTGACGCATATTCGGATCGAGCAAGCGAAAAAAAGAATCGTCGGCGGAGAGCTTACTTTGACCGAAGTCGCGGACGAGGTCGGATTTTCCAGTATTCATTTATTCAGCCGGTCGTTCAAAGCGGCGGTCGGAATTATGCCCAGCAAGTTCACGGCGATGCAATCCGCATTCGGGGCGAAGGAATTGAAGCAGCACTTAGACTCGCAAGACAGAGAGTGACTCCTGATGAGTAAGAATCATCTTCTAAATGGTTTTTCGACTTTCCTCTTTTTTAGCTCCTTATTGGAGAAATGATGTTTAACGCGTCATTTCTTCCAAAAAGGAGCTTTATTTTGTTCATTTACGGTTTAGTTTCTCGGGGCGCTTGTCGTTTTTTTAATGATCATCCTGCCGGCGAACAGAATTCGCTCGTAATCCGATTCGGGATTTTCGGCGCGCCTTTGCAGCATTTCTACCGCTCGACTGCCGAGCGAGTTCTTGGCGCTATAAATCGTCGTAATCCCGAGGGAATTCACGTCAAGATCGTCGAATCCGGTCACGGAACAATCGCGCGGAACTTGAAGTCCCAATTGCTGAAGCGAATGGATCATGTCGCTGGCCATGTAATCGTTAATGCAAACGAAAGCCGTGGGAAGCTGATTTTTGGCCTGGAGTATTTTGATTTGGTTCAACGCCGCTTCGCGTACCTTTTCCGGTCGCAAATCGAATAATTTGAGCAGGTCGGGGTGTTGGCGCGATTCGATGCCGTTATCCACCAAAGCCGCGGAATAACCCTTCCATCTGTCATAGTAGCTTCTGATGATGGAAGTGTCGCCAACGAATTGCAGGGACGTGTGGCCGAGACCGATCAAATAATTCGTTAGCTGTCTTGTGCAATCGAAGTTGTTCATGAAAATCGAATCCGACGGAATCAACGGATCTTCATGGTCGACCAACACGAAAGGGAGGCCGAGATTGCTAATTTCCAGCACGATTTGCGTGGGGATGAACCCGACGCATATGTAGCCGAGCAGGCCTTTCTGGTTAATGGCCGAAAATAAATGATCGGACAGTTGCTCGGTCATGATGATCATATTTAATCCCGCTTTTTCGACGCTTTCCGTTATTCCTTCGAGAATTTTTCCCCAATACGGATTGTCCTTGGTCTGATCCCTTAAGTTCGGAATGACCACCGCGATCACTTTCTTGGCGGGAGAGGCGCTCTGGATCGAGCGGTCCTTGGTTTTCGTCTTGTGAGATTTTGAGTGTTGGGAAAAATAACCGAGCTTCGTGGCGGCTTCTATGATTTTGTCCCGGGTAACGGGGGTCACTCCGGATTTTCCCGCGAGCGCCCGCGAAACGGCGAACTTGGATAAGCCGACGGTATCGGCGATCTGTTGCAGCGTGACTTTGCTAGACATCCTTTTCTCTCCTCTGAAACCAACGAACATGCGCTTCGATTGGCTATTACACCTAATCATATAAAATAAATAACAAAATAACAATGCGACATTTGTTATTTGTTGAACTCTATTGTTTTGTTAGATAACAAAATGGTGGTTTAAATATAGTTGCCCCTGTGTTTAATCCAGATTTACTCTTTGTTTCGCAGTGTTTATTTGGTTTTTGGTTTTACTTATCAAAATAACATATTGACATTTGTTTTGTGTATGTTATTCTTTTATTCAAGATGTTAGATAACAAAAAATGAAATTTATTTGATATTCATCTAGCATCTTGGATTTCTGCAAACGTTTGGTGCATGGGGCGGATAATCAGAACTTAACGTTAGCGGGAAGGTAAAGCACTGCCATTCATACTTAATTGGGGGTACGGTCAATGAAAGCTTTGAAAGCGTTTTTATCTCTAGGTTTGGTAATCGCTATAATTGTGGCAACGGCGGCATGTTCATCTGGAAATTCCTCCTCTGAGTCGAGCGCGGGCAGCGTCGGCGGAGGCGAGGTACAACAGAGCGAGCAGAACAAAGAGAATGGTTCCGAGAAGGAAGTCACAATTAGGTACATGCGGTGGGCTTCCGGGGAAGAAGAGGTCAATTTCCGGGGCTGGTTGGACGAGTTCGAGAATGCCCATCCGAATATTAAAGTCGAGTCGGAATTTTTGCCTTACGAAACCTATAGTTCCAAGGTGAAAACCGATTTGATCTCGGGCAACGCGCCGGACGTCATCGCATTCTCTTCAAGCGAATGGTTCGCTTACATTTATTCGAACGTCTTCCTGGACCTCAATACGTTGCCGGGAGCGAAAGAAGCGTTCGGTCAGTTAACCGAGGATTCGGTTGCAGCGTTTAACGTGGAAGGCGCGCAATTGGGTGCTCCGATCGGGGTGGGCAGGAGAGTTCCTTTCATCAACAAGGATTTGTTCGACAAGGCAAACGTACCGCTTCCTTCCCAGACCGAGCCGATGACCGCGCTTCAATGGGTGGAGATGATGAAGAAGGTTCAAGCGGGACTTGAGGGCGATATGATGGCGGCCAATCTGTTTCCCGAGGAGTTATTGTACTCGTTGGCGCTGAGCGCCGGGTCGCCGGTGCTTTCGCAAGACGGCAAAAAGGTGCTAGTGAATACGCCGGACGGCGTAAAAGCGATTCAAGCGTTCAAGGACATCATGGCCAGCGGGGCGCAAGTGCCGATTCTCGATGTATGGAAAGGCGCTTACGGCAATCCGGACAGCGCGATATCGACCGGGAAAGTAGCGATCGGTTGGACGGGAACATGGAGCGTAAAAGCGCTGAAAGAGGCTAATATCAACTATATGTCCATCCCGGCGCCGATCGTAGAGGGTGGGAAAGTGACTCAGGTCGGTTATCTGAACTCGCATGCCATCCCGTCTGCTTCGAAAAATCAAGAAGCCGCTTGGGAGCTTGTCAAGTGGATGATCTCCAAGGAAGGCCAGCTTTCGTTCGGCAAGTTCTCCGATCTTCCCGTTCACAAAGAAGCGCTGGACGAAACGCAGAAAGCATTGGAAGCGGAAGATCCGAACGCCTTTGCCGGGTTTGCCGCGGCCAAGGCGAGCGTCGTTCCGACTCCGCCGTTTCCTTCGGACTTCGATACGTTGAGGACGGGGCTGCAAAGCAAGCTCGTGTCGGGAAAAGTAACCGCGCAGCAATTTGCCGAGCAATTGGTACAAGAAGGCCAGCCAATGTTGGATGTTTATCAAGCGAATATCGGTAAGTAAGCGGTATAAAGAAAACGGGATGCTTTTTCATTCGGAGAGCATCCTGATTTTCGGCAAGCAGTTAGGAGGGACGCGGCTTGGGATCAGGCACAAGAAAAATGGGGATTGAAAAAAAGGAAAAGATAACGGGTCTGCTGCTGGTCTCCCCGTGGATCGTGGGGTTCCTATTGTTCGGAATTTTTCCGATGGGAGTCTCCGGCTATCTGACGTTCGTCAAATGGGATTTTCTGAGGGAACCGCGATGGGTAGGACTGTCCAACTTCGAGGAAGTGTTTCGCAATCCGATTTTCTACACGGCGTTAAAGAATACGTTGATTATTACGTTCGGAAGCAGCTTGATCTATCTCGTGTTCGGAGTCATCATCGCCGCGATGCTGGCTAAAGAATACCTAGGAGCGAACGTGTTCCGCGCCATTATCTTTCTTCCTTCCCTCGTGATCGGCACGGCATTGGCGATGATGATGCAACCGGTATTCGGCAACGGGAAATACGGTTTATTGAATCAAGTTCTGAATTTACTAGGTTTACCTTACCAATCCTGGTTGACCGAGCCCGGCCAAGCCGTATGGGTCATCGTCGCCATGAGCTTCTGGTTTCTGGGCAGCGGCGTCATCATTTATTTGGCCGGGATCAAAGGAATCGATCCGTCGTATTTCGAAGCGGCCATGATTGACGGAGCTAACGGCGTTCAACAGTTCTACAAAGTCACTATACCGCTTCTTACACCGGTTTTGTTGTTCCAATCGATCATGGGAATTATCGGCGGCTTGCAAGTGTTCGATTTGGCGCTGACGTTGGCTTCCGAATTCAAGACAGGCGGAATGGGCAATGAAAACTCGTTGGCCACGCTCGTTTTCTACTTATATACGCTTGCTTTCCGCGACTACAACATGGGCTCTGCGGCCGTCGTCGGGTGGGTCATCTTTATCGTTAGCCTTCTGCTCAGTTTGGTCATCTTCAGACTATCCAAAAAGTTTCAGCTGTTCGGCGAGGAGGAAAGTAAATGAGACATAAATCGAGTCTTCTCGCGAGCAAATTATTCATTAATTCGTTCCTCGCTTTATTGTCGTTCGTCATTCTAGTCCCGTTCGTATACCTGGTTACTTCGTCTTTGAAGACCAATGCGCAATACTTCAAGATTCCGATCGAATGGATTCCGTCTCCTGCCCTGTGGAGCAACTATTACTATGTGTTCGTAGAGTTGAAGTTCTATATCTACATGTGGAACAGCACGTTCTTGGCGATTAGCTCGGTCATTCTAACCGTACTCAGCTCGTCGTTGATCGCATACGGTTTCGCGCGGTTCAAGTTTCCTTTCCGCAACGGCATGTTCATTCTCGTCATCGCGACGATGATGCTCCCGAGTCAAGTAACGATGCTTCCGTTGTTCATTTACTTCAAATCAATCGGCTGGCTCGGCAGCTACAAACCGCTGCTCGTGCCGCAACTGTTCGGCTCCGCGTATTTGATCTTTCTGATCCGGCAGTTCTATATCACGCTTCCGCGGGAGATCGACGAGGCGGCCAAGATCGACGGATGCGGGTATTTGCGGATCTGGTGGAACGTGATTATGCCGCAGGCGAAGCCGGTTCTCATCGTCTCGGCGCTGTTCGTCTTCCTCGGTTCTTGGAAAGACGTCTTCGGACCGCTTATTTACTTGAGCGATAGAAGCTCATACCCGCTTGCGGTAGGGCTGCTGTACTTTACTTCGCCGACCAGCAATGCTTACACGTTGATTCTAGTCGCGATCGTCATCGCCTTGATTCCGACGCTGATATTTTTTATTTTCGCTCAGAAGTATTTGAATAAGGGAGTCAATATCGCCAACTTAAAATAAAAATCGGAGGATGATCGAATGCCCAAAAAAACGATTGGTTTAGCCGTCGGCTTGAGTTTATTGGCGGGAATATGGCCGACCGGAGGAGAAGCGGCGGCAACGACCCCGTCGCCTTACGCTTTCGACGGGAAAATGCCGCAGGATACGCTGAACCGTTACTTGTCCCGATCCGCGCAGATCATGGATATGTTCTGGTTCGATACCGATGCGGGCAAGAAGCAGGAATGGCTGCGGTTCGTTCAGAATACCGGCACCAAGCTGATCGGGCGGGCCGCGATGATCTGGACGAATTTCCAGGACGACGAGACGATGTTCTATCACGCGGGCCGAATGGCTGCAGCCGTACACGCCCAGGATCCGGAAGTGATCCTGCAGGCGGCCATCTTCGAGACGACGGCGCAAGCGGTGAATCAAATCCCGATTCCGGCTTGGGTGTTCGAGGAATTCGGGCTACAGCCGACGACCCGTAATTTCAGTTACGCGTCGATGCTCTATCAGGACGGGAGATATTCCGATTTCTGGGGAGCGGGACAGTCCGTTCCCGATATTACGAGCCTCGAAACGCAGATGTTCTTCTTCTACCGGGCGAAGAGATTCATCGATCTCGGCTACGAGTCGATTCATTACGGTCAGGTTAAGCTGATGGGTGAAGCGGATCCGTTTTATTTGAACTGGAACCGCCTGCTTAATCGCGTTCGCGCGTACGGAGAAGTTCATGCCAGGAGGCATAACGTTCTATTGGACGCCCACGTGAACGAAGTATACGACAACGCCAATCCGTTATGGTACACGGCCAAGGGGCAGTTCAGATATGAAACGCCTGGCGATACGGGCAATTATTATAACGGAGACGCATCGAGATTGAACCGCGCCGACGGCGCCCAATCGGCCGACGGGCACTATATCGTGTACAAGCTGGAGAACGCGACCGGCTTCGAGATCCTCTCCGCGAATTGGGCGGGAGCAGGCGATCAGCCCGACGGTTTCGATCTGTACGCGTCCCCGGACGGTCGAATCTGGACGCCGGTCGGCAAGACGATTCAAGAAATCCAGCGTACGGAAAATACATGGCCGAACTACAAAACAACGAACGGCAGTCCTCTTCCCGCAGGGACGAATTACGTGAAAATCAGCTGGAAGACGATGCCGTACATTTGGACTGTTCAGTTGTTGGACGTGAAGATCAATGCCGCCGGCGCCGCGCTTCATGACCCTTTGGAGCAGTCCGCCCCGGCTGTTAAGAAACTGGCTTTCGACTTCGTAGGGTTTCCGGCCCGGTTGAAGGGGATTCCGAATTTCCCGCAGGAAACGAAGCTCGAAGTCAACTACTTGGACGGTCTGTACCAGAAAACGATCGGAGGATTAAATCCGCAAGGGTGGGTTACCCCTCGTTCTCCGTATCTCATCGAGTTGGACAATTACGGAGGAAGCAACGGTTCCCCGGGAATCGATTCGCCGTATTGGCCGTGGGGATACGACGAAATCGCCTGGTTCGCCCACCAGAACGACGACTATCGGCACTCGTGGTTGAAATACGCTTACGACTGGTTTAGAACGAACGATTCTTATGGTCATTTGCAACTGCCTGCATACCGGACGTTGGGCAATTCGCCGGTTAATGGAAGCAATAATTACAATGCGATCACGGCGAGCGCGGTTTTCCCGAATACGCTCGGGGACGAAGAGGCGATCAAAGCGATATGGGGCGACGCGCCTCAGAGCGGAGCGGTCGAGGACGATTTGCGCGATTTGACGAAAATTTATAGGTTCAGTTCGCAATTGACCAAAGACGGAAGCAATCCCGGATCCTATGGCGGAGACGGCACAAGGCTGACGAGAACGTCGAATACGAGCGAATACGTCATTTACAAAGCTCCTTATGCGACTGATCGTACGAGACTGACCGGCTTCGCGGTCGAAACCTGGTTTTCATCCGCGGCGCCCGTTGCCGACTTTAAATTCTATCTCTCTTCGGACGACGTCAACTATACGCTCTATACGCCTAAGAAAAAAACGGTCAACGGAAATATGAAGAAGATCACCTACATGGGCAGCAGGCTGCCGGTCGGCACAAGATACGTGAAAGTCGAGTTCAACAACGCTTCTTCTTCCGCGTCGAATTCGCAGATTGGAAAAGTCTCGACGTTCTATGCCGATTCGAGCGTGAATGCCGCGGGAAAAATAGACGATTTCGAAAGCTATGGGGGATCCGATCTAGTCCTTAACGCTGCTTACGAGGTTAATCCCAACACGGATCCGGTAACGATCTCGTTGGATTCGACGAACAAGAACGAAGGCGATTTCGGAATGAAATACGAGTACAACGTCGGAGTCGTCACTTACGGGGGCATTGCGCTCTCTCTCGGAAACGCCGATTGGTCAGACTACGATGCCCTTCGTTTCTGGTTCGAACCCGACGGCTCCAATCGCAATTTGACGATTCAAATCCAAACGGCCAGCGGTGACTATTGGGACAAAGTGTTGGACTTGTCCGATCCGACGGCAAGGGTGATCGAAATTCCGTTCAGTGCTTTCGCGCGTCCGTCTTGGCATAACGGAACCGGTCCGATGAACTTGTCGTCCGTCTCGCAACTCTCGCTTTATGCGGGAGTCGGCGCCGGAAGTCCGGGATCGGGCACGTTATATTTCGATTCTATCGAACTAACCAAGAATTAGGAGAGAGGAGCGCTCGGATGAGTATCGATTGCTTTAGATTGGAAGACAAGTTCGTTTGGGATTTCTGGTATGCCCGGCGTGGAGACGAGTATCATGCTTTTTATTTGCAGTATCCAAGAGAGGGCGACCCGGAGTTCATTCATTACCGTCAGTCGGTAGGGCATGCGGTATCGAAGGATTTGCTGCATTGGGAAGAAAGACCGACTGCGCTTCGGCCGCTGCCTGGAACTTGGAACGACATGGGAATCGCGACGGGTAGCGTCGTTTTCAAGGATGGGGCTTGGTATATGTTGTTCACCGGGAACTCGAATCGGGACGGAGGCGGGATTGGTCTTGCCCGCAGCGACGACTTGACGAATTGGACCAAAGTCGGCGAAGCTCCGGTGTTCTCGAGACCTGCTCTCTATATCGCGAAGTGGAAAGGAAAAGACGTCCAGGCGTCCCCGCTTGCCGACCCGTATGTTTATCCCGAGCCGATAGACGGTTTTTACCATATGGTCATTAACGCGCAGGAGGCCGATGCGCCTCAAGGCAGTCGGGGCTGCCAGCTCATGCTGCGATCCCGGAATCTGACGGATTGGGAGGCGCACAAGATTGTCGCTTATCCGCGACAGTTCGAGAGAATGGAAACGTCCCAAATCTGGTATCGCGACGGCTTATGGTATATGTACTTCGGGGGAGTAACCGGGGACGGGAAAATCGAGAACTGGATTTACGCTTCCGAACTCTTCGACGGGCCTTACGAAGTCCGTCCATGGTCGCATATCTCGCTGCCGGGCGACTGCTATTTCTATATCGCGAAAGTGGTGGAGGACGCTAACGGGGACGACGTTTTCCTTGCCAATAAAGCGATCGAATCCCTTCTCGGAGGCTACAAAATCGTTTACGGGGATGACGGCTCGATCGCGCTTGAGGAGGTAAACCGTGCGTAAACGGATCATGGTCATCGTGGTGGTCGGCTTGCTAGCCGGGATTGTGGCGATGGCCGCGGATAAGTTCAAAGGCAACGGCAAGCAAGAAGTTTCCGGATATGCATTCGACGGCCATATGTCGCAAGAAACGCTGAATCGTTACTTGTCCCGTTCCGTGAAGATTCTGAACTTGGCCTTCTTTAACGAGGATCCGGACAAGAAACGGGAGTGGCTGCGCTTTATCGCGAATACGGGAGCCAAGCATATCGGACGGGCCGCGATAATCTGGACGGATTTTGAAGCCGACGAGTCGATGTTCACCGGAGCCGGGCAGATGGCCCAAGCCGTCCATGATCAGGATCCGGAAATCATCCTGCAGGCGGCCATCTTCGAGACGACGGCTCAATCGGTAAATCATATCCAGATTCCGGCCTGGGTGTTCGAAGAGTTCGGGCTGCAGCCGGAAGCCCGGAACTTCAGTTACGAGGCGATGCTGTATCCCGACGGAAGATATCTGGATAACTGGGGAGCGGGAAAATCGGTTCCGGACATTACTCAGCAGGAGACGCAACTCTTTTTCTTCTACCGGGCCAAGAGATTCGTCGATCTCGGCTATGAATCGATTCATATGGGACAAGTGAGGCTGATGGGGGAAAAAGACACCGGCTATGTCGAATGGAATCGGCTGCTGAAGCGAATTCGAGCCTATGCCGCGGAGCACGGCCGGCGCCATAACGTTCTGCTCGACGCACATTTGAACGAAGCGTACGACGACGAGGGCTCGACTTCTTCGAATACGTCGGACAGGAAGCTGACTTTCGATTTTGTCGGTTATCCGGCACGCAACAAACCTCTCCCCCGGTTTCCCGGGGAAACGAAATTGGAGCTCGATTTTCTTGATTCCTTTTATCGTAAAACGATCGGAGGCCTGAATCCCCAAGGCTGGGTTTCCTCCCATACGCCTTATTTGATCGAATTGGATAATTACGGAGGAAACAACGGCAATCCGGGCAAGAGCGAGCCCTTCTGGCCTTGGGGGTATGACGAGATCGCCTGGTTCGCCCATCAGAGCGACGACTATCGCCGTTCTTGGCTGACTTATGCCCACGACTGGATTCAGACGAACGATCCGAACGGCCATCTTCAAATGGCAGCCTACAATACGCTTGGCAACGCGCCCGTCGGCTCCAACGATTACTACAACGCCATCCAACCGAGCGAGGCGTACCCGTCGTCATTCGGCGACGAGGAAACGATCAAGACCATCTGGGGACAATCCAAGGAATCCGGTACGATCGAGGACGAGCTGAAGGATCTGACCCGAACGTACCGACTGAGTAGTCGCATGATCTATGATCCACGTCCTTCCTCTGCGTTCGGCGGAGACGAGAAGAGGCTCACGAACGAATCCGGTAAGAGCGAGTACGTGATCTACAAAGCTCCTTTTGCCTCTGGAAAGGGCGTATTGTCAGGCTTTAAGGTCGAAGTTTGGCTGACGGTAAACGATCCTTCCGTCGATCTGCAATTTTACGTTTCGGCGGACGACGACATTTATGAGATCTACACTCCGGACAGAAAAGCCGCTGAGAGCGCGGACAATAAAACGATCTATACCGGCGGCTATTTTCCGAAGGGGACCAAGTATTTAAAAATCCGATTTTCGGATAATCCCGGGGCTGCGCAAATCGGCAAGGTTTCGCTGAAATATGAAAGTATCGATGAATAGCAACTATGAAAAGGATGAATCACTTCGATGAGGAACACCATCGTATTTTATGATCCGGCTTTCCCTTACGACGGACAACGTCCGAGCAACGAGGCAATAAACGAGCTACAGAGCAAATACAACGTAATCGACGCCGACGGTTTGGCGGATGCTCTCCTAGCGGCGGATGTATTGATTCAGCTTCACGGGCCTTATTTTCCTAAACCGGCATGGGATTCCCTCGTTCGATTTCTCAAACAGGGCAAAGGGCTCGTTCATATCGGGGGGGCTCCGTTTCGAATCCCCGTCTATCGTCACCAAGGAGAATGGGTGGCGGAGGGGGCTCAAACGGCTTACCATCGGCAGCTTCGCATTCACGAGGTTCTGAATACGGACGCGGATCGGATCGAATCGTTGGAGGCTAATCCGGATATACCGTTGGCTGCGGGTTGTGAGTTGTTGCTCGCGATCGAGCCGATCTGCTCGTTCACGCTCCATATAACCCGGACGGAAGACCGTCCCGGCGAGTTGGGGTCGAGCGGTCCGATGGATGCCCACATCTATCCTTTGTTGTACGGCGTTTCGGGAGAAGGGAGGAAACTGTCCGCTCCGATTACGTTGATCGAGAATACGAAAGGGGAATTCGCGGGCGGGCGGTGGTTGTTCGTCAATCAGCGAATCGGACCGGCTTTCTGGGACGAAGGCGGAATGTCGGCGCTTCGCGAATGGGGAGCGTATTGCGCGGAAGGCGTTACCGAAATGTGGTTAAAGCCGAATTATGCCTGTTACGAGCCTGGAGAGCAGCCTGTCTTGAGCTTGCATATGCAAGAGTTGGGGCCTGTTAAGCTTGATCGTGCCGCGAAAGATTGGCATCTTTCTATTGCCCTGTACGAAGAGGGAAGCGACGAGGCGCTTTGGGCAGACAAAGTAAGCTTGCAATCTTCCCGGGAGCTTAGGATCGAGAGGCTACCCGTTCCCGTTTCGGTCGCTCCGGGTTTCTATCGCGTCGTGTGCGAAGCCAAGTCCGATCACGGCGAGAGGCGCGTGCTGAAGCAAGGGTTTTGGGGACGCGACAACCGACTGTTGAGCGAAGGTGAGAGATTGACGGTTAATCGCGATTACTTCGTCAAAGCGGGCAAACCGATGCCGATCGTCGGGATGACGTACATGACTTCCGACGTTGCGCGCAAGTTTCTGTTCCTGCCGAACGCCGGACTCTGGGATGCGGATATGGCGCATATGAGACGGGCCGGCATCAATCTTATTCGTACCGGAATATGGACGGCTTGGCGCCAGGTTATGTTCGTAGACGGCCATCCTTACGAGGAAGTACTTCGATCAGTCGACGCGTTTATTATGACGGCCAAGAAACACGGTTTGGAGGTCGTATTCACGTTCTTCTCCTTCACTCCGGAAATGTGGGAGGGTGTAAACCCGTATCTCGATCCGCGCAGCGTTGCCGCCCAGAAGCGGTTGATCTCCGCGATCGTTTCCCGTCATACCGGTTCGACTAACGTGCACTGGGATCTGATCAACGAACCGACGATGTTCGATCCGAAGCGCTTGTTTTCCGGGCCTCGTACGGTTGGGGACGCTTACGAACAAGCGGCTTTCGCGGAATGGCTGCAAGCCCGCCATGGTACTATTCAGGAATTGCAAAAGCGCTGGGATATGACCCCCGACGAACTTCCCGGTTTCTCGGCAGTATCGTTGCCGCAGCCCGAAGAGATCAGCTTCGATATTATGGATAACGGATCGCCGAAGAGGAACGGGATTTGGTTGGATTATAGCTTGTTCACGATGGAGATGCACAACCGTTGGGCCAAGGAGTTAATCGCCACGATCCGGTCGCATAACGGATCGCAGATGGTGACTGTCGGCCAGGACGAAGGGCTGGGCTCCCAGAGACCGTCGCCGTTCTTCTATGCGGAAGCGGTCGACTATACGACGGTGCATTCGTGGTGGCTGATGGATCATCTGCTGTGGGATAGCCTGTTCTCCAAAACGGCGAACAAGCCGAATCTGGTTCAAGAGACGGGCATCATGTACGTCGAAACGCCGAACGGGCGCGCGAAAAGGTCGGAGCTTGAGATCCGCAACATTCTGGAGAGAAAATACGCTTATGCTTTCGCGGCGGGCGGAGCCGGGGCGGTACAGTGGATATGGAACACGAATTATTACATGAACAACGTCAACGAATCCAATATCGGCGCTTTGCGCGCGGACGGCACGGAGAAGCCCGAAGCGGACGTATCTTATCGTTACGGCCTCTTTATGGGGGAGATCGGACATTTGTTTAAGGACAGGGAGCTTGAAGACGTCGTCGTCGTATTCCCTTATTCGAACGATTTCTCGAACCGAAAGCTGGCCTTCGACGCGACGACGAAGCTGACGAGGGTTCTAGCCTACGAGATGAAAGTTCCGTTCCGCGCGATCGGGGAATATCATTTGGAGTCTCTGGAGCAAGCGAAACCCAAGCTAATCATCGTGCCTAGCCCGCACAATTTCAGCAGGCAAGCGCTGGATAAGATCGTTCTGCATGTGAAGGAGAACGGAGGGACCGTACTATTCACCGGTCCGATCGGGCTGGACGAATATTGGCGGCCGGAGTCCCGTTACGAGGAGGAGCTAGGGGAATACGAGCTCGGCAACGTCATGCGGGAAGAAGCTATAGAGGTCGAGAGTCTCGTATTGCCGGTTTCTTTCGGAGCTAACCGCATTTCCGAGGTAAATAAGGAATTGCCAGGAGCCGGCAGTGGGGCCGGAGCGGAGGCGCGCGGTCGTAAAACGGAACATGCCGCGGTGCGAAAGACGGACATTGGAAAAGGAACGTTCATCCGGTGTCCATTGCCGATCGAATTGAACGAAAGGTCGGAAGCGATCGCCGCGGTGTATCGGCATGCCTTATCGGTTGCTGGTTATCGATCTTCTATGGAGTGGATCCGAGGCGGAGACCTTCCTGGAGTGTTCGGCTCCAAAGTCGCTTTCGGCGAGGGGGCGGTGTACATGTTCGTGTCCGAATACGGTTATGACGCTTCGATCGCAATCAGAGATTCCAAGACGGGCAAAGGGTATTCGTTCGAATTGGAAAGCGAGCGGACGATGCTGTTCGCCGCGGACGCCGAAGGGCGACTCCTCTCGGTGCTTGGAGGAAACGAAGTTCAAGTACAGGTGTTTTAAGCGGAGCAGGTCGTGTGAAACGCCATTCAATGCGGTCCTTAGCGCGATGCTAGGGATCGTATTTTTAGTTCAATCTCGTAATTGGAAATCTATTGAATCGACTAATTCCAGCACGGTGGCTAGCGTAGACAGATATTCTAACAGCTGCCACAGCCGCTATTTAGTCAAAAACGAATGTTTTAAAATTCTAACGGAACTACATGCCTCTATTTATGCTCAAAAGCCATCTTTTCACTGGAAAACACTTAAATAAGAGCGCTGACTTCCGTTAGATTTTGAAAAGTACCTATTTGAGCAGAATAGCGACTGGTGCTTCCGTTAGATTTCAAATGTTAGATTTAAATGGAAGTAGTGTAGTGTAGCTAAAATACTAAACGATTCTTAATGCGATTGCCCTGGGGTCGCTTCTGTATTGAACCTTTCATTTTAAAATTCCCAGAATGTTATCTGCCGTCTATATAGAAAGAGTTTTTACAAGGAGACTAAAGGGTTGGAACCTTATCTTATAGAATTCATTTAGAGTACTGAATAATAATCGAGTAGAAGGTGATACTCATTGAAAACCATTCGGAAGATGTACGATCATCTAATTTGGGCGAATCGGCGCATTCTCGAAACGTTGCAAAATGCGGAGACCGACAATCAACGGACGATTGATCTATTTTGTCATATTCTTAACGCGGAACGAGTATGGGTAACTAGATTAAGGGGAATGGACAGTTCGCAACTGCCCATCTGGTCGGAAGGAGATCTCGCAATCTGTGCACAACTGATTAAACAAAATGAAGAAAACTTCACAACGTTTCTCGCCGATACAGAAGAAATGGACCTAGATAAAATCATATCTTACGCGAATAGTGCAGGTAAACAATTCGAGAGTTCTATGAGAGATATTTTAACCCATGTCGCGCTCCATGGTCAGTATCATCGAGGACAGATCAACTCGCGACTTCGAGCGGATGGAATAGAGCCGGTAAGCGTAGATTATATTATATTTGCAAGATAGTTGTATCCATAGCATAACGAGGATCTGCAACAGCCCGCGGAACGGAACACGATTCGTGTTCCGTTTTGCGGGCTGTTTGTATTCAACGATCCGTGCCTTGCTTATTTATTCCGATCAGGCAATTGAATCGGCAAATCCAGCCAAGCGACGCCGATATCGCGGTGGAAGTGGTCGAATCCGGAGCCTTCCACGCCATCGTAATAGAGGGCTAGTTTATTCCCTTGACGGAATACGCTAGGCGCGCCGATGACGGATTTAGACCAGTTGCACATACTGCCGTCGAATACGAGAGCTTTGTTGTCGACGTCCCAATTCTGAATATCCTTAGTCCAATAAACCCACACGGCATCGGTATATTCTTTGATTTCGTTTATCCCGACGTGATTGGTGAACAGAAACCACGTTTCGGTTTCTTCCTCGTAGAACACCGTGCTGTTCTCGATCTGCTCCTCGAGGGGGAATAAGGGCTCGGGATCAATGGTCCATTCTCCGTCCAGATCCTTGGTGCGCGCAATGCCTAAGGTGCGCTTGGTAATGTTGTCGGAGTCCAGTACGGATGCGCTGAAAAACTGCAAATATTCGTCTCCGTCCTTCACGATCGCACCCGAGCTTGCGGTTGTGCTGTAATACGTGTTTTCTTTCATTCTGAAAGGCACGATATCCTGTTTAATCCACGGCCCGTAAGGGGAGTCGGACTTTGCCTTCATCGTGACGTAAGGGAAATCCGGGATGTCGTACGGATGCTCGCGACGATAATCCGAGCCGATATAGAACATATGCCAGACTCCGTCTTCGAGGTAAGTTACGCCATATACGGCGCAGCTGGAATCGTCTTCTCCTTCTTCGCCCAGGTTAAGAATGACTCCTTTTTTATCCCAATGAATGAGATCCTTGCTCGTGGCCAAATAATTTCTCCAGCCCGTCTTGTCATCGGAGGCATCGTAGTGCATGAAATAAGTGCCTTCGCTCTCGAAGACGAGGGGTTCCCTGATTCCGTATCCATCAAGCTCCTCGCCGCCTCTTCTGAGTACGATTCCTTGATCTGCCGCGGGGATCGTAAACTTCGCTTCCGGTCTTCCGTCTAAATATTTGTTGCCCAAATTCATCACGCCTTCCATTTTGTAATAGTTCATAGCTATATAGGCCCTGCGATTAATTGCTTTTAACAATAAGCTGAGGGAGGTAACATTCCTTGATCTAACGCGGTATCGTCAGCTTTTTTCCGGGTCTTCCATCCGAATTCTTATAGCCCGATCGATCCCTCCTTTGCTCGTTTTGTAGAGAGTCACGGAAAGCTTGCGACGTAATGGGTCTCATGATAAAGGTTACTTTCGAAACTTTCAAGACCTTAAATTTATCGGAATTTCGGAGGCGAAATGCATTTATATATGTTGGGAAAGCTCAAATTATTTTTTTGTTGACAGCGATTTCATTAGCATCTACAATTCAATTAATTGGTCTGACAACTTACTAGTTATCGTCTGGAGAGATGAGCATGCTGAAGTCGCTTAAGAGACAAAAGCTGCACGAGTCCATAACGGATGAAGTGCTTAAATTTATAGAGCAGAAGGGCTACAGCCAAGGCGATCGATTGCCTACGGAACGTTTTTTCTGCGAGCAGTTCCAAATCAGCCGCCCTTCATTCCGAGAAGCGATGAAGAAATTAGAGAGCTTTGGCGTGATCGAGATCAAGCCGGGCAGCGGAATGTACTTACGCGCCGAGAAAACGATATTGGCGGAAATGGGTAACTTCACGCTTAAGGTTTCCATGGAAATGAAGGCAATCATAGAAATGATAGATTTGCGCGAGATGATGGAGAAGCATGCGATCGAGCAAATCGTCAGCCATGGACAATCCTTCTACCTGGACAAGCTGGAAGAGATCGTCGACGAATACGATCGGAAGAGGAACAAAGGCGAAATTCCTCGCCAAGAGGATTATATGTTTCACCTAACGTTATACGAGGGCTCCGAAAATCGGTTGATGCTTACGCTGTTCCAATCGATTAAAGATATGGATTCGTTGTGGGCGGACCGCGTCATCGACAGCTTGGACATGCATGTCTTCGGCAGGGAAACCGAGCCGTTGCATAGGCTCATTTACGAGGCAATGAGAAGCGGCGATGCGAAGAAGGCCACGAAGCTGATGAGCAAACACTTCGAGATTATGCGCGACGACCTGAAGAAGTTTGGGGGTTAGCTCCTCCATCCACTTAACCAAAGTGGTCAGACAACTATCCAAATTTAGAAAATAATCGCAGTTGTTGAATCTTTTAAGGAGGTGAGCGAAATACCCGTAATTGGTTTAACCGATAATAATCAAAACTTCTAATGGGGGCTACCGTATGTTGAAAAAAATGGCACTGGGCATTCTTGCCGGAGTATTGCTTGTAACTAGCGCTTGTTCGTCTAGCGGGTCGAACGAAGGGAAATCGTCGGGTTCGAAGAACGAGAAGGTAGAAATCAGCTTTCTGGACGTCACTCCTTCCCCGGATCGGACAAAGTACTTCAATGAAATCATAGCCGCATTCGAAGAAGCGAATCCGGATATTAAAGTGAAGATGGAGACGGTTCCTTGGGATCAGGCCTTCAATAAGCTGACGATGCAAGGGGCAAGCAAGACGATGCCCGATGTCATGAACATGTACCCGGCTTGGCTGAATACATTCGTTCCCGCGGGTTATTTGGAACCGCTTACTGCCGACTATGATGCTTGGTCCGATAAGGAGAAATTAACGAGCTTCGTAAGCAATATCACGATGGAAGAGCAACAACGCAAATTGTACAAGGAAATCTATTATATGCCCGATGCTTTGATGTCCGGCGCGTTATTCGTCCGCAAAGACTGGTTCGCGGAAGCGAATCTGCCGCTTCCGACTTCATGGGAGGAAATCTTCGCGGCTTCGGAGAAGTTGACCGATCCGGCCAAGAATCGCTATGGATGGGCTTTCCGCGGAGCGCGCGCTGGGTTCGACCAAGTGTTCGCCTACATTACGTCCGTAACGGGCGGAGAGACGTACGAGAAGGACGGTACATCCGTATTGTTCAGACCGGAAGCGCTTGAAGCGTTCGTTAAGTTTACGGATATCTACAAAAAAGGCTGGGCTCCGAAGGATTCCATCAACTGGGGTTACCAAGAGATGGTACAAGGCTTTACTTCCGGAGTCACGGGCATGCTGAACCAAACGACCGAAGTTATCGGCGCTGCCAAAGCGACATTGCCGGACGAGGCATGGACGGTTATCCCTTGGCCGAAAGGTGCCGACGGCAAGAGATATATCGGCGCCGGAGCGAACTGGGGCTACAGCGTCTCGAAGGATTCCAAACATAAGGAAGCTTCTTGGAAGTTCATCGCGTTCCTGTCCACGCCGGAAAATAACTTGAAGTACTCGAATGCCATGACGATGATTCCAATCTTCAAGAACGAAGGCGGATCAGCCGTAGACGGACCGATGCAAGGCTTTATCGATACGTTGGACGATCCGGACAGCTACCTGGTCGCCAATCTCGGCAACTTCCCGGAGCTTGGCGAATTCCGCGAAGGCTTCATGGATGCAGAGGTACAGAAGTACTTACTCAACAATCAGACAGCCGAACAAACCTTGAAGAACTTGGGCGACTTCCTGACGAAAGCCCAACAGAAGTATATGAAGGAAAACCCGGATGCAGGGGTGCCGCAAGTCACGAAGCCGGAAATGAAATAACAGCCGTGTAGGTGTCGAGTAGCCGGGCAAAGGGATTTTCCCGGCTACTCGCATTCCTAACGGCAAGGAGGACCCCTCGAATGAAACGGATTAAATCGAAAGAGCCGTATTTTATGTTGGCTCCAAGCTTTCTATTATTGTGTATTTTCTTAGTGTATCCTTTGTTGAGTTCTTTCTTGTATGCCTTCCAAAGCTATAAGCTGACCGCGCCTAACGATATTGCCTTTAACGGAATCAACAACTTTAAAGCCGTATTCCAGGACAGCAATTTCGGCTTGATACTTAAGAACTCTTTCATTTGGGTCGTACTGACGGTCGCGGGACAATTTATCCTTGGTTTCATTCTGGCATTGGCGCTTCGTCGGCCTTTTCCGGGGAGAAACTTCTATCAGGCGATCGTATTTCTGCCATGGGCGATTTCTTCCTTCGTCGTCGGCTTGACCTTCCGCTGGCTATTGAATGCCGAGTATGGTCCGGTTAACGATTTGCTGCTCAAGTTAGGCATTATCGAGAATAAAATATACTTTTTGTCCGATCCGAAGCTGGCGTTGTACACCGTTATTCTCACGATGACCTGGTACGGCATTCCTTTCTTCGCCATCATGCTGCTTGCGGCTATGCAATCCATACCGGAGGACCTTTACGAAGCCGCCGATATCGACGGAGCGGGCATCTGGTCTAAATTCTGGCATATTACGTTCAGCTACATTAAGCAAACTATCATTCTAACTTTACTATTGAGGACAATATGGGTATTTGCTTCGGCTGATCTTATTTATATTATGACGGCTGGCGGTCCGGCCAATTCTTCGAGCATTTTATCTTCCTACATGTTCATGAAAGCTTATTCCACCTTGGATTATGGACAGGCATCCGCGATCGGTTTGTTCTTCATGGCGCTGCTGATCCTTTTCTGCTACTTGTTCATGAAGGCGACTAAATTCGAGAAGGCGGGTAATTTCTGATGATTCGAAACCGACGCGCCTTTATTACGATTCTCCGTGTATGTATATTGATTTTTTACCTGCTCATGGTGCTGCTGCCGTTTTACTGGCTGTTCATTACGTCCGTTAAACCACGGATGGACATTCTAACGACGGACATTCAATACTGGCCCAAGAACTTCACGTTCGACAATTATAAAGTTTTATGGTCCTCCTCCAACTTCGATGTTTTCCTGAAGAATAGCGTCTTGGTTTCCATCGGAACGGGATTGTTCACGACCTGCTTCGCGATTCTCGGCGGTTATGCGATGGCGCGTTATACGTTCAAAGCGAAAACGATGGCCGTGTACGGATTGCTGCTTACGCAAATGATCCCCGGAGTGCTGGTCATGATTCCGACCGCGATCTTATTCAGCAAGGTCGGTCTCATGAATCATTTAGGCGGTCTGATTATCATTTATATCGTAGGAAATATTCCGTTCTGCCTGATTTTGATGCGCAGCTTCTTCGACCGGATTCCGGTCGATTTGGAGGAAGCGGCGTTGATCGACGGTTGCAGCAAGTTGGGGGCGCTCATCCGAATCGTACTGCCTATTATGCTCCCGGGCATCGTGGCTACCTTCGTATTCGCATTCATCGGAGCCTGGAACGAATTGCTCTGCGCGATCATGTTTATTAGCAGCGACGAGTTTAAGACGATTCCCGTAGGTTTGTCGATGTTTGTGCAAAATTACGACGTCAACTGGGGAGTCATGACGGCCGGTGCCGTTATGGCGTTAGTTCCTTCCCTCATTATGTTCGCTATCGTACAGCGTTTCGTCGTGGAAGGGTTATCGGATGGAGCCGTTAAAGGTTGATCATGTATTCGAAAAAGAGAAAGAGACAGAGGATGGCGAGGACAAGATGAGCAAGCGGTTGGATAGAGACACCAAGGATTCAGGAATGCAAACCATGCTAACCCATTACGGAGATGAAACGTTTCTCGGCGCGGTAGTTCCTCCCGTATTCATGAATACATTATTCGCGTTCGATACGTACGAAGATTTCCAGAAATCGCAATGGGAGGAAGAAGCGTTTTATTACTCGAGGGTGTCTAATCCCACCCAGATCATCGCGGAGAAGAAGCTGGCGGCGTTGGAAAAGGGAGAGGCTGCGAGGCTGTTCGCATCCGGAATGGCGGCGATATCCTCCACGTTGCTCCACGTTCTGCGGCAAGGCGATCATGTCGTATGCGGCTATCCGATCTATAACGGCACTTACCAGATGCTTCAGAATTACTTGGGGAAATTCGGCATAACGGCCGACTTCGTCGATTTCAGAAAATTGGATCTAGTGCGCGAGGCGATTAAGCCGAATACGAAAATGATTTATTGCGAAGGCTTATCTACGTTTTTCATGGACGTATTCGATATCCCGGCAGTCGTTCAAATGGCCAAAGAGCATGGGCTGATAACGGTCATGGATAATACTTGCGCAACGCCCGCTACGCTGCGTCCGATCGAATGGGGAATCGACGTCGTCATCCATTCCGCTTCCAAATATTTGTGCGGGCATAGCGACGTGACGGCGGGGGTCGTCATTTCATCGAAGAAGTTCATCGACGGGATCTCCCAAGCCGAAGGGGTATTGATTGGGGGCACGTTAGCTCCTCTGGAAGCTTGGCTTTTGACTCGCGGTTTGAAGACGTTCGGAATTCGGATGAAGCAGCATGCCGAGTCGGCGAGACGACTCGCGGCGATGTTAAACAGCCATCCCCAAGTGATGAGGGTAAATTTACCCTTGCTGGAGAAACACGAGCAGTTTGAACTCGCGTCCCGGCAATTCAGCGATATTACCGGACTGTTCAGCTTTGAATTGCATGGCGGCGCCGCCGCGGTAGCGCGAATGATGAATAAACTGCAGCTCTTCCAAATCGGCGTAAGCTGGGGAGGTTTCGAAAGCTTGGTCTATTCCCCGGGCTTGGGAATACCTCCGGATCAGCAATCGCGAACCGAGCATGAAACGAGATTGGAGCGTACGATCAGAATATCCGTCGGGCTCGAGGACGTTAACGATTTGGCGGAAGATTTGTTTAGCGCCCTGAACGATCTATGAAGTAACAAACAAGTCGCGAGGACCGGAATGTTCAGATATAGACGGACGACCTATACACCTAATATTAGGTGTATAGGTCGTCTTTTGTTTCGTGACTTAAGGCTGTTTCGAAAAACTACAAGGTTCCTATTCTTGGTCTAACAAGGCTTTTATTACGCATTGCCCTGATTCGGACGATAAGCTTATACTTGTTGTGCAACTAACACAATAAGATCAATTTCGGCAAAATTCGACCCTGACTTTACGTAGAAGGTCGCAACCCAAGGGGGGACTGGAATGCGGATATGGAATACCCGAACGTTTCAATCTAAGCTGCTTATCGTATTATGCGTGCTCTGTATTCTTCCAACGATATCTCTGGGTTGGCTTGCGTATCAGAAATCGGTTGATTCCCTAGAACGCAAAGTCATTGAGGATCTCAAGGTGATCATCGGCCAATTCGATAACACGCTTGCAACGCAAGTGGAGGGACTGGATCGGTTCAGCACGCTGCCTTACGCAACGGAGGAGCTCATTGATATTGCCTCGTCTCCAAGCGCGCCGACCGAGCAATGGGATTTGGCGGAACTGAACAAGCAACAACGTCTGATCGAATTGATTTCCTCTTATCCTTCCGTCAATACGATGATAGAAGCCATGCTGTTCTATGGCGTTAACGGCAGCATTTATGGATATCGGGTTAGCGGAATTAAATCGATTGATAAGTCTAATAGTCCTTCCGAAGAACAATGGTTTAAGGATGCGGTCAAAAAGAACGGAGCCTTGGTGATATCCGGTCTTCGCAACGAAACTCAATTCAATGACCGACCGTTCAGGACAATCACGATCGCTAGAATGCTGGTGGATCGGAAGTATGCTCCCGCAGCCGTCATTGCCGTGGACGTTAAGCCCGATTTTATTGCAAAGAAAGTCCAATCGCTCGGTTTTCAGAACGTTCATGTGACAGTCGCGGGACCTTACGGAGAGGTGTATACGACGAATTCCGCCATTTCCAAAGAACTTCTCGCCAAGAACGCCGGTCTGAATCGTGACGGGATGAGGCCGATGTCCGTTACGATCGATACGAAAATAGATGGAGAGAGGGAAAAATGGAGCGGCGTCAAAAAATACAACGACTATACGGGATGGACAACCTATCTGCTCATCGATCATAAAGAGCTGCTGAAGGAGAGCGCCGTCATTAAGGATTATTCTATTTTTGTTGTCGTCTTAATCTGCGTGGCCACCGCGTTATTATCCTGGTTGCTAGCTCGAGGACTGTCCAAGCCAATCAGAGGTCTTATTCGATCGATGCAGGCGGTGGAAAAAGGACTTTTTGTACTTACGGAGACCCCTGCTGACACTCGGAAAGACGAATTCGGCCAATTGCTTCTCCGATATAACCGAATGGTAATACGTTTGGAGGATATGGTCAATTCGATTAGCCAATCGGAACGTTTAAAAAGAGAAGCCGAGCTGAACGCTCTTAGAGCCAGAATAAATCCGCACTTCCTTCATAATACGATCAATTCCATTAGAATGCTTGCCATTCTCCAAGATTCGGATCAAATTGCCGATCTTCTCCGCGCGTTCAGCCAGTTGTTGAATTCCAATATGCGGCTGGATCAGGAGTTGATAACGATTCGCGAAGAGATTGTATTCTTGAAAGATTACTTGCAACTGATGGAGCTGCGCTATACGGAAAAATTCTCGGTCGAATGGCGCATCCAAGACGAGACACGGAATGCCTTGATTCCTGCGATGATCTTGCAACCGATCTTGGAGAACGCGATTTTCCATGGTGCTGCCGGAATTAACGATCGGGTTCATGTAATCATCTCAGCGGAGGTATCCTTAGATGGAAGCCAACTGCAATTAAGCGTCTCGGATGACGGGATCGGAATGGATGCGGAGAAAGTCGCAAAAATATACGCGGAGAAACACGGTACGGACAATCGGAATATCGGAATCGGAAACGTCCGGGATCGCATCAGATTTCGGTTTGGCCAACAATACGGATTGTCGGTCGACAGTCAGGTCGGTGAGGGAGTCACGATCAAACTTCTTATGCCGCTAATCGAAAAAGGAGATGACAAACATGTGGAAGATGATGGTCGTAGAGGATGAGTCTATCGTCCGAATCGGAATGCGCCACATGATAGATTGGGAGTCATACGGCGTAAAATGGGAGCTTGAGGCTTCGAATGGGGCGGAAGCGCTTAGTCTGCTTGAAGACCGGACCGTCGATATCGTCATGACGGATATCCGGATGCCGGTCATGGACGGGATCGAGCTTATCAAAAAGTTGAAGACGCTTTACCCGGATATTCGCATCATTCTCGTCAGCAGCTATAACGACTTTGCTTACGTGCAGGAAGCCTTGCGACTTGGCGTCGTAGATTATTTGCATAAGCCGACGATGACCAAGCAGGAAATCGTATCCTCTATGCAGCGCGTGATCGACAAGCTTGAGCAGACTGAACGGGGGATGGAAAACAAGCAGCAGGATCCTAAGTCGAATCTTCAATCTTTACTGACGACGATAACCAACGATAGGGAAATAGAATCCGAAAGAGAGGATGACGAGGAATCGATCTTAAGAGCCTCTCTGTTCCGCGAGGGCTATTGGATCGCGGTTATTCGTCTTGAACCGTCGGATTCGTCAGCGGAGCTTGCCGGTAAGGTTGGGAAATCGTTGTTTCCTTCCGTCCAATCGCTAATCGAGGGATATGCCGCCAAAGCCGAGGGAAGCATCCTGATCGGCAGAGAGGATTCGGAGATCATATGGTTATTGCCGTCTAAAGCCATAGAAGATTCGGGCAAGATGGAGGATATGTTAAGCGATATTCGTCGAATGGTCATGAATTTGCTTCATGTGTCAATCATTTGCGGTTCAAGCGGCATCCACCAGCAGCACCAGCGCATCAGAATGGCGTATAACGAAGCCATAACCAAAATGTCGGAGCGTAGTTTAGGAATACATCAAACGATACGCCTTGCGAAAGAATACGTCGATCTCCATTTTCGCCAAGAAATCTCGTTGTCGGATTGCGCGCGGCACGTTCATGTCAGCAGCGGATATCTCAGCCGGCTTTTTACCAAAGAGCTAGGCATGAATTTCAGCGACTACGTAACCCGCAAGAAGCTTGATCAAGCGAGATATTTGTTAAGCCATACCGCGATGAGGATTCAAAGCATTTCGGAGGAAGTCGGCTATTCGAACGCTCATTACTTCAGCAAACAGTTCAAAGAGTATACCGGGATGACCCCGAGCGAGTTTCGAAGAGTCTAACTGTGACTATGAAAAAGTACAAATCGTATACGAATTGTACAATTCGTCTGCATGTAGGACGTTCGAGACGCAAATCCGGTTAAAATCGTGTTAATAATATCAATTTCGGGTCATACCAAGCTTGGCACGCACGATTATATACTTGTTATGCAGACAATAATTGAGTGACAAGGGGATGGCATACAAGTGACAAGATTCAAAACAATGAAAGCGCTATTAGTCCTGACTCTAGTAGCATTAGCTGTTACGGCATGCGGAGGAAATAATGCGAAAGATTCGGGCAACGTCAAAGGAAGCGCCGGGGCAAGCGCATCGGCATCCGGGCAATCCGAGAAGGAATCGGTCACTCTCAAATTATCGACTTGGAACCCGGTCAGTAAGCAAGCCATCGAAAAATTCGAACAAGCTTATCCTTATATCACCATCGAGCACGATCAAATCGCGGATCAATACAGGGAGATCATCCGTACCCGAATCGTATCCAAGGCGGACATGGACATCGTCTGGATGTTCCCGAACCAAATGAGAGAATATGTCGGGCAAGACGTCTTGATGGATCTCACCAACGAACCTTGGTTGAGCAATTATTTGGATTCCGCCGTACAACTGGGTACGGTCGACGGCAAGACATACGGCATGTCCTACAATTATTATGCCGTTGTTTTCTTCTATAACAAGGATATCTTCAAGAAACTTAATCTGAACGTGCCGACGACGTGGGAACAACTCCTCGAAGTCAGCGCGAAAATCAAAGAAAGCGGTACGGCTCCTTTCATTACGGGAGGCAAGGATGCTTGGGCTACCCAATTCCTGTCCAGCAGCAACTACGGATACTATCAAAACAAAGATCCTCAAACATTCGATAAGCTTGCGAGCGGAGAGAAAAAGTGGACGGATCCCGAATTCGCTAACTTCTTCGACCCGATTATCGAGCTGACGAACAAAGATTATTTCCTCGAAAATTCGGTTGGGCTGGGTAATGACCAAGTCGTACAAGTATTCAAGGAAGGCAAAGCCGCCATGTATCCGATGGGCACGTGGTCGCTGGATTCGTTCACCGCCGATTCCCAGAAATTCGAAGTCGGCGCGTTCTCCATCCCGTTGAACAAAGGCTCGGAACCGCACGTAGTCAACCTCGTATCGGATAACATTTTTACCGGAATTTCATGGAGCAAGCATCCGGAAGAAGTCAAGCTGTTCTTGTCCTTCATTTCTGATCCGGAAATCGCCAAGATCTGGTCGGAGGAGACGAAAGCGGCAGTTACCGTCAAGGGAGGCACATCGCCGAGCTATCATCCGATTTCCGCCGAGCTGACTCAAACGATCGATTCCAATATCACTTCGATATTCCCGAGTTTAACTCCATCTATCGAGCCTACTTATTTCCCGATTCTGCAGAAGATCTTGCTTAAGAAAAACGGTTCGCCGTCCGAGCTTCTAAGCGAGATGCAGAAGGCGCAGGAGAAAGACTATAAGTAATGTGGGTATGACCCGGTGAAGCCGGGTCTTTCCTTTCTTATCAGATTCGAAGGTGGGACAACGAATGAAAATCATAAATTTAAGAACGTACCTTCTGTTTCTCGCACCGGCTTTTATTTTGTTCTTGTTGTTCTACGCGGCACCAATATTTAGCGGATTTTATTATGGATTTACCGACTGGCGCGGATTTTCGTTTTCTGCCAATTGGGTCGGATTGGATAACTTCGTAAATGTGTTCAAGGATCCTCTGTTCACGACTGCGTTGCGTAATATCTTTATTCTATCGGTCATCGTTCTGCTCGTGCAGCATGTTCTGGCCATATTGTTTGCCGTCGTTCTTGATCAGAAACTAAAGGGCGTCTCTTGGATGCGCGCCGTTATTTTTTATCCGGCAATCCTGAATACGGTCGTTATCGGCTATGTTTGGAGCTATATGTATTCCCCGTTCGTAGGGTTTCTCCCGAAAATGTTCGATCGGCTGGGCCTAGATGGCCTGGCTGCCATTGATTGGCTGGGACGTCCGGATATAGCGATCTTCTCTATTGCATTCGTCATTATATGGCAGTATATCGGTTACTCCATGATGATCTATATGGCAGGCTTGCAGAGCATTCCGCAGGATATCTACGAATCGGCGAGTATTGATGGCGCGGGAGCGCGGCAGAAGTTTTTCCGCATTACGCTGCCTTTATTGATGCCGGCGATTACGGTTAATACCGTTCTATCCGTTATCGGAAATTTGAAACAATTCGAACACATCTGGGTAATGACGCAGGGCGGTCCGGCCAATTCAACGCAAGTATTCGGATCGTTGATCTATCAATTCGCGTTTAAGACCTCCCAACCGGGTTATGGAACGGCTATGGCAATGGTCCTATCGGTCTTCATTCTGGTCGTCACTTTTACGCAAATTCGACTTCTGAGCAGATGGGAGGTCAAATATTGAGCGCCACGGCTATGATTCGTGCTAAGAAAATATCGTCGTATGGGCTGGCTTTATGCGCAATGGTTGTCATTTTGATCCCATTGTTCGTACTGGCTACCGTATCTTTGCAAGATCCTGCTGCCGGCCCGAACCCTCTGAGGCTCCCGGACAGCTTTCATTGGAGCAATTACTCCGATGCGATTGAGAAAGGACGTCTGCTGCTCTATTTTCGCAACAGTATGACCGTCCTGGTGTTAACGACATCGATTACGTTGCTAGCAAGTGTTCTTGCGGGTTATGCATTGCGACATGGGAAACCGTGGAAAGGGGATTTGATTTTTACTTTTTTCCTAATGGGGCTTATCCTTCCCGGATTCGCGGGTACCATCCAATCGTTCCTCTTATTGCGGGAGCTTTCATTGCTGAATACGCACATTGGATTATCCATCGTACAAACCTCGGGCGGAATGGCATTGCCGATCTTTTTGTATTTGCAATTTTTTAAAACCCTGCCGCTGGAAATCGAGGAAGCGGCGGTCATCGACGGTTGTTCGCCGATCAAATTGTTCTGGAAAATCGTTTTTCCGCTTACGTTACCGGTCACATCGACTTGCGTCATTATTATCGCGCTCAACTCGTGGAATGACTTTTTTAGCCCGCTTGTCTATTTGCCTTCGCCGGATATGCGGACCTTACCTACGGGACTTATGGCTTTCCGCATGCAATATTCGACGCAATGGCAGCAACTGTTCGCCGCCGCGGTGTTGATCGCCGCTCCGTTCACGCTGCTATATGTATTCATACAACGCTACATCATCAAAGGATTGGTCGGAGGCGCCGTGAAGGGGTAACGGATTAATCCGACTGTAAGGCATACGAACGAAGAGGAAGGTGAGCTTGAATTGACTGCTTCAGCCCGCGACATGCAAAGGCATAAGGAAGAAATCAAGGAGACGATTCGAAGAGGCCCCTTCTCGGATGACTGGGATTCATTGGGGGGATACGAGATCCCCGATTGGTACGGGGAAGGGAAGTTCGGCATTTTCATTCATTGGGGCGTTTATTCGGTGCCTGCGTTCGAGAACGAGTGGTATCCGAGAAATATGTACCGGAAAGATTCCAAGGCCTATCATCATCATTTGAAAACTTACGGTTCATTGGACGAATTCGGATATAAAGATTTTATCCCGCAATTTCAGGCGCCGTCGTTCGATGCCGAAGAGTGGGCCGCTTTGTTCAAGCGGGCGGGAGCCAACTTTGTCGTGCCCGTTGCCGAACATCATGACGGCTTCGCGATGTACGATTGTCCCTTCACGGACTGGAACTCCTGCAAGATGGGACCGAAAAGAGACGTCATCGGGGAATTGTCCGAGGCTGTCCGCCGACGCTTTATGACCTTCGGCGTATCTTCGCACCGCGCGGAAAATTGGTGGTTTTACAACGGGGGGCGGGATATTTCTTCCGATATAGAGGATTCGGACTATGTCGGTTTATACGGTCCCGCGCAGAGAAGTCTCGGCAGGATCGACACGCCTGCGCCATTGTTTCAACCAAGTCAGTCTTTCTTGGACGATTGGCTAGTCAGAACCTGTCATCTTATCGATCGATACGGCCCGCAATTGGTGTACTTCGACTGGTGGATCGAACAGCCGGCATTTCAGCCGTACCTGCGCCGACTGGCCGCTTATTACTATAATCGCGCGGCGGAATGGGATCTGGGCGTTGTTATTAACTATAAATTCAATGCGTTCAAAGAAGGAACGGCCGTCTACGACATGGAGCGAGGTCTGTTAGAACAAATTCAACCGAGAGTATGGCAGACTTGTACTTCCGTAAGCGAGACGGCCTGGTGCCACATCGAGGGGCATGTCTACAAGTCGCCTGAGAGAATCATCGGAGATCTGGTGGATGTGGTTAGCAAGAACGGAGTTCTACTGCTTAATGTCGGACCCAAAGCCGATGGAACGATTCCGGAGGAAGAACGGTCCATTCTATTGTCGATCGGAGATTGGCTGGGACGCAACGGCGAGGCTATATATGGCACCCGGCCATGGACGGTATTTGGCGAAGGGCCGACCAAAATCGTGAGCGGAACGTTTAACGATACGAAGCGCAGCTCCTTTACCTACGAAGACATTCGGTTTACTACGAGGGGAACGACGCTTTACGTGATCGTTCTGGGGAGGCCGGAAAACGGGCGGATAGAAATACGTTCGTTAGCCGAGAACAGCCACCTCTACCCGGGGCGCATCGCATCGGTGATCTTATTGGGATGCGAACAGAAGATTCAATGGCGGCGCGAGGCGGGAGGTCTTATCCTTACGCTTCCGGAAGAAGAAGCGAATATCTTCGGGCTTTCCTTCCGAATTACCGGCGAGGAGGATCAATAAAGGAAACAGCGCTTGTCCGGGAGTATAGGGGACCGTATCCATCCAATAAAATCGGACATCGATTCTATGAAATTCGAACTATTCTTTCTATTCCGGATTGTTTAATATTATATAATTAAGTCGAATGCGGCCTGACCTCCATTGTCAGGCCGTTTATCATATTAAAGGCGGGCGTTGGACTTATGAAATGGACATCAAGACGGCTATTCCCGTTCTTTTTCCGCAAAGTCAGAAGTCGATTTTTGGCCGCAATGATCCTATTGTCCGTCCCCCCTCTGTTCCTCCTCGGTTATATTTCCTTTAACATCGCCAAAGATACCCTTACGAACAACAATACTCAGACGAATATCGACCACTTGGAGACGTCAAGCGAAGTGGCCGACCTCCTATTCCGCAACATCGTGAACCTGAACCGTTCGATCGTTCTGAACGATGACATTCGCAACGACCTGCGGGACAGCGAGATCAATTCGAGCGCGCAGCAAAGCGAGATGAACGCAACGACCAGCAATCGGCTGCAGAGGGTCATCAACAGCGACTCTTACGACTCGCGTTACGTCGACTCGCTATGCGTGCTTGACCTCTACTATCAAACCTATTGTCTGAGAAAATCCGATGACGCGGGCATCTATGAGACGCCAACGAAGAAACAAGACATCGAAGCAACGGATTGGTACGAACAAGCCGTCGCCGCTAAAGGCAGAGTGGTGTTTTTCAGCTATAACGTGCTCGGCGACAAGTCTAATATTTTCTCGACGGTCAAGCTATTCCGCGACTCCGGGGATCCGAAAGGCAAACCGCTCGGCCTATTGATCGTTAATCTATCGAAGTCCATGTTCGGCAGCGTATTCAGCGGAAGCAATAATAACGGCACGTTCATGGCGGTCGATTCCTCGCAAGGCGCGCTGAAAGTGGTCTACCCGGAGGAGAACGTCATCGATATGCCGCAAACGGCGGATAGTTTGTCCGCTACGTTGAACCAGTTGCGCGATCAAGGTTACTTGGTCAGTGAATATCGTAATCAGACGACGGGATGGACGTTATTGCATCTTATCCAGAAGAAGGAACTGCTGAAGCAGTCCAACCGGATCGGCACCGCGACGACTTTGATCGCTTCTTTGATTGCGCTCGTGGCGTTGCTGCTGTCGGTTATCATCTCGGGTACGATCACGAAACCCCTTATTCAGATCAAGAAAATGATGGTCGATTGGAATAAAGGAGCAAGGGAATTCGACGGCAAATTTTCGGAGGACGAGGTAGGTACGATCGGCGAGACGTTCAAGCGAATCACTTCGGAGAACGAGGAGCTGGCCAAGAGGCTCATCCACTCGGAATTGAAGGAGAGGGAAGCCGAGCTGCGTGCGCTGCAGGCGCAAATCAAGCCCCATTTTCTATATAACACGTTGGACTCGATCTATTGGATGGCCCGATTACAGAAAAATAAGGAGGCCGCCCAGATGGCGCTCTCTTTATCCGAGAGTTTCAAGCTCAGCCTGAATAAGGGCAAAGAGACGATCCCCGTCTATAAGGAGCTGCAGCATATCGAGCATTACATGACGATTCAAAACATTCGGTACAACAATCGGTTCGCTTATCATGCGAACGTAGACGAATCGATCTTGAGTACCGAAATTCTGAAGCTGATCGTCCAACCTCTCGTGGAGAACGCGATCTATCACGGGCTCGAGCCTAAGCTTGGGGAAGGGAAGATCGAAGTGTCGGGGACCAAAGAGGGAGACTACCTCGTATTCATCATCGAAGACGATGGGGTTGGCATCGAGGATATGTCGGTTACCCGCCAAGGATACGGGCTTACCAACGTGAAGGAACGGATAGAGCTTTACTACGGGGCGACCAGCATCTTCCGAATCACAAGCGAAGAAGGCGTGGGCACCAAGGTGGAAATCAGATTCAAACCTTATCCCGAGGAGGCGTAAGCCATGCTTAAAGCCGTCGTATTTGACGATGAATACATCGTAATCGAAGCACTGCGGACGCTTATAGATTGGACGGGCTTAGAGGTCGAACTGGTCGGGACGGCGGGCGATGGCATTACCGCGCTAGAGGTGTTCAGACAACAGAGGCCCGACATCGTGCTGACCGATATCCGGATGCCGGGGATGGATGGTCTTCAGCTCATTCAGGAGATTATGCGCGAAGCCGAGGATACCTGCTGTATCGTATTCAGCGGTTTCAATGAATTCGAATACGTGAAGCAAGCGATTCAGCTTGGCGTTATTGATTATCTAGAGAAGCCGATTACGGATGAGAGCGTGGAGCGCTCCTTGCACAAGGCGGTGAGCCGAATCGCCAGTCAACGCGAGACGATGGAAATCCGCAGAAAGTGGGAGGAGAGTCAGCGGGAATTACAGGAGAAGGCGTTGTTGGACGGTCAAGCGCTAGACGATGGCCATACGCCGAAGAGCTCCGCGGTCGAGCGGGCCCGTTCTTATATCGTGCTGCACGTGAACCGGGACTTGTCGCTGCAGGAGGTGGCCGATCACGTGGGGATGAACGCCGCTTACCTGAGCGTGCTGTTCAAGGAGGAGACGGGCGAAACGTATATCAAATTCCTGACCCGTTACCGGATGGAGCTAGCCAAGATGCTGCTTCGCAAAGGCTTGAAGGTTAATGAAGTGAGCGAGCGGGTCGGCTATCATACGTATCGGCATTTCTCGGAAGTATTCAAGAAATTCACGGGTACCACCCCCGGACAATTTCGGGATCTGACCTAAAAAAATCGGACGCCGAACAATGAAATGACCCACTGATCGGTGCCCAGAGCGGGATTTATAATAAGGGTATGGGAACCCGGGCCCTGTTTCTACATGATTTGCCTATCGATAATCACTCAGGGGGAAACCGTACATGAGAAAGCCGAGTTTAGGAAAATCGAAAAAAGTCGTCTCCGTCCTATCCTGCGTATTGTTGATTGCAGGCTTGCTAGCAGGTTGCGGCGGTTCGAACGACAAGGACAATGCTTCCTCCTCCGCAAAAGCATCTCCGTCGGATAGCTCATCATCGTCCGCTAGCGCGTCGCCGGCGGAGAGCGAATCCAGCAAACCGCAAGAAAAGGTCACGATCTCATTGCTCGTCGATAATTCGCAAGACGCGGTTAGCGTAGCCAAGGCTTTGGTAGATGCATTCCAAGCGAAGAACCCGAACATAACGATCGAGACGGAAACTCGTCCGGCCGGCAGCGAAGGCGACAACTTCGTGAAGACCCGTCTATCGACCGGCGATATGAACGACGTTTTTTTCTACAACGCCGGCTCGCTTATGCAAGCGCTTAATCCGGAACAGAATATTTTAGATGTCTCGAGTGAACCTTGGCAAGCCGATGTCATCGACTCCTTCAAGCAAACGGTTACATTTAACGGCAAACAATATGGCGCGCCGACTAATGCGACAATGGGCGGCGGTTGGTTCTACAACAAGAAAATCTACGCTGATCTCGGGCTTACCGTACCTAAGACTTGGGCTGAATTAATGGCAAACAATAAGAAAATCAAGGACTCAGGCCTTACGGCGATTATCGGAACCTACAAGGAATCATGGACCTCGCAGTTGATCATGCTAGCCGATTACTATAACGTGCAAGCCGAAGCTCCTAACTTCGCGGCCGATTATACGGCGAATAAAGCGAAGTATGCGACAACGCCGGCGGCTTTAAGAAGCTTCGAGAAGCTTGAAGAGACGGTAGGCTACATGAACAAGGATTACTTGGCCGCAACCTTGGATTCGGGTATTAAGATGCTGGCCGAAGGCAAGGGAGCGCATTATCCAATGCTCACCTTCATTATCCCGACCATCGCGCAGAACAATCCCGAAAGCATTAACGATATCGGATTCTTCGCCCAGCCAGGCGATAATGCGGATAAGAACGGAATCACGGTATGGATGTCGCCCGCGGCTTATATTTACAAGAACTCGCAGCATATCGATGAAGCCAAGCAATTCTTAGCCTTCATTGCCTCCCCCGAAGGGATGGCAGTGGTCGGCACGGTGTCCCAACCGACCGGCCCTTACGTCGTTAAAGGCGCTACGATGCCGGACGACGTCCCGCAAGTCGTCAAAGACATGCTTCCTTACTTCGATTCCGGCAAGACGGCTCCGGCGCTGGAATACATTTCTCCGATCAAGGGACCGAGCCTTGAGCAGATCACGGTCGAGGTCGGCACGGGCAAACGGAAAGCAACGGACGCCGCGAGCTTATACGACAAAGACGTAGAGAAGCAAGCGAAACAGTTGGGACTCGCAGGCTGGTAAAAGCAAAGTCGTCACAAGGACGTCTTGACGCTCCTTGTGACGCTCGTAGGGTTGGGGGCTGTGAGAACGAGCCCCTATCCCCCATCGACTTCGATCTCTGCATACTTATGTAAACAATGCTTGCAAGGGGGATCGCTATGACCAAGGTTTGGAAAAGAACCTATACTTACTACTTCCTGCTGCCTGCGGCGATCATCTACCTGATCATTTTTATATTGCCGACGTTCATGTCCTTCTTCTTCAGCATGACCCGTTGGACGCTACAGGATTGGTCTTATATCGGATTCGACAACTTCAAGACGTTCTTCCAAGAGTCGTCGCTCAATATCGGTTTCCAGAACACGTTCGTCTACGCGGCCGTTACCTGCGCCTTTAAGGTCGTATTCGGGCTGCTTCTGGGCGTCTTCCTCACTTCGAAAATAAGGACTAAAAACTATCTCAGATCCGTCGTGTTCTTCCCCACCTTGGTAAGCACGATCGCCGTCGGTATCGCTTTCAGCACGCTTATGCATCCGACGGAAGGCTTGATCAACACGACGCTGGCTTTCTTCGGAATATCCGGTCCGGATTGGTTGGGCGATACGCGGATAGCGCTGCTATCGGTCGCGTTCGTGGATATCTGGAAAGGCATAGGTTTCGCCACGGTCATCTACATCGCGGGCATCATGTCCATTCCCGAGGAATATTACGAGGCCTTGCAGATCGACGGGGGCAATTCGTGGCACAAGTTCTGGAACATCATCCTTCCGCTTAGCCGATCGGCAACGAATTCGGTCATCATTCTGGCGTTCATCGGCGGCTTGCGCAGCTTCGACATTTTATGGCCGATGACCCGAGGGGGACCCGGCTTTGCGACGGACGTCATTGCCTCCATCATCTATAAACAGTATCAAGCCGGATTCTATGGTTTGGCCACGGCGGGCAACGTCATCCTGTTCCTATTCGTGTCCGTGCTCGCCTTCCCGCTGTCGCACTACCTGAACCGAAGAGAGGTGAACCTATGATTCGCAATCTTCGCCGGTTCAGCCTGGAATTCGGAGCGGTTCTGGCTTCGATCGTTATTTTCTGGGTTCCGCTCTATTTCGTATTCGTGAATGCCATGAAAGATGCGAGAGGCGCATCCTTGCGCAGCATGGCGTGGCCGACTTCGAACCATCTGTGGAGCAACGTCAAGGAAGTCATCCAGTCGCGAGACTACATGCTGGTACGCGCCTTCGTCAACAGTACGACACTGACTCTCTTGTCTATCGCATTACTGCTGATCGTGTGCGCGATGGCGGGTTTCGTCATGCAAAGACGCTCAGACAGGGCGACGCCTTGGATTAGCTTTTTCGTGCTTGCGGGGCTGATCATCCCCCCTGCTATCGTCCCTACGATCTGGGTGCTGGACAAGCTGCATCTATTCAAAACGATGCTAGGACTCATATTGGTAGAGGTTGCCTTAGCGTTCCCATTCGGCGTATTGCTGTATCGCGGCTTCATGGGAGCGATTCCCCGGGAGATCGACGAAGCGGCCGTCGTCGATGGCTGCGGTGGGCCCCGGTTGTTTTTCCGGATTATTTTCCCGTTGCTGAAGCCGGTGAACGCGACGATCATCGTGACCTCTTCGGTAGCGATTTTCAACGATTTCACCAACCCGCTCTACTTCTTCCCGGGCTCCAAGAACGCGACGGTGCAGCTCACGCTCTACAACTACATGAGTCAATTCGTCTCGCAATTCAACTTGCTTTACACGAACATTCTGCTCATCACCCTTCCTCCGCTCGTGCTGTTCATTTTCTTCAACAAGAAGATCGTGGCCGGGATAACGGCGGGAGCCGTAAAAGGGTAAGGATCCGTTCCCGCGCCCCCAAGGATGGATTGGTCTTTTTTGGGGGGATCGCGGGTTTATTTTTGTTATCTAGATAGACGGCATTAAAGGTTCTCTATAAATGAATGCAAAATCAGTCATAAAGATTGCAACTGATTTTGAATTAAGCTGCTCAGCAACTTAGAGTAAACCTGGCAATCCTGGCAATCCTCTACACCTAAGTGTAAAACCTACAACTAGATCAGGTGAATATTTCGATCGCTGATGAAATCAATCAATCTAAGTGTACGTTTTACATTTAGAAGGTGGAAACGAGGAATTTGGACGAAACTAAATGGACTTTTTACAATTAAATGTGGTGCGAGAATCGAGTAAGTATTTCAAATAAGCATAGATAGGTGACAGATAACAAGGGTTGTTGTTAAAGGCTTTGATTGTTGTAAGGAACGATCTCGAGAAAATAGGAGGAATGAAATGATGTCGGGAAAAATAAAAAAGACGGTCACCTTGGCGTGTTTGCTATTTGCTCTACTATTTCCCTATTCGGGGGCTTTTGCTTATACCAACTATATGACGCTCCCCAATGAATTTGCTAACGATGGCATAGGAGACCCTTTCGTATTGAAATACAATGGCACGTTCTATCTATATAGCAGTACGGGACAAGGCGACACCGGCTTTAAATGCTGGAGTTCGACCGATGCCGTCAATTGGACTTATGCGGGATTATGCTCTACCGAGGCGATCACGAACGATGGTTATGCTCCTGAAGTGGTTTACTGGAACGGTACCTTCTATATGTATACTTCTCCGAGGGGTCAAGGCCATTACGTTCTTACCAGCAGTAGCCCGACGGGGCCGTTTACCGTTGTTACCGGCAATTTGGGTCACAGCATCGACGGTCACGTGTTCATCGACGATAATGGCAGTTGGACTTTCTACAGCGCGGGCGGCGACGGTATTCACGCGGCTCCGATGAGCAGTCCCACGTCGATCGGAACCGATGCGGTTCTTGGAGGCACGCAAATGGGCGGACAGTGGACGGAAGGCGCGACGGTCATTAAGAGAAACGGGACTTACCATCTCACCGCTACCGGAAATCATGTCCTCAGTCCCGGATATCGGGTAAATGCGTTCTCGAATACGACGGGACCTCGCCAATCTTTCACCCCGAGCAACAATAATCCGATTCTTCTGAACAGCGAAGGATCCAACGTGGGATTAGGGCACAACAGTATTTTTATCGGACCCGATCTGGATACCTATTATGCCGTCTATCACAATTTAACGAGCGTCTCTCCGGGGGGATTGCCGATACGTAAACTTAATCTTGACGCAATCGGATGGAACGGCGACAAGATGGCCATGTACGGGCCTACGAATTGGTCGATGCCGAATCCTTCCTTGCCGAACTTCGAGGATAGATTCCAAAGAACGACGGTAGGGTCGGGGTACTCCAATCTGAATGGAGGAACATGGGGGATCGCGAACAATTTCATGTACCAGAGCGCCAAGGGCAGTACGGCATTCTATATCAACTATGAAAATACGTTCACGACGGCAAGCGATTATACCGCGGAGTATAATCTTAAGGAAGTTTCGAAGGGAACGATAGAGCCCAAAATCGGGGTCGTATACGGATACGTAGATGCGAGCAACTACGGCGTTGCCATATTAAACGGTAATGCTAATCGGCTCGAGACCACATTGCTAGTCAACGGTTCATGGGACACGCAAGTGAATACGCCACTGCCGGCGGGCTTCGACATTACCAAGTTGCATACGATTCGCATCGAAAAGTCCGGAACGACTTACAAGTATTTCGTGGATAAGATGCTGTTGGAAACGAAAATAAGCAACCGATTGGGAGCCGGCAAGGTGGGGTATTTGACCTGCGATGCCGAAGGTAATTTCGGTTATATAGCCGTCAGCAACAAAGTGAACGGAAGCGGCATATTCGATTTGTACAAGCCTATCCCGGGTACGATCCAGGCGGTTCATTACAATTCGGGCGGCGAAGGCGTAGGTTACCACGATATATCGGGCGGCAACGCGGGCGGCAAATATATTAGAAACGACAACGTCGATATCAGGGACAATCCCGAGGGCGGACATAATGTCGGCTGGAATAGTACCGGGGAATGGTATAAGTACAATGTAAGCGTTAAAGCAAACGGTACGTACGATTTAGGGCTAAGATATGCAACGACCTATACCGGAACTCAAGTGAGGGTATGGATAGATTCAACCGATATAACAGGCGTGGTTACCCTTCCGAATACGGGCGGTTGGGATAACTGGAGAACCCATACGATCAAAGGATTAAATTTGCCGTCCGGAAACCATACCCTGAAAGTCGAAACCGTGACGGGCGAATACGATTTCTATACTTTGCAATTCAATGCGGCGGATAACTCTTCTTTCAGTAAAACGGACAACTTCGCTACCGCCTTCAGCGGCGATTGGAACTGGAGCGGCGGGAACTGGGCAATCGAAAGCGGAGAAGCAAGCATCAATAATATCGGCAAACGGACGTTTGGAAGCACGGGATGGTCCGATTACACCGTCGAGACCGATATTAAAGGGATCGATGCTTTGAACAGCGGGATCATGGTTCGGGTACAAAATCCGGCCCAAGGCGGTGCCGGCAACGACCCCGGCCTCGGAACGGATTTCTACCAAGGCTATTTCGCCGGCATTTCGCCTACTCAAGTTACGCTCGGCAAACAGAATTACGGCTGGACGACGTTGGCCACCGCTCCCGGAACGTTTAATCTCAACGCTTGGTATCATATGAAAGTCGTTGTCAGTGGAAACAACATCAAAGTGTACGTCGGGGATATGACGAATCCCAAAATCGATTATACCGACAACGGCAATCCTTTCATCACCGGAAAGGTAGGCATCAGGTCGCATTACGCCCATACTCACTTCGATAACTTCAGCGTGACCCATTAGAACTCCCGGCATTAGGAGGAACATCATCATGTCGATAATCGCAAAGAGCACGCCATGGAAAGGCAATTGGATTTGGGGAGGTTCCGAACAAAGCCCGCGCAACGAATGGCGTTGGTTCAGAAGTTCGTTCGTCTGTCCGCGCGATCTGGAAATTTCGGCAAAAGCCGTATTATGGATTACCGCGGACTCCCGTTACGAGCTTTACGTTAATGGAACGAGAGTCGGGAGGGGACCCGTTCGGTATTATTCTACGGATATCTTCTACGACGGCCATGAAATCGGATATCTTCTGCGGCGCGGCGAAGTCAACACGATCGCGGTGCAAGCGATGCACTTCGGCGTCTCTAACTTCGCCTATTTGAGGGGACGGGGCGGATTGCTCGCCCAATTAGACGCGATCTCGGGAGACCAAGAGATCACGCTTGCCAAGACGGGGGCCGACTGGAAGACGTTCGTTCATGCCGGGCAAGATCCGGCAATCTCGCGCATGTCCTGTCAGACTGCGTTCGCGGAACGTATCGACGGCAGACAACTTGCGGAAGATTGGACGTCTACCGATTATTCGGATGCCGATTGGCAGCAGGCGACGGTCATTGGACCGGTAGGGATGGAGCCATGGGTGAGGCTCCATCCGAGGGACATTCCGTATTTGACGGAGGAGCCCGTTCTGCCCACGCGCGTCATCTCATTAAACAGAGTTGTCCCTTATCGGTTGACGGCTTTTATCGACGCATACCATTTAATGAAGACTCCCGGCGAAGAGAATGCCAATCAGATCCGATTCTGCGGCGCTTTCGCTACGGTGCTTCGGTTGCGAGAAGAAGCGGAAGTCAAGGTCGTGCTCCACGTCGGCGGTCTCGGTATCGTTCGGTTAGGAGAGAGGCTTTACACCGAAGAGCAATTGGAAGGGGAGCCGCCGCTTGCTCATATTCGCGCCCAATTGCCCGCGGGCGATCATTTATTGCTATACACGGTGTACGGTCCCGAACACGGTCATAGTAACCGGGTGGGAGTAGACGCGGATCAAGAAATCGAGTGGATCTCTCCTCTCGAGGCGGAGGTTGGCTATGGCGAGCCGATGTCTCCGTTCGTCCGCATCGGACCCTCCTTTACGTACACATGCATTGATTACGTCGACCAATATGAATTATTTTCTTCTTGGGAAACCGAGAAGATCCGATTCGCCGATCGAATAAGCTCTCTATCGAGCATCGACGACCTGCGGGAATCGGGATATCCGTTAGAGTCTGTTCCGCATGGCTTAGCTAACGGGGAAGATTCGTTCATGCCGCAGTTCGCCAAACGCGAATCCGAAGCGTATTCCGTTCCCGCCAATCTTCAACGTATCGCCGTCGCTTCCACGGACCCTGGCGTTGTGCCCTTGTTCGACGATGGAGACACCGAATTTATGCTCGACTTCGGCAAGGAGTGGAGCGGGTTCTTGGAATTCGAACTGGAGGCCGAGGCGGGAGTTACGGTCGATTGGTACGGCATCGAATATCGGAAGGATACGTACGTTCAGCATACGTTCGGGTTGGACAATACGCTGCGTTACGTGACGCGCGAAGGGATTCAACGTTATGCGTCGCCTGTCCGCAGAGGGTTGCGATATTTGATCGTAACGGTCCGTGGCGCCAACAAACCGGTGCTCGTCCGCGATGTTCGGCTCGTTCAAAGCAACTATCCGGCTCCCGAAATCGGTGTTTTCCAGTGCTCGGACGATAGGCTGGGCCGGGTTTGGGACCTATCCAAGCATACGACGAAGCTTTGCATGGAAGACACTTTCGTCGATTGTCCCGCTTACGAGCAGACATTCTGGGTGGGTGACAGTCGCAACGAAGCGCTCGTCAATTACTATACGTTCGGCGGGACGGACATCGTGGAACGATGCCTTCGGCTTGTTCCGGGTTCCGAATTTCAGACGCCGTTATACGGAGACCAGGTGCCTAGCGCATGGACGAGCGTCATTCCGAACTGGACGTTCTTCTGGATCGTCGCTTGCCGGGAGTACGCCGAGCATACGGGAAACCGATCATTCGCGGCGGAAATGCTCCCTCCGATCTTATCGACGTTGCGTCAGTATTTGACGCTGCTTAATTCCGACGACCTGCTGGATATGAAGGGATGGAACCTGCTCGACTGGGCGCCGATCGATCAACCGGACGACGGAATCGTAACGCACCAGAACGTCATGTTGAAGAAGGCGCTGGAAGAGGCGGTCGCCATTGCCGAATTCGCGGGAACGCCCGAACGGGGCAAGGAATGCGCGGAGTTCGCCGTCAGAATGAAATCGGCGATCAATCGGCATCTCTGGAGCGACGAACGCAAAGCCTATCTCGATTGCATTCATCCGGGAGGGCGTCGCTCGTCCGTATTCAGCATGCAGACGCAAGTGATGGCGCTGCTGGCAGACGTTGCTGAGGGGGAGCGATATGCGACGCTGAATGCTTACTTGACGGCTACGCCGGAAGGGTTCGTTCCGATCGGAAGCCCGTTCATGTCCTTCTTCTATTACGAAACGCTGATGAAAAACGGCAACGTGCAATGGATGCTCGACGACATCCGCGATAACTACGGGTTTATGCTCGATAACGATGCGACGACATGCTGGGAGATGTACGGGCACACGACGATGAATCGCGCGAACGAGAATGATTTGACCCGCAGCCATTGCCACGCCTGGTCTGCCGCGCCAGGCTATTTTCTCGGCGCATACGTGTTAGGCGTGCGGCCAGCCGCTCCGGGGTGGGCTAAGGTCGTTATCGAACCGTCGAACGGAGATTTACGTTGGGCCAAGGGAACCGTGCCCCTGCCGTTAAGCGGGTGTATCGATGTCGCTTGGGAGGCCGAGAAGGGGGAAATCTCCTCGCTCGTCGTGACGGCTCCCGAACATACGGAGCTCGATATTCGTGTTCCGGCGGCTTGTACCGTCAACATTAGACGGGTGAAGCAGCTCCCGGAAAGTGGCTGAAATATCGACCCGGAAACCGGCGAGGGAGTTCCCTTGCGAGAACAAGCCGTCGACTACATTGGACTTGATCTAGACGGATGAAGACTTCAAGTACCTCAAGAAGTATGCGACTGTTTGAAGGAAGTAACTTATTTGAACCGATCAAGGGTTATCGCTTATGAAACCGAAACAAATCCACCGCTATTTGGCTTGCGAGCGGGATTCTGGAGAAATAAGGGTGCTGAGCACCGCTATTTGGATCCGTGAGCGGGATTCTAGAGAAATAAGGGTGCTGAGCACCGCTATTTGGCTCCGCGAGCGGGTTTCTAGAGAAATAAGGGTGCTGAGCACCGCTATTTGGCTCCGTGAGCGGGTTTCTAGAGAAATAAGGGTGCTGAGCACCGTTATTTGGCTCCACGAGCGGGATTCTGGAGAAATAAGGGTGCTGAGCACCGCTATTTGGCTCCGCGAGCAGGTTTCTAGAGAAATAAGGGTGCTGAGCACCGCTATTTGGCTCTTTCCCAACCTTCGAGGATAACTCATCCTTAAACCGTTTAGTTAACGGGTTTGCCCTGTGAACCAACCGCTCCACCCTTGACATATTCACCCTTATTCGTCCATAATAAGGGAAATACCGGGGGGGGCACCCCGCAAAGCAGGACACGATTCGTGTTGCTTTGTGGGGTGTTTGTTTTCGAAGGGGAGGCACGGAGCATGAACGACAGTAAGGACGGGAAAGCGCCTAAAATTAAGAAGACGCACGGAACCTATTTCATAGAAGAGAGATATGAAATTATCGGAGGAGTGAGATACGATTTCCTTTCCTCTCCGAAATACGTTCACCAGAACGTGCTTGGGAGGCTCCATGTGGCATTTCATTCAACTTGTGCGCAAGACGGAATCATCCTGATGGCTCCGATGGACGTCCATTTCGATGAGGAAAATATTTTACAGCCGGACATTCTGTATATCCGCACGGAGAACAAGGAAATTATTCGAGACGGATACGTATACGGAGTACCCGACCTGGTCGTGGAAATTCTGTCGGACAGTACGGCGCGCAATGACAAAACGATCAAGAAGGCAACGTACGAAAGGTTCGGAGTCCAGGAATATTGGCTAATCGAGCCCGTCTACCGGCTCGTGGATCAATTCGCGCTCGTCGAAGGCGAATATCGGCTCCTTGCGACCTGGACGGAGGAGGACAGGCTTGTTTCTTCTTCCGTTCCTTGCCTCTCTATCGAGCTATCTGCCGTTTTCGAGAAGGATGATTAAACGCAAATTGATAGCGTACTGCCATATGCAACGAAATAAAAGCCCAACCCCCGGCCAAGAGCCGGGCGGTTGGGTTTTCGTTTCCATCCTCCGCTAAAAAAAATCCACCTCATTCAATAGAAATCTCATCTTCCCATTCCGCCTTTTCCCGTTATAGTAGTGTAGAGACACTATATCCTTATGATCCAGTCAATCCGGAAAACGAAGGGATGCGAGCATCACGAACGCGGTTCTGAAGCCACTGAAGAACGTCACCTTTAAGAATAGAATCATCCTTATCTTTCTGATCAGCAGCTTGACTCCTTTTATTTGTCTTGGGTTCATCTCCTTCTTCACCATTGATTCCATCATCGGCAATAAGGTGGAAAACGCGCTTCAGAGCAATGTGAAGCAGGACTTGATGACACTGGAGAACACGCTCAACAACCTGAACCATGTGTCGCAACAGTTGGCCTACGGCGGGGGAATGAACAAGCTATTCGAACAGTTGGACGGGGAAAAGGAGCCCTATGAGCGGCTGCGTCTGATGAATGAAATTCGAAGCGAGCTGAACAACATTTCTTTTTCCAACCCGAACGTAGGATTGCTGATGTATTACGATGCCGATAATCGCTCCTACAATTTCGAGAATTTCAGCGTGCGGGGAACCTTCTCGCCGGACAAGCTGCCAGTCATGGGGGAATATCCGGAAATCACCTATTACGGCCCCCACAAAAGCTATAACGGTTCGATTAATCAGTTCGTGTTCAGCATCATGCGCAAAGTGAATTTATTGGACCAGGACGTCTATTTATACATAGAGACCGGCCGGAATGCGCTCCAGTCGTTGTTCGCCCCCCAGAATCGGAAAGAAGGTACGCGCCGGTTGTTACTGTTGGATAACTCGGGACGGATCGCTTTCAGCGAAGTACCTCAAGTCTTTTCCGAAAATCGAATGTTCCCCGAGCTGGATGAGAATGTAAGGTCGGGATATTCAGGACGGTATTTCTGGAATAAGGAAGTGAGCAACCAAGGCTGGAGTCTCGTCTCCGTCGTCCCGGAGCAAGAATTGAATCGGGAGCGGAACCAGTGGTTAATGCAGATCATGGGCATTTTCCTCATTTTCCTCGTTGTCGCCATGTTCTTCGCTTGGGTGTTATGGAAAATGGTCTACCGCCCTCTGGATCATTTTCATAAGGAAATCAAGTCGCTGATCCACTCGAACGCCAAGGAGCATACGGAGCTGACCCATATTCCGGAGTTTGATTATTTGCTCTATCAGACCCGCAGCATGAAGGGTAAAATCTGGGCTCTATATGAAGAGATCGAGCAGAAGGAGAAGCGGAGAGCCGATCTGGAGGTTGAGAAGCTGCTGTATCAAATCAATCCCCATTTCCTCATGAATACGTTGGATACGGTCCATTGGCTGGCGCTTATGAACGGGCAAGAGGAGATAGACAAGCTGGTACTCAGCCTGAACAGGTTGCTCTATTACAATCTCGGGAAAATGGGAGAAGCCTCGACCATCGGCGACGAGATCGAAGCTTTGAAGGAATATTTGCAATTACAGCAGATCCGGTACGATTTCCGGTTCGACGTGGACATTGACGTGGACGAGAAAAGCCTTGCGCTCCGGAGCCCGCGGTTTCTACTGCAGCCCTTGGTGGAAAACGCGCTCTATCACGGGGTAAGCGATGAAGGGTATATCTACGTCGGCGTGGAGTTCCAGGAGGACGGATTGCAGATTACGATCCAGGACAACGGAGCGGGAATGTCGCAAGCAACGATAGACAGGCTGCTGCACGAGGATACGAAGGAAAGTCATAAGGTAGGGATGGGTATCGGCATGATCTATGTAAAAAGGATACTGCAAGCGAATTACGGAGATGCGGCAAAATTGCAAATCAGAAGCGAGATCGGCAAAGGAACGGTCGTTTCCTTGCGCTTGCCGAGTTTAGGCGGTGAACGAACGCCATGATCCGCGTGCTCGTCGTAGACGATGACAAGTTGGTCCGCAAAGGACTCGTATCCTCCATGCCCTGGAACGCATTCGGCATGGAGGTCGTAGGGGAAGCGAATAACGGAGACAATGCGCTGAAGTTCATGGAATCGAACAAAGTGGATCTCTTGATGACGGATTTGGCGATGCCGGTCATGTCCGGCATCGAGCTCATGAGAATCGTAAGGGGCAAATATCCCGACGTTCAAATCGTCGTATTGACGTTGCATCAGGATTTCGAGTACGTACAGGAAGCTTTAAGATTGGGAGCGATCGATTATATCGCCAAGATTCAGCTCGAAAGAGAACAGTTCGAGGAAGTATTGGGCAGAATCATCGCGCTGATGGAGCAAAAGGATGGCTTAAAAGGCGCGGGAGTCGCTCATGATAATTGGGAGACAACCGACGGATTGTTCGTATGTTATTCGCTTCATCCGAACAATGAAGCCTCCCGCGCGGAGCAAGGGTTACCCGACCAAGCCATGGAAGCGGAAACGGGGATTTGGTATTGGGCGGATAGCGGGCCGGCTGACTTCCCGTTAAACCCGAATTACGCGTTGGTTCGATTTCGCGGGCTCAAGGAAATGGATCGCAAGAGCGTTATGCAGATGATTAAAGCCTATCGGAAAATCGATCTGTTCTACGATTATCATCCTTCACAGCCTTGCCTAGAGAGGAATGCGGAAGATATCTCGCAGCAGGACAATACGGAAAGCAGCTTAGCGATTGATCGGATCAAAGAACAATGGGGATCGGCGGATTGGATTTATGAGATTTCCGTCTTCGATCGGCTGCTCCGGGAGTTGCAAGCTTTACGATTGCCGCCGATTCGGATGGCCCGGATTTTCTATTCCTTATCCGACGAGTGGAACAGGCTGTATGAGCCGATTTTACCCGAACCAATCTTAATCGAGGATTTCTTCCCAAGCTGGTATCGGTTCGAAGAATGGTTGACGAAAGTAAGGGACGGGATCAGGCAAGCGAATACGAAGCCGTTGTTCTCCGAGGAGATTCAATATAGCATCGTGAAAGCGATGAATTTGGCCAAGCAACGAATAAGCGAACCGATCTCCGCCGCGGATATCGCCCTTATGGTCAATATGAGCGGCAGCTATTTCAGCCAATGCTTCAAGCAGTACGTGGGCCAAACCTACACGGATTATGTCAGGGACATCCGAATGGAGAGAGCGAAGGAGTATCTGAAGAGTACGACGAAGACCATTCAATGGATCGCGGAGCAGATCGGTTATAACGACGAGAAGTACTTCAGCCGATTATTTCGCGAGCATGTGGGACTTCTGCCTAGCGAATACAGGAATACCGCGGGACAAAAATAAGAGGTAGATAGGCATACGAAAATAGGATAGACGATTTTCGTATGCCTATTTTATTTTACGATGAATCGTCTACCTTCATTCAAGAGGGCTCTCTAACTCGCAAAGATCATGCCGCTGTTATATTGAAAGGGTAACGAAGATACGCACTTATGAGGGGGAGCACAATGAAAAGGTCGGCTTTGTTGATTCTGGCAGCGATACTCGTTGCGGTTAGCTTGACCGCATGCGCGGGGAAGAACGGAAATAGCGGAAATAACGCGCAAAGCAGCAGTAGCAGCCCAAGCAACGAAAGTTCTGCTCAAAGCAGCTCGGAAAATAGCGCAACACCGGAGGAAGTCATCGATCCCTTCGCGAAATTCGCGGAACCTACCGAAATTTCCATAGGACGGTCGATAGATCCGAACTATAAGTTCGAGGGCAGCGACACGTCGGAGGACAACATATATACCCGTTGGTTGAAGGACAAATTCAACATCGTCGTGAAGCATTCGTGGGAAGCGGCCGCCGGTACGGACTATCAGCAGAAGGTCAGCTTGGCCATTTCCAGCAACGATTTGCCGGATGCGATGGTCGTCAATGAAACGCAGCTCAGACAAATGGTCAAAGCGGGGCAATTGGCGGATCTGAACGAAGTGTACGAGAAGTATGCAAGTCCGGAATTGAAGGCGGTTTACGATACGAATCCGGGGTTGCTGGACAGCGTGACTTTCGACGGCAAATTGTACGCCCTTCCGGAAACGACGCTGCCGTCCGCGGCGTTGACTTGGATCCGCAAAGATTGGCTGGACCAGTTAGGCCTGCAACCGCCGAAGTCGTTGCAGGATCTGGAAACCATCGCGAAAGCTTTTATCGATAACAAAATGGGCGGAGAAAAAACGATCGGAATCGTAGGCACTCAACAGGGAGGTACTTTGTATTCCACCTTCTTGAACTCCACGGACCATTGGTATAACTTCTCTCCGTTGTTCTTCTCGAATAACGCTTACCCCGGCATCTGGGTGAAGGATCAAGACGGTAATGCCGCTTATGGATCAATCCTGCCTGAAACGAAGACGGCTCTTGCCATGATGAGAGACTGGTACGCCAAAGGCATTCTGGACAAAGAGCTCGGAGTTCGGAAAAGCACGGGCGAAGTCGTTGCGAGCGGACAATCGGGTATTTTCTTCGGACCATGGTGGTCTGCCTACAACAACATCCCGGATAATATCAAGAACGATCCGAAGGCCAACTGGAGACCTTATGCCGCGCCGCTTGACGCAGCGGGGAAATTCAATTCCAACCAGGCGACCGGAAGCTCCTTCGTCGTCGTAAGCAAGAAGGCTAAACATCCCGAAGCGGTGATCAAGATGACGACGCTTCACAAATGGGGCAAGGACGAGGATTACAAAAAATTGACCGAAGGCAAGCAAATCGGTTCCAACGAGACTCCTTTGTTCCTCATTCTGGGCGCGGGCGACCAACTGGAGTACGCCGTAAATTCCCTGCGCAAATATTTAGCCGGAGAGATCAAGCTGGACGATGTCGACATTATCAATTACGGATGGGCCCATGAAATGGCGTCCCACGCCTTGAAAGTCAAAAAAGAACCGATGGACGACTACGATATCCAATATTTCGATCAAACGACGGACGCCGGGTTCTTCACTCATATCTATGCGCATCTGAACGGCGGCTCGACGTTCGTCGATGCGGATATCAATTGGGTACGAAGCATTGCCACCGCACAGACGAAAACGATGGAAACGAGATGGACCAACCTGAAAAAGCTGGAAGACGAAACCTTCTTCAAGATCATTATGGGTACCGCGGAATTGGATTCTTTCGATACGTTCGTGAAGGAATGGAAGGACCAAGGCGGAGACAAAATCACGGAAGAAGTTAATGCTTTGAAATAAGCTAACGGATCAAGGCGGGTACTTGCTACTCGTCTTGATCTTCTAAATAAGGGGAAATGGAAGAATGCTCAACAAAAGCTTTGCCAAACATTATTGCTTGATGCTTCTGCCCGGGCTGATCTGGTTGTTCTTCTTCAACCTATTCCCCATGTACGGAATACTGACGGCGTTTAAGGATTTTAATCCCGGAATAGGAATCTTGAAGTCTCCTTGGATCGGATGGGAAAACTTTCAGTACATGTTCGAGTTGAACGACAGCAAAATCATTTTCCGAAATACGGTCGCGATCGCGTTCGCGAAGATGGTAGGCAATCTGATCGTCCCTCTCGTGTTCGCTCTCATGCTGAACGAAGTCAAAAACAGAATGTTTTCCAGAACGGTCCAGACAGCCGTATACCTTCCCCATTTCTTGTCATGGGTCATCGTAGCGGGGATGATGTTGGACATCTTTTCTTATTCCGGTCCCGTGAATCAAGTGTTGTCGGGGATGGGCTTCGAACGGATTTTGTTTTTCGCGGATGCGCAAATGTTCCCGTTCCTAGTGGTCGGTAGCGATATATGGAAGGAATTCGGCTTTAACGCGATCATCTTCTTCGCGGCTCTAACGTCCATTAATCCCGAAATGTACGAGGCAGCGGCCATTGACGGAGCTTCCCAATGGAAACGGCTGACGAGAATTACTATTCCGAGCATTATGCCGGTGACCGTGCTTCTTGCGACTTTAAGCTTGGGCAATATTCTGAACGCGGGCTTCGATCAAATCTTCAACTTATATAGTCCGATGGTGTATTCGACCGGCGACATCATCGATACTTGGGTGTACAGGGCTGGGCTCATCGATATGCAGTATGGGCTGGCTACGGCGGTGGGACTGTTAAAATCGGTTGTCGGACTGTGCTTGATTACGGTTTCGTACAGCTTGGCTTACCGGTTTGCGAATTACAGAATCTTTTAGATAAGGATGAAGATTTATGATTTCCGAACGTTCCGCCTTTACTAGACTGTTTAACGGTATAAATCTCATTCTGCTCGTGGCGATCATGCTCTTATGCCTGTTGCCGGTGTGGTATACGTTGTCTATTTCCTTAAGCGATAAGGCTGCGGCGTCGGCAGGACAAGTGTTCTTGTGGCCCAAAGGTTTAACGTTTGGCTCCTATAATAAGATCATCCACGATGACCAGTTTTTCACGTCGTTCTTTATTTCCGTACAACGAGTCGTGTATGGAGCCGGAATATCCTTTATCGTGGTTCTGTTAATGGCCTATCCGCTCTCGAAAACGTCTAAAGAATTCAAGCCTAGAAACGTGATTATGTGGACGCTTGTTTTCGCTATGTTATTCAATGGCGGACTCGTCCCCTGGTATTTAACCATGAAGTCTCTCGGCTTGATCAACAGTATTTGGGGATTAGTGCTCGGCGGCGGACTGCCCGTATTCAACGTTATCCTCGTGATGAACTATTTTCGCAATATGCCAAAAGAGCTGGAAGAATCCGCGCTCATGGACGGCGCCGGTCCTTGGCGGATTTTATTTTCCATCTGTTTGCCTTTGGCCATGCCGGTAATGGCTACCATTCTGGTGTTTACGATCGTTTACCATTGGAACGAGTTTTTCCAGGCGCTTGTGTTAATGAATAAATCCGAAAAATATCCGTTGCAATCCTACATCCGCCAGGTCGCCGTTATTATCGATCCGACCAAAATGGACGAAGAAACGGTCAAAAACATGTCCGGCTTATCGAATCAAACTTTAAATGCGGCCAAGATTTTCATTTCCATGCTTCCTCTATTGATCGTTTATCCGTTTCTTCAGAAGTATTTCGTCAAAGGGATTACATTGGGTTCCGTAAAAGGATAGTCATGAATAAGGACGGTGAATCGGCGATGAAGCGGCTCAATCGATTGTTCGCGCTCCCCTTGGTAGGGGGCATGTTATGTCTGAGCGCTTGCAGTGCGGAACGGGAAACGGCCACTATGGATAAACCTGCGACCGCGGAGAAACAACAACTTCTGCGGCCTCCGGCTCCGGAATGGTCGGATAAAGCGGTTATGTACGAGGTGAACGTCCGTCAATATACGAAGGAAGGCACGTTCAAAGCTTTCGAAGCTCATCTGCCGCGTCTGCGGGAGATGGGAGTAGACATCCTGTGGTTTATGCCTATTCACTCCATATCGGCCAAGAACCGGAACGGGACGCTCGGCTCCTATTACGCAGTCGACGATTATAAGGCGGTGAATCCGGAGTTCGGTACGGCGGACGACTTCAAAGCTTTGGTGGGCAAAGCTCACGAAATGGGCTTCAAAGTCGTCTTGGATTGGGTAGCCAACCACACGGGTTGGGATAACGCTTGGACTGCGAACCCGGACTGGTATACGACGGACGAAGCGGGGAATATCGTGCAGCCGCCCGGAACCAACTGGACGGACGTCGCGGATCTGAACTACGAGAATCCGGAAATGAAGGCCGCCATGCTGGATGCCATGAAGTATTGGGTGATGGAATTCGATGTCGACGGATACCGGGCCGATTATGCCGGAGGAGTGCCGACGTCCTTCTGGGAAACGGCGCGCGAGGAACTAGAGAAGATCAAGCCGGTCTATATGTTGGCGGAAGACGATCAGCAGATCCGTCTGCTGAGCCGCGCGTTCAATTCCAATTACGGCTGGGCATTGTACAATCTGATGAATCAGACCGCCAAAGGCTTAAGCGGCGCCGAGCAAATAAAGAAATATGCGGAGCGATTGGAGAAACAATACCCTGCCGGCACTTATCCGCTGAACTTTACTTCCAATCACGATGAGAACTCATGGATCGGCACGGAATATGAGAGGCTAGGGGACGCGGTAAAGACGATGGCCGCTCTCGGCTTCGTTCTGCCGGGCATGCCGTTGATTTACTCGGGACAGGAAGCCGGACTGAGCAAGCGTCTATCATTTTTCGACAAGGATGAGATTCCGTGGAGCGACCTGTCGATGCAGAAGTTCTATCAAGAGCTCATTCGCTTGAAGCACGATAACCCCGCGCTTTGGAACGGGAAATCGGGCGGGGTGTATCAAGGGTTGGAGACGGTCTCGGGCGTAGAAGCGGGAGCGACCGAGACAGCGGACGTGACCGAGACAGTGGCAAAAGCCGCTAAACCTATACTCGCTTTCGAAAGAACGAAGGGCGGCAACACCGTCGTTGTTATCATGAATTTATCCTCCGAAGCCGTGAAAGCCGCGACCGTATCCGGCATATCCGCGGGAATCTACCGATCATTCCCTTCGCAAACGGCCGTGGATATTCAAGCGACGCTTCAGATCGAGTTAGAACCTTGGGAATACTTAATATACGCGAAGTAGAGAGACCCCCCGTGGACGGTAGGGTGATTAAACTTTTTTGCTTGATTGTAGGAAATCTGGCTCCTGAGCAAAGTACACATAGCGAAAATCAAAATAACCGCTAAATGATAAAATCTCGTCTTGCGCCCTCCGTTGGGCAGAGTCACCCGGCAGGGTGACTTTTTTTCGTCATTCAGAATTTATATGTTTTCGCATATTCATTTCTGAATGACCTCCGACATAAACGTTCCTTCGCCATCCGAGGACGGCGATAGCCGTTTATGCTTGTGCGACGGTTTCACGACGACTTTAGTTTTCCCCAACCGATTCGCGCCTATAACCCCCGCAATAATGAGCGCCGATCCGACGAGATGATAGACCGTGACTTCTTCTCCAAGGAATACCGCACCCGCCGCGATCGAGACGATGGTCGACAGATTGGAGAATACGCTCATTTTCGAAGCTTCCATCTTGGATAAGATGTAGTTGGACGTCAGCGCCGTAACCAGAGAAGAGATCGCGCCCAGATAAAGGATCGACAGAATAAAGCTGCCGTTGGCAAGAGGCGACAAAAGCCGGTCAAGAGTTCCGGCGCTCGCATGTTTAGTCAACGAAACGATCAGAAATACGACGAATCCGATACCCAACATCAAGTAAGTGATTTCCGCCGGGCTAAACTCCTTCGTAAGCGAACGGGCCATCACGCTGTATCCGGCAAAAGCCGCGCACGTTAAGATCAATAGGATGATTCCCGTTAGGTTCGACCAATCGATACCGCTCCCCTTCATGACGAAGATGAAAATTACGCCGAACACCGACAGGAAGATGGACATTTTCTGCAAGAGGGTCGTCGTTTCCTTCAAAAAAAGAGAGGCGAATATCATCGTCACGACGGGCGTGAACGCGTACAAAATACCCCCTTCGGCAGAGGTGGCATGCTGCAGTCCGAAAGCTTGCAGCGTAAAAAAGCCGAGCGGATACATCGTTGCCAACAGCAGCACTTTATAAAGCGGCTTGCCGCGGTACTTAAGCTTGACCCAGCCGAATGCCACTGGGATCGACATGATCCCGAAGGAAACGGCAAATCGATAAGTTAGCGTATCAAGCGGGTGGGCGTATTCGAGTGCTATTTTAGTTAACAAGAACGAAAATCCAATAATGGCTGCATTTAACAAGGAGAACAGATAGGCTAATTTCAGGCCTTTATTTTTCATGGTGTCATCGACCTCTCTTGGACAGTCGGGAGCGTGTTCGCGAACGTCTCATCCGTTATCTTAAAACTAAAGCAATTTGCGGGTCGAAACCATAGCGATTTGATTCAACTGTACCGATACAGTTGGCGGACTTGATAAGGTATAATGTGTGTAGTTCGAACAGGGGGAGACGCGATGAAGAAGGCCGACTCGATCTTATCGGATATGGAGCTTAAACTCAGGAACGGACTATACGTTCCCGGTCAGAAGCTGCCTTCCGTTCGCAGCGCCGCGGAGTTGTACGGTTGCAGCATCAGCACGATCATTCGCGCTTACGCGGAATTGGAAAAGAGGCATGCGATTTATTCCATCCCGCAAAGCGGTTATTATGTAGTCGGCAAACCGGAAGATTCGCGCCACGAGGAGGACGAGGGGGTCGATTTCACTTCGGCGTCGCCGGACGTGAACTTGTTTCCTTATTTGGATTTCCAGCATTGCTTGAACAAAGCGATCGACACTTACAAATACCAGTTGTTTACCTATGGCGATCCGCAAGGTTTGCGAACGTTACGCCAAACGCTTGTTTCCCACTTGGCCGGCGATCAAGTATTCGCTAAAGCGGAGCAGATCATCGTCACTTCGGGAGCGCAGCAAGCGTTGGAGATCGTGTCGCGAATGCCCTTCCCGAACGGAAAATCGGTCATCCTGGTCGAACAGCCGAGCTACGATATTTATTTGCGTTATCTGGAGGCGGAGGGCATACCGGTTCGCGGAATCGCCCGTACGGCCAAGGGGATCGATTTGCGGGAATTGGAGGAGCGGTTCCGTAGCGGCGGGATTAAATTTTTCTACACGATGTCGAGATACCACAATCCATTGGGCACATCCTTAAGCAAGGAGGAGCGGACAACGATTGCCCGATTGGCCGGGAAATACGACGTGTACGTCGTGGAAGATGATTACATGGCGGATTTGGGCGAAGAGAGGGGATTCGAACCGATATACGCTTACGATCGAAGCTCGCATGTCGTTTATTTGAAAAGCTTCTCGAAGATCATTTTCCCGGGGTTGAGATTGGGGGCGGCCGTTCTGCCCGGAGGATTGATGCAGACTTTCCAAGGTTTCAAGAGAAGCAACGACGCCTCCCTTCTGTCCCAGGCGGCGCTCGACGTCTATATTAAGAACGGGATGTACGAGCGGCATAAATACAAAATATACAGTCAATACGCCGAGCGGATTCGCGCGTTAACCGATGCGGTTCAGCGTTACAACGGGGAAGGTTTGATCGAAACTTCGGGTGTCGAATCCGGTGTTTACATGCAGTTTAAGCTACCGCAAACGGTTAATCTGGAGCGATTGATCAAACGGCTTGCGAAGAGAAACGTCAACGTCGTATCGGGAAAAGGATTCTACTTGTCCGATTACTTGGATAGGGAGAAGTTTATTCGGATCAGCATTTCGCGGGCACGGCCCGAGCTAATCGATGACGGAGTTAAGGCGATCATCGAAGAAGTGAAGCGTGGGATGAAGGTTCAAGCTTAAACGGCTCTCGAAGTAGAGAATCGGTCGCTTCCGTAATCCGATGGCCCCATGGTAACATGAAAAGAGAAAATCTGAGAGGAATTGGTTGAGTAGATTCTCTCGTTACGAATGAAGGAGTCTTGGCCGAATGGACGACGACCGAACGATATTTAACCGGAGCTTCGATAGTTTGACGACTCTTGCCGACGCGATCAGCGAGGCGTTGCGTTGCCCGGTCACGATTGAAGATGCCCATCACAGGCTGATCGCCTACAGTACGCACGATCCGCAAACCGATCCGGTAAGGATCGCGACGATTATCGGTCGGCGGGTTCCCGAGAAGGTCATACGGGAACTATGGCAGAACGGCATTATGGGAGCCTTGAACGGAAGCGATGACCCGGTTCGCGTGCCGGCGATAGACGGAATCGGTTTCGGAGACCGAATAGCGATAGCGATTCGCAGGAAAAGCGAAGTATTAGGCTACATTTGGGTGCTGGAGACGGGGAGGCGGCTTGATCCGAACGACATGGCGCAGTTGAAGAAAGCCGCCGAAGCCGTGAAAGCCAACATATTAGAGCTTGAGATGAAGAGCAGGAAAACGGAAAAAGAATATCAGGAGTTTTTCTGGCAACTGCTAACGGGGCATTACTTATCGGGCGAGATGATTCAAGCGAAGGCAGATAAGCTGGGGGTTACTCTTCCTCTCGGTTATTACGTAATCGTGTTTGAATTCGAGTCAGAGATCACGGAAGAAACGCATAGGCAAATCCGTTATCACATTCACACCAATCCTCAAGACAAAGTCGCGCTTCATATCATCAACGGCAAACAGTTGATTTTGTTATCGGGGCAGGCTGACGAGGCTTCCATCCGTCAGATATGGAATCGATTGAGCTCGTCTGCCGTTAACGCCGGGGTAAGTCTGTCTTCCGGCCAATACGCGGAAGTGGAGAAGCGATATCAGGAAGCATTGCTAGTACTGCGGATCAAGAAGCATTATCCCGAAGAAATGAATGCGACCTATCGCTACGAAGATCTGGGTTTCTATCAATTCATGCCGAGAATGGCGGAAGAACGGCGGGAACATGATCACGAGAATGCTCGAATCCGCAGACTGAAAGCCTATGATCGGGAGCATCATTCCGATTTGATTCGAACGTTGGACGTCTTCCTAACTACCGATAGCAATGCGAAGAAGACGGCGGAAATCCTTCATATACATACGAATACGTTGACGTATCGGCTCAAGCGCATCGAGGAAATCGGAGAGCTCGATTTGGACGATATGAACCAGAAGGTATCGCTATATTTAGAGTTGCGGCTGGCGAGGTTCACCGGTCAACCGCTTCGTTAAAAGGGCAATGGAAAGTCAATAAGAGTATGGCGAAGTATGGAACGGTTAATTGGTGGGCATATGCGAAGGGGATATAATGGGAACTATTCGATGACGTCTAGAGGGGGATTGCCGCATGGGGAAGATCAAAGTGTTGTTCTGGTTCGACGTCGAAGACTTCATTAATCCGGAGTCGGAGGAAGCGTTGCTAGGCTTAATGGACCTGTTCGATCAACGCGGTATCGTCGGCATTTTCAAGCTTGTCGGGGAGAAAATAAGAGTTCTCGAGCGGAACGGCCGCGAAGACATTCTCGTTAAGCTAAGACGTCATGAGATCGGATACCATACGGACTGGCATAGCATCCCCCCTGTAGTTACGGTATATCTCGAGCCGTTGGGGTTCCGCGAAGGCGCGGAGGAATTCACGCGGCGGGAGGAGGGCGGTATCGGCGATCTGGCGCGGATTACGGGTCAACCCGTCCGCTGTTATGGTCAACCGGGTCAAGCGTGGGCGCCTCAGACGTTTCCCGCCCTGAATCGTTGGGGCGTATCCGCGTACTTGGACGGCCACGATCAAGTGACGATGGAGGGCAGACCGTTCTGGTACGGCGGGCTGCTTAACTTGGACTCGTTGACGGGCTTAATGAGCTTGCCCTTGAAGGACGGCGCGTTGCCTGAAGCCATGCAAGAATTCGACCGGCTGTGCGAGTTGCAGAAGGACGAAGCGGTTGGCTTCATCAGTATCTTCTACCATCCGACCGAGTTCGTGTTCGCCGAGTTCTGGGACGCGGTGAACTTCTCCAACGGCCGAAACCCCTCTCCGGAGGATTGGGTCAAGCCGCCTTTTCGACCGGAGGGTCATATGCGGATGTACTTGGATCGGGTCGGGGAGTTCATCGACTATACCTTGTCCAAGCCTAACGTGTCGTACGCGAGTACGGATGAGATTGTACGGATGGAACGCAGCGTTTCCCGGGTTCTGAGCGGGGACGAGGTAAAATCGTTCGCGCTCAGAACGGGGAATGAGCTGATCTACTTGACGGAGGGTCCGATGTGCTTATCCGCCTCCGAGCTGTTCTGGGTATTCCGTCAATACGCTCTCGGATTGGAACCCGTACCGGAAATCGTCTATGGCCCGGAACGGGATTATCCCGGAGATCCGGCTAGGGAGGTCCGGGTAAGAGACGTGTTCGAATCGCTCCGCGAGCCTATGCCGGAAGTTTGCGGCTTTAAGCAGTTGCCCGATTATTTCCAAGTCGCGGACGTGAAGATGGACCCCGTTACGATGACTTGTACGCTTGCGGCGATTATTCGCGAAGGCTTAACCGAGGAAGATCGGATCTTCCCGCTGAACGGAACGCTGGCAGCGACGAAGCATGCCATGAACGAGGGGGACTGGGCGGAATATTGGCCTATCTTCCCCGAAGGGTTGCAGGTACCGAATATCGTTGCGATGTCGAGATTGCAGACGTGGACGATCAAACCGGCATTATTCTAATGAAATGAGTGAATCGCTTTGGACAATATGGACTTTCTGACGGAATCGAAAATTGCGGAGTTTAACCGGCTTCTACGCTTGCCTCAGCCGGCATTAGACGTCTTGTATGAAGCCGCGGCGATCGTTCGCGAGCATTCGGGGCTGCGCGAGCTGCTACGGCAGAGCGGCTTAAGCAGGATCCCGGTTGCGGATGCCGATAACGATATGGGGGCTTTGGCTGCAACCGTCGCGGAATACCCGAAGTTCTTGGAGGATCATGCCGCGTACCTGCGAACCGAAATGGGGGACCGAGCGGGGATGTTCGCCGTCATCCTGGTGCTCGGCTTGTTGGATCGGACAATCGCTTATTACGGCTCGAAGCGAATTCCGGAAGAGGTGCTGATCGAGACTTTAAAAGATTTGACGATCTGGATGAAGCATCATTATGCTCATAACGGCACCTGGGGACTTGCCGAATTAAGCTGGTTGCTTAACCATGCGACCGGGCAACTGTTTCGGCTTGGGCGGTTGCAGTTCGCGCATAAAGCGTTTAATCATGCGGTCGTTGTCCTGCGTAACGCGAATAGCGGAGAGGTCGTCATTCTCTCCGAGCCGGGCGTCAATTACCGCCGGGACGGGCGGGTAGACGGCACGAACGGGAAATACGAATCGGAACAAGGCTGGCAGGCCCGGTACGATCAATCGGATGATCGCTTTATCGTCGGCAACCCGATTCGATCTTCCGGCTTTGCGTCGGAAGAGACGATACGGCTTTCCGCGTCCGATTGGGTCGTCGTGCTGCGGCGCGGCGATCCCGTATTGGAGGTTCACATTCCGGAGGATGGTCCGATGCGGCCGGAACAATGCAGAGAGTCCTTCGATAATGCCACTCGGTTCTATCGCGAGCAATTTCCGGAGAAACCGTACCGGGCATTCGTCTGCACGTCCTGGCTTCTAGATCCTCAGCTCGCGGACCTTGTCCCCGCCCCCGCGAACATTACGTCATTCCAGAAGACGTTCTCGCTGTTTCCCGTATTGTCGGACGAGCGAGAAACTTACCGGAGAGTGTTCGGGACGGACGATCTGGACCCGGTTACGGCTAGTCGGGATACGGGCTTAAGACGGGCGATCGTCGAATACGCGGAAGCGGGTCATCTTCTTCACGGCGGCGCAGGGTTATTGCTAGCGGATGCGATCTAAGACCTGAGCATCCGAAATTCGCTGGATATAAACAGCCGATGAGCAATTGGGATAAGTATGCGACGGGGCTGAACGCGCTTGGGCTACAGGATGTATTGAAGGTATACGAACAGGCTTCCGACCGCTCGCAGCAATAGTTCCCCGCTAGCGTCCCTGTTGCAAGTCCCTGTAGTCTTGAGGGGCGATATTCATCAGTTTCTTGAAAAAACGGGAGAAGGCGATCCCGGATTGATAACCGACTTCTATGGCGATTTCATGGATTTTCATATCGCTATGCGAGATCAGATGCTTCGCTTTCTCCAAGCGGGCTTCCGTTATATAATCCGAGATGCCTTTGCCCGTTATTTGCTTGTACAGCCTGGACAAATAGGTTGGATTCAGATGAACGTGCTCTCCTAATCTCGTAAGCGATAAATCCTGATTCAGATTGTCGAGGATATATTGATCGACATCTTCGACTAAACGATCCGAATGATCTTTCTGGTCGATTGACGCATGCTCGAAGAGGGATAAGGCAAGGTTGCGGTAATAGTCCGCGTAGCGCTCCCATTCGAGATCCGGGTTCATCCGGAGCAGGAGATCAAGACTAATTTTCTCGGTCCTGTCCGATAGAAGCTGTCTGCGATTCATAAAACCGATGAACAAATGGGATAAATAGTGTAACGTCTCCAAACGTAACCCGATGTGATCGCCGGCTTCTCTGACGGTGACTACGAGATCCTCGAAAAGTTCTATGAATTCCGAACTCTTGCCGCTCGCCAGCAGACCCGGGAGGGCGGAATACCGCGCCAGCTTTAGATAGACGCTGGATTCCACGGGGCTCATCGCCAAGGTTCGTTGCTTCGTATGATGATTGATCAGCTCTTCGTCCGTAGTCAGCAGCTCTTGATTCAATCCGATCCCGCTCTGCATGAGAAATTCTAACCGGTGCAGCTTTTCCCCGATGTGTTCCCAAGAGGTAGCCGAGCCGCCGAGCACAACGGAAAGCCGCAGCTTAAGCAACTCGCGGCAAGTGTTCTGGATCGTCTCCAACGTTCCATAGAAAAACCGGAACGATTTGCTCGTTTCTTTGCGGTCGTCCAGCTCGTCCATTGGTTGCCAAATTCCGACGATGTGCGACGAATCCAGGTTAAGCGTAACCATTCGTACCTTGGGCGATAAGTATTCATTCATAATATTCCGTACGGAATAGAGGAGCAGCGCCCGATCCGACCAGGTCATCGATTGCTTCCACCTGTCGATCCGCGCGACGACGAGATAGACGGGGGTGGCAGGGTGCAGGTCGATCTCCAGCGCGCGAAATTGCTCGCATCGATCGTTCGATCCGATCGGTTTGCCTTGAAGAAGCTCGAGCAGAAATTCCCGTTGCAACGAAGGAAGGGCCACGCGGAATTGAGTTTGGGCTTTCGCGATCAACACCCGCGAGTTGCGTTCCTCGAGAACTTCGCCCGCGGCTTTGTATACGGCTTCGAGAATGCGGGCATCTCCTTCCGTCTTCATAATGAAGTCGGATCCGCCAAGAATAATGGCCTCTCTGGCGAAGTTGAAGTCATGATAACTCGTTAAGAAGATCACTTTGCACTGCGGTTGCCGTTGCTTCACTTCCTTCAATAACTCCAATCCCGAAATTTCGGGCATCTTGATATCGGTCACGATGATATCGATCTGATGATCCCGCATAACGGAGAAGGCCCCCGGCACGGAATACGCCTTGTAAACCTCCATAGGCATTCGTTGTTCCTCGCAGAACAATTCGTACAAACCGTCCGCGATGATCGGCATATCGTCAACGATCAACAGCTTCAGCATCCGGCGTCCCTCCCTTTCTTACGATGACAATCTGTATTTTCAGCCCGCCCATCACGCTTCGAGATAGAACAAGCCCGGATTCATCTCCGAACTTAAGACGAAGACGTCGATGCACGTTGATCATTCCCGTACTTTCCTCCGTTTGTTTGTCCGCTTCGGAGAGCTTCGCGACAAGCGTCTCCAATTGCGAATCGTCCAGTTGCTTGCCGTTGTCCTCCACGTCGATGCGAACGTACTGCCCGTCCGCATGGAAGGAGACGGATAGTTCGCCTCGGGCTAACTGCTTCTCGAACACGTGATTGAAGCAATTTTCGAGCAGAGGCTGCAGGATTAAGCGGGGAACCATCACTTGTTTGATCTCTTCGGGCAGGGGTTCGAACTTTACGAATACCCTTTGGTCAAAGCAAACCGATTGAATGTCGACGTAAGTCTGCGCATGAAGAACGTCGTCTTCCAGTTTGATTTCGTCCGAGGCGTCTCTCGTGACGAATTGGAAGTAACGTCCGAGATATTCGGTGAACCGCGAGGCTTTATCCGCATTCCCGGAACGAACGAGGCGATGCAACACGAAAAAGTTATTGTAGAGAAAATGAGGATTGATCTGAGATTGAAGCCGCTTCAACTCGGAACGTTGATTGAGCAGCTTCTGTTCGTAGACGACGTTCACCATGTTATCGAGCGTTTCCGTCATATTATTGAAGCGACGGTATAAGTAGCCGAATTCGTCTTCGTTCCTATGGGCTAGGGAGAATCGCAATTGTCCGATTTCGACCCTTCGGAAGGCGTGGATCAACATTCTTAACGGTTTGTGAATCAGCTTGTACAGCCCGAGCGAGAACAGGATAATGATCAGAATCGATATGAGGGAGAAGGAGTAGAAATACTTCTTGTATATGCTTAACGAATCGTAGATTTCCGACTCCGGCGCGTATGCGGCAAGCAGGACGTTAGAGCCGGCCCAAGGTTCGTAGACAATGAAATAGGACTCGCCCCGAATGTTCTCCGTGACGACGCGGGGGCCGTAACCTCGAGATTCGTTAACGGCATTCGCGAGCAGGCGGCGTTTGATTTCGCTGCCGGCGGAGTCTTGTTTATTCGCGGAAATTTCCCACGTGTTCCGCATATCGAACAACAGCGCTCCTCCGCGGTCGAAGCTCATGATTTTCGAAATATAGTCCGCAACGGTCGCTTCCGAGATTTGCACGGCAAGAATGAGCATTCCTTCTTTGTCCCCGGGGGACGTAATGAAGGGAGCATTCATGTATAAGCGATCGTTCCATAAGATAAACGGTTTTGCTTGCGTCTTCAGAGCTTCGAAAGATTCGGCTTGGAAGGAGCTGTTGCCTCCGATTTTCGCCACCGTCGTGTTCATTAAAGGAAGATAGGCGATCGAATCCGAAACGAAGCGCGTCGAGTATTGAATTCTGTTGAGATAGGGGCCGACTTTACTTAAGAATGCCGCTTTCTCTAAATAGGAAATATCGGGCTTTATGACCTCCACATGCTCGATTGCAATATCAAGCGCGCTCATATTGAGCATTTGCTGGATTCTCTGAACTTCACCATCGAGGATATTGCTGTAGGATTGCAGGGAGCTGGTCAGCGCCCGTTCGATTTCCTTGCGATTGTTGTCGGCACCGATATTCGTAATGACGTAATTGAATACGTACAACGGCGTAACGAGGATAAACAAGCTTGCGATAAGCTTCGTCAGAATCGATCTGTCCGCTATTAACTTCGGGAGGCGTCTCCATAGCTGCGGCACTCTTATCCCCCTTTAGGCGATCTCGCGAATTCCTTCCTATATTATACCGAATGAACGGCTGCTTGAGGGCTTAACAATCGTCAACATCGCTTAACGAATCTCTACCTGATTCCCGGTAAGAGCATTCAAACCTACGTTCGAGCGGATGGGAAAATAGTTAACGAAGATCGGATAAAGTTAGATTTGGTTTATTTCGGGAATGAGAGGCGTGCATTATCATGAAATAGCAAGCTAGTTCGACGAGTCGATTCGAAGGGGAGCTAAAATATGAAAAGAAGATCGTGGACGACGATTGCATTGATCCTCGCGATGGCATTGATCGCGGCTTGCTCGTCGGGAAACAACAAGGAAACTTCCGGCAGTCCGAAGGCTAGCGCGGCTGCCAGTACGGCTAAAGCATCGGAGAGCGCTGGCGAAGCTTCCGAGCAGCCGCCGACGAAACTGACCATGATGGTACAAAGCCATCCTTCGTGGCCAGTGAACAAAGATTGGCTCGTCTATCGGGAGCTTGGCGCGCTAGCGAACGTTCAATTGGACGTGAGCGGATATCAAGGGGACTGGTGGGAGGCCATCCCGCTCGTTATCGCATCCGGAGACCTTCCGGATCTCATGTGGATGTCGGGCCCGGACATTATCCATCAGTACGGCAGCGAAGGCGCCCTGGTTAATTTGCTTGATCATATGGATAAGATGCCGAACCTTGAAGCGTGGATAACCGATCATCGGGAAATTACCAACGCGTTGTTGTCGACGGACGGCAAGCTGTTCATGAACCCCGCGCAAGGCGCATATGGCGACTGGGATGGCTTGTGGTTATATCGCGAGGATATCTTTAAGAAAAATAACCTCGAGGTACCGAAAACTTACGATGAATTGTTCGAAGTATTGTTGAAGCTGAAGGAAATTTACCCGGATAGCTATCCTCTCTTCCTGCCGGACTGGGGCGCTATGAACCAGATCGCGCTCAGCTTCGGAACGGAAAATTCGTTCTATTACAACGAAGAGACGAAGTCTTGGCAATACGGTCCGACCGAGGACAATTACAGGCAAGCGCTGCAGTTTGTCGTCGATGCTTACGAAGCGAAGCTCATTCCGGTCGAATTCGGCAGCTTGGACAGCAACAAGCGCAATGAAATGATCACGACCGACCAATCGTTCATCGTGTTCGGTTATATAGGCCATATCGATACGTACAACAACCTGGCAAGAGCGGCGAATCCGGATTTCAAAATAGCCCAGTTTACGCCTCCGGGCGGAGCGGGTCATCCAGGCTATCATGGCAGCCAATTTATGTTCCAGGAAGGTCTTACGGTTACGACCCCGTCCAAAAACAAGGACGCGGCGTTCAAGTTCATCGATTCCATGTTTACCGAGAAAGGCAAAGAGATCGCCAGCTGGGGGAAAGAAGGAATTACGTTCGAGAAAGCCGAGGGCGGGAACAAGTACTTGCCTATCGTGAAAGACGCGGCTACTCGATCGGTTAGTTTCGGTCTTCGCACGGCCGGCGTTAACGCGTGGTTCGACAACGAGGCGAATATCGCGCTCATGAACGAAGAGACGAAGGCCTCCTATCTGGAAGCCGGCAAGCATATTAAACCTGCCGGGAAGACGGTCATTTTCACGAAGGAAGAAAGAGATTCGATCGCCCTTAAGCAAGAAGCGATCGGCAAATACGTCTCCGAGAACGTGAGCAAGTTCATTATCGGGCAGCGTTCGATGAGCGAGTGGGATGCCTACGTGAAAGGCGTTAACGATCTAGGCTTGAGCGACGTGTTGAAAGTATACGAGCAGGCGTTTGCCCGTTCGCGGCAATAGGAAAGGAAGGCTGCCGACGATGAACGCAACTTACCGAAAACCATTTTTGAAGAGGATGAACGATAGCAAATATTTATTGTTGCTATTCTTACCTACCGCCTTATACTATCTAATCTTCGAATATGGCCCGATGTTCGGCATCGTGGTGGCCTTCAAAGATTACAACACTTTCGCTGGGGTTTGGGCTAGCGACTGGGTAGGACTTAAGTATTTCAGGATTTTCCTATTCGAGAATCCCGATTTCCTTAAGCTGCTGCGGAATACGTTCCTGATCGGCGTTTATTCGCTCGTATGGGGTTTCCCGGCGCCGATCGTGCTGGCGTTGTTCCTGAACGAATTGCGCAGCAACATCTTCAAGCGCGTGGTCCAGACGGTAAGCTATTTGCCGCACTTTATTTCCAATGTCATCATCGTCAGCATGATCGTCATGTTCCTATCGCCGGACGGCGGATTGATTAACAAGCTCATCGGTTTGTTCGGGGAAGAGCCGATTTATTTTCTGTCCAAGTCGGAGATGTTTCGAACGATCTTCGTTTCATCGGGCATATGGCAAGGGGTAGGATGGGGAACGATCATTTATTTGGCCGCGCTTACGTCCGTCGATCCTCATCTGTACGAAGCGGCGGAACTCGACGGGGCCGGGCGCTGGAAGAAAATGATCCACGTCTCGCTTCCCGGCATCGTTCCGATCATTATCATTTTGCTTATCCTCAATATCGGCGGGTTGCTCGGGACGGGGTTCGAGAAGGTGTTCTTGCTCTACAATCCGATGCTTTACGAGACGGCCGACATTTTCTCCACCTATACGTACAGAGTCGGATTGCTGCAAGGCAATTTCAGCTACGCGACGGCAATCGGAGTATTTAACGGCGTCGTCGGTTTCGTTCTGATCGTCCTAACGAATTATATCGCGCGCAAAACGCGGGAAACCAGCTTGTGGTAGGAGGGAAAACATGAGAACGAAAGTCGGCGTGTTCGATGTCGTCAACGTAATGATCATGATCGGACTTATAGTCGTTACCCTCTACCCGTTCTGGTATATGATCAGCGTCTCGCTTAGCGACGAGCTTGCCGTAATGCAAGGGAAAGTCTCCCTATGGCCGGTCGATTTCACTTTCGGTTGGTACGAGCAAGTATTTAACGATCCTAGAATCACGATCGGATACCGGAATACGATCTTCTACACGACGTTAGGTACGGCTATCGCGTTAATGGTTACTTCGATGGGAGCCTTCGCGCTGTCTCAGAAGAGAATGTTATTCCGCAAGTGGATCATGCTCGCTATCGTCTTTACGATATTGTTCGGCGGAGGGATGATTCCTAGTTTTCTTGTCGTCAAGGAGCTAGGCATTCTGAACACGCCATGGGCCATGATGCTGCCCGGCGCGGTTGGCACGTTTAATCTGCTCGTCTTTCGCACGTTTTTCGAGGAACTGCCGGAGGAGTTGTTCGATGCAGGGAGAATAGACGGGTTGAAAGATATCGGATTGTTCCTTCGTATCGTCGTTCCCTTGTCCAAACCGGTATATGCGGCGATTGGTCTGTTCTCCGCCGTGGGGATCTGGAATAACTTCTATAGCGCGATCTTGTACTTAAGAAATCCGGATCTCTTTCCGCTAACGATGATCCTGAGGGATCTGATCATCAAAGGCACGCTGGATGCGGAGATGGCGACCCAGGCTACGGTTGGCGGAGATTTGGTCACGACGGACGCGCTTAAGTTCGCGACGATCATGGTCACGATGCTTCCCATTCTGCTGCTGTATCCGTTTCTGCAGAAATATTTCGTCAAAGGCGTCATGCTGGGATCAATCAAAGGCTAAGAGATGGATGGTTTTCGTCGAACTTTACGGAATTAAACTACGGACGGGAAGTGTATACGCATGATCGAAGCGGCGTTGCTGGGCGCCGGCGGAAGAGGAATGTTCGCCTACGCCTCCTATGCGCTTAAACGACCGGACGAAATCAAGTTCGTCGCGGTCGCCGAACCGAATGCGGAGAAGCGGGAACGCTTCGCCAGGGAGCATGCGATTCCCCCGGAGAGAACGTTCTCCGGTTGGGAGGAGTTGCTAGAGCAGCCCCGACTCTGCCAAGCGCTGTTCATCTGCACTCAGGATGCCGATCACTACGCTCCTTCGATGAAGGCGTTGGATGTCGGATACGATATCATTCTCGAGAAACCGATGGCGACGAGCCCATTGGAATCGTTGGCTATCGCGCAGAAAGCGGAGCGGCTTGGCCGCCTGCTGACCGTATGCCACACGATGCGTTATTCTAACTATTTTAACAAGCTGAAAGAATTGATAGATAGCGGAACGATCGGTAGGATCATGTCGGTGCAATGGACCGAGAACGTCGGATATTGGCATCAAGCGCACAGCTTCGTGCGGGGCAACTGGCGTCGGGCGGACGAGACGAGCCCGATGATTCTGGCGAAGAGCTGTCATGACATGGATATTTTGCAACATATCGTCGGAGGCGAAGTGCTGCGCGTTTCCTCATTCGGAAGCTTGTCGTTCTTCAAGCCGGACAACGCGCCGGAAGGCTCGACGAAACGCTGTACGGACGGCTGCAAGGTAGAGCACGAGTGTCCCTTCTCGGCAATCAAATGGTATTACAACGAGAAGGACGAATGGCCGCAATCTATCGTTTCGTTGACGCCTACGCTGGAAGCCAGAGGCAAGGCGCTAAGGGAAGGGCCGTACGGCAGATGCGTATTCCACTGCGACAATGACGTCGTCGACCATCAGGTCGTAAATTTGTTATTCGACAATGAAGTTACAGTAGCGTTCACTATGTCCGCCTTCTCCACGGACAATACGCGCAGTTTCAAGATAATGGGAACCGCCGGTGAAATCCGCGGTTACGAGAAACGAAACGAGTTGGAGGTTATCCGGTTTTCCGGAGAGCGTTACGCGGTGAATCCGGAAACCGTCGAAGGCGGCCATGGCGGAGCGGACACGAAGATGATGATGGATTTCGTGAAGCAACTCGAGAGCGGGGAAAGCCAAGGCAAGTCGGGCGGGCTCGTATCGGCGCGCAGCCACTTGATCGCCTTTGCGGCGGAAGAGTCCAGGCTGACCGGCAGGACGATCACGATGAGCGAATACGTCGCCGGGTTGCGATGAAGATGAAGGTCCCCTCGGCTGTTACGGCCTGCGGGGACCTTTCGATTAGAAGGAGGGACGACGTATGAGTATCGCCGGGTTCGCCGGGGGTTATTACGATGTAGGCGCTCAACTGCCGGAGTATTTAAGTCGATTGGCACGCTCGCGCTTCGAACGCGATCGCGCGGATAAGATGAAGCTTCAAGATGTGCGGAGTTTCGAGGAGAGGAGAGACCGGTTGAAGCGTTATTACGATCGGCTTATCGGCGGTATGCCGGAGAATAAGACCCCGTTAAACGCGGAATGCACCGGAGTGTTGGAACGAAGCGGGTACGAAATTCGCAAAGTCGTCTATCAAAGCCTGCCGGGAATTTACGTGACGTCCAATCTATACGTCCCGACTATCGGCAGCGGTCCTTACCCCGCGGTCGTGTTCGCTTGCGGGCATATCGAAGCGGCCAAAGCGGCGCCGATCTATCAGAAGGTATGCATAGAGCTCGTTCGCAACGGAATGGCCGTATTGGCCGTCGACCCGATTTCCCAAGGGGAGCGAATGCAGGGTTATGACCGGACGGCTGGCCGGACGCTCGTTCGTTGGCATGCCGAGCATACGTATCTCGGCCTTCAGTGCGAACTGTTGGGAAGGCACATTAATCGTTACTTCACTTGGGACCTGATCCGGTCCGTGGATTACTTGTGCACGCTGGGGGAAATCGATCCCTTGCGAATCGGCGCGACGGGCAATTCGGGCGGAGGCATCCAAACGATCATGGCCATGATCTCGGACGAGAGAATTGCCGCCGCCGCGCCTTGCACTTATATAACTTCGCGAGATGCCTACATGAAGACGGGACAACCGCAGGACGGGGAGCAAATATGGGACGGGGCCATCCTCGAAGGGATGGATTACGACGATTACGTGACGCTATTCGCCCCTAAGCCGGTATTGATCGGAGCCGTGGAATCGGACTTCTTCTGCATTGAGGGCACGTTGGATAGCTATGAGATGGCAAAGAGGGCGTATCGGCTATTCGATCGGGAGTCGAATGTGACGCTTGGGGTGGCCAAAGGCACTCATTCGTTCAATGACGAGCTGCGGCGTATCATCGTCGCGTGGTTCGTTAAGCAATTTCGCGGTACGGATGATCCGGTACGGTTATCACCGGACGAAATCCGGCCCGAGAGGACCGAGTCTCTCCGATGCACGTCCTCCGGTCAAGTATTGGCGGAATTCCCCGATGCCGTTTCCGTGCAAGAGGATAACGCCCGATGGCTTCCGGCGGCGCGGAGTCGAATGCGGCAATCGTCGGCAAACCCTGAGCAATGGAAGGGAAAGGTCGGGTCTTGGTTGAAGATGCCTCCGGCAAACGCTAAACCCATCTATCCGCGCATCATCCAATCGGAGCGGGCCGACAGATCGGGAAGCTGCATGGAACAAGCGTTTCTCCGCGAGCGAATCCTGTTCTTCAGCGAACCGGATATGATGGTCGGGGGCATCCATATCGAGCGGGAGGGAAGCGCGCCGGACCGGACAACCGTTCTGTTGCTGGACGAGGGCGCGGACGGCATTCATCTGGAGAACGATTGGCTGGTTCAATTGACGGCGGACGGCCGGGTATTCGCTTTCGACCCGAGGGGAACGGGGGCTTTCCGCAGCAGAGCGGTGAACGGAAGAGAGTTCGACGCGATGTTCGGCACGGAATACAAGCTGGGCTGCGACGCGCGCATGCTGGGCCGGCCGTTGCCGGGGATGAGAGTATTCGATACGATTCGCGCTCTGGATTATGCCGCGCAGAGGAATCCCGGAACGAAGCTATCCTTAGCGGGCAAAGGCTTCGCTGCGATCTATGCCTTGTTGGCCGGCATTCTGGATGATCGCGTGGACGAGATAGTTCTCGAGAATATACCCGAATCTTTCGCGGACATCGTGGATCAGCGCTTCTATCGGTACGACGTTCGGTATCACTGGTACGGGGTATTGCTCGAATTCGATTTGCCCGAGTTGATCGAGGCATTCGGCCGACTAAAGCGCATTCGAATCGCGAACGTTCCCGATATCGGCAATATCGTACGGTTCTGAGAGAAAGGGGAGGCATAGAAAAGTGGCTACTTTATGGTACAACGCGCGGATCGCGGCGCCTAGGGGCATACTGGCGGACGGTTATCTGCTGGTCGACGGAACCGGCGTCATTCGCGAGATCGGTCAGTCGGCCAACGGAAAAGTCGCCTCATCCGAAGCAACCGAAACCAGGGATTTGAATGGGAAACTCGTACTGCCCGGATTGATCGACGTTCATGTACACGGGGGCGGAGGCTTCGATACGATGCGGGGCGCGTACGACGACCTTGACGGGATGAGCCGCTTTCACGCGGAGAACGGTACGACTTCCTTCCTGGCGACGCTTACGACGGCGGATCCGGACGTGCTTGAAAGCGTACTGGCCGTAACGGCGAAAGCAACGAAAGCCGGCGTCTCGGGAGCGGAGCTGTTAGGCGCCCACTTGGAGGGGCCGTTCTTAAACGCGATTCGAGCGGGAGCGCAGAGCAAGGCTCATATCGCGAATCCTGATCCTTCGCTAACGGAGCGCTTCTTGAAAGCGTCGGACGGGTCAATGAGACTCGTGACTCTGGCTCCTGAGTTACCGGGCGGACTTGCGGCCGCATCGAGGTTTGCGGCAGCCGGCGTTACCGTATCCGCGGGGCATACCGACGCCACCTTCGAGGAGATGGAAGCCGCGGTTCGCCATGGCGTGACGCATATGACGCATCACTTCAACGGGATGCGTCCGCTTCATCACCGCGAGCCGGGTGCCGTCGGAGCGGGATTGCTGCTGCCATCGTTGACGATCGAGTTGATCGCGGACGGCATTCATACGCATCCGGAAGTCGTTCGAATGGCGTTCATGACCAAACCGATTTCGCGAATATGCATGATTACGGATGCCGTCATGTGCGCCGGTCTTCCGGACGGGGAGTACGGCGACTCCGTCATGGAGAACGGTCGTATCTATTCGAAAGACCGAACTACGCTTGCGGGCAGCTCGCTGACGATGATCGCGGCTCTTCGCAATACGATAGCTTTTACCGGGTTGCCAATATGGCGCGTTTTACCGGCTTTCACCGCCGTACCTGCCCGCCAGATCGGCGCGCAAGCCCGCAAAGGAACGCTGGAGGCAGGGAAAGACGCCGACTTTATCGTGGTAGACGATCAATGCGAGCTATGGATGACGATCGTTCGCGGGCAAGTCGTCGTGAATAGGGAGACGGAAGGATAACGCGAGGGGGATTAAACCGTGTCGGAAAAGGAACTAAGGGTTGCCGTAATCGGCGCAGGAGCGATCGCGGGCAATCATTTCGAAGCGATTCAAGCGACCGCCGGATTGAGGGCATGCGCGGTTGCGGACATTGATCAGGATCGAGCCGATGAACTCGCCGGTCGATACGGGATCAACTCTTATCAAGATTACCGGGAGTTGATAGAGCGGGAGCGGCCGGATGTAGTTGCTATCGCATTGCCTCATTATTTGCACAAGGAGGCGGCGATTTTCGCCGCGGGATTCGGATGCCATCTCATGCTGGAGAAGCCGATGGCCTTGTCGGTATCGGAATGCGACGAAATCATTCGGGCCGCTGTGGCGGCGAACATTCGGATGCTGATCGGGCATACGCAGCATTATATGGCTGACAATTTACATGCGAAACGTATTCTACGGAGCGGCGATTTAGGTCGTCTCGTTATGATCCATGATGTCAGGCACATGAACTACTACAGGCCGTCCCGTCCCGATTGGTTTCTGGAGAAAGCCAAATCCGGCGGCGGCGTATTGGCTAATCTCGGAACCCACTCCATCGATAAGATTCAATGGTTGACGGGTAGCGCCGTTCGCAAGGTGAACGCGTCGATCAGCCATTATGGCAACCGAGGCGACGTCGAGGGCGGCGGCATGGTGTATTTGGAGCTGGCTAACGGAGTGCCGGCTACCGTCGTTCAATCCGGTTATATCGGCGCGGCACGCAACGAGACGGAAATCATTTGCACGAAGGGCATGCTCAAGCTGATAACGGGCGACAGCCTTTGGATCAGCAGGGGAGGCCCCTATGAGCGGCTTGAAGTGCCGGAGACGGCTACTCCTTTCGAATTGCAGTATGCCGACTTGTTGGAAGCGATTCGGACGGGAAGCGAATCCGGCTGCCCGGCTTCGTACGGAAGAGAAGTCATCGCCGTTCTGGAGGCGGTATATCGCTCCGCGGCATCGGGGACGGTACAGCTCGTTCTTTGAGTGGCCATCCGGTAAGCGGCAGGGAGGCAATTTCCGCCGGACAACCGTTTCGTTAAAAAGGACAAAAACAAACGAAAAATTTCTGATTTTGCCACAAACGCGAATCGAAAATCCTCTTATATACTTGCTATGTAGGGAAAGCTGACATAACTAATCTATAAGGGGGGAAATCCCATGCTGATCGGTGTGCCGAAAGAAATCAAGAACAACGAAAGCCGCGTGGCGATGACGCCTGCAGGCGTCGTTACGCTAGTAAGCAATGGGCATCAAGTGTTGGTGGAGATAGGAGCCGGACTCGCTAGCGGATTTACGGACGAAGAGTATAGGAATGCCGGGGCCGAATTGGCACGCGACGCCGAACAATTGTGGGCGGCAGCGGGGATGGTTATGAAAGTAAAGGAACCGTTGCCCTCCGAATATCGTTACTTTCGTCCAGGGTTGATCTTGTTCACGTATTTGCATCTCGCGGCGGAGCCCGAACTGGCAAGGGCTCTCTCGGATAACGGGGTAACGGCTATCGCGTACGAAACGGTGGAAGCGAATCGGGCCCTTCCGCTGCTGACTCCGATGAGCGAAGTGGCGGGCCGGATGTCCGTTCAGATCGGGGCTCAGTTGCTGGAAAGGCCTCATGGAGGAAAAGGCATTCTACTCGGCGGGGTACCGGGGGTTAAACGAGGGAAAGTGACGATCATCGGAGGCGGGGTTGTCGGTACGAACGCCGCGAAAATCGCCGTCGGTCTCGGAGCGGACGTCACGATCATCGATCTTAGCGCGGACCGCCTTCGGCAACTGGACGATATTTTCGGAAGCGCGCTAACGACTCTGATCTCCAATCCGATGAATATCGCCGAAGCGGTGGCGGAATCGGATTTGGTCATCGGAGCGGTGCTGATCCCGGGTGCGAAGGCGCCTAGGCTGGTCACGGAACGAGTGGTTGCAGCGATGAAGCCGGGATCTGTTATCGTGGACGTCGCGATCGATCAAGGCGGCATATTCGAGACGGTCGATAGAATAACGACCCATGACGATCCGACTTACAGGAAACACGACGTCGTTCATTACGCGGTAGCGAATATGCCGGGAGCCGTTCCGAGAACGTCGACGATCGCCTTAACGAACGCGACCGTTCCTTATGCCGTGCAAATGGCCAATAAAGGATGGAGGCAAGCGGCCGAAGACAATCCGGCTCTTAAGCGGGGAGTTAACGTTGCCGGGGGACGGGTGACTTACGAAGCGGTAGCCGCGGCTCTTGGGTACGAATATCTATCGTGCGATAACGCGTTGGAACTTGCGGGCAGCCAGAGTTAACGAATGACGATGCATAGTTACCGGGATACATGGGCCGAAGTTTCTCTAGACGACATACGCCATAACATTAGCACGGTCAAATCCATGCTCCGGGAACCGTGCCGGCTGATGGCGGTCGTCAAGGCGGACGGATACGGGCACGGCGCCGTCGAAGTTGCCCAAGCGGCTGTTGACGCCGGCGCGAGCGATCTCGGAGTCGCTTTCTTGGACGAGGCGCTCGCATTGGTCCATGCGGGCATCACCCGACCGATTCTGCTATTGGGTTACACGCCTCCCAGAGCGGTGGAAGAAGCCATACGCAACGATATCGCGATAACGGTATTCTCGGAGGAAGCGATAAACGCCATTGCTGTTTGCTGTAATAGACTCGGTCGCAAAGCCCGGATTCACCTGAAGGTCGATACCGGGATGACCCGGCTCGGCGTAGCTACGGCAGACGATGCCTATCGGCTCGCATCGTTAGCCATGGCTAGCGGTAACATCGAGTTGGAAGGCATCTTCACTCATTTCGCGGATGCCGACAATAGGGCAGACGACTCGTATACGCGGGCTCAATTCGACGGTTTTATCGCGATTATCGCGGAACTCGAACGGAGGAATATCCGCTTCTCCTTGAAGCATTGTTGCAATAGCGCGGCAACGTTGAATTTCCCGGAAATGCACCTGGATATGGTCAGAGCGGGCATCGTTATTTACGGGTTATTGCCTTCCGGCAAGGCGACCGACCGATTCAAGCAAGCGATGAGCTTAAGAACGCGCGTATCCGCGTTGAAATACGTTCCGATAGGGACGGCCGTCGGTTATGGATGCCGATATCGGACGGAGGGCGACAGCGTGATCGCTACACTCCCCATCGGGTACGCGGACGGATTGTCCAGACGGATGTCGAACAACGGCTCCGTCTTGATCGGAGGCAGACAAGCTCCGATCGTCGGCACGATTTGCATGGATCAAACGATGATCGACGTGACCGATATTCCCGGAGTCCGCATCGGGGACGAAGCGACGATATTCGGCGTCTCGGAAGGTCGAGAGTTATCCGTCGGCGATGTCGCGCGATCGATTGAAACCATTCCTTACGAAGTCGTATGCGCCGTCGGGAAAAGGGTTCCGCGAATATATGCTATTTCCGGGCAAACAGCTTCTTGTCGAAGAACAAGATGACGATAAACAGCGCGATAGCGAGAAGCAATATCGATGCGGGAATAATGAACGCTAACAGCGTCGCCGTATTCTCCGATTTGTAGTACAACAGCATGCCGAACGGCATAAGTCCGCCGCCGATCAAGCTGGTCCATGCTTGCAGCTTGGCCGTTCGCACCATGCTGATTTCTTTGAATACATAATAAAACATGCCATATGCGAATAAGGTGAGCCACCCGACGACCAGAATGTGGGCGTGCACGGGAATCATCGCGTAGTCTTCTCTCCCGGCCATGTCCGATCCGATCAACGCTCCGATTAAAGAATATATGGCCGCAACGCGAATTAACCACTTGCTGTAAACGATCATGCATGAACTCTCCCTGTTTTGGATTTATCCCTCCCAATTTATCGAGGCAATATGAACGGACCGTGAACGGAATGTTACGAAGTCGGGATCAACGATCTAGATTGGGTCCGATCACTACTTTAGTACCTGTTGGTCCCCTAAGAATTTCCGTATTCTAAAGGAGGTTGGGAAAATTTATGATAGAAACGGATGGGGAAACATGAAAAACGGAATAAAACGGTTCGCCAAGCTCGGCATGACGCTCGCTCTTAGCTTCGGCCTGCTTGGAACCGGGGCCGCGTTCGCGGCCGGGGCGGAGAAGACGATTGCGGTTCAGAAGGTTAGCGAAGGGGAAAAAGCGCTCGGCAAGACGATGGCCGCGTTTACGAAAGTAAAGAGCTTTGCTTACGATGCGACCGCGAACATCACGACGAACGGCGAAAAGATCCAATCGAAATCGACAGGTGAACATATTTTGCTGCCGAAGATGGCCTTCAAAATGACGACTACCATGACCGTAGCCGGGCAGAAAACGGACACCTCGATCATACAAGTGGACAACAAGGTGTATGTTAAGTTACCAGGCTCGGCCGATTGGACGGCATCCGATCTCACGGGGGCGCTGTCCGAAGATACTCAAGCGGACCTGATGTTCGATAAGTCGATGCTGAACGCTTTCGACAAGATCGGCGTGAAGAAGGTCGGCAACGATCAGGAAATTACGATGACCGTAAATCCGAAGAAATATTCGGAGCTTTTCGAGAGTACAACCGCGGTAGACGTGAACATCAAAAAGCTGAATATCAAATATACGGTAGACGGCAAAACGTGGCTTCCGAAAAAAGTAACGATGTCCATGGAAGCGGGAGCGGATGGAGTCACGGTAAAATCGGATATGGCCTATACGTATAAATCGTTTAATCAAGTCAAGCCGATTAAGGCGCCAACGGTCGCGAAATAAACATAAAAGGCATGACGTTCGGGGAAGCCTCCCTGGCGTCATGCCTTTGTTTTATGGATGTTAGCCGCTAAGCTTATTTCTCTATTTCTTGGAGAATGCCCGCAATGATCTCCTCATAGTCCGAGTCGGTCAGCGAGAACAGCTCCTCTCTTTTTCTTCTGGCGTCCGGATGTAGCTCGCCTATGTCTTTCCACAGGAACACTTTCTCCATCCTCCGAACGACCTCTTCCCGGTCCCCGCCTTGTTCGACGTAATCGCGGATAATCTCGTAATCGCGAATCCCTTTTTGCAGCAGCTTGTACCTGAGCGTCAGCATCGGCTTGCCGTCCCGGCCGGGATAGACGAAGTTGGTGTCGCCCGCCGGGAAGTACGGATAGTGGTAGGAGATTTTGTTCAGCGGATCGTTCGGCCATACGGTATAGTTCCACCTCAGGAAGCCGTCCATGTTCATGTAATATGCAAGCCAAGGGATCAGCCGCGATTCGAGCAGGTGGGAGCGGATAAACGTATTCGGGAGATCCGGTCCGCAGCAGACGTAGTAGGTCATGTAACCTTTGATCTCTTTCTTGAGGCTGGCGATCTTCTCGGACTCCGCGGCGATGCAGTTCAAGATCGGAACGTAGTCCATCATGCCTTCGATTCCTTGTTCGATGAATTCGGCATGGTTAATGGCGGCCTTATATTTGAAGGATGGCCCCATTTTCTTCAATTCGTCGAGACGTTCCGTAAAAAGAGCCAAGTCGGACGGCTCGTCCGCGGTGACCCTGACGATGTCGATCCAGCCCATCTCGATGAAATTGCTCTCGAGAGCCTGTACGTATTGGACGAAATCCCGCTTATGCGTCATGTATTTGAAGGAGCGGCTGCTCTCGTCCCAGTATCGGATCCGCACGGCGTCGTTATAATCTTCGAGCACCGCTCCGAGTCCGGCATCCGGAAGAACCCAGATATTGATTAGGCCGAACACTTCGATCTCTTGAGAAATTCCGTGTTTCATGCCCATCTTCACGTAGCGGTTCAGCGCATCGAAATCGAAAACCCATTGTCCGTTCGCGAGCCGCGTCGTCCGAACGATGTTGTACTCGAACAGATTGGCGGGATCGATTCGGTCATAGGCGGACGATTGGCCCGACCAAGGAATTTCGGAAGCGACGATGCTGAGCGATTTCTGACCGAGATCGGCCAAGGAGGCGAGATAGGGATCGATGACCGCGAAATGCTCGTCGCTCCAGAGCTCCAGGTCGTACTTTCTCGCGATGTTGGAATTATGCTGCCACAAATCCAGGTGGAAAGCGTAATCTCCGGCATCCTTAAGCGTAGCGTTCACGACTTGAACGTTGAAGGAGAGTTCGCGAACTAAGGATTCGTCCTCGAAGAGACGGTGTCCGAAGACGGAAATTCGCGGCGTATACGCGCCGGGATCGGCGTCTTTGCCGATCTCGATTTCGATCCATACCGGCTGTACGCGTCCTGCCTCCACATGGATAAAAGGCTGCCGCAGCAAAATATCGGATTTCAATTGGCGGTCGTCGTCCTCGACGAGTCCGATCAATGTAGCTTTAACGCTGCTTGCCCGAAGGCCGGGAATTTCGGCGTTCACCCTGACGATGTCGATTGGACCTCTTTCGTAGAAAGCGGGATCTTCGTTCACGCAGACTAACATTTCCCTATCGGAGTGGATCAGAAGCTGGACCGCCGCCCGGTCGTTTCTTCCGCAGACGAGGGAAATTTCTTTGTTCTCGTCGAAAGGGAGAGTGAATTTATTTAACGCTCCATGTACGTGTTTATAGCTTTCATGCTCTAGTCCCAACGAAATATTCAAGGCGATTCCCCCAGCTTATTAAATATGATAATACTTGAATTATAGATCCCGCATCCTCTAAACTGTATATACGAATTCCTTGATTATATGGACATTTCACGTATATGGCGGTGACGAGATGATCTATTCAAGCTTGTATCGGGTACCGGATGAGGATGATCAGGGAATCCTTGATCAGAGTGCTTACCTTCTCGTGAATTCGGCAGGTTATTACGAGTACGAGTCCTACTTTAAAATGAGCCATAGGAAAGCGGGACGTAAGGACTTTTACCTTGGTTATAATTACTATGGACCAATGACCGTTCGGATGGGGGGACGGGAGCATATGTTGCAACCGGGAAGTCTGTTTGTCTATCGCCCGCAGGAAGAGCAGTACTACGGTCATGCTTCCGAGCGGAAGTTTTTATCCTATTGGGTGCATTTTACGGGATACGGTGCCGAAGAGATTTTGCGTAACGCCAAATTGTCCGGCGAGGTTCCTTATTTTGCCGGAGTACACAACGAAATCGCAACGGTGTTCGAAAATATTATGAATGAATTACGCGATAAGAAAGCGGGCTTCGAGTTGGCTTCGGCTTCGTTGTTGGCCTACCTTCTCGCTCTGCTTTCCAGACGGATCGAACGGGGATCTTCTGGCATCAAGGTCGACAAACGGGGAGAAATCTACGAATCGATCAAATATATACACGATCATTATACGAAGGATCTGTACGTGGCAGACTTGGCCGAACTCGCACACCTTAGCCCGGACAGGTATACGACCTTGTTTAAGTCGATTACGGACACGACCCCGCTGCAATATATTATCAAGTTCAGATTGCAGAAGGCATGCGACTTGATGAAAAATACGCATCTCAACATCCAGCAGATTTCCTCTCTGGTAGGATTCGATGATCAACTTTACTTCAGCAGAATGTTCAAGAAGGTTTACGGTGCAACCCCTTCGGAGTATATGACTAGGTTCGATTAAACATGGGATTGAGGCCGCGATGGCAGCAAGTAGGAAGAGCAGGGAGAGCAAGGCGGAGGTATCAAGTAGTCTTGAGTTTGGGTACTCAGGGCAAGCGCAGTAGACTTGCTTCGAGCAGTAAACTGTTCTAACGGAAGTCACGGACGTTATGTGGTCGATAACAAGTGTTTTGAAAATGTAACGGATGTGAGCGCCGCTATTTAAGCTCAATGGGCTATTTTTATTGAAAAATACTAAAATAAGGGCTCTCACTTCCCTTGGATTATGAAAAGTGCTCTTTTAAGCAAAATAAGGGCTGTGATTTCCGTTAGAGTGAAAAAACGGCGGGAGGAGGTGCACTAGTGGTCAAATCATCCCGATATCCGGAAAACCGTCGGAGATGGTTAACCGTGCCCTCCTTGGCATATGCCCGCTCTTCCCTTATTTCGCGTTAATCTCCTAATATCGGACGGTCAAGAAACTCGATGATCGGACGCTTAGCGCCGTGCAGTTCGAATAGGACTACTTCGTTATCCCCTTGCTTCAGGAGCGGGGCCGGAACGTATAACGTCTGCTGCGGACCGCGCTCCCAGTAACGTCCGAGATGGAAACCGTTAATCCAGACGTTGCCTTTGGTCCAGCCTTCCGTCTTTAGGAAAGTGTCGGCGCACTCACCCGTAATCTCCAGTGTTCCACGATAGAATGTCGGCATGGCTAAAGGCTGTTGGTTGGCATCCGCAAAAGTTAATCCGCTCAAATCGTTAAGCGGCAGCGTATGAATCGTCCAATCGTATTGGAATTGATTGTTCATTCGTACGCCTTCCGTAATTCCTTTATGATCCTTAAGCTGGGGTCCGTAATTGATCCGTCCCATATTTTCCACCAAGATTTCGAGTACGGCGCCCTCCTCTGGAATATCCAGCATGAATGTTTGCGGGTCCCATCGCTCGGAGACGCCGACAAACGATCCGTCCACGTACACGATAGCCCTGTCCCGAACGTCTTGAATCGTAAGCTTACCCTGCGTGCGCGGACCGGAGATACGGGTCCTGTAAACGATAAAGCCTTCGTACTGTCCAAGCCGTTCCATCGGTTCGGGCGTTACGCGTTGAACGGGCCGCGATAAGCGTTCGAGATTGCCGAACAAGGGAGCTTGCTCCGTAAGCTCAACCGTTCCGTAAGCGCGTTTAGGCAACGAAGGCGGCACGGGGATAGGCGGTTCGTTCGAGTATTCGCTTAGAATCGCCCGAACCTTATCGTATTTCTCGTTCGTGTCGCCGCATTCGCTAAGCGGTGAATCGTAGTCGTAGCTCGTAATCGTCGGCTCGTACCGATCGCCATAGTTGGCCCCGTTCCAGAAGCCGAAGTTCGTGCCTCCGTGGAACATGTAGAAGTTCAAGGATGCGCCGGCGTCCATCATTTCCCGGAGCGTCTCGGCGACCGATTCCGCGTCGCGGGTATGATGAGGTTTCATCCAATGATCGAACCAACCGTTCCAGAACTCCATGCACATGAGCGGACCGTCAGGCTGATACTCCTGCAACTTGGCGAAAGCTTCGTTCGCCCGCGATCCGAAATTTACCGTCGCGAGCACATCCGGAAGCGTTCCCCCTTGCAACATATCGTCTTCCGGGCCGTCCGACGTGAATAGCAGCACATCGATTCCTCTGCGGATCATGCCTTCCTTTAGGTGAGTCAGGTACGCTTTGTCGTTGCCGTAGCTGCCATACTCGTTCTCGATCTGCATGGCGATGATCGGACCGCCGTTCGTGCATAACAAAGGAACTAGCTTAGGAAGCAGCACGTCGTAATAGGCGTCCACTTTCTCAAGGTAGACGGAATCGTTGCAACGCAAGCGAATATCGGGGTAATTGAGCAACCATGCCGGCAAGCCCCCGAACTCCCACTCTGCGCAGATGTACGGGCTTGGCCGTACGATGACGTGCAGACCCAGCTCCCCGGCCGTTTCGACGAATCGAACGAGATCGGCCATTCCTCCGAATTCAAAGCGGCCTTCCGTCGGCTCGTGCATATTCCAAGGCACGTAAGTTTCAACGGTGTTGAAACCGCAAGCTTTCAGCTTAAGCAGCCGGTCTTGCCAGTACTCCGGTACGATGCGGAAATAATGTATCGCGCCCGCCAAGATTCGAATAGGTTGTCCGTTCCATATGAACCGATTTCCTTGTAATTCAAACTTCCCCATCATGAACCCTCCCCAGTAATAAGCGAAATAAGTCTTTCTCTTATTGTAGGAAGCGGGGAGAGGGCAGACAATCGACAAATCGAGAAGCTTTTTAACCAAATTTTCTGTTGCGAAGCGGGAGAGTAATGCTATACTGAATCAAAATTCGATCCGATGAGTGCTAGGGAGCCGGAAATATGGATATTAACGTGCAATTTCAGAATGTCACCCAGACGCTGCAAATCGTCGGATGTACTTTTTTGGTTAAACCGTTCGGGTACGAGTATCCTTTGCATCATCACTCTTTATTCGAGCTCGTTCACTGCGTTGCGGGGGAAATTCGCGAAAAAATCGGTTCGGATACAGTCTATGTACGACCCGGGGATTGGCTGCTCATCAAATCCGGCATGCAACATAACCTGTTGACGACCTCGAGCGCTCACAGCGCCTTCTTCAACGTGCACTTCGATTTGGACTCGCGACAGATGAGAAGACAATTGAGCACGAACAATTATATTCTGATTGCGAGCTCGGTTGCGGAACGGACCCGGCTTCCTTCGTACATGGGGGAAATCGATAAGCTGTTGTGCACGGCATTGTTGGAGAGGGGATCGGACGGGGACTCAAACACCGGTGGAAAAAGGACGGAAGAGATTTCGGTCTTGGGCGGTGAACGGACGGAAGAAACTCTTCTCCCGGAACATCTAGCCTTGCAGGCATATTTATTGCTGATTATTCAAGAGCTTCTGGGATTACCGGATCTAGGGAGCGAACAGGTTGCTTATAAGGAAATGACCATCGGAGAAACGGATTTGGCCCACCGTATCGAAGCCCGGCTTCATGACAATCTGTTCCGCGACGATAAGATCACCGCGATCGCGAATGAACTGAATATTAGCCTCAGCCAATGCTGCAAAATATTCACCAAAATATACGGAATATCTCCGCGCCAATACGTCAGCCAAATGAAGCTGAACGAAGCGAAGCGATTGCTCGTCAACACGGATCTGTCCGTTCAGGCCATCTCCGAACGGCTCGGTTTTCACTCCGTGTACCATTTCTCTCGGCAGTTCCGCCGTTGGACGGGTACTTCGCCTACGGCGTTCCGTCCTAAGCCGACCTCTCCGATTCAATAAAAGGTATCTTCTTGCAGCTGCGGAGAACAGGTACGTGGAAAACCATCTAACTTGGACGAATTAGACCGCTCGCAGCGGCTTGCAGCACACGTTTCCTCGGAATCGGACCAAATAGACCGCTCGAACAGACCATTGCTGAGTCCAGATAGGCTGAGAAACCGCCTAACTTTGACTAACCAGCTGCTGCGGATTCCAGATAAGCCGTAAAACCGCCTAACTTGGACCGTACGGGCTACCGCTGAGTCCAGATATGCGGAAAACCCGCCTAACTTGGATCAAACAGACTGTCGCTAAGCCCAAATGGGCTGAAAAACCGCCTAACTCGGGAAAAACCCAATCCGGGCATTCCGCGCAGAGACGACCTGGTATTCCTGTTCGGCGCGGGCGTGCACGGACTGTCCAATAAATTCCACGCAAACGTCAGCCCAAGCTCTCACCCCGCCGCTCCAACGTCGGCAAATGCCCTCAACCCGCGCTCCCATGAATTCCCGCAAACGTCGGCCAATGCTCTCACCCCGCGGTTCTCACTAAGCCCGCCCGTACCCTTACGCTCCAGCACCCTCTATGCTTAATATCCATCTAGGTCAAATTAACCTTCGAACTTATCTACTCTCGCATTTTCCGAACGTCACGAGAATGTAAGAAGTCGCGGATATAATTCGGAGTGTAATCAAAAATTACAAGCAGGAGCTGAAATCATATGACCACATTATTACAAACGGTCGATTTGACAAAGGTATACGGACGGGAGCCTAATCTCGTCAAAGCGCTCGACGGAGTAACGCTGGAGGTGCGGGAAGGCGAGTTCGTCGCGATCGTCGGCAGCTCGGGGAGCGGGAAATCGACTTTGCTTCATATGTTGGGCGGGTTGGATCGGGCTACGAGCGGACAAGTCATCGTGGGCGGAAAATCGTTGTTCGAGATGAACGACGACGAGTTGACTATATTCCGCAGGCGGAAGATCGGCTTCGTGTTCCAGCAATACAATCTTGTGCCGATCTTGAACGTATATGAAAATATCGTGTTGCCGATCGAACTCGACGGGAACGTTATCGACAAGACGTACGTGGAGCATATCGTCAAAACGCTGGGACTAGCGACGAAATTAAATAGCTTGCCGAGTCAACTGTCCGGCGGGCAACAACAACGCGTCGCCATCGCCAGAGCGCTCGCCACGAAGCCTTCGATTATTTTGGCGGACGAGCCTACCGGTAATTTGGATAGCAAGACGAGTCAAGAGGTCATCGGATTGCTTAAGGTGACGAGCAAGCAATTCAATCAGACGATCGTTATGATCACTCATAGCGAGGAGATAGCGCAGCTCGCCGATTCCGTCATCCGCATCGGAGACGGCAAGATCGTCGGGGGGACAACGTCATGATGTTCCCTAACAAGAACAAGGCCGCGATGGACAAGCTCATCCGTAATAGCCTTAAGGCCAACCGCTCAAGAAATCGTTACGTCGTTCTCGCCATTATTTTGACCACTTGGTTGATTACTTCCGTCTTCAGCATCGGCATGAGCTACGTGAAATCGTTCGATACGCAAGCGCAAAAAATGATCGGTACGGAAGCGCACGCGGGACTGCTGAATCCGACCGCCGATCAACTCGCGAAGTTAAGGGAATCAGAGGAGATTAGCGACGTCGGAGTGGAAACCCCGGTCGCGAAGTGGATTCCGCAAGCCGGCTCGAAAGATCAGAAGGCAAACTTAAGTTGGTATGATAAGACGGAGTGGGAGCGCATGAAGGCGCCCTTGCTAGGCAGTAAGACGAACGGCTATCCTAAGGAAAAGAACGAAGTCGTCGTTCCGACTTGGATTTTGGATGAGCTTGGTATCAAAGAACCGAAAGTCGGCATGACGATTCCGTTGACCTATGCCACCTATCCCGAGGGCTCAGACACACTCGTTGAGCGCAAATCATCGTTTATTCTGAGCGGTTGGTATACCGATTATCCGCACCTAGCGGGCAGAGAAGGCAAAATTCTCGTCTCCGAGGCATTCGCGAAAGAAATCGCTGCGGATAATAAAGAAGTCGGTTCTGTTGCTTCCGTTATATTCAAGAGCGATAAAGACATCGACCAATCGATTGAAAAATTGGAACAGAAGTTGGCGCTGGGAGAAAATCAGTCTCTTAATCGTTTCGGAGGAGACAGGAATTCCGGGGATTCCACCTCGACGTCTGTCGGAATGGCGGGCATTATCGCTTTCGTGATGTTCAGCGGATACTTGCTGATCTACAACGTACTGTACGTATCCGTATCTACGGATACGAAGCAATACGGATTGCTTAAGACGATCGGCGCCACGCAGAAACAGATCAAGAGAATGGTTCGAGGCCAAGCCAATCGATTGACTTGGATCGGTATTCCGATCGGGCTCATTGTAGGCGCGGCGACTTCATTCGTCGCCGTACCGCTTGCGCTCGCAACGTTCAGTTTAGAAACCGGTGTGGAAATTTCGTTTAACCCGGTGATTTTCGTAGGGGCCGCGCTATTCGCTTGGCTGACGACGATGGCGGGAAGTCGCAAACCCGCCAAGATCGCGGGTCGAATCTCTCCAATCGAGGCGTCGAAATTTGTGAGAGGGTCCAAAAAACGGAGCAAAGGCGGAGCCAAGCTGCATCGGATGGCATTGCGGAACCTGTTCCGCGACAAAAAACGGGCCGCGACCGTGTTCCTATCGCTTTTCCTGGGGATGACCACCTTCTTGACCGTAAATACGCTCGTTCTTAGCATGAACACGGATAACTTCGTAGACACGTACGTCGACAACGACTTCGACATCGAAAATTCGACGATCGGCTTCGGATACGAGGGTAACCCCGTTCAAAATATAACGGAAGAGCTCATACAAAAGATTCGCGACTTGGAAGGCGTCACGGACGTTAGAGCTACCTACGTGGAGAGAACTTATATCCCTTATTCGCCGGAAGTATTCGGTAAGTATATGGACGAATTCGCCAAGCGCAGCGGATTCGATCGGCCTTCCGACGAGGAGCTATCCAAAAATCGACAGGGGTTCGGCGGCTTCGCGATCGGCTTGGACGACCGATATATCGAGGAGTTAAACAAGGAATCCAAAATGCCGATCGATGTCGCAAAATTCGAAAAGGGCGAGATCGCGTTGATGAATTCGTCCGACGTGAAGCTCGGAGACAAGTTCACGTTAGGCGATCCCGAAAGTTCGGCGGAACGGGATTTCGAGAACGGAGGAGCTGTGCCTCCGCAGTATCAGATTCCTTTCGGAAGCTTCGGGCCTAATGTCTATCTAAGCAAGCAGGCGATGGAGCAATGGCTGGGTCATGAGCCGACCGCTTATCGGTTAGCCGTTCAAGCCGACGAGAAATTCCATGCTCGCATTCAAGAGCAGCTTGAGCAGCTGCTTTCCGGCGACCGGGAGCTGAAGCTGTCTTCGAAGCTGGATTGGATAGAACAGATGGAATCCGCCAAAATCGCTCTATTTATTCTAGGCGGCGCCATCTCCTTAATCCTCGCGTGTATCGGAATCTTGAATTTCGTCAGCACGATGTTCACGAGCATCATCGTCCGCAGGCAGGAATTCGCCGTGATGGAAAGCATCGGCATGACGCGCAAGCAGCTTCGCAAGCTGCTGTTACTGGAAGGGACCGGCTATGCGGTCATATCTCTGTTGCTGATCTCGTCTCTGGGCACGTTAATCAGCTATGGCGCATTCCAATTATTCAGCCAAGAGGCGGATTACGCGATCTACACTTTCCCTACCGTTCCGTTGACCATTTCTTTTGTGCTCATTTTGGCGGCTTGCTGGCTCGTTCCGCTAATCGCCTTTCATAAATCCAAAAAACAAAGCATCGTCGAACGTTTGAGAGAAACGGGCTGAAGCTGATTATCGTTTGTATTCAAGGGAGGTGAACCTCATGGCAACGATTCTGATCGTGGAAGACGACCGGTTATTAAACGAAGGGCTGGCGTACGCGCTCGGCAACGAGAATTACGATATCGTGTCCGCGCATTCGTTCGAAGAAGGCTTAGCCGCGTTTCGGAGCCATGAGGTTCATCTCATCTTGCTGGACGTTACGCTTCCCGATCGGACGGGAACGGAGCTGTGCAAGGAAATTCGCCTAACCTCGGATGTTCCGATCGTGTTCCTCACGGCTAACGACACGGAACAGGACATGGTACTCGGTTTCAAGCTAGGGGCCGACGATTACATGGCGAAACCGTTCAGTATGGCCGTGCTGCGCGAACGGGTGAAAGCCGTACTCCGCAGAGGGGGCGGTGAAGATAACGGCTCCCTGTTCACCTATAAGGATCTGACGATTCATTATGATAAAATGAAAGTAATCAAACGGGGCGAAGAGGTTAAGCTGACGACCAACGAATATAAGCTGCTGACGGTTCTCGCCCAGAATCGCAATCAAGTCCTAACCCGGGAACAGATCGTGGAGAAGCTCTGGGACGTGGACGGTTGCTTCGTAGACGAGAATACTCTGAGCGTAAATATTAAGCGGCTCAGAAGCAAAATCGAAGATCATCCGAAACAGCCCGCCTACATCAAGACGGTATTCGGCATCGGCTATACTTGGGGAGAGTGAAAGATGAACGGCTCCTTCACCCGCATCATAACATTATCCATGGCATTGTTCGCGCTCGCTTGCGGCGCGTTTTTTGCTTTTCTCTTCTACGTGAAGGCAAGCCGGGAAGTCTGGCAGGGCTCGATCGCGCTTGTCTTGGTCATGTCGGCCATTTTCGCGGCATATTTATTCGCGATGCGCAACCGGATGGCGACGATCTTAGACAAGCTATCGCTCACGATTCAATCGCTGATCAACGGACAGCTCCGCGAGGAGTTCGCCGTATCGGAAGATAACCTCTTGTCCAAGCTGCAAGACCAGACGTTGAAACTGCACGGCATATTAAAGATGCAGAAGCTGAAGTACAAGGAAGAGGGCGAGGAAATCAAATCGCTCATCTCCGATATCACTCATCAGCTTAGAACTCCGCTAGCTAATCTGAATATGTATAACGGCATGCTGCTCGACGATAAATTGCCCCCGGACAAACGAATGGAATTCGTGCGGATCGTCAGGGATCAGACGGAAAAGTTAACTTGGCTCATGGACAGCTTGGTCAAGATGTCGCGGTTGGAGAGCGGCATCATCGAGATACGGGCGGAGCGGAGAGACCTTGTCGATACGGTGCTTACGGCGATTAAGCAAGCATTCCCCGCTGCCCGGGAGAAAGACGTGGAACTGGCGTTTCAAGGCAAGCAAGGCGTTGAATTGGTGCACGATGCGAAGTGGACCGGAGAGGCGATCGGCAACGTTCTGGACAATGCGATTAAATATACGGCGGCGGGCGGCAAAGTAACGGTCGCCGTCGAACGGTACGAAATGTTCGCCAGAATCGACGTCATCGATACCGGCCGTGGCATTCCCGAACCGGAGCTGAACAAAGTGTTTCAACGTTTCTATCGCGGCGCGGCTTCAGGGGATATCGAAGGGGTCGGAATCGGGTTGTATCTGACGCGCAAGATCGTCGCGGAACAAGGCGGGTACATGAAGGCGTCTTCCGAAGCGGGGAAAGGCAGCGTCTTCTCGTTGTTCTTGCCCGTATAGCTGACTCCTTGAGACCGGGATGATTTTCGGCTAGCATAGAAAGTAGTTGGCAAAGCTCAAAACAAAAGGAGTTCGGTACCGGATGAAACAAAATAAATACAACGATTCCGAGTTTTTCTCGGCGTACAAGCAAATGCCGCGTTCCATCCAAGGGCTTGAAGGCGCGGGAGAGTGGCATGTATTCAAGGCATTATTGCCGGAGTTGCGAAACAAAGACGTGCTCGATCTCGGTTGCGGCTTCGGATGGCATTGCCGGTATATGCGCGAGCAAGGGGCGAGATCGGTCGTCGGCGTCGATATTTCGGAGAAAATGCTCCGGCAAGCTCGCGAACATTCGGAGGATCCGGCCATTTCATACGTTCAATTACCGATCGAAGACATCGCGTTCGATCATTCGCGATTCGATGTCGTCATCAGCTCGTTAGCCTTCCATTACCTCGAATCCGTTGAATCCATTTTCCGCAAAATACACGATAATCTGCGTCCGGGGGGCCGGTTTATTTTCTCGGTCGAACATCCGATCTTTACTTCGCGCAACGAACAAGATTGGCATTACGATGCCGAAGGAAATCGGATGCATTGGCCCGTGGATCATTACCAGTCGCAGGGGATAAGGTCTACGACGTTCCTCACGGACAACGTAATCAAGTATCATCGGACGATATCGACTTATTTCAACGCTCTAATCGATGCCGGTTTTACGATAAAAGCCGTTAAGGAGCCGATGCCTTCCGAGGAAATGATGGGCATCCCGGGGATGACGGACGAGAACCGCAGACCGATGTTCCTGATCCTTTCGGCTCAAAAAGATAGCGCTGCCAATTGAGTCGGTAATACGCTAGGTTTGGCATCATCGGAATTGACTTCTCGAAACATCCCTTTGTATATTAAATAATAGTTTTTTAATAATGGATCGTCGGTGCGGAGGTTTCGTATGCGTATGGAGAACCAGACCGTGTGGCCGGCCGTGAAAACGGCGAAGGAGATGGAAGCCGCGTTAACGACTCCTTTTCAATACGTGGTGCTGTTAGGCGGACATCTGGGTCAATTGCGGAATTTGGTAGAGTTGGCGGAACGAAGCGGCAAAAAGGTTTTGCTGCATGCGGATCTCATAGACGGATTGAAGAACGACGAATACGCGGCTGAATATCTGTGCCAGAACGTGAGGCCCGCCGGTTTGATTTCCACCCGCGCCAGCGTCGTCCAGAAAACGAGACAAAACAAGCTCATCGCGATCCAGAGGTTGTTCCTGATCGACACCGGCGCGCTTGAGAAGAGCTATTCGCTAATGGAAAAGACGAAGCCGGACTACATCGAAGTGTTGCCGGGCGTCATTCCTCATATGATTAAGGAAGTCATGGATAGAACGGGAATACCGGTCATCGCTGGAGGTCTCATTCGATCGCAAGAGGATGTCCGCATCGCTCTGGAAGCCGGGGCGACGGCAATCACGACGACCCGGCGGGAATTGTGGAAAACGTAAAGGCCGAGGAGAGGGCTGCAAAGCGAACCGGATCGGACGAGGAGGGGCATCATGCAACGTTATATGCTTGCATTGGATCAAGGCACGACGAGTACGCGCGCTTTGTTGGTGAACGAAGAAGGTTGTATCGACGCCATGGAGCAACAGGAAATCGGATTGGATTACCCGCACCCGGGCTGGGTGGAAGGAGACGCGGAACAAATCTGGTTATCCGTTGTGCAGGTTACCCGCAAGCTGCTCGGGAAGGCGAATATCGGAGCGGGGGATATCGCCGGGATCGGCATTACGAACCAGAGGGAAACGGCCGTCGTCTGGGACCGGTCGACGGGAATTCCGGTATACCCGGCGATCATCTGGCAATCCCGCCAAACGGCCGATATATGCGAACGGTTGAAGCTCGAAGGACATGAGGCGGTCATCCGCAGCAAGACGGGTTTAAGGATCGACGCTTATTTCTCCGGTACGAAGATCGCATGGATTCTGGAGACGGTAGCCGGAGCGAGAGAAAAGGCCGAACGGGGGGAGCTGCTGTTCGGAACGATCGACAGTTGGCTCATCTGGAAATTAACGGGCGGACGCGTACACGTGACGGACGTGTCCAATGCTTCCCGCACGCTGCTTTTCAACATTTACGAGAGGAGCTGGGATGACGAGCTTCTCGAAATACTGAATATTCCGAAGGCGATGCTTCCGGAAGTGCGTTCGTCGTCGGAAATCTACGGAGAGACGGATGCGGATTTGTTCGGGGGCGCGATTCCGATCGCCGGCGCCGCCGGGGATCAGCAAGCGGCGTTGTTCGGGCAAGGCTGTTACGACCCGGGAAGCGTGAAGAACACTTACGGTACCGGTTGTTTTATGCTGATGAATACCGGAACGGAAGCGATCGCCTCGCCTTCCGGATTGCTTACGACGATTGCTTGGGAAATCGACGGCAAGCTCGAATATGCGCTCGAGGGCAGCGTGTTCGTCGCGGGAGCCGCGATCCAGTGGTTAAGAGATGGGCTCGGCTTCATCGCCGATGCCGCGGATAGCCAGCGGATTGCGGAACAAGCCGTCTCTTCCGAGGGCGTTTACGTCGTACCCGCGTTCGTCGGTTTGGGAACGCCTTATTGGAACAGCGAAGTTCGCGGCGCGGTATTCGGCTTAACGAGGGGGACGTCGAAGTCTCATTTCGTGCGGGCAACCTTGGAAGCTTTGGCTTACCAAGCCAAAGATGTTCTTAAAGCGATGGAACGGGACTCCGGAATCACGTTGTCGAAGTTGGCCGTGGATGGCGGAGCGGTAAGGAACGATTTCCTGATGCAGTTCCAAAGCGATATGTTGGGAGTTCCCGTCGTAAGGCCGGTCGTGAACGAATCTACCGCATTAGGGGCAGCATACTTGGCGGGGTTGGCGGTCGGCTACTGGGATAATCGGGAGCAGATCGGTTGCTTGCGCCAGGTAGAACGCGAGTTTCAGCCGCTCATGGAGGAGTCGGAGAGGCTCAAACTTTATTCGGGCTGGAGCCGAGCGGTCAAAGCGGCCATTGCCTTCGCGGAATAACGGTGCTAAGATAGGGGTAAGTTAATATCGGTTGGAGTTCATGGAGAAACCACGATAAAGGTTTCCGGGGATTGATGTCCTCGGAGGCGGTTTATCGTGGTTTTTGCTATTTCCCCCCATAAGGAGAGGTTCGCAATGGTTACGAATAAAAGTTTGTCGTCTGCCACTCGGCATGAAATATTGGGCGAGATGCGCGATCGCAAAGTAGATCTCTTGGTGATCGGCGGAGGAATTACCGGAGCCGGCATCGCATTAGATGCGGCAAGCCGCGGGTTACGCGTTGCGCTTGTAGAGATGCAGGATTTCGCGGCGGGTACGTCAAGCCGTTCTACCAAGCTTGTTCACGGCGGACTGCGTTATTTGAAGCAATTAGAGATCGGCGTAGTCGCGGAAGTCGGCAAGGAACGGGCAATCGTGTACGAGAACGGGCCCCACGTAACGACGCCGGAATGGATGCTGCTACCGCTGTACGCGGGTGGAACGTTCGGTAAATTTTCCACGTCGATCGGTCTTCGCGTCTATGATTTTCTTGCGGGCGTCAAGAAGGGCGAACGTCGTTCGATGTTAAGCGCGCGGGAGACGCACGAAAAAGAACCGTTGTTGAAGAAAAGCGGGTTAAAGGGCGGCGGGTATTACGTGGAATACCGTACCGACGATGCCCGTTTGACGATCGAAGTGATGAAGAAAGCCCGCGAGCACGGGGCGCTGGCCGTGAACTATGCGCGCGTGGACTCCCTGAATTACGACGACGGAGGCCGACTGACCGGAGCGAAGGTACGCGATTTGATCGACGGCACGATATATGGCGTTCAGGCGACTAAAGTCGTCAATGCAACCGGCCCATGGGTCGACGAGCTTCGGAGTCTGGACGGGTCCAAGTCCGGTAAGACGCTGCGACTGACGAAAGGCGTTCATCTCGTCTTCGACCAAACCCGTTTTCCTCTCCGTCAAGCCGTGTATTTCGATACGCCGGACGGACGGATGGTATTCGCGATTCCTCGCTCGGGCAAGACGTATTTCGGGACGACGGACACGAACTACCAAGGAGCGATCGATCGTCCGAAGGCGACGCGGGAAGACCGGGATTATTTGCTCAAAGCGGCGAACTTCATGTTCGAGAACGTAAAGCTCGCCGATTCGGACATCGAATCCAGTTGGGCGGGTCTGCGTCCTCTGATCCAACAAGAAGGGAAGGATCCGTCGGAAATTTCGCGGCGCGACGAAATCTTCCATGCGCCTTCCGGTTTGATCTCGATCGCCGGCGGGAAGTTGACCGGGTATCGCAAGATGGCCGAGACGGTCGTGGACGACGTAGTGAAACGGCTAGCGGCCGAAGGAGCGAAGGCTGGCGCGGAAGCGGGCGCATGCCGAACCAAAGACATGCCGATCTCCGGGGGAGACGTGGGAGGTTCCGCGCAATATATCCGATTCGTAGCGGACAAAACGCAAGCCGGAGTGAAAAAAGGGTTTGCCGCTAAAGATGCCGAGGCGTTGGCGAAATTTTATGGCTCTAACGTAGATTCCTTGTTCGATTTTGCGGACATGGAGAAGGATATGAAGTGGGCGGAACGGAACGGACTGCCGCTGGCTATCGCCGCTGAACTGCGGTATGCGATGGACGAGGAAATGACCGTCAAGCCGCAGGACTTCTTGGTACGCCGCAGCGGCTGGATGTTCTTCGATATCGCGGCCGTCCGTGAGTGGGGAGAGCGAATAATCGGAGCAATGGCGGAACGGGCAGGCTGGACGGATGCTCAGCGGATTGAGTTTGCCGAGGAAATCGACCGTTTGATCGCGGATGCCGTCGAAGCTGAATAGTTCGGGCGGTTCGCCGTCACCCGCCAGATTAAGGATTCACGACAGGCTCCCTGAGCCGGTCCTTGAACTGTTTGGGAGAGCAGTCGTTGAAGCGACGGAACATATCGTAGAAGTGTCCGATGTTGGAGATGCCTACCGACTCGGCCACTTCGGCAATGCTGAAGTTATCGTTGGTGAGCAATTGCTGCTCGGCTTTCTTGATCCGCTTGTAGACGACGAAGTCGGTGAACGACATGCCGACCGCTTTCTTGAACGTCTTGATGAAGTGGGTATAGCTCAAGTTCACCATGGTGCAAATATCGGCTACCGACAGCTTCTCGCTTAAATGATGCTCGACGTAATCGAGTGCCGGCTGCAGTCTTTCCAGCAAACGGTTGTCGTTATAATGGAGCAGCAACTTATCGTCGTTTCGGAGCAACAGCAGGAGGATGTTCTTGATCCTAGCAGAGACGGCGAGCTCGTAACCGATCCGGGCTTCGTTCATTTCCCGGAAAATTTCTCGAATCAGGGAAGCGGTTTGAATTCGGGCTTCCCGGTTCTCTCTGTATACGTAGTTAAGCGAACTGAGCGGGCGGATGACCTCCGAGAAATGTTGCATACTGTTCAGCGTGCTTAGATCCCAATATTTGCGCAGGTCGATCTGGAATACGATTTGGGAAGTGCTGCCTTCCTTCGACTGCATCGTCGTATGAGGCTCGGATGAACCGAACAAGGCTATGTCGCCTTTGCGCAATACGAGTTGTTCTTCCTTGCTGAAGATAGTAAGTTCGCCCTTCAGGATAAGCACGAACTCGACTTCCTCGTGGTAATGCCAGTCGGAATACGTCCGTTGCTTCCAGTTTTGTTCCGTTTTTCGGCGGTACTCTTCCGATGATACCGATTCGGTATCGATCTGCCATATCCGCATCGCGAGAAAAGGATCCTGGTAGACGACTTGCTCGTGGCGCATCTCGGGGTACATAGACAGATCTCCTTGAGGTTGAAGGTTGCGACAGGATCGCGTAACGATATTGTAACATACCCGCTTTTTCGGAAATAGACGATGACAGAATACCGTAAGAAATGAACCAAATAGGCAATCGATTGGACGACCTGTCTCGACTACAATGGAGTAAGAATTATACTTAAAAATGAACTACCTCTAAAAAGGAGTGTCACACATGAGCAAACCGATTAACGTAACGGTATGGAACGAGCATCGCCATGAGAAAACGAACGAGAAAGTCGCTTCGGTCTACCCGCAAGGAATGCACACGGCGATCGCGGAGGGACTGGATGTTACGGGTAACATCCAAATCGCGACTTTAGACGATCCGGAACACGGTTTGTCCGATGCGGTATTGAATAGCACCGACGTTCTCATCTGGTGGGGACATATGGCGCACGGGGAAGTGCAAGACGAGATCGTGGAGAGAGTACACCAGCGCGTGCTGAAGGGCATGGGACTGATCGTGCTTCACTCGGGTCATTTTTCGAAAATATTCAAGAAATTGATGGGCACGTCCTGCGATCTGAAATGGCGCGAAGCCGACGAGAAGGAACGCATTTGGGTCGTTAATCCGGGGCATCCGATCGCGGACGGCATCGGCGAATACATCGAGCTTCCCCAGGAAGAGATGTATGGCGAGCACTTCGATATCCCGCAACCGGACGAGTTGGTTATGGTGAGCTGGTTCGAAGGCGGAGAAGTCTTCCGCAGCGGCTGCTGCTATACACGGGGTATGGGTAAAATTTTCTACTTCCGTCCGGGTCATGAAACATATCCTACCTACTATAACCCGCAAGTTCGCAAAGTTATTTCCAATGCGGTGAAATGGGCGGCTCCGGTTGACCGCGAATATCCGCGTTATGGCAATGCACAACCGCTGGAGACGATTAAGGAGAAAGCATAATGACGTTAAAAGTAGGGGTCGTCGGTACGGGCGGCATTTTTAAGTGGGCTCATTTGCCCGGATGGCTATCGCACAAGGGAGTCGAAGTCGTTGCGTTCTGCGACGCATTCCGCGCATCCGCGGAAGAAGCGGCGAAGGATTTCCCCGATGCGAAGGTTTACGACGACTATCGCGAACTGATCGCCGATCCTTCGATCGACATCGTCGGCATCAGCACGCCGAACTTGTATCATTCTGAAATTGCCATCGCGGCTCTGCGGAAGGGCAAACACGTTTTCTGCGAAAAGCCGGACGCTGTCAATCCGATCGAGGCGCAGAAAATGGCGGACGTCGCGCGCGAGTCGGGCAAGCTGCTCATGACGATGCGCAATAACCGTTTCAGCGAAGAAGCGAAATTCGCTAAGCGAATTATCGAGCAAGGACAACTGGGCGACCTGTACATGGGGCGTTGCGGTTGGATACGCCGTCGGGGCATTCCCGGACGCGGCGGTTGGTTCACGACGAAGGAGCTTTCCGGCGGCGGACCTTTGATCGACCTTGGCGTGCATATGATCGACATGGCGATGTGGCTGAGCGGCAATCCGAAGCCGGTTACGGTATCGGGCTCGACTTACCGTAAATTCGCGGATCGTCCGGACGCTACGGGCAACATTCCTGCCGGAACGTTCGACGTTGAAGATTTGGCGGCAGGGTTTATCCGATTCGATAACGGAGCATCGCTGCAGATCGAATTCAGTTGGGCTTCCAACATCGAGGAAGAGAAGAAATTCCTCGAATGGAGAGGCACCGAAGGCGGCTTCAGCCTTGTGAACGACAAGCTGAGCCTCTTCACGGAAAACTCGGGCGCGTTGATCGATCAGAAGCCCCACTTCTCCGCGGCGGCGATTCCGCAGCATACGGCGAACATCCAGCACTTCATCGAATGCGTGCTCGGCAACGAGACTCCGATCATTACGCCTGATCACGGCGTAGATATGATTAAGATATTATCCGCGATCTACGAATCCGCGGAGCGTGGGCGGGAGATCGTCCTGTAAATCGAACCGATTCCGTCTTAAGGTGGACGGCACGGACGAAGGCCATGAGATCAAGGAAAACATAGGTTGACGAAAACAATGGTTTAACCGCATAATAGGGATAACATATTGATCCGATCCGGTTGTGAAGCACACCCCGGCGGCGCCTTTAGGGCGCCCCAGGGCGTGCTTTTTCTATTATTGGCGCAGGTTCGGGAGAAGGGAAGGATACGCATGGGCAATTCGGAGCGACCCTCGAAGGCGGGGCAAGAAGTTACGCCGCACGATGAAGCGTTCAAGAAGCTGCTGCAAACTTTTTTCGCGGAATTTATCGAATTGTTCTTTCCTAAGGTGCACGAGCTGTTGGATTACGGGCATACGCGGTTCCTGATGCAGGAGCAATTGGTCGACATTGTCGGCGAGCAGACTCGAACGCTCGATCTGCTGATCGAGACGAAGTACAAAGGATCGGACGCGTACGTGCTTATCCATCTGGAACCGCAATCGTATAAGGACGCTCGATTTCGCGAGCGGATGTTTATTTATTTTAGCCGTCTTTATGAACGTCATCGGAACGAGCATAAGCTCATTATTCCGATTGCCGTGTTCTCGATGGATAACGCCCGCAGTGAGCCGGATACGCTAACGATGGAGATTCTCGAACATCAAATCGTTCGTTTTCAATTTTTGAAGGTGGAGCTGGGCAGCCAGAGCTGGCGCAAGTTTATTGACTCGGACAATCCCGTGGCCGCTGCGTTGCTCGCCAAAATGAGCTATAATGAGGGAGAGCAACGGGAAATCAGGATCGCGTATTTGCGGATGCTTCTTCGTTTGCGAGGGAAGCTGGACGAAGCCAGGTTGGCGCTAATGATGTCGGTGGCCGATCTCTACAATAGAATCGACTTAAGCGAGGACGCGGCGTTGCTGCGCGAATTGGGAGAACGATATCCGGAGGTGAGGGAAGACGTGGAGAAGTTAATGCCCGCATGGAGCCGCGAGGGATACGAGAAGGGAATCAAGGAAGGGATGGAGCAAGGCTTGGAGCAAGGCAAGGAGCAAGGTATAGAAGCGGTCGTGCTGAATATGCTGCGCATGGGTGCGGATATGGAGCTCATCCGGAACGCAAGCGGTTGGCCCGAAGAGAAAATCGAACGACTAAGGAAACGCAACGAAGCGTAAAGAAAGAGCCATTTCCATGCTGCCGAACGGCAACATGGGAATGGCTCTTTTTCGTTCGGGCGTAGCCGTTCGGATTAAGGATCGCAAGCACCGAATGGTCTTCTCATGTCCCGTTTATGTCCACGCTTCATCATTTCTTCTTCCGGAAAGAAGAAGGGGAGTGCCCCTCCCACTTGCGAAACGTCCTGCTGAAGGCGTGAATGCTCTGGAATCCGAGCTCGTCGGCGATCTGAGTGAGCGGCAGATTGGTGAATTGAATCATTTGCTTGGCCTTCTCCAAGCGAATCGAGACATGGTATTGGATCGGCGTCATGCCATATGCTTTCTTGAATAGCCTGCACAGGTAGTACTTGCTCATGTTGGCCAAGTCGGCCAATTCGTCCAATGTCAGATCATGCTCGATGTGATGGGACACATAGTTCTTAACTCGATCGAGCTGCTCCCAGTTCGAGTGAAGATGAGTGTTGCGCTGCCAATGGATCTCCCGCAAGAGCAGTACCCACAGCTGAATGAATAAGCCTTTGGCGGTCGTTTCGTAGTAGGGAAACTTCCGGTCGAATTCGAAGATGATGTCTTGGATCAGTTGCTCGATGACCCCGGGTTTGTTCAACCGAATGTGATTGGGCAACGGATCTTCCATCTCGGCGAGGCTGTCCGGCCTTATCCATTGCTTCTCCTGCTCGGTTAATAGCGAATAGGGCCTGTACGATACTTTGACCTCCGGGCTGTCCGGCTGATAGTAAAGATCGAAGTGCAAATGAGGCTGTCTGAGAGGTTTGCCGTTCAATAAGGTGATGGAGTGGACTTGATTGGGCTTGAATAGAAACAGGTCTCCGGGTTTGCCGTAATACCTGTTTTCTTCCACGGTAACCTCGCATTCCCCCTCCTTTACGAACATGAGCTCATAATCGAAAATAACCCGCTCGGCGATATGGACCGGAGGATAAATAATGGAATCCCAAGCGACGCGAATGTAAGGAGAAAGCTGGTTCAGATCCATTGGAAGGCAAACCTCCTAAGAACGATTGTGAGCAATTTGGGTTAACTTTTCCCTCGAATTTGCTAAAGAAAAAGTCCGAAGTTTCTTATAGAATAACAATTGTAAGCGCTACAACGATTATAAGCATTCTGGCCTAAATTAACAATATTTCTACAATTCTACTAGAGGAGCCATCACGCATGCACCATAATCTTTCCTCATTAAGCCTAGCAAGATCGGGCAGAAGCAAAAGGGAATCCAGTTACGACCGTTCTGGAGGAAACAAGGATTACTATTCGATCGTTCCCGGAGAGAACAAACAAATCTGCCGGATTCAAGGCGCGGGGGCTATCACGCATATTTGGATGACGATGGCGACGGACGCTCCGAGAGAGGAACAATATTTGCCCCGTAAAATCGTAATGAGAATGTATTGGGACAACGAATCGGAACCGAGCGTAGAAGCGCCAATCGGCGATTTTTTCGGAATGGGGCACGGGTTAACGCGTAACTTCACGTCCGCGGCGCTCATGATGAGCCCGGAAGACGGCAAAGCCTTTAATAGTTTTTTTCGGATGCCCTTTGCTTCCGAAGCTAGAATCGAAATCGAAAGCGAAGCGAGCGAACCGATCAAATTTTACTTCTATATCGATTACGAGCAATACGATAAGCTGCCGGACAACGAGCTCCGTTTCCATGCCGAGTGGCGCAGGGAGTGTCCGACCGACGGCGTCTCCGATCAAGGAATGGATAACGCGTACTTCGAATTCGGCGGGAAAAATACGACCGGAGACGGCAATTACGTCATTCTGGACGCGGTAGGCAGAGGCCACTACGTCGGCTGCAACTTCAACGTCCATAACTTGCGCGAAACCCGGGAGTGGAACTGGTACGGCGAAGGGGACGATATGATCTTCATCGACGGAGAATCATGGCCGCCTTCGATTCATGGCACCGGCATGGAAGACTATTTCAATACCGCGTGGTGTCCGCAACAAGAAGTATGCACCCCCTACCATGGCATTATCATGGGCGGCGGTTGGAACTGGAGCGGTAAAATATCGACTTACCGCTATCACATTCTCGACCCCATCATGTTCGATAAGAGCATTAAAGTAACGATCGAACACGGCCATAACAACCATAGAAGCGACGATGTTTCTTCGACGGCATACTGGTACCAAGACGAACCGCACCGCCCTTTCAGTCCTTTGCCGAAGGTTGCCGGGCGGATGCCGCTACCGGACTTGAAGCCTTTCGATTCGACGAGCATCAAGCAAATTTTCGGACATGACAATCCATGATCAGTAATTGTTGAGGGGAGGGGCGTATCTTTGAGAACAAGATTAGGTTTAACGGTCTTGGCCGTCGTCCTTCTCCTGACATCTTGCTCGGGCGGGAAAAAAGCTCATCCGATGCTGGATGCGAAGGAGAAGACGTTCATTCTGAAAGGCATATCCGATCTTACGCAAGTGTCGCAGTTAACCGGAGCGGATTCGCCGAATAAAACCGATCAATACGGCGTCTACGGGACGGATCTGGGTTCCATGATCAACGCCGATGATCGAACGTATTTCGTATTCGGGGACACGTTCGGCGAAAGGCCGCCCGACATGATCGGCGGCGGAGGCAGCTACTGGCGCTCGAACACGATCGCTTATTCGACCGATAACGATCCGACGGACGGAATTACTCTCGACGGAATGGTCTCGGACGAAATCGGGCTCGCCAAGGAGCTTATTCCGTCCGCGAAAGTCGATTACGAGGAAATGACCACGATCCCGACGCACGGCTTATACGCGAACGGCGCGCTCTACCTCTATTACATGTCGGTCAACCATTGGGGAGACCCCGGCAAATGGGATGCGAACGATTCGAGCGTAGCCAAATCTACCGACCAAGGGCATAATTGGACATTGTTGGACGATCTGAAGTGGCCGGGCGATAGCAATTTCATTCAGGTGAGCCCTTACAAGGTTAAGATTGACGACGAGCAAACGGATATCTACTTCTGGTGTATTCCGTCCGGTCGGTTCGGCGGCGTGCAGTTGATGAAGGTAAGCGAGAAGAACGTGGAAAATCCGGCGGAATACCGGTACTTCGCCGGACTTGACGAGAAAGAGGCTCCGATCTGGAGCGAAGAGATGGCGAAGGCTAAGACGATCGTAGAGGATTCGGTCGGCGAATTGTCGGTCGTCTGGAATCCTTATTTGGAAAGATGGCTAATGACGTACCTCAACGAAGGCAACGGGGTTGTCATTCGCGAAGGGATCACGCCTTGGGGGCCGTGGGGAGATAAGCTGGAATTAGTAAGTGCCTCCGATTATCCGGGTTTGTACGCTCCGTTCATGAACGACAAGTATATCGCCGACGGCGGTAAAAACTTCTACTTCTCCATGTCGCTGTGGGATCCCTATAACGTCTTCTGGTTCAAGGCAACTCTAGACAAATGAAAGCGTATGCGGAATTAAATTGGCTGCCACTCCGGTTTAAGCGCTCAGCGTTTAAATAGCATGACCTAAAAAGGGAGGATTTACGCATGAAAGAAAATTGGGGAAAGTCAAAGCCATGGTCGATTATGTTATCTGCACTTATCATCATGGCGCTAGCCGTGACGGGATGCGGCGGCAATAACGACAAAGGTTCGAGCGCAAGCCCGTCCGCCAGCGTCAGCCCGAGCGAGAGCAGTACGCCGAGCGAGAGCGGCGAACCGGCGGAATCGGAAAGCAATGCTCCGGCGGAGAAGGTCAAGCTCGAGTTCTGGGCGCAGAAATTCGAAGAAAGCACGGATGCATGGTTCAAGAAGTGGACCGACGAATTCAACAAAACGCATGAGAATATCGAAATTAAGCTGACGATCGTTCCGGGCGATGCGTGGGCGCAAAAAATGAAAGCCGCCCAAGCGGCAGGCAAAGCTCCGGACATCAAAACGATCAGCTACGGGAACATCGCGAACGGCGCAAAAATGGGGGAGATTCTTCCTCTTAACGATCTCATAGATGCTACCGCATTCGACGACCTCTACGATAACGTAAAGGAATTCGTAACGGTGGGCGACAAGTATTACGCTTATCCGAAGCTAGTCGAGCCGTCCGCGGTGCTCTTCTACCGGAAGGATATGTTCAAGGAAGCCGGACTCGATCCGGAAAAACCTCCGACCACTTGGGCGGAAGTGCTGGAATACGGCAAAAAGCTAACGAAGAAGGGCGTCTTCGGATTCTCGATCGCTCAGAACGCCGCCGATCTCGGCTGGTCGAGTTGGGGCTTGCAGTATAACGCGGCCGGCCATCTGGCGATCACTGACGATTGGTCCAAAGCGGATATTAACAACGACGGTTATAAGAGCGTATTTAACTTCTACCAACAAGCCTATCAATCGGGCATTATGCCGAAGCAGCAGCTCGCGGGATATACCGATATTAAACCTTTCGGCGAAGGTAAACTCGCGATGCAGGTAATCGGTTCATGGGCGATCGGTCAACTGCGCAACAGCTACAAGAACATCTTGGATAATGTAGGTATCGCGCCGATGGCTTCGATCGATGGCGACCAGACGAAACCGACGGCAACGCTTGGCGGATGGACGCTTGCTGTGGACGGCAAATCCGAGCATGCCCAAGAAGCGGCTAGCTATATTTCCTATTTGCTCGCTGGCGATCCGAATATCATGATCGACTTCTTCAAAGGTTCCCAGTTCTCCAAATTCTCCGCGCGCAAATCGGTAGACGAGGCGATGAAGGTCGATGTCGACGCTTCCAAGGATACTTGGCGCGCGCTGGTCGCCGAGAAGGTCATTCCTTATGCGAAAGCAGAGCCGATCTATCCTTGGGATATCAGCTTCGCTCTCTCGACCGGAATCGAATCGGCGATGAGGGGCACGAGCGTGGACAAAGCAATAGCCAAAGCCGAGAAAGACATCAACGACTTTATTACGAAATCCAAGCTCGCGGGAACGAATCCCAAATCTTAATATCCGGACGGCATCCGGGGATGACCAAGTCCCCGGATGCCGTCCGCATCCCGATTCCTGGTGGTGAACGCCCAAAGTGAAAACAAATTTTCGTTACGATAATAAAGCGGCGTACGCTTTGCTCACTCCGATCGTCGTCTTGTTGACGATATTCGTCGTCATCCCGTTCTTCTACGCGATCAAGGTCAGTTTCTATAATTGGAGCTTCTACCAAGAATCGACCTTCGTCGGGTTCCGCAACTTCTACATGGTCGTGACGGATCGTCTGTTCGGCGAGGCCGTATGGGTAGGACTCAAATTCGCATTGATGGTCGTGCCGGCGATGCTTATTCTCAGTTTCCTATTCGCGAATGTCGTCAAGAACCTGGGGGCGAAATATTCCGGTTTCGTTAAGACGTCCATCTATATCCCTACGATCATCTCGGGCATCATCGCGTCCGTCATCTTCGTGTTTATTTACGACTACATGGGGGGATTGGCTAACTACGTGATCGGCTGGTTCGGCTCCGAACCGAAGGCGTGGCTCGCGGACGTTGCGACGGCGCTTCCGAGTATCGCGGCTCCCGCGATCTGGTTGGGCTTCGGTTTTACGGCGCTGATCATGTTAGCCGGACTGCACGATATCCCCGAAAGCTATTACGAGGCGGCGGATCTCGAAGGAGCCGGGGCGTTCAAGAAAATGTGGTATATTACGATTCCGCTCATGCGAAACGTCATTCTATATTTGTTGGTTACCGGTTTTATCGCTCAAATCTCGCAGTTCGAGCTTTCTCTCGTTATGACGAACGGGGGCCCTCTAAGCGAGACGACAACGCCGAACTTGTACATCCTGAACCATTTCCGCAACGACGTGATGGTGGGCAATTCCATTGCGGCATCGCTGCTGCTGTTCGTCGTGCTGGGCAGCATTTCCGCGCTTATTTTCAGGGTGCTCAATTCGGAGAAAGCGGTTGACGGATAACCGAGGAGGAGACGGACATGAGAACACAAAGCCTAGTACAAAAATCAGCTCTTACGGTCATAGCCGGAGTGGTCACGCTGCTTGCGTTGTTTCCATTATTATGGGTCGTCATTGCCGGATTCAAGGGGCAAGCGGAAGTCCTTGCAACTCCGTTTCGCTTCTTCCCTAAGGAATGGCTTGTAGCCAATTACACGGATATTCTCGGCGATGCGGCATTTCTGAAGTCGATGGGAGTGACCTTCGGAGGCGCTCTATTGTTCGCCGCGCTTAGTCTAATCGTCAACTCTATGGCGGCGTACGTGTTCGCAAGGCTGGAATTCCGGTTCAAAAGCATTATGTGGGTGTACGTCATCATGACGATGTTCATACCTGGCATGGCGATCATGCTCACTTCCTTCATTGTCGTAGACAAATTGGGAATGCTCGATACGTTGGCGGTTCTCGTCCTGCCGGGCGTTGCGTCCGCCGGCCATATGTTCTTTATCAGGCAGTTCTACCTCAACATTCCGATGGCGCTGGAAGAAGCCGCGTTAATCGACGGCGCGGGCAGAATCAAGATTTTCACGAGCGTTTTCGTGCCGATGTCGTTCCCCGTCTTCGTTATTGTGGGCATCGGCTCTTATCTGGGCTATTGGAACTCTTTCATCTGGCCGACCATGACGATTACGAATCCGAATCTCTATCAGATTATGCAATACTTGTACAACTTCCGTGCGGAACGGGTTACCGAATTGGGGTTGTTGATGGCAGGCTCGGCCTTGGCGGCTATTCCGACGATCGTTCTGTTCCTGATTTTCCAGAAGTACATTATTTCCGGCATCAAGATATCGGGACTGAAGTGAGGGCTGCACGATGGAGGATCGATTGCGCGTAAAGATTGTCGAGAATGAAAGAGTACGATTAGGATTCGGCTTGGATGACGGAGCGATTCGCTTGCTTCGGGATAAGCAGGCCGGCATCGACTACGTCTTCGACGCGCCCGGCGAGGATCCGTTCCGTCCGGATCCGTTCCGTCTGGAGACGGACGACGGCGTTAGCTCATCGTTCGATGCCTTCGAATGGCACCTGGAAGATTCGGATCCGGACTCGGATATTTTGCGCGTAGCGTTGTCTTGGCGAATCGGGGATGGCTTCATCGTCAACGGCGGGTTAACGCTTGAAGCAGGAACGCTAACCTTTAGCTGTTCCGCGGATAATCGTTCGGAACAACGGCTGCTCAGCTTGGAATATCCGATTATTCCGAATGTCCGCACGATTACGGAAGAGGGAAAGGACGATTACGTCGCGCATTCCCACGCGACCGGAATCAGAGTTCGCAACCCGATGAAGCACTACGTCCCTAACGATCCGGGCCAGCGGTATATGCCGTATCCGGAAAGCTTCTCCGGCGCTTCGATGCAATTTTTCTCCTATTACGGAATGGACAAGGGGGGACTTTATTTCGCGGCTTTAGACGGAGAAGGGTACGCCAAATGGTTGAATTTCTACAAAAACGCAAACGGCCTGTTGGAAGCTTCTTTTATTCACGGGTGCGAAGAGATGGGCGCGGGCAAAGGGATTTATCCCCCTTATCCGGTTCAAGTGGCCTTATTGAAAGGCGATGATTGGTATGAAGCGGCGGATAGGTACAAGAGCTGGGCGGTGCGGCAGAAGTGGTGCGCATCGGGAACCCTCGCGGAGAGGGGAAGCGACGTCTCGGCGAAATGGCTCCACGAGGAGATGGGCGTAGCGACCTTCGGCATTAACGCCGGAGCGGACAGAACGCCATGGCTGCGCAAGTACCACGAGTTTATCCCGACGCCGATGTTCCATATTCTCGGCCCGGACTGGACGAACGCGCCGCAAACTTTCTATAAAGGGGTGCCCGGCGGCTTCGACGATTGGTTCCCGACGCGGTTTCAATCGGATAACTTGGCTTGCATGAAAGAGTACGGAGATAAGTTCGCGCCGTTCGAATTCGACTATCTCTATCATTTCGATGGCGCGGACGGGGAACTAGGAAGAGCCGCCGCGCAGAAATTTCCGGAGCTGATCAAGAGCATGGATGCCTATGCTTTTCCTTTTCTTTGTCCCGCTCATCCGTATACTCGCGAATTTCACGTGCGCCGGGACGAAACGCTGCAACGGACGAACGACCTGGACGCCATATACTATGACATTTCCGCCAATAACATCATGAAAGTATGCATGGACGAATCGCACGGCCATCCCGTAGGAGCAGGCAAGACGATCGAGGATGCCTACCGGAGGAACTACGCCGATACGAAGGAGGCGATGTCCGCCGTTGCCGGGCGCGTCATTCCGATGGGAACGGAAATGATGAACGAGACGTTGCTCGATCTGATCGATTATTACCAAGCCCGCGCCGGCGGGCAACCCGCGGCGCCGTTGGAAGGCTGGCCGATCCGCGAACTTCTGAAGTCGGGCGACGCGGAGCTCGTGCCTATGTTCTCTTATGTCTACCATGAGTACGGCGCCTTACGATTAGACGGTTGGGGCAAGCTGGTCGAAGAGATCGGGCAGTTATATTATTTCACCGTAGCTCGTACCTATCTCTGGGGAGGTTTATATGAGCTGAATTACGAATATAGTCCGATGGAAGCTTTGGATGGCCAAGAGAACGCGCCCGAGGAGCATTATTATCCATTCGAGTCCCGAGGTTACGCGTTTCGTCCGGAGCGCGCCGAATATTTAGCGATGTACGCTAAGTTGCGGACGGGAGCCGCGAATAAATATTGGGCATACGGTCGGATGCTGCGTCCGCTCGAATTCGCGACTCCAAAACAAAGCATGAGTTGGTTTCATTACAATCACGGCAAGGAATCGAAGGAATACAACGATACCGGAGAACAGACCGTCGACGCTATCGTGCATTCGGCTTGGCGGTACAAGGATGAAAGCATGGCATTATTTTTCGCGAACGTTGGCATGGAAGAGCGCACGGTGAGTATCCGTATCGATTCGCGGGATTACGGGATGGGCAAGACGAATGCATGGTTGTTTAAGGATGACCCGAACGGCTCGAGTCCGGAAGAAGTTCGCCTCGTCATGACGTCGTCCGGAGAGACCGATTTTCATATTCCGGCCAGAAGCGTCGTCATGATCGAGCTGTCGGGAAAGCTTGGTTAGGACGAGAGGGGGAGAGGCAATGAAAGCGCTAGTCATGGAACAGCCGCGTCGAGCGGTCGTCAAAGAAGTGCCCGATCCGAAGCCGGGACCGGGAGAAGTCGTCATTCAAGTCGCTCAGGTCGGCATATGCGGAACGGACTTTCATATTTTCGAAGGGGAGTTCCTTTCGCCGTATCCTTTAATTCCGGGGCATGAATTCTCTGGAACGATTAGCGAAGTAGGCGATGGGGTAGAGGGGTTTCGCGTTGGCGACCGGGTGACGGCGGATCCTTCGCTATTCTGCGGACGATGCGTCTACTGCCTGACGAACCGCGGTAATCAATGCGCCGATTGGGGAGCGTTGGGCAATACCGTGAACGGGAGCATGGCGGAGTACGTGGCCGTGCCGGCCCGGAACGCGGTTAAGATCCCGGACGATATGTCTTTCGCTACGGCGGCGTTTATCGAACCGATCGCATGCGTCGTGCACGCGATGAACCGACTGCAGTTGCAGGTCGGCCAGTCCGTTCTTCTGTTCGGAGCGGGCGCGATGGGGCAGCAATTGGTTCAGGCTCTATCGCGCGCGGGGGCCGCGCGGTTGGCGGTCGTCGACGTGTCGGACAACAAGCTGGAGCTGGCGCGGGCATTCGGGGCTACAGAGACGGCGAACGTCAGGGAGATCGGGCGGCTTGCCGGACAATCGTTCGACGTGGTCGTCGACGCGACGGGAATCCCTTCGGTGATCGAGCAAGCGCTCGCGTATATGGGGAAGACGGCGAAATATTTGCAATTCGGGGTGACCCCGAGAACGGCCGAGATCAAGCTGAACCCGTTCGACCTCTATCATAAGGACTGGACGATACTCGGCTCGATGGCGATTAACCATACGTTTTTGCACGCTTTCGATTGGGTCAAGACAGGTAGGATCCAACTGGAACCGCTCGTTTCCAAGGTCATCTCCTTGGAGGAAACTCCCGCGTTCTTGGCCGAACCTAAAAATCCGGAATTGCTGAAGGTTCAGATCCGAATAGGATTTAACGGTTAAGGAAAACCATTTCAACTCACAAGGAGAGGGTACTCATGAACAACTTTAACGGATTAGATATGGGACTGGGAAATCTGGCGCGACTGTCGAATGCTCAAACCAGATCGATCAGCCCGGAGAACTTCACGGGGGAAAAAGGAAAAGGAGGCATGGCGACCGAAGGGACGGGCGCCGGATGCGCGCGTGATCTCGGAATCGGCTGGAAGGTATCCCCTTCCGTGGAGATCGAGCCGGGCGCGACGTTCGAGATGGCGAATATTCGGGAGATGGGCGCCATTCAGCATATTTGGCTGACCTGTTTTCCGGGATTCTGGCGGAATCTGATCATTCGATTGTACTGGGACGATGAAGAGCTGCCTTCCGTCGAAGTGCCGGTAGGCGACTTATTCTGCAACGGTTGGCAAGAGAGATGCAACGTCAATTCCATCCCCGTGGCCGTGAATCCCGCCGGAGGGATGAATTGCTATTGGCTCATGCCCTTCCGTCAATCCGCGCGAATGACGGTCGAGAATACCTCCAAGGACAAAGCCGTGCTGTATTATCAGATCGACTATACTCTAACTCAAGTACCGGACGATGCCGCATACTTTCATGCCCAATGGCGAAGAAGCAATCCGGTAACGTATAAGGGCGTTCACACGATTATCGACGGCATTCAAGGAAAAGGCCACTACGTCGGCACTTATCTGGCTTGGCAAGTCAATAACACCGGCTGGTGGGGAGAGGGCGAGATCAAGTTCTACATGGACGGGGATCGCGATTTCCCGACCCTCTGCGGGACGGGAACCGAGGATTATTTCGGCGGCGCTTGGAACTGGGAGCAGCCTCAAGGGCAATACGGTACATACTCGACGGCCTATCTCGGCATGCACCAGGTAATCAAGCCCGACGGGCTGTACCGCAGCCAGACGAGATTCGGCATGTACCGCTGGCACGTGATGGATCCGATCCGTTTCGAGAACGATTTGAAGGTCACGATACAAGATCTCGGTTGGCGTTCCGGCGGAAGGTATCTCCCCCAGCAAAGCGATATCGCGTCGACCGTGTTCTGGTACCAGGCTGAGCCGCACGCTCCGTTCCCGACGCTTGCGGGCAATGATGAACGAGAAGTGATCTAACCGATTGCTCTAGATTTGTATAGTCCGGCGTTGACCCGCTAGAAGAATCTCGCAGCCGTCTCCGGAAGAAATTGTCTCGTTCCGGAGACGGCTTATACGCATTTACTCGGATTCTCGGAGCGCAAAGGCTTTGGAGAACGGGGACAAAGGCGGAGAAGGCTATGTTTTACTCGATCCGAACGCAATTAATCGCGATTATCGTCATGCTGATCGTTCCGTTCGTGCTCATGGGCTATTTGTTCTGGAATCAAGCGGCTACGGCATTAAGGGAATCGATAGAAACGACGACCGTGCAAACGATGAATCAGTACGCGGATTTCGTGGAAAGCGCAACTTCGCAGATCGTGAATACGGCGAATCAAATTTTGCGAAGCGATATGACGCAGGATTGGATCCGATCCCGAATGGACAACGAAGACGCGGCGAAAGAAATTCAGCAAAACATTCGCATGAGAAAATATTTCGACTCCGTGGTCAGCAACAGCCCGATCATTCTTTCGGTTAATCTTTTTCACGAACGGTGGGATTTGTGGAATTTAGAAGGCGGGGATTACCTGGAAACCGATTGGTATGCGAACTATCGGAACCATGGGATTCGATGGACGGACTCCCATATCGATGCCAGACAGAACGGAATCTATTTGAACAGGAAGAACGTCAACTCGCTTGTATATCCTTTGTCCGATCTCATGAACCTGAGCGAGGAAGGGATGTTGAAGATCAATATCCAAACTTCCGCCCTGCAAGAGCCGCTGGATAAGCTGGTCTTAGGAAAGACGGGGAAAGCGTTCCTGATTGCGCCGGACGGCGTTCCGATATTAAATCAGAAACCCGATGCGTTTCCCGATGCTCTTATGGAAAAGATTCGGTCTTTGGCGGACGACGAAACGAAGGGAACGCGGATTTTCAGGGACGACGAACGCAGGTCTATCTATTTCTATCAAAGAATGGAGACGACCGGCTGGGTCGTGGTGGGAACCGTTTCGGAGAAGGAACTGTTTCAGGAAATCACGAGAGCGAGACAAAATGTCATTTGGGTTGCCGCCCTATTGTTCATCGTCGCGGTTTCCTTAACGTTCTGGTTCTCTTCGCGAATCGCCAATCCGATCTCCAGAATCGTGCGCTCGATGAAGTTCGTCGAGGAAGGAGACTTCTTCAAAGGCAACGCGATCATGGCCAGAAAGAAGATTAAACAAAACGAGATCGGCTTCTTGACCGCTAACTACTTGGATATGGTCAAACGCCTGAAAACCTATATCGAAACCGAGTTCGCCCAGAACTTGCGCAGGCGCAACGCGGAGTACAAAGCTTTGCTGCTGCAGATCAACCCCCATTTTCTGAACAACACGCTGGAAGTGATCACCTCGTTAGCCGCGCAAGGGCGCAATGAAGACATCGAGCAAGTCGTGAACGATTTGAGCTTGATGTTAAGGTCTTCGCTCAGAATGGATACCGAGTTGATTTCCGTACGAGACGAGATCGGAACGATTCGCGCGTTTACGTCCATCCTCTCCGTCTGTTACGGGAACCGCGTGCAATTCGAGATCGTAGACGGCCATGTCAGCGATTCGATTCAAATTCCGAAGCTGCTGCTTCAACCGTTAATCGAGAACGCGGTGAAATACAGTCTTGGAATCGTAGAGGTGGCGATCGTATCCATTCGCATCGAGGAGACGGATGAGGAATTGACGGTCGTCATCAAGGATAACGGACTAGGCATTCCGGAGGAAGTTCTGAAGGAGTTGAAGACGGCCGCCGAGCTGAATTTCCCGCAAGACGTGTTGAATATCGGCGAGAAGGGAATCGGGTTCAAGAACGTCATTGCCCGAGGGCGGATTTACTACGGTTCGAGGTTCACCGTCGAGATTCGTACGGCTGCCAATCAGGGGACGGAGATTACGATGATAATCCCCAATAAGAGGTGATGAAGCATGTATGACATCATGGTCGTTGACGATTCCGCGGAGATCAGAACGGGCTTGAAGCTAAAGCTGAATTGGCCGGAATACGGTTTTCGCGTGCTGTCGGAAGCTCCGAACGGGGCTCAGGCATTGGATTTGCTTAAATCAAGGAGGGTGCCGATCCTGATTACGGATATCCGGATGCCGGTCATGGACGGTTTGGAGCTGCTTCAACAATGCGCCGTACGTTATCCGGCTACGAAAGCGGTCGTCCTCTCCGGTTACGACGATTTTCCGCTGGTGCAGACCGCCATGCGCAAGGGAGCCAAAGATTATCTCCTCAAGCCCGTCATTAAGGCGGAGCTCGTAGCGGCGCTGCTCAAATTAAAGAAAGAACTGGACGACGAGAAGGAATGGTCATTGGCGAAAATCTTGCATGGAGAAGTTCCGACTGCCGAAGCGGAAGCTCTGATGTTCACCTATGGCATGGCCGAGTGGATGCTCGAGGGCCATTGCGTAAGGTTCGTGACTTCGGAGATGAGGATCCCGGCGGAACGGCTGACGGGAACGGGCACGAATGGGAGCTCCTTCAAGGAAGCCTATCACCTGCTCTTACGGGAAATCGTTTCTCAATGGGAGGATCGTATCGTTGCCTTCAGAGATGCGAATCGACCCGATAGGATGCATTTTATCGTCCGTCATGATTCGCTTTCGGAGGCTGGGGCGGATGGCCTCCTCGACCGTTTTATAGCCGACGTCAACGAAAAGGTGATCCGTTTCTTGCAGATCGAGCTCGTGGTTGGAGTCGGGGATCCCGTATGCGGATTCCGAGGGTGGAAGGCGGGATTGGAGTCGAGCCTGACGGCGCTTAGCAGAAGCAAGCCAGACCGGATATCCCAGACCGTATTTAATGGGGACAAAGACAAGGAGAACGGGTTGGCGCACGAGTTGCTGAAGAGATTCGCTTTGTCCGTCGAGAACGCCGACGAAGGCCAAGCGTTACAGGTGTTGGGCGAAATTTCTCAATCCGGTAAGCAGGCATCCGTGCAGTCCTACTCGTTCTTTCTCGTACAGCTTTGCCTGAAACTCGACGAATTAAGCCGCAAACACGACCTGAAGGAGCTTGATCTGCATCAGATGCTATGGCCCTATATCAATTCCGCATGGGACTGCGAATCGCTGGATAAGATCGTCGGCAACTTACGGGAGCTCGTCTTGCAAGCCATCGCCACTCTCAAACGCAATAAAAGCAAGGGGAAGGAAGACACGATCGGCGCCATCCGCAAATACATGCTTAGCCATTACGGGGAAGAGCTCACGTTAACCGCGATCGCGGAACGTTTCCATTACAACGTCGCCTATTTGTCGGATCTGTTCCGCAAGCAGACGGGAAGCACTTTTAGCGATTGCTTGCTCGGCATCCGGATGGATCATGCTTCGCAATTGCTGCGCATCAACGATCTGAAGATCGCGAGCATCGCCGAGCTGACGGGCTTCGCGAGTTCGGCTTATTTCAGCAACGTGTTCAAAGGCTATTACGGCGTCGGGCCTAACGAGTACCGCAAGAAGCTCGGGTAGCCTTGGTCGGTCAGTCTAAAAGTACGTGTTCAACGACCTCCAAAAGTACGTGTTCAACTACCTCTAAAAATATTACATCTCATCTCCTAAAACGGTTGCATGTAGACCTGATCCGCAACGTGCTATCTTAAAATCATATTCATCATTTTCTATAGAAAAGGCGGGATACGATGTTGAGATGGCGCAGGTCAATGGTCATGTTGCTTATCGTTTGCTTGGGGATCGCGATGCTGTCGGCTTGCTCCTCCAAGAAGTCGAACGAATCGGGTTCGAACGAAGAGAAAACGAACGAGAGCGCAAGCACCGAAGCCGATAAAGGCGACGGCAAGAAAGTCGAGGTTAAATACTGGAGGCACGACTTCGCTCCGGAGGTCGCCACGCTGAAGAAGATGATCCAAGCGTTCGAGAAAGAAAATCCGAACGTCAAGGTCAAGATGGAAGTCATCCCTTACGGAGACTACGAGACGAAGATCCGCACGGCGCTCGCCGCGGGCAACGCGCCTGACATCATCGGGTTGGACGGACCGACGTTGGCCGCTTACGCCCATCAAGAAGCCGTCGTTCCGCTCGATAAGTACATGGACATCGACGGGAACAAAGAAGATATCGCGGCTCCCGTATTGGAAAGCTTGACCTATAAGGGACAGATTTTCGCCGCTCCCCTTAACGACGCGAGCATAGGGATGTTCTATAACAAGAAGCTGTTCGAGAAAAACGGTATCGAGCTGCCTTCCAAAGATCCGAATCAAGCATGGACCTGGGAACAGGTGCTGGAAGCGGCTAAGAAAATCAACGATCCCGCCAATAAAATATACGGGATCGATCCAGGCTGGGGACTGGGAGAGGGAGAAGGATCTACGTTCGTCAAGCTGCCTTTCATCTGGCAAGCCGGCGGCGAGATTCTGAGCCCCGATGGGACCGAAGTCAAAGGGTATCTTGATTCTCCGGAATCCAAGAAGGCGCTGTCGTTCTTCTCTTCCCTGTATAACGAGCACAAAGTCGCAGCCAAAGAACTTCCTCCGGAAGCATTCGAGACGGGAAAACTCGGAATCATCGTTAACGGACCTTGGGCCATATCGGGCTTCGCGACGTCCCATCCGGAATTCAAGTTAGGGGAAGACTGGGACATCGCGCCATTGTGGAAGGACGCCAAACAAGTAACGCCTAACGGCAGCTGGAACATGGCGATTACGAAAGACTCCAAACATCCAGACGAGGCATGGAAATTCGTCAATTGGGTAACGGGAATCGAAGGGGCCAAAACTTGGTATCAAGAAACCAAAAACTTGCCCGCGCGTCTCTCAACCGCGAGCGCGATTCCCGAACTGATGGAATATCCGATGAACATTTTCGTGGAACAGTCCAGCAAGTTCGCGCATCCAAGGCCGGTAACGCCAGCTTATCCGGTCGTCACGGCGGCCATATCCAAATTGTTCGCCGATCTGGGGGTAGCCAATCGAAATCTCGACGAGGCGGTAAACGAGGCCGTAACAACCATCGATAAGGCTCTGCAAAAATATAAATGATCTTCATGAAGAGGGGGAGCCTAAGCCGCTCTCCCTTTCTTAAAAAGATCAGGAGAGGTGAGACCTTGAGACTTTCTTCGTCCTTCAGCAAACAAGAAGAGCGCGCGGCCTTATTGTTTATTTTGCCGGCAGTCGTCAGCCTCGCCCTCTTTACCTTCTATCCGATGATCAATGCTTTTATTATCAGCTTCAAGGAATATAGCCTCATTAACCCAGATGCTACCTTCATCGGGCTGACCAACTATCGCAATCTGTTGTCCGATCCCAAATTCGTTAACAGTCTGTTCCGTTCCTTTCATCTGGCAATCGTAGTCATCCCCGTTCAGACGATTATAGCGCTTGTTCTGGCGTTGCTTATATACAGAAACTCTTGGGTCGCAAGTCTATTTAGAACGGTATACTTTATGCCGGTCGTGATATCCATCGGCGTGGCTTCGACCTTGTTTAAGCTTATCTATAATCAGGACTATGGATTGCTGAACAGTCTCCTCCATGTTTTCGAAGTGCCGCCTATTTCCTTCTTATCGGATCCTAGTATCGCTTTGTACGGAATCATGCTAATGGGAATGTGGAAGTCGGCAGGCTTTTTTATGATCATATTCGTTGCGGGATTAAACAACATTCCGAGCGATTTGTATGAAGCGGCCGAAGTCGACGGCGCGACGGCGCTGCAGAAATTTTACAAGATCACGCTGCCGCTGTTGAGAAGAACGCTGACTTTCGTCATCATCATTACGACGATGGACGCCTTGAAAATATTCGTTCCGGTAGCGCTAGTGACGGGCGGCGGGCCGTCGGATTCAACGACGACGTCCGTTTTCTATATTTATAAGATGGCCTTCCAGCAAATGGAGATGGGGTACGGTTCCGCGGCGGCGTTTATTCTGTTCCTTATCGTCATGTGCATATCGATCGTTCAATTGCGGCTGTTAAAATCGGACGTGGAATATTGAGGAGGGGATGGGATTGGCTTTGGAACGTATAGGAATTCTGCTGAAGTGGGCTCTTATGATCGCGATTGCTTTCCTATCCATCATCCCTATTTTCTGGATGATCATGGGGTCGCTTCGTCCGAGAAGCGAATTGTTTCAATACTTGAGCTTGGAGTGGCACCTCTTTATTCCGGTCCAATGGACTTTTCAAAATTTCATTGATCTGTTCTCCGATTCGAGCAAGCCTTTCGTGATGTTCATCAAGAATACCGTAATCGTTGCGGTCTCGGTCACCTTATTATCGCTTTTGTTTAACTCGATGGCCGCTTTCGCCTTCTCTAAACTCAAATTTCGCGGGCGCAACATCGTATTCGCGGTATTCCTTTCCGCGCTTGTCATCCCCGGAGAAGTCACGATGGTACCCGCTTATTTGTTGATGAACGCATTCGATTGGATAGATAGCTTCAAGGCTTTGATTATTCCCGGCGCGGTTTCCGTTTTCAGTATTTTCATGCTCGTTCAATTTTTCGCGGACGTACCGAGGGAACTGCTGGAGGCGGGGAAAATCGATGGGGCTTCGTGGTTCGGCATTTACGCCAAAATCCTGATCCCCTCTACGGTTCCGGCTTTAATTACGATGGGTTTGATTACGTTTTTGGGACAATGGGATGCTTACTTATGGCCGCTTATCGTCATTAACGACGAGAGCAAACAAATGCTTCAAGTCGCTATCGCGACGTTTACGAACCTGCAGTCTACGGAATGGGGCAAAATCCTTGCCGCGGATACCGTGGCATCGGTACCTATATTGATCTTGTTTTTGTTTTTGCAAAAATATTACGTTCAGTCCATTGTAAGCTCTGGAATTAAAGGCTAACGCCAAGGACATGGGGGAGACAGATGAATCCTATTTTCGAATTGATCATGTTGAACAAGGAATTCAAAAGTTATATCGGGACGATCACCTGCGATTGGTTAGGGGATGCGAGACCCGCTATCGTGGTGACCTACCCTAGGGAGGGCATGGCCAAAGTTCGCATTCGTTTTACGCTAAAGGAGGATGTTCGACAGGATGATTGGCGCGTGGAAATTCGTCCGGCCATTTCGCCGACTTACCACTGGTCCCCGCATCTTACGCCGACATCCGAGCATGTGGTCGACCAGCATTCCTTCCGCGCGCCCGCGCTCATCGTGCATGATGGCGAAAGGATGCTGTCGGTCGTTCCCGATCTGGATTTGCTAGAGGCGGGCAGCGCGGATACGAGCTTCGAGAATAGGACGCCGCGTTGGTATATGGACATGGATGCGTTCAACAATAGCCTCATCTTGGGGATGTGCGGCACGTCCGTCAGGGAGCATGTGTTGTTCGTTCGCGAACCGGGAGCGATATTCCCTCGGGGAGAGATAGAGTTCGGGTTTTATCTCTTCGCGTCCGAGGAACAGGCCGGCATTGCTAATCCTTGGCGCGATTTGCTCGCTTTTTTCTGGGAACGCTGGGGTCGTCCGCTTCTCTTGCAGGGTCAACCGAATGATGGAGAGCTTGAACCGTACGTCCGTTGGGCGTATCAATGGGCGTTTCGGGAATGGGGTAGCGCGGTATGGCAGGATTTCGAGCTTGGCGGCACAAGAGTGGGAGCCCCGGTGTTTATCGTGAACGTAACCCAAAGCCCTAATTATCCGGGAGCCGTGAACGAGAGAGAAACTCGTTCCATCTGGAATCAAGCGTGGTTCAGCTCTTTGCGTTCCGCGCAGGGGCTGTTCCGATATGGGAGAGCTAATGGAAACAGCGAGTATGTAGACAAGGCCAATCAGATGAAGGAGCTTGCTTTAGCGGCGCCGCAGACGAACGGATTTTTTCCATCGGTTATCGCCACGGAGATGGAGCAGGTCGATATTGAAGGGGAAATTCGTAATCTTTCCAAAGGCTGGTCGACTCTCTACTGGGGCAACTCGGACCGCAATCCTTTCGGTCTGAGCATCCGCGAAGCTCCGATTCATGTGTTGGATATGAGTTGGACGGCGCTGTTGATGTTGCGTTGGCATGAAGAGCTGGAGCGAGACGAGAGACTGGTCGACTATGCTCGCGCTTATGCGGATTCCCTATTGGAGTTACAGGACGAGCAGGGGTTTTTCCCCGGATGGATCGATCGGGAAAGCTTCCGGCCTTGCGGAGTTCTCGATCAATCCCCGGAAACGTCCCTTTCGGTTACGTTTTTGCTGAAGCTGTACGAATTGACCGGGGATCGAAAGTATGAAGATTCCGCTTATCTGGCTATGAAGGCCGTATGCGACGAGATCGTGCCGGAAGGGCGCTGGGAAGACTTCGAAACCTACTGGTCATGCAGTCGCTGGGGGCAGGAAGAGTGGAAAGGACGTAAGATTGCCAGGAACAATATGTACAAACAGTGCAACTTTTCGATGTTCTGGACAGCGGAAGCCTTATTGGCCTGCTATCGGTCGTCTGGCAGAGAGGAATACCTGCAAGTGGGACAAAGATGCTTGGATGAGATGCTGATGACCCAGGCGACATGGCAGCCGAATTACATTTACGTGCCCGCCTTAGGCGGATTCGGCGTGATGAATGCGGACGGGGAATGGAACGATGCGAGGCAAAGCCTCTTCGCCGAATTGATCGTATCTTACGGCATGGAGCTGGGAGTGGAGGAGTATAAGGAACGTGGATTGGCGGCTATGCGCGCATCGTTCACGATGATGTACTGTCCCGAAAACGAAAAAGTTAAAGCGAGATGGGAAAAGGCGTGGCCGTTCCTGAACGAAAGGGATTACGGATTCATGATGGAGAACTACGGTCACGGGGGAAGGACGAACGCGGCGGATGATCCCATGGGCGAGTTTACGATTTTCGATTGGGGGAACGGCGCGGCGGCGGAAGGATACTTGCGGATGCTGGACCGATTTGGCAAAAAATTCGTGACGGGAGAAGCGGAATAGGACGATCGCTTGCGATTAGGCGGTCGGGAGCTTAGGGATTGTCTTCGGGTGTTCCGTCGGAACCTCGAGGACAATTCTTTTTCTTGTTTTTATCAGCTCGGCGGATAGAGGGAGACCGGTTGTTACAAACCTATTGCTAGAATGACGAGACAGGAGTATAACTTAAAATGTTAGGATCAACAGCGATAGAGCAGGTGACGGAATTGGAAGTTAAATATTGCTCCTCTTGCGGAAGCGAGATGGAAACGAGGGACGTAGACGGAACGGCAAGAAGAGCTTGCACGGCGTGCAGCTTCGTTCATTGGGGAAACTATAGCATCGGAGTAGGAGCGCTTGTCGTTAAAGAGGACAAGGTTCTGCTTGTGCGGAGAGCGCAGGAACCCGGAAAGGGATACTGGACCAATCCGGGCGGATATATCGAGCAGTTGGAACCGATCGAAGAGACGATTAGAAGGGAAGTGTTGGAAGAGAGCGGGATCGAAGCAACCGTTCGCAGCGTCGTTGCGTTGCGCGATCAGCCGAGGAACATCCATAACCTGTACGTCGCCTTTTCTATGGAATACGTGGGAGGACAACCGACTCCCGATGGCGTCGAGGTAGACGCGGCCGGCTTCTATAGCCTTCAGGAGATGGAGACGATGAACGTTGCTCCCTTCACGAAGTGGCTCGTGGACGTCGCGCTTCGCGGGAAATCGGAAGGGCTTATCGTCGACGAGAATCCGGTCGTTCCTTTGACCGGGTATGGATTGTTTAGAGTTTAATCGGGAGGAAAATCATGAGGGCTAACCACTTCCAAGGACTAAGGACACAAGCAGGCCACGCGGGTTCTCATGGACGCGCGCGTGCCGGCGCGTCGGCGTCTCATGGCATGAGCGCGGATCGTATACTCGCGTTGCAGTCTCAGGTGGGCAACCAAGCCGCGATGGCCATGACCCAAACGAACCCGTCGAGCTTACCCCATAGAGATCAAATCGAAGCTCACTTCGGCCACCAACAAGCGGACGGCGTGAACGTGCATAATAACTCCGACGAGGCAGCTCAAATTCAAGCGATGTCGTACGCGCAAGGAACGGACATTCATGTCGGTTCCGGACAAGAACAGCATTTGCCGCATGAAGCTTCGCATGTCGTCCAGCAGGAGTCGGAGTAAGACGGCTTCTGATGACGGAAGCGGTTGCGGCAGCTATAGCATGCCGATAGCGATACCGATTATCCGTCGTATCCGAGGCTCCCGAGATACCGCTTAGTCTCTGGATTGCTTCGCGTAACTTCTAGGACGGACGCCGTAGGTTCTGTGGAACAACTCGGCGAAATGATTATAATTATTGAATCCGACATCGAGCGAGGCTTCGGTGGCCGACCTGCCCATGTGTTGCATGAGCAGAGCGGCCTGCCGGAGCCTCATTCTGTTGAGATGCTCGACAATCGATTCTCCGGTCTCTTGCTTGAAGAGGTGGGAGAGTCTCGAGGGGGACAAACCTACCGATGCGGCAAGATCCACGATGCGGACTTCCTCCTTCATCGTTAGAGAGAGCAGTCGCAAAGTATGCTCGATTCGCGCATCGAGTTTCTTCTCCAGACGTTGCGCGATCAGGAGAAGGATTTCCCTTATGGAGTTCTCGCATAGGGCATACCAGAAGCCGGAACGTTCGCGCGAATCGTGGAGCAGGTTCTGGAAGGTGTGAGCTACCCGGTTCTGCAAGTGCCCATCCGGTAGAGCGTGAACGAGAACTTCGTCGGGCGGGAGGTAGTCGGTTTCCGTTAGTTTTTGAAAATGCGCCCATACGAAGTTCCAGCGTTTCCCCTGCGCGGTTCCGTATTCATGAGGCACTCCCGAGCGGAGCAGACCGATTTGGCCGGCACCGCATAGCTTCTCTCCGGTAGGCGTACGGAAATAACCTTCACCGCTAAGGGTATATACGATAAGCCAATCGCTCATTCCGTTCGGCCGGCGCATTCGATAAGTGTCGTCTTCATCGAAATGACCGCCGATAATGGTGGCAGGAAGTTGTTCCGGGAAGTCTTCCGGCCTTTCATAAGATGACATAGGCAACCTCCATTCAATTGAACTCGTAGCAGAATTCTTATACTTTACAGCAGCAATCCTACTTCATCTAACATACGGAAAGCGCTATTCTAATGTCAAGGAAAACGAACTTGCATGAAGGAGCGATAACGGATGAATACTGGATTAAAGATATTGTCTGAAGAGCAGCTTGAGCATTTCGCGAGAGAAGGATATTTGATCGTAAAGGACCTCTTCACGTCGGATGACCTTACTTCGATCGAACAAACTTTCGAGGAAATCAGCCATACGAAGGTGCCGGGATATTTCGAACCCGACTTGGAAGGGGCAACGGATGATCCTTTGAAGAGGTATCCCCGCGTTATGCACCCTCATCGATTCAACGAAACGGCTAAAAGGTACATGCTGCACAAGCCGGTGATGGACGTGCTTGCGGATCTATATGGCGAAGAAGCTTATGCGGCCCAGAGTATGTTCTATTACAAGCCCCCGGGATCGCGCGGGCAGGCGCTCCATCAGGATAACTTCTATTTGCAAGTCGAACCGGGGAACTGCATCGCGGCATGGACGGCGGTCGACGCCGCGAACGAAGAGAACGGAGGACTGCTCGTCGTTCCGAAGACGAGCGATTACGCGCTCGTATGCCCGGAGCTTGCGGACTCCAACGAATCGTTCACGACCCATTTCGTGAAGCCCCCTAAGGAAGAGAAGGCGATCCCCGCCATCATGGACAAAGGAGACGTACTGTTCTTCAATGGCAACCTGATTCACGGCTCCTATCGGAATAAGACGAAGGATCAATTCCGACGGGCGTTCATTTGTCATTATGCGAATTCATCCGCAACCCATATCAGCACGCATTATCGTCCATTGTTCCGGGAAGACGGCACGGCTGTCGATTTGGAAGCCAATCCGGACGGAGGTCCCTGCGGAATAGAGTTCGATATGGCTTATCCGCATTAAGGGAATTAATCGGTTAAAGTTCAAATCTAAGGTTAATGCAAAAGAAGTCAAAACAAACGAGTACTGCCATCCCAGACGGCGGTACTCGTTTTTGCGCGTGGACGAGGATTGGGTAAGCTAGTCGTCGGCTGCGAAACTGATCTTAACGGTGAAATTCTTTCAGAAATTCGATCTTGTTTTGATGCGTTAAGGTGATGGCGTAACGCTATTCTTGGGTTCGATTCGATCTTTGACCGGGGGTAGAGCGATGGGATAACGCTATACCACCCGATACGATCGGAGAATCTAGGTAACGACGATAATAGGGTTATGGCATAACGTTATGGCTTGTCGCTCTGAGGTAAGGCAAAAAATAGAATGATGCTGTAACGTTATTTCCTTATGCGTTTCACTTGTCTATATCCCTGCTATACACAATAGGATTCAAAGGGCTGGATACGAAATCGCCAGCCTTCAACCCTGGAAACCAGGTGGCTAGATCGCTTGAGCGGGCTTTGCTATCCGGTTCGGCGACCCGAGTCCCGTCGGCGACGTAAATGACGGTCATTACTTTGCGCATAGAGGCCGTCGGGTTACCCGGAGCGCTATGCATCGTCCAACCGCTATGGAACGTCGCATCTCCGGCTTCCATTGCGCCGTACGTGATTTTCTCGTACCCTTTGCCGTCGATGAACTGGGCTAACGTTTTATGGGATTCGTCGGAAATTTGCAACTTATTGACGTAACCAAGCTTGTGGGTACCGGAGGCGAACGTCATCGATCCGACCTCTTCCGAGACCGGTACGAGCGGCATCCACATCGTAATCGTATTCGAGGTGTCGAGCGGCCAATAGATTTGATCTTGATGCCAAGGGGTATGGCCCCCGCCGGGCTCCTTAAACAACGCTTGGTCGTGATAGATTCGTACGCCGTCAACGCCCATAAGTTCCGCGGCAATTTTTGCGAATCTCTTCGCTAGTGTAAATCTAGAGAGATCCTCGTGTTTCGTCCACAGATTTCCGATTTGTATAAAAGCTTTGCCATAGGTGTCCCGTTCTTCGAGAGGTTTATCGTGATTATTCAAATTTCGTACCCATTCGCTGATGAGGGGCTCGTAAACTTCAATCTCGCCGGCCGTTGCTACTTGGCGAAGAAGGATATGCCCTTTTTCCTTATAATAATCGATTTGATCTTGAGATATTGCATAGTTCTCGGTCATGCAAGGTAATGATGCAGCCTGATCGGACATGGTATAAACCCCTTTAATTATGGATTGATCTTCCTCCTCATCATAGAAGCAATCCGGCTAGGCGTCATTGTCATTCCTTGTTATAATTTTGTACAAAACAACTGAGTTGCAATAATAACCCTTGGGGGTAATGTCTATGGCTGACCTGATGGAGCGCATCGAGAAGGACCCGATCGTGCCGTATATCAGACAGAGCGATTTTGCCGTTCGCAGACCGTGGCAATATGCCGAACGCCGGTTGCTCGATTACTTGTTCATCTATATCCAGGAAGGCGTTCTAAGGGTAAAGGTTGACGGTCGTTCGTATCTCTTCGAGTCGGGGCAGTTTTGTTTGGTACAACCGGGGAGCATCGTCGCCCTGGAAGGGGAGACCGACACGATTACGCCGTTCGCCCATATGGATCTCTTCTACCGCGCCGAACGAGCGAAGAGTTTTCCGACAAGGCCGGGGCAGATTGATCTTACTTCATACAGTCATCTCTTGCAGCCGACCATTCAAGCTCTCTACGGACTGGAAATTCCGGTTCGCATAGAGGTGCTCCAGCCCAAGAAACTGAGCGAAGCGACGATCATGATGGTGGAGTTATGGCAGCAGAACGATCCGTTGATGAAGTTAAAGGCTCACTTATTGGCTAACGAGATCGTGATTGCCGTGTTGGAAGCCTATATGCCCGGCGAGGGGAGCCAGCGGGTCGGGGCGGATCCGTTAAAATGGGTCGTCGCGTATTTCTCCGCGCATCTGAATGAATCGATTTCCATCCTGAGGATGGCGGATAGGGCGAATTTATCGGTATCGCGCTTCAGCGCGTTGTTTAAGCAGCGTTATTCCGTTTCGCCTCATCGCTATTTGCTTCAAATGAGGATCGACCATTCCAAGGAATTGTTGGAAAATACGGCGTTGTCGCAAGAGGAAATCGCCTCTTACTGCGGTTTCTCGGACGTGCATCATTTTTCGAAAGCTTTTCGTAAATGCTGCGGAACGCCCCCTGGAGATTGGCGGAAATTCCGAATCCACGGCGAGTAACGCTGAATGTGGCCAGTAACGCAAGAATTACTCGATGAAATCGAATAACTCCCCGAAAAAACAGCAGGCGCGAGAAAGTAGCTCGACATAATCGAGCCACTCCCCGCGCCTGCATGACTGCTGCAAACTACTCTACCTTGGAAATAATCTCATCCTTGAATTGCTGGACCGCTACGTCCGTATCTACCGTGTAACCGCACTCCAAACCGACGAAGCCGGAGAAACCGGTGGACTTGATCGCGTTCAGGATGTTGACGTAATTCAGCTCGCCCGTGCCCGGTTGCTTGCGGCCGGGATTGTCCGCGATGTGATAATGGTTGATGCGGTCGATATAACCGGTCGCATTGCGAATGACGTTACCTTCCGTGATCTGCTGGTGATAGACGTCGAATACGAGCTTGACGTTCGGGCTGCCGACTTGGTCGATAACGTCGACCGATTCGTCCGACCGCTGCAGGAAATGGCCTTTATGATCGACGAGACCGTTTAACGGCTCCACTTCGAGAACGATGCCCGCCTCTTCGAACAGAGGGGCGCAGCGTTTCAACGTCTCGACCATCGTTTGTCGCTGCGTATCGCGAGGAACGCCATCGATTACGTTGCCGGTTTGGGAGATAACGGATTTAACGTTTAGAATTTTGCAAGCCTCGATCGTCTGGCGGATGCCGTCCAGATAGGCCTCCCTCAGAGACTCGTCGACAAGGCTAATGAACCTGGTGCATGTCGCGCTAATGCCGACGCCGATCCGTTCCTGTTCCTTGGCTACTCTCTTCAGATCGTTCAGATCCCACCAAGCGTAATATTCGAGACCGTGAAACCCGTGTTCTTTGATTTTCTCCAGATGATAGATTTCGTCTTTGCCCGAATAAGCTCCGATACATAAGGAATATTTCATAAAATTTCTTTAGCTCCCTTCAGAATATCTTTCGGAATATATCAAGTTTAAGATAGAATAATCGGCTTGCCCGATAAGGCGGAATCGTTTGCTGCGATCGTAATTTTATGCGTCTTCAAGGAATCCTCGTAGTCGGATAGAATACGGGAAGTATCTCCCGTGCGCAGAGCATGCAAGAAAGCCTCGTCCTCTACGTAGTAAGGGTTTGCAACGTTTGCGTGCGTTTGGCTTCCGGCTGTCGTAATTTCTTTGAGCGCATCGCTCCGCAGCTCCAAAACTCCGTTATTCGTGTAAATATCGAGACCCACGTGGTGCCCGACAGGCAGCAAACAAGTGTTGGAGATCGTTGCGACCATTCCGTTCGCAAGCTTCAAGGTAACGGTGCCGACATCCGGCACATCGGTTCCTTCGACTTTCTCTCCCATGACCTGCAGCGCATAAGCGGCGTATACTTCGCGTACTTCTCCGCACAAGTAGCGAAGCAAGTCGACGATGTGAGTCGTCTGTTCGACGAACTGGCCGCCCGATCCGGCTTGCACTCTCCACCACGGAACCATCGGCATTCCGCCCATCCAATAACCGAGCGCCATCCCCGGCTTGCTCTCCGTCAGCAATTGTTTGGCCAAGCTTGCAGATTCATTATATCTCCAATGATATCCGACGGAGGTGATCAATTTCTTCGCCTTGATCCGTTCGCCGATCGCGATCGGAATTTCGTTATCAATGCCGAGAGGCTTTTCTACGAGGAAAGGGATGCCCCGTTCGACCAATTTATTTTCCGCATCGCCATGAGCCATAGGGGGGACGCATACGTATACGCCGTCCAGATCCGTTCCGTCCAGCATCTCGTCCAGATTCGAGAACGCTTTCGCTCCGCTATGCTCCGAGGCGGATTTTTGCGCGCGTTGAATATCGACGTCGTAGAAGGCCGACAACGCGACGCCTTCCATCTGTACCAAATTTTTAACGTGATGCTGGGCAATTCCTCCGGATCCGATAAATCCAAGCTTTAACGTCATGCGTGTCCACTCCTGCTCAATAGGATATAGTATAATTCAACTTACGACCCTATTGTAGTTCAAGCACCGCATGAATTAAATATAATATACTTCCTATCCGGTATAGGAAAATGAAACTAGGTGAGCGAGTTTGGAGCAGTTTTACGGAAGGCATTTCGTCACGACGGAGTGGGATCGGCGGTTGCCGCTTCATTTGACTAGCATCGGCTTTACCGAGCAGGGAGCGATAACGAGAGAGAACGGGTTCCACAGCTATCATTGGCTGCACACGGTCGAAGGTTGCGGGGAATTTACGGTCAACGGAAGTACCGTAAAGCTATATCCGAACCAAGGCATCTTGCTTAAACCCTACGTTCCGCACAGCTACGGACCGGACATAGGGGGCTGGAAGACTTGGTTTATGACTTTCGACGGGGCATTGGCAAGTCCGATCACGGCATCGCTCGATATTCCGCAAATGTTGCCGCTAAGTTGGGATACCGATTGTCCGCTTGCCGGCATCCATGAGAATTATAGGGAGAAGCACGGGTACAGCTTCGACTTCGCGGGCATCAACGGATCGCTTGAAGTGTATGCTTTTTTGTCGCAGATCAAGCAATACGGGCAATCGAGAGGGCAGCCATCGTTGTCCAAAGGGCACGAGAGATTAACGCCGATTTACATCCTCATAGAGGAGAAATTCGGCGATCCGAACCTTGGATTAGTTCGCATGGCGGAAGAGTTGGGGGTCAGTCCTCAGTACCTGAATACGCTGTTCCGCAAAAGCTGGGGAATCAGTCCTTATCAGTATTTGGTTCAATTCCGAATTCAGAAATCGAAGGAGCTGCTGCTGGCCGACCGAAGCAGAACGGTAAAGGAAATCGCGGCCGCGGTCGGTTTTCTGGATGACAGCCACTTCGTTCACACGTTCCATAAGTCGGCCGGAATGACGCCGGTGCAGTTCCGGTTGCAATACGGGGAATAGCGCTTATTGTCCTCTAGCCCTCAGTACGAATTGTTTCGGAGAAAGTCCCTTCAGAGCGCGAAAATGACGGATAAAGTAGCTGGTATGGGAGAAACCGACTTCCAGCGCGATGTTCGTGACGCTGTGCGAGGTCGTGAGCAATAGCTTCTCGGCCTCGGATATTCGGCGGTAATGCAAATATTGGACATAACTATGCCCGGTAATGCGCTTAAAACATCTAGCGAAATGGCTATAACTCATACCGCATAATTCGGCTGCATCGGAAGCGGTAAGGTTTTCCTTATAGCGGGACTCCAAATGCTCGAAGATCGGCTTAATGTTATCCAAGGAGGACGCATTAAACGCGGGAAAACCCGTTTGAGCCGGATCATTGTCGATCCAGTGGCGCAGCATCCAGAGAAAAACGCTCGTAAATGCCGATCTTAAGGCTAACTCGAAGCCGTATCGTTGTTCGGAGTATTCGCGGTGAATGTCTGCAAGAAGCCCCGGAATAGGAGAATCTTCCAGTTGCTTCGCTTGAAAATGCCGAATGTGCTGTCGGTTGCCGAGGAGGAAAGGGAGAACGTATTTGGCTTCGAAAATGGTGCTTCCGGAATGATACAAAACCTCGGGAACGACGCTTAGAATCAAGTACTCGGCGTCGTCTTCCGGACGGACGTCCACGGAATGCACCTCGTTGGCGTTAATGAGCAAGAGATCGCCCCTTTGCGCCGTATAGGCGCAACCTCCGGCATGGAAGGTTCCGCGGCCGCGGGTCACGTATAGCATCTCGACGTGGGTATGCCAATGCGGGGGACAGTGGTAACCTAACCCTTTCGTGTCGAAGGATTTACTCGCGAACGGATGCTGCGAAATCCCGCCGGTGAACCGTTTCTCTTCTATGCTGGCATTCGTCACGGACCACGCCTCCAACCTCATGCAATGATAGAATCGTGCTATTTTTACCCGGGAACATTGTATCATGGAATCTTCCGCGGTAGTAAGATTTGAATGAAATCAGATTCGAATCGGAGGCGGTCATTTTGACGGAACGCGTGAGAATAGGAAGCCAATTATTCATCAATAAAGACGATACGCCCGAGTACGTGAGACGCATGGTCGCGCTGATGAAGGAAAACGGGTTGGAGATCATTCGCCTGTTCATGATATGGGAACAACTCGAGCCCGCGGAAGGGGAGTGGCGCTTCGACAACTATGATGCTTGCTTCGAGCAGGCGGAGATGTCCGGGCTGACGGTCGTTCCTACGCTTATGTCCGTGAGTCCCCCGGGATGGATGAGATTGACGGAAGGCCCGCAATCGTTGGCGGATCTGGATGACCCGGCTTACCGGTTAAGAATGAAATCTTATATCGAACGCATCGTGGAGCGATACGGCAACCATCCGCAGCTCGATTCTTGGATTCTATGGAATGAACCGAGTCGGGCGATCTACAAGACTCCGCATGCGATTAAGGCCTACTCCAGCTATTTGCAGGAAACGTACGGGACGATCGAAGAGGTGAACAAGGGCTCTTACATTCAATATGCCAGCTTCGAGGAGTTGGAGGAGGGGATGGGGAGAACGATTCTTTCCTATGAGCAGCCCTTCGTCTCCTTTAACGAGCAGTTGGAGTGGACGAGGTTTACCGTGCGGAATATGGAGCGTCAACTGATCTTTATTCGCGACGAGATTCGTCGAATAGACCCCGTGCATCCGGTTCACGTGAATCCGCACAACATTCAATTGGATATGCAGGGGGTAGGCCAATCGATCTGGATGGAGGCGGATATCGTCGACTTCATGGGGTGTTCCGCTCACCCGATGTGGCATTCGGTACGTTTTCCCGAGAAAAGGTGGACGCAATCGGTCGGGTATTTCGCGGATTTAATGAAGAGCGCGACGCGGGATCCGGAACGCAAGTTCTGGGTAAGCGAGCTGCAAGGCGGGACGACGCTGTACTCTTCGGTGAAGCCGTTCACGCCCTCCTATTCGACTATGAAAAGGTGGATATGGGAAGGGATCGGCAGCGGGGCCAAGGCGGTCGTCTTCTGGTGCTTTAATTCGCGGAACGCGGGGTACGAGGCGGGCGAATGGGCTTTGCTGAATCAATTGGAGAAGCCGTCCCCGCGTCTGCTTGCCGCTAAGGAAGCCTCCGAGATGATTGGCGCTCACGAGAGTCTGTTCCGGGAGGCGACTCCGGATAAAGGCAAGGCGTTGCTGCTGTATTCGGAGCGCTCGATGGCGTTAGGCCAGGTGGAAGGCGAGGGGATGGATCCAACGAATCCGCGCAACCGGAATATGTACGCGGATGCTTTGGCGGGGGCGCACCTGTTGTTGTCGGACCTGTCGATAGCAGCGGAATTCATCTCCGAGGATCGCTTGGCGACGGAAGGCATTGACGAGAATATTCGCGTTCTGATCTTGCCGAATACGATCGTGCTAGGCGTTGCGGAATGCGCGGTCATTGAATCGTTCGTTCGCGGAGGCGGTATGCTGATCGCGGACGGGCTTGTAGGGATGAAGGACGAGAACGGTAAAATGGATGCCGCGGTTCAGCGCGAATTGGCTTCGTTGTTCGGCTCCGGGATGGAAGATATCGAGACGGACGACGAGGGACTTCAGTTGGTCGACGGGAACGGCGAAGTCGTGCTGCCGGGCTGGTTCTATCGGTTGCCGCTCGAAGCGTCGCCGGCGGCTCGCGTGCTGGCTTGGTTTGCGGACGGCAGACCTGCGATCACGAGTAAGAAGCATGGGGAAGGAACGGCGATCCGGATAGGGACGAACGCGTTCCAGCGTTACTTCGCGATGCCCGATCGCGCGACTCGCGGATTCGTTCGATCTTTGATCGGCGACAGCGCGATAGGAGAGATTCGCCTGATCGAAGGGGATAACGGAGAAGTTAAAGATGAAGGTGAAGGTTTACGGTTGAAGCTGTTGCATCATCCGAAGGGCAAGGTACTCGTCGTGATGAATGAAGGGCCAAGCAGATCGGCGAACCTGAGGTTTGAGCGTGCGGGAACGTTAAGCGACTTGAGCGGGTTGCGGTCCGCCATCGACGTTGAACCCGGGGTGGACGTAGATTGGACGATCGAAGCAAACGGAGTTGCCGTGTTGGGATTTCAGAGTTGAGCTAATCAGAGTCTACGAACCGATTCAGAATTTCGAAAAGCTTGCCAAGTCGTACGTTCACGCATGGAAAACGCTCCGAGAACAATACGTCCGCCGAGCCGTAAGTTTTCTCCAGGACGTATTTGCCTGCTTGCAGCGCAAATTGATCGATCGTCCGATGGTGACTGTCGACGATCCAATATTCGCGAACGCCGAAACGTTCGTATAGCGCTTTCTTGCGTACTTTATCGTGCTCGCCCGTGCTTGGGGACAGAATCTCGACTAGCAGATCGGGAACGCCCTCGATTCTCGTTTTAAGGATGGATTCGTTTTCGTTCGAGACGTAGATAAGATCAGGCTGAACGATGTTGTCTTCATCCAAATGGACATCCATAGGAGCGACTACGATCGTACCTGTAGCGTGACAGCTTGTTTGCAGGTCATTACAAAGATGAGTAACGAGCAATTGGTGCTTAAGCGTAGGGGATGGATGACAATCGTACCGAATGCCGTCGATGATTTCGTATCTTTCTTCTATTAGCGGAATCTCTGAATAGGGCGGTAAATGCGAGGATGAGGCAGGATCGGATTGATACTCCTCGGTTTGCTCCTTGACTTGGTCTTTCTTGTTGGCTTTATCGCTCATAAGAAGAACTCACCACCCATTTAAGAATAATTTTAATAGATTATACCATATTTTTGCTATCGAAGTGAGAGGCTGACCGGGTAAGGGTTAGCCTCTTTGCGGTTCCGGGAATTCTTGCAGGCCGAATCGGAGGAGGATATTTTTTACTCTTGCAGGAACTATGTTCAACCTGAAGCGTTAAATGGTATAGGTGAGAAATGGAAAAACAAAACGCTTCGTACGGAGAGGAGTTACACGGTGCGATGAAAACGAAAATCAGCTATTTAATCGTACTCGCGCTCCTATTGGCAAGTTGGGCTGGCAACTACGCATACAATCGTTACTCGCAACTGCCTGAAGCGGGATTCTTAAGGCACTATGTAGAAGCGCGTACAGTACCTTCCTTCGCCTTTGAACTTCTATATGTAGCGAATTCGGCGGATAAGCGTAAAATCGTCGGCGTTCAGGTCGATGAGTTACCTACTCTTAGATTTAATCCGGTGCAGATTCATCAGGAGTTGCGTCACCAAACGATCTACAAGCTGATGGGGTATTTCGACGATAAGTCGAGCTGGCCCGCGGATGAGCCGCTGAAGATTCATACGGTCAAAGCCTTATACAGCGATGGCAGCATGAAAGAGGAAGACGTCGGCGAGATCGTCGTCATCAGGGAGGCTTGGCCGAGAGCGGAAACCGAAATCCCGGAAAGTCCGATTCAAATGTCTTCCACGATGGGGTCTTCGGACCATCATGGTTCGGCAACGATAAGCATCGAGAAACCGGTTAAGTTCACGGGAGTGTCCTCGATCTGGCTGGAGAAGCTGGAAGGCCTGTTCGAGTACGAGGTGCAAACAACCGCCGAAGCGGGAGCGCCTCATCCGAAACAGGCAGATTTTCCCATCGAATTACGGGCCGGCCAAACGCTTACGCTGAACTACCGTTTCATGCTGTCCCGCCAAAGCACGCAATCGCTGGATGTGTATAACCTGCAACTCCGGGAGAACTTCGAGGACAGCAAAGGCGAGAGCTACGGTTACACGGTGTTCGCCAACTACATGCCGTATCCGTCGGAATCCCAGATGCGCGCCTATGTACGCGAACAGAGGAGGCTGGCCGGATGAAGAAATCTTATTCGCAGATCGCTTGGGGGCTTGCGTTCGCGTTGATCGATTTTCGTTTGGGGAGCTTCGACGTGCTGCCCGACGTGATCGGATACTTACTGATCTTGATCGGGTTGTCGCGGTTGAATTCGAACGAGCGCCCGTTCTCGATTGCTTGGGGAGCAGCCGGAATTCAGTTTATATTGTCTATTCTGCAAATTCTAGGACTGCAGATCGGCTTCTCCCTAACCAATTACGTCACGCCATCCTTTTCTTTATTAACGCTAACCGCATTTTCGACCGCCATAGAGCTGACGATGCTCTATGGGATTTGCGAAGGGATACGGAGAAGCGCCTTGTCTCGCGGCACGATCGGACTTGCCGAATCCGCCAGATCGGGGTGGAACGTTCTCTTCGGCTTCGGTGCGCTAACCTTATTCGTATTTCCGTTTCAGCTTAATTTCACGTTCCAAGATATGATGGCGATCCTTTTTCTGCTTGCATTGGGTTATTGGATTTGTTGTTTATGGGTCATTTTTCTTGTTCGTCGAGCCGGTCGCGAGTTACCGAGTAGTGGGGGAGACGGGGATCCCGATCCTGATCTCGGTCGACGCATGGATATAACGATATAGGTAGGGAGGAACGATCGGATGAGTAAGGTTCAAGCACTGGCATTAGGCAATTACTCGGATGCGATCTATCATCCGTTCTCGGGTGTCGATAAGGAAATCGAGAGCATCTTCGACGGCCGAATAGAAGTTAGAAGCACGAGCGACTACGGAATGCTTCATGAGGAGTATCTTGCTCCTTACAAGCTGTTCATTTCCTATACGGAGTTTCTCGAAGAGAAGGTATCTCCCTCCCGTACGGCGGCACTGTTGTCGTTCGTCGCGCGGGGCGGCGGAATGCTGGCGATCCATAACGGCATTTCGCTGCAGAGAAATCAGGAGCTTGCGGTTATGATCGGCGCGAAGTTCGCGAGCCATCCCGAGTTTACTTCGTTGCCGATTCATATTCGCGAGCCGAATCATCGGATCATGGATCGGGTCGAACCTTTTATCGTAGATGACGAGCCTTACAGATTCGAATTCAACCCGCATATTCGCACGACAATATTGGCTGAGTACGAGCACGAGGGGGAGATGTGGCCTGCCGCTTGGACGCATGAATTCGGCTTGGGACGTATCGTCTACTTGATGCCGGGACATCGCTTGTCCGCTTTCAAGGTGGAAGGTTACCGGAAGCTGATTCTGAACGCGGGCTTGTGGGCGGCTAAGCTGATCTAATTAAAAGGTGACCGGAAGCTGGACGCCTTATCACCGGAAAGTCATTCATGACCGATTATGACGGTAATGCATGGCTGCGGTCACTAACGTCGAATCTCTCCATCGTATACACTGTGGATGAATTGGGATCAAGTATGCGAAGCTTAAGGAGAGACATGAATGAATAAGAGGGAAAATAAAAGGGAAAGCGGATGGAAAACATTTGTTATCGGCGCGGCGTTATTGGTATTGATCGGGGCATGGTCCGCGTTCGTAGTCTGGCACGCGAATAAAGCTCCGATACCGGTACCGGCAGGATCGCAGCTCGGGGTGGTAACATCCGAAGTTACCGGAGAAGATGAAGTGGCGCGGCGGATCATCGTCTATGTGACGAACCCGAATGGTACGACGGAAGAGGCGATCGGAGACGCTGAAGATCAGTCTTCGGCAGGTTAATGCCGAGATTCAAGCCAGTAAAGAGAAAAAGACTATTCCAAAGGTCAAATCTGATCTTTGGAATAGTCTTTTTCGTTGAACTTTCCGAACTTTTGGCGATAGCGGCCCGGCGAAAAACGCTTTACTCGCATGAATACGCGAGTGAAATAATGAACGGAAGAGAAGCCCGTGGCCGCGGCGATTTCTTTAATCGAAAGCTCGCTGGCCGTCAGCAAACCGGCCGCTTTCCGAATGCGTTCATCCCGTATGTAGTTGGTGAAATTCTCGTGAATGCCTGCCGAGAACAGCCGGGAAAGATGTCTTTCGGAGACGTTCAAGTATCTTGCGATATCCCGTAGATTTAAGGGTTGCGAAAGGTTGTCCCGAATGTACAGCTTAGCCTGGCGCACAATGACGGCCGAATCGCCTCTGGAAGAGACCGACGATTCGCGATTTCCGAAGAGAGCCAGGAAGGAGAGCAGCAGCGCGCGAGCGACGGACGTGACCGCCGGAGGGGGCAAGTTCCCTTTTTCCGTCAGGAGAAGAGCTTTCCATAGGTGCGCGGTTGGAGTCTCGTTGCCGTCGGGGATACAGACCGTGCCTTGTTCGGCAAGCACGCGGAAGGAGTCGATGTAGCGATTCTGCGAGCGGGTTTCATCCAATTCGAAGGCGACATAGACCAAGAATAGCCCTTCCTTCGTTCGAATCTGATGAGTCGCTCCTGGTTTGGAGCAGAAGTGAGTGCCTTCTCGCAAAGGATAGGTCGTTCCGTTATCGGTATATTCTCCTTCTCCGTTCATGACATAACAAATTTCGAAGAAGGAATGCTTGTGTACGGGATTGTCGAAGAGTTGAGGGATAACGCCCCAATAGTGAATCGTAAACGCGGCTCCTTCTCCATCCAGCAGAAGCGCTTGCTCGTTCAACATCGCGTGCGTTTCCTTGCAAAGATACATTCGTTAACCGCCTCTCTCTTCTATATCGATAGATGTCCTTATTTTACAAAACAATGTCATCTGCGAGCAAAGACGGATTCCGTTAATAACCCTACAATAAGCTACATAAACAAAGATTTCAAACTCTAAATCCCATAAAGGAGGAATAACGATGGTGCGAGTGGAAGATGTGGAATTTTACAAAGAAAACGGTTATTTATTAGTTAAAGGAGTATTCAACCAAGCCGAAGTAGATCAGATGAGAGAAGCCGTCGAGGGGATCATTCGCAGGGCCGCCCAAGCTAAGCAAGACTCGAACGCGGCATGGCAAGGAGACTTCCTTCCTCCGGAGCAATTGAAGAAGCTGGTGCTTAAAGGTTTCCATGACGTTCACTATCACGATGCGTCTTTCATGCGGGCAGCCATTCATCCGAATATGGTCGAGGTGCTCTCGCGATTAATCGGGCCCAACGTTCAAATCCATCACTCCAAGATGCTCGTGAAGCCGCCCGAGAACGGTGCCGCGTTCCCGATGCATCAAGATTACCCGTACTTCCCGCATGAAAAGCACACGATGCTGGCGGCGAGCATTCATCTGGATAACGCGGACGAGGAGAACGGATGCTTGCGCGTCATACCGGGTTCCCACAAGCAAGGGGAATTGCCGCATGTCGGAGCGCATTATTTGAATCACAAGGAATATCCGATTACGGACGGAACGTTGTGCGAGGCGGAAGCGGGGGACGTTCTTTTCTTCAACTATTTAACGATCCACGGTTCATCCGCCAACCGCAGCGAGCGGACAAGAAGGAACGTCTTGATCCAATACCGGGATCCTGCCGATTTTCCGACGAAGAACGAACATTTCGATTGGGGAATGGGATTGATGGTGAGCGGAGAAAATCCGAATTTCGATAAAGTGAAGCCGAACTTCAAGATCGTCGATTAAAATCTTAGAAAAACGCAAACGAATGTTGGTTTATCGGAAATACAACGTCGCCTCGATCTCTTATGATGTAGCTATCAACCCGCAATCCTAACGAGTATCGAGAGAGGTGTGAATCCCGATGTTGAACGAGAACCAATTGGCCGAATTCGAAAAAAACGGATTTCTGAAGGGGAGCGTCGTGCTGAACGACGAAGAGGTAGAAGCGCTGCGCGACGAGCTTGATCTAGTGATGCAGGGCAAATCGGTGAAAAAACCGGTGCTGAATCACAATCTCTTAGGCGACGAAGAAAAAAACGAGAAGGAAAAGGCGGCGCTGTACGAAGGGATGAAGATGACCGCGAACGAGAAAGTCGTTCAGATCGTCAACATCTGGATGGCAAGCGACGCATTCTTCCAACACGCCGCCAACAAGACGATCTGCGAGGAGGTCGCGCAACTGTGCGGAACCGATACGCTCAGAATATGGCACGATCAAATTCAGTACAAACCGCCGATCACCGGAGGTCCCACGGCTTGGCATCAGGATCATCCGCTCTGGCCGATCATCCAGCCCGCGGAGCTCGTGAGCGCATGGGTCGCGTTAGACGATGCCGTAATCGAGAACGGCTGCATGTGGATGGTGCCCGGAAGCCATAAGTGGGGCAACCATCAGAAGCATCTGGCCAGCGACAAAGATTTTATGCCCTATCACCGGCATCCGGAGTTGCTTCCGGAAGGCGCGGACGTCACAGCCGTTCCTTTCGAAATCAAAAAAGGACAGGTCGGTTATCATCACAGTCTCACATGGCATGGAAGTCCGAACAATAGGTCCGAGATGAAGCGCAGGGCGATCGCGGTTCACTATATGCCGGGACATACGCGTTACGAGCCTTCAAGCGATCATGTCATGCTGTCGTACGTGACGGTGGCCAAGGGCGAAATTATGCAAGGCGAGCACTTTCCGGTCGTATATGCGCCTGCTGGCGTTAAGTAGATGATGTATACTGTAGGAAGAGCGATGCGAATCGCTCTTCCATTTTGTCTAGTCGAGAGGATGCTGATTAAATGACGAATCAACCGCAATTACGAATGGGAAACGAAAGCTATGATTATGAGATCGTCGAGGGCTGGGCTAAACTTCCGTCATCCTATACGCTTGGTTACACGCACGGAATCGTAACCGATAGTTTGGATCAGGTCTACGTATTTCATACGGGCGCTTCTTCCATATATAAATTCGATAAGGAAGGGAACTTCTTAAGCGCGTTCGGGGACTCGTTCGGAGACGGAGCGCATGGCTTTTATTTGCACCAAGAGGCGACCGGCGAATATTTGTACGCAACGGATATCTCTAGAGGGCTAATGGTTAAGATGACTTTGGACGGACAAGAGGTCATGACGCTGGGGGCGCCCGATCTTCCGGAAATATACGATGCGGAGCGCAAATACATGCCTACGGACGTAGCGGTCGCGCCGAACGGGGATATTTATATTACCGACGGGTACGGACAAAGCTGGGTTCATGTTTACACGGCTGCCGGGGAATACAAGAATTCCTGGGGAGGAAAAGGCAGCGATCCCGGCCGGTTCGACTGTCCGCACGGAATATCCGTTGATCTGCGAAGCGGGGAGCCGGAAATCTATGTGGCCGATCGGGGAAATCATAGGCTCCAAGCGTTCACGCCGGACGGCGAATTCAAGAGAATCATCGACAAGGACATGGACCTTCCGTGCAGCTTCTACTTTTTCGAAGGGAAGATGTACATTCCCGATTTGAATAGCCGAGTGTCGATCTACGATCGACATGACAGGCTTTGCGCTCATCTCGGCGAAGACCAACAGGCCTATAAGCAAGAGGGTTGGCCTAACTTGGCGAAATCGTATTACCGCGTCGACCGATTCAGTTCTCCTCACGGCCTATGCGTGGATTCCGAGGGTAACGTCTACGTAGCGGAGTGGATTCACGATGGACGATTGACCAAGCTGCGGCCGCTGTAAGATTAGGACGTCGAAGCCCTGCCATCAGTCTTTCTATGCTATAATAACTGGAAATAGTAGATGGCGGGGTGTAATCGATGAGCGAATCCGATACGTCCAAGAAGAGCAAACCCGACCCGATCGTCAAGGAAGGTCAGGGAGTATACGATCGGCCCGAAAGGTATGAAATCATAGGAGGAGTACGCTATGATTTTCTGTCTTCTCCGAAAGCCGTTCATCAGGAAATATTGGGCAATTTTCATTTTCATTTTCAAATCTCCTGCCGTCAGGACGGGAAAACGTATTTAGCGCCACTGGACGTTCATTTCGACGAGGAGAATATCGTTCAACCGGATGTGATTTATATCGCCAAAGAGAATTTGGGCATCATTCGCGACGGTTTCATATTCGGAGTGCCGGATTTGGTCGTTGAGATTTTGTCGAAAAGCACTGGCCGACGAGATAAGACGATCAAGAAGGCTTTGTACGAGAAGTTCGGCGTGAAGGAATATTGGCTGACCGATCCGGTATTCCGAATCGTTGAGCAATTCGTATTGGCAGACGGGCGATATATGTTGGCATCTACCTTAACGGAGCAGGATAAGCTGACGTCTTTAACCGTTCCTTGCTTAGCGATAGATCTTGCAAACGTGTTTCCGGATAGCGACGAAGAATAATGGCAGATCTGGAGAACCAATGGCCGTTTATTCATACCGTCGGCGACGTGTGGGCGCAAGCCGGTTCTATTCTGGGAACGAGAAACATCCCGGATTACGAGCTTGTGTATTTTCCGGAGGGAACCGCCTCCGTATACGAGGTTGAAGTCGGAGGGCTATCTATATCCTTAGATAAGCCTTGTTTCGTGTTTACCCGCCCGGGAGAGAATCACCGTTATGTGTTCGATCCCGCACGCAAAGTACGGCATCTGTTCATTCATTTCGATTACGAATGCTTAAGGGAAAACGATATCCGGTTCGGCACGTTGCTAAGAGACACGCATCGATTGCTTGTTAGCAGCCATAGTTTGCTGCCATCATTGATGAAACAAATGCTGCGAATCGCCAACTTCCAATCCCCATATTGGAGGAGGCGGTTATCGGCTTTGCTTGCTGCGGCTCTGGAAGAGCTTTGCGCATCCGCGGACAATGCGCTAGAGGAGTTGGCGAACCCGTTGCCTATTCCGATTGCCCGGGCCATCGCCTACATGGAGGCGCATCTTGAGGAACCGGTTACGATAGAGGAGATCGCACGGCAATCGGGCTGGTCCCACGAGCATTTCACGCGTATGTTCGCGGCTTCGGTAGGCATATCTCCGAAACGCGCGTTACTCGAACGCAGGCTGATCCGCGCGGAGCAGCTCATGATGAGCGGTCAATGGACCGTTAAGCAAATCGCGTTCCGGGTAGGCTTCGGAGACGAGCATCACTTCTCCAAAATGTATAAGCGCATTAGGGGAATGCCGCCGACCGCTTATATCGAACGCTGCGAAAGCTCCTTGTTCCGGCATGCGACGGCGGTACACGATCAGGAAACGCCATACCCCGCAAATCGTCATATCTTCGTGAACGAATATATCAAATAAACACATCAATTACCGGATTCCCTCCATTGAGACGATGCTTGGAATATCGCACAATGTGAGTAACAGAAAGCAATGGAGGGGTTCGTGAGATGGGGATTTCATATACGCCGAAGTCGCGGGTAAGGGATGATCGTTATTTGGTCAGCGTGAAGGAGTATACCCAATACCATCGGGACGGGTATTTAATCGTTAGAGGATTGTTATCAAATGATGACATTGATCGTCTATTCGATTTGGCGGAGAGAACAAGATTAGGTACTCTCGTGCCGCAAGAGCCTGCCCCAAAACGGAATGTAGCGGATACGCAAGGAAATGAGCAAGGAGACAAGCAAGGGTACGAGCAAGGAGACGAGCAGGCAGACGAGCAGGCAGACGAGCAGGGAGATCCCTTGCGGGAGGAATTCGCGCAGCAGACGCGGGTTCATATGGTTTCCAGACTGGATGCGACCGCCGAATGGGGTTTGCTTCATCCTCGGGTTCTCGATGTAACCGAGGCTTTGATTGGCCCCGATGTGTACGCGCTACAGTCCATGATGTTCCTCAATCCACCTGAACGGGGAGGACAAGGCTGGCACCAGGACTCCTATTATATTAAAACCCATCCCGATACGATGGTCGGCGCATGGATCGCGTTGGAGGAAGTGGACGAGGAGAACGGATGCTTATGGGTCGTTCCTGGATCTAACCACGAGCCGATCTATCCGCCGGACGGTTATAACGGCGGCAACGTTCACGCCGTGGACGCCTTCAAGGATCTGGGGACCGTCGCGAACGTCAGCCACCTCGATGACGACGTCAACACGTTATCCAAGATCGTCGCGAACTACCCGCCTCCGATTTCCGTACCGATGAAACCTGGAGACGTACTGTTTTTTCACTCCCATCTGTTTCACAGATCTTTCCCTAATCGAACGACCGACCGTTATCGCCGTTCCTATGTTTGCCATTACTGCAACGCCCGTTCTTGGATTCCTTGGGATCACGACGGATACGAAGGCGATTCGGGCAATTATCGGCAAATTCTAGCTCGCGGGCGTACGCATCTGCCTTATGCGGAGCCTATTTACGGGAGCGAAGTCTTCTTGTCCGAAGCGGAAGACGAGTCGGATAGCGTGAGAATGATGGGCATGGATGACGGGATGATGATGCCCGTCGCGCAGAAAAAAGAGTAACAGCGATTCGATTCGGCTGAATTCAATTCGATTATTGCTAAAACGCGTGACCGCGAGGAGATAGGCCGAAAAACCGCCTAACTCCTCCTCGTGAGATAGGCAGTCTTACGTTTCCGGAGGACGCCCATGCATTCTGAATTCTGTGGGCGTCAATCCGGTTAGTCGTTTAAATTGATGGCTGAAGTAATGAATGCTCGCGAATCCGAGCGTCTCCGATATGACCTCGACCTTCTCCCCATGCAATAGCTCGCGCTTCGCTCTCTTGATTCTTTCCCCGATGATATAGTGTTTGGGCAGCAGCCCCATTTCCTCCTTGAACAGCTTGGCGAAATGAACGGGATGGTAGCCGCACATCGCTGCGAGCTCCGATACCGCCCAGTTTCTGCCGGGTTGCTCCTGCATCGCTTGAATGGCGGGATCAATTCGGTTATGCGGCTTTCGAGCCGTTCCCTTATCCAGCAGTTGTCTGAACAGCAGCGATAAGGCTTGTATCATGAGTCCGCGGAGAGTCACTGCATATCCCGGCTGCTCAAGCTCGTATTCTTTAACGATTCTCGTTAGAATCGGCTCCAATCCGGAAACGGAAAACCGCGTCGGAAGCAAGACCTTACCGAACGGAGGAATATCCAGTATGGGGTTACGCGTATCGCCGATGAGCCCGTCTTGTTCAAGAAATCGAATTCGATGCGCGGGATGAACCGGAAGCGACGAGGATTGCTTCCAATCGAAATGCACGCTGTAATAATCGGTCATGCCGGAGGCCGACAACCGATGAGGGCATTCCGGACCATAATAGACGCATTCTCCCCCGCGAACGATATAGTGATTCGACCCCACGGTCAACTCGGCCTGTCCGGAAACGACATAGACGAGTTGGCAATCCGGGATGAGGCGCACGCCCCAGTCCATTGCGGCCTGCGTAGTCGCGCGACTGGCGAAATTCACCGTCGGCATCAAGTCGTCCAACGTTGCGATAGACATAGAAGAAACCCCTCTTACGGCGTGATGAGGATCAGGTTATCTCCCTCATCATAATGAGCAGCAGAGGAAGACGCAACTAAATCATGCACGGCATAGGTTTTCGCAAAATGAACAGTCCGAGAAAGGCGATTTTCGAATGGTTACGGCTAGGTTTACGAGAGTCCTTCATGCACAATGGTAGGAAGCGCATTTCCTATCCCTGAAACCGGAGGTCATGAATGTATGCCTAATCCAAAATGTTTGTACGTAGCTCCGCACGGAAGCGACGATAACGATGGAAGCAAAGATCTGCCCTTCTTAACGATCAATCGGGCGCAGCGATCGGTTCGTCAGGAGATTAGCGGCGGAATGACCGCGGACGTGATCGTGTATATGCATGGCGGAACATATGAAATCGATGCCGCTCTTCGGTTCGACGAACGGGACTCGGGCAGGGACGGGTTCCGCGTCCGTTATTGCAACGCCCCCGACGAAAAGCCCGTTCTATTCGGCGGCAGAACGATTACGGGATGGGAAAAGCATTCGGATACCGTATGGAAGGCTAAGGTGGAGTCGCAATATCGCTTTCAAACTTTATACGACGACGGTCGCCGCGTCTTGAAGGCGCGATTCCCGGAGAAGGGCTATTTCCTTACCGATGAGGCCGTTCATACCGACGAAGCCGTCGATGACGTGATCGCCGGATTTCGTTTCCGGTTGGGAGATATCCCCGAGGATATCCGGCTCGAGAGCGCTCAAGCGTTCGTCTGGCCCGGGGAAGGGGAATGGAATTGGTTTTCCGAGACGAAAACCGTTTTAGCGATCGATCATTCCAAGCGCACCCTGATCTTCGAGTCCCCGGCGACATGGAAGATCGGCCAAGGCTCGCGTTACTATATTCAAGGCTCATTAGCATTCCTTCGCTCCCCGGGTCAGTTTCATTTGGACGAGGGGGCGCAAATGCTGTACTATTGGCCGCTTCAAGGCGATAACTTCGACGAGGAGAGTTCGCTGCCCCAACGAATCATTGCTCCGACCGTCACCCGTCTCTTGGAGTTAAGAGGACGGGATCCGGAGCATAGGCTGCAAAATCTGGATATTGCCGGACTTACGCTGGCATGCACGGATAGCGCGAGGGAATATCGGATGATGGCGGACAATTCCGAGAGGGAGGAGCATCGGGAAGGGCTAATCTACGTCGACAACGCCTCCGGAATCACGATTACGGGCTGTACGATCCGTAACTCGGGAACGTGCGGAATTTTCTTGGATCGCCATTCGCGGAATGTCGTCCTGTCTGGAAACGAGATCGAATACATAGGGTATGTCGGGGTGTACGCGTCAGGTTTTGCGCCGGGAGAGGGCGAGTTTAAGACCGCGGAAGCTTCATATACGAATAAGGGGCACGCGATAACGAACAATCGCATTCGGCACGGCGGGGAGTTGATCGGGCACGGTTGCGGCATTTTACTTTTCCAAAGCGGCGACAGCGACGTTTCCCACAATCTGATTTCCCATATGCCGCGATACGGGATCTCGATGAAAGGCCTAAGATACGGCGGGATGCCTTCTACGTTGTACGATGTCCCGGTCACCTGGGAGAACCATTGGGATTTCCTTCATACGCGAAACAATCGGATCGCCTATAACGACATTTCTCATGTCATGGAGGACAGTCAGGACGGAGGAATGATCGAATCGTGGGGCCCGGGCAGGGGGAATATCATTCACGGCAACCGGCTGCACCACAGCGGTATCCATTTCTCGTTCGGCTTCGGCATTTATTTGGATGACGCTTCGGATGACTTTATCGTATCGAACAACGTATTGGATCATCTCTATAGCACGGGAGAGGGCAAGCTATGGATGCTTATTTTTTCCAAGGGAATCGGCAACCGGATTCGTAACAACTTGCTCGTGGATAATCCTCAAGCGATCTCGGCGATCGGAACGCAGGAAATGGCGGGAGAAACGAATAAACACGTTATCGTGGAAGGGAATGTGATAGCGAACTCCGGTAAATATCTGTATTACTTCGTGAACTGGGACGAGGAGAGGTTTACGGTGGCGGACCGGAATCTGTATTGGCGGAACGGAGAGTCGTGCCGAATCGCGGGCGAGCTGCCGCTGATCGAGCGGAAGTCCGATTCGCTCGGGCGGGGCGAATACGACTGGACGCAGTGGCTTTCCTTACTGGAGGGCAAATATGATGGTGACTCTCGGATCGCCGACCCTCTGTTCCTGGATGCGGGGGCCGGGGATTATCGTTTGCGGAGCGAATCGCCCGCCTACGGGCTAGGTTGGAGAGATATCCAGTTCGGGAGGATCGGGCCGCAGCCTAACGTAAGTTATTCGCAAAAATCACAGTAGAACAAAGCGTCTTTGTGTGCGATTCTAGACTCAACGGAAGAAAGATGAGATGAGGGTGTCGCCCGATGAGAGTGCTGCAAGCCTACAAATCGAGAAAATACTTGCAACGGATATTGCTGACGATCTCGATTTTGATGGTCTTCGTCTTGATTTTATCATCGATGGTTCTTCATTACAGTACGGAAACCCGGGTCGTGCAGATGCAGAAGGAAGCGAATCGCAAGGTCATGAACCAGATTAACCACAACATCTCCTACATGCAGGAGATCGTTAGGAATCAAGCGTTAACGATCTATAACGACAATCAAATTTTCTTCACGCTTATGTCCAGCCAAGAGCAGGAAGAAATCGATATTATTAACGGTATCCGCCTGATGAACAAGGCGCAAGAATCTTCGGCGTTTCTTCATTCGGTCATGATCTACAACGGACATATGGATAAAATCTACGCGCTCGGCTTTCTGGCGGAAAATTTGAAGGATCATTACATGGCCGAGAATATCGCCAAACAACTGCAGAACAAGCAGAAGCTTCCCCAAATGCAGCTGATTCCGATGAATCTGAGCAAACGGGAAAATTCCGTCGATTTTTTCTCGATGATCATCTACGAAAGCTTCAACGACATTAACGATCATGAGAGCGCGCTTGTCGTAAACGTCAAACCGGAATGGATTTTCGCTAATCTGAAAGCCGTGAACGATTTCGCGATTCCGGGCGAGTCGGACGTGTTTATCATGGATCGGAACGGTCAAGTCGTACTCTCCGGCAACGAACGGAACGTTCCGGAGCTGAACGGTCTAACGGAAGCGCTTGCGGCGTATCAAGCCAAGCATGAAGGTAAATTCGGTTCGTTCTCCGAATCCTTCGGCTCATCCGGCAAATATATGGTTTCGTATATGCAGATGGGCGTCGGTGGCTGGAATGCGATAAGCGTTCAACCGTACCATGCCGTGTTGGGCGGCATTTACGAGATGAGGATGACTTCGATCTACGTGATCGTCTGTTTCCTCCTATTGTCGATCGCTTTATCTATCCTCATTGCGCATAAACTGTATAAACCCGTGGAGCAGATGCTTGCCGGAATTCGTAACCATGCCGGAGAGGGCGCGGATCCCGTTAACCGGAGCAAAGACGAGTTATCTTACGTCACCAACGTCTATAGCTTAATGGCGCAGAAGCTAAGCCTCGTCACGAACGAGCAGGACAAACAAAGAAATATCGTACACAACTATCACCTAAGAAGCATCATCACGGGCAGTTCTTCGTATACGAAAGATCATTTTCGCGACTGCGTGACTCAGAACGGGCTAGCAATCGTGCCGGACGGCTTCATCTGGCTCGTACTCATCAAGATCGATCAATACGCAGAGTTCGTCTCGAGAACGAGCGATAACGAAAGAAAACTGTATTCCTTCGCCATCTCGAACATCGCGGAAGAGATTATGTCCCCTAGCCCGTTCCGATCCGAAATCGCCGATATGAGAAACGACCATCTGGTTATGATCGTGAGCAGGGAAGCGGGAACGGCAACTTCGTTCGAAGAGGTTGAATCGTTATTAACAAGAATACAGGACATCGTAAAGGGTTACTACAAGTTATCGTTGACGATGACGACCAGCGAATTGATTAGAGGCCATGAAGCGATTACGGTGCAATATGGATTGGCGATCCAGCATTCGATGTATAGACTCGTATTCGGTAAGGGACAGATGATTACGCCGGAACGGGTGAAACCGAACAACGAACGATTCGAGTACAGTTTCCCTCCCGAGCAAGAGAAGAAGCTGAGCGAAGCGATCAGAACGAACGATTTGGAAGCGATGGAGAGCTTGGTCAGCATCATTATAACTCAGGTATCCGCTTATCATTACGATCATATCCTTCATGGCATTCTCCAACTGGTCGACATCGTCAAGACGACGATCCGAGATATGAACAAGCTCAGGGTCGCATCGGTATCCGTCGATCTGAGCGCGCTGAGCCGACAGGTGCTGGAGAAGGAAACATTAGGGGAAATCGAGCAGCTTATCCATCAAGTCTGTCGCGAAATCCACGAAAAGCTGCAAAATTCGGAGCAGGATAAAAATACGGTGTTAATGGACGCGATCAAGGAAATCGTGGCCACGAATTATGGAGATATGAATCTAAGCTTGCAGGGCATCGCTTCGATGCTGCGAATGACTCCCGCATACGTGGGGCGAATGTTCAAGCAAAGCGAAATCGTCTCCGTCGGCGAATATATTAACGAGGTACGCCTGTCGCGCGCCCTGGAATACCTGGAAACGAAAAATTTCAGCATCAAAGAGATCATGGAACTGGTCGGCTATCTGAACGAAAGCACCTTTTTCAAGCTGTTCAAGAAAAAGTACGGGGTCACCCCGAAGGAATATCGGTTGAAAAGGAATATCAGTTAGTCGAAATTGCGTATGAAGCGCTTCGATTTGGCCTCCAAAGGGGTCGAATCGGGCGCTTTTTGTGCGTTTGACGCAGGGAGTCGCAAAAATCATAGCCGCAAATCGATGAAAAACCCGATCGCACAGTATTCCTTCGTTTGCGGGTTTGCCATGATGGGGGTGCAGCAAGTCGCAGTCCTAATCATGGACGATCAGTTGGAGGTAAACGTATGAAAAGTCGATCGGAATGGGTTCATCTCAAGAAAAATTCGGAGTTGTTGCTGCTTCTGATGCCCGGCGCTCTCTTGGTTTTTGTTTTCTCTTATTTGCCTATGTTCGGTACCGTGCTGGCCTTTAAGGATTTCAGGTATGACAAAGGATTCTGGGGCAGCGATTGGATCGGATTCGATAATTTCAGATTTTTCTTCATATCGGATAACGCGTGGTTGATTACGCGCAATACGGTCGGGTACGGGCTCATTTATATGCTCCTGACCACCGTCATTGCATTAGCCTTCGCGATGCTCATGAACGAGATGGGGAAAAAGTGGCTGCGAATCCATCAAACCGCCATGTTCATTCCGTACTGCCTCTCTTGGGTCGTCGTCAGTTACTTAGCTTTGGCGCTATTGGATAGCTCGAACGGATATTTGAACAAAGTGCTGGAGTTGTTCGGCATGGAAACTCATATGTGGTACTTGGAGACGAAGCCTTGGCCTTACATTCTCGTATCCGCGTATTTGTGGAAAAATATCGGATTCTCCACGCTCGTGTATTTCGCGGGGATTATGGGAATCAACCAAGAGTATTACGAGGCCGCGAAAATAGACGGGGCTTCCAGATGGCAGATGGCGACGAGGGTGACGTTGCCGATGCTGTCCACGTTGATCGTGGTTTTGCTTATTCTGGCGATCGGGCATATTTTCGTCGGAGATTTCGGGCTGCATTATTTCATTCCGAACAATAACGGCATGACGTTCCCGACGACGGATATCATCGATACTTACGTTTTCCGGGCGTTGCGGGTTTACGGGGATATCGGAATGTCGACCGCGATCGGAGTGTATCAGTCGGCGGTCGGATTGGTTCTCGTCATAGCGGCGAACTACGTCGTACGCAAAATCAACGAAGAAAACTCGCTGTTCTAAGGAGGAACAATTTTGAATGCCATGAAAGCTAAATTCGCGCCCGGCAAGCTGCTCATCCATCTGCTGTTTATATTCGTAACCTTATGCATGATCGTCCCGTTCATTCTCGTCATCTCGATCTCCTTCACGGACGAAAGCTCTATCTTGGACAACGGCTATCAGTTCATCCCTTCGGACTTTTCGATGAAAGCCTACGAATACATTTTCAAGGCGCCGATCCTGTTGCTGCGCGCTTACGGAGTGACGGTGTTGATTACGGTAGCCGGCACGCTGCTCAGCTTATTAATAACCGCGATGCTAGGGTACGTCATTTCCCGGCGCGATTTCCGGTATCGGGTACCGGCGACGTTCTTTATTTTCTTCACGATGCTGTTTAACGGGGGATTGGTCCCTTCCTACATTCTGATTACGCAATATTTATTTTTGCAAAATACGTTGTGGGCGCTCATCTTGCCATCGCTCGTATCCCCTTTCTACATCATGATCATGAAGGGATTTTTGACGAAAATGCCGTTCGAGATCATCGAATCGGCCAAGATGGACGGAGCGAGGGAGCTGAGAATATTTTTTACGATCGTCTTGCCGCTCTCTACTCCCGCTCTTGCGACACTGGGGTTGTTCATCTCTTTCGGCTTCTGGAACTCTTGGTTCCCTTCCTTGTTGTACATCGATAACGAGAAGCTGATCCCGATTCAACTGCTGCTCGTTCGCATGCTGCAAAGCTTGGAGTTCCTGACCAGTAACAGCGATTTCGTGAACCAATTCGGCGTCGATACGAGCGAACTGCCCACGCTATCGGCCCGGATGGCGATGGCGATATTAGCCGGGGGACCGATGGTATTCATTTTCCCGTTCTTCCAGAAGTATTTCGTCAAAGGGCTGACGGTAGGTTCGCTGAAAGGTTAAGCCGGTTTTCTTCTATTCGACCAGGTAGGAACATGGAGGGGTCATCTCGAATCTGTTCTTACCCGGCAATAGATTGAAATATAAAAAACAAGTTCGACCAAGGAGGTCAACCCATGAAAGTCTGGAAACGTTCCATGGCAAGCGCGTTGGCAATATGCTTCATGGCAGTACTTATTCTCGCCGGGTGCAGTGGTAAGAACAATAACGAGCCAGCGGCTTCGTCATCCGCGGCATCGCCGTCGGCACCGTCATCGCCTGCGGAATCCGCATCCGAATCACCTTCGGCAACGCCGGAGGAAGCTCCCGTCGAATTGACTTATTATTACATCGTATTCAACATGCCGACCGACCAGCAAGCGGTAGAAGATGCCGTGAACGAGTACATTAAACCGAAGATCAACGCTACGATCAAACTCAAACCGATTATTGAATCCGGTTACAAAGATAAGATAAACACGATGCTGGCCGCGAACGAAGCGTTCGATTTGTTATGGACCTCCAATTGGGGCGGCGGAGATTACGACAACAAAGTCGTCAAGGGCGCACTGCTGCCGCTCGACGATCTGCTAGCGGCCAGTCCGAATCTGCAATCGGCGATCCCGCAAGTCGCATGGGACGATACGAAAGTAGACGGAAAAATCTACGCGGTTCCGAACATGCAGATCGCGGCCAAAGCGGAAGGCTTCGCCATTCAGAAACGTTTCGTGGACAAATACGCCATCGATCTCGACGGGATCAAAACCCAAGCCGATATCGAGCCCGTGCTGAAGGTTATTAAGGACAACGAGCCGGACATCATTCCGATCGCCAAAACGGCCCATATGTTCGACTTCGGTCGCCAATACGGTTATGCGCCGCAGGGTTACAAGCTCGGCGATCCCGAGTATAAAATCATCGATACGCTCGACAAACCCGAATATAGAACGTTCCTCGATATGATGCGCAAGTGGTATAAAGCGGGATACATCTACAAGGACGCCGCCACGATCAAGGACGATCAATTGAACAGCTTGCTAAGTTCCGGCAAAGTCGCCATGGAGTGGAATACGACGATGAAGCCGGGCGGCGAAGTGGACGATCAGAAGCGGTTCGGCAACAACGAGATCGTGTACAAACGCATCTCCGAGCCGGAATTCACGGGCGTGCGTCCGACGATGACTTCGATCAGCAAGACATCGAAAAATCCGGATCGCGCATTAAGGTTCCTCGAGCTAACGGCTACGGATCCAACGTTGTTCAACCTGCTCGCGTTCGGCATCGAAGGCAAGCACTATACCAAAGTCGGCGACAATACGGTTAAGATTAACCAAGACGGCGGATACAAAGAAGATTTGGGCTGGGTATTCGGCAACGTGCTGATCGGATATCTGAAGGAAGGCCAGGCGCCGGATACTTGGGAAGTTACGAAGGCCCTTAACAAGAACGCCAAGCTTCCGGAAGTGCACGGGTTTAACTTCAACAACGAGCCGTACAAGACGGAAGGAGCCAACGTGTTCGCCGTAGGCGAGCAGTACGGCAAAGCTTTGCAAAGCGGGGCGGTCGATCCCGAGAAAGTATTCCCGAAATACTACGATGCCGTTCAGAAAGCGGGCGTCGCCAAACAGACGGAAGAAATGCAGAAGCAACTGGACGAATGGTTGACGGCTAACGGGAAGAAATAAAAGTAGGGGAAAGACGGCTCGGGAGGATTTATCCTGGTGTCGTCTTTTTTTTGCGGTCGAACTGTATATCCTCCATGTTTCTAACTTTGAATCGTCCATAGGACGAATCGCGGCGCTGTTGTACAATGAAGAAAGCTGTATTCACTGCCCGACAGCATCGCACTTATCCTCCACTAGGGGAATACGCCATGTTCAAATCGCTAAGCTATCAGAAGAAAATTTTCCTCTCGTTGTCCGTATCCCTCTTTATCGTTCTTTCCTTGATCAATATGTACTTCTATTTCCGCATGGAATCGATAATAGAAAGCAATGTAGCCCAGAACAAGCAGCAGACGACGTTGAAGCTGCAAGAGCAGGTAGACCGCGTATTGAACGAGATGGACAAGCTGTCCATCTCCATTAACGCGTCCGACAAAATCATGAACGTCCTGCGGGACATTCCCGACGACCCGAGCGACAATTACTTCGACGAGAACTCCGAGCTTAGCCGGGATATTCGCAATACGCTATTATCGTTCACTTCCCTGCAACCGTTGAAGGGAAGAATCAGCATCATTTCGTTGTACGGGGATTATTTAGGCGTCAGCAACAAGATGGACAGCCGTAATGTGGACAAAACCCATATCCGTCAAATGCCCGAAGTTCGGCAATATTTTACGATGAAAGCTTATAAGCTATTTCTTCCCCCTCATCCGGACGAGTGGTCGGAAACCGGGGACACCGTTTTCTCCATCGTTAGGCCGCTCAGGGATAACTACCTTGTATGGCTTGGTAGAGGTTAGTTATAACATCAAGGAGCTTGAAGATATTTTCTATTTCAAGAACTCTTTGACGACCGGCAACGTGGCGATCAACGACTCGAACCGTCAAATCCTCTACAGCACGTTAAATCCGGATTGGAGTCTGAGATCGGAGGAGCTCAAGGACATTCGGTTGACGTCCGACTTCGGACATGAAAGATGGAAAACGGCTAACGGCGACTATATGGTGTTCTATTCTAAGCTAGCGGCCACGGACTGGAATATCTTATTAATCGAGGATATGCAAATATTCGGCAAGCCGGTGAAGTATTTACGCAACAGCACGCTTGCCGTATATTTCGCGTTGCTCGTCGTGCTGCTGCTCATTCTTTATCTATACGCGGGGAGAGTAACCCGTCCGCTACGCAGGCTCAAGGATTCCCTTGCGAACGTGGACATGTCGAGCCTGGAGCTTCTCCCGGCCCAACTGCAAACCCGCAATGAGATAACACTGCTCGGAGTTGCTTTTCAACAACTGTTGGATGAGCTCAAGGAAACGATGCAGAAAGCGGAAAACTCCTATCAACGGGAAATGCTGGCGCGAATGAACGCCCTTCAGGCGCAAGTGAATCCGCATTTTCTATATAATACGCTTACCGTGATCGGAGCCTATGGCAAAAGCAAAGGAAACGGCGAGGTCATGGAAATGTGTACGGCGTTGTCGGACATGATGCGTTATACGATGAAGTTCGAGCAGAAGGAATCCAACATTCACTTCGAAGTGGAACATATGCGCAACTACTTAGAGCTTATGAGCAGGCGTTATCAGAGCTTCGTGGAATACGAGATCTCGATCGATCCGGCCATGAACGTCATCCCGATGCCCAAGCTTATTATTCAACCGATTGTCGAAAATGCTTTCCAGCATGGCTTCAATGCCATCGATCCTCCTTGGGTGCTGCGGATTCGGGGGACGGTAACCGATAAAAGGTGGAGTCTGCAAATTCTCGATAACGGCAAAGGATTCGAACCGGAAACCTTGTCGAGGCTTCGCCAAGAGGCGGAATGGATCGCGCATACGACGGGCGGCGAAACTTTAGGCAAGTCGGAGCTGGAAACTACCCCCGTTGCCGGTAATGGCATCGGGCTGCTGAATGTATTCACTAGGCTTATTCTTTATTACGGGGCTACGATGAGAATCGAATTGTCCAACCCTGCGGACGGCGGAGCCGAAATCGTGATCGGAGGAGAAATACATGCATAAGGTTCTGCTGGTCGAAGACGAGCCGCCTATTCTCTATATGGTCAAAGAAATGATCGAATCCGCGGGGCTCGGTTTTGAAGTCGCGTATACGGCTTTTAATGGCCGGGATGCCATGAAGAAAATGCAGGAAAACAAGCCGGACGCGTTAATTACCGATATTCGCATGCCCTTCGTCGACGGGTTGCAACTGATTAAAGAAGCGAAGGCGCTGTGGCCCGATCTTCCTTGCGTCGTTCTATCCGGGTACAGCGACTTCAATTATGCAAGGGAAGCCCTGCAATTGCATGCGTTCGATTACGTGCTCAAGCCGATTAAAGACGAAGTGCTTACGAATATGCTTGCGAAAGTGGCCGATTGTTTGGAAAAGAAAGATGCGGACAGGGAATCGGAGTACATGAAATCCCTGTTTCACCAATCGGAGCCGCAGACCTTGGTGCCGCCCGTACAGCTTGATTACCCCTGCTACTATCCGATCTTGGTAAGAGCGGGCAACTATTCCCATGCGGCATTCGACTATGACAACCCGGGCCGCTCTTTAATGAACGCGGTCGGGCCGGAACTGCTTGATCGATTGGAAGACGACCGGATCCTCAAGCTTTGGTGCTTAAACGGAATACAAACGAACGAGAAAATCGTCGTTCTGGCCGTCTCCGGCAAGCTTGAGCAACGCGATATCGAACTGATCGGCACAGGGATCCTTCAGAGGTGTGCCGCAAAGGCGAAACTTCCTCTTTCCGTTAGCGTCGGACAAGCCGTTACGTCCGCGGAGTCGCTCGGTGGAATCGTTCAAGGGCTTAGGGTGAAGCTTGCCAAGCATACGGTGATCGGAGAAACGCGGCTTTACGCCCATGAGGAAAACTCGGAGCAGCGTCAGCCCTTTCTGATTACGAACGAGATAGAACAGACGATCAAATCGCTCGTAAAGCTGGATTCCCATGTTCAGTTCGAGAAAACGTTGCAGGGCTGGATCGAAGAGTGGCAAAATGCCAGGTATCCTCAGCACGGCGTCGAAGCGCTTCTCGAAGCTATCGTTCGAATGTATCGCAGCTACTGGTCCATGAACGAGAATGGCAAGTCGCCGTCTTTCGATGCCAATGAATTCATTACGGGCTGTCTTTCGTTCGACGAGGTGATCGGACAATTCCGCGGCTTCATGAAAGAGTTGAACGGAATACGCCTTAAAGGCAAAACGGAATATTCGGCCAAGGAATTGATTTCCCGGATCGAATCGTATTTGGAGCACAATTATATGAATACGATTACGAACGAGAAGCTGCAGGAGATGTTCGGCTACAACAAGATCTACATCTCTAACGTGTTCAGCGAAGTCAAAGGAATACCGCCAAGCAAGTACTTGGCCAGGCTGCGTATTCGCAAAGCGATCGAAATGATGCGCGACCATCCGGACATGCCGCTCAAGCAAATCGCGGAGAACGTCGGTTACGAGGATGCGCTCTATTTCAGCAGAGTGTTTAAGAACGCGACAGGTTCCAGTCCGAAGGAATACAAAGGAACGCGCAAGGGGGAGATGGAATGACGAGGCGGAACGGATGGTGTTTATCGCTGCTCGTCGCGTTAGCGGTCTCGTTGTCGGCTTGCGGCGGAACGAATCCCTCAAATCCTTCCCGATCGGGTAAACCTCAGGTGACTCTCACGTTAATGGGGAACCAAGAATGGGTGCAGAAGCCTATCATCGTTAGAGCTATCGAGCTTTACGAGAAACAGACGGGGAACCGGGTCGAAGTGCAGGCGTTCCCGATCGATACGGTAGACACCTTGATCCGCAAAAGAGTCGCGATGGGCGAAATATCCGATATCGTCATCCATTTCGGAGGAGCGGGACTCAGCGACCTGCAGCCGGAGAATAACTTCGCGGACATGAGCGGCGAACGGTGGGTCGCGGATTTGAAGCCTGCGATCGTGCCGAGGCTGACCTATAAGGATAAAATCTACGGCCTGCCTTTGTGGGAATCCTCGATCGGCGGCATGCTGTATAACAAAGAGATTTTCGAGAAATACGACATCCCGGTCCCGACGAATCAGGCGGAGTTTTTCGATGCGTGCGAGCGATTAAAGAAAGTAGGTATTATCCCGGTTTATCTGGCCAGCAAAGACACGTGGCCTTTACTGCCCCAATATGGGATCGATTTTCTGGTCAGCAAAGTGCCCGACCTCGTCGAAAGCCTGAACAGCAACCGCATTCGCTTCGCCGATATTCCGGAGTTTCGCCGAATGTTGGAATGGTACATGAGAATGAAGGACGGCGGTTACTTCGGCAAAAACGTGCTCAATAATAATTGGGACAGCCAACCCGCGGCTTTGGCGAACGGCAAATACGCGATGGCGATGGCATGGGACGTGTATTTGTATACCGATCTGGAGAAGAAATTTCCCGGTACGGCGGATAAATTCGGCATCATGCCTAACTTTATGGGAGGTCCGGACGCCAAGCAGTTCGAAGGACCGAACGCGGCGATGCTGATGGTTAACAAGAACGGACAGCATTTGCAGGATGCCAAAGCATTTATTGACTTTGTAAGCCAGCCGGAAATCTTAAACGAGATCTATCGCGATCTGTATACGGAAACCTACTTCGCCAGCGTGACGAGCAACAAGCTCACGAAGCAATACGAGGAAGCAAAAAGCCTTATCGATAAGTATCTGTACCCCTCGGTGACCCCTTTCATCGTCGGTTATAGCCAGAATGAAATGGGCAAGCTCGTTCAACAAATGATGATCGGCTCCCTCTCGATCGACGAGGCGATCGCCAAGATGGACGACAATCGCGTTCAGGCCGCGAAGCAGAGGGGTATTCCGGGGTTTTGAAAATAACGCGAAAAGAACGGAAAGCCGCGGCATCATTCCGATAAAGCGCAATAAACGTGCATCGACATCGCCCTACTCCTATAGGATCGTTCCAGACCGTCAGGGAGAATTCCCTGGCGGCTTCTGGTGCGTTGCGAACGTTACTACTCAGGTCTCCCCAAATTCGGAGAAATTCTTTCTTTTATCTGCAAATCCGTTAGAGCACAAAGAGAACCTTATCTCCGCCAAAGGTTGGCTGCCGATCCGGGAAGCGCACTGAGAGTACCTTACAACTGCCAAATTTCGGCTAACGAACTGCGAAACGAACTGAGAGTAACTTACACCCTCCGAAGGGTGGCTAACGATCCACGGAGAATGTTACTTAGTGTGAGGCTGGATTGCGAACATTGCCGAAGTAAGCCAAGATGTGCCAAGGACTGCTTCTTAAAAGAAGTGGACCAAAGCAGTAACGATATTTCAGTTATTTTGCTACTATAAGACGGCGATTTCTGTGGATTGTCTATTCGAAGTTCTATGGTTTATCCATTCTGTTAGTTATGCAATTACGAGAGAATGAGATCAGCCCCAAAATGCAACCGCTTTCATTAACTTGTCGAAGGCTAAACAAGAGAAGAGCAGAAGGTGATAAGGAAAGAAATTGCTGAATTTTCCGGACGAAACGGAAGGGCATTCCAAAATAATCTAATGGATGGTGGGTACAGATGTCTTCTTATAACAAAAAGAAATCGATCGTGCTTTCGCTAGTCTTTACGCTATTATTCGGTATGTTCAACTTCACCGGGATCGGGGCCGGCAACGCCTTGGCATCAACCGCTGGGATTTATCTCAACGATACGGATCCATCGATCGCTTATAACGGCGGATGGGGCTATTCCTCCAACCGAGGGGCGGGGGATTACCAGAATGATGTACACTATACGTCCGCTAACGGAGATTCCGTAGAATATACGTTTGTCGGTACGGGAATCGAAGTCGTCGCGCCGGCAAGCAACGATGCCGGTTACGGGAAGTTCGACGTCCTTATCGACGGAGTGTCGCAAGGCATTGCGGACGCCGGGGGCAGATCCTCGAATTATTTATCCCAGCAGATTCTCTACAGCAACAAAAATCTAACCATGGGACAGCATACGATTAGATTGGTTAAGACGAGCGGTTCTTACCTGCAGGTCGATGCTTTTATCAAGTACGAGAACGGTACGCTCACGGATCAACAGATTGCCGATCTCGTAAAAGCGAAGATCGACGCGTTGCCCGACAAAGCTTCGGTAACGTTGGCGGATAAACAGGCCGTTCAGGCGGCCGAAAATAGCTATAACGCCTTGACGGAAGCTCAAAAGGCATTAGTCGGCGACATCTCGAGGCTGACGGACGCTAAAATAGCCATTCAACAATTAGAGGCCATTCCGGTCAACGGCAAAATCACTTACTTGATGGCGGATCGGGCAGATCGTTCCGCCTCTCTCGGACAATTCGTCGATCCCAGCCATGTGAACGAAAAGCGGTTCTGGGTAACGAATTGGAATTCCCCCGCGGATTACTTCAAATGGACGGTAAACGTTCCCGTCGCGGGCGAATATGTAGTCGATGCTTTAATTAAAGCGCCGACGAATTCGACCATCACGGTGACGAGCGTCACGTACGGCAACGTCCAGTTCGCGGGTTCCGGAGACTGGGATAAGATTAGAGCTCCGGGAACGCTATTGCTTCCCGCCGGACTAAGCGAAATTCTGGTGACGGCTTCGAATCCGAATCATAACGAGCTCAAATCGCTCGAGCTGATTCCAGCGGCCGAATGGCCTGCGATGGAACAACGGATTGCCGATTTCCGTTCGGATACGCAATGGTTTAGGGACGCGAAATACGGGGTGTTCTTCCAGTGGGGCGAATGGGGTTATCCGCAATCCGGCGCCAAAAAGCCTTGGCCGCGGCAGATCGACGAATTCGACGTAGACGCATTCGCCGATCAGATGTCGGTCATGGGCGCAGGTTACGTGATTTGGTCGGTAACCTGGTGGAGCTATTACTTCCCTGCTCCGATTCAGGCGGTCGACGATATCCTCCCCGGACACACTTCCCAACGGGATTTGATCGGAGAACTCGCGGATGCCTTGAACGAAAGAGGCATTAAATTGATGCTCTACTATCACACGGGAAGCGAAACAAAGCCTTGGTGGGACGAAACCTGGGTATCGATGGACGATAAAACGAAGTTTCTGACCCATTGGAAACAAATCATGACCGAGGTCGGCAACCGCTACGGTACCAAATTAGCAGGTTGGTATATCGATGACGACTGTATATACTACCCTGCCGACTATGAGGAACTGGGAGCTGCGGCGAAAGCAGGCAACCCCGATCGATTAATTACCTACAACAATTGGCAAGGACCGAGAGGTACGGACTTCCAGGATTACGTGTCCGCCGAGTGGTATATGCCGCTTCCGAACAACGACAACGGGATCATGATCGATGGCAGATATAAGGGGTTGCAGGCCCACGTAGCGTTTAATATGGAGAACGACTGGGGCATCCATCTGCCTAACCAGCCTATCGTCCCTTCCGTCTCCGCCGGCGATGCCGTTTCCCGAATCGTCACGGCGATGCAAGATCATCAGGTTTTGAGCTACAACATGATGATGTACGAAGACGGCTCGATGAACCCGAATTCCGTCCAGTCGATGATCTACGTCAAGAACGCGGCCAAATACGGCATTATCGGCACGGATGATCCGTCAGAGCAACGCGGCATGTACAATGATTCGGACCCGTTCATCGCTTACACGGGCAATTGGGACGTAAGCACCGGCAGGAGCGGAGATACATACCGCACGGACGTGCACTATTCGATGACGAACGGGGATAGCGCGGAATTTACGTTTAGCGGATCGGAGATCCAATTCATTACCGAGACGGCTTCCAATCAGGGGGAAATCGAAGTTTACGTAGACGGAGTAAGCCAAGGTACCGTGAATACGTATTCCCCGACGCGAATGACCAACCAAGTCGTGTTTGCCAAACAAGGCTTGTCTCCTGACGGAACGCATACGATCAAGCTCGTGAAGAAAAACGGTGCTTATATGCTTGTCGACGCGTTTAAGGTAGTTAAAGTATCCGCATCGAATCGCAAGCCCGTCGCTAACGGCACGGCGGTCCAAACGGCGATCAATCAAGATTTCATAGGTCAATTGCTGGCTATGGACGAAGACGGGGATGCGCTATCTTACAAGGTAAAAGAGAACGGTCTTAAAGGCACGGCCGTCATTGATTACCGAACCGGCAAGTTCAGCTACACCCCGAATACGGGAGCCAGCGGGACCGACTCGTTTACTTATTTCGTCGACGACGGCTATGAAGCTTCTAATCTCGCAACCGTAACCGTGCAGATCGTCGAACCCGTTGCCGTTATCTCAAGCCAACCTGCGGATCAAGCCGCGAACGTACCTTATGGGCACGCGTCCGCTAAGATTACGTTTAATCAAACTTTGAAGCAAGGTGCCAATTTCAACTTGATCACGTTAAAATCGGGCCGCCATTCCTTGAAGGCACACCTTCAATTGAACGGCAATACGTTGTCCGTATATCCGAAGAGCGGATTTAAAGCGGCTACGACATATACATTGACCCTTCCGGCTTCCGCGATTAAAGGCGAGCTAGGCGATGGTCTTGCCAGCGAATACCGTCTAACCTTCACTACGGCCTCCAAACCTAGGCATGGTTCGGGATCGGGATCGCATGGAAATCCGAGACCTAGGCCATAACATGGACAATGATTCGCGCTTCGGGGGGAGTAAATGCGGAACCTTTTTTTTCATGTGTTTTGTCCATATCAATCTATGTGCTTCCTCCATTTTCGCTTGAGCGATTGGGCTGTAGCATGAGTGTTGTAACCGCTTCATCCACTCATTCGAAACAGGGGGAAATACGCACATGAACAAAAAACAACCCGCGAAAATCATTATGCTGCTTACCGTCGGCATGCTGCTAGCCGGATTGGCATCGGCTTGCGGCAGCAATAACGGCAACTCGGAAAGCTCGTCTTCCGGCTCCGGTAACTCAAGCCCCGCGGCCCAAGAATCGAGCAGCGCGCCGGCATCTTCGGAATCGGCTCCCGCTAACGCAGAACCGGTAACGTTGAAGTTCTGGACTTGGAATCCTTCCGCAGATGCGTATAAGCCGGTTATCGAGAAGTTCGAAGCAAGCCATCCCGGCATTAAGATCGATCTGACGGTCATGGAAAGTAAGGACTTCCAAACCAAGATGCCGCTAGCCCTGACGAACGGAGGCGAGGATCTGGATGTCGTCGGCGTTCAGACGGGCGCCATGCCGAGTAAAATCCAGGGCAGTCTCCTTCCGTTGGACGAACTGTTGGCCGAGGCTCAGCCCGATTGGCAATCGGTGATCTCCGCGAACAGCGTGGAGCAAATCAAATCCCAAGCGGACGGCTTAAAGTTCCTGGCGATGGGCTCTCACGGTTCGATGGTGATGTATTACAACAAAGATATTCTCGACGAGCTCGGCTTTGCTGCACCTAAGTCATACGACGAACTGAAGGCGATTACCCAAGCCGTTCGCGAGAAGAAGAAAGACATCCTGACCGTAGCCGTTGGCGGTAAGGACGCATGGATATTAGACGAAGTGCTCTTGACGATTCTCGGACAACAGTCTGATCTCTATAACCAATGGCGTTACAACAAAGGCGGAAAACTTGACGGCCCTGATTACGTAAAAGCGTTGGAAAGCTTCAAGAAGCTGTTCGACGACGGGATCTTCTCCAAGGAAGACGTCATGGATCTGGACTACACGGCATCCCGGAACATCTTTACTTCCGGTCAAGCGGCGTTCTTCATCCAAGGCACTTGGGAAGCCAATATGCTGTCCGAGCAATACCGCAAAGATAATCAAGTGACGATCAATGACGTCGGTATGATCGCGATTCCGTCCATCGATCCAAGCGGCAAAGCTTCGATTCGTTCGTTCATCGAGAATGGCCTCGCTATTCCGGTATCCTCGAAACATCCGAAGGAAGCAATGGAATGGATCAAGTATCTCGTGTTCGGAGAAGGAAACGACATGTTGTCCTCCCAGTTTAATTTCACGACGAACAAAATCGGCTTCACTCCGGATGCATCGTTGCTCACGACGCCCGCGGCGCAGGATTCCTTCAAGTTGCTCGTAGAGCTGGTGGGCAATCCAACGGCGGATCGCAATAACAATTCCCCGTTCTCCGACGTTGTCGGAGCGCAGTTGCAGAAGATGATTCTGAAAAACTCGGTACCTGCCGATATCGCGAAAGACATTCAAAAAGAGTACGAAACCGGCAAATATCCGAACTAAATCGAATAAACTCCTCTTCGCGAGAGCGCTTGCCCCATGCAGGCGCTATCGCGGAGGGACTTACGGACAAGTTGGCCTTACGGGAGAGTGAACGCATGCGAACGAAGTGGAAGGAGCAAGCCGCAGGGTATTTGTTTATCGCGCCACTGCTTATTATTTTTGCCGTGTTTTTGGCTTACAGCTTCTTGTTCCTTATCAAAACGAGCTTCTTCTATGAGGATATTTCCTTCCGCAACGCCGAATATATCGGACTCGACAATTACCGCCAGGTGTTAGGCGACAATCGTTTTCTATTCTCGATCGTCAACACGCTAGCGTTCTCGGCGGCTGCCATATTGATCAGCATTACGGTCGGATTCATTACCGCGGTATTCTTGAATTTCAAGTTCAAGGGCTCCCGGTTCATCGGCGCCCTGTTCTTCATCCCTTCCTTCATGCCGCTAGCTTTGATCGCCATGGTATTCTCGATGATGCTGGAATACCGGTTCGGCACGCTGAATCAAGCTTTGAGCAGCATCGGACTGGATTTTCTGGCACAGCGTTGGTTATCGGATCCCCAGTTGGCTTTCGTATCGGTCATTTCCATCTCTATCTTTCTCATCGGTCTTCCTATGATGTATTACAACGCGGATCTGACGACGGTTAATCCGAGCTTGCTTGAAGCGGCGGTCATCGATGGCGCAAGCATGCCGCGAATCCTGTGGAACATCCTGTTCCCATTGCTGAAGAACGCGCATAAGACGATCATCCTATCGACGATTTTGGGCAGCTTTCGCGAATTCGAGAGAGTATTTCTCCTTACGCAGGGCGGACCCGCTGGAACGACGGAAAATACGAGCGTGTACATTTACAGCTTCGCCCGTTCGGCAGGGTCCAACATCGGTTTCGTTAGCGCAGCGTCCGTCGTTGTCTTATTGATCGCATTCGGAATCTCCCTCATACAACTGTTCGTTTACAAGCCTAAGAGAGAGAGGAGGAAAGCGGCATGAACCAGATCTTGGCCCGGAGGAAGGAAAAGCTGTTCGTCCAAGCTTTCATTTATTTGTTCGCGCTGGCGTGGTTATTTCCGTTCTATACGGCTATTCGCAATTCTTTGAAAGTGAACGGGCTGCAAAATTACGTCGATTTGTTCAAGCATGACATTAACGGGATATCGTTATCCCGAACGTTCGTCAATTCCGGGCTAATCGCGATCGGAGACACGGCCATCATTTTGCTCGTCGCTTCTCTTGGGGCATATGCGTTTTCCAAGTTTAAGTTTTTCGGCAAAGAAGTGATCTATTCCGTCGTCCTGATGTGCTTGGCGGTGCCCGGGGTGGTCATCATTATCCCGTTCTACAAAATACTAACCGAGTTGCATCTGTACAATACGTTGGGGGCGGTGATCCTTGGCGAGGTTGTGCTTACGTTGCCTTTCGCGATACTGATGCTGCGCAATTATTACGACAACCTGCCGCACGAGCTGATGGAGGCGGCGAATATCGACGGCGCCAGCAAGCTGCAGGTGTTCTACCGCGTCTACTTGCCGTTATCCGTACCCGCGCTCATTAACTTGGCCGTATTATCGACGATGTGGTCGTTGCAGGATTTTCTGCTGCCGCTGATGTTCCTTACCGACAAGTCGCTGCTTACCGCCACGGTAGCCGTCAATACGTTGAAAGGCTTGTTCGGTTTTACGCCGGCAGACCTCGGCAAATTCAACGCGGCGCTCGTGGTGCTCGGAATGCCTGCCGTAGTCCTATTCTTATTAGCTAGGAAGTTCATCATAAACGGGATCACATCGGGAGCGGTTAAAGACTAGATAGCGGATCGGCATACACCGCTGAAAGCTGTACATCTTATCGGGATGTACGGCTTTTTGCGATGTATAGGAAATGAAACTCGATCAAGAATCGTGGGTTCCTGAGCAACGATCACATAGCAAACAACAATCGAGCATTATTTTCTAACGGCGGCCACAGCCGCTATTTCGTAGAAAAGAAGTGTTTCGGAATTCTAACGGAGCCAGCAGCCTCTATTTACGCGCAATAGGCATGATTTCACTGGAAAACACACAAATAAGAGCGCCCACATCCGTTAGATTTTGAAAAGTCCCTTTTTGAGCAGAATAACGACCGTAGGTTCCGTTAAAAAAATAAGCTAGCGTATTGAGCCTACAATACTAAATCATTCCAAATGCGATTGCCCTGTATCCAATCCGCTATGGGGTTGAGCAGGTATGTGCAGTTTACTCAGGGAGTCGAAAATAGCGGTGGATAGAAACAAGGTTTAGCAAAAACGATCTGTGCACCCTGGGAGAACTTTTGGGACGGCGAAGCCGTTTTTTCGTTCATATTCCCAATAAATCGTAGAAAAATCATATGCCGGGCGAACGAGAAAAGGACTACGGATCTCCGTCCCTCCTAACGGCGGCAAGGTTCGGTGTTTTCTACAACATATCGAAGTTTTCTTGAATGATATAAGAAGCGGCTTCCCTTACACTTTTAAGTAACCGCTTTCATTGCGGGTGAGCGGAAGGGAGGACAAAGAATTGAATGACGTAAGCATTGCGGACAACTCGGTTCGATTGGAGCCTGACCGCTTTATCGTGAACGGCAAAAGCGAGCTTATCCTGTGCGCATCCTTATTTTACTTCCGAATTCCGAGAGCGTTATGGAAGGAACGGATGGAACGGGTAAAAGCATTCGGTTATAACGCGATAGACGTCTATTTTCCGTGGAATTATCACGAGTCCGCGGAGGGCGAATGGAGCTTCGAAGGCGAACGGGATGTCGAGGCTTTCTTGAGAACGGCTAAGGAAATCGGATTATGGGTCGTGGCCAGGCCGGGCCCGTACATTTGTTCGGAATGGGACGGCGGAGCTTTGCCCGCCTATCTGCTTGCCGGAGAAGCGATGAAGCTACGAGATAACGATCCTGTTTTCCTGCGGTACGTATCGCGATGGTTTGACCGGATTATGCCGATTCTGAGAGATTATCAGATCGATAACGGGGGCAACATCATCGCCGTACAGCTCGAGAACGAACTGGATTTCTATGGCTGCTCCGATCCGCGCGGGTATCTCTCCGTCTTAAGAGACATGGCTAACATTCGCGGATTGACGGTTCCTTTGATCGCCTGCGCGGGACAAGGCGGATTATTCGGAGCGACCGGTTACGCGGAGGGGCTCGTACCGGCTTGTAATTTCTATCCGAACGATCGCGACCCGGAATTCGAAGCGAAAGTGCTGGCCTATAAGCGCGAGTTGGGGGAGCGAGGCTTTCCTCTGCTCGTTACGGAAACGAACCGCAGCCACTTTCTGCTCCGGAGATTGATGTCCTGCGGAGCGAAGCTGCTTGGCCCTTATTTGCAGGTATCCGGGACGGACTTCGGCTTTACGAACGCGATCAACAATTGGGGCGAGCCGCTTGCCTTCATGACCTCGGATTACGATTTCGGAGGGATGATCTCTCCTGAAGGGCATGTCCGGGAAGAAGCTTACGAGGGAAAATTGCTCCGCAGAATTATGAATGTTTACGGCGACTCGTTAACCGAGGCTATCCCGGAGGACCGTCATGCGTTAACGGCAGCCGCTCCCTATCGACTGAATTTAGCCGGAGGAGGAGCGCTTGTCTTCCTTACGGATCTAGAGCAAGGCTATTGCCCGATATGCCCTGAAAACGTTCCGCTGCAAAGGTGGGGGATCGAAGGGGAGATCGTAAGTTCCAGCGCGGAGATGACGGATTCCGTTCAAGGGGCAAGCAGCACGATGCTCGTATTCCATGCGGAGGCGCACGGCGAAGTCCTTTTCCGTTTTCATTCGGAGGTGCAATCGATAGAGTCGGCCGGCATGGCGGTTCGGGATGATGACGGTCTAGTGAAGTTTATTTTCGGGCCCGAAGGGGAAAGCAGATGCAGCATCCGCTTATCCGACGGCACCTCGCTTTTCATCGCGGGAATGGATCGGGCAAAAGCGCTGCTCGTCGATTCGATAGAGTCGGAAGAGAGCGGCTGGCGAATTCGATACGAGCATTCGAAAGTCGCGAAGACCGCACCAAGGAACGACCTTCCCGTGGCTTGGTCTGCAAAGGCATTGAAGCCTCACGTTCCGTTGACGCAGGAATGCTCTATTTCTCTTCCGCGAGCCGAGTTATTGGAGACTCAAGGCATCTATCGCGGCTTCGCTTGGTACGAGGCCGAAGCGGACGATCCTATGGTCCAAGGTATTCTGATCCGGCAAGGGAGCGATGTGATTTCCCTCTACGCGGACGAGGAGTACGTCGGAACCATCGCTCCAGGCGGCGCGAGCCGATACGTTTCTTTTCCGGATCCGAGACAAGTCCGCCATGTTGCCGCCCGCGTGGAAATATGGGGTCACTCCAATTTCGACGACGTACGGTTGCCAAGTCTACGACTGCATGCCATGAAGGGACTTGCCGATCTCGTAACGGTGACCCGGATCAACGATCTGACCGGTAATTGGAGAATATTCCGAGCGTCGTCATCAGCGCCCGTTCCCGGATTGTCCGATGCGGAACATCCGGACGGAACATGGCCGATCGTCGGCTTCGGAGGATGGCTGTCATCCGATATTCATGCTTTCGAATATTACCGAAGAGCTTTGCAAGTATCCGAATCGGCAAGCTCGTGGACGCTTCACTTCGACGGGCTGCAAGCGTTGGTCACGGTGTGGGTGAATGGCCGGGAAGCGGGTAGAGTTACGCCGATCGATCCTTACTTGGATATTTCCCTTTGGATTTCCCCGGAGGAGCGAGATCAGCAAATAACGTTGCTGCTTGAACGTCCGCTAGGACTGCCGACCGGGAAAATCAAGCTTCTGGAAGGGAAATCGGCAACGGGCTGGCGACTGTCTTCGGCAGGAGAGAAGGAACTGCTCGCCCATGCGGAGGCGGTTCGAGGCCAATGCGCTTCCGTTGAGCTCCCCTGTGAATTGCCGCCGGGCGGCATGTCCTGGTTGTTCGGGGCTTTGGACGACTCCAATGACGGACAAGGTTGGAGAGTGGCGGTCGACGGGTCTAACGTTAAACTGACGGTTTTCTTCAACAAACGGTTGGTCGGGCGTCTATGGCTTCCGGGCGGCGAGGAGCAGCCTTCGATGAAAGGCGGAAGCCCGGATTCGTTTTACGTGCCGGGACCATGGTTCGAAGAAGAAGCGCCGAACGGGTTGGAGATCTTGCTCGAAGCGGTTCACAAGGGACAGGAGGCGGTTGTTCGAAGTTTCCGCTTCTTGCCGGTATGACCGGATTATCCGATGAAGTCCGAGATATGGAGGAAACCGAATGAACATGAGCGCTACGACCCCGACCGATACAATCGTCCATACCGGACTGAAGAGCAAGAGATCGCGACTTCGCGCGCTGCGCAACAACAAAACTCTTCTTCTCATGTGCCTGCCCGCCATTGCGTTCTTCCTTATTTTCGCTTACTTGCCGATGCCCGGCCTGTATCTTGCTTTCATTAAGTACAACTACACCGACGGAATCTTCAAGAGCCCGTTCGTGCAATGGGACAATTTCCGCTTTCTCGTCATGACCGGAGATTTATGGAGGCTTACTTATAACACGATCGCTTACAATCTCGCTTTTATTCTCATCGGCAACGCTTTGCAGGTTATCGTGGCGATCTTGCTTAACGAGCTGCGCAGAAAATGGTTCAAGAAATTAACCCAGACGCTGATGTTTCTGCCTTACTTCATCTCGTTCGTCTTGATCGGGTTAATCGCCTATAACATTCTCAGTTATGATTACGGGCTGCTGAACGGGATTCTCAAATCGACGGGGCTTGATCCGGTCAAAACGTATTCCAACCCGCACATCTGGCCGTTCATCATCTTGCTCACCTATTTATGGCAGTCGACGGGTTATGGTTCCATCATCTATTTCGCGGCGATCATGGGGCTCGACTCGGAGATCGTGGAAGCGGCGGAAATCGATGGAGCGAACGCCTTGCAACGCATTCGTTACATCGTACTGCCGTGGCTTAAGCCGACGTTCATCATCCTGCTTCTGTTTTCTCTCGGCAGCGTGCTTCGGGGGAACTTCGGTCTCTTCTACAACTTGGTGGGCGCTAACAATACGGCGCTCTACGCGACTACGGACATTATCGAAACGTACGTATTCCGTTCGCTGATGAACAATTTTAACTTCTCGATGGGCAGCGCCGTCAGCTTGTACCAGTCCGTATTCGGTTTCTTCGTCGTCATCAGCGCCAATTGGATGGTCAGGAAGGTATCCCCCGATAATTCATTGTTCTAAAAACCTGACTTTTTGAACACGCGCTTATCATCCATCTTGGGTACGGAAAGGAGAAGAGAGCATGGGAACGACGCGCACGAAAATTCGCTCGGATGTTTCGTCCAACCTCGTTAGGGGATTCGGCTATGCGTTCATCGGGGTATTCGGCCTCATCTGTCTATTGCCGTTCCTGCTCGTCGTAGGCACATCGCTTACGTCGGAAAGCTCGATCGCTAGAAACGGCTTCAATTTCTGGCCGCGCGATTTCAGCACGTTCGCCTATAAAATCGTGTTCGAGAACCCTGATCTGATCATCGGAGCTTACTGGGTCACGTTCGGAATTACGATCGTCGGAACGGCGGCAGGCTTGTTCCTCGTAGCGATGACGGGTTACGCGTTGCAACGCCCCGACTTTCAATATCGCAACGGGATATCGTTCATTATCTATTTCACCACGTTATTTTCCGGAGGGCTAGTTCCGTTCTACTTACTAATCACTCAATATTTGAATCTTAAAGATAACTACTTGGCCGTCTTGCTGCCGGGGCTGATGACTCCGTTCTTGATCATTATGATGAAAAGCTTCGTTCGCTCCATTCCCCACGCGATAACGGAATCCGCCAAGATCGACGGAGCGGGAGACTTTAGAATTTTCATTCGCCTGATTCTACCGATGACGACTCCCGCGCTCGCGACGATCGGATTGTTCATCGCGATCGGTTATTGGAACGAATGGTACCATTCCATGCTGTTCCTATCGCCGGATATGCAATACCGCCCGTTGCAACTGTTCCTGTATACGGTCATTACGAGCGCCGATTTCATTAGGAGTTCCTCGGCCGCTTCGAACGTAGAGCTGCGGGATTTGCCATTAGAGTCCATGAAGATGGCGACGGCGGTCGTAGCTACGGGACCGGTAATTCTTTTCTACCCGTTCGTCCAAAGATACTTTATTAAAGGCATTACGGTCGGTGCCGTTAAAGGCTGAACCGCGCAGATGCGGTGTTAATGACCGAACTCCGGTCTTCTCACATAGTCGTCCATCCATTTTATTCGATTGGGGAGGGTATTGCGTATGAAGAAATTCAAGAGGATTTCCGTTCTGCTGCTCGCGATGGTGCTCGTTATCGGTCTTGCGGCATGTTCAGGGAACAAGAAGGCTAACGTCGGCGGCAATGCGGCTAATTCGGAGAGCAAGAAGCCTTCGGCCGAAGCCGGAGCCATCGATACTTCCGAATTCGTGAAGATCAGCTACGTCATTCTCGGAGATAAACCGAAGAACGGACAATTCGACGCGGCGCTGAAAGAAGTCAACAAGATCATGAAGGAGAAGATCAACGCGGAGCTGGAATGGAAATGGGTAGAGTGGGCCGATTGGCAGACGAAATACAACCTCCTGCTAGCCTCCGGGGAAGCGATAGACTTGATTACGATCGGGACCGACTGGCTCGATACTTGGGGGAACGCGCAGCGGGGCGCCTTCAAAAACCTTGACGATCTGCTGCCGAAGTACGCGCCGCAAACCTGGGAGTCTATCCCGCCGGAAAATTGGGCCCAGAGCAAATACGACGGTAAAATCGTTCTCATTCCGGAGGACGCTTATACCCAATGGGTCAACCATGGCTTCTTCTATCGAGGGGACTGGGCGAAGGAGGCAGGCATAACCGATCCGATCAAGGATTGGGATGGAATGGAGAAATACATGCAGTTCGTGAAGGACAACAAGCAAGGCGTTATTCCTTGGGATTCTCAAGGCGGAACGAGCACGTTCGGCGGTTGGGTCCAATCTTATACGGGAAATTTGGAGCTACCGCTCTCCACGGGGTATTTGCCGGTGTTCGCTTCGAAAAGCGAAGACGAGAAATATACGGTCGTGAGTCCGGTATTCGAAGACACGATGATCAACTTCGCCGCGAAAATGAAAAGCTGGGCGGATAAAGGGTTCTGGCGCGAGGACGTATTGAATTACAAGGGAGACACGCGTACGTTGCTGAAAGGCGGATTAACCGGCGTCGATCAGCATCATACCCAGACGTTCGCAACTTTACGCGTAGATATGGATCGCGAACAACCGGGATCGGAGCTGCAGATGTATCCGTTCTCCAGAACGAGCGGCAACTTGCCCGAGCTATCGATTACGCACGGCGGCACGTCGCTGGGCGCTCATAGCAAGAACCCCGAACGGGCGCTTATGGCGTACGATCTCATCCGCAACGACGAGAAGGTATACCGTCTGCTCAACTATGGAATAGAAGGCGTTCAATACGAGATCAAGGACGGCAAGCGGGTTCGTCCGGCCAGCTATGATCCGAAGCAGCACGAGTTTTACTCCGACTTCTGGGGCGGGCGCGTGGATAAGCTGGAAATCCCGAGCGATACGACATGGGATCAAGTGGAAGAGACCTTGTATGCCGAGTACGACAAAATCAAGAAAACGTACGCGTACGGTCAGTTCGTCTTTGATAAAACGCCGATCGAAGCCGAGTTCGCGGCTATTTCCCAGGTGACCGGAGAGATGGGGCCGGCGATCACTTACGGCAAAGCCGGAGATCCGGTCAAAGCCGTCGAGGCTTTCCGCGCCAAGCTGAAGGCCGCCGGTTACGACAAAATCATGGCGGAACTCCAGAAGCAACTGGATGCTTATAAGAAGCTGATCGAAGGATAATCGGACGGGATTGGCGCGAGGCGCCGCAAACTGCTGTCTCCATCGGGGGCGGCAGTTTGCGCTTCCGCTGAAGCAAGGAACGCAATATGATATAATTAATGTAAGCGCTTCAATTTGAGGGCATGGGTGGTGGAGGACATGAGAGACCGAATCCGGAAGCTACTGTGCGTCTGTGCGATAGGTTCCATGGCGATCGGAATCGCGGGTTGCGGTTGGGTGGCGGATCAGCTGGACGGACGCGGTACTCCCGATCAAGCTCAAGTCCGCGAAACGCCGGTCAAGTTAGTGTGGTATCACCATTTTCGCGAAGAGGGCGCCCGGAAATGGCTGGAAATCGGAACGAGACGATTTACGGAGTCGCATCCTAACGTAACGTTCGAGATTATTGCCACGGATGGCAATACCTATATGAGCGCGCTTCATAATCTGGCCGCGGTAGAGAGAATGCCGGATATCTATATGGTCGACAGCATTCAGGCGCAGCAAGAATTCATAGAAGCCGGTTATGCTATGGATCTGACGGGAAAACCGTTAGTCGAGGGATTGAATAAGGAAGATTTAAGAGGCGTTCGAACGCGGGACGGCAAAATATGGGCTTTGCCTTTAGACCGAAACGGAATCGGCGTGTTCTACAACAAAAGGGCGTTCGCCAAAGCGAACATCCGCAACGTTCCCGAAACTTGGAGCGAATTCATTGCCGTATGCAGAAAACTGCAACAAGCGGGAATTCAGCCGATTGCGGCAGGTTACAAAGATATATGGACGTTAACGGCGGACATTCAGCCGGATGTCGTAGCAAGCGGCGTACAGGATCCGACTTGGATTCAGGATATCGAAGCGGGAAGATCATCTTACGCCGATGATAGAGGCGGTCTCAAAGGAGTGTTGAGGCGGCTAGCGGAGAGGTTTGCGTATGTGGGAGACGATCCGTTTAGCACGGGGTGGACCGATGCGCTAGGCATGCTTGCATCCGGTCAAGCCGCGATGATCCTGAACGGTACTTGGACGATAGACGGAGTACGTTCTTACAACCCGGATGCGGAGATCGGTTTATTCGCTTTTCCGCCTTCCGAAGATCCGACGGACGCCAAATTCGCGATGAAGTCGACCGGCGGAATCGTGTTGAATCCGAAATCGCGACATTCCGATATCGCCTTGGAGGTAGCGAAGTTTTTCTCGACCCCGGAGATGGCGGCGGTCTACCAAGATAAGAAGAAAGGGATATCCATAATGGCCGATTCTCCCATCGACTTCGATCCTGCATACGTAGAATTGGATCAACGCTACTTAAAGCCGGGCAAGACGTTCGATTATTCGATCTTCTATCCGGAGATCGTCAACCAGGAGCTTCTCGTCGCTTATCAGAACGAGTTAACTTTGTTTCTCTACGACCCGGAGCATGACGTGGACAAATGCATTCGGGCGTTGGACGAGGCCTTCAACCGCGTTCGTCCTTTGAAGAAGTGACGATGGAAGAGAGGGGCGGAGCTATGCGTATACCGGAACGGTTTCATTTGATGAGGCGAATGAAAGATTTTCGGATCCGCACTAAAATTCTCTTATCCAATATTTTTATTATTTTGCTCCTAGCGTTGGCAATCGGCAGCGTGGCGACTCTCGCTTCCCGGCACTATATCGAAGCCAACACGAGAGAGCTTTCGCTTAACGTAATCGACCAGTTTTCCAAGAACGTGGACAACAGGGTCGAAGAGTTCGTGAATGCGACCGTGTTCTTGCTGAACGACAAGCCGCTGTCGCAAATCATATCGGAACGCACCGGAGCACTGACGGATTCCAATTATCCATCGGCATACACGAGGGTGTCGAATCTGCTATTCCAGTACGGCAGCAACAATCCGTACCTGAACGCCATCACGATTCGGAACAACAACGGACGGTTGTTCTGGTGGGAACGCCCTTCTGCCGCGCAAAGAGGGATGAATACGACGGTAGCGAGGCAGATCGCGGACCGTGCGGCGGCGAAACTCGATGCGGCGGACAAAGGAATCGTCTGGTCGGCATCGCTAAGGGGAACGGACGAAGTTGCCCTGACTCGATCCTATATCGATATCAATCAGGTGAATAACGATTTCGGGATCATCGTATTTCATCTCGACCGGGACTATTTCATGAAGCTGCTTTCCGACGGCTCCATTATCCATACCGATAACTTGGTTATTCTGAGCGGGCAAGGCGATCCTCTGATCGCCGGGAAAATCGGGTCGGGGCAATCGGCCCAAGAAGTGCGGGAGCTCGTTGCGAATATCGGGGAAAGACCTGCCTCCGGGGTAGAACGGGTTATGCGCGTAAATGGGGAAAAGGCGTTGTTGACCCAATACCAATCGGTCGATACGGGGTGGAATATATTGTGTTTTATCCCGCTAAACCGATTGCTTGCCGGTACTCGCGTGCTGGAAACGATCATTATCGCCGTGTGTATCCTATTCATTTTCATAGCCGTTATCGTGGCCTTCTGGTTCTCCGTTGGTACGACCCGGGATATTAAGCTGCTCGAGAGAACGATGAGGCGGGTGGAAGACGGGGACTTTAACGTGAAGGCCGTTCCGCGGGGGCGCGACGAAATCGGGATGCTGGCCGTTCGGTTTAACATGATGGTTTCCCGGATCAACGAGTTGATCACGAACGTCTCCGACGAAAGACTCGCCAAGCAGCAAGCGGAATATTCGGTGCTTCTGGCCCAGATCAATCCTCATTTTCTGTATAACACGTTAGGCACGATTCGTTGGTTTTCCCATAGCCGGGGGCAGAGCGAGATCGAAAGAATGATAAGCGCGTTGACGGGCCTGCTGAAATCTTCGATTCGCGGCGCCGGGGAATTCCATAGGTTCTCGGAGGAAATGGATGACGTTCGCAAGTACATTCATATTCAGAAAATCGGATACGGCGACGCATTCGAGGTGGAATACGAAGCCGATCCGAACGCGATGGACGGATTCGTTCCGAGATTTATCGTGCAGCCTCTCGTGGAGAACGCGATCATGCACGGGCTGGAGATGTCCAAGGAAACGGGGCTCATCCGTATTCTGGCATCGGCGGAGAAAGGAATCATGCGAATCGTCGTTGAAGACAACGGTATCGGCATGGATCCCGCTCAGGTGTCGGAACTACTGACATCGGATCGCGAGAAGCGTTATCCCGGTCTGAATAGCATAGGCGTGCGCAACGTGCATGAACGCATACAATCCTTCTACGGAGACAGGTACGGTCTATCGTTCGAGACGGCCAAAGGCGCGGGTACGAAAGCGATGATTCATATTCCTTACTCTAACCGTCAGGAAGAGGTGAAACGCGATGTCGTATAAAGCGATGATCGTGGAGGACAATGCCATCTACCGTTATGCGGTCAAAACCATCATCGATTGGCCGGCGAACGGGTTCGATCTGGCCGCCGAAGCGATTAACGGCAAACAAGCGTTGCAATATATGGAAACCGAACGATTCGACCTGATATTAACGGATGTCAGCATGCCGGAGATGGACGGCATCGATCTCATTCAAGCGGTTAAGAGCAAGACGCCGGATACCATTGTCGTCATGCTAAGCTCGTTCGACGACTTCAGGTTCGTTAAGGATTCGCTGAAGCTGGGCGCCCAGGATTATTTGCTCAAGCACGATCTAGAACCGGAGTCGTTGCTTCGGATGCTCGGGCAGGTGAGGGAAAGGCTGGAGCGGAACAGAAGCGCGCATGAGCGCCAAGAGGCCGATCGGATGGAAGCGGAATCGATGTTCATGAAACGGATTATGCTCGGGGAACTGACGAATAAGGACGATATCGACCGAAAAGCGGCAGAACGCGGTTTCTCTATGCGAGAGAGTTCTTACAACGTCATGTTAGTCGTATGCTTGCCGGAATTCGATGCCGACATCGGAGATAACGAAGAGCATGCCAAGAAAAGGATAGAAACCGGAGTCCAGCATTGGTTGCTTGATCAGTCAGGTAACGTTAAAGCGTTGACCGTTGCGTTATCGCCCGGCAAATACGTTATCCTGCTAAGCTTTCGTGGGGGCCGGAACGAGAAGGACATAGGGGATGCAGCCGGCGAATTGGCTAGCGGATTGATAGCCGCCGGTAACCTCATCCATCGATCTCTTTCCGTAGGAATCAACGGGATTAGCGTGGAGTTATCGGAGTTGAAGATGCGCTTGGAACAGACCGAAGCGGCGTTGTACCAAACCGCGTACGAGGGCTGGAACCGGATTTATGCGGTAGATAAAGCGAAACAAGCGGCGATCGATCTCGATCCTGCTTATTTACATCATTGGATGTCGGCGCTTAAGGAAGGAAACTTTGAAGCCGTAGAATCGGCATTGGAAGCTTTGTTCCGTCACGTTAGAACGATTCGGCTGCCCAAACAGGCCATGAGGCAATTGCTGTTTAACGTGTTCGCGCTGCTTGGCGTTCAAGCCGAAGCGCGTAACATCCGGAGTGCAGTGCCCGGAGATTGGCATGGCACGGTCATCCGGGCGCTTGAAAGATTGGATTCCGTCGAGCGGTTGCATGAGCAGGTATTGGCGTATTGCAGAACGGTATTCGAGACGAATCGTTCTAAGAAGGTCTACCGCAAAGAAATTCAACTTGCTATTGCTTTGATCGATGCCCGCTATCGCGAAGATCTCTCGTTGGCAAAGTTATCGCATGAATTGAATTTCAGCGCTAACTACCTGTCCAATCTCTTTCGAGCGGAGACGGGGATGCGGGTGATCGAATATTTGAACCGCGTTCGAATGGACAAAGCTAAGCAACTGCTGGCCGACCCGAGACTCAAAGTATACGAAGTCGCGGAGAAGGTGGGTTACCAGGATACTTCGTATTTCTGCAAAGTATTTAAAGAAGTAACCGGGGTTACCGTATCCGAGTTTCGTAAGATCGGATAGGATTCGAAGAAATTTTACGCCGAAAGTCGTTTTTAGATTCGGAATCGGGAACCTTTTGCTCGCTGCGTTGTCTAATTATCGAGGTGAGCACGATGGCGCAAGATTATTTGAAATACGTATCCAACATGCAGTCCGCGTCATTGCGCGATCTGATGCGGGAGCACGGGCAAGACGTATGGAATTATGCGTTCCTATTGACCAAAAACCACCACGTTTCCGACGATATCGCCCAGGAAGTGTTTTTGCAGGCGTTTCTGCACATTTCCTCGTTCCGCGGGCAGTCGTCCGTGCGAACGTGGTTATTATCGATTACGAGAAACACGGCCTATAACTATAGGAAGTCCGCCTTTATCCGCAAAGTCACGCTGCTCGGCTTCCTCTATCCGGCCCCGAGCTCTCCCTCGGCGGAGGAGCAATACATGAATCGCGCTTATACGGATTCCATATGGCTGCTTGTTCTGAAGCTAGCGCCGAAATATCGGGAGGTGCTCATCCTCGACGCCCAATATGAGTTGCCGTTGGCGGAAATCGCAATATTGCTCCGAATATCGATCGGAACCGTCAAGTCCAGGCTGCATAGAGCCCGCGCGAAAATGAGGACGTACCTGGAGGAGGCGGAAAACGATGGACGATCATAAACCGGAGTGGTATGCCAGATTGAGGAAAGGTCCTTTCGGGGAAAACGCATTCGACTCGAACAAGCAGAAGGAAGTGGAATCGCGGGCTAGAGCAGGAGGGCCGACAAAGTCCCGAAGGCGGTTGAATCCTTGGGCTGTCACGATTGCGGCCGTAGCTATCCTCGCGCTGGCGTTCATTCTCATTCCTGCGCTGAGCCAACCTAACGGATCCGATCGACAAGCGGCCGATGAGCCGGTTATGACGGTTCAATACGTATCTGATCATCTGAGGATCGGTTTGTCGGAAGAGGAGGTTAAACGAGCATTCGGCGAAGAGTACGTCGGTCAGTCCGTCCGGCGGGATTTCCCGCGGGAGCATAAAGAAGATCCGAGAGACATGTCGACCTGGAGCGCGGTAGATATATGGCGTTACGACTACGGCATGAGCGCCGGTTATGAAGCGGCACCCGTTAACGGGATCACCGATCAAGACGGCAGCTTCGATCTAGCGGGCTTGCATAACGGCGATATTGAAGCACAGTTAGTCATTTATTGGAAAGATCGCGTCGTCGAACGCGTTATTTACAAAACGCTGAACGAGGGGGGCGATATCGATACGACGCAAATCGGTCCTGGCGTGGAGGAAGCACCGCCAACGGATCCTCCCGTTATGGAATCGCCCGACGCTGAGGTTCCTCCGATCGAAGCGGAAATGCCAGCCCCTAACGAAGGAATTCGGGCAACGGGGGAATCCGCGTATGGCCTCTTTCAACTGCGTCCCCGGCAAGGCGGAGATGAGAACATCCAAGCTCTTGGGGCGCCAAGCTGCATCGGTCAGGAAACGGATCTTCAGTTCGCCGGCGACTACGAGCTTTACTTCCTTAACAGATCGGGAGATGAGAAGTTAGTTCAGCAATTCAACCGGCTGGAAATGATCCAACGGGAGAACGGCGCGATCGAGTTCATGAAGCTTGATTTTCCGAACGCAGAAATTTTCTTGTTTATTCCCAGGTACACGGACTGTCACGGCTTGGAGTTCTATGCGTACGGAGTCGATAAGGAGTCCGGGGAAGCGTCGAATTTCACGTTCCTGAACGGAGAGAGCACCTTGCCGAATGCGATAACGTCGCCCGTAAACTTGCCGATCGTCTCCGACGGTAAACTTGTCGTGGAAGGCGGCAGAGCAGCAGGGCAAGACGGCGCAACCCGGTATTCGTACGTACCCGATTTCTCGAAACATCAGCTCGTACTGGAGAGCGAGGAGCAGATTCCTTGAAGCGACAAGCAACCGGCTGCTACGAGCAGCCGGTTGCCGAATGGGAGAACGCCATCTTTTTTAACACGGTTTCGTATGTGTTTATTTGATATCGGGAACTCCGGTACCTGTATCTTCCGGCATTACAAGTCCCCCCGGCGGGGTCTCGCCGTTCGTCGCGAAGCTGTCCTTCAGAACGTAAATGAGCGGGAGTTCTTCGAGTTTTAGATTTTGAGCGGCGCCATAGCCGTAGATCAACGCATGCTGGCTTCCTTGCAGATCGATATCGATTTCCTTGACCTCGCCTTTAACAAGGCTTATTTCATCGGACAGCTGCTGTTTATTGCCGTTGTATACTTTAAACTTCAGATTCTCTTTTCCAACGATAACGAGGTGCAAGGTGTTGAATTTCTCGCCAAAATCAATCTTAATAGATCCGCTCTCCAGGTAATCCGCCGTGAATGCATAAGCTCCGTTATATTGCTTTCCGCCGAATACAAGCTGCTGCTTATTGATAACATCGTATAGAAAGAGGGCTTTATTTTCGACTTTAACTCGTTCGGAATAAAAATTCAGAGCCGTGTTAGAACTGCCGAGAAGTACCGTACGGTTTGCCCCGTCATAGGACACCGGGACATCGAAGCCGTTCGCGATTACCCGAAGCGGAAGGTAGGTCGTTCCATTATAGACGATCGGCAGTACTTCGTTTCCTTTATCGTCGGTCGGTCGCCAATTAACGCCGTTCTTGATAAATTTGATATCCCCGTTCAAATACGCTTTAATCTCGGTAAGATTGCTCGCGGCATAACCTACGCCCGCTGTATAGAATAAAGCGATTACGACAAGCAATACGATGATTTTGGACCTTTTCATCCTTGTTTCCTCCCTATTTTATCGCTAATACCTGTTTACAGTATCATGAAGATGTACCCTTAGATATTATCCGAAAGTTGTAAATAACGGTTGGAAGGCTTGGGATTCGGCCTATTCACGAAAAACATAGATTGAATAAAAAAAGATCCCTTTGATAGGGATCTCGATAGAGTCTTGGATCGTGCTTAGGAAACCATTCGCATGAAACTCTGCGTCGCGGAGTGAGAGTAGAAGTGGGAGTTGGCCATAGGCTGCACGGCATGCGATTGACGTGAAAGCGGGGTTTGTAAGACGCCGATTGCCATGACGGGCTCCGCGTAGACTTGCATGGCAAGTTCGACGAGCGTCGGAACGTCTCCCGTGCGATAAGCGGAAGCAAGCGCCCGGAGAAATGTCCGTTCATGCTCCTCTGACGGCAAAGGAATCGTGCCTGCTTCCATGTCCCCTCGAATCGCGTCCAGCGACTTTCGAGCGCGATGGAGAGCTGCTTTCACCGCGCCTTCCGTCGTTTGAAGTTTGGCGGCGGTTTCGGCAATCGAAAAGTCGAACACTTCCCTTAGCAAGAAAACGGTTCTCTGCAGAGGGGATAAATGCTCCATCAGGGCATGAAGCGCTATTTCGATCTCGAGAAATCCGTTGTCCGGCAAGGAGGCGGCGATCTGTTCGCTCTTCAAGATTCGGACGAGTACGGATTGTCTTCTCGTTCGGTCGATCCAAGCGTTCTTGGCGATTCGCAGCAATAGCGCTTCGGGATTATGATGGTTAAAGTATTTCAACGAGCTAAGCGCTTTAACCCAAGTGTCCTGCGCTAAATCCTCTGCATCCCATGGGCATTCCGTGAGAGAAAGACAATATCTGTTCAACGTCGTTCGCAATTGTTCGAAGGTTCCGTTGCCCGGTTCGAGCGCGGCGAGTATTTCATTATCGGCCAAGGTCATCCGTATTGCTCCTTTACCTTGAATTGACGGTAACCGTCCGGTAGGGCGGCGAAGTCATAGATCCTTGCGATAGTAAACGAATGAAACGGGTAAAAGGATACGCGAGAACGACAAATCTTTTTCGGATTTTCGTTATCTATATTATAGCGCGTTGGCCGTATCTTTCGAAGTCCTCCGTTCGTTTACCGGGAGCAAGCGAATCAACATCAAAGGAATCGGAGGAATGCAGCATGTCGAATTACGTCCCGTACGTCGTGGAGCAAACAAATCGCGGAGAGAGATCCTACGATATTTATTCTCGGTTGCTGAAAGATCGCATCATATTTCTGGGGGCAGCGATCGACGATCAAGTCGCGAACAGCATCATCGCCCAACTGCTGTTCTTGACCGCGGAGGATCCGGAGAAGGAGATCAGTCTCTATATCAACTCTCCGGGGGGGTCGACCTCGGCCGGATTCGCCATCTACGATACGATGCAATTTATTAAGCCTCCGGTGCACACGATTTGCATGGGAATGGCTGCATCGTTCGGATCGATTCTGCTGTTGGCCGGAGCCAAAGGGAAAAGGTTCTCGTTGCCCAACAGCGAGATCATGATCCATCAGCCTCACGGAGGAGCGCAAGGGCAAGCAAGCGACATCGCGATCAGCGCTAAGCGTATTCTGCAAATTCGGGATAAGACGAATCGGATTACCGCCGAGAGAACCGGGCAACCGCTCGAGAGGGTGGAGAAAGACATGGACCGCGATTATTTCATGACCGCGCAGGAAGCGCTGGAATACGGAATCATCGATCAAGTCATCTCGTCGCCGGAGCAAGCTTTGAACGCCTAAAGATGGCATTGGTTATCGCTCCTTATCCGTTCCTTACCGTTCCGGTTCGGACGATCTAAGTAGCGCTAAGGAGCGGGTTTCCAAGTCGTCCCAGGATAGCGATCCGAGCACGCCGTCCTTGATGATTCCGTTGCGGTCGACGAAATACGTTGCCGGGATGGGACGGATCTCGTAGCTTGCCCCGACTTTGCCATCGGTATCGAAGACGACGGGGAACGTAAACCCGTTATTCTTAGCGAATTCGCGAGCCGATTGAACGCTATCGGTGGCGGTCAGATTAACGGCGATAATCTGCAAGCGATCTCCGAATTGCTTGTTCAGCTTCACGAAGGACGGAGCTTCGTCCCGGCATGGACCGCACCAGGAAGCCCAGAAGTTAAGGACGACGGGTTTGCCTCTGAGCTTCTTCAAATCGTAGATTTTACCGTCCATGCCTGTTAAGGAGAAGGTGGGGGCCGTGTAACCGATTTGCGGTTTTTCGGGGGTTTGCCGATCGTCCGTTAACGCGGATGATTTATAGGAAGCGGATGAAATCGTGCCGCTGCCTTCTAGTTGCCGGAACAGAACGAAACCCGTCAATAAGGTGACCGTACCGAGAATGATCCAAGCGCGCCATCTTTTCATAAGCTCCCTGCCTTTAGAGAACGGTTTTTCTCTTAGTGTAGACAACAAGCTGGGCGCTCCATACTTGGTTCGTAAATAGATGAGATCAAGCCGCCGCGACTCAATAAACGCATCAATGCGCTCCGGCACCCTTGAGGTTAAGAACGATAACGCCCGCAATGATGAGCACGATCCCGACGGCAGTCGTCAGACTTGCCGTTTCTTTCCATATCACGATTCCGATGACGGCGGTCAAAGCCGTTCCTACTCCGGACCAGATGGCGTAAGCAACGCCGAGCGGAATATGTTGGAGGCTAAGCGATAACGAATAGAAAGCCAGCACGAAGCAGACGACCGTTCCGATACTTGGGTACAGCTTCGTAAATCCGTCAGAAGCTTTAAGCATGGAAGTACCGATAATCTCGCTGACGATAGCTACGGTCAAGAATAAATAGGCTTTCACCGGGACCCCTCCTTAACCGAAGGATCCGCATAAATGCCTCGCAACAGTAAGTCGACCACGAGGGAAAGCGAGTCTTCCATCCTAAGTCCACTGGGGCTGGCAACGCTATGATCCATCAGTTGGTACATGGCTCCGATATACACCCGAATGAACGTCTCGACATCGAAGTCGCGGATATCGCCTTTCTCCGTGCCTTCCAGGATTAACAACCGAATGTTATCCCAGCCCTTGGTTAAGTAATCGTTCATGATTGCCCATTGATCGGGGTAAGCCATCTGAAGCTCCTTCATGACGCGAATATCGCTAAAGACGAAGCCTTGCGGAATGATAACCAGCGCTTCGTAAAGTTTTTGTTTGAGGGGGAGAGACGAATCGTTCATGAGTTCTTTCTCGCGATCTTTCATTTGGTTGACCGCTTGCTCGACGATGGAGGCGATAATCCGTTCCTTCGAAGGGAAGTGCTGATACAACGTTTTCGTGCTTATTCCAAGACGTGAAGCGAGATCCCTGACGGAAAATTTCAAGCCTCTGTGCAAGATCTCCTTCGTGGCCTCTTGCAGGATTCTGTTCTTCATATGATCCCTCCTTAATACTGTGAAAACAAGGAAAACAATTTGTTTTAATTGTTTTCCACATCTTCATATTAGAGTTCGACTCTTTCTGTCAAAGCTTGTTTTTCGCAATTGTTGACTTCTCGAAATATACTGTGTATCCTCATTATGTGATACCGCATTAAGTTATGATCTCATTAAGAGGTGGTGTCTTTAATGCCGGCCGCAACTTTAGAAAATGGGGGAAGACAATGACCATACTCTCAGTCATTTTACAATGTCTTTTAATCTTTGCTTTTTCATTCAGCGGCGCAAGTAAAATTGCCGGCGCATCGATGCAAGTACAAGTATTTAACCACTTAAAAATTCCGCAGTGGTTCCGAATAGTTACGGGATTCGTGCAATTGGCGGGAGTCGTAGGATTGGTTGCGGGCTTCTGGGATACGGGGATGCTTTCTTTGGCCGCATTGTGGATCGCATGTACGATGCTTGGAGCCGTCCTGTTCCATATGCGGGCGGGGGATTCGTTTAAGCAGTTCGGTGCTCCCTTACTATTAACGCTCTTATCGCTAACGTTAGCTTTACTGCATATTTGAATTATGAATTCAGATCTTCGATACAGTCGGAAGAATAATCCTTTTCTTTCATTAACAGCATCAGTAGCGCGTGAAGTTCCTTTCGTTGCTCCGACCCGAGATTATGGATTAATTGCTCGGCAATAATCGCTTGTTTCTCCAGCGCTTCGTTCAAATGGACTTGCGCCAGTTCCGTGAGCTGAATGAGCGTAGCCCTGCGGTCCTTGGGATCCGGGATTCTGACGAGAAGCTTGTCGTTCTCGAGCGCGTCGACAAAGTCGGTTACGGTTCGAGCCTTAATTCCCAACTTGACGGCCAATTCGTTCATGCGGATTTCTCCCTCTTCGGCAACCGTAGATAACATGCGTAAGCGAGGGCCGGATAGTTGGAATGGCAGGTCAAGGGACGAGATCTGCGTCTTAAAATCCCTTTGGATAGAGTGGGTCGCCCTAACCAAAATATGAATGAGATCGATCGGTAAAGGTACATTGTCAGGGTTGGACATTTGCGATTGCTCCTTTGCTTAATAATAGGTCGCGTTTGATTCATTCATTATATCCCGACTAGCAAGGGAAGTCACCATTCCCACTAACGGGGTCTCGGCAGCACAACCAAATTCTGCATGAAATGCAGCAACTAGGAGGAATGCACAATGATGACTGATGTAACTGCAAAAAATGCGGACAAACTTCTGCGCGTTCTCGTCTTTGCGCTGATCTTCTCGGTAATGAACGGGACGATGTTTAACGTCGCCCTGCCGACCATCGGGAGCGAGTTCGACCTCGTTCCTTCGCAGGTTAGTTGGGTCATGACGAGTTATATGGTCGTGTATGCCATCGGATCGGTCGTATTCGGGAAGCTTGCGGACAGATACCGACTGAAGGACTTATTAACGTTCGGACTCATCCTTTTCGCCATAGGTTCCGTTGTCGGAATGCTCGCGTCCGAATATTGGATGATCGTTGCCGGACGTATTCTTCAAGCCGCAGGAGCTGCCGTTATGCCGGCGACCGCGATGATTATTCCCATTCGCTACTTTGCGCCGGAGAAACGGGGAAGGGCGCTCGGTACTTCGGCGGTCGGCCTGGCTCTCGGCGGGGCATTGGGGCCGATCGTCGCCGGGCTGATCTCGAACTTCGGCAGTTGGAGGCTGTTGTTCTTGTTTTCCCTTTTCTCCTTAGTCACGCTCCCCTTCTTTCGTAAATATTTGGGCGATGATAAAGGAGAAGCCGGGCATATCGACTACTGGGGCGGCGCTCTTCTGGCGGGAACGGTTTCGTTGTTTCTATTGGCGATCACGCAAAGCAACTGGCCGTTATTTTTCGTCGGCGCTATCCTGTTTGCTTTGTTTATTGTCAGAATTCGGACCGCGGCCAATCCGTTCATTCATCCGGGCATCTTTGCCAATAAGGGCTTTTCCATAGGATTGCTCATTACCTTTATTACGACGTCGATGAATTTCGGGGTTACGTTCATGACTCCGCAGTTTTTGGCGGATCTAAACGATTTATCCCCGGGAAGCATCGGATTTGTATTATTTCCGGCGGCCATCGCTTCGGCGATGTTGGGACGCAGAGGCGGAAAGCTGGCCGACGAACGCGGAAGCGGATTCGTTCTGACGACGGCTTCGTTCTTGATGCTTCTATGCTTCGCTTTGCTGTCGAGCTTTGTAGGCGTAACGCCTTACGTTATAGCAATCATCTTGATCGCAGGCAATATCGGCCAAACGTTCATGCAGGTGGCCATGTCGAATACGATTTCCCGAACGCTCGCTAAGGAACAAATTGGAGTGGGCATGGGGTTGTTTTCCATGATGAATTTCATTTCCGGCGCGATTTCCATGAGCCTTATCGGTAAATTGCTCGATAATAAGCAGATAGCGTTGCATCTCAATCCGTTCGTTACCAATGAAGGGGCTTTCGTGTACAGCAATATTTTCATCGTCATGTGCTTAATGATCGTTGCCGTGCTCTGGCTATACCGTACGCAATTTAGAGCGGACAAGCTTAAGCCTGCGTTGGGGAGCCGGGCCTAATTCATGAACCGTACGTCAGCGCCCAAATAGTCGACGCCTAGATCAGGTATCGAACGCTATGTATTGAAATCCAACCCGCGTATATCGCGGGTTTTCGTAATTTAATCAGAGAGTATAGCATTCGCACTCGTCTAACACCAACAACTAAGTGTAAAAATGTCACTTAGATGGAGATGAGTTCTACTCGATTAATGAGCTAAATGTAGAGCATGCAACTAGATTAAACGGATTGCTCAAATCAAGTCTGTGAACCGCCAACTAGATGTAAATTTTACACTTGGATGTTGAAGCTGAAGAGTCTCGAGGAATCTAAGCGTATAATATGCACTTCTTGTACGCCTCGAGATTTGGGAAAGACGTCGCGAGGCAATCAATAACGTGTACCGTCGTCAAAAGACTGCGGAAGCGGGTTATGTTTGTAGCGCCGAGCGGTCGATTTCATTGCAATTTCGCTTGACTCCATCTCTTGCCCATGACATAATGTACACGCGTACATTAAACGGATTGATGAAGGATGTTAGCCTTTTGACGAATCGCAAAGAGGTAGCGAAGCTAGCGGGAGTTTCCGAAGCGACCGTATCCCGCGTGCTGAACGGAATCGGTCCGATGAAGGAATCGACCCGGGATCGGGTGCTGGAGGCAGCCAAACGGCTTAACTATGAGCTTAATGCCGTCGCGTCGAGTTTTGCCCGGGGGAAGAGCGGGAATCTTGGGGTCGTGCTTCCTTATGTGCCCAAAGTTCATCTGTTCTCGACCTATTATTTCTCCGAGCTATTGAGCGGAATCGGCGAGGCCGTCCGTTCCAAAGGTTACGGTCTGTTGTTGATGTTTCGCGATCCGGCCGTAGCGTATGATTACGTTTCTTTATACCGCACGCAACGGGTCGATGCCTGTATCGTTCTAGGCGCTAGCGAAATCGATTCCGAGAAGGAAGGGATCAATAGACTCGCGGATGAAGGACTGCCCTTCTGCGTCATGGACCAGAGGTTCGATAATCCGTTAGTCAGCATCGTAGCCGCGGATCACGAGCAGGGAAGTTACGAAGCGGTGAGGCATTTGCTCGACAAAGGGTTTAAGCGAATCGGCTTTCTGAACGGCTCTCCGCAATATTCGAATAGCCGCGATAGAATGACCGGTTACGGCAGAGCATTGCGGGATGCGGGAATTCGACTGGATGAATCGATCGTATACGAAGGCAACTACAGCCGGACGAGCGGGAGACTTGCCGCAATTCCGGTTCATCGCGATCTGAGCCGGTTGGATGCGATCTTCGTTAGCAACGATCGGATGGCAATCGGGCTCATGCAAGGATTAAGGGAGCAAGGCTGCCGGTTGCCCGAGGATCTTAAAGTTGTCGCCTATGACGATTCCGACGCGGCAAGCGTGACGGAACCGCCGCTTACGACGGTCAAAGTTCCATTCTACGATATGGGACGGCTGGCTGCGGAGAAATTGCTTACCCGGCTCATGGATAAGGAGAGTTCGGAGGCGGTCATCAACGAGAGATTACAAACCGAGCTTAAGATTCGAAAATCTAGCGGCGATTGAGCCGAATGGAGAATGGATTCATGAGAAAAGCATTGATCGTCTGGGGCGGTTGGAATGGCCATCAACCTCAGGAAGTCGCGGAGATCTTCCGCGGACAGCTCGTTAAGGAAGGCTTCGAAGTCGAGGTGTCCGATACGCTGGAAGCTTTCGCCGACGGGGAGAAGCTGAAGGGACTCGATTTGATCGTGCCGGTGTGGACGATGGGACGGATCGAGCAGGATTGGGTGAACAACGTCTCCGCGGCCGTGCAGAGCGGCGTAGGCTTAGCGGGCTGTCACGGCGGGATGTGCGACGCATTTCGCGAGAACACGGACTGGCAATTCATGACCGGCGGGCAATGGATCTCGCATCCGGGTAACGACGGAACGGAATATACGGTAGAGATCAAGAGCGGTTCAAGCCCGTTAGTCGAAGGAATAGAAGATTTCAAGGTGTCGACGGAACAGTATTATTTGCATGTCGATCCGGCAAATGAAGTACTGGCTACGACTCGTTTTCCCGTGGCGCCCGGTCCTCACTCGACGAATAAAGCGGTGGATATGCCTGTCGTTTGGACGAAACGCTGGGGTCACGGACGCGTTTACTACAATTCGCTCGGTCATCAGGCGAATATCATGGAAATCCCCGTCGTTCAGGAATTAATGCGGCGAGGCTTTAATTGGTGCGCGGAAGGCAAAGCCGTTGCTCCCGCAGTCCAAGCTCAAGAAGCATATACAGGCATGGCCGATAACCAACTCTAACTCGGGGAAGAGGGGCATCTATGGATAAAATTAAAGTCGGCATTATCGGTACGGGAAATATTAGCGGCATTTATTTTCAAAACGGAAAAAGATTCGAGTCGATGGAAGTCGTCGCTTGCGCGGATTTGGACGTGGAGCGCGCGATTGCCAAGGCGGCGGAACATGGGATCCGCGGCTGTTCGGTAGAGGAACTGCTTGCCGACCCCGGGATCCGGATGATCATTAACCTGACGATTCCGTTAGCGCACGCATCGGTTTGCTTGCAGGCGCTCGAAGCCGGCAAACACGTCTACGTGGAGAAGCCTCTGGCCGTAACCAGGGAAGAAGGTTTGCAGGTGCTGGAGCTGGCGCGACGCAAAGGGCTTCTCGTCGGAAGCGCGCCCGATACGTTCCTCGGCGGCGGTATTCAAACGTCAGTTAAGCTCGTGGAGGACGGATGGATCGGAACTCCGATCGGAGCGACGGCGTTCATGGTATGCGGCGGTCACGAGAACTGGCATCCTGCGCCCGAGTTTTATTACCATAAGGGCGGCGGACCTATGTTCGATATGGGGCCATATTACTTAACTGCGTTGATCGCATTGCTCGGTCCCATCTCCCGCGTGACGGGATCGACGCGCATCTCTTATCCGGAGCGAACGATTACGAGCCAACCGAAATTCGGTCAGAAGATCAAAGTGGAGACGCCGACTCACGTCGCCGGAATCATGGATTTCGCCTCGGGTCCGATCGCTACGATCCTAACAAGCTTCGACGTGAAGGGAAATTCGATGCTCCCGCGCATCGAAGTCTACGGCAGCGAAGGGACGCTAATCGTTCCCGATCCGAACGGCTTCGGCGGTCCGATTAGCGTATGGCGCGCCGGTTCCAAGGAATGGTCTACTATTCCGCTAACGCACGGCAAAGCCGAGAACGCGCGAGGCGTAGGCGCCGCCGATATGGCAAGGGCGATTCAAACCGGGCGCAAACATCGGGCGAACGGAGAGATGGCTTACCATGTGTTGGAAGCTATGCACGGTTTCCACGACGCGGCCGAGCAAGGCGTTCATTACGTGATGAAGAGCACTTGCGAGAAGCCCGCTTCGCTGCCTCTAGGTTTGACGGATTATAGCTTGGATTGAGAGATAGGCATTATCATTATTATTCATAGATCGAGTTTCGCAACGGAAGGGGCTGTCCGATAAGGGGCGGCTCTTTCTTTTGAATGATTCGGTTTTTGAATCGTAAGCCGTTTACGCTTGAGCGTTTTTCGATATTGTATTGATTATGCTCGTCATTTCATTCACACTGTTCTAGGTTACATTCATAGGGATGAGGTAGACGGCGCACCATGGACAAAGACAAAAAGTGGATTTATTATCTCGGATTAATAGCGGTTTCGATCATTTGGGGAGCGAATTTTGGAGTATCGCGTTCGGCGATGGAAACTTTCGACCCGATTTTGTTTTCTTTTTTGCGTTTCGGGCCGGCGGTTCCTTTTTTCTTCCTGATCTTGCTTATTAAAGAAGGCAGCGTCGGGTTGCCGTGGAAAGCCGTTCTGCAATTGGCTTTGATCGGATTGATCGGCGTGACGGGGTTGGAGATCGCGGTTATGTACTCGATTAAATATACGACGCTCGCCAACGCTTCCTTGTTAAACGTTGCGCCATGGCCGATATTCGCGGCTTTGTTCGCTCCCTTATTCGTGAAGGAGAAGTTTACTCGGCGTCTTGGAGTAGGAGGGGCGGCGGCGATCGTCGGCGTTTCGTTCATCATTCTCGGCGGGGCGGAAGGCTTGAATCTTTCTTCCGACCATATGACGGGAAATTTGTTGGCGTTCGGAATCAGTATCGTTGGAGCTTTGTTTAATCTCGCTTGCATGCCGCTCATGAAGCGTTATTCTTCGCTGCGCGTCAGTGCCTGGTTTATTATGTTCGGAAGTTTGTTCATGCTGCCTTTTACGGCGGGAAGCTGGGGAAAAGTCGACTGGAGCGAATTGCAGACCGGGCATTATACGGCCATCGTCTATAACGTGCTAATCTGCACCGTGTTCGCGTTCGTCGTATGGAATGCGAGCATGTTCAAGATCGGCGCGGCTCGCGCGAATTTCTTCCGTTACGTAGTGCCGGCGGCAGCCGTCGTAGCCGGGCTTATTTTCTTCGACGAAGGCATCACCGCATGGCAGATCATCGGAGCGCTATTCATGGCGGCTGGTTTGGTATGGATTAGTACGGAGAAAAAGCAACCCGTTCAAGCGGGGTAGAATGGTGCGTGTGGCGGTGCTAATACCATTTTTTTTGTTATAAACCAAAGGAGCTATCCCCGACTTAATGGGATAGCTCCTTTGGTTTATAACCGGACAATATTATTTCTCGTTAACGCGGATCGTTGTCACGGGATTAGGATCGACGTACTCGCCGTTCTTGAGGACGGAGAAATGAAGATGAGGTCCGGTGGAATTCCCGGTGCTTCCCATCAGTCCGATCAAGTCGCCTTCCTTGACCTCGTCGCCTTCTTTGACCGAAAGTTTGTCCAAGTGCCGATACTCCGTGCTCCAAACTTTGTTATGCTCGATCGTTACGGTGAGCCCTTTAGCGCTCACGGATTCGGCTAGGACGACTTTTCCCCCGGCCGCCGCGACGATGTCGGTTCCTTTTTTGCCGGCGATATCGATGCCGTCGTGAAGGGATTTCTTCGCGCTCACCGGATGGATACGATAACCGAAGGGCGAGGAAATCTTGCTGCCTTTAGGCAGTTGGAGCGAGAACTCGATGGCGCTCTCGTCGCTAGTCTTAGCGGCGGGGATAATCTCCGCTAAAGGCTGTGCCGCTTCTTCGATTTGCTCCGATGGAGCGGGCTTGCTATCGGCGAATGCAGACGGCAGCGTTAGGACAGCCGCCGCGAGAAGCAGAGATAATCCGATCAATGAGATCTTTTTCTTGGAAGGCTGGTAATCGCGGATCATGACAATCCTCCTCTTGATCTGTTTTTTGTTGCCGAAAAATCCGACGCCGGCGGTAACGGTTTTTTGCGACGCGCCGATTTCCAGTAATTTGACGATGCTTGCGGCGTAAGGTTCTTTAAGTTCGGAGGAGCTAAGGACGGTCGCATCGCAGGCGTTTTCCTGGTCGATCCGCATGCGTTGCAGACCGAACCAGACGGCCGGATTAAACCAATGGACGGAAGCTAGCAAATAGGCTAGCAGATTTATCGGGATATCCCTGCGTTGGCAATGAGCCAGCTCATGGCGAATGACGCATTCCCACTCGGCCTCGGTCAGATGCCCGAGTACTTCGCGAGGAATCAGCACGACGGGTGATCTTATGCCGAACAATGCCGGAGCGGAGACAAGCCGGGTGAGCCGAAGGCCTACTCTGGAATGAATTCCGCTGCTAGCTCGAATTTTCGTGAACAGTTCGTCCAATTCGCGAGGGATGGGGATGCGTGCTTCCTTACGAAAGGCTAGAGACGTTCTCAGATGTCCGACGGATAGCAATAGCCATATTAGCGCGACCCCGGATAGCCATACGATCGCGGATATCCGAATAACGTCGTCGGACAATTGCCAAGCGGCAGCCGAAGGCTCGGTAACGGTGCCTCCGTCGGTACTGCCCGTAGCTGAGTTACTAGGAATATCGGTCACTCCCGCCGGTACGGCAACGGGATCAGAGTTACGGATTCCGTTGCCGTCGTCATGGACGGAAGCCTCGATCGAGTCGGGAAGGGATATCCAGCGAAGCTGGCTCTCCAAGTTGCCGGGAAGCAACGGGAGCAATAATTTTACGAGAAGCAACATCCATAGGGCATAATGCCAACCCGGGGAAAGTTTTTTACGAAACAACCAAGAGAGCAGCAGAATTGCGATTACCACTGCCGCGGCTTCCATGGAATTGATTAACGTGCGCTCGAATAAACGGATCATAATCTCCATCGATTATTTCTCCTTCTCCTGGAGCAGCGCCTTCAACTCCTTAATGTCCTCGGAAGAGAGCTTGCCGGATTCCAGAAAATGCACCATCATCGGCTTAAGCGAACCCCCATAAATTCGGTCGAGGAACGAACGGCTGGCTTCCTGCACGCATTCGTCTTCGTTTACCAGCGGGAAATAAGCGTATTCCCGACCATCCTTATGAAATCCAAGCACTTCCTTCTGCACGAGTCTGCCGATGAGCGTCTTCACCGTCTTCGGCTTCCACGACTTGCTGTCGCTGAGGCGGTCGATAATATCGGCGGCCGTTAAGGGCGACGCCTGCCAAACGATTCGCATGATATCCCATTCCGCGTCCGAAATGTTGGGGGATTCAGGCATATTCATTCCTCCTGTTCGATTGCATCCGATGTTCACCGGTGATGCCGGATTAAAGATTACACTTGTAGTCTACGACTATAGATTACATTTGTAATCTAATCGTGTCAAGGGAATTGTCGAATAATGCCAGCCAATCCCGTTACTTTAAATACTAGTTTACAACTAGGAATAGTATGTATTATGATGATGGAGGACCAACTAAAACTTACCAGTTTGGAGGAAAGGCCAATGAAAAGCTTCAAAACTTTGAAAGCCGCCGTCTTAATACTGACTGCGATCGCCTTGATTTTCGGAACGGCAAATTTGGGAGACGATAACAGAGCGGAGGCGGCGTCCAAGAAGAAAAAAGTGACGCTTCTGAACGTCTCTTATGATCCGACAAGGGAACTATACGAGGAATTCAACAAAATTTTCGCGACCTACTGGAAGAAAAAAACCGGTCAAACGGTGGAAATCAAACAGTCTCACGGCGGATCCGGTAAACAAGCGCGTTCGGTCGTCGACGGGCTTAAGGCAGACGTCGTTACGTTGGCGCTGTCGCTGGACATCACGGAAGTTCAAAACAAAGGATTGCTGGATGCGCGTTGGGAAGATAAACTTCCTTACCACAGCTCGCCGTATACTTCTACGATCGTATTCGTCGTACGCAAGGGGAACCCGAAGAAAATCAAGGATTGGGACGACATCGTCAAATCGGGGGTACAGGTCATCACTCCGAATCCGAAGACGGGCGGAGCGCCGCGTTGGACGTACTTAGCGGCATGGGCATATGCTCTGAAGCATAACAAGAACAGCGAAACGGCGGCCAAAGATTTCGTTACGAAGCTGTACAAGAACGTACCCGTTCTGGATACCGGGGCAAGGGGCTCCACGACGACGTTCGCGCAACGCGGCATCGGCGACGTGCTGTTGACATGGGAGAACGAAGCCCATTTGGTTCAGAAGGAATTCGGCTTCGATTACGAGATCATCACGCCTTCCTTAAGCATACTCGCAGAGCCGTCGGTTGCGGTCGTGACCAAGAACGCCAACAAGAACGGAACGACCGAAGTGGCCAACGAATACCTGAGATTCTTGTACACTAAGGAAGGGCAAAGACTCGTAGGGAAACATTATTATCGTCCGAACGATCCTGCCGTTCTTAAGGAATACGAGAAGCAGTTCCCTAAGCTCGAGTTGGTCACGATTCGCGATTTCGGCGGATGGCCGGCGGCGCAGAAGAAGCATTTCGCGGACAAAGGAATATTCGATCAGATTTATAATCCGTAACCAACGACGTAACCAACGTCAGTTCAATCTATAGGGATCTTTAGAGCGCTTCGGTGGAGTCCGAAGCGCTTTTCTGTATTCGGTCGGGGATTGGCCCCGCCACTTCCTGAATTTCTTCGAGAAGTAGAGGGCATCGCCGAAGCCGACGGAGGAAGCGACCTGTTCGATGGTCATCGAAGATGCGAGCAAGGATTCGGCTCGTTGCATGCGAATGTTCAACAAGTATTGCGAAGGCGACAACCCGGTCGATTGCTTGAACAGCTTGCAAAGGTGAGTTCTATGGTAGCCTAGCATCCCGGACAGATGCTCGATCGATATCGGCTGGGTATATTGCAAGGTCAGATATTGGATCGCTTGCTTAATGACCAGGTCGATCGCCGCAGTGGATTCGGGATGGTTCTTCTCGAGCTTCTTGCGGGCGACTCCGAACTGTTGCAGCAAGAGACGAATCCATCCGCCGGCCTCGAGGTTGGCTAGTTCGGGAAGGGCAGCGGAATCGTAACAACCGATAAGCTTGTCATAATAGCTACGGATGTTCGGGTTAAGACTACCCGGGATAACCGGGTGATGGGGCGTAGCCCCCACTTGCGACATGACGTCGTCGGCTCCGCGGCCGATGAAGCCGACCCATACATAACTCCACGGCTCGCGTTCATCGGCTTGGTAGGAGAATAGCTCCCCAGGGAAAATAACGAAAGTATCTCCCGCAACGCACGGATAGCTTGTATCCCGAATGATGAACTCCCCGCGACCGGACAGAACCGTGTGAACCAGGTAATAGTCGTGTATGGCCGGTCCGATTTTATGCAAGCCCATCGGCTGGGCTTCTCCGCTGAAGAGGACGGAAAGCTCACCCTCCGCGGGAGAGGGATTCATGCTGACCGAATAGGAATGGTGTTCGGAAGACATAGGCGTCACCTGTCTGAATTGTTTCTTTCTACTTTATCAAATAAACGACAAATGTCCATATAGATGCGCGAACCTTCCATACTCTTTTGATGACGCTTGCATTACATTTAGAATAGCAGTTCACATTATTCATTCGGAGGTTTTGATCTTGTCCAAAATCACTTTTCTCGGCGCAGGAAGTACGGTATTCGCTAAAAACGTGCTCGGGGACGTCATGCTTACGCCAGCGTTGCAGGATTTCGAGATCGCGCTGTTCGATATCGACCCGGTAAGACTGAAAGATTCCGAGAACATGCTTAATAACATCAAAAAGACATCCGGAAGCACTTGCGTGATCAATGCCTTCACCGATCGCAAAGAAGCTCTTCGCGGATCTAAATTCGTAGTCAACGCGATTCAAGTAGGCGGATACGATCCGTGTACGATTACGGATTTCGAAATTCCGAAAAAATACGGCCACAGACAAACGATCGCGGATACGGTCGGGATCGGCGGACTATTCCGCAATTTGCGCACGATTCCGGTTATGCTCGATTTCGCGGCGGACATTCGCGAAGTATGTCCGGATGCTTTGTTCTTGAATTATACGAATCCGATGGCCGTTCTCACCAACGTGATGAATACTTACGGCGGCGTGAACACGGTTGGTCTCTGCCACAGCGTGCAGGCTTGCGTTCCCGAAATGTTCAAGCATCTAGGACTGGATCAGACGGGAGTGAAGTCGAAGATCGCGGGCATTAACCATATGGCATGGTTGCTGGAAGTGTCTAAAGACGGAGTGGACCTGTATCCGGAAATCAAGAGACGCGCGAAGGAGAAGCAGAAAGAAAAGCATAACGATATGGTTCGGTACGAGATGATGCTGAATTTCGGTTACTACATCACGGAATCTTCGGAGCATAATGCCGAGTACCATCCGTATTTCATCAAACGTAACTATCCGGAGCTGATCGAACGGTTCAACATTCCCCTCGACGAGTATCCGCGCCGCTGCATCGAGCAAATCAGCAGATGGAAAAACATGCGCGAAGAGCTTGTCAACGATGCAAACCTCGAGCACGTTCGCTCTCACGAATACGCTTCTTACATTTTCGAAGCGATCGAGACGGACGTCCCGTTCAAGATCGGCGGCAACGTCATGAACACGGGCGGCTTAATCGCCAACTTGCCTCGCGAAGCTTGCGTCGAAGTACCGTGCCTGGTCGATCGTTCCGGAGTCAACCCGACTTACATCGGCAATCTTCCGCCGCAGTTAGCCGCGCTGAACCGCACGAATATCAATACGCAATTGTTAACGATCGAAGCCGCTATCACGGGTAAGAAAGAACATATCTATCACGCGGCGATGTTGGATCCGCATACGGCCGCCGAGCTCTCGATAGACGATATCGTCTCCATGTGCGACGATCTGATCGAGGCCCATGGGGATTGGCTTCCGAAGTACTCCTGATTGAAATAGGCAATCCAGCGAATGAAGAGGATATGAAAGAAGGCAGTGCGGGAAATATTCCTGCGCTGCCTTCTTGTGCTATTAAGCCGAAGTCGACCGAGGCGACGACGGTAGAAGTAAAGGTAACGGAAAAGTAATGGCAAGCTCGCATCCCATCGGAATGCCGTCAGCCCCTTCGGAGGATCCGACGGCAACCGTTCCGCCGAGGAGATGAACCCGTTCCATCATAGTCGTCAAGCCGAATCCCGGTTTAGCGAAGCCGAAAGGTTTGCCGTCGTTCCATAGTTTGATCTCCAATAAGTCTTCGCGAGGACGAATCGAATAACGGAACCAACTGCAGCCCGCATGGCGGATACCGTTCGTTAAGCCTTCTTGCAAAGCGTGATAGATGACTTTCTCCGTTAATTTCCCCATTTCGCACGGAAGTTCGATGTCCGCTTCGATGGCAACCTCCATCGTCTCGATCGTTTCGCGTATTAGCTCTCGAAGCGCAAATTCCAGCTTGACGGGGGGCGAATCGGACTTCAGCAGCCGCACGGTTTTGCGAATATCCTCCAAGCCTTTACGGACAAGTCCGCTAACGGTGTCGAGCTTCTCGGAGGGAAGGTTGCCTTCTTTGGCCGCGAGCTTCTTACTCGCCTCCAATTGGACGATTGCCGCCGTCAGCGTATGGCCTACGACGTCATGCATGTCTTGCGCGATCCGGTTTCTTTCCTCTAATACGGACACTTCGGCCAACGTTTCCGCTTTCTCCCGCAGCGTGATCGTTAAGGATCGGTTCGCTTCTTCCAGCTCTTGCGTGCGAGTTTCTACGATTTGCTCCAAATTCCGATAAAACTGCTCGAGCTCGATGTTCTTCGTTTGCAGATCCCGGGCATTCCGTTCCGAATCTTGATAGATGTAGCCTACTCTATGAATGACGACGAATACCATGCAGGACATGAAGAGAAGAAGGCCGTTCGGGAGCAAGTTCGCGATTACGATATTGAAATAATGCCATAACTCGTTGAAAGGTTTGTATTGAGCGTATAGGTAATTTGAGATCATATGGCCCAATCCGCTAATGACCAATATGACGTAACCCCGAAGCAACCATCTTCTTTCGTACTGCCGTTGGGCGCTATTCGGAAACCGTGCCAAGGCATAGGTCACTACGCCGATTGCGACGATCGCTAACCATGGTAAACCGTCGTTAAGCATTTTCCAATACCAAGTCGGGCTCCAAATTCCCGCGAACAAAGACGCTATCGTGTATAGGAGCAAGGTAAGCTTAGTGATTCGGACGATGAGTCGCCTAGAAGCGCCTAACACTTCGCCATATAATCCGGTAAACGCGTATACACCCAGCGTTAATAATAGATCTTTCCAGTAATACAAGGCTTGAACATCGAAGAACCATTGCAGAGAGTTGCATATCAGAAGGAGTCCGAAACCCGAGGATAACGTGAGCAGAGAGAACCAGAAGTATAGTTTTTCCCTTCGTCTGGCGAAGAAAATCAGACCTACGATGCCGACGGTTATATAAAGGACGGAATAAATGTAACGCGAAGAGTCCTGTTGCAAAAAGCGGGTTAAGATGGAGTCGGGCTCTCCGACGACAATCCAGTTGTTCATCATGAAAGGCATGCGGTCCCATTCCATATGCAGGGAAAGTTCCTTTCCCTCGTCTTCCGGCTGGATCGGTATCGGATGCCAGGTCATGATGAAATGATTCCAGATAAGGCCGGGTTCCATATTGAAACGATAGACGGACTGCCCATCCAAGAAAACTTCGAATCTGTTCATTCCGGATAGGAATAAATACGGCTTATTCCAAGGCAGTTCGGGTAACGTACGTTTAACCCATAGAGAACCTTTGTAATGGCTTAGCTTATTCTGTTCCTCTTCGCCGAGAGCTTGCCAGCTATCGCCTTGGCCGGGTTGCTGCCCGAAACGGACTTCCCAGTCGTTAACGAGACGGGCAGGCGGCGAACTCGATTGTTCGATAAATTTTTTATTGATAAAGAGCGAAGGCAGGAAAGCCCCCAAAACAATCGCGCATACGATTATCCAAATCCATAAGGAAGTCGACCTGCGTTTCATGGGATCATATACTCCTTCAATCGGATAATCGCCGCGGTACGGTCGTTCGTACCGATCTTGTTATAGATGACGCTAATATAATTGCGGATCGTTCCTTCGCTCATATAGAGGGTGGAGGCGATTTGTTTGTTCGGTTTATCTTGGACCATGAGCAGAATGATCTCCCTTTCCTTCTCGTTGAAGAAGAGGCCGTGCTGCTCCAGTGCATGCTCGTGAAACGGGCCAGGCTCCGTTTGATTCCAATAAGCGAGCCGTTCGGTAAGCTTGGCTGCTATAGGCGCAGGCAGGATAAGATGTCCTTTAATCGCTTCGCGAATCGTTTGGACGATATGTTCCCCCGCCATGTCCTTTAAGAGGAAGCCGTCGGCTCCGTTCGCCATAGCGCTAACAATAAGGGTGTCCTCGAGGAAAGTCGTCAGCATGAGGACGAGCACGCCGGGATGATTTTCCTTGATGCGTTTCATACTGTCTATTCCGTTAAGAAGCGGCATCTTGATGTCCATTAGAATGAGGTTCGGTCGAAGATTAGAGGCCATCTCGACGGCTTCCAGACCGTTCGAAGCGAGGCCGACGGCTTGCATATCCTCTTCCAAATTTATAATCGTCTGCAAGCCTTCCCGCAGCAGGGTTTGGTCATCGACTATCAGCACTCGGATCATGGGCATCTTCTTTTCATTAGGATGCTTTCAGATTAACACAAGTGCGAACGAAATGGCTGTGCCTGAACTCATCTCATGACTAAAATGACAAAAGTTGTGACGTATGTCACAGAAACGGGAGTCATGCAATCGGAAAAAGCCTCCGACCCCCGCTTAAAAAGCGTTGGTGAAGGCTCGGCTCAACGGGCTGGGCTGTTATTGTCTAGGCAGTCATTGCCGATCTTTACTTCGGTTTCGCGAATGTATACGTTTTGTTCCAGTTCCGACCGCCGTCCGAAGACGTGTACATGATGGAGGATTCCGTGTTGTCGCTATTGATCCACCAAATATGCTTAGCATCCGCGGCCGCGATATATTGCTCTCCGTAACCCGCGAATTCGGCGGGAAGGTTCACCCACGTTTTTCCTCCGTCCAAGGTTTTACCCATCGTATTCGGGAGATCGCATGCCATGCATTTCCCGCCCATGAAGGCGGTTTGGGAATTCACGACATAGAGAGTGCCAGGTCCGGCTCCCTTGTTATGGGGAACTTTCGTCGGCTTATCCATCTCGTAACCGGGAGCCGGTCCGGATCCGGCTTGGTTATTGGCCAAGACGGGAATCCAAGCGCGGCCTCCGTCCGCGGTATGGAAGAGGGAGTAGGATGTTTGGGACATGCCGGAATCGCCGATTAGTTCGACCCAAGCGTCATTATTGCCTGCCGATCGGATGACGACGCCGGTCACTGGGGATACCGTAGCTCGCGACATCGCGGACCGCCAAGTTTTCCCGCCGTCCGTCGTACGCATGATGTTGAATTTATTCGTTCCCTGCGTAACCGCCCAGCCATTGTTCCGATCATGGAAATAGGCATCCCCCGCTATGGAATCGGGAACTTTGAGAGTGGTCCATGTTTGCCCGCCGTCCGTCGTACGCGCACTGCCGCTGAAAGCTTCCTTGGAAGTTACGAAATGGAGGAAATCATGATTAGGCACGCTGCCGTCCGTTATCCATTTCTTTCCTCCGTTTGTCGTGTGCAGCAATTGCAATCCTTTCGAATCGCCAATGTCGAGTGCGGCCCATGCTTCATTCCGGTTCAAAGCAAATAATTGATTAACGATATACTTATGTTCTAATTGCTTCGTCCAGCTTTTGCCGCCGTTGTCCGTTCTCGCGATCCAGCCCTCGCCTCCGGCCCAACCGGACTGAAAGTCGGCTAATCGCAAGGCAGTCACCTTGCCGAGAGAAGCTTGGTCGGTAGCCGGGGGCGCCTCCGAAGCAGGCGAAGATGCGGTCTGCGTTGCTGAAGGCGACGGTGCGATACCGGACGAGGATGTACCGGTAGGAATGGTGGCGGTAGTTGCTTGCGAGGTCGTATTTCCGTCGGTCGAAGAGTTCATTCCGTTCCCGCTTTCGCTCTTCGAGCATCCAACGAGTAAGAGGACGAGCAACGACGCGACGAGGAGAAAGCGATATTTTCCGATGCTGGACATGATGATCAGCTCCCTTTCTTGCCCGATTAGACGATTGGAGCTTATACATGGTTCATTCCGATGACCCATGCTTGCTGCCTTTAGCTTTGTATCGTCGTCTAATCATCTTACCCAAGTATCGTCCAGGGTAATAAAGGGAGCGGCAATCAACCGGAAGCCTAGATGCGGCAAATCTCTTTCGAGCAACCGGGGCAACTCGGACATTGGCAAATGTCTTGCAGTGCTTTCAACTGGCGTATGATGATTTTGCCGTAACGGAAATCAAGGATTCCCTTTTCTTTGAACTCGTTCAGCATGCGATTGACGCTCTCGCGGGTCGCGCCGATGAAGTCCGCAAGCTCCGAGTGCGTAAGCTTCATATCGATCCGGATTCCGTATGCTTCCATGACCCCGTAGGAATTGCTCAGGCGAATCAGCGTCGAAGCCAATGCTCCCGGCTTGCCGAAGAGGAGCAGATCCCTGAATTTGGATTGGGTTACCCGATGGGATAACGCCATCCAATGCATGAAACTGAGCGCCAGCTCACCGTTATGCTGCATGAGCGCTTCCAGGGCATACCGTGAAATAACGCCGATCTCCGCGGCGTCCGTCACTTCCGCCGTGAAACCGTACTGAAGAAGCGAGAGACCGCTAACGTTCTCGCAGATCAAATCCCCCGATTGCAAGATCGTGAGAATGATTTCTTTGCCTTCTTCCGTCGATTTGCGAAGCTTCACTCTTCCGCTGCGAATATAATACAAATTGTCCGCTTCGTCGCCTTCCCAGAACAGGAATCCTCCCGAGGCAACGCGCATGGGAACCATTATGCTTTCGAGTTGTTGGAATTGTCTAGGCGTACAGAAGCTCGCGAACCCCTTGCTTCCCGCGCTCGGATTCGTACTCTCTTCCAGATTGGTCGCCGTAGCTGGAAAATTGATGCTCATTGCCGCCATCCCCCTTGTGAAATCTTAATACTATCGTACCCTGCGCAAGTAAATATTGTTATCGGGGAATACTCTGAATCGATAAGGGGAATTCCCCTATTTTGTTGTGAGGAAAATCACACCCGTACGTAAAGTTAGGTGTTTTCCCGCGTTTCTTTCAGGGGATTCCCTGACTTACAACCGGGCGTCTACTCGATAAAATAGAAGGAGGAAGCTTGAAGAGCGGGGGGATGGGGATGAGATTGCGCGCAGGGGATATTTTGAGCGGAATGAGAGAGCAGACGAGTTGCGACTTCTCCGCTCTTGCCGTTATCGACGGCAAAGAACGCTGCATTTCATGGAAATGGGCTTCCGGCAATCTGAACGATCGTTACTTGAACATTCGGGTTCGGCACGGGCAAGGCATCGAAGGAGAAATCATTAAGGTAGGCCGTGGAATGACGTGGGATAAAATGGATTCCAGGAAGGCCAACGTACATGCGAACTATTCGATTTGGCTGACGGAACGCTTGGAGTCCGCATACGCCGTTCCCGTCTGGATAGGGAAAGAAATGAAAGGAATCTTGTTGATCGGTGACAGGAGCCCTCGTATATATGAAGTAAATCAACGCGAAACGGTCGATCGGGTTGCAACGGAATTAGCCGACAGTATGGAAGATTTGATATAGTAGTCGTATAAGGAGGCGGGACAATGATCCGAATATTGCTAGTCGACGATCACGCCGTCGTTCGTTCCGGGCTCGCGATGTTGCTAGGCGCCAAGGAAGACATGGAAGTCGTCGGAGAAGCGGCGGAAGGCGAGGAAGCCATCGCGAAAGCAATGCAATACTTGCCCGATGTCGTGATCATGGACCTGAGCATGCCTCATGGGAAAGACGGCCTTAGCGCGACTGCCGAGTTGAAGAAGAGGCTTCCGAATACGGCCGTGTTGATTCTGACGATGCACGACGACGAGGAATATTTGTTTAGAGCGATTCATCAGGGAGCTTCCGGTTATATTCTGAAGAGCTCGCCGCATGAAGAGATGATTAGCGCGATTCGTCACGTTGCGGAGGGGAACGCGTATTTGCACCCGATGGCGACCAAACGATTGATGGGAGAATACTTGGAGAAGCTGAAGAACGGCAACGATCAGGGCAGCTTCGAATCGTTATCGGATCGGGAGAAGGAAATATTGGCGAAGGTAGCCCAAGGTTACACGAACAAGGACATTGCGGAGCAACTCGTCATCAGCGTCAAAACCGTTGAATCGCACAAAAGCAATCTGATGGACAAACTCAATCTGAAAACGAGACCGGATTTGGTCAGGTTCGCGATGAAAAAGGGGCTGTTGAACTTTGACGCATGAGTACGGCAGGTACGATTCGGAATTCGACGGTTCGCTGGAACAGACGGTTAAGCAGCTGTCCGATCTGAAACACGCCTTGGACGAAGCTTCGATCGTTGCCGTCACGGACCGAATGGGGAAAATCCAATACGTGAACGACAGATTTTGCGAGATTTCCAGGTATTCCAGAGCGGAGCTTATCGGTCAAGATCATCGGATTATTAATTCAGGCCATCATAGCAAATCTTTCATGACCGAATTATGGCGTACGATCTCCTCCGGAAAAGTGTGGCGCGGAGAAATTAAGAATCGCAACAAGGACGGCGCTTACTATTGGGTCGATACGACGATCGTTCCGTTCTTGAACGACAAGGGCAAGCCCTATCAATATTTGGCGATCCGTCATGAAGTTACCGCCAGGAAAAACGGCGAGGAAGAGCTGCAGCTCTTGCTTTCCCAAATGATGCAGATCCAGGAGGAAGAGCGGCGGAGGTTTTCGCGCGACCTGCACGACGGCATCGGTCAAAGCTTGTTTTCGTTGCTGATTTCGATGGATACGATCATCTCCAGCGGCGAACATGACCGCTTGGGAGCGCTGCGGGAGGAAGTTGCCCATCTGATGGCGGACGTGAGAGGACTGGCATGGGAGCTTAGGCCGTCCGTTCTCGACGATCTCGGCGTCATCCCGGCGTTGCGTACTTATTTCGATACGTATTCCAAGCATTACGGAATTCGGGTCCAGTTTACGTCCGATCTGCGGAGAAGGTTAAGCATACAAGAGGAAACGACCATTTACCGGATCATTCAAGAGGCGTTGATGAATCTCGGCAAACATGCGGACGTGGAGGAAGCCTCGGTTGCGGTGAAAGACTACGGAGCCTACGTCGAGGTCAAGATCGAGGATCGGGGCAAAGGCTTCTCAAGAGACGGCGGTACGAAAGGCGTCGGACTGTTCAGCATGGAGGAGCGGGCTCGTGCGATCGGAGGAGAGCTGCGCATCCGCTCGGTGCCAGGCTCGGGTACTCAAGTATCGCTGATCCTTCCTCAAGCGGCGAATAAATAAATTCAGCGAGATTGAAACGAGATGCTCGATTAGGAATCGAGTATCTCTTTCGTCTTTGGCTGTAGCGCCAAACTTGCAAGAATTACTCGAAAAAATCGAGTAACTCTTCGCCGTAGAGCCAAACTCGCAAGAATTACTCGAAATAATCGAGTAATTCTTCGCCGTAAAGCCAAATTCACGAGAATTACTCGAAAAAATCGAGTAACTCTTCACCGTAGAGCCAAATTTACGAGAATTACTCGAAATAATCGAGTAACTCTTCGCCGTAGAGTCAAACTCGCAAGAATTACTCGAAAAAATCGAGTAATTCTTCGCCGTAAAGCCCAATTCACGAGAATTACTCGATTAAATCGAGTAATTTCCAGCGTCACCCACCTTTCCCGCGCCACTATTCCCTGAGTTGCCGGATACGCCGAGCGATCAGCTCGCCGTGGTGGCGTCCGCTTTCGATGAATATCTCGTTCGCTTCCCGTCCGGCGGCGATTACGCCCGCGATGAATAGACCGGGGACATTCGATTCCATCGTCTCCGGATCGAAGGTCGGAATCGTCGACTCGGCATCGACTTCCGCTCCCGCATCCGTCAGCAATGTTCGCTCTGGCCGAAAACCGGTCAATGCAAGCACGAAATCGTTATCGAGCGTATAGGATTCGCTATCTTGATCGTTCGGCTGAACGGTGATCGTATTTTCCCCGATTCCGACCACTCGAGAAGAGAATATCATGCGGATATTCCCTTTATTAACCATGCCCTGAAATAGCGGTTTGACCCAAGGCTTAATGCTGGGCGAATAGTCTTCTCCTCGATAGACGACCGTAATCTCGGCGCCTACCCGCAACAGTTCCATCGCCGCGTCCACCGCGGAGTTGTTTCCGCCGATGATCGCCACCTTCATCCCGGTATACGGATGCGCCTCGCCGAAGAAATGCGTAACCTTCGGGAGCTCTTCTCCCGGGATGCCAAGCAGGTTCGGGTGGTCGAAGTAGCCGGTCGCGACGACGACGTAAGGCGTCTCGTAGACGCGCTTTCCGCCGAACCGGTCGGAGGTTTCCACGCGGAATGCTCCGTCTTCTTGAGGTAGGATGGCAGTTGCCGCTTCATAAGCGCGGATGCGCAGTTGACGACGGAGAGCGACGTCCCGGTAATATTGCAGCGCTTCGCGGCGAGAGGGTTTGTCGTTCGGGCTCGTGAACGGAATGCCTCCGATCTCTAACAATTCGGCGGTGCTGAAGAAGTTCATATAAGTCGGATATTGATAGATGGAATGGACGACCGCGTTTTTCTCGAGCAACAGGGGTTCGATCCCGATGGCTTGCAGTTCGAGCGCGGCGGATAATCCGCAGGGTCCGGCTCCTATGATAATGGCCTGCTCCTGCTTAGCGTTTAAGTTTGAGTTGTTTTCCTTCATCGCAGGTAATCTCCAGTACGTTTTTCGACTATTGTATCACGTATTGCTGTCTTCAACATTTCGACACATAGTTTGTGATTTTATTCACACTATCTTTTTGACGACGGGAGCATAATGAGGGTGCAAGATCAACATAAGATTATCCGAATAGGAGATGGCTGCTATGGTTTCGAAATTTCTGAAGGAAAACGTCTGGGCAGCAGTGGCGTTTACGTTTATACGCATCTATCTGGGTTGGCAGTGGATGGAGGCGGGCTGGCATAAATTAACCGGAAGCGAAGCATTCACCGCGGCGGGATTCTTGAAGAACGCGGTCGCGAATCCGATTGCGGACAAAGCGACCAAAGAAGCGATTTTCCCGACGTATACGGCATTCTTGGAGCATTTCGCGCTGCCGAACGTGAAGCTGATCGATTTCTTGATTCCCGTCGGGGAGTTTCTGGTCGGCTTGGGGCTTATCGTAGGGGGATTAACGGCCGCCGCCGCATTCTTCGGAGTGCTGATGAACTTCCTGTTCTTGTTCGCCGGAACGGTGTCGACTAATCCTTGGCTTCTGCTTATCGGAATGATCGTGCTGGCGGGAGGGGCGAACGCGGGGAAATTCGGGCTCGACTACGTTCTGCTTCCATGGATTCGTAAAGGCTGGGCGGCCGTGACCAAGCGCAGAGCAGGAGGCAAAGCAGATAGGGACATCTTAACTCCCCGCACGCATTTGTAATAAAATAACGCAAAAAAGACTGATCGTTCCCTGTGCCGGAACGATCAGTCTTTTTTGACTTTTACCTGAATAACCATCTATCTCGGGGCTACGAGCGCGCTCGGTGAGGAATGGCGTCTTATTTTTCCTCGGGGGGTATGACGGAAAGTACCCATTCGCACCATTCGATATTGGTTCGACAGCTCATTAGCGCTTTGTTAAGCAAAATATAAGCTCCGAACAAGGGGGAGCGGTAGGAAGGAACTTCGCCTTCCTTCAAGCCATCGGCCTTTTGAATATTCGCGATCTTATCTTTGTACCTTTGCAATTTCATATGGTAATACTCCAGACGATCAATGAACAGCTTACGGGAAATCGCCGGATCGACGAAAGAGACGCAATAGGCTTTAAGCATGAGTTCGTCCCTCATGACCGGGTCGGAAGCGGGCTCCGTCAACCACAGCTTCAGCGATTCTATTCCTTCTGCCGTTATGGAATAGACTTTTTTGTCCGGCTTGTCGCTTTGGGAAACCAGTTCGAACGTCACTTGGTTTTCCTTCTCCATGTTCGCGAGCAACGGGTAAATCTGACTGTGCTTGGCCGGCCAGAACGGCTGGATCTTCAGCATCAAGTCGTAACCGGACAAAGGCGAGTGGGAGATCAGGCTTAATAGTCCATAAGAGAGGGTATTCATGTCCGAGCCTCCAGGCGATAACAAACTTTGACAGATGGTAATTCCAGTAGTATGATAATTCTCCGTACCAATTTTTATGTAAAAATATACATAGTACTGTGGAGGGTGTGGAGTAGAGAGATGAACAGCGGCAACACCAATCAAGAAATACGTTTTCTACCGGTAATGGTTGCAATTTTTATAGGTTCGTTCCTATGTATTCTTGCTTCTAGCACGATTAACATCGCTTTGGAGATTTTGAAAGACCATTTCGATACGTCATTGGATACGATCACATGGACGTTAACCGGCTTTATGCTTGCCATGGGCACGACGGCGCCGATCGTGGGTTATTTGGGCGAGAAGTTCAGCTACAAGAGATTGTACCTCTTCTCGTTGATCGGATTTACGTTATCTTCCGCGTTATGCGCCGCCGCATGGGATGAATCGTCCTTGATCGCGTTCCGCGTATTACAGGGCGCGTTCAGCGGATTGATCATTCCGGCAACGATGTCTATCATCTATCAGATTATACCAAGGGAAAAACAACCGATGGCCATGGCGTTATGGGGACTGGCTTCCATGATGGCTCCGGCATTCGGGCCTACGCTTAGCGGTTGGCTGCTTGAACACTACGATTGGCAGTGGTTGTTCCTGATGAACGTGCCGATCGGTTTAATCGCGATCTGGTGCGTCATCGCTTATATTCCTTATTATCGGCTTAGCGTTCCCAAGAGTTTCGACGCATTCGGACTCATTACCGTTATCGCGAGCAGTTCGGCCTTGTTGCTGGCGCTGGGACAAGGACATAATTGGGGCTGGGATTCTTGGGAAATTATCTCCTTGCTCGTCGGGGGTTCGATCACTCTCGTTCTTTTCATATGGAGAGAGCTTACGGCCAAGACGCCTCTATTGAACTTACGAGTGTTCAAGAACGGCAGATATACTCTAAATCTCATTATCGCCAACATTCTGACGATCAGCCTATACTCGGGAACTTTCCTTACCCCGGTATTCTTGCAAAGAATCCAGCACGTGTCCGCGATGGACACCGGACTTATCCTGTTGCCGGCTTCGCTGGCCATGGCGCTCGTGATGCCGATCGTAGGCAAGCTCTACGGGATCGTCGGACCGCGCTGGCTCATGGTTACGGGGATCGTCCTGTTATCCGTAGGGTCGTTAACGTTAAGCTGGCTTAGCATCGACGTATCCCATTCCTACATTTTATTCTGGATGATCGTTCGTAACCTCGGCATCGCGTTGGTCATGATGCCTTCCAGCAACGCGGGCATGGAACTGGTACCTCGCGAATTGTCCGGTCACGCGTCCGCCATCATGAACTGGACGAGGAACGTGTTCGGCTCGTTCGCGATCGCCATCTTTACGACTTTGCTGGCAACGCGGTCCGTACACCACGGCATGGATTTCGCCATGGCGGGAGAAACCGATAAAGCATTTATCTCGATGATGTCCTTTACGATGAGCGTGAACGACGTTTACCTGATCGCGACCTTCATCGCGGTAGCCGCCCTGCCTCTAAGCTTACTCGTCGGGAAGGTCAAACACCCGCAAGAAGAAAACCTCAAGAAAGAGGCGGCTTAACCCCGATCGACAGTCGACTTATACAAACGGATGCGAGATGGAATGATATTCCGTCCCGCATTCGTTTTTTTCATGCTATAATAAGCCGTTCGCTCCGCAAAGCGGAGCCGCGGTTCGCAAACTCCCGCGTCAACAAAACTAGGAGGATGGTTTAATGTTTAACTTAGGTTGGGGCGTGTTATTCGTCCTGGTCAACTTTGCGTTGTTCTTGATCTGTTACCGGTTGTTCGGCAAGATGGGGCTGTACGCCTGGATCGCCGCGGCGGTCGTGCTCGCCAACATTCAAGTGGTCAAGACGATCGGAATGTTCGGCTTCGTCATGACGCTCGGCAATACGATGTACGGCACGATCTACCTGACGACGGACTTGTTGAACGAGAAGTACGGAGAGAAGGAAGCGAAAAAAGCGGTTTGGTTCGGATTTTTCTTCTTGCTCATGTCTACGGCCATTATGCAGATGGTGCTCGTGTTCGAACCGCAGGAGACCGATTTCGGACATCCGGCGTTACAGACGATATTCGGTTTAGCTCCGCGTATCGCGCTTGGCAGCTTGGCCGCGTATCTGGTCAGCCAATTTCTCGACGTTAAGCTATTCAGCAAGCTCAAGGTCAAATATCCGACGAGGAGCCAGCTATGGATCCGCAACAACGGCAGCACGGGCGTTAGTCAATTGGTCGATACGCTCATTTTTTGCTCGATTGCTTTCGCCGGGGAATATCCGTGGGACGTTTGGTGGGAAATCGTAATTACGACTTATGTGCTGAAGTTTATTATTTCCGTCGCATCGACACCGATCATCTATTGGGCTAGAAACTTTAAGTTCAAGACGGAATAGACCAAATACAAAACCGGCCCCAAGTCCATCGGCTTGCGGGCCGTTTATTATTTTACGCGAATAAAATTTAAGGCGGGATGCAACCCGATCGCGAGGAGACGCATCTTATTGTGTAGGAGAGGGGGAGCAGACCTGGATGTCGTTCGGAGATTACTAGAGAGAGACGAGCTGGCGCTTCAAGCCTTAATGGCGCAGTACGGCGATGAATTGCAACGTACCGCCTTCTTGCTTGTGAAAGATCGGCAGGCGGCAGAGGAAGCGGTCATGGATACTTTTATACAAGCTTATCGCAAAATTCATCAGCTTAAAGAGCCGGATAAGCTCCGCGGTTGGCTCCTCCGAATCGTCGTGAATCGGTGCCGGATGAAAATGAGAACTTGGAGCTGGAGGAATCTGTTTCCCTCGGCTTCTATCGAACGGATGATCGAGGAAACCGAACCCGGTCCGGAAAATCTCTTGCTAGCGGAATGGCGCAATCAACGCTTGAGCGAGGCGATCCATCGGCTTGATTATCGGTATCGAGAAGTCATTACGTTGTACTATTACAACGAACTTAGCGTGCTGGAGATCGCCGAGCACGTCAAGAGCAACGAGAATACGGTGAAAGCCAGATTGGCCAGAGGCCGAATGAGGCTGAGGCAAATGCTTGAGGAAGAGGGGGATGGGGATGAAGACGGAGCGGGAGCACTATAAAACAAAGCTGGACGAAGAACTTGGCCGGATGAGGTTTACGAAAGAAGCGGAAGTGTTGGGGCTCGCCCATCCCCGCACTTGGAGGCAGAAATGGAGCGCCTTGTGGAACAAGGAAATCGAAGTGTCGCTTCTTCCGCTCGGCATGAGCATGGCCGTCATTATTGCGATTATGGCGGTCGTTCAAGTACGGAATTCGGAAATTAGCGATGAAACGCGCCAAGGGGATCAAAGGCAACTCATAGAAGCCGGCGGCAACACCTATTGGAAAGATCAATACGAGAGGGCGGTGGCTTCGCTTGAAGGTGACCCTCAAGGTTAAGCACTTGGTCATGGGAGTTGCTGCGATCGGCATCCTCCTATCTTTGCTTCAATTCGTCGTTATCCCGAAGCTTCAGGTAAGCACGGCCGTCAAGGACTACGAAGCCGGGAACGTCGGAGGGAAGAAAAGCCTGCTGGCCGCGCTGGAGAATGCGGCTTCCCCATCCAAGAAGTGGGAGCTGATACGCGAATACATGATCGGCTACGGATCGGATTCTCCGGCGCACAGCTTCGACGTATACGTAGGCTCCGGTTCGATCATGAGCCATTCTACCGAAAGGGAAAGCCGTATCTGGAGCTGGGAGGAGAAGCTTCCTTATTTGCGGCAGTATTTGGATGAAGGTCCCGATGACATCTATCGAATCAGCGCGGCGAATCAACTCGTTCAATACTTCGTTAGCGATGACCGTACGGACGAGGCGCTGGCGATATTGGAAGAGACGGAGTCGCGTTCAGGACGCTCGACGTCGGATAAACTGAAGTTCGAACGAGCGAAGTTACTTTCGAACGCCGGCGAATCGGGCGAAGCTATGCGGCTTATAAGCGAACTAGAAGCAAAGCGGCCTTCGGTCGATCTCGATTTCGATGGAAAGGTTGCGCAGTTAAAGGCGCAATTGCTCGTGGGGGAAGGCAGGGCGGATTTCGCGCTTAAGGAAATCGATCGAGAGTTGGACGAGACCAGGAAGTGGATGGCGGACGAGAAAAAGAAGTTTCCCGAAATGGACGAATTTACGCCGGTTAAGTTGGAACAGCTCACCTCGTTCCGGGAGCAATTGGTGCGCGCATTGAACGACAATGCGCAAACCGAGACGGCAACCGTGTCGGGTACCGTGAAACGAAGCGATGGCACGGCTATGGCTCGCGTAGGCGTATTCTTAAGGGCTGAACAAGACGTTAGCCATAGCGTAACGGACGGAGAACCGTACCAGATGATTACGGACTCCCATGGGAGATATGAGTTCAAGAACGTCATCCCGGGCAATTATCAATTGTATATCGGGCTACTGTACGATCAGATCGATGGTTGGACATGGCCGACGATGGTTGACGATTGGATTGCGGTCGGTAACGGACACTCGGTCGCCCAGGACGTGACGCTGCGTCCGCTGATCGAAATTCAGGAGCCGGCTAACGATGCGACCCTCACCGGAAGAACGGTGAAGTTCCGCTGGAAACCCGTCGAAGGGGCGGCGTACTATGCGCTATATGGGAAAGCGCCGCTCGAAAGCGGCGTATCGAATTTGCGATTGCAAGATCGAATCGCGGACGCTTCCGCGGACGTACCCGTCGAAACCCTTTACCAAGCATCCGGTGGGTTCTCGCTAAGGGAAGTGGACGGCAAGATGGTCGTCACGGCTAAGGATTTGCTCGGTTTAGCGAATCCGAACAACCGCTATTCATGGTACGTTGAGGCCTATGACGCCAACGACCGAATGATCACGAGAAGCGATGGCTATCGGTTAAACGAAAATACGATGGGAGCTTTGCCGTTCTTCTATTTGAAGGAGCGCACCCTTACCGCCGCGGATGAATTTATGATCAACGAGCAGTTGGATTTGGCTCTGTCTGCATATAAGAAAGACTTCGCAGCCGACCGGTCGGATCGGCACAGCCTGCATATGATCATCCGCATTCTAGGGGCACAAGCTTCCATGGCCCGAGAATATGAGTTGTCCGAGGAGGCGATCTCTTATCTCGAGAAAATGCAGGAGTTGAATCCGGGGAGCAGGGATATATTGTTTCAATTATTCGATGTTTACGAAAGCCGGCGGAATTGGGCGAAAGCCGATGAGTACTACCATAGGTATCTTATCGCGAACGGAGGCAAACCGGAGGGTTACACCCAGTCCCGGTATGCGTCCGCGCTAATGATGCAACGACGGTTTGCGGATGCGGCAGAACAGTTCCGGGAGGCGATGGAGAGCGACCGGTCTCATCGCTTTATCGGCAATTACTTGGCGGTCGAACTGTACGTCGCGGGCTCGATCGAAACCGCCGCGAGATTAGCCGAGGAGTACCCCGAGTGGGCTCCCTTGGAGCGAGGTGTCCCAAATTGGAGCGGACTGGTCATGACCCTCGAACGAGAAAGCCGCTTAGATGAACGCGGTTATATCGAGGAACTGAGACGCGTTCTGGAATATTTTTTCGACGGGGAACAAGCGCAATTGGACAAATGGTCGTCCTCGACGGACAAGAAGGGGATAAAGGCTTTCATTGACGCTTTGCTGAAAGTAGATTGAAGCCCAGGGATAAGGAAAGAGATCGATTGTTGCCTAATGTCACAATGTCATTCCTTGACATCAAGGAACTCCGCTCCTAAACTTGATATTCATAAGCTTTATCTCATCGGAGGAATGACTCGTGGCTTCAAACGTTGGTTCCAATTCGGCGGCATCGCAGGGAACCAAAGCCGTAATGCCCGTGCTCTTGGCGATTAGCTTAGTGCACATGCTTAACGATTCCATGCAAGCGGTCGTGCCGGCTTTGTACCCGATCTTGGAAGATTCTTTGGACTTGTCGCTCATGCAGGTCGGCTGGATCGGTTTTATGTTGAATATGACTTCATCCGTTATGCAACCCGTCGTCGGCGCCTATTCCGACCGCCGATCGATGCCGATCATGCTCCCGATCGGGATGGGCCTAAGCATGATCGGTATGATAGGCATCGCTTTCGCTCCGCAGTTCTGGTTCTTGCTGATTGCGGTCGTCTTCATCGGATTAGGTTCGGCGATCTTTCACCCCGAGGGCTCGAGAGTGGTGTATTTCGCGGCCGGAGGCAAGCGCGGATTCGCCCAATCGGTCTATCAAGTCGGAGGGAACGCGGGTAGCTCCTTGGCTCCCCTGATGACGGCATTCATTTTCGTGCCGCTCGGACAATTCGGCGCGATCTGGGGAACTTTGTTCGCGGGATTCGCGATTGCGGTATTGCTCGGACTCTTACCTTGGTATAGACGCAAGCTGGCGGAGTGGGAGACGGAACGGTCGAGGGCGGCAGCGGGCAAGGCTGGTTCGACGCTAGTCGAGAAAATGAGCCATCCGCGGGTCAAATTCGCGATGGCGATGCTCGTGTTTCTGGTATTTGCCCGTTCGTGGTACCATGCGGCAATTAGCAGCTTCTATCAGTTTTTCCTGAAGGATCACTATGGGCTCACGACGCAGCAAGCCCAGATTCCGGTGTTCCTGTTTCTAGCGGCGGGCGTGCTCGGCACTTATTTCGGCGGGGTTCTCGCGGATAAGCTCGGGTTGAAGAACATGATCGTGTTCTCCATAGCCGGTGCGGCCCCGATCGCCCTCGTTCTCCCTCATCTTCCGCTATTCTGGATCTATCCCGTCATTACGGTGCTCGGATTCGTCGTATTATCCGGCTTCTCCGTCAGCGTCGTATACGCGCAATTCCTTATGCCGGCGAACGTCGGCATGGCTTCCGGTTTGACGACCGGATTAGCCTTCGGCATGGGAGCTATCGGAGCTGTCGCGCTAGGAAAAGCGGCGGACGTTTATGGACTGTACGACGTGATGCTCGCTTGCAGCTTCCTTCCGCTCGTTGGACTGTTCGCTCTTTGGCTTCCGTCCGATCGTAAGAAATAACGAAAAGCCCCGCCGGTTTGCCATCAAGGCAAATCGGCGGGGCTTTTCGTTTTGGAAGTGGAACATTACCTTTCAGGAAACAATCTTGACCGAATAGGCGGTATAAAGTCCGGTATAAAGTCGCCCCTCAATAATAAGTTATCAAAAGACTATAAAAGATGGGAAATTACAATAGTTGGCAGTACGTTGCGCTCGGTATAATAGGATTAATTGCCCTCGGGGCGTCATTTCGCGGGGCTAACTAGATAACGATATCCGAGGAGGAACCGAAATGAACGGAAACCACGTGTTAAAGAGCAGAAAACAACCGATTACGGTCGGAGGTCCGGACAGCGACTTCCCGGGTTTTACCTCCCAGGCGATCCAATCGGCCGTCGAAGCGGCTTCGCGGTCGGGCGGGGGCGGCGTTCTGCTGGATAAAGGCATCTTTCGGATGGACGGGCCGGTTCGGCTCGTAGACGGCTTAACCTTGCAAGGATCGGGTCCGGAGACGGTGCTGCGCAAGGCGGACGGCTTCCGAAGCCGCTTTACGCTTGACGCCGATTACGGAGAGCTACGAGCGGAGGTCGAGGACGCCTCCGGGTTCCGCGTCGGCATGGGCTTGCAAATCTTCGACGACTCGCAAAAATACGGCTGGGACGAAAGCACGGCGGTCGTGACAGCCATCGAAGGCAACGTGCTGCATTTCGACCGTTATCTGGTCCGGGATTACGAAGCGGATAACGGGGGTACCGTCACGAACGCCTGCTCGATCATCGAAGGAACGGAAATCGGGCACGTCCTGATCTCCGACTTGACGATAGACGGCAACAAAGCCGCGAACGGGCCGATTGGCGGTTGTCGAGCCGGCGGCATCTATTTATACAAAGCGAACAATTGCCGGATCGAAAGGGTATCCGTCTTGGACTTCAACGGGGACGGAATCAGCTGGCAGATTACGGAGAACATCTCCCTACATCGCTGCGTCGTCCGGCGTTGCGCCGATTCCGGATTGCACCCCGGTTCGGGATCTCTGTACTCGCGCGTGACGGAATGCGATTGCAGCGACAACGGTCGGGCGGGATTGTTCATTTGCTGGCGCGTGCAGCATGGAGATTTCTCGCGCAATACGTTTTCCGGCAACGGAGAATGCGGCATCTCGATCGGGCATAAGGATAGCGACAATCTGTTCGACGGCAACGAGTTCCGAGGCAACGCCAAAAGCGGCATTATTTTCAGACCGGAGAAAACGGGCAACGGCGCGAACCGGAATATCTGGACGAACAACGTCGTCGAGGATAACGGCAACGAGCAGTCCGGATATGGCATCTATGCAGAGGGGGCGTCCGCCGACAACGTCTTTCGCGGCAACGCGATTCGCGATACGGGAACAAATCTGCAGAAGACCGGTGTCTGGCTGGCGGATCACGTCCACGGATTCACGTTCGACGGCGGGGACGGAGCATGAAGCTGCCTCTTTGCAGCATTGGCGGATGAGACCCGCGGCGACCAGTTGACCGATACGACGGACGAGACGGGGATGGACAATGTCAAGGTAAGGACTTCTACAATCTGCATCAGGCCGGCGAAGCCTCTCTTGAGGCTTGTACCGGTCTTTTCCCTATGTCGGCAACGCGCATCAAAGAGCGAAGCGGCATGGATTAGAAGTTGGCTAACAGAAACCAATGAATGTTAAGCGGTTACAATATACCACGGCGATTAGGATGTCTATACTGAATTTTGTAGCTTAATATATCGCTGATAAGGGGTGTCTTGCATGCAATACCAATGGCGTAAACGGTTCAGCCTGGTTTTGGCGGTTATTCTGATCGCGGGTTTGGTCGCCGGTTGTTCGGGGAATGGCAATTCGTCTCCGTCCGCTTCGGGGGAAGCGGGCGCAGCATCGAACGGAGCAGCGGGAGAGGGAGATTCGTTGCCCGAAATCGATGGCAAATTCGTCCCGGAAGTGACGCTTACGAACGTCCGTGCGCTCGGGGACGACGTCAAGTTCAAGGACGGGGAGACGATCGACAACAACGTGTATACGAAGTGGATGAAAGAGCGGCTCGGAATCAACGTTAAGTATTTATGGACGACTCCGAAGGCCAACGATGCCTTCAAGACGAAGCTGACTCTGTCGATGACGGCCAATGAAGAGTTTCCCGACATTATTGAAGTTCCGGGAACGGAAGCCCACGCGTTGATCGAATCGGGTAAATTCCAGGATGCGGGGGCGCTGTTCGACAAATACGCTTCGGAAGCTTACAAGAAAGCGATGGCCGAAGTGCCGGACGCTTGGCTTCCTTACGTTAGGGACGGAAAGCGAATGGCGATCCCGGGAATCGATTATATCATGCAGCACGACGACGCGATGTTTATTCGCCAGGATTGGCTGGATAAGCTCGGCTTAAAGGCGCCGACGACGATCGACGAGATGGAGAAGGTCATGGACGCCTTCGTGAATCAAGATCCGGACGGCAACAGCAAGAAGGATACGTACGGTATGATCTCGACCATGAAGGAAAGCTATAACGCTTGGATCGGTACCGGAGAAATCTTCGGAGCGTTCGGAGCGGTGCCGCAAATCTGGGAGAAGGACGAGAGCGGCGAGGTTGTGTACGGCTCGGTGCGACCGGAAATCAAGCAGGCGCTAGGCAAGCTGAAGGAATGGATCGAGAAGGGCTATCTGCATAAGGAGGTCGCGCTCCAGGATGAAATGAAGGCAGCCGAGCTGTTCATCTCCGGCAAGGCGGGCATCGCCTTCGGTCCGACATGGTTGTATAACTGGCCGCTGCAAGACGTCGTTAAGAACGTACCGGAAGCGGTCGTGAAGCCTTATCCGCTGCCTGCGGGACCGGACGGTAAAATAGGCCAGGCTAGCGAAGGCACGCACGTGTTGGTCACGTTGATTAACAAAGACATGAAACATCCGGAAATCTATTTCAAGTATATCAACTATATGTACGACCATTATAACGATCCGGTGGCAGGCGGCGAGTTCGAATACGGTTTCGCCAAGGGCTACGACTACGATATCGTCGACGGCAAACCGGTGTTCGAGGGGAACATTCCGGGCGGATACATCGATCCGGCGAAATATTTCCTCGGCATCCCGCCGCGCACGCCATCCATGTTCGTCAAGACGCTGGCGGAGCTTTACGATGGCAAGGAGCCTTCGACGCCGTATGAGAAGAAGCTCGCGCTCTCTTCCACGAAGCAACAGTTGGAAGCGGCGTCGATCGTCTCCAGCCAGCATCAGTATACGCTCGACAATCTGTTTACCGGCGCTCCGACACCGACTTACAAGGACAAATGGGAGAACCTGAAGCGGATGGAGATTACCGCCTTCACGAAAATCCTGTACGGCAACGCTAGCCTGGACTCCTTCGACGACTTCGTCAAGGATTGGAATGCTGCCGGTGGCGCACAAGTCACCAAGGAAATCCAAGAATGGTACAAATCAGCAGGGGGCAAGTAACCCAGGAAGACGGGCGGAACGATCCTTGAGCCCGCCGTGCGCGGCTCAAGGATCGTTCCGCGTTTTGCGGCCGAGAACCGGAGGAGGCAGGAGCATGAAAAAAGCGACATACGAACCGAAGATCGGCTGGAATTGGAGAAGAAACTGGCAGCTTCACGCGATGATGGTTCCTGCCGTGATCGCGGTGTTCATCTTCGCGTATTTGCCCATGGCGGGAGTGATCATGGCTTTCCAGGATTTCAAGCCTTGGCTGGGAATCGGGGGCTCGCCTTGGGTAGGCTTCAATAACTTTCACAAATTGTTCGGCCAGCAGGACAGCGTTCAGGTAATCTGGAACACGGTCGTCATCTCGGCTTGGAAAATCGTAGCCGGACTCGTCGTGCCCTTCCTGTTCGCGCTATTGCTGAACGAAGTGCGCAAAGCCGCGTTCAAGAGAACGGTGCAAACGCTGGTCTATTTGCCCCATTTTCTGTCGTGGGTCATTCTCGGGGGGATCTTAATCGACATGCTATCGGTCGATGGAGGGATGATCAACCGGTTGCTGTATAACTTGTTCGGAATAGATCCGATCTTCTTCTTGGGCGACGGCAATTGGTTCCGGTTCACGATCGTCGTCAGCCACGTGTGGAAGGAATTCGGCTTTAGCACGATCGTTTTCCTAGCTACGCTGGCGGGCATAAACCCGACTTTGTACGAAGCGGCGCTGGTGGACGGGGCGAACCGGTGGAAACAAACGCTGCATATTACCGTGCCCGCCATGATACCCATTACGATCGTCGTCGGAACGCTGGCGCTCGGAGGCATTCTGAACGCGGGCTTCGATCAAATCTTTAACCTGTACAATTCTATGGTGTACGAAAAAGGGGACATTATCGACACTTACGTCTATCGAACCGCGCTCGTGCAAGGAAACTTGGGGTTCGGCACGGCGGTCGGCCTATTCAAGTCGATCATCGGCATGTTTCTCATCGTGACGGCTTACCGGATGGCATACGTCTGGGCCAACTATCGCATCTTCTAAGAGGATGTTCAAAAAGCCCAATTTTGATCACGAAGCTAATCGGGAAGCGGATTCGACGTCTAATCTTGAATTCAGCCGGATCTTCCGGTAATCATGTAGGTTTGCCTACATTCTGTTCCTCATCACCGGTCTTCATCCAACCTTCTTGAAAATCAGACTTTTTGAACTCGTACTTCTAAGTGAAACGAGGGGTTTCCCGTGATTGACAAATCTTTGGGTTATCGGACTTTTACGGTGGTCAATATCGCGTTTCTCGCGTTGCTGTCCCTCGCGTGCATTTTGCCCATGATTCATATTTTGGCGGTCGCTTTTAGCGGCAAGGCGGCGGCGAACGCCAATCTGGTTGATTTCTGGCCGGTCGACTTCACGATAGACGCGTTCCGCAAGACGTTCGAGAACCGGAATTTCGTGAACGCGATGGCCATCTCGACGATTCGCACGCTACTGGGCACGTTTATTTTTCTGGTATTGCTGCTCGTTACGAGTTATCCTTTATCGAAAGAACAGCGCTCTTTCAAGGGGCGCAGCCTATATATTTGGTATTTCGTCTTCACAATGCTGTTCAGCGGTGGGCTGGTGCCGAGTTATATGTTGATGATCAAGCTCGGACTGAACAATTCGATCTGGGCGCTCGTGCTTCCGGGAGCGGTGGACGTGTTTTCGCTAATCCTGATGCTTAATTTCTTCCGGGCTATCCCGAAGGAATTGGAAGAAGCGTCCTTGATCGACGGGGCGAACCATTTTACGACGTTGTGGCGGGTGTATTTCCCCCTTTCGTTGCCCGCGATCGCGACCTTGGCGCTGTTCACGATGGTCGGTCATTGGAACTCGTGGTTCGACGGGATGATCTATAACACGAAAGCCGAGAATTATCCGCTGGCGACCTTGCTGCAGACGATCATCGTGCAGCAGGACTTTAGCAAGATTACGATGGACCCGCGCGCGCTCGAGGACATCTCCAACCGGACGGTCAAAGCGGCGCAAATCTTCATCGGGGCGCTACCGATTCTGCTCGTGTACCCGTTCCTGCAAAAATATTTCGTTAAAGGGGTCATTATGGGCGCGGTGAAGGAGTAGGGTACGCAGAAAAAAAGGAAGAGGAGGCGCAAGGGATTGAACGAGACGAGATGGACAATCTTCCATAAAATCTTTTTCTTTATCGTGCTATTGTTAATCCTGGTCGTTCTCCTCTATTCCTATTCGAACGTTGTTTCCGTAAGGGTTGTGAAGGAAACCGTCAGTGAATCGCTGATCAGCCGGCTGGGGTTCCTGCAGAATCGGATGAACACGCAGGTCAACCATATGTCCCGCAGCGGCTTTCTGCTCAGCTCGGATCCTTCGTTGCGCTCGGTGGATACGCTGGAAAGCTTCAAGGATTATTTCAACGTCATCCAATTCAAACAGCAGCTCGAAGCCCGCATCGCCGTGCAAAGCAATACGATGGAGTGGCCGATGGACATCAGCGTTTATTTCCCGCTGTCTTCGCAGGCGATCTCGCCGGCTTCCGGCGTGGTTTACGATCCCGACTATTTGAAGAGCCGGGTAGCCAGCCACTGGAAGGCTTGGCCTTCGTCGGCCGATCGGCCTGGCCGGTTCGACTTTTACTTCTACGCGGCCACGCCGTATTCGGCCTACTATAATCCGCTTAAAGCGGACAATATCGTCGAAATCCGGTTTTCCGACGCCAACTTGATCGGCATGTTGGATGAATACAAGCTATCCGCTCAGGGAGAGCCGTTCCTCTACGACCCGGATTCCGGTATCATTGCCAACAGCAGCGCCGACCGGAAGACCGTCGAGCTGGTCGCCGGCGTGTTGAACGACAGACCGACGAAAAAACTCGACTCCTTCAACGTCAAGCTGAGCGGGGAAACGTATTTGGTGAACAGCATCGACAGTCCCGCCCTGGGCTGGAGACTTGTCGATTTCGTGCCGATGCAGCACGTGCTGCTGCCGATGAAGATGAGCAACCGGCTGTTCTACGCCTCGATCGGCCTGTTGCTCGTCATGGGATTCATCGTCGCGTTTCTCTTGTACCGGCACGTTCAGCATCCTCTGCGGATTTTGCTTAGAAGCTTGAAGAGCGTGAAGAGGGGAGATTTCACGACGCGGATTCTGAACCGCCCGCCGAACGAATTCCGTTTCGTGTTTCAGCAGTTCAACGAGATGACCGGCCAGATCGGCGATCTCGTGGAGCGGGTCTACCGGGAGGAACTGACGACGCGGGACGCCCAATTAAAGCAGCTGCAATCGCAGATCAATCCCCATTTCCTCTATAACTGCCTCTATTACATCGTGAACATGGCAAGGCTCGGCAGAGAAGAAGCGGTAGAGAAGATGGCGATGAATCTCGGAGACTATTACAAGTACACGACCCGGTCCGAAAAGCCGGAAGCGACGGTGGAAGAGGAAATTCGGCTCGTGGAAAATTACTTGGCCATTCAGGCGCTGAGACTGAAGCGGATCCGGTACGAAATCGAGCTGTCCGAAGAGATGGCGAGCTTGGAGGTGCCTCGGCTGCTGCTTCAGCCCGTCGTCGAGAACGCCGTCGTGCACGGTCTGGAGCCGCTCGTCGAAGGCGGTCTCATCCGCATCGCGGTCAGGCGGACGGGAGATCGGGCCGAGATTGAAGTCGCGGACGACGGAGTCGGCGTCCCGCCGGAGAAGCTCGCGGAATTGACGCAGCAGCTCGGCTTGCCCATGCGGCAAGGCATGGGGTACGGCATCTGGAACGTGAACCAGAGGCTGAAGCTCGGCTTCGGCGACAAATCCGGCGTCCGGTACTCGAATACGCCCGGAGGCGGATTGACGGTGACGTTGAGCTGGCAGCTCCGAACGGCCAGGGACGGCGAAGACGCCGCGAACGCATAAGGCTCGAGGAACGGAGGGGAACGCGGTGTTTCAACTGATGATCGTTGACGACGAGGAGTCGGTGCGCGAGGGGATCGCGTACACGGTTCCGTGGGAGCAGCTCGACGTCGAGTACGTCCACCAAGCCGCATCCGGCTACGAAGCGTTGGAGCTGATGAAGCGGCATCCCATCGATATCGTCATAACGGATATCCGGATGCCGGGCATGAGCGGATTGGAGCTGCTGCAAGCGATTCAGGACGGCTGGACGGGGACGAGATGCATTATCCTGTCCGGGCACGCGGAATTCCAATACGCCCGGGAAGCGATCCGCTCCCAGACGATGGATTATTTGGTCAAGCCGGTGCGTGTGGAAGATCTGGTCTTCGCCGTCCGCGAGGTGCAGGAGAAGCTGAAGCGGGAATGGGAGCAGGTCAGCTCCGTCCAGCAAACGATGTCGAAGCTGTACGAGCATCGTCCGCTTATGCGAGGGCAACTGCTAAGCGAATTGCTGAACGGTCACTACTTGTCCTTGGAACGGCTGGAGGAACAGATGACATTCCTGGAAATCCCTTTCGCGGACGGGGACGAGGCGGCCGTCATGATTCTTCGGCTGGAGGACGAATTCGTCCAATACGCCGATAACGGCCTGGATCTGCTGGCTTATGCCGTGTGCAATATTACGGAAGAAATATTCGGCAAACATTTTCGGCTATGGTATCACAAGGACGCGCACGATTTTCTCGTGTTCGCGATCAAGCAGGACGATCGTTACGACCGAGGGCAGCCTTCGGAGGAAAGGGCCGCGGAAAGGCAACGGCTGGTGGAACGGCTCGCTTCGCAGCTCCAGAGAAGCGTTCAAACCTATTTGCGGGGACGCATCTCTCTTATGCTCAGCCGGTGGGGACAGTTTCCGTCAGACGTTAGACCGTTGTACCGGGCGTCCCTGTCCGCTCTGCGGACCCGCGTCGGCAGCGACCGGGGATACTTTTTCACGATGACGGACGAACCCGGCAAGACGAAGGCGAACTCGCTGGACGAGCTGTACCGGACGCCGACGCTGCTGCATCTGCTGGAAGCCGGCAGATGGGAAGAAGGGGAAGAAAAGCTGAACAGGATCACGGCCGAAATCGACGATTCGTTCGGGGATTCGCGCGAGCATCTGCTCGAAGCGTTCTACGTCGTGTATGCCGCCTTCTCCAATATGGCGCATCAGAACGGCCAACGGCTGGCCCCGATCATCGACGACGATTTCCGGATCGCGGGCAAGGCGGACGATCTGCGTTCGGGGAAACAGCTCAGAAGCTGGTCGCTGCGCGTCATGCGAAGGCTGAAGGACGATCTGGCAAGCCGCACGAAAAGCGCGCGGACGACGATCCTCGACCAAGTGAAAGCGTTCGTGGAATCCCGGATGGCCGAAGACGTCTCGCTCGTCGCGATCGCGGAGCACGTCCACCTGCATCCCGTCTACCTCTCCAAAGTGTTCAAGACGGAGACGGGGACGACGTTGACCGACTACCTGTTCCGGCAGAAGCTAGGAAAAGCCGCGACGCTGCTTAAGCAGACGGACTTGAGAATCTACGAAATCGCGGCTAGGGTCGGATACGAGAGCACGTATTTCATGAAGGTGTTCAAGAAGCACTTCGGCATTACCCCTCAGGAATACCGGGACGGCTAACGATTCCGGAAAGGATAGTGAAGAAATGGGAGGACGATAGGAATGGGCGCATTTTATCGGATTAACAAAGAAATAGACGGACGATGGCGGCTGACGGACGGCGACGGCAACCCTTTCTATTCGTTGGGCGTGAACTGCTTCAACTACGGCTTGGGCGTTCCGATGGAACGGAAGCTGATGGACAAATACGGCGGTCCCGGCTGGTACGGGCGCTGGGCGGATGCGAAGCTGTCGGAAGTATGGGAGCTCGGGTTCAATACGTTGGCGGCCTGGCACGATGCTTCTTTCTCCCGGCGGGCGCTGCCCAAGACGATCGAGATCCGCTGCTCCGCCAAGTCGAAAATGGTGAATAACGGTTGGGGAGGATACGGCTTCCCCGACGTCTTCGATCCGAGCTTCGCCGATTCCGCGCACGAGGCGATGGTCGAGGCTTACTGCAACCGAAGCTCGGATCTAGCGGACGACCCGACGTTGATCGGGGTGTATACGGACAACGAGCTGCATTGGTGGGGGACGTCCGGACAATGGGGGATGAACGATCCCGGCAAGGGGAAGAACGAAACGAACCTCGTCGAAGATTACATCCGGTTGCCCGCGGACGCGAGCGGCAAGAAAGCGTGGGTATCTTTTTTGCGGGAGCGCTACGGCACGATCGAACGTTTAAACGAGGATTGGGCGGCGGAGTACGAGGACTTCGAGGATTTGCTGTGGATCAAGGAATACCGGACGGTCGAAGCCGTCTACGAACGGGATAAGCTGGAATTCCTCGGACGGATCGCGGAAACGTATTTCCGCACGACGACGGAGATTCTGCGGACGTACGACGCGAATCACCTGATCCTCGGTTGCCGGCTGGTCGGAACGAGCACGCCGGAAATCGTGCTGGAGGCGATGGGGAGATACGTCGACGTCATGTCGGTCAATTTCTACAGCTTCGACATCCCCGAGGAGTATTTAAATCGCGCCTACGGAATCGCCGGTAAACCGATGATGATCACGGAGTTCAGCTTCGGGGCGGGACGCAGCGCCGGGTTCGACCTGATCACGAACGGCGCCCAACTGACCCACGTGCGCGATCAGAAGCGCCGCGGGGAATGCTATCGCGATTTCGTGACTCAAGCCGCCCGATTGCCTTATATGATCGGCACGCATTGGTTTTCCCTGTACGACTTCTGGGATCGCCAAGGTTTGATCGGCAATTACGGCTTGTACGACAAGGAAGACCGGCTCTGGACGGAGTTCGCGGACGCTGTGCGGGGAACCCACGAGGAGTTGCGGGGCATAACCGTCAAGTCTTAATGAATATCTTCATTTAACAGCAGACCAGTCAATGAAACAAGCCGCTCTTCCCCTTAGTGGGATGAGCGGCTTGTTGGCAGGGTTCGTTGAATTACATGCATTTTTGTTCTACGTCGACGGTGCCATCGGCGCGAAGGGTGACCTTGGAGTAGCCCGAAGCATATTCCGTGTACCCGCATACGACGACGTCCTTCGTTTCGCCGTTCTCGTACGTAAATTTCTGATAAATGCTGCTTTCTCCGCTGACGGTGAGCCTTGGTTTGATTTTAACGCTCTCTCCCGCATCGATGACTTCTTCGTAATCGTGCTTTGAGACATCGGAGGTGTTAGGGCTCCCCGTATTAATTCCGGTTTCCACCGCAACGATAGGACGTCCGGATTCATTATGAACCGTCACGGTAAAGGATCGGAACGGCTCGAGCAGATTGATCGCCCATTTTCCTGCAAAAAGAAGAAGGACAAAGGCGAGAGCCGCAATCAAAACGAAACGGTATTTCATGCTCATAAGATGGCCCCTTTGCGAGCGTATTGCGATGCTGCACGGCTTATAAATCCCTGCGAAGAGCGCGTAAGACGTCAATGCGCGTAGCCCGTTTGGCAGGACGCGATCCCGATAATAAGGCGACCCCCAGAGAGATCAAGCAAGCTACGATAGCAAGCGTCGGAGGGATCGAGGAGAAGACGAAATCCGACGGTACCTTCTCGTCCATGAATCCTTCGATGATCATAGGCAATCCCGCATTGACGGCTATGGAAATGACATAGGCGACAATCGTTCCGATGATCGCTCCGAGCAAGCCGATCAGGCTGCTTTCCAGAAGGAAGATGCGCCGGATCGCGGAAGGATGCGCGCCGATGGCTTTCATAATGCCGATATCCTGCGCCCGTTCGGTGACCGCCATCGTCATCGTATTGAATATCCCGATAGAGGCAATGAGCACGGCGATGGTGCCGACGAACCCGAGTCCGATTTTCATAATCAAAAATATAAGGTTGATCTGGTCCAACTCGTCCGCGATCGAATGGATGAAGTACCCTTGCTCCCGTATTTCTTTGGAGATCGCTTTGACGTGATTCGCCCGGTCGGCGATGACTTGCACTTGGCTGTATCCGCGTGGGTCCTGCAATCCAGGGGGCTCGTAGCCTTCCGGATTATTTTTGTCGGGAACGATTCTGGTTTCTCCCCATTGCGTCTTCGTATAGCTTTCGATCTTAGACAATAAATCGTTTCCGATGTAGATTTTCGCGTCCGTCAGCCATTCCCGGGACGGCTTCTGGCCGATACCCACGATGGTGACGGGGATTGTTTTCTTAGTCAGAGTGCCGTCCTTCTCTAGCTGTTGTACCTCGAGATCCATCTTTTGGCCAAGCCAGTCCTTAGCGGCCGGAGGCTCCTCGTTCGGTTTGGCCTCATTGGATATGCGGATATGGTACCCGACGACGACCTCGTTTCCGGCTTGAGGCAACCTGCCGGCGCTTAGCTCGAAACCAGCCTTCGTCTCGGCATCGAAGTCGAGGTGAGTCGTTCCGTTATTATTCACGGGGACGCCATCTACGGAAGGATTCAAGGATTGGCGAATAGGGTTGCGATACGTAACCGCCTTGACGTTCTTCAGAGATCGCAGGCTTTCGACGTTCTTCTGGCCGATCTGCCTCTCCACTTCGTTAGAGGATTCCATCCCGTATATTTCTATCGCGGTAACCATTCGATCCCCAACCGCTTTGTCTACGATGCTCTTCTGCAAGCCGAAGCCGACGGAAGCGAGCACGATAAGGAAAGAGCAGCCCATAGCCGTCGCTAGCACGGTCATGAACAGCCGCGTTTTGTTTTTCTTCATGTTTTGCCGGACAAACCGGAATTGATCAGTGAGTTTCATAGGCGTGAACCCCTCCTTTGTGGACCGCGTTCAAGAGATGCCCATCCCTCAGCGTAATCGTACGATGCGCGATCGATGCGACTTGATCGTCATGGGTAATCAAGACGAAAGTTGTTCCCCGATCCTGATTCAGATGGCGTATAAGCGCAAGAAGCTGGTGTTCGTTGTCGCTGTCCAAGCTTCCGGTAGGCTCGTCCGCAAGCACGATAGGCGGATTCAGCATTAACGATCTGGCGACGGAAACCCGTTGCTGTTGCCCCCCGGACAATTCGCCCGGATAATGGCCTGCGTATTCGGCGATTCCGACTTGCTCCAGAAGTTCCATGGCCCGTTTCTTGCGTTGGGCGACGGGCAAGCCTTTAAGCACGAGCGGAAGCTCGGCGTTCTCGAAGGCGGTCATGCTCGGGATCAATTGGAAGCTCTGGAACATGAAGCCCAGATGCGCCAACCGGAAGTTCGCCCAATCGCCTTCGCTTAAGCCGGTAACGTCTTGTCCGGCCAAGCGGATCGATCCGGAAGTCGGCCGGATATACCCGGACATGAGATTAAGCAACGTCGATTTGCCGGAACCGCTGCGTCCGACGATCGCGACGATCTCGCTTTGCTTAACATGAAGATCGATATCGTGAAGCACGGGAACGACTCGTTCCTTCCCTTTTTTGCCAATCGCGAATTGATGGTTTATTTGAATCATTTCAATCATCGTATTCCCTCCGTTCTAGTCTGATTATACAGGTTCAATCCTTAATGAATTGGAAATAAGACCTGAAGAAAATCTTAAGATTAGGGGAGTAAACGTTCAGATAACATTCAGTTGGGCCTTATGTTCCGTTAAGGTTGGTTTCATCCCGGCTTCAGGATCGGTGCGAATAATGAAAGAGGTAAGGCGACTATAGGAATAGGAGGAAAAACAATGAAAAGATCGGTAAAAACACTAGGAATTACTGCAGCGTTAGCGGTTATGATTCCCTTCTCCGCTTATGCCGCGACTACGGGCACATCTTCGGGAGAGACGACGGAGAAACCGGCATGGTCGGTTAAAGGCGGCTCGTTCGAGGGACGCGGCGGCATCGTTAGCCAAGAGGTTCTGGATCTGCTCAAGCTCGATCAAGCGGCTTTAAACGAGAAGACCGGAACGGGGAAAACGTTGGCTCAGATTGCAGAAGAGCAGGGTGTTTCGCGCGAAAGCCTCAAGAGCGTCATGACGGCAGCTTACAATAAGAAACTCGAGGAAAGAAAACAGGATTTCGCGAATAATTTGGACAAGGCGATCGATTCCGAGCTGAAACCGGACAAGCATGGCCGCATGGGAGGCGGGTTCCGCGGAGAGCGGGACCTAACGGCGGTTGCGAAGCTGCTTGGCTTAAGCGCCGATGAACTGAAGGAGCAGTTGAAAGAGGGCAAATCGTTAGCGGAACTAGCGACTGAAAAAGGCGTTGAAGCGCAGAAGTTGATCGATGCCCAAGCGGCTTCCATGACCGCAACCATCAACGAGGCGCTAAAGGCAGGCAAGCTGACGCAGGAACAAGCGGATAAGCAATTGGCGAACGCAGCCGATATCGCCGAGAAAATCGTCAACGGCAAAGGGTTCGGAGAAGGACGTCATCATGGCGGCGGCAAAGGAAGGGGCTTCGAAGGCGGAGAGAAGCGGCCGGCGGACGCGGGTACGAGCGCGGAGCAATCGGCGGAACCCTCTGAAGCGTCCTAAATCGGAAAACGACTTGCCTAGACCCCGATTTTGGGGCTAAGCAAGTCTTTTTTTTGAAGAAATCGAAAGACTTATCAGAATGCAGGGCGATTTCGCCGATCAAGCTGCGATCGTAAGCCGAATCTCGATGCCGGAGGGATCGTTAACCCGCCAATAATCGGCTTCCTGAGCGAAAGGGATACCGGAGGTTCCCAACTGCGCGAGAATACGTTCGAGTTCCCCCTCGGTTGGCAGCACGATCGTATAGAAGGCTAAGCCGGTACTGTTGGCCGGAGGCTGCGGCGCGCCTACTCCCGCCCAGATGTTCATGCCGATATGGTGGTGATAACCTCCGGCGGAGATGAAGTACGCCCCCATTTTTTTCGAAACATCGGCGACTACGTCAAACCCTAAGATGTCGCAATAGAACGTTTTGGACGCGGAAAGCTCGCTTACGTGCAGATGGATGTGCCCGAGAATCGTCTCCGGAGACAAGCCGGTCCAAGGCTTATTTCCCGCCAATTCGAGCAGCCCCTTAATATCCACGGGATCCGTTCCCATGATATAGTTCCCTTCCGCATCCTTCTTCCATTCGGAGCGAGGACGGTCGCGGTAGATTTCGATGCCGTTATGATCGGGGTCGGAGAGATATAAGGCTTCGCTTACGAGATGGTCTCCTTGCCCGACTTGGACTCCGGACTCTGCCAACTTGCGTAGGGACAAGCCCAGTTGTTCCCGCGTCGGTACGAGTATTGCGAAATGATATAGCCCGGTAGTGGATCTTCGCGCAACGGGCGCGGCATCTTGTACTTCCTCGAGAATCAGGAAGGTCGATTTGCCATTAACGGTCATATGGGCTATTCCCGCCTCTTCCCTAAGTACTCGGAAGCCGATGATTTCCTTATAGAAGCGGATAGAGCGTTGAAGATCTCTTACCTTTAGCTTAAGTTGCCCGAGAACCGTATCGGCATGAATGGATTGAGACATTTGTCATACCCCCACAACGATTAGTTACTTAATGTAAGTTACTATATCAAATAAATTAAAGGATGTAAATCCGTTCGCTCGTCGTAGTCTCTCCGATCCACCCGAAAATAAATAAACCCGCGAAGCCGATTCGGCATCGCGGGCAGTTATCGAATCTTATTTAATGACGCTGAGTCGCTTTGGCGAACCGTTCTTGAATGAGGGTATTGCTTAGCTTCCAAGCGGACAGATTCTCGTTAAGCAGTTGCGTCGACGATTTCTTGGAAGGAGCGAACAGAAGCGCGTCCTTCGGTTGAGCTCCGACCGCGAGACTAACCTTGCCGTTCTTGGATACGTATACGCTCATGATTGCATGCCTCCTAAGAACATTTTGATCATCACGACCAAGTAAGGATTTTTATTAATTATAGCATCATTTACGCTCTCTTGGTAGGTCATGTACTTGTGATTATCCCAGTCCGAATTCGCGGGAAAATGCAGCGTAAGCACGTAGTCGCCTTGTTTGAAGCAGCAATAGAACATTTGTTTCGCCTGCGTATAATGAACGGTATCCTTACCTAAATTATAAGTTAACGCAACGTATGAGCTTTTGTCTTCGAGCCTGAAGGAACGGTTCCAGGCGACGTCGGAACATTTGGCCACGTATTTCATTTTGTCGTTTTCGTTCGTGTATAGGGTCGCTCCGATGCAAGCTTTGTAAGAGCCGATAACTTCGGTCATATATTTCCCGTATCGATGTTCGATTAGTCCTCCAGACATTCTATGCATGATCGCCGTTAATATCGCTTCGTAATTCGAGGCATCGGGCGATTGCGTAAGCAAGGACAGTTGAGACAGAAACCGGAAAGCGTCCTCGGATTGTTCCAGTCTTTTGCCGTTTTCCATAATGGAATGCTGAAGCGGAAGCAACATGGATCCTCTGCGGAGCAGATCGCTGAAATATTCTTTCCAATCGATTCTAACGCCTAACGAGATATCGTCCATATACACGTTTCGAATGGTTAAGTCATGGAGCAGGAACCAGACATACGGATCGATATGAGCGGGAATGTCGGAATTAAGCTTAAGAGCGGTCATCATGACTTCGGGAGAGGGATGCTGGTTCGATTCGCTTATGTATTGCTCCAGGAAGTCGTCTATCCATTTCTTGATGCGTCCGAAGAATAAAGCTTTTACCGTGACGTCCACGAAAACGAGAATCGTTTTGTCCCGGTCGTAAGCTTTAATGAACTCCATGTGGGTAACCGTTCTCTGCGCCGGCTTATGGTAGGTACCTCCGTTATTCCCGATGAACAGCAAGAAAATATCGGATTCCTCGACCGCTTCGAGGCATTTGACGACGGGATCGATATTCGCCGGCCAAGGGCCGAGATTCTCTTCCCACATGAGCGGTTCGTGCCCGAGATCCCTGAGTTCGGCGAACGCATCCCTGCGCAGCCGTTTAAGCCCGTCCTCGTTGACTGAACTAATAAAAATTTTCGTTTTCGCCAATCGTCAACACGCCCCCCGTCATCTTACAGGCTTCCCCCCATTATAACCCAACGGGACCGGCTCTTGATATTCGATTTTTGCAGTATCGTAGCGCATCCCCCTTCATAGAGTAGCAATAGCGAATCAATGCCGGGAGGGGACGTAATGGCGATTAAACCATTGGCGTTGCAGCAAGGAGATACGGTAGGAATCGTTACGTTGGGCAGTCCTCTCGCGCCGGAGACGATCAACGCCCGCGTTGCGTACTTGCGTTCGATGGGGCTAAACGTTATTCTAGGCCGCTACGCGTTCGAAGAGAACGGTTTTTTGGCCGGGACGGATAGGCAGCGTGCCGAGGATCTTATGGATATGTTCGCTAACGATAGCGTGAGGTTAATCCTTCCATCCCGCGGAGGGGTCGGCGTGGAGGGAATTCTTCCTTTCCTGGATTATTCGTTTATTCGTCGTCATCCGAAGATCGTTAGCGGATACAGCGATATTACAGTGCTGTTAAACGTGCTCTCGCAATTATCCGGTATCATTACGTTGCACAGCCTGTTGCTCCTCGATTTTAAACCGGAGACGCCTCCGTACAATTTCGAGCAGTTTTTTACGGCTACCTCATCGAATAAAGTGCCACGCGCGATCGATAATCCTCCGGGAAAACCGCTTGTCGGCAAAGTGCCCGGAAGCGCGACCGGAACTCTCGTAGGAGGGAATTTAACCTCGTTCGTGGGTTCTCTCGGCACGCCGTTCGAGATCGATACGAAAGGTAAAATATTGTTTCTGGAGGAAGTCCATGAACCGGTAAACACCGTGTATCGTTACCTATTGCAGCTTAGTCTCGCAGGGAAGTTCAAGGATTGCGTCGGGATTATCATGGGAGAATGCACGGGCTGCCAAGATGCTTACGGGCAAACGTACGAAGATTTAATCGAAGATTATATCGTGCCGTTCGGCAAGCCGCTGATCGCCGACTTGGCGACCGGTCATGGCATTTACAAAGCGGCTCTGCCGATCGGAGCATTGGTGAATATGAACGCGAACAACGGAACGATTACCATTCTAGAGCCGGCGATTCGCTATTGAGACTGGCTTTGGTTATCATCGATCCGCCGAAAAGAAGTTTTGCATTTTTAATCAAATCGAATAAAATTAAGAAACAACCTCTTGAATCTTATGGTTTCATGGTTGGTATGTTTGGTTTGAATGGGAAGCGAGGAGTGAGATCTATGTCTATCGTAAGTAACATTATGGAGCATAACCAGCAGTTCGTTGAGCAGAAGAAGTACGAGAAATATTTAACGGACAAGTTCCCGGAGAAGAAAGTAGCCATCTTAACGTGCATGGATACGCGTCTTGTCGAGCTGTTGCCCAAAGCGCTGAACTTGCGCAACGGGGACGCGAAAATAATCAAGAATGCGGGCGCGATCTTAACCCAGCCTTTCGGAAGCGCGATGCGGAGCATATTGATCGCGATTCATGAAATGGGAGTGAAAGAGGTGCTTGTCATCGGGCATCACGGTTGCGGCATGACCCAGCTAGACTCGGCCTCGCTCGTGGAGAAATTCAAGGCGAACGGGATTTCGGAGACGGTAATCGAAACGTTGGAAAACTCGGGCATCCGGATGGATCGTTTCCTGAGAGGGTTCGATCGTCCCGAAGAAGGCGTGAAACACAGCATCGATATGATCCGCAGACATCCGTTGGTTCCTTCCTTTATCCCGGTGCATGGTTTTGTTATGGATCCGACAACCGGTAAGCTTGAGCTGATTTGCGACGGTTATGCCGCTATGGAGGCGAAAAAAGCGGGGGCTACCGAGTGAAATGCGGGGAGTTTGGCAAGTACGAACCGTGAATATTCGTTAGTGGCAAGTGGCTTCCACTAAAGGCAGTTAAGGTCAGGGCTCCCGTAAGGGAGCTTCTTTGTTTAACAATCAATCCCTGGTCCCTCTAACGGATGGACGCCGCAATTTGCCAAAACGGATTCATTTGGGCACAATAAGGATAAGGACATAAGAGAAAATAGCGAGAGCTACGATGGAGGAAAACGATGAAACGTTCAACGATTACGTGGATTGTCGTTGCGGCATTGGTGCTTATCGTCGTGATGTCGACGGTGGGCTCCTACAACAGACTCGTCTCGTCGGAAACGGCGGTAGACAACAAGGAAGCGCAGATCGATACCCAGCTTCAGCGTCGGGAGGACGTCATTCCGAATTTGGTCAATACGGTCAAAGGATACGCGGCCCACGAGAAGGAAGTATTCCAAGCGATCGCCGACGCGCGAAGCAAGCTTGCGGGTGCAGGCACCACCACGGAGAAAGCGGCGGCTAACGCCGAACTCGAAGGGGCCTTGTCGAGATTGCTCGTCGTCGTCGAGAATTATCCGACATTGAAGGCGGATGCGCAGTTTACCCGCTTGATGGATGAACTGTCGGGAACGGAAAACCGCATCGCGGTCGCCCGCCAGGATTATAACAATTCCGTCACGGATTTTAATACAAGGATCAAGAAGTTCCCGACCGCTCTCTATGCATCGCTATTCGGCTTCGAGAAGAAAGACCTGTTCAAGGCGGCGCCGGGCGCGGAAACCGTGCCTGAAGTACAGTTCTGATGATGGCTCGGATAAGACTTAGCGTGAGGAAATACGCGTTAAGCTTGTTGATCTTGATCCCGCTCTTGCTCACGTTGGCAGGAGCAGGAGGAGTCCATGTCCACGCGCAAACGGATAGCCGTTACGGCGTCTATGTTCAGGATGAAGCTAATGTCCTTTCTTCGCAAACGCGCAGCGAACTATACGCAAGGGCGAAATGGCTGAAAGAGAACACCGGAACGGCGCAAATCGGTATCGTAACGATTCGATCTCTGGACGGACAGACGCTCGAAGATGTGGCGGTCGCGACCTTCCGCAAGCTGGGACTTGGAGATTCGGCGAGGAACGACGGCGTGTTGCTGCTGTACTCCGCATCCGACGGCCACGTAAGGATGGAAGTCGGATACGGGCTGGAAGGACGTATTCCGGACGGGAAAGCCGGGGCGATCCTGGATCAATACTTTGTCCCTAATCGCGACTCGGGGCAACTCGACGCGGCTTTCTTACAGACGCAAAGCGCGATCTTGAACGAGATCGCCGCGGAATACGGTTTGGACTCATCGGGGGTTACGGAAGAGCTTGCGCCTCCTATGGGAGTTAGCGACGGCAGCAATTTCTTCGAAAGCATTCCCGGCTACATGAAGGTGTTGCTTGGCTTGGGGATCGCATTGCTCATTTTCCTCGACTTCAAGTTTACGGGAGGAGCGATTACCTTTTCCGTGATCAACTTGTTAGGCCGCAGAGGAGGATCCGGAGGCGGTGCCGGCGGCGGACGAGGCGGCGGCGGATCGTCCGGAGGCGGAGGCGCGAGCAGGTAAGACGATCATAGGTTTGCGGAAGAGTCCGGATGAAACCGTCCGGACTCTTTGCGTTGTGCAGGAACCGCCGTTCGCGATGTAGAATTTTATAGAAAAAGCACGAATGCGAGCTAGAATAACGGGTGAAGTCGTGAAACGTAAATTAGGAATCGTTATCGCGGTATTTATCGCGTTGATCGGCATAAGAAGCTTATGGATATACGTAGGGGGAACGCAGCAACCTCCTCAGGCTAAAGCCGGCGTCTTGGACTTGTCGGAATGGAATGTCGGAGCTTCCTCCGCGGCGGATATCCAAACCGCGGGCGACGTCTTAAGCCTGCGCGGGGAATGGGAATTCTATCCCGGCAAGCTCATCGAGCCCGGAAGCGGTCCGTTTCCGATTGAAGATGAACGGGTGCGTTATTTGCAAGTGCCGGGTGCTTGGGATACGGCCATAGCTCCGGGCAACCCGACTCCGTTCGGCTACGGCACATACAGGCTTCGAATTTTGTTGCCTCGTCAAGGGGCGGACGAATATGCGATTCAAGCGCAAGTCATAAGAACCGCTCACAAGTTGTTCGTGGACGGTAAGCTCGTCGGACAACAGGGCGTACCGGGAATAGACCGAGAGCATTCCGAGCCTCGCGTAATGCCTTATACGGTTAAGGTTACCCCAGATGCGGACGGCATGATGGAGCTTGTCATAGTTGCTTCTAATTTCGATTACGGCAGCCTAGGCGGTATTTTCCAGAATATCCAATTCGGTTCATCGGAAGCGGTCGAACGTAACGTTCAGCTCCGGTTAGTCGGGAATAATCTGTTGATGGGCTTCTATATCGTGAGCGGCCTATACTTCATGTTCCTGTATTTATTCCGCAGGCAAAACAAAGAACTGCTGTACTTCGGTCTCTTCTTCTGGATGTCGCTGCTCTTCTGGGCGTCGCACGGAGAAAGGCTGTTATTCTGGCTGTTTCCCGATATCGGCTATAATTGGCAAACGAAGCTGCAGATGCTTCCTTCCATCGGTCTGTACTCGAGCTTGTTCCTATTCGTTCTCGCCATGTTTCCCGGGTACGGCAACAAGCGGGTCATCCGGTTTATTATGGCGTTGGCGATAGGAATGGCAGGCGCGGTCGTCGTCGCGGACGCTTCTTTGTTCTCCCAATGGGATACGCAGTTGATCGTAGGCGAAAGCATCGTGTTCTTCTACTCTCTCTATATTTTGCTTGCGGGCAGCTTCCGCCGGGAGAGCGAATCCGTATTCTCCTTAATCGCGGCGGTCTGCATTCTGATGGAAAGTTTAGTACACGCCTTCCGCTATTTAGGATTCGATACGGATGTTGCCGTCCCCCCGTTCGAAAGATTGTTGTTCGTGATTATGATGGCTTTGTTTATCGCGAAAAGGTTCTTTACGAATATGGAGCAAGTGGAGATATTGTCGAAAAGGTTGCTGGTCGCGGATCGATTGAAGAACGATTTTCTTGCGAACACGTCCCAAGAAATCCGCGTGCCCTTGCACGGCATCATTAACCTGGCTCAAATTATGATCGACGAGGGGGAGCTTCAAGGAAAACGGCAAGAGGAACGTTTGTCGCTGATGGTCGCGACCGGGAGGAAGCTCGCCTATTTGTTGAACGATATTCTCGACTTATCCAAGCTAAATGACGGCGGGGTCGAATTGGAGCTTCGCGCGGTCGACGCTCGTATGGCGATTAACGGGGTATTGGAAGTTATGCGGTATATGAGCGACAATGACGTCGTTAGCTTCGAGAACCGTACGGAACCGGGCGTTCCGCATGTGTTGGCGGATGAACAGAGGCTTATGCAGATTTTGTTTAATCTGCTCCACTATACGGTTAAATCCGGAGCGGAAGGCTTGATCGTCGTGAAAGCGGAGCTAACCGGAGACCCCGGCAAGGCGTCGGTGATTATTCATGCCGATCGTAACGGTAATTTGCCTAAGGAAACGTTATCGGACACCGAAATGAATCTTGAAATTAGCGAAAAGCTGATTGAAATGCACGGGGGGACCTTAGCTGTCTCGACCTCGACCTCGGCCGAGAATGCTCAGGAGCTTCGATTCGAGCTCCCGTTATCCGCCGAACAGGACGAAGTGCCGGATTCAATCGCTAGATTGCTTGGCGATGAAGAGGGCGATGACGACGACGTTAATTCGCTCATCGCGGCTACCTCCAACGCCTTTGCCGAGGTTCATCCATCCCCGGATGCCCCCAAAGCTTTGATCGTTGACGACGATCCCGTGGGGCTGAAGATCATGGCGGATATTCTTCGTCAGGAAGGATTGCGCGTAACCGCCGTCTCGGACGGCATGCAGGGGCTTCAAGCATGGGAGAGGGAATCGGACTGGGATCTGGTCGTATTGGACGTTATGCTCCCCCGGTTGTCCGGCTACGAGCTATGCCGCCATATCCGGACAAGAAACTCTTTCTACGACTTGCCGGTGCTTTTCTTGACGTCCCGCAATCTGCCTGCCGACCTGCTCGTCGGCTTCAATGCCGGAGCCAACGATTATGTCACCCAACCGATCGACGCATCCGAATTCAAAGCCCGAACGAGAACCTTGTTGAGAATGAAGCAATCGATTCGGGATCAGCTCCATATGGAGATGGCGCTCATCCAAGCTCAGATTAAACCGCATTTTCTGTATAATACCTTAAACACGATCGCGAGCTTAAGCGAGATAGATCCGGAAAGAACCCGGGAGCTTCTGAACGACTTCGGCAGCTATTTGCGCAACAGCTTCGATCTCCGCAACTTGGACAAGCTCGTAACCTTCGAGAAGGAGTGGACGCTTGTGCGGTCGTACTTGCAGATCGAGCAGGCTCGGTTCGGCAATCGGATACGCGTGAAGGTGGCGTTACCCGATCGCCTTCAATTCATGCTTCCGCCGTTAACGATTCAGCCCATCGTCGAAAATGCTCTAAGACATGGCATTCTGCCGCGATTCGAGGGCGGAGAGCTTCGGATCGAGGTTGAGGAGGAAACGGGGGGGTACCGGGTGATCGTACGGGATGACGGGGTCGGATTCAAGCCCGAGAAGATCGAGTCCGTGTTGTCGGGAGCTTATCGTTCCGGAATAGGACTGTTTAACGTACATCGCCGTTTGATTAACGCGCATGGCACGGGATTAAATATTAGCAGCGAGACGGGGGCGGGAACCGAAGTCAGCTTTCGGATTCCGACCAAGGCGAAGGAGGAAATTTCTTGAAAGCTATCGTGATCGATGACGAGCCTTTGGCGGTCGACAGCATGGTTCGGATACTGCAGCGCTATCAAGTCGAGGTGGTCGGAGCTTTCGTGGATCCGAGAGAAGCTCTTAAGCAACAGGAACATTTACGCGCGGACGTCGCCTTCGTGGACATTGAAATGCCGGAATGGAACGGCTTGGAGCTGGCTTCCCGTCTTCAGTCCGCCAATCCGGAGCTGCATATCGTGTTCGTGACCGCTTACGAGCAATACGCGATCGATGCTTTCGAGCTCGCGGCCGTCGATTATTTGTTGAAGCCGATTCAATTGAAAAGGCTGGACGTCACCTTGAAGCGGCTCGCGGCGATGCGCCCGGGCGGAAGCGAACCGCGCGAGGACGGTTTAGCGATGCTCTGTCTGCTGCACCATTTAAGCTTTCAAGACGCCCGGGGAGGGGCGATGGAAATTCCTTGGAGAACGACGAAAGCCAAGGAATTGTTCGCTTTCATGATCCATCTGGCAGATAAGACGCCGAACAAGGACGAACTGCTGGACCGGATTTGGCCGGAAGGGGATCTGGATAAATCCGTTACGTATTTGCATACGGCCATCTATCAAATCCGCCAGGCGTTTAAGACCGCCAACATTCCTCTAAAAATCGAATATAAGGAAGGTCGCTATCGGTTAGATCTTCCCGCGAACGTTCAAGTCGACGCAAGAGCGTGGGAGAATGCGGTTAAGGCGGCGGCCGAGGAGAACCAACCGGAAAAAATGGTTCAGTTGCTGGTCAAAGAATATCGCGGAGATTATTTGGAGACGGAAGACTTCCATTGGGCGGCGAACGAGAGAGAGCGCTTGAGGGCATTATGGCTGGAACACGCTCTGAAGAACGCAAGCCAATTGGAAGCGGCGGGTTCTTCCGGAGACGCCATTTCCTTGTTTCAACAAATTCAAGTGCGGTTTCCGGAAATCGAAGAAAGCTATTTCGGTTTGATGAGACTATACGACAAGCTTGGCAATACCTCCGAAGTTAATCATCAATACGAGTTGCTGACGGACATGTTAAACGAGGATTTCGGAGTGCGTCCGTCGGGCATCGTGACGGAATGGTTCGAAAGCCGCAACGATCGGATGCCATCATAAGCGGATTTGTTCAGAATTTGTTGAGTCCTGTCGGGTATGATCATAACAAAGGTTACGATCAACTATCGGAAAGTATAAAATTCAATGACTTTATACTCATCCGATCGCTCGATACAAACGCGTACCGCCGTCTCGAAGAGGGCGACGTCGTTTTACTTGGGGAGGTAGGCTCAATTGGCAAAAATCATGGTAGTAGACGATGCGGCGTTCTTGCGCGCAATGCTTAAAGATATATTGGTGAAGGCAGGTCACGAGGTCATCTTCGAAGCCGCGAACGGTCAAGAGGCCGTGGATAGGTATAAGGCGGTTCGGCCCGATCTCGTAACGATGGATATTACGATGCCCGTGATGGAGGGCGTCGAAGCCGTTAAAGAAATACGAAAGCTCGACCCTACGGCCAGCATCGTGATGTGCTCCGCAATGGGGCAACGAAATCTCATTATCGAAGCCATCCAGAGCGGGGCCAAGGACTTTATCGTCAAGCCGTTCCAAGCGAATCGGGTTGTCGAAGCGGTGAATAAAGCGATCGGTTACTAGGTCGCTCCGAGAAAATAGGCTTGGGAACTATAATTCCGGCCGACAATGGCCGATAGGTCATTCCATGACCGCTTTGCGAGCAACGCAGCAGAGCGGATTTTCGTATGCTCTCCGTTCCTCTAGGGATGTCCCATGAGCTTCCTGCGGAAGGCAAGCGGAGCGATCCCTTCTTTATTGGAGAAACAGAACGTGAAATAGGAGCCATGCTGGAAGCCGACTTCCTCCGCGATGCGTCCGACGGACCAATCCGTTTGGACGAGCAGCTTCTTGGCTTGCTCCAACCTATATTGAAGCAAATAATCCATCGGCGTCATTCCGTACACTTTCAACATGCATTTGGCCAAATAATTAGGATGATAGTTCAGTTCCTCCTGCAACGTTGCGTTGGTTAGCTTATTCGTGTAATTTTGCCGGATGAACAGTTCGATCTTCTCGGCTAAGTGAAATGCGGTACCGTCCGAAGTAGAAGCGAGTTCGCGGTCTAGATGTTGGATGAAGAGTTGAAAGGCGGATTGCCGCTTCCAGTTGCGCAGCGATCGGGGCTCGTCTTCCAATTGGAAAAATTGATTTAAGATTTCAAGAGCCTTCGGCTTCAGCTTCACGTGTTTCGGGATGAATACCGAGCATACCTCGGTATGATTCAAATACGCGGTTTGCTTATGGCTGGCGATAAGCGCCGACTGGTTTTCCAAACATTTGTTCATCCCGCCGCATTCATCCCAAGCCCCGAAAGTATGGAAATGAATCCAGATGATCTCCGTTTCTTCGGTGCACGGCTCGGTCCCGTAATGATTGGCATCGGGCCGCAGGATGAAGGCTTCTCCCGGTTCGATCGTCCATTCGGTCGAGCCTTCTCCCAGATTCAATCTCCCCTTCGTAACGACGACTAAATCGAACACTCCGATATGATTCCGACTGACATGGCGATCTCCGATCCGGTAGTAAGCACGGCCGCAATCGATGAAGTAAGGCACGGGCGGCGAGATGAAATGCAGGATAGGCGTACTCAAATTCGTTCCCTCCTGTTGGTTGTAATTTTTAAAAATGTGGTTGTAATTGAATATATAAATCCCATGATAACACATGTATTATACTTAATATAGCGCTTACATCTTAGGTGGGATTTATAAAATAAAGGGGCATATTTGATGCGAAATTTATCCGACTCCACAGCCATTTCTCTTAAGCAGGTAATCATTCAGGATGATTTTTGGTCCCCCTATATTTCATTAGTCCGCGACGTAGTCGTTCCTTATCAATGGGAGGCGCTTAACGACAGGATCGAGGGGACGGAGCCGAGCCGAGCGATTCGGAATTTCAAAATCGCGGCGGGTTTGGAGCAGGGCGAGTTTTACGGAATGGTGTTCCAAGACAGCGATGTATCGAAATGGCTTGAAGCCGTCGGATATTTGTTAGCCCTTCAACCGGACCGAGAACTGGAGAACATCGCCGATGAGGTTATCGAAATTATAGCCAAAGCGCAGCATGAGGACGGTTACCTGAACACGTACTTCACGCTTAAGGAGCCGGACGGCAGATGGACGAATCTTGCGGAATGCCACGAGTTATATTGCGCCGGGCATTTAATAGAAGCCGCCGTCGCATACAGCTCGGCGACGGGGAAGAGGCTTCTTCTGGACGTAGCATGCAAGCTTGCCGATTGCATCGACGAAGCCTTCGGTCCGGAGGAAGGCAAAATCAAGGGTTACGATGGACATCAGGAAATCGAACTGGCTCTTATGAAGTTATATCGCGCGACCGGTCAAGACAAGTATTTGCGGCTGGCCAAGTTTTTCTTGGACGAGAGAGGGAAGCTTCCGCACTTCTACGACGAAGAATACGATCGGCGCGACGGAGCGACCCACTTCAAGAGCTTGCGAATGTCCAAAGACAAATCATACAGTCAAGCGCATCTTCCGGTTAGGCTGCAACAGACGGCGGAAGGCCATGCGGTCAGGGTCGTCTACATGCTCTCGGGAATGGCGGACGTCGCGGCCGTGACGGGAGACGAAAGTTTACTGCAAGCCTGCCGTACGCTCTGGCATAACATCGTGTCCAAGCGAATGTATATTACGGGCGCGATCGGTTCCATGGCTCACGGCGAATCTTTTACTCTCGATTACGATCTGCCAAGCGATACCGCTTACGCGGAAACGTGCGCTTCGATCGGATTGATCTTTTTCGCGCAACGAATGCTTCGAATCCGACCGATAAGCGAATACGCAGACATCATGGAACGCGCTCTGTACAATACGGTCATCGGAGGGATGTCGCGCGACGGAAAGCATTTCTTCTACGTGAATCCGCTCGAGGTTTGGCCTGAAGGCAATGCGAAAAACAAAAATTTCGAGCATGTGAAGGCAGAGCGTCAGAGATGGTTCGGTTGCGCATGCTGCCCGCCTAACATCGCGAGATTGATTGCATCGTTAGGTTCCTATATTTATTCGGTCAAAGAGAATACGGCATACGTGCATCTCTATATCGGAAGCCAAGTCCAATTCGAACTTGCGGATCGGAAAATTCAATTGGTGCAGCATTCGGAGTTACCTTGGGAAGGGAATATCCGATTCGAGGTTTTGCCGCAGCAAGCCGCCAGGTTTACGCTGGCGCTGCGAATTCCGGAATGGAGCAAGGTACCCGAGATTTCCGTTAACGGTCAGTGGATCGAAATCTCCGACGAGCAACGGAAAGACGGCTACGTTCATCTCGACAGGGAATGGTTGCCGGGAGACATTGTCCATCTCGTTCTTCCGATGACCACCCGTTTCATGAAGGGTAATCCTCTTATTCGCGAGACGATCGGGAAAGTATCCCTGCAGAGAGGCCCGATGGTTTACTGCTTAGAAGAAGCGGATAACGGTCCTCATCTGCATCGAATGATTATCGAGCCTGACGGCCAATCGCAGTCAAGCTTTGATGATAGCCTTCTCGGCGGGCTGCAGACGATTTCGGTCCCCGCATATCGAATACGGGACGAAGGCTGGAAGGATAAGCTCTATCAAGCAAACGTCGATGTTCGGCTTGAGCCCGCGACGGCTCGGTTCATTCCCTACTTTGCATGGGCTAACAGGGGCGCGGGGGAAATGAGAGTATGGATTTCCGAGAAATGGCACTAATCCTGTTTTGGTGAAAGAGTACGATTCCGACTCTGGTCAGGGAGGGAAGGGCATGGAGCAATCGTTCCTCGGAATAACCGCCTTATAGACAGATGAAATATTCCCCGCCGACGCGGGAGGAATTCAGGAAAGACAACGAAATTTATATGATGGAGGGGTTAATGTGAAGGCAATGAAGAAAGGATTCATGATTAGCGTAGCTATGATCTTGATCTTGGCCTTGATCGTGGGATGCAGCTCCAAAAATAACGAAAATACAAACGCATCGCCATCGGGAGAAGGGGCTTCGAAATCGCCGGAGAGTTCGCCGGCGCAAGAGCCTTCCAAGACCGAGAAAGTCAAAATTATCTACTCGATGTGGGGAAGCGCGGAAGAAGGAAGCAAAACCCAGGAAGTGGCCGACAAGTTTAATGCTTCCCAAGAAAACATCGAAGTAGAAGTGCAAGCGATTCCTTGGGAAAACTACATGACCAAGTTGAATACGATGGCAACGGCAGGTCAATTGCCGGATACGGGGATGATGCGGGAGGATGGCGTCATCCAGTGGTCCTCCGAAGGCATGCTGAACGATGTAAGCGCCATGTACGAAGGAAGCGACAGCAAACCGCTGGATAGCCTGGCTTACAAACATCAAGGCAAAACCGTAGCCTATGCCTCCGCGAACGAAATCCTCCTTCTTTATTACAACAAAGACATGTTCGACAAAGCGAGCGTGCCTTATCCTCCGAACGCGTTGGATAAAGCATGGACATGGGACGAATTCGTAGCAACGGCCAAGAAGCTGACGATCGACAAGAATGGCAAACATCCTGACGAGGATGGCTTTGATTCGCAGAGCATCGTTCAGTACGGCGCATCCGTCGAAAATCTGCCGTGGCAGTTAGAAACTTGGGCGCTCAGCAATGGCGGCGGTTTCTATAACGCCGACGGGACAGAAGTGAAAATCGGGGATGACGCCAGCACCGAAGCGATTCAGAAAGTCGCGGATCTGTATTTGAAAGATCATGTTGCCCCGTTGTCCGTCGGACAAACCGACGACGGCATTCAGCGCACCATTATTGCGGGAACGGTCGCCATGGCCACGAACGGCCAGTGGAACGTAGGAACAAGCTTGAATGCCGCCAAAGCGGAAGGGTTGAATTATGGCGTAGCCGTATTGCCTTACATGAAGGAAAAGGTTACCCTCAATACGGGCGGCGCTAATGTCGTATTCTCCCAGACTAAACATCCGAAAGAAGCGATGGAATGGCTCAAGTGGTACGGTTCGGAAGAAAACAACTGGGGACTCATTGAATCGGGAATCTGGATGCCGGTGCTGGAAAAGTGGTATAAGGATGAAACTCTCACCCATAAATGGGTCGACAATCCGAACTTCCCTCCGTACGAGGAATATAAATCCGCGGTAGTCGATTATGCGCAATCCTCGGCAGCGAGACCGGCTTCCTGGTTCTTTACGAATTATACGACGGAATTCAACACCTTGCTCGGATCGACTCTGGGGGATGTGTGGACCGGAAAGACGACCGCCAAGGAAGCCATTTCCAAAAATCTCGAAGCTTTGAAAGCAGCCAATAAAGGCGAAAAATAACGAATAAGAAGGATGACCGCCAAGATCGCGCAAGTGGCGGTCGTCCTTCGTACATGAGGTGGGGAGCGAGAAATGGAAACCTTTAATCAACCGCCGCAACGTCGTTCCCGCATTCATTCAAGCGAGGCAAGGGTTGCTTATATATGCTTGATTCCGGCATTCCTCGGACTGATTTTCCTGACCTATCTCCCTCTTCTGGGAGTGCTGGGAATCAGCATGACGAATTGGACAGGGTTAGCAAATCCCGAATTTATCGGCCTCAATAATTATATCAAGATCTTTACTACCGATCCTTATATCAAAGATTCGATTATCGCGACGATCTACTTCGCCGTTTTATCCGTAGCCGGAAGCATGGTTTATTCGCTTTTCATCGCTATGCTGTTGAATCGTAAAATTCCGGCAAGAGGTTTTTTTAGAGCCGTATTTTATGTGCCGTATGTTTTGCCGGCCGTTGCCATATACGTAGGGTGGTCCTGGCTGTACGAGGCGAACTTTGGATTTTTCAATTATCTCCTCTCCGAGATGGGGTTGGATAAAGTTCTCTTTATTGCGGATTCCAATTACGTGGTCCCCTCTCTATCCTTGATTGCGGTCTGGCTGTCCGGGAACTTGATCGTTATTTTTTTGGCCGGGCTTCAGAACGTTCCGAGAGTCTATCATGAAGCGGCTGAAATGGACGGCGCGAATGGCTGGAAACGCTTCAGGCATATTACCTTGCCCAGTATCTCGCCGATCATCTTCTACAACTTGTTGATGAGCCTGATCGCTAATCTCCAAGTCATTACGCCGGCCCTTGCTCTAACGAACGGAGGTCCGGGCAATTCTTCCCGATTCATGACTTATCTGATGTACGATCAGGCTTTCGTCAATTACAAGCTGGGTTATGCCTGCGCGACGACCTTTATCATTTTCGCCATCCTTGCCGCCTTTACCGCCGTGCTGTTCAAGACGTCGAACCGGTGGATCTTTTCCGAAGGGGGCGACGACAAATGAGCGAAGCCGTATATGGCAGACTAAAGAGCAAAAAACGCAATGATCGAATGATGAACGTCCTAACGCTTGTCGTTGTCGTATTCTGCGCCGTTCTCGTACTCTTTCCGATTTGGTGGATATTCCGTACGTCGCTGATGACGAATGCCGAGATTTACAGATTTCCGCCTTCGCTCCTACCGAATAATTGGCTGTTTTCCAACTATGAAAAAACTTTGGAAATATTCAAATTTTGGAAATATTTGTGGAATACGATGGTCATTATCGTTCCTTCCTGTTTGGCGGGAACGTTTACGGCCACCTTGTGCGGATATGCCTTTGCGAGGTTGCGGTTTCGGGGCAAAAGTTTGATCTGGGCGCTTTGCATCGGTTCGATGCTTTTACCTACCATGGTTACGCTCATTCCGCTGTACATTGGGTGGACGCGGGGTCTGGGGCTTCATGATAGCTATCTGCCTTTGATTTTGCCTTATTTCTGCGGGGGCGGCGCCTTCAATATCTTTTTGATCCGACAGTTTATTCTCTCCATACCGAGAGAACTCGACCAAGCGGCAACGATCGACGGCGCCGGATACTTCCGCATCTTGTTCAGCATTATTATCCCGGCGATCAAGCCGGCCATGATTGTCGTCGCGTTGTTTATTTTCATCGGCCTATGGAACGATTTGCTCCAACAGATGATTTACATTAATTCGAGCGATAAATATACCATTGCGTTGGGGCTTACCAATTTCAGAGGTCAATTAAAGTCGGACTGGTCTCTGACGATGGCAGCCACGTGTCTGTCCTTTGCTCCGGGCGTGATTTTCTACCTGGTCGGTCAAAAGTATTTCGTAGAGGGAATCACGATGACCGGAATAAAAAGTTAGGCGGAGGATGGCGTGCCGGCAAGTTATGTCCATGTCGATCAGGGATAATCTTATCCCGGATCGGCTTTTTTTGTTGTATAGGAAGTAGAATTTTGTTTGATTCTTCAATATTTAGCTCCTGAGCAAAGTACACATATTCATTTATATAGACGAGTACTAAAAAATCCATATTTTTTTAACTCAAAGCTTGTCGATACTTTCTATTGGTCTATCAGTTATTTCGTCAATAAAGCCTTTTAACAGCAGCGCTTAAAGATTTCCCGGAATGTTATCTATCGCCTATCTATGCTTAATAAAAATACATACTCGATTCTCACAACACTCAAAATTTAATTGTAAAATGTACATTTAGTTTCGTCCAAATTCCTCGTTTCCACCTTCTAAATGTAAAAAGTGCACCTAGATTGATTGATTTCGTCTGTGATCGAAATATTCACCTAATCTAGTTGTAGGTTTTACACTTAGTCATTTGAGAAAGAAAAATTCCCCCGAACTAGTTGTAGATTGTACACTTAAGTGTACAAGATTTCCAGGTTTACTCTAAATTGCTGAGTCGCTTAATTCAAAAAACACTTTTAATTTTATGACTGATTTTGCATTCATTTATAGAGAACCCTTAATGCCGTCTATATAGTCACTCGTTATTGTGATTTTGTTACAAGTTTCGGAAAGTAAAAATTCGCGCTACTTATCCGAAACTCGTGAATGGGCCTTCCGATAAGCGCTGGGAGTCATGCCCGCGATTCGTTTGAAAACGGTCAAGAACGAGGCTATGTCCTTATAACCCGTCATTTCGGCGATCGTGTTGACCTTGAACGTCGAATTTCTTAACAGTTCGCAGCTTCTGCGCACGCGCAGCGATTGCAGGTACCGGTTGAAGGATTGAGAGGTATGCTGCATGAACAAGCGTTGAAGATGCCGTTCGCTCCATCGGCTGATTTGCGCGAGGCGGGCGAGCGACAGTTCTTGGGACAAATTCCGTTCCATATACGTCAACAGATGGTCGAAGTCGGAGAATTTACGTATCGGCGGAGAATGCGGGACATGTTTTCCCCGGTTGACGACAATGAGCAATTGAAGCAGCAATGCGTGCAAATAATCCGCCGATCCACCTAGAGGCAACGAATATTCGCGATGGAGCTGAACGAATAACTTCTCTATGGAATCTCCCGCCTCCGCGAGGTGGAAGTATGATTGCGCGCCTTCATGAAGGGCCGATATGAAAGCTTTAACATGGCCGTCGGAGACGAAGTCGCCTAATTTCGTTAGAAGTCGCGGGCTAAAGACGCAATTAAAGACGGTGAGCGGATGTTTGGTCAGATTCGCCGATATGGGACGGAAAACATGGGGAGTGCCGATGGGAATATAGCAGAGCTGCCCTTTGCTTACTTCGTGAACTTGATCGAAGACATGGTGAAATCCGTTGCCTTCGGCAATATAAGCGAATTCGATAAAATCATGATCGTGCATCGGCGAGTTGAAATCTTCCGAAGCCCGGTTCACGTAAAGAAGCATATCTTTTTGAAACATTCCTTCGCTCTTAAATGTCTCTACCGGCCTGTTGCTCATCCGTTTCTCCGCTCCCTTTTACCGATCAACAATGTCCGTTTTACAAATATAAGATGTCCGTAATGCCGCAATACATGCGAGTGGCTCCATTATATCATAAAGAGATAAATCGCCTGTCATTCAGAGAGGAGTTAACTCAGTGATGTTGGAAGTTATCGAGCTGCGTTGCGAATACAAAATCAATCCGGTAGGGCTGGACGTAACGAACCCCCGGATCAGTTGGAAGCTAAAATCCGACGAGAGAGCCGTCATGCAATCGGCTTACGAAATCGAAGTCGCCGAAGAGCAGGACTTTCATGCCGTCGTGTGGGGATCGGGCAAGGTGATATCGGAACAGTCCGTTCACGTGGAATTGGACGGCTTAAACGTGGTTTCGCGTAAACTCTATCATTACCGGATTCGAGTCTGGAGCACTAGCGGGGACAACTCCGGCTGGTCGGAAACGGCTTATTTCGAAACGGGAATATTGGATAATACGGAATGGCGGGCGGAATGGATCGGCGTTATCAAGAACGAGGCGGAGTTGGAAGGGAAACCGGAATCTCCTTCGGAACGAAGCCCGTTGCTACGCAAAGGGTTCGAAGTAAAGGGCGGCGTAAAACAAGCTCGCGTATACGCATCCGCTTTGGGAATATACGAACTGGAGATCAATGGCTCCAGGGTGGGCGACAGTTATTTTACCCCGGGCTGGACGAGTTATAAGCATCGGCTTCAAGTTCAGACATATGACGTAACGCACCAACTCGCAACCGGAGAGAACGCCATCGGCGCAATGCTCGGCAACGGTTGGTACAAGGGACCGCTTGCTTGGGAAAATCATCATTGCTTGTACGGTAATCGCCAAGCGCTATTTTTGGAGTTGCACATCTCTTACGCGGACGGGACGGAACAGATCGTAACGACGGATGCAAGCTGGCGGACGGGGGGAAGCCCGATCCTCATGTCCGAACTCTATCACGGAGAAACGTACGACGCGAGATTGGAGCAACCGGGATGGAGCAGCGCGGGATTCGATGACGACGGGTGGGACGAAGTAGCGGTTATCGCTCAATCCAATGAGGTCCTGATCGCCCAAGAAAACGAAACCGTCAAAAAAATAGAAGAGATTAAAGCGATCGAACTGATTAAGACGCCGCTCGGAGAAACCGTCATCGATTTCGGTCAGAACATGGTCGGTTGGGTACGTTTTACGGTAGAGGGTGCCGCGGGCAGGGAAGTCGAAATTCACCACGCGGAAGTGCTTGATTCGGAAGGTAACTTCTACACCGAGAACATGCGCGCCGCGAAGCAGACCATTAAGTATGTGCTGAAAGGCGGAGAGCCGGAAACATTCGAGCCGCGCTTCACGTTCCAAGGCTTCCGATACGTTCGATTGGTCGGTTTCCCGGAGCCGATTCGGTTGGAGGATTTCACCGGAGTCGTGCTTCATTCGGATATGGCTTCGACCGGCCGATTCGAGTGCTCCGATCCGCTCGTGAATCAATTGCAGCACAACATCGAATGGGGCCTAAAAGGCAATTTCCTCGATGTGCCGACGGATTGCCCGCAACGGGACGAAAGGCTCGGATGGACGGGCGATGCCCAGATGTTCATTCGCACGGCTGCTTACTTAAAGAACGTCGCTCCTTTCTTCACGAAATGGAACCGCGATCTGGCAGCCGATCAGAGGGAAGACGGAGGCGTTCCGTTCGTCATTCCGCACGTGCTGAACGAAGATTCCCATTCCTCTGCCGCTTGGGGGGACGCCGCCGTTATCTGTCCGTGGACGATCTACCTGTGTTATGGGGATAAAAGAATACTGGAAGAGCAATACGGCAGCATGAAAGCTTGGGTCGAATATATTCGCCGCCAAGGCGACAACGAATATCTATGGAATACGGGATTCCACTTCGGCGATTGGCTGGGACTCGATTCCAAGCCGGATACGTACGTCGGAGCGACCGACAGGGATTATATCGCGACGGCGTTCTACGCTTATTCGGTTTCCTTGCTGCAGAAAGCGGCGGCGGTCATCGGAGAAACGGAAGATGCATCAAAGTACGGGGAGCTGTACGAGAAAATCGTAGCCGCTTTCGCGGAAGAGTTCTTCACCCCGTCGGGCCGATCTTCGGTTCCGACCCAGACGGCGCAAGTGCTCGGCCTCACCTTCGGAATCCTCGATGACAAGGCTAAGAAACGGGCTACGGCCAAGCTGATGGAGCTGCTGGAAGAAAGCAAATTCCATCTGACGACCGGATTCGTGGGTACTCCGTACTTGAACCATGCGTTAAGCGACAACGGCCAGAACGACGCGGCTTATAAGCTGCTTCTGCAACAGGATTATCCTTCGTGGCTGTACCCGGTAACGAAAGGCGCGACGACGATCTGGGAGCATTGGGACGGAATCAAGGAAGACGGCAGCTTCTGGAGCAAAGACATGAACTCTTTCAACCACTACGCTTACGGCGCGATCGGCGATTGGCTCTACCGTTCCGTAGCGGGTATCGATACGGACGAGCAAGCGGCCGGTTACAAGCGCATCGTGATTCGTCCTCGGCCGGGTGACGGACTGACTTGGGCGGATGGACGATTGGATTCGATGTACGGGGAAATTCGTTCGTATTGGAAGAAGACGGATGGAGGAATGGAGCTCGAGGTGTCCGTTCCGGCGAACACGACCGCGGAAATTCATCTTCCGGGGGCCGATCTGGCATCGGTCAAAGAGAGCGGGAAATCGTTAGATGCCGCGGTCGGCGTGGTCTCCTCGAAGCAAGTGGAAGGCTCCGTCGCTCTGGCGGTTGGTTCCGGGCAGTATAAGTTTAGCTGGTAAGCGGCGATAGAGTTATGGGGAGTTTAATGGGCTTATTGTGAGGGGCTCGGGTGACTTGGTTTCTGGGAATAAGCTCGTGTGGCGGTACTGATGGGTTTTTGGGAGGCTCGGTTTCTGGGAATAAGCACGTGTGATGGTACTCATGGTGCTTGGATGACTCGGTTTCTGGGAATTTTTATGTGGGAAGTTGTAGACATAGGCTATTATTTATGAGATATAAGAGGAATAAACCGTAAAGGTGGATTCTTGCCGAAGACTAGATAGAGAGTGACGGAAAGACGCTGAGGCTTTAGGGCATTCAGCGTCTTTGGCAATTTGCGATAGTGACAGGGTGTGAACGGAGCTCCCTGCCATTGTCGCAAAATGCGACAATAGCGCGCTGTGGATGGTGCATTCCCCTCCCATTGTCGCGAAATGCGACAATGGCGAGACAACCGCAGCACCTACATCCTTAAATGAGGTGGAAACGAGTATGCGAGTAAAGTTGGACAGGTTTCCGGATGGCAAGAGAATGGCGTTAACGATGAGTTATGACGATGGCATCTATCACGATCGCAGGCTCGTGGAGACGATGAATCGTTACGGCCTTCGCGGAACGTTTCATTTGAATTCAGGGATGTTGGGCAAGAAAGATTACTTGGAGCGGGATGAGATTGCGACGTTGTTCGCGGGGCACGAGATATCGGCGCATACCGTGACTCATCCGTTTCTGCCTTTTATTCCGAAGGAGCAAGCGGTACAGGAATTGCTGAACGACCGAATCGCTTTGGAAGAATTGGCGGGGTACCCGGTTCGAGGTCTATCCTATCCTTTCGGCTCGTGGGATGGTTCCATCGTATCAATGTTGGATTCCGTCGGGATCGAATACGCCCGGACGGTAGACAGTCATGGCTCTTATCGGATGCCGGACAACTTTCAGCAATGGTCTCCGACATGCCATCACCGCGATATGATCGGACATGCCGAGAAATGGCTTAGCGACAATAAGGTATTTCCGACAATGGCACTCCTGTACGTGTGGGGGCATAGCCATGATTTCGATCGGGAGAACAATTGGGAGCTGCTGGACCAGTTCGGGCAACTCGTTGGCAACCGCTCCGACATCTGGTATGCGACGAACATGGAAATCGTGCTTTATTCCAAAGCGTTGAAGGGATTACGGTTCTCGGCGTCGGGACATCTGGCGCACAATCCTTCCGCTATTCCGGTATGGGTTGCCGTAGATAACCGCGAAATACGAATAGATGGCGGCGCGACCGTCCATTTGAAGGAGGACGCGGAACCGGATGGAAGGCGCTTATAAGTCGAAGCTGAGCGAACGGCAGCTTAATGAAGTTATCCAAGCCAAGATGAATAGTACCATTCGGTCTTACTCCGAGCTTACCGAGGGATGGGCGAACAGCGCGTATTCGATCGAAATGGAGGATGGGAAAAAGGTAGTTCTCAAAGCGCGTCCTCCCGCGGACATCCGATACATGCGGTGCGAAGTCGACCAGATGAAAACGGAAGTTGATGCGATGCGGCGATTGGCATCAAACCGATCCTTACCGATTCCTCATATTTACGTCTACGATCAATCGCTTGAGCTTCTTCCGGTCGAATATTTCATTATGGAGCATCTTGAAGGTAAGCCTTACAATCAAGTGAAGGCCGAGTTGCCAGAGGAACAAAGGGATGCGATTGAACGCCGGCTGGGGGAGCTCAACTATCAAATCAACGAGTGTATTGGAGAAGGCTTCGGCTTCTATTCCAGGCCAACCGACCGTTCATGGCGTGATACGTTCAAAGAAATGATCTTCGGGGTTCTTGAGGACGGGAAGGAAGCGGGAGTGTCGTTGCCTATCGCTTACCCGGAATTGGAACGCCTCATTGAAGAGCGATTATATTCGTTAGACGAGGTCATTGAGCCGAGACTGTTACATTGGGATCTATGGGATGGCAACGTGTTCGTAAAAGACGGGCAGCTCTCCGGCATTATCGATTTCGAGCGGGCGATATGGGGCGATCCGATCATGGAGCATTATTTTAGCCACTTTAATCCATCGGTCCCTTTCAGGCAAGGGTACGGGATTTCCTTGACCGAACCTTCGCAGCTCGCCAGAAGAAAACTATACGATCTTTACCTTGACCTGATTCTGTATATCGAATGCGCTTTTCGCAAGTATGATAACGAGAACCATGTAAAATGGGCCTATGATAACCTAGCGCAAGGCTTGGAACGCTTCTGCGCATCCGAATAATAGATTGAATCGCCGATGTTACCGAAAGCGTTGAAGACGATTCAAAGAGAACTTTAATCTCAGCGATAACCAATCCCGTTCCCGATAATCCCGGCGTGCGGGATTTTTATTCGATCGGCTAATATCGCACGCTTTTATTTAACATTGTCTCATTGTCCCTCCGTAGCTCGGGATTTAAGATAGAGGCGGACTGAGTAAAGGGGCGAGAGGGGATTAATAAGGATGCGTACAATCGCGGTTACGGGCGGGAGTGGCAAGCTGGGAGTTTGGGTGGTCGATGATCTGCTTCGCCAAGGTTATCAAGTCGTATCGTTGGACGAGAAGCGGTCCGACAAATTACGTTGCAAGCAACTGAAGGTGGATCTATCCGATTTCGGTCAAGTCGTCGGAGCGCTGCACGGTTCGGATGCGATCATCCATCTCGCTGCGATTCCGGCGCCGTTAGGATATACGAACGATTATATTTTCTCGAACAACGTTAGATCGACTTATCATGTGCTTGAAGCCGCGTCCGTACTAGGAATCGATAAAGTCGTCACCGGTTCGAGCGAATCGGCTTATGGCTTCTGCTGGGCGAAGACGCCATTCTCGCCGAACTACGTACCCGTCGATGAGCTTCATCCCGCGTTGCCTCAAGAATGCTACGGACTATCGAAGATCGTCGGGGAGCAAACGGCGGAGATGTTCCATCGCCGAACCGGCATGCGGGTTTACTCGCTGAGGTTCTCCATGATCGTGACGCCGCAGGAATATTCGCGTTCCGCCATCTCCGAGCCTGAAAGGTACAAACGCATTCTCTGGAGCTACATCGATATCCGCGATGCCGTTCAGGCATGTATCGCGTCTTTGAGATCGGACGATGAGGGCTGCCATACGTTAAACATCACGAGTAACGATACGTTGAGCGATTGGCCGACGGAAAGGCTATTGTCGCATTTCTATCCCGAGATTACGGATCGACGTCAAACTTTCGCGGGCAGAGAAGCCATCGTAAGCAATGCGGGAGCCAAGAGCATCTTGAATTGGACCCCGGAGTTCACCTGGGAACAGAATAAATAAATACCGGAAAGTTTAAGATTACCCCCGTGTAATCTTAAACTGAATTCGGTTATGATTGTTCTTGTAAGCGTTTTCCAGAATGCTAACCCAATAGCGGGAAGGGGATGGATTATGTTGCGCGCTCTCATAGTGGACGATGAGTTCGAGATTCGGGAAGGCTTGCGCAAGAGAGTGCCCTGGTTGGATTACGGGATCGAGGAAGTGTTCGTTGCCGATGACGGCGATACGGCACTGGCGATCGCCCTGGAGAAGAAGCCGGATATTATCGTAACCGATATTAAGATGAGCCGGTTGTCCGGTCTGGAATTTCTCGGAGCTCTGTACCGCGAGAACGAATATTTATGGAAAGCCGTCGTCATAAGCGGTTATGACGATTTCGAATTGGTGAAGCAAGCGATGCAGCTCGGCGCGATGGACTATATTCTCAAGCCGATCAATACGGAAGAACTTGGACGAATCGTACGCAAAGCTTCGGATCAAATCATGCGGGAGAGAATGGATCAGCACAACCAAGCCCAGATGAAAAATCAGATGCAGCTAGCCGTGCCGAAATTGCGGGAAGAGCTGCTTCGCGAAATTATAGAGCACGAATACGATCCTTATCGGGAAACCAGAATCGTTCATCGCCTCCAAGCTTTGGATCTGGAATGGATGACGCAACAGCCGTTGCTCATGATGATCGTGGAAGTTGACGATCTGAAAGCGATCGTTAATCGGGCCGGGTATACGAACGAGAAGGAGCTGGTGTTATTCGGTATTGGCAACGTCGTTAACCAGACGCTGACCGAGGAATTTCCGTTCCCGTTCGCCTTGTTCAGCGATTCCGGCTTGAGGTGGGGGGCGGTTCTTAGCTGCAAAAATCCGGAACAGATTCTGCTCGGCAATTCGGTAGCTCAGATCTGTCTGAGGAGAATCAACGAATTCGTTAAGGTGAAGGCCAGTATCGGAATCAGCTCGATGCCCAAGGATTTGAAGCATATCCACGAGATGTTCTTGGAGTCGGGCGAACTGTTGGACAGGAAAATCGTATACGGAGGCAATCGGATTTTTACGGAACAAGACTTCGAATTCGACGGAGAGAGGGCGGAGTTTTCCCTTCGAGAGTCCGAAGAAGTACTCGATCTTGTCAAATACGGCTCGGATGAAGAGATCAGCGTCTCGATGAACGGATTCGTGGACATGGTGCAGTCTTGGAGACTGGCCAATCTCAAGGATGTTCAGCAACAAATATTCAAATGGTTGATGGGAATCTTTCGGAGCGCGGCAGCGGCCGGATGGCCGGATCGAAGTTGGGAACGAAACCCGATCTCTCTCTGGGAGCAGTTAGAGCAATTCGATAACTTGCAGTCCCTTCGGGCTAAGACCGAAGGGTTTCTTCTCTCGATGGCAGCCGATTTCCGCAAACTGACGGCTTCTCCTAGCCAGATCGTGTTGGAGGCGGAGAAGATGATACGCAAAAGGTATTCGGAAAATCTTTCTCTCCAGATCGTAGCCGACGAGGTGCATGTGACGCCGGTGTGGCTCAGCAAGCTATTCAAGAAGGAGAAGAAGCAAACCTTTTTGGAATATTTGACCGAGGTCAGAATTATGAAGGCGAAAGATATGCTCGGGGACGTCAAATACAAGATTTATCAGATTTCGTATCAAGTCGGATATAAGGACCCGGTTCACTTCACTAAGCTATTCAAGAAACAGTCCGGGTTCACGCCCAAAGAGTATCGGAAACAAAGGGGAATCGCGGATGATTAAGGCTTCGTTGCGTCTCGCTTCCTCTTTTCGGAATAAAATGATTCTTATTTTCTTCGCGATTACGATCGTTCCGTTCATCATATTCGCTTACTACGCTTATATGAAATCGATCGAGGGCATCAAGAACGCGAACGCGACGTTCTCCATGAGTTATTTGCAGCAAGCCAAAATGAACTTCGAAACGTATCTGGATCAATTGAACGATCAGGTCAACGACTTGATCGGCAACAGATCCGTGCAGCAATGGTTGGAACGCGAGCCTTGGAGCAACGAAGAGGAAGAGGCTTTCGCCGTGAACATGTTAGGGTTCGTCTATCAGCGGAAGCCGCAGATCGATGCGCTCAGAGTTCGGATCCTGCCGTTGAATCCGTCCCGTTATCCGACCTATATGAACACGATGGGGGAATCGATCGAGGTCGGCGAAGAGGAATGGTTCAGGAAGTCGAAGGCTACCGTCGTACCGACCTGGCATCTGTCTATGCCTAAGGAAGGTCTCTACGGGAGACCTTTGCTTTCCTATATTAAGAGGTTTACGGGCTTATATGACCGCATTCCTCGGGGGATGATCGTAACGGACCTTGCCGAGGATCACTTAAAGAGATTCTTTTCTCCTTCGGAGAGCATGGAAGGCCAGAAGTTTCTCATCGTCGGCGCGGATGGCCGGGTGCTGTTCGACTCCTTCGACAATGAATGGACGGGGGACGTCATTCCGTCGAAGAAATTTCTGCAGATTCGGGAAACATCCCCCGAGGGTGCGGAAACGCTGATGATGGACGGGGAAAAGAAACTGATCACGTATACGAAAATGAATAACGAGCCGTGGACGATCGTAAGCATGACGCCATTACATGCGTTGACGCAACCGATCAATGTCATGAATCGGCTGCTGATCTTTTTTATCGCGGTCTATTTGATCTGTTCCGTCGGCGTCGTCATCTATATCACTTTGAACTTTACCCAACCTGTCGTTAGGCTCGTCCGTCTGATGAGAAGGCTGGAGGAAGGGGATTTCGAATACAAGGTTCCCATGTCGGCCCGTAAGGATGAGATCGGCTGGCTGTATCGCGGATTCGGAAGCATGATCAAGAAGATCGAAGGTTTGATCGAGCAAACGTCCCGTTCGGAAAGAAACAAGAAGGAGCTGGAATTCCAAGTTTTGAGCCACCAAATTAATCCCCATTTTCTATACAATACGCTGGAGTCGATTCGATGGAAGGCGGAGAATCACGGGAGAAGCGATATCGGAGAGATGGTTTCCGCGCTAGGGAATTTGCTGCGGCTTAGCTTGAATCAAGGGAAGGACATTACGACGGTCGGACGCGAGATCGAACAGGTGAAAGCATACGTGCAGATCGAACAAGCCCGTATCGGGATGCCGCTAAGGGTTCTGTATTTCTTCGACGAGGAAATGCTGGAGCTGCCGTTCATGAGACTGCTTCTGCAGCCGCTCGTCGAGAATGCGATTCAGCATAGTATCCGGGATAATTTCGAGAAAGGTAAAGTCATCATGTCCGGTTACGTGGAAGATCAGGATCTCGTTATCGAAATTACGGATAATGGCAAAGGGATTCCGGAGTCGGTTCTGACGCAGTTGGATGCCGAGGATACCGGAGGAAGAGGCAAACGTCGCCAAGGCGTCGGATTGCGTAACGTCAATGAGCGCTTGAAACTCTACTTCGGGAACAACTACAAGTTGCTCATCGAAACCGGCGAGAGCATGGGGACGAAGATCACGATCCGTCACCCGATTCTGGATTCGCTCGGGGAAGCGGATACGGATGGTGATGAGAGAGCGAGGCAAATCCTCTAGCCCGGCTGGGCCGGGTTACAGCGGGGAAATGCAGCGTATGGGCGAATTAGCCCGGGTGGACCGGGTTACAGCGAGGAAAAACAGCGCGGAAGCAATGAAATCGTAACGAGGCTGCCCAAGATGACATAGGGGCAGCCTCGTTTTTATTAGTTGCGCAGTCCGACGGTTACGATTTGATAGGGGCCTACAGGGAATTGTCCGTTAACCGCATCGTGGCTATTGTCTTCGAGAATGTTGCTAACGTACGCTTGACCGTCCCGCGCCGTAACTAGCCTGACTTCGCTTGGCGCCCCGTTCGCGTTGTACCATCGCGCCATCCAGTCTCCTCGTTGCTCGTTCGTCTTGAGGTTGGAGAACAAAATGCCTTCCCCTTCCCAACGAAGGAACTCGAACCGCGGCGGGACAGTTCCGGCATGCAAGCCGGTCTGGCAAACCGTCAACGGCACAGGAAAACGGTGCGCTTCCCGGTAGGCATCGATTCGATCGCTCCCGCCGTGAGGTAGGATCATCCACTCGGCGGAGTGGTTGCCGAGGCATTGCGCTTCCGGCGTCTCGAAGACGCCCCAATCGCCAAGCTCACCGACGGATCGCAGAAGGGTGACCGCCAGCGTGCTCCTTCCGTCGAGCAGCGTCTCATACTCGTTCAAGCCTTTGCCGGCGACGGTCAGCCCGCGCTGGGAATCGTGAGCATCGACGAACGCTTGCATATGCTGGCAGTTGCTCGGATTTTGCCACTCCCGGGACGGGGTGTTCTGTCGCTCGGCTACCTCGAAGATAGAGTCGGCGAAATGGGTCGAAGATCGGACGTCGGTTGGATAGAGCGCCCGCAGGCGGTGATCCTTGGCCGGATTGTCGTAAGATACGCTAACTTGGACGCCTTTGCCTAACCGCTCCAAGCTCACTCTCGTTGTCAGAACGAGGGGCACCCGCTTAACCGAGCGACCCGATTTCCGATCGAGGATCGAAACCATCGTCCGAACCTCTTGATCCAACCTTTCATCCGCGGATACGGGAATACTCATCTCCTGTACGATCTCGATCGTTGCCCGGTAAGGGGCATCTTCGACGACGCGAATCCGAGCGTTGCCGCCCTTCGTCGTAATGGGAACGTCGCCGTCCGGTTGTCTGAAAATATACTCGTTGCCAACGTCGCCCGCATCCTCGTAGTGCCCCAGATCCAAGAACGTTTGACCGCTCCTCTTATCTAGCAACGTCATACCGCCATCCGCTTCGATCGATAAACGCAAATTGGCGTTCTCCAATGTCGCTTCTCCCGTGACGAGAGAAGCGACTCCCGAACTTCCCGTAGCTTGCTCCTCGCCAATAGCCGAAATCCAAGCAAATACCAAGTGTCCCATTGCCGGCATGATTCCCGTCTCGAAAGTCAGCCGTACGAATCTTGCCATATAAGGCTGCCTGAATTTATCGTCGGGCAGGTCATACCCGAACTTCACTCCTAAATCCTCGGAAGCGAAATCTACGGGCTCTCCCCGATGATTAATCAACGATCCGTCCGCGGTCGTTCTTTGGCGGACTTCCTCCGCGACTCGAACCGGGTTCTCGCTTTGCTTGAAGTATCTCCTACTTAACTCGACATCGAAACTCGTAACCGAGGAGCCTTTGTAACCGCTCGTGTTATACGCGACGAACGGCGCGGCGGCGCTTCCATAAACTTCGAAGCCGCTTGTATCGACTCGTTCGCTTAAGTGTCGCGCGCTTTCCCGAATGATCGCTTTCGCGACTTCGGTACTCTTAGCGAACCGGGTTTCCATCTCGCGATACACCTCGTCGACGCTGCAACCGCAGATGCTGTCGTGAGGGTGGTTCTGCATTAATGTTTTCCAAGAATAGTTGAACAGAGCATGAGGGTAGGGCTTGCCTTCGACAAGCGCGAGAGAAGCGAGCGGTTCCGCCACCTTCTCCAACAGAGTCTGGTTTCGCTGGTTGAGCTGTTTAATCGGAACCCGCGCGGACGCGGTATTCACGAGGGTGAACCATCCGTCCGTTTTCTGTCCGCGGAGTTCACCGCGCGTCGTGCTAAGCTTCGGCGGCAGAGTAGCTAGGACATCGTTAATATAATCGTCGAAATTGGAATGCACGAATTCATGCTCGGGGTACAAATCCCGGGCTACCCTAAGGGCTTCGGAGAGATTGGTCTGCACGGGTTGATGATCGCAGCCGTTCATGAGCAACAAGTGAGGCGTCGACGCGTACCGCGACGCGCTCTCGATACGATGATCCCAATATTGGCGAGCTTCCGCGGGATCGACGGGGATTTCCATTCCATTGTTGTACCAGTTAGCGAACAGGATACCGAGCACTTGCGACCCGTCGGGAGACTCCCATGTGAGTTCCGAGAAAGGAGATTCAAGGCTCGAGCCTTCGCCTACTTGATTGTTAAACCCGGTCGCTTTGACCCCGCGTCCGAATACGGCATTGTGAATGCCAGCCTGCTTCAGCAGTTGCGGAGCTTGCCCCATGTTTCCGAACGAATCGGGAAAATACCCCACCTTGGATACGGGGCCGAACGCGGCTGCATCGCGGTGTCCGATCTGCAGGTTCCGGACGTTGGCTTCGCTGCTCGTCAGGAACTCATCTTGCAGCACGTACCAAGGACCGGCGGATATTTTCTCCTCCTTGCACAATCGTTGCAGCAGCTCTCTTTTTTCCGGATACACTTGCAAATAGTCTTCTAGAACGATGGTCTGGCCGTCTAAATAAAAGCTGCGGAAATCGGGATCGGTAGCAAAGGTGTCCAGCAGCGCATCCATCGTTTGTATGAGCTTTACATGGTGGGCTTCGTATGGCATATACCATTCCCTGTCCCAATGCGTATGGGAGATGACGTGGATAACCCGTTTCGGCGTGCTCATGAGATGGCCTCTTTTCTGTGAAGGAAATAGAATATACGCGGTAATTGTAAGGGAGTCCGCCCCCATTAACAATGAGAGAATAACAAACTTTACGGTGCGATCTTGGCGTCTCTATTTTCATCCCCAAATCGGATAATAATCGCTAGGGATATGATAAGAATGCCTCATACACAATTTTCCGCCGATCGTATAAAATGTGTCCGACTGCGTAACCCATGTTGCCCGGAGAGGAGGAGCTGATCCTACACCATACGATAGGGAAGCCAAGATTGTCGTGGCCAGAATAAAATCCGAGGAGGTATTGAGTTATGCAAACCCATCAACCGTTAGCAAGAAGAAACGTGATCGCCATGATCTCGCTTATCGCGGTGTTGCTGCTCTCGCAATTCTCGTTCTCGCCTTCCGTTGCTTCGGCGGCATCCGCTTTCACCCAGAACGCTGCATCGGCGTATAGCAGTCAATCCGGCATCCAATTGGAGTCCTCCAGCGAAGGCGGCCAGAACGTCGCATTCATCGACAACGGCGATTACGTCGCGTATACGAACATGGATTTCGGCAGCGGAGCGACCTCCTTCACCGCCAGAGTCGCAAGTAACGCAAGCGGGGGGAATATCGAGATCCGGTTGGACAGCATTACGGGCGCCGTCATCGGGACATGCGCCGTGACGGGTACCGGAGGCTGGCAAAATTGGACTAACACGTCCTGCAGCCTGAATGGAAGCGCAAGCGGAACGCATACCCTTTTCTTGAAATTTACGGGGGGAACCGGCAATCTATTCAACGTTCTTTGGTATAAATTCGGAGGGGGATTGTCTGCGTTCAACCAGATTGAAGCGGAAGCATTCAGCAGCCAATCGGGCACGCAGACGGAAGCATCTAGCGAGGGCGGGCAGAACATCGGGTTCATCGATAACGGAGATTATATCGCGTTTAACGGCGTCGATTTCGGTGCGGGGGCGACATCCTTTCAGGCAAGGGTCGCAAGCAACAACGCGAGCGGAGGGAATATCGAAGTCAGGCTGGATAGCTTAAACGGCACTCTAGCGGGAACCTGCGCAGTACCGGGAACGGGCGGTTGGCAGAATTGGGTCAACACCTCCTGCTCCGTGAACAACGCGACGGGAGTGCACAATCTCTTCTTGAAGTTTACGGGAGGAGCGGGCAACCTATTTAACTTGAATTGGTTTAAGTTCGGCAACGCCCCGCCCGTGACGGGCGGCGACGTCGTCGGCAAGCTGTTCGCGGGATACCAAGGCTGGTTCAACGCGGTAGGCGACGGCTCTCCCAACGGAGGCTGGATTCATTGGTCCAAGAACAGCAGCGCTCCGACGGCTAACTCTAACGTCAACTTCGAGCTGTATCCCGATATCCGGGAGTACTCGAAGCTCTATGCGACGAATCTGGCCAACTTCGGGAACGGAACCCAAGCGAAGCTGTTCTCGTCTTACGATCAGGAGACGGTCAACAAGCATTTCGAATGGATGCAGACTTACAACATAGACGGAGCCGCGTTGCAGCGTTTCGGTGCAGAAGAAAGCGATGTTCCGAACAATTGGAAGACGAACCGCGACAGCGTAGCGGTCAAGGTGAAGAACGCGGCCGAAACTTATAATCGCAAGTTTTACGTCATGTACGACATTACGGGAATGAACGCAAGCAACTGGGCGAACGCCGTCAAACACGATTGGACGACGAACATCGTGAACAACATGCACCTGACTTCGTCTACCGCATACGCCAAGCAGAACGGTAAGATTGTCGTCTGCATCTGGGGAATCGGCTTCACCGACCGTCCGGGAACGGCGGCGGAGCATGCCGATCTGATCAATTGGTTTAAGAACCAAGGGGTCTACGTAATCGGAGGGGTGCCTACGTATTGGCGGACGGGCAACAACGATTCCAAACCCGGTTTCCAGAGCGTATACGATTCGCTGGATATGCTCTCTCCTTGGTTCGTCGGAAGATTCGGCAGAAACGGGCTAAGCGACGTGGACGCGTACAAAACGAATCAGTGGACTCCGGATTTCGCGTATACGCAGCAACGGAATATCACTTACCAGCCGGTCATCTGGCCGGGATCCGCCTGGTCGAACATGACGGGCGGTCCGCGAAACGAGAATCCGAGGCTGCACGGGGACTTTATGTGGAGGCAAGCCTACAACATGAAGTCGCTGGGCATCAATACCGGGTACATCGCCATGTTCGACGAATATGATGAAGGGACGGCCATAGCCAAGATCGCCGAGAACAGCTCCATGATCCCGACCAATCAATATTTCCTAACTCTTGACGTGGACGGAGTGGCCGTATCATCGGACTTTTATCTCCGGTTAGCCAGCGACATCAACAAGATGTTCAAGGGAGAGATTCAACCGACGGTTAATCATCCTACGAGCCATCAATAACGCGAAGAGCGGCGGTTAGCGGGTTTTACCCTGCTAGCCGCTTTTTTTTCTGACTGGCAATGATGATGCCAGAGCGGATTAGCATTGCCTTGTGCAGATGGATAGACGAATAGCTAAGTAGCGAAACTATATAGACGGTACTAAACAATCCGTTAACGCCGATTCTCGCACCACTCAAAATTTAGTTGTAAAATGTACATTTAGTTTCGCCTATATTCCCCGTTTCCACCTACTAAATGTATAACCTGCACTTAGATTGCTTGATTTCGTCTGCAATCGAAATATTCACCCAAACGAGTTGTATGTTTTGCACTTAGTCAGTTGAGGAACGAAGAACTCCCCAAACTAGTTGTATGCTTTACACTTAGATGTACAAGATTTCCAGGTTTACTCTTCGGAAAACAGTTGCAATCTATATGACTGATTTCGCTTCGTTTATTGAGAATCTTTAATGCCGTCTATATATGAAACTGCGAAACAGCGAAATAGGCGGACTAGGCGGACTAGGCGGACTATGGCCTACTTTCGGCGAACTCACCTTACTTCCTTCCAACAAGGCACATTTTTGGCCTACTTTCGGAGCACGCTCCATACTTCCGTCCAACAAGGCACATTTTTGGCCTACTTTCGGCGCACTCGCCATACTTCCGCCAACTAGGTGCATTCGGCCTAGACAACAAAGAGTATCTGGCTAAGAAAGGCAAAAAGAGTGACCCGAGTAGTAACTATATGTCCGTTTATTTGTTTGCTTCGGATGATTAGAGAGACAGTAACTGGTTCCTCAAGCGTATCCCCGCCAAAGAAGACAGTCCTATACCGGAAAATTTAAGAACGTCTCATGTCGGGAATCGCCCAGACATTATAAGATAGGCTAGAAATTGGATTTCAGCGTAAGTAATCGGCGTTTAGCGGTTTAGCAACGAATAAATGAAAGCACTTCCATTCTGGTCGGATCGGCAAGGAGGTGGTAGGGAGGCCTCTGTATTTCTACGACATCGACGAGAAAGCCGGAGGTCGGGGTTGCCGCAACCAGGGTTAAGCAAGAAAGGACGAATTCGCAACACTGTCAAGCAAGGCAAGCCATGTATTTTTCAAATTAAAAGGAGTGTACAAAAATCCATGAAAAAATCGTTATTCGTACTATCCATGGTCGTCGTAATGCTAGTAAGCGGCGCTAGCCTCGCGTTCGCGGCAATCAATCCTTACGGCACGATCGCGCCGAGCGAGAACTCGGAGCTGAACAGCGATTCGGGTAAATTTTCCGACGGCAACGGGCCTCGCATCGAGGATAACGAGAACAAGAACCTTGGATACATTATCGCAGGCAACTACGCGAAATTCAGCGGCGTAGACTTCGGTGCCGACGGCGCCGCGAAAGCGAAAATCGAGCTGGCGACTCCGAACGCGGCAGGTTCCGTCGCTTTCGTGATCGACGATCCCAAAGGCGCGCCGTTCGCAACGGTCAAATACGAGCCGACGGGAGATTGGCAGAAGTATCAATGGTTCGAAGCTCCGGTTACCGGCGTGACGGGTTCGCATGATCTGTACGTTGTATTTACGGATGGCGACATCAACGTCCGGGCGATCGGGTTTGAATCCGCTGCGGGCGCTGCGAGCGGCGGGGATGGAGCAGCTCCCGCAAGCAACCCCGCAACGGGCGACAATGGCGTAACGATGTACGTACTGCTCGCTGGCGGCGCTGCCGCGGTCATGCTCCTCTCCAGAAAAAAACTCGTTAGACAGCAGTAGCTCACCGTCGAAATCATATCGAACGAATCCTGCTAATTCCATTATGACAAGAGAACGTTCCCGAAGCCGCGCCAGCGGCGGAGGGGCGTTCTTGCATGGAGCGGTGATAACTTGAGAATCGGGATTAAGATCAGGATGAACGAGCGCTCGGTTAGAACGAGCCTACTTGTAACGGGGGCGGTAGTGCTACTCTTCTCGTTATACAAGATCGGAGTCTACGCGTGGGACGGCTATGAGAACAAGAAAACGTACGAAGGTATCCGCGACGCGTATTACGAGGAGCCGATCGTGCAAGGCGCCGCCCCAAAGACGAACCCCGCAACGGATCAGGCGAAGCCGATTTCCGTCGCAGTTTCGTCTGCCGCGGCGAAAATTCCTGCGAACCTTGAGTTTAATGCCAAATTCGCGGATCTGGTCAAGCTGAACGAAGACATCGTCGGATGGGTCAAGATCGACGAGACCCGCATCGACTACCCCGTCGTACAGGCGGAGGATAACGATTTTTATTTGAGCAACGACGTTAACAGGAAGAGTAACGTAGCGGGCAGTATTTTCATGGATTACCGGAACAAGGTCGGAGAAGCGAATCGAAATACCATTTTGTACGGACACGATATGAAAAACAAAACGATGTTCGCCGGATTGATCGATTACGAGAGCAGGTGGAACTTCGAGAATAAGGCGTTGATCGAATTCGATACGATATACGGCGATGCGAAATGGGTTATTTTCTCGGCGTACACGACGGATTCCTCGTTCGATTATATTAAAACGGAATTCGGTTCCGATGAAGAGTTTCAGGTTTTCCTCGATACGGTACAAGCGAAATCGCTGCACGCTTCCGACGTGAAGGTGACGGCCAAGGACACGATCCTGACGCTCTCGACCTGCTCTTCGGCTTATGAAGACGCCCGGTTCGTCGTGCATGCCGTTCGATTGGATGATGTGAGATGAGGCGATAAGGCGATGGTGTAACGTTATTCCGATTACGGGAGTCGAGGAAAGGAGGAGTTCAACAGCCACTTAAAGATAAATGTAAGCGTGATCCAAAATCGATTCATCCAATCCGATGGGAGGTTTTAATGATGAGCAGCGTTATGATGGGCAAAAGGGTAAAGGTTGTTCTCGCGCTATTGCTCGTTTGTTGCGTTTGGTTTACGTCCAAGCAGTTAACGGGGATCTCGTCGGCCAGCCCGACTAGTCATTCCTTGAACGCGGGAACGGGCTTGCTGAACGTAGATTACGCGAACTATATGTCCAAGCACGACATCGTCTTCAATTCGCCGGTAACCGAACCGAAGAGCGGGCTTACCGTCGGTAACGGGCGAGTAGGCGCCATGGTATGGAACACGGCGGGTGGACTTACGATGCAAGTGTCCGGGGTCGATGCGTCGCAGGAAGGTTTCGCTTCGCAAGGGCTGGTGAACCTGTACACGAATCCGGGATTGGATACAGGGTATAGCTCTTACCAGCAAAGGCTTTCGTTGTACGACGGGATGGTCACGACGAAATACGACGCCAACCGCACCGTCACGATCCTGGGGTCGCCGAACTCCGAGGTGATCGGCATCCATGTGGAAGACAGCCGAACCGGCGTTTCGAACGTATCCCTAGATCTGAGCCTGTGGGACGTGAGCGGATTCAGCGGCGGGGATGTTCCGGACATTAACACGTGGAGGACCGTATCGACCTTCGCCGAACCGACGGTAGTCGGCTTAAGCCGGGGACAGACCGATGCGAACAACTTCGGCTATACGCTTGCGGCGACGGTCGAAGGCGCAAGCTTCACGACCCAGTCCGTCGACTCCCGGAAGGTGCGGTTGAACATTACGCCTTCCTCGAGCTATACGATCTGGATCGCCAGCGCAAGCAGGCTTAACGCTCCGGGCTATAACTCGGTCAACCAAGCCAAAACGGTGCTGAACAACGTGAAGAGTACCGGATACCCGACTACGTTGGCCAATTATAAAAATTGGTGGCACGAATTCTGGGGCAAATCGTTCGTGCAGTATTCCAACGCGAACGGCGATGCGGACTACTTGGAAAATTTCTATTACCTCAGCACTTACATGATCGCGGCGGGCGCTTACGGCAATTATCCGTTCCATTTTATTAACGGAGTGTTCAGCGCCGTGAACGACAACGACAGCGGGAAGTGGAGCAACGCCTATTGGTACTGGAACCAGAGGGACGTCTATCACTCTTTCCTCGCGTCCAACCATCCCGAAATGGTGAACACGTTTAATCATTTGTACAGCCGTAATTTCAACGCGCTTAAATCGTACACGATGACGCGCTATGGCATCGACGGGATATGGGTACCGGAGACGATGGGCTGGGACGGGAACGCAAGGGGCACGATCAATAGCGATTATACGCAGGATACGCTATCCACGGCGGCGGAAGCCGCGCTTAATATGTACGCGCAGTACAAGTATACGAACGACTCGGCTTATTTGAGCAGTACCGCGTACCCGTTCATGAAAGAGGCGGCTAAATTTTACGCAGGGAAGCTCTCTTACAATACCGGAACCGGAAAATATTACATGGCCTCGTCGAACGCGCACGAGCAGCATTGGGACGTGCAGAACGCGATTACCGATCTAGCGGCGGTTCGGGCATTGTTCCCCGTGACGATCCAGACGAGCCAAGCGCTCGGCTTGGACGCGACGTTACGGTCGCAGTGGCAAAACATACTGAACAATCTCGTTCCTTATCCGGTCGATCCGGCCAACCCGGCGAAATATTTTCCGCATGCCCCGCCTTTATCGCAAAACCGCAACAACGAGAACGTGATCCTCGAATTAGCATGGCCGTACAACGTAAGCGGGATCGGATCGGCGGATCAGCAAATGCTGATCAATAACTACAATAGCCGCCCGTATCCTTACGGCTCCAATAACGTGTGGGATCCGGCCCCGATTCAGGCGGCGAGGCTCGGTCTCGGCGACGAAGCGTATCTCGGCATGAAAATGATGCTTCAGCGATACCAAGACTATCCGAACGGGCGGACGACGAACACGAACGGGGAATTCGAGTATATGGGCGTTCATCTGAACGCGATAAACGAGTCGCTTCTTCAGAGCTATAACGATAAGATTCGCGTGTTTCCGGCGGCGCCGAGCGACACGACGTTTAACGGCAAATTCACGTTGCTGGCTAGCGGCGGATTTCTGGTCAGCTCGGAGAAGGAAGCCGGAGAGATTAAATACGTCGGAGTGAAGAGCTTGTACGGTAAAACGGCGACGGTCGTGAATCCGTGGGGTACGCAGCCGGTACAGGCGCGGAGGTTGTCGGATAACGCGATCGTGGCGACTTCGTCTAGCGCGGAATTTAACTTCGCGACGGCAGGGAATACGTCTTACGTCGTAGAGAGAACGGCGAAAACGCTAGGCAGTTACTCTTACCAGAATTTAACGGGTACGGCGAGCGCAGGCCCGAGAACGGCGACGTTTAACGGGACGCCAAGAACGTTGGGAAGCGGAGCTCCGTATATGGGAGCTAAGCCGACGTTCTATCCGAACGCCAATTACAGCGGAACGGGCGTTTCTTTGCCTCCGGGCGATTATAGCATTTCCCAGATGCAAGCCGCCGGGATCGCGAACGACAGTATCTCGTCAATAAAGGTACCGTCCGGAATTTCGGTTATTGCTTACGGTGACGGAGCTTTCGACGGACCTTCATGGACTTTTACCGCAGACAATCCGAATCTGGCCGCTACAGGCAACGACAATACGATTTCCTCGTTTAAGATCGTCGATAACGGCGGGGGCGGCACTTCTGCTCCGATCGGAATGACGATCACGTTCAAGGCTACGGTAAACGGAATGTTCATTTGCGCGGAAAACGCGGGCGCGGCGGCATTGATCGCGAATCGGCCGGCCGGAGGCGGTTGGGAGCAATTCACCGTCGTGGATGCCGGAGGGGGAGCGATCGCGCTTAAGGCAACGATCAACAACAAATTCGTCTCCGCCACGAATTCGGGAGCCGGAAACCTGATCGCGCAAGCCGATTCAATCGGGAATTGGGAGAAGTTCATTTGGGTCGCGAACGGCGACGGTACGTTCTCCCTCCGGGCAGTGGCGAACAACCAGTACGTTTGCGCGGATAACGCGGGAGCGGCTTCTCTGATTGCCAATCGCGCGACTATCGGCCCCTGGGAGAAGTTCCAATTAGGGTGAGCCAAGTTCGCGATGAGGTTGGCATCGCTTTGTGTATTTGATTCACCTATATAGTTTAAAATCGCCCCATGGTGACCCATGGGGCGTCGCGTTATGCTGAAGTAGGCTTATTTCAATAGAAGCCGATCTGCTTCACCTATCACGTTTATTGGAGGATCAAACCGATGAGCAACAAAAGCATGCCGGCGGACTTTCTTAAGGAAACTTCGCAGAACCCAACGATTACGACGATATTTACCGCCGACCCGTCCGCCCACGTTTGGGAGGACGGCAAGGTGTATATTTATGCTTCTCATGATATGGATCCGGCCAGAGGCTGCGATTTGATGGACCGATATCATGTGTTCTCGTCGGAGGACATGGTGAACTGGATAGACGAGGGCGAAATTCTCCGTTCGGACGACGTCGCCTGGGGCCGACCGGAAGGCGGTTTCATGTGGGCGCCGGATTGCGCGTATAGGAACGGGACCTATTACTTCTATTATCCGCATCCAAGCGGCTCGAAATGGAACGATACGTGGAAAATGGGGGTCGCGACCAGCCAAAATCCCGCTAGCGGCTTCACGGACAGAGGTTATATTACGGGCCTCGGAGGGTTCGCGATGATCGATCCATGCGTCCTAGTGGATGATGACGGACGCGCCTATATGTACTATGGCGGAGGCAGCAAGTGCGCGGGCGGAGAGTTGAACGAAGACATGATGGCCATTAAGGGCGAGATGAGCGAAATGGTCGGGCTCGAGGATTTCCACGAAGCGGCTTGGGTGTTCAAGCGAGCCGGGCTTTACTATTTGACTTACTCGGATAATCTGGATAACCATAACCGCATGAGATATGCCACCAGCGTCAATCCGCTTGGCCCTTGGACTTATCGCGGCGTTTTCCTAGAGCCGACGGGTTGTTCGACTTCCCATGGGTCCGTCGCGGAATACAAGGGGCAATGGTATATGTTCTACCATAACCAAGCGATCTCGAATCAAGGCAACTTAAGAAGCGTATGTATCGATCGATTGTACTTCAACGAAGACGGAACGATTCAGACCGTCGTTCAGACGAAGACGGGCGTCCCTCCGGTAGCGCCGGCGCCTGCTCCCAATCCGCATCAGAAAACCTACTCCGCGGAAAATAGCGCCGTTGGCGGAGGGGCAACGTTGGAGACGGTCGTTCGAGGAAATGCGAGGGTCGCCCGAGTGCATCAAGACGGCTCTTATTGCCAGTTCGATCAGATCGATGGCGATCGGGGAGGGAGAGCCGCCCTCTATATTCGTTATGCGACGGCGGAGCGCCTTGCCAAACTGCATTTGACGGTTAACGGCGAAGACCACTCTTTGCTTAATGCTCCATCTTCGGGCAGCGATTCGGATTTCTCAGGTCGTGCCAGCATCACCGTTAGGTTACGGCCAGGAAGCGACAACGCGATTCGGTTCGCGGGCGGCAACGGCAACATCCGTATTGAGAGCATGACCGTCAGCCCGTTCATGGACTGATCGGATGTCCTTCCTAATTCGAGGAGACTAGACTATGCCGAGACGAACCAAATGGCTATTAGGAGCACTCGCGTTTGCCGTTATCCTACTGATTGGCGGAGGTTACTACCTCATAAATCCCGAGAAGAAAACAGGGAATGGGGGCGAGGACGGAAATAGGAGCAAGAACGTGAGCGTGGACGCCAAACCGGTAGCCGCGCCGGAGAAATACAAAGTGCTGCTGTTCACCAAGACTCAAGCTTTCAGGCACGATTCGATCGGGCCGGGAATCGCGGCGATCAAGAAGCTTGCCGGCGAGAATAACTTCGAGGTCGACGCCACGGAAGACGCGACGAAGTTCAACGCGGCCAATCTCGGGCAATACGCGGCGGTGATCTTCTTGAACACGACGGGGGAAATTCTGAACGAGGAGCAGCAAGCGGCTTTCCAAGCGTATATTCAAGAAGAGAACGGTTACGTCGGCATTCATTCTGCTTCCGATACGCTGCATTCTTGGGCATGGTATATGAACCTGGTAGGAGGCATGTTCACGGATCACCCGGAGTTCGCTCCGGGCACGGTCAAAGTGGCGGACAAAGTCCATCCGTCAACCGTGGGGCTTCCATCCGTGTGGCAGCGCTCGGAAGAATGGTATAACTTTCTTGCGAATCCGAGGGGCAAGGTGCACGTGCTCGCTACGGCCGACGAGAAATCGTACAAGGGAGGCAAAATGGGCAACGACCATCCGATTGCCTGGTGCCAGAAGTACGACGGCGGCAGGTCTTGGTATACGGGGCTCGGACACGCCAAGGAAAGCTACGAGAACGATCCGAGTTTTCTCCGGCATATTCTCGGAGGCATCCAATGGGCAGCAGGCAAGGCGGACGGAGATTGCTCGGCTACCGTATACAACGACACGAACTATAAGAAGCAGGAACTGATGACGAACCTTCAAGCGCCTATGGGGCTCGACTTCGCCCCGGATGGCCGGATGTTCTTCATCGAGATCGACGGCAAAGTGAAAGTGTACTCTCCGAAGACGGAGTTGGCTACGATCGCCGCCACTTTGAAGGTCGTCGACGGGAACGAGCAAGGGTTGCTAGGTATTGCGTTGGATCCCGATTTCGAGAATAATAACTGGATTTATCTATATTATTCTCCGGTAGGATCGGATAACGAGGATCGAATCTCGCGATTCGAGGCGAAAGGGGACACGATCGATCTGGCAACGGAGAAAGTCGTGCTCCGGGTACCGAATCAGCGAGAAGAATGCTGTCACCATGGCGGAGACCTCGAATTCGGTTCGGACGGCAATCTCTATCTGTCCACCGGGGACAACACGAACCCGTTCGCTTCGGACGGTTACGCGCCGATCGACGAGACGCCGGGGAGATCCGCTTGGGATGCCCAGCTTACCGCGGGTAACAAGAACGATTTACGCGGGAAAATAATCAGAATCAAACCGGAGAAGGACGGAACTTACTCGATTCCGAAAGGGAACTTGTTTACGGACGGTTCGGGCAAACCGGAAATTTACGTCATGGGGACGCGGAATCCGTTCCGAATGGCGATTAGTCCTTACGACAATACGCTGTATTGGGGCGATGTCGGGCCGGATGCGGGAGCGAACAACGTAGCCCGGGGACCGAAGGGATACGACGAGATTAACAAAGCGGTCGTCGCGGGCAATTACGGCTGGCCTCATTTTATCGCCGACAATAAGCCGTACATGGATTATGATTTCGTCACGCATTCCATTGGCGAACTGTTCGATGCTTCCGCGCCTAAGAACGATTCTCCGAATAATACCGGGGGCAAGGACCTGCCGCCGGCGCAGAGCGCAATGATCTATTATCCATACGGACCTAGCGCCGAATATCCGGAAATGACGGACGGCACGGGAAGGACGGCCGCCGCGGCCGCGGTTTATCGATATGATGAGAATAACGCCAACGTGTTTAAGCTGCCTGCGTATTTGGATAAGTCGCTGATTATATTCGACTTCTCGCGGCAATGGTTCAAGGAAGTCCGGTTCGACGAGAAAGGTGAACTGCTGAAGATCAACCCTTTCCTGACGAACCTCAAGTTCGATCACCCTATCTACGGGAAGATCGGTCCGGATGGGAACTTGTACGTCATCGAATACGGAACCGGAGGATCCGACGGCAAAATTTCCAAAGTCGCCTATAACGGAGCGGCCGGCAACCAAGCGCCTAATGCCAAAGCCGTCGCCGACGCGACGAACGGACTCGCGCCGCTGGCGGTCAAGTTCAGCACGGACGGAACGGTCGATACGGCCGGCGACCCGATGACCTATGCCTGGGATTTCGACGGCGACGGCAAAGTCGATTCTGCCGAAGCGAATCCGAGCTTCATCTACGACAAGAACGGCAACTATAACGCGAAAGTCACCGTCACGGATAGGAAGGACAACGCGACATCGGTAATCATTCCGATTACCGTAGGCAATCGCGCTCCGGTTGTCACGATTACGGCTCCGGCAGAGCGGGGTTTCTTCGCTTGGGGAGACACGATCGCCTATACGGTCAAGGTAATCGATGCGGAGGATAAGTCCATCGATTGCTCGAAGGTGCAGGTGACGCCGGCTCTAGGGCACGATGAGCATTCGCATCCGGGTGCCACCCGGACGGGATGTACCGGTTCGTTCCAGACGACGACGAGCGATACGAGCATCGAAAACACGTTTTACTACATTACCGCCAGCTACACGGACAATGGCACCAACGATGCTGCGCCGCTTATGGGCTCTTCAACGATCGTCGTGTTGTCCAAGGACCGCCAAGCGGAGTATTACGAGGATTCCAGCGGAGGTAAGCTGCAGACGGAAGATACGTCCGACGTTGGAGCTGGGCGCAACTTGGGCTTTATCGAGAACGCCAGTTGGATCGCGTATAAGAAAATGAATCTCGCGAACATCACCGGCATCCAAGCAAGGGTATCCTCCGCAGGGAGCGGAGGTACGATCGAGATGAGGACGGATTCCCCGACCGGAAAGCTCCTCGCTACGCTCGAAATCCCCGTTACGGGCGATTGGCAGAAGTGGGTCGACGTAGCAGGGGAGATCAAGGCCGCGCCGACGGGTTTGCACGATATTTACTTCGCGTTTAACGGCGGCGACGGGTGGCTGTTTAACGTCAATAGATTCGACTTCATCGGCAACGGAATCGTGGCGGTGAAGTAAGCGGAATAGGCTGCTCCTTAAGTTGGTTAAGGGGCAGCCTTTTAGGCGGTTCTTCGGTTAGTTGTGTTATAATTAGAATCAAAGTAGAGATTGACGTAACGGGATGGTGAGTCGCTTGAATCAAATCAAAGATCTTCAAAAGCTAATAAAACTCACAGGTGATCGCGCAAAGTTGGATGCTAAAGCCAACGAAACTTATATTGTTTATAAGACGAAAGACGGTCAAATCGTAAAAGAATACTACAACGGAACCATTGTTCCCGTTTCCGATGAGGAGGTCCCTCATGCATGAACTAGTACCGATCATGTACGTCTTTGCCGGAAATAACGGAAGCGGCAAAAGTACGATTAGAAACTTGATCATTGATCGGCTTGGAATCAGTGTTAACATCGATCCCGATGCTCTTGCTCGTGGGATAGATTCGGTTCATCCTGAAAGTCGAAAAGTATCCGCAGGGAAAGAAGCTATTAAACTGGCTAGAGATTGTATTCATAACAGACGTGATTTTTCAGTCGAAACAACACTCGCTGGAGGAAATGCGATCCGCCTTATGCGCGATGCAAAGGCAAATGGGTTCGAAGTTACAATGTTTTATGTAGGGCTAGGAGATTATCGTTTGAATATCAAGAGGGTAGCAATCCGAGTAGAAAATGGCGGGCATCATATTCCGACCGAAGACATCGTAAGACGGCATCAAACATCTCTTCAAAATTTACTGTCTCACATCCACTTGATCGACAATTTAATCGTTATTGATAACAGTCATACAGAAGGTGAGGTTATTCTGAGTGTAAACAATGGTTCAATAACCTCGCAATCGAAATCCCTTCCTCAGTGGGCTGAAAGCATTTTGAAAAAAATAAATTCTTAGTATGCAGCCAAGTAAAATGGTTTTTTTGGATGGCCCCGTTATAACCACCTCCCTATCCGCACATCAGTACAAACTCACTCCACATAAGGTTTCTCGAATAGCCCCAACTTGATTTTTTGGTTCAGCACGCGACTTACGGCAATATCCAAGCTTTTTATGCTAATTGTTCCGATATCGACAACCCGGTCTATGTGCTTATCTTCGCAGAACAGGATAGGGATGCCGAGGCGGGTCTGCTCAATGGCGTATTGCTGCAACTGATTATACACCTTGGGAGCGCCGAATAAACCATAGATGCAGCCGACTCCGTCGTCACCTATTCTGCTCATCACTTTATCCCACTGAATCCTCGCGTCGCTGACTGGCTTGTTATCCATGCTTGAATACATCCCGCTCATGAATGTAGCGCCCCAATATCGTTCGAGCTGGCGCACCTTCTCGCCGAACGTCATTCTGCCCAGAAGGTCGTTCACTCGCGCTTCGACATTGATGTCGGGATTCCGGTAGATCGCGATATCGTTCGTTGCATTCATCCTTAGTCCCCCTCTTTCAGAGCTAAATGTAACCGCTTTAACAAAGCCATATCTTAAATATAGAAAAAAACCCCCGACATTTCTTGTCAGGGGTTGAGAAAGAGTCGTCATTTTTTGCTGCGGATAGCGGTAGGCGTGCAGCCGTTTACTTTTTTGAACACCCGGTTGAAGGTTTCGATGCTGTTAAAGCCCGACCGGTAGGCGATTTCGGTTACGGATTCCTCGTTGTTCGTCAGCAGGAGCATGGCGATGTTCGCGCGGAACGAATTGACGTATTCGACGAAGGTGGAACCGGTGGCTTCCTTAAAGAATCTGGAGAAATAAGTGACGCTGAACCCCGCGACTTCGGCGGCGCTCTGCAGCGTAATTTCCGAACCGTAGTCGCTTTCGATGTATTTTAAGACGTTGTCCAGTCGTTCCAACTGTTCGAGGCGTTTCGTCCTTTCTTGCAAGCTATAGGCTTCCATCGGGAGATGTCTGATCATGAAGGCGGCGATATCGTTAATTCGGGCTTTGGTCACGAGTTCGTGCCCGGCCTCTCTCGTTTCCCATTCTTGATATAACGCGACGATGTGCCGTTCTATGATTCCATGCAAACTCTCTCCCGAATCGATAGAGATTTCGGAGCCTGCTATTAAATGCGGCATCACGAACCGGTGTCCGAAAACGAGATCCGAGTAGGCGTCGAAAATCGGTTTGCCGAGTTGGAGGATGATTTTGCGGCAGCCGAGCGGATTGGGCAAGTAATGGTGCAGCTCGCAGGAGCCGACGAACAAAAGATCGCCGGTGCTCAAGGAATAGAGGACATCGTTGATCCCGATCTGCATGTGCCCGTCCAGGACATAGATAATCTCGATCTCTTGGTGCCAATGCGTCGGAAAACCTTCCTCTAGGGAGCTGACTATGATTTTAAGCGGATGATTCGTTTTAAGAGCAATCTTCTCATGCCATGGATTCATAGGGTTATCTCCCGGGAAAGGCGATATTAACCCTATCTTAGCTCATGGATGAGAGAGTCACAAGACAATCCGGCAGACAAATCCGGAAAACGGTACTCGGCAATAGGCTAAGTATAGACTGCAAAAGCCAAGTTTCACTCCTGTTTTGCCCAAGCGCGTGTACGGTAACATGAATGAAAGCAAGTGTAACCACAGTAATCGCGAGGGGTGAACAGAGGTGGGAAGCATCACGTTCAATCATGTGTCCAAACACTATAAAGGAGAGTCGCGCCCGGCCGTAAACGACTTCCACCTGTCCATTGAAGAAGGAGAATTCCTTGTGCTCGTCGGTCCTTCCGGCTGCGGAAAGTCGACGACGTTGCGCATGCTGGCGGGACTTGAGGAAATCAGCGACGGGGAACTGTACATCGACGATAAATTCGTGAATTACGTGTCGCCGAAGGATCGGGATATCGCGATGGTGTTCCAGAACTACGCGCTGTATCCGAATCTGACGGTGTATGAGAATATCGCGCTCGGACTGAAGCTTCGCAAGACGGCGAAATACGATATCGAGCTTAGGGTGAACCGCGTCGCGAAAATATTAGAGATTTCCCACCTGCTCGACCGCAAGCCGAGCCAGTTGTCCGGAGGGCAGAAGCAGCGCGTTGCCCTCGGCCGAGCGATCGCGCGCGAACCGCAAGTGTTCCTCATGGACGAGCCGCTGTCGAACCTGGATGCCAAGCTGAGAGCGCAAACCCGCGCGGAGATCATCAAGCTTCAAGCCGATCTGAAGCGGACGATGGTCTATGTCACGCATGACCAAGTAGAGGCGATGACGATGGGAACGCGCATCGTCGTCATGAAAGACGGGATCATCCAACAGGTCGCCCCTCCGCGACAGCTCTACGATGAACCGGCGAATCTGTTCGTGGCGGGTTTTATCGGGTCTCCGCAAATGAACTTCGTCCAAGGCATCGTCACGCTTGAGGAAGGACGGTTCTATTTCAACAACAAGCGGATGAAGTTGCTGCTGCCAAGACAATATGATTTTCAATTCGAGAAATTGAACAGATCGGTTCGCAACGTGTTGCTTGGCGTCCGTCCTGAGCATGTCTTGCTCAAGCCGGAACAGCAGGACGAAGAGGACGGATATGCGTCAGGCATTGTTCAGATGACCGAAGTGACGGGAGCGGATAGTTACGTCTACTTGACGGTAGGTGAATCCAAGATCATTGCCAGGACGGATCCGGGTATTACGTATAGCAAGGACGACAAACCTGCAATCGGTTTCAATATGGGCAAGCTGCACTTCTTCGATGAGAACACGGGCGTATCGCTTAAGGTCGGAGGAGATGAAGGATGACAAGGATGAAGCTGCCTCGCGCTACCCTCCGCGTCATCTTGCGACTCGTCTTGATCGCAGCCGTCCTGTTCGGCGGTTATCGCTGGATCAATGGCGGGAAAACGGCTATTTACGCTTCCGGCGTAACGACCTCGGACTTGTTGTCCTATGAGGACAGGGAAGAGAAGATTCCTTACGCCAAGCTCATGCAGGAACACTCTGAGGACGCCGAATCCGGCGGTACGGGACAGCAGATCGGGATCCAAGCAGCCGAGTATGGAGAATCGGGAGCGGAAGCCAAACTCGAGATCATCAACGATGCGGACGGGTCGGCCCTGCATTGGCTAAACGAAGAAGGATGGGTGGAATGGACTTTCAGGGTGCCCAGCTCGGGCTGGTATGAACTGCATCTCGATTACAAACCGCTGGCAAGCGGCAAAGGATCGGTCATTCTGGGAATCGAGATCGACGGCTCCTACCCGTTCTTGGAGTCGGAACGGATAGAGCTGCAGCGGAATTGGAAAGACGCCAAGTATCCGTACGACCGCAACGAGATCGGCATGGAAATACGTCCGCAACAGACGGAGCTCGTAGACTGGTCGACGAAGGCGGTTTCCGACTTTTCCGTTTCCTCGGAGCCCTTGTTATACCGGCTTGAGCAGGGTGAGCACAAGCTGCGGATGGTCGGCAACAAGGAGTCGGTCGCGCTGAGGGAGATAAAGTTCCTCCCGAAGCAAAGGTTGAAGACATATGCCGAGTATGCGGCAGCCCATCCTGAGTTCAAAGACGAAGCGGAATGGTACTCGCTAACGGAAGCGGAACATTTTCAACGAAAGTCCAGCTTAATGATCCAAACGGAACACTGGAACGAACCTTACGTCTCTCCTGAACCTAAGGGATACATCACGTATAACACGCTTGGCGGCCAGAGATGGCGCCTGCCGGGCGAGTGGGTCGAATGGGAACTGACGGTGCCGAAAGACGGCTGGTATGAAATCGATCTGAAAGCGTACCAGAACTATCGGAACGGCTTCAAAGCTTATCGAACGATCGAAATCGACGGAGAGACGCCTTTCCGGGAGTTGTTGCGGTATCCGATCGAATTCAATAGGGAGTTCACGATCGAGACTTTAGTGGATCAGGAGGGCAAGCCTTATCGCTTTTACCTGACCGAAGGCGCGCACAAGCTGCGCATGACGGCGGATTCCTCCCCGCTGCAACCGGTTAAGCTGGCGTTGACGGACGTGTTAACGGATTTGTCCACCTTCGACCGCAACATTCGGCTCATAACGGGCAATTACAGCATTAAAGCCTTCGATGGCAACATGGACGAGAAGCGGACTTGGGATATGAAGAAATTCGATCCGGACATCGAGAGGAAGATGGATGGCTTCGTCCAACAAATGACGATGATTAGGGACTACCTTAACGATATGAACGGTAAAAATTCGGATATCTCGGAGGCGCTGCTTAACGCGCTGGATCTCCTCGTGAAGATGAGGAACGACGTGGACGAGATTCCGAACAAGATTAACGATTTCTCGACGATTCAAGGCAATATCGGAACGTGGATGACGACGCTGACGCAGCAGCCGCTGCTTCTGGATTACATCATTCTGCGTACTCCGGGTACCGAGACGGGATTAAAAGAACCGACGGGGCTATCGCGCATTCCATATTCGATTGTCGATTTCAGCCGTTCCTTCGTGAAGGATTACGATATGCGCAAGCATAATCGCGATGAAGCTTTGACGATCTGGGTGCAGCGCGGACGCGATTACGCGGATCTGTTACGCGAGATGATCAATCAGGATTTCACCCCGAAGACGGGAATCGAAGTCAACGTGAATCTCATGCCGAACCCGAATATGCTCATTCTCGGGAACGCGGCTGGGGAAGTGCCGGATGTCGCGTTAGGGATTGGCGAAGCCACGCCGGTGGATTATGCGATGAGGAACGCGGTAGAAGATTTGTCCGGCTATCCCGACTTCGAAGAAGTATTCGACAGGTTCATCCCGGGCGTACGTCGCGCGATGAGCTATGACGGCGGTGTGTACGGGTTACCGGAGGTACAGAACTTCCAGATGCTGTTCTACCGCACGGATATTCTGGAGAGCTTGAACCTGAAGGTGCCGGACACATGGGAAGACGTCTTCGATATGCTTCCGACGCTCCAAGAGAACGGGATGACGATGAACTATCCGAAAGCCGACTTCTCGACTTTGTTTTTCCAGAACGGCGCGGAGCCTTATTCCGCGGACGGACTTACGAGCACGTTGACAAGCGATCAAGGCATGGAAGCTTTCAAGCGATGGACGGAATTATTCGACAAGTACAATTTGCCGATCGATATTCCCGCGTTCTTCCAGCATTTCCGCGATGGGGACATTCCGATCGGGGTTGCGGACTTCAACACTTACGTGCAGTTGCTCGTCGCCGCGCCGGAAATAACCGGTCATTGGAAGATCGCCCCGCTGCCGGGAATCAAGCAACCGAACGGACAAGTGGCGAGATGGTCGCCTCAAG